>CBINHN010000038.1:0-63349 GCA_966250485.1 uncultured Sorangium sp. | reverse complement strand
TGCCCGGAACGCCGGTGATCTACTACGGCGACGAGATCGGCATGGGCGACAACATTTACCTCGGCGATCGCAACGGCGTGCGCACGCCCATGCAGTGGAGCGCAGACCGCAACGCCGGCTTCTCGCGCGCGAACGCGCAGAAGCTGTTTTTACCGGTGATCATCGATCCCGGCTTCTCCTACGAGGCGCTCAACGTCGAGGCCCAGCAAGACAATTTGCACTCGCTGCTGTGGTGGATGCGCCGCTTGATCGCGCTGCGCCGTCGCTTCACCGCGTTCAGCCGCGGCGGCTTGGAGTTCTTGTATCCGACCAACCGCAAGGTGCTCGCCTTCTTGCGCTGCGACGGTGAGCAGCAGATGCTGGTCGTGGCCAACCTGTCGCGCTTCGTGCAGCACGCGGAGATCGATCTCACGGCGCGCGCCGGGCTCGTGCCGCGCGAGGCCTTCGGGCACACGCGCTTCCCACCCATCATGGCGGATCGCTCCTACTCGCTCACGCTGGCGCCACACTCCTTCTTCTGGTTCGAGCTGGAGAAGCCGCGCGGCGCGTACGACGTCGCCGCCGGCGCGCCCACGCAGCAGCTGACGGACTTCCGCGTCGCCGACAGCTGGCTCGACTTGTTCGAGCGGCCGCACCGCGCGGGCTTCGAGGATTTCTTGCTGCACTACTTGCCGACGCGGCGCTGGTTCGGCGGCAAGTCGCGTCAGCTGAAGGGCACCGAGATCGTGGACGTGATCCCGGTCGGCGATGACCCGCCGCAAGCGGCGCTGCTGCTGGTCCGCTCCGAGTACACCGAGGGTGACCCCGAGACATACGTCGTCACCGTCGCTTACCGCAGCGGACCGCGCGCGCTGGAGATGGCCAAGGACCTCCCCGAGGGCGTGCGCGCGCGGCTCTTCGTCGGCGGGGAGGAGGGCTTGCTGTACGGCGGCGTGCGCGACCAGCAGTTCTGCACAGAGCTGCTGGAGGCGATCGCGCGGCGCCGTCACCTGCCCGGCATCAACGGCGAGCTGGTCGGTGTGCCCACCCGCGCGTTCCGCGCGCTGCGCGAGAACGCCGGCTCCGTCGAGCCCCGCGTGCTGCCCGTCGATCAGAGCAACACCAGCATCAACTTCGGGGAGCAGCTCATCTTCAAGCTGTTCCGGCGCATCGAGGAGGGCCTGAACCCCGAGGTCGAGATCGGCGTGTTCCTCACCGACGAGGCGGAGTTCAAGCACAGCGCCGCGGTGGCCGGGCACCTCGAGTATCGCGTCCCCGAGGCGGAGCCCGTGACGGTGGGCATCTTGAGCGCCCGCGTACCCGCGGAGAGCGACGCCTGGAGCTACACTCAAGATCAGCTCGAGCAGTACTTCGATCGTGTGCTGCTCTGGCTCGAGGCCGGCAAGGAGGCGCCGAGCTCCTCGCACAGCCTGCTCGAGCTCGCCGAGGGCAAGATCCCGCAAGACTCGCACGAGCTCGTGGGCTCGTACCTGGAGGTCGCGCGGCTGCTCGGCGAGCGCACCGCCGAGCTGCACCTGGCGCTGGCCTCCGACAAGGAGAACGCCGCCTTCGCGCCCGAGCCGTTCACGCTGTTTTACCAGCGTTCGCTGCTGCAGTCGTTGCGCAACCTGGCGGAGCTCACCTTCGAGCAGCTCGCTCGCCAGCTCGACACGCTGCCCGAGAGGACGCGCGAGCAGGCGGAGCGCGTACTGCCGATGAAGGCCGCGGTGCTGGAGCGCTTCCGCTTCATCAACACCGGTAACATCACGGCGCTGCGCACCCGCATTCACGGCGACTACCACCTGGGTCAGGTGCTGTGGACCGGCCGCGATCTCGTCATCATCGACTTCGAGGGCGAGCCGGCGCGCGCCATCTCCGCGCGCCGCATCAAGCGCTCACCGCTGGTGGACGTGGCCGGCATGCTGCGCTCGTTCGACTACGCCGCCACGCGCGGCCTGCGGCGCGAAGCCGGAGACGCGACGCCCGACTCGCCGGCGTTCCAGCGCCTCGTCCCGTTCGCGGATCACTGGTCGCGCTGGTCCGCCTCGGCGTTTCTGCGCGCGTACCTGCGCACGGCCGCGGGCGCTCCGTTCTTGTCGAAGACACGGCCGGAGCTCGCTGGGCTGCTCGACACCTATCTGCTCGAGAAGGCCGTGTACGAGCTGCGCTATGAGCTCGACCACCGCCCCGAGTGGGTCACGCTGCCGCTGCGCGGCATCGAAGGGCTGCTCGCGCTGGGCAGCAGCAAGAGCGAGAAGCGCGACGGTTGAGGCGACGCGCGCCGAGCGCGCCGAGCTCCCGCTCAGGAGCGGCGGCGCGCGACGTCGGGGCGCGGCGCGTCCAACATCGTCGATAGACGAAACGCCGCGCTCTGACTGGGGTCGAGCCGCACGATCATGCTGCGGCGTTGCTGCGCCATGGCGAGCTCGTCGCTCACCGTGGCGAGCAGCGCGCTGCGCGACACCGGCTTGGGGACACAGGGACGGCCCTGAGGCTGGCCCGCAGTGAGCTGTCCCAGCCCCGTCATGATCACCACCGGCAGATCCGCCAGGCCGTGAGCGCGCAGCTCGCGGATCAGCACGCTGGCGCCGCCGTCCGGCATCACCCAATCGGAGATGACGAGGTCGATGTCGAGCCGCGTCGTCAGGCAGTCGAGCGCGCTCGCGACCGAGTGCGCGCAGACCACCTCGCGCGCGCTGGCGAGCAGGCGGGCCACCGAGCGCGCCACCATCGGCTCGTCGTCCACGACCAGGATGCGCGCGTCCGCGAGGATCGCGGTCGTCAGCGGCGGCGGCTGCGTCGACTCCAGCAGCGACTCGCAAGCCTCCAGGTGGACGATGAAGCGAGAGCCCGTCCCCAGCTGGGAGTCCACGTCGAGCCAGCCGTTCATTTGCTCTACCAAGTTTCGGCTGATGGTCAGGCCCAGCCCGGTGCCGCCCGGTTTGCCTTGCGAGAAGAACGGCTCGAAGATGCGCGGCAGATGCTCGGCCGCGATGCCCGGCCCGTTGTCGGCCACCTCGATGCGCACGTCGCGGCCGCGGCAGCTCGTGGAGATGCGCACCACGTTGCGACGCGTGTCCCCCTCGGCCATGGCGTCGACGGCGTTGACGATCAGGTTGATCAGCACCTGGCCCAGGCTCGTTTGCACGCCGCGCACGGCCGGCACGTCATCCAGATCCAGCTCCAAGCGCGCGAGCGCCGCGCACTTGGGGGCGACGATGCGCACGGCGTCCCTGACCACCTGGTTCGGATCG
Source organism: uncultured Sorangium sp. (assembly GCA_966250485.1). Lineage (GTDB taxonomy): Bacteria > Myxococcota_A > Polyangia > Polyangiales > Polyangiaceae > PMG-095. The sequence goes on along the minus strand of CBINHN010000038.1, from coordinate 60,116 downwards.
AGCGACGTCACCTCGTGCGCGTCCGAGCGATGGAAAGAGCGCAGCTCGCGAACGATCGCGGCGATGCGCTGGCAGCCGTCGATGGCGTCGCGCACCACTTCGCCGGCCTCTGCGACGCTCGCGCTCATGGGAGCGCTCTCGAGCCGCGCCGCCAGGCTCTCCAGGTTGCCCAGCGTGTACGTGAGCGGGTTGTTGATCTCGTGCGCCACGCTGGCCACCAACATGCCGAGCGACGCCAGCCGCTCATTGCGCGACATTTGCGCCTCCAAGCGGCGGCGGGCGCTGAGGTCGCGGGCCATGACCAGCATGCAGGCGCGCCCCTCGTACTCTACGGGCAGCGCGGTGAGCTCGAGCACCACCTCCTGTCCGTCATGCTCGCCCAAGCGCACCTCGAGCGCGCGGTGACCGTCGTTGGCCGCGAGCTCCGCCAAATGTCGGCCCAGCGCGCGCCCCTCGATGGGCACATCCAGCAAGGCTGGGCCTGACAACTCGGCGGCGCCGGTGAGGCTGCGCCAGGCTTCGTTCGCGTACAACACCTCGGCGTCGTGCAGCAGCGCCGCGCCATCACGACAGACGCGGACGATGGCGCGCAGCTGCTCCGCCGCGCGCTCGGCGGCGCGACGCGCGGCGAGCTGCTCCGTGGCGTCACTCAGGAACAGCAGCGTGCGCGGCTCGCCCCCGCTCGCGACGTGCACCGCCTCCACGCCGTAGCAGCGCGAGCCCAGCTCCAGCAACCCCGCTGCGCGGCCCTTGCGCTGCGCGCTGAGCACGACGTTGAGCAGCTGCTCCCGCACGCTCGCCGGGATGGGCAGCTCGGTCAACAAAATTCCAGGCTGAACCCCGGGCAACGCCGACAAAGCAAGGCGATTGCAGCGCCCCACTCCGCCGATGCCGTTCACCTCCAGCAACGCGGCGGGTGATAGCTCGAACAAGGTCGAGTAAGAGCGCGCTAGCAGCTGCTGGCGCTCCGCCGCGCGACGAAGCTCCGCCTCACGCAGCTCGAGCTCGACCTGCTGCGTTCGCAAGTCTTCCAGCGCGCGCTCGAGCAACACCTGAGCGCTCGGACGATCTCGCTCCTTGGTCGCACCTTGGTCGCGTTCGCGTTCGTTCGACACGGCTCCGGCAGTCTCGCTCGCCGCGAGCAGATCCGTCAACGCGCTTCGCAGCGATCCGCGCTCATCATTTCCACGACGACTGCGCGCTTTCGCGCAACATCGTGAGACGAGCAAAAGCGCTGCGCGAGCGTTCCTCATTTCTCGCCTCGCGCGCACGACTGCAACAGCGCAAGCGTGCTCCAAGCTGCAACCCCGGAGCATCATGTGGGAGCCGCGACCACTCCAAATAGCGGTAATTTTCCGGGCCACGCGCGCGGTTTCAGCGACGCGCCGCAACCCTCATAAATGATGACCAGCGAACGACATCTGATGGCTGCAGCGCGCGCTCGCGAATGCCGTGCGGCGCGCGCGGCTGGTGCGCTACGCTGCGGACCGCAACGGAGGTGAGCATGCACAGCACGTCACGACACTCCATCGCAACAGCGCCCGCGAGCCCGAGACGAGCGCGCAGCGCGCTACGCTCCTGGCTCGCGCTCTCTGCTGGCGTGCTGTTGGGCGCGTGCGGAGCCGGCATGAAGGGCGCCACCCCTGCGGAGATGGATCACGGCAAGAACCAAGCGGCGACGGGCGCGCTGATTTACGAGCGCAAGTGCCAGAGCTGTCACGGCGATCACGGGCAAGGCAGTGAGAACGCGCCGCCCGTGCTCGGCAAGAAGCGCCTCGCCAAGCGCTTCAGGACCGCGCAGCAGCTCTACGACTACGTCGCCAAGGAAATGCCGAAGGACGATCCTGGCTCGCTCGACTTCGCCCAGACCTGGAACGTGGTGTCGTTCTTGGTGGCGACGACCGGGCGCAGCATCCCCGATGGACGCCTGTCCGAGTCCAACGCCGAGGCCGTGCACCTCAAGTAGCGCGCGCGGCGCGCTTCAGGGACGGAACAACAAGTACAGCAGCACGAGCAGCACGCAGCCGGCGCCGATGAACAGGCCGATGCGCTTGCGCGGCTCCGCGGCGTCGCGCGCGGCGGGCGGTACCAGCGAGCTACGCTGGGCGCTCTGCGCGGCGTTGGGAGCGGGAGCCGGCGTCGGTGTGCGCCCGAGCTCGTGACGCGCCGAGCGCGCGCCGTCGCTGTTCGAGTTCTCTTCCTGCTCGAAGGCCGCCGCCTCCACCGCGAACGGCGAGGAGCTGAGCTCGATCTCGGGCGTGCCGTCGTCCCAGTTCTCGACCTGCGCCAGCAACCGCTCGCGCTCGAGCAGCGTCTTCTCGGCCAAGCCATTGACCCAATCCGCGACGGCGCCGTTGGAGGCCGACTCCGCGCTGGCCGCCAGCGCCTCCGCGAACTCGCGCGCGGTGGGGAAGCGCTTGCTCGGATCGAAGGCCAGCGCGCGCATCACCACGTCATCCAGGCTGGCGGGGATGTCGGGGCGATGCGAGCTCGCGCGCGCGTAGTCGCCGCTCAAGATCTTCTCGATGCGCTCCTTGTCGGTAGCGGCGGCGGAGAAGCGACGCAGCGTGATCAGCTCCCACAGCACGATGCCCGCCGCGAAGATGTCGGAGCCGCGCGTCAAGCGCTCGCCGCGGATCTGCTCCGGCGACATATAGCCGGTCTTGCCCTTCAAGCGCGTGGGCATCGTCTCTTCGATCTGTTGCAGCGCTTTGACGATGCCGAAGTCGAGCACGCGCGCCATGCCGTCTCTGCCGACCATCACGTTTTGAGGAGACACGTCGCGGTGCACGAGGCCGAGGGAGCGGCCGCGCTCATCCGTCGCTTCGTGCACGGCGTGCAAGCCCTGCAGCAAGCCGAGGCAAATGCTCACCGCGACGCCGATCGGCACCGAGCCGCGCTTGCGCGCGAGCGAGCGGCACAGCGCGCTGAGCGCTTCACCGTGCACGTACTCGAGCACCAGCAAGACCTCGCCCTTCGACGCGACGACGTCCAACGTCGGCACTACGTTCGGGTGCCGTACGCGCGCCGCCAGCCGCGCCTCTTTGAGCAACATCTCCGTAAATTCGGGGCTCTGCACCAGGTGCGGCAGCAAGCGCTTGATGGCGACGACCCGTGAGAAGCCGCCCGCGCCGTCGAGGCGCCCCAGGTGCACCGTGGCCATCCCACCGCTCGCGAACTTGTCGAACAACGCGTAGCGGCCGATCTTCGCGATCGGCGCGCGCACGGAGATGGGACCGGTGACGTGGCTGATGGCGCCGCCTTCGAGCGGCGGAAACGAGGGCGGCGGTCCGCTGCCGCGCGCTGCGCCCGCGAACGTGTCGCGGCGCCCGGGCACCAACTCCATGCCCGGTGGGAAGCCCGGCTTGCGCTGCGGGTCACGCTCGCCGTCGAGACGAGTCGGCTCCGAGCTGGGGGTGCCGCTCACGCCCGGCTGCGACGGGTCGAAGGACGGCAGCGGCGGCGGCGAGCTCCACGGCGCGCGACGACCCTGCGCCTCGGGTGGAGCGCTGGACACTTGAGCAGGCGCCGAGCTCGGCTGCGCGCTCAGCGGCGGCGCATCCCAACCGTCTTCGAGCTCATCGGGCGACGAGGGCGGCGGCGGGCGCGGGCTCGTCCTGCCGACGCTGGGGACCCGCGGAGCGGGCGGAATCGCGGCAGACTCCGCGCCGGGGGGCACGGAGCCAACGCTGACCGCTGGTGGCGGCACCGTGCCGTCCACGCGCAGCGAGGCGCCGCACAGCTTGCAAGCGATGTTAACGACGCGCCCGCGCACCTTCTTTTCGTACAGAGCGGGCGGGACCGTCAGCCGCTTTCCGCAGGAGTCGCAGACGAAGTCGAACCCCATGAGCGCTCGCCTATACGACCACCGCGAAGCTCCGGCCAAGCTTCGCGGCGGGCTCGGCGGCTCGTTTGAGGTTCGGAAGTCGGCACATATCCACGACGATCGCGCCGCGCCACTCTAATGCCTGTTGCCCGTCCGCGCGAGCGGAACCCGCGAACGGCGCGAGCCCGGCCGCTCGACGCACAAAAACCGCTTAACGTCCGCCAGCACGTTGCGAGCGGCCCCAGGCCGCGCAGCGCGCACGAAGCGGCGCCGAGCGCGCGACGCGCGACGCGCGGACTGCGACCCTTGACACCCTGAAAATCGTGGCAAGTCTGCCCGACGAGAATTCATGGAAGCCGTGCGTCACGCATTTCAGGCCGAGGTCAATCAGGTCCTTCATCTCGTCATTCACTCCTTGTACAGCAACAAGGAGATCTTCCTGCGCGAGCTGGTCTCGAACGCTTCCGACGCGCTCGACAAGCGGCGCTTCGCTGCCATCGAAGACAAAGCGCTGCTGGACGACGGGGAGACGCTGAAGATCCGCGTCATCCCCGACAGCGAAGCCGGCACGTTGACCATCTGGGACAACGGCATCGGCATGACGCAGGAAGAGCTGCAGAAGAACCTGGGCACCATCGCCTGGTCCGGCTCCAAAGAGTTCCTGGCGAAGCTGAAGGCCGCGGGCGGCCAGGACGTTCCGCGGCTCATCGGTCAGTTCGGCGTCGGCTTCTACAGCGCTTATTTGGTGGCCGATCGCGTCAGCGTGGTGAGCCGCGCCGCGGGCAGCGCGGAAGCCTTCCGCTGGGAGTCGAGCGGCGAGGACGGCTTCACCATCGAGCCCGCCGAGCGCGACAGCGCGGGCACCAGCGTGACCCTACACCTGAAGGAGGATCAGCGCGATTATCTGCAGACGTACCGGCTGCGCGAGCTGATCCAACGCTACTCGGACTACGTAGCGCACTCCATCGAGCTGCCGAGCAAAGACTCCAAGAAAGAAGCGCCCGAGTTCGAGGCCGTAAACCGCGCCAGCGCCTTATGGCAGCGCTCGCCCAAAGAGCTCAACGCCGAACAGTACGCCGAGTTTTACAAGCACCTGACACACGACTGGGAGCCGCCGCTCGGTCATCGACATTTTCAGATCGAGGGCACGCAGATGTTCAGCGGGCTCTTGTTCGTGCCCTCGCGCGCGCCCTTCGATCTGTTCGACAGCTCGGCGAAGCACGGCGTGCGCCTGCACGTGCGGCGCGTGTTCGTGATGGACAACTGCGAAGAGCTGGCGCCGCGCTGGCTGCGCTTCGTGCGCGGCGTGATCGACTCGGAAGATCTGCCGCTCAACGTCTCGCGCGAGACGCTGCAAGACTCCCGCGTCGTGCGCGCCATCAAGAAGCAGGTGGTGCACCAAGTGCTCGAGCTCCTCTCCGAGACCGCTCAGGAGCGAGCGGCGGAGTACGAGAAGTTTTGGCAGAACTTCGGCGCTGTCCTCAAAGAGGGCCTGTACTTCGAGACCGAATCCAAGGAGAAGCTCGAGAAGCTGCTGCGCTTCTACAGCTCTGCGCAGAGCAAGCTGATCAGCCTCGACGAGTACATCGCCGCCATGCCCGAGGGGCAGAGCGCGATTTACTACATCCTGGGCCCCACGCAGAAAGTCGCGGCCTCGAGCCCACACCTCGAGCGCGTGCGCAAGGCCGGCTACGACGTGCTGCTGCTCACGGATCCCGTCGACTCCTTCGCCATCAACAGCCTCAACGAGTACGCCGGCAAACAGCTGATCTCCGTGACGGCGCAGGATCTCAAGCTCCCTGGCGAAGACAGCGAAAAGAGCGAGGACCGCGAAGAGAGCGACGAGAAGAAGGAGAGCCCGCCGCTGTTCGCTCGCTTCCAAGACGTCTTGAAAGACAAAGTCGTGGAGGTGCGCGCATCGAAGCGCCTCACCGACTCACCGGCGTGCCTGATCCAGCCGGAGGGCGCGCTGCCGCCGCACATCGAGCGCCTACTGCGCGCTCAGCAAAAAGACGTCCCCGCGCCGCGCCGCATCCTCGAGGTCAACCTAGAGCACCCCCTCGTCAAGCGCGTCTCCGCCCTGGGCGAACGCGAGCCCGACTCCGAGCGCGTCCGCGATTGGTTCGAGCTCATCTACGATCAGGCTCTCCTCGCCGAGGGCAGCCCCATCGAAGATCCAGCTGGCTTCGCGAAGAAGCTGACGCGCCTACTAACAGAAGCCGCCGAGCACGAGCTAGCGAGCTGACGGCGCCGGGTCCCCGGCGAGACCACGCGACCTCGGATTTTCCGGGGTCGCGTGCTTGGGGTCGGAGCCGGCTGGGCTTTTTGGGCGCTCCCATTACGGGATGTGCTGTGCCGCGCAAGGTCCGCGGCGCTACGCTGAGCGGCTCAGCGAGGTCGCGATATGAAAGTATTGTTCGTGGGCGGCACTGGTATCATCAGCTCGGCCTGTACGGCTCTGGCGCTGGAGCGCGGCATTGATTTGTACTTGCTGTGCCGCGGGAAGACGAGCTCGCGGCCTGCGCCGCCTGGCGCCAAGCTCCTGCACGGCGATATCAATGACGCGAGCTCGGCGCGCGCCGCGCTCGGCGACCACGAGTTCGATGCGGTGGTGAACTGGGTCGTGTTCAGCGTGGGTCAGCTGGAGCGGGATCTGGAGCTGTTCGCGGGGCGCACGGGGCAATATGTGTTCATTAGCTCGGCCTCGGCATATCAAACGCCGCCGGCGCGGCTGCCGGTGACGGAGTCTACGCCGCTGTGCAACCCGCACTGGCAGTACTCGCGCGACAAGATCGCTTGTGAAGAGCGGCTGGTTCGCGCTTACCGTGAGCGGGGCTTTCCGATGACCATCGTGCGGCCGTCGCACACGTACGATCGTACGCTGCTGCCGACGCACGGTGGCTACACGCTGATCGACCGCATGCGGCGCGGCAAGCCGGTGATCGTGCACGGCGACGGGACGTCACTGTGGACGATGACGCATCACCGCGACTTCGCGCGCGCGTTCGTGCCGCTGCTGGGCAACGACGGCGCCATCGGCGATAGCTTTCACATCACCTCGGATGAGGTGTTGACCTGGAATCAAATTCACGAGCTGCTCGGCCGCGCCGCTGGCGTGACGCCGCAGCTCGTGCACGTGCCCTCGGAGCTGATCGCCGCCTACGATCCGCAGTGGGGCGCCGGGCTGCTCGGCGATAAGGCGCACAGCATGATCTTCGATAATTCGAAGATCCGCCGGCTGGTGCCCGGCTTCCGCGCCGAGATCCCGTTTTGCCGCGGCGCTGAGGAGATCCTGGCCTGGTACGACGCGGAGCCGAGCCGGCGCGTCGTGGACGCGCAGCTCGACCGGCTCAGCGACGTGATCATCGAGAAGCTGCGCGGCGCTTGGCCAGAGCGCCGCGCGTAGCGCGTGCAGCGCGCGCGCTACTTGGCGCAGTCTTTGAGGCCCGGCACGGTGTTGACGTCCGCGGTGCCGGCGGCCAGCTCTTCAGCGCCGAACTTGGCTTTGATTTTCGTCCAGTAGCAGGTGCACGTCTTCTCGCGCTGCGGGTCGTCTCTCATGCAGCCGCTCATGAAGTCGTTCTTGGCGACCTCGACGGGCAGCTTGCCTTTGCAGGCGACGACCATCGATTTCTTGGCCTCCGCGAAGCGCGGCGTGTCCGCGTCGCCGATGAAGTCTGACACCGAGAGCTGCTTGCGCAGCGCGGGCCAGGCGCAATTGCAGTACGCGCTCTTGCGGTCGTCTCCGGCGATGCAGGCGTCGATGAAGTTCTTCTTCACCTGCTCCTCGTTGAGCTTGCTGGTGCAGCTGGAGACGATCTTTTCCTGCAGGGCCTTCAGCCGCGGATCGCCCTGCTCGATCGGCTTGGACAGATCTTCGTCCTTGAAGATCTCGCGGAACTGCTGGAAGCCGCACTCGCAGTAGTCCGGCGCGTGGGAGCGAGCCATGCAGCTTTGGATGAAGGGCTCACGCTGCGAATCGATGCTGGACTGCGAGGCCGGCGCCGCTTCAGCAGCTGGGTTGCTCTCCGCGGGCGCCGCGGAAGGCGCCGGCGCGCTGGGTTCTTCCGGAGCGGCAGCGGGCTGCGAGCCGCCGGCGCACGCCGCGGCGAACAAAGGCGACAGGAGGGCGATGAAGAGCTTTCGCATATTGTCCTTGTGCTGTGTCAGTCGGCGCCGAGCAGGCCGATCTTGGCGTTATAGGTCAATTTCCCCAGCGCTGGATCGTCGACCTCGAGGCTGTAGTCGTTCGGCACGACGATTTGATCGCTGCCGCTCTTGAACAGCGGGCGCGCGCCCTTCTCGCGCCCGGAAAACTTCACTCTCAGCGAGTCCGCGGTTTCTTCCACGAGCTCGACCGCGGCGACGTAGATTTCGCGCAACGTGCTGCCGCTGCGCTTGTAGATCAGGAGCGAGACCTTGCCGCGTTCGTCCTTCTTGAAGCGCAGCACGTCGGGCAAGAACTTTTCGCGCGCCTTCTCGAGGCAGGCGCCCTTCACTTGCAGGTCGCCCTTCGCCTCTGATTCGCAATCGGCGTCGGCCTTGGCTCGCGCGTCCGAGTTCGCGTAGTCGATCAGAAATGCTGCGTCGCGCGCGGTGAGCATCTCCAATGGTGACTGTCTGCGCGCGGGCGTCGCTGGCGGCTCGCTCGCTGGCGCTTCGCTCGCCGCCGCCTCTGTGGTCTCGGGTTCCGGCGCTTGCGTCGGCGCCGGCTCAGGTGCCGCCTCGACCGGCGCGGCGCTAGAGCTCACGACGGGCGCGGCCGGCGCCGCGACGGGCGCCGATGGCGCAGCGGGCTGCGCGGGCGCCGGCGCACAGGCGCAGAAGAGCAGAGCAACGAGCTCGGCTGGCCAGCCAACGCAACCAAAACGAGGAGTCGCTCGTGAGCTCATGGTGTTCGCGAGCAGCAGAAGCGCCGCCGTATCGCTATGAAACGCTTAGCGGATCAGCCGGGCGCAGAAAAGGGGCAGCTGGGCGGATTTCATTGAACGGGCCCGAAGGCTCCGGGCACCGAGTGGCGAAGATTCGGAAATTCGTCCTTCCGGCGCAGCACGCGAGCCCACACCCGCGAGCGCGCTCACCGGGAATCGCCGGCGGTTTCACCGCAGCAGGGAAGATCCGTGCGCCAGCGTCAATGCATCAGCAGCATCTTCTTGTTCCTCGCGCTCTCAGCCATCGCGGCTCCGGTCTACGGACAGAGCGCCACCACGTCGCCGCCGCCTACGGCGGCGCTCACGCCACCGAAGCTCGAGCGCTTCGTAGCGGCCGAGCTCACGCCCGAGCAGCGGCCGGAGCAACCGGTCGAAGTCGTGCTCGAGCTCACCGTCGATGAGCAAGGCAAAGTCAGCGACGCGCACGTCGTCAACAGCGTCAACGCCGCGCTCGACGCCGCCGCGCTCGACGCCGCGCGACGCTTCGAGTTCGCGCCAGCGCGCCAGAACGATGCGCCCGTAGCGGTGAAGATTCGCTACGCCTACGCCTTCGAGCCGCCAGCGCCGCCGACGGCCGAGCCGCCACCCGCTGAACCGCCGCCAGCAGCAACCGCTGACGCGCCGAGCAGCACACAGCCCGCGAACGCGAGCGCTGCGCCAGCCACGAGCGCGAACGACAGCGCGGCGGACGAGGAGTTCGAGGCCACCGCGTCCGTGGAGGCGCCGCCGCGCGAGGTCACGCGCCGTAGCGTGGACAGCGAGACGATCCGCCGCATCCCGGGTACGCGCGGGGACCCGCTGCGAGCGATCGAGATCTTGCCGGGGGTCGCGCGCACGTCGTTGAACAATGGCACGCCCATCCTGCGCGGCGCAGCCTGGAACGAGAGCCAAGCGTACCTGAACGGCACGCCGGTGCCGTTCCTCTATCACTTCGGCGGGCTCACGAGCTTTCTCAGCCCGCGTCTGGTCGACAAGGTCGATTTGTATCCGGGCAATTTCTCGGTGCGCTACGGCCGCGTGACGGGCGGCGCGATCGAAGTGCGCACGCGCGATCCGGACAGCCAGCGCCTGCGCGCGGCCCTGGATTTGAACTTGATCGACAGCTCGGCGTTCGTGGAGACGCCGCTCGGTGAACGCGCGGGGCTCGCGCTCGCGGCGCGGCGCAGCAACATCGATTTCGTCTTCAAGAATTTCGTACCCAAGAACACGTACTCGGTGGTCGCGGCGCCGCTCTATTACGACTATCAAGCGCTCGGCTACTATCGACTGAGCTCGGGCACGCGCCTGCGCGTCATGGGCTACGGCAGCCGCGACAGCCTCGAGTTCTTGTTCGCGCACCCGCCCGACGAGGATCCGTCCATCTCCGGCAAGGTGGGCGCCGTCAGCAGCTTTCATCGCGTCAACGTGGAGCTCGACAGCCGTCCGAGCCACGGCGTCTCCGCGAACGCCAGCGTCACGCTGGGGCGCATCGAACAGAGCTTGCATATCGGCGAGCTGACGCAGGCCTTCGACGGTTACGAGACGTACGCGCGCGCCGAGGTCTCCGCGGAGCTGCACCGCACGTTGCGCTTCACGGTAGGCGGAGACTTCCTCGGCTGGTGGTTGGGCGGTAGCTATCGCGGCCCGGCGCCGGGACAGGCCGAGGGTGATCCCAGTCAAAACGCGCCGTTCAGCACGCAGCCGATGGTCGCGGCGGTGGACGACAGCATCCCTGTCGTGAGGCCCGCGGCGTACGTCGAGGTCGGCTACCGTCCGACCGACGCGCTGTTGCTCTTGCCGGGCGTGCGCATCGACTATTATCGCGACGTCCGCGCCACGGCCGTGGATCCGCGGCTCGCCGCGCGCTACGAGCTGAGCCGCGCGCTGACGTTGAAGGCCGGCGTCGGCCTGTTCAGTCAAGGTCCGGAGTGGTGGCAGGCGTTGCCCGAGGTCGGCAACCCGCACCTCGACGCCTATCGCGCGCTGCAGACCAGCGCGGGCGTGGAGTCCCGCCTCGGCGAGCACGTGAAGCTCAGCGTGGAGGGCTTCTACAAGCGCCTGTACGGCACGATCGTGGCCGCCGACGGCGGCTCGAACGAGCGCCTCAAGAACGAGGGACGCGGGCGCATCTACGGCGCCGAGCTGGCGGGCGAAGCACATTGGTCCACGCGCGGCGCCGCTTACCTCGCCTACACGCTGCAGCGCAGTGAGCGCAGCGATCACGGTGGTCCCTATCGCCTGTTCGATCAAGACCAGACGCACATCCTAGCGCTCACGGCCACGCAAGGCTTGGGCAAGGGTTGGGAGCTCGGCGCGCGCTTTCGGCTCGTCAGCGGCAACCCGCAAACGCCCATCACCGGCGCCGTGTACGACGCGCGCACGGGCGTGTACGTGCCCGAGTTCGGCGCGCTGAACAGCGTGCGCGATCCCGCGTTTCAGCAGCTGGATTTGCGCGTCGAGAAGATGTTCACGGTCGGCCCGCTGAAGCTCGGCGGTTACCTCGATCTGCAGAACGTCTACAACGCCAAGAACTACGAGAGCAAACGCCACAGCTTCGACTACAAGAAGTCCGAGGCGGCGGGCGGCCTACCGTTTTTGCCCAACATCGGGCTGCGAGGTGAGCTGTGATGAGAAGCCGTGTCTTCGCCCTTTCGCTGTTCGTGATCGCCGGCTGTGACGATCCCCTGAAGCCGGTCGACATCATCCAGGAGCCGCGCGTGCTCGCGGCGCGCATGGAAGTCGAGGGCGCTCCCGAGCGGCAGAGCCCGGCGCCCGGTGAAGCCGCGCGCGTGCGCTGGCTGCTGGCCGCGCCGGACGGCGACGCCGAGGCCGGCTTCGCGCTGGTCGCCTGCCCCTCGCTGCCGCTCGGCCGCAACGACGTCAGCTGCACCGGCAGCGCGTTCGCGAGCGTGGCCAGCGCTCCGAGCGCGACGCCGGTGTTCGACTTCAGCGTGCCGAGCGACGTCGACGTGAGTAGGTCGGCGCGCGCAGCGCTGCTCGGCGTACTGTGCCCGGGGGCGAGTGGTCAGCTGGAGGCCGAAGCCTTCAGCTGCGCCAGCGGTGAAGCGCTGCCCGTGCGCCTCGACTTCGAGCTGGCGAGCGCCGAGCGCAGCAACCTGAACCCGAGCTTTACGCCCGACTCGCTGTCCTTCGCCGGAGCGCCGTGGCCCGAGCAGGCATTGCCCAGCGGCGACTGCCGCGGCTCGGGGCTGCGTGAGCTCAGCGCGAGCAGCGGCGAACAAACGCTGCGCGTGACGCTACCGCCGTCCGCGCGCGAAGAGCTGGTGCAGCTGAGCTCTGCAGATCCCGCGCGTGAGACGCTGACGCTGTCTCACTTCGCCAGCGCGGGCGACTTGTCGAGCGCGTTCTCCGTCATTCCCAGCAACGCTGAAGCGCTGAGCGCGGAGCTGCGCTGGGCGCCGCCCGGCGATGCCGTCGCTTCTGGCACGCTGGTTCACTTTTGGTTCGTCGTGCGCGATGGCCGCGCCGGCAGCGATTTCACGGAGCGCGCCGTGTGCGTCGTGCCTTGAAGCGCGGCGCGCTCATTCCCCTCATCGATCAGGAAAAACCACCATGAATGTCGTCCACCGTCTGACCAATCTCACACAATTTGGCGCAAACTGGGTGCTCTGGCTGCTCATCGCGCTGTCCGTCGTCGCGCTCGCGGTCGTGATCGAGCGCGCGGTTCTGTTCTTCTCGTCTCGCGACGACGTCACGCGCCTGCGCGATGAGCTCCGCACGTTACTGGAGCGCGGCCGCAGCGACATGGCGCGCAAGCGCTTGGAGGAGAGCCCGAGCTTCGAGGCTCGCGTGGCGCAGGCCGGCTTGGACGCCGACGGCGTCGCCAGCGCCGAAGAGCGCATGCAAGGCGAGACCGAGCTCGCGCGCATCAGCATGGAAAAGAACCTGGCGCTGCTCGGCACGCTGGGGAATAACGCGCCGTTCGTGGGCCTGCTGGGCACGGTGATCGGCATCGTGCGCGCGTTTCGTGAGCTCGAGCACTCGAGCGGCCAGGTGTCCGCCGGGTTGATGGCAGAGATCGGTGAGGCGCTGATCGCCACCGCCATCGGGCTGATCGTCGCGCTGCCCGCGGTCGCCTTCTTCAACCTGTTTCAACGCTTGATCCGCGCGCGCTTGGGCCGCGCGGGCGCGCTCTGCCACGAAATCTTGGCGTTTCGCAAATCGGAAGCCGCACCCCAGGCCGCGGAGTGAGCCATGGCGCAGTCTTCCACTCAATCCGACGAAATGATCTCCGGCATCAACGTCACGCCGCTCGTCGATGTGGTGCTGGTGCTGCTGGTCGTGCTGATGGTGACGGCCACATACATCGCGTCGCGCGCGATACCGGTGGATTTGCCCAGCGCGGCGACGGGAGAAGCGGCCACGGCGCCGGTCGCGATCAGCGTGGACAACGGCGGCGCGCTGTACCTCGACGGCAAGCCCGTCCAAGAAGCCGCGCTGCGCGCTCAGCTGCGCGACGCGCGCCGCCGTAACAAGGAGCTGCGCGCGGTGATCGCCGCGGACGGCGCGGTGCCGCATCGCCGCGTGGTGCACGTCATCGATTTGTTGCGCCAGGAGCGCATCGTGCGCTTCGCCATCAACGTGAACCCCGATGATCTCGCCACGCACCCCTGAGCAGGACCCCATGCGTTGGCCGACCTTGCCTTGGGTATTTTGGGCGCTGGCTTCCAGCCTCGTGCTGCACGGCGTGGCGTACGCCTCGCTCGGCTTGGCGCCGTCCGCCGCGCCCGCGCCGCGCGTGTCCAGCGAGCTGGCGTTCGAGGTCGCGACGTCGCTACCGGAGCCGCCGCCGCCGGCGCCCGAGCCGGAGCCGCCACCGCCGGAGCCGGAACCGGAGGCTCCGCCGACCGCGCGGCCCGTCAGCGTCACTGCACCCAAAGCGGCCGCGGCGAACCCGCCGCCCGCTGCGCCGCCCACGGCCGCTCCCCCGGCGCCCATCGATCTGAGCGGCGTGACGCTGACGAACGCTGGCGAGAGCAGCTTCGCGATGCAGACCGGCAACGGACAAGCGCTCGGCATCGTCGGGCCGCGCGCCGTCGCCCGCGCTCGACCCGCCCCCGTGGCCAGCTCGCAGCCGCAATCGCACGGCCCCGACCTGGTGCCGCTGGCGGATCTCAGCAGCCGCCCCGTGCCCCCCGCGCTCGACGTCACGCTACGGAAGTTCTATCCGGAAGAGGCGCGGCGGCGCGGCGTCGGCGGCAAAGCGCGCGTGCGCGCTCGGCTCGATCCGGACGGCGTCGTGCGCCGGATTCGGGTGGAAGGCGAGTCTTTCTCCGGCTTCGGTGAAGCTTGTCGCCGCACGTTGCTCGGCTCCCGCTGGTCGGCCCCGCGCGATCGCGCTGGTCGCCCCGTCGCGACCGAGATCCACTACACGTGTCGCTTCCACGTCGAACCATGATCCGAAGCCGCCTGCTCCTCGTCGCTTGCCTCCTCTCCGTCGCTCCGCCCGCAAAGGCGCAACCGGCGCCGGCGGCGACGGCGAGCGCGGCGCCAGCAGGTCCGCTCTCCGTTCATCTGTCACTGCCGGCCTCCGCAGCGCCTGCACAAGCCGAGCGGATCCGAGCCGCCATCGAGCAGGAGCTCCGGGTTACTGTCGTGCTGAGCGACGCACCAGCGACGCCCCTCGAGGTCGCCGTGGACGGCGTGAGCTGCCGCGTGACGTACACCGCAGCGAGCGGCGAGGTGCTCAGCCGCAATATCGATTTGCCAGAGCTCCCCGAGCGCCGCGCGGAGGTGATCGCGCTCTTGGTCGGCAACCTGACGCGCGATGAAGCCGCGGATCTGCTCGCCGCGCTGCGCGCTGCCCACGCGCCTCCCGCGCCGCCACCCCAAAAAAAATCAGCCACGAGCTCCGCCGCGCCAGCTCGCCCAGCTCCGCCCGTCGCGAAGGCCGCCCCAGCGCCGCTCATCCGTCAATTTCCCGCCGTCAACCTCTCGCTGTTTCACCCCATTGCGTTGCGACCCGACAGTGAGCGTCGCGCGCTGCAGCTCGAGCTCGGCCTGGCTTACAGCCGAGTCGGCGCGATTGAAGGCATGGGCGCGAACCTGGGCGCGCTACGCGTGGAGCAGCACGCCGATGGCCTCGCCGCGGCGATCTTTTATGCCCGCGTAGGCGGTGGAGTGCGCGGCCTCGCGGTCAGCAGCGGCTACACGGAGGTGCGCGGGGAGAGCGACGGCATGATCTCGGGCGGGCTCGTGGCGTTGCAGAGCGAGACGCTGAATGGCTTCGGGCTGGGCGGGCTCGTGTATTGGGGTGGAGCGCTGCGCGGGGTCAGCATCGGCGGTCTGCTCGACGTCTCCGACGCTGTTACCGGCGGCAACATCGGCGGAGTCGTCGCGCTCGCGAGGGGTCCGGTCGACGGCCTGCTGATGAGCGGCCTCTATACGAGCGCGCCATCGCTGAGCGGCGTGAACATCTCGACGCTGAACGTGATTCGCGGGCCCTCGCTGGGCGTCAGCGTCGGCGCGGTCGCCAACATCGCGCAGCAAAGTGACAGCTTGGCCATCGCTGGTCTCGCCAACGTTACTGGAGCGAGCAGCGGATGGTTCGTGAGCGGCGCCGTCAATGTCACCGGCTCGCTCCGCGGGCTGGCCATCAGCGGCGCCGTAAACCGCACCCGCGATCTGGAGGGCGGCGCCATCGCGCTCGTGAACGTCAGCGAGCGCGTGCGCGGCTTCCAGCTGGGCCTCGTCAACGTGGCGACAGAGGTGGAGGGCGCGCAGCTCGGCGTCGTCAACGTCGCCAAAGCGGGGCGCGTGCAAGCCGAGTTCTTGGCGACTAATTTGGTCCCGCTGAACGCCGGGCTCAAGTTCGTGTCGCGCTACAGCTACTCGGAGCTGCTCCTTCACCGCACGCCGAGTGAGGACCTGAGCGGCCTCTCACTGGGTCTGGGCGGCCGCCTGCCGCTCGGCCCCGCAGCGCTCGAGCTCGGCGCGCGCGGCGCGTTCAGCTTCAGCAACGCGAACCCCAACGAGACCCCAGAGCGCATCGATCTGCACTATCAAGGCCGCGCCAGCGTCCGGCTCGCGTCGTTCATCGAGCCCTTCGTCGGCGCTGGCGCGCGCCATGGCCTCTTCCGGCGCGGCAGCGGTGAGCTCGCGCCCGAGTTCTTCGGCGGCGTGGCGCTCTTCTGAGCGCGCCGCGCAAGGGCGAGCCGTCAGCGCCCGCTTACGGCTGCGACGGAAATGGCGCCAGCGGCTGCAGAAACGCCGCGCGCCTCGGCTCAGGGCCAAATCTGCGAAGCGTGCCTTGAAATTGTGATCCGCTATCGAGGCAAGGGGCATTTGACAACCTGCAACACCGAGGAGGTCGTCGTGCGTGGTGCCCCGCTCAAGCTTACGCTTCTCATCACTGGTTTTGCGGTCGCCGGCTGCAGCTCGAGTTCTCCCTCGAATCTCGGCGACGGACGCGGCGGCAGCAGCGCAACGACGGGCGGGAGTGCCGGGTCGACCGGCCTAGGCGGGAGCAGCACGTCGTCCGGAGGCGCTGTCGTCTCGAGTGGCGGGAGCTCAGGCCATGATGCCTCCTCCGCTGGCCAGGCGACGGGCGCAGCGGGCGCTGCTGGTTCGGCGAGCGCGAGCGGCGGAAGCGCGAACAGCGGCGGCGCGGCGGGAAACGGCGCTGTCGCGGGCGGAGGCGCGAGCACGGGCGGCGCGGCGGGCGCTCTGAACGGGGGCGCAGGCGCAGCGCTGGGCGGTGGCGGTAACGCGACCGGCGGCAGTAGCGGCGCAGGCGGCGCGAACGGAGCCGCGGGCGGAGGCGGAGGCGCGGCTGGCGCAGGCGGCGCGGCGATGTGCCCGCCAACGTACGGCGCTCCAAGCTCGCAGGTCATTCGCTTCAACGATGACGGCGGCTGGTGTTGGTATCAGGACGAGCGCGTGATCGTCGACACTACGGCGAACAAGCTCGTGCTCGGCTCGGTCGCCACCGGGTCGTCCCGCAACGGGCGCATCGAGGTCGTGATGCACGATCTCGCGACGGGCACAACCACGCCGCCGAGCTCGCTCGGCAAGCTGAACCCGGACGATCACAACGCGCCCGCGTTGATGAAGCTCGGCGAGGGCAAGTACCTCGCCATGTACACCACGCACAACGACGACTGCTTCACCTATTACAACATCTACGATGCTGGCAAATGGGGCCCGCAGCAGAAATTCGATTGGAAGAGCTACGGCTGCCCCACGCCCAACAACAAGACAGTGAGCTACTCCAACATCTGGCTCATGGGCGGAAAAGTCTGGGATTTCGTGCGCTCCGTCGAGACCAGCCCGAACCTGATCACGTCGAGCGACGGCGCGACCTGGACGTACACGGGACGCCTGACCAGCACGCCGCGCGTCGGCTACGTCGCCGGCTATTACAAATACTGGGGCAACAACAGCGACCGCATCGACTTCCTCGCGACCGAAGCTCACCCCCGCGACGACGATACCAGCCTCTATCACGGCTACATCAAGGACGGTAAGAGCTACACCTCCACGGGGACCGAGGTCGACACCGTCACGGACAAGAACGCGCCGGACATCACCAAGTTCACCAAGGTGTTCGGCACGGGCACCAGCATCGGCGGCGTGAAGCTGAATCACCTGTGGAACTGCGATCTGGTGCGTTACGAGGACGGCACGGTCGCCATGATCGGCAGCGGGCGGGTCGAGGGCTCCTACACGCCGGGCACCGCCGACGACAACATGGACCCCGACAAGCGCTTCATCTATGCCCGCTTCGACGGCACCAGCTGGAAGGCGACGTACCTCACTCACGCGGGTAACAAGCTGTACAGCTCCGAGGCGGACTACACCGGCCTCGGCGCGCTGCACCCCAACGATCCGCACACGATCTACATTTCGACGGCCTGGGATCCGCGCGACGACAAGACCAAGTCCGCGAAGCGAGAAATCTGGCGCGGCACCACGTGCGACAACGGCGCGAGCTTCACCTGGACGCCGATCACGCAGAACTCCAGCAAAGATCAGCTGCGGCCCGTGGTGCCCTACTGGCCCGGCGACAAGACGGCGCTGCTCTGGGAGCGCGGCGACTACAACAGCGCGCAGACCTACAAGACGGAGATCGTCGGTTTGATCTTGGACGGCCGCTGACGCGCCGAGGCTCAGCCCCACACGCCAAAGCGACTTCCCGATGCGTAGCGGCGCAGACCGCGCCGGAACACCCAGCTTGCCAGCAGCGCGTGGGCGAGCGCGCCGGTGACGGCGAACGCGAGATCGGTCGCGGACGGCGCGCGCAGCAAGCGTGTCGGGAGGAAGCTGGCAAATGCCGCCGGCAACAGCGTGAACAAGACTACGCGCAGCCCGCCCCCGAACAGGGGCTCCGGATACAAAGAGAACGTGAGCAAGAGCTCCCACAGCTTGATGGCGGCGGACTCACTGCGACCGAGCCAGAACGCCGCGCTGAAGCTCAGCACGCCGAAGGCCACGAACGTGATCGCGCTGAGCGCCACCGCCAGCAAGGCAAGCGGCACTCGCGCCAGCGGCAGCTCGCCGTACACAGCGAGCAGAACGAGACCGGAGAACACGTCACCAGCGCCGGACGCCCTCGAGTGGCTGCCCAGCGCGTAGAGCAGCTTGGGCTGCGGCTGCGTCAACAGCGTGTCGAGCTCGCCCTCGTCGATCATGCGGGCCAAGCGGATGACGCCGCCCGCGAGGACGACGGCGAGCCCATAGCCCGCGGCGACGACGCCATACAGGGCGGCGATGTCGTGCAGGAGAAAACCGCGGATGGAGGGCACGCGGCGCAGCAGCAGCCACCAAAACGTGAAGAACACCCAGTTGTTCAGCGCCATGAACGCGACCTGCATCGCGAACGCGCCGCGCAACGCCGCCGCCGCGCGGAAGCTGGTCTTGAGCAGGGCGGCGGCGAAGCGCAGCTTCGCCGCTCGGCTCGTCGTGGTGCGCTCAGCCACCGTGCACCTCCGAGCGCCGCTGAGCGCGCCGAAAGCCCAAGGTCGCGAGCAGCGTCGCGAGCGCGAGCCAAGCCGCGACATCGGTGCTCCCGAGCGCCACCTGCGATCCCCTCCCGAAACACATGCGCCCTTCCGGGAGGTGACCGGAAGGGCGCGGTATCGCCCTTCCGGCTAGAGGATGAGACGCGGCATGCCGGCCATTACGACCAGCGCGACGCACGACTCACTCTCACTCCGAAACAGCGACAAGGTCCTATTCATATGCCCTGCTCCTTCCTTGTTTGTCAAGAGCGGCACGCGCTAGGCCCGTGGCGCGAAGCGCCATGAAACGCTACCTTCTGCGCAGATGCGTGCCCGAGTAGCATCACCTCTCTGGAGCGGCAGTCGCGCGCGCACGATGAGACGTCGCCACGCCTACACATATGGCGAGCAGTCGATGCTGGAATCCGAAGCAGCGACGCTCCGTCACGAGTTCATCGACGGCGAAATCGTCGCGATGGTGGGCCGCAGTGAGCTGCATCCTACGCTGAGTCGATTTCGATTTTCGCCGCGGAGTCAGCGATGAAAATCGCGATGTTCGACACACACAAGTACGACCGCGAGTCCTTCGAGCGCGCGAACGCCGGCTTCGGCCACCAGATCACGTTCCTCGAAGCTCGGCTCTCGAGTGAGACCGCGGCGCTCGCGCGGTCTCACGACGTGGTGTGTGCGTTCGTCAACGATCGCCTGGACGAAGCGGTGCTCACGACACTACGGGAGGGCGGCGCGCGCCTCATCGCGCTGCGTTCCGCCGGCTACAACCACGTGGATCTGAGCGCGGCGGAGCGCCTCGGCCTGCCCGTGGTGCGCGTGCCGGAGTACTCGCCCTACGCCGTGGCGGAGCACGCGGTGGCGCTCGTACTGGCGCTGAACCGGAAGATCCACCGCGCCTCGGCGCGCGTGCGCGAGTGGAATTTCTCACTCGAGGGGCTGGTTGGCTTCGATCTCCATGGCAAGACCGTGGGCATCGTCGGCACCGGTCGCATCGGCCGCGCGGCGGCGCGCATCTTTCACGGCTTCGGCTGCCGGCTTCTCGCCTTCGACGCCCAGCCTGACGCGGCCCTATCGTCCGAGCTCGGCCTGCGCTACGTCGAGCTGCCGGAGCTCTATCGCGAAGCAGACATCATCTCGCTTCACGTGCCGCTCACCCCCGCGACCCACCACATGATCGACGCTGCGGCGCTCAGCGCGATGAAACCCGGCGTCATGCTCGTCAACACCGGCCGCGGCGCGTTGATCGACAGCAAGGCGCTGATCGGCGCGCTCAAGAAGGGCTCGCTCGGCGCCGCCGGCCTGGACGTCTACGAGGAAGAGGAGGGCATCTTCTTTCAAGACCTCTCCAACCGCGTCCTTCAGGACGACGTGCTCGCGCGGCTACTCACGTTTCCGAACGTCGTCGTCACTTCACACCAGGCGTTCCTCACCAAGGAGGCGCTGGCCGCCATCGCGCGCATCACGCTCGAGAACGTCACCGCGTTCGAGCGCGGACAAGCTCTCGAGAACGAAGTCCGCGCCGAGCAGGTCCTGCGTCCTTGATCGAACCTACGAGCGCGTCGAAAGCAGGTTGATCTCATGCTGCGCGTAAAATAAGCCAATCCACCGCAAATTAATGACAATGTCATTACGCTCGTTTTACGCGATGTTGCCCCCATCCGTCGGCCGCCGCCGACTTACTCCCAAATCGGGGGCGTCCTCGAGCTCCGCGGCGGCGGGCCCATCATCCTCGCCGACGTGAACGCCTCGGCGCTTAGCAGTACATCAAGCTGATAGCGCCCGCTGCCGTGGGCTGCATCGCGGACGAATGGCTCGGCTCGTTTGACGACGCCTCAAGGACAGGATTTCGGGGTGCTGAGCTGGCCGCGGATGCTGGCGATTGTGCTCGCCCAATTGGGACTGGGGTTGTATTGAGCGATGGAGGTTACGCCATCGGCGATTCGTGCGTTGATGTTCGCCGCTGAGTCCCACGCGGCGTCGTGCCCCGCTGAGGAGCCGTTCGCACCGTAGCCGGTGTCCGCCAAGATCGGCTTGCCGCTGGTCTGGTTGAGGCCGGACCAGGTCATGTTGTTGGCCGAGCGGATCTTGGCGCTGCTGGCGCTGGTGCCGCCTCCGGAGGTGTTGACGAAGGTGAAAAGCGAAAGGTCGAAGACGCGAAACCAGGCCGCGCCGTTGTCGGTGCCGTTCTCTCCCACCCAGGGCGACGCATCGAGTGAAAAGCGCGCGTTCGGCAAGGACGACTTTAGCGCGTTCACCAGCTGGCTCATGATTTCGCCCGCCTGCGTCGGCGTCCAGGGCTTGGATTGGCTGCTGCCGGTGTACTGATAGAAGTCGGGCTCCATTTCGAAGACGATGGGGCGCGTGGTTCCGAAGCAGTTGGCGTAGCCCTGCGAGTAGCTCTTGTAGGCGTTCACGATGGCCGTGAGGTTCTCGGAGATGCGCTGCGCCCCCTGATGGCAGAGGTCGTTGTTGGCGCCGCACGTGCCCACGTTGCAATCGCACAGGTTGAAATGGCGCTTGGCGTAGGAAGCGGCAACGTAGGCGACGACTACGGGCACCAGGTTCTGCAATGGCGCTCCGGCTTTGGTCTCCTCACAGACGTAAGCTTGATCGAATGAATCACCGAGCATCCACCCTGGCGTGAAGAAGTCGAGCTCGGCGATTAAGGCGCTGCCTCCACTTTTGGCCAGGTTGTCGATGGTTCCGAAGTGAAAACGACAGCTGCTGAAGACGCGCGATGTTGAGTCGCTAGCTCCTCCTGCGCCGCCGCTGGCGCCGCCGCCCGCTGTTCCACCTTTGCCGGCTCCGCCGACGCTCGTGCCGCCATTGCTTCCGCCGCCATTCGCCGAGCCGCCTTTGGCGGAGCCGCGCCCTCCCGCGCCGCCAGCCTCCGCGCCGCCGCCAGCCATCGCGCTGGTGCCGCCCTGCCCTGCGTTGCCGCTCGCGCCCAAAGCTCCGCCCATTGAGGTGTCGCCGCCGTTCGCGGCTCCCGCGCCGCCGCCACCGACGCCGCCGTTGGACGGTGCGCCACTCGACGCGGAGCCGGCGATCGTGCCGCCGCCTGCGCCCGAGGAAGAGGCGCCGCCCTGATGCGCTCCACCTTGCGTGACCTGAGCGCTGCCGCCGGCTCCAAGGTTGCCCCCGCCAGCGGCGGCGGTACCAGGCGAAGTACCGGGCTCGGAGCTACAAGCCAGCAAAGTGACGGCGAGTCCGAGTGAAAGCATCTCTGAATGCTTCATGGCGCGTTCCCACATTTAGCACCTCACCCGCTCGGAGCACCAATCCGCGCGCGTGCCTTGTTGTCAGCGCGCCGTAAAAAGCCGCTCGCTGGCGCGCCGGCATTGCATCTACATCGGCTCGAACGCGAGGTTTATGCGCTGCGGCACTCCCCGCTAACGACAGCGAGGACGCGCGGACGCGCGATGACTCGGCGCGTGAGCGAGGACGGCTTGACCGTCGACTGCGCGCCAAGGTCGACCCGCTGCAGCTGGCGCGCGCTGCTGGAGGCGCGGCTCAGCGGCGCCGAGCACGCCTTCGCACGCGCAAAGCGCGACGCTCGCGCCGCGACGGGCCGTTGCGCGCGCTGACTCGTGAACGCTAGCCGGCCTTCACCGCGACGTTGAACTCGCGGGAAGTATCCGACAGCGGGCTGACCGAGCGCTGGCGCGGACGATGCTCCCGCCACCACGCCTCCGCGCGCTGCTCGGTCCATTCGTGCTCGGGCGGGATGTTGATGGCGCGAATGCGGCGCGCGAGCTCCCGCGCGTCGGCGGGACGATCCGCGGCGTTTTTGGCCAAACAACACTGGATCAGCTGCGCGAGCTCCTCGGGCACGAAGCCCGAGGTCACGGTGCGCACGTCGGGCGGCTCCTTGCTGACGTGCGCCAGCATCAAGCGCATGGGGTTATCGTCGTCGAACACCAGCCGCCCGCTCAGGAGCCAGAACGCTACGCAGCCGAGCGCATAGAGATCCGCGCGCGCATCGACGGTGTGACCCAAGGCCTGCTCGGGAGACATATACGCGGGGGTGCCCATCAAGCCGCCCGCGCGGGTCAGCTGCACGTCGCTGATCTTTTCGGGCTCGAGCACGCCCTCGCTGCTGATGTCGAGCGAGACACCGGGCAGACCGCGCGTCGTCGTCGCGCGCACCAAGCCGAAGTCCAACACCTTCACGACATCGAGCTCGTCGCCGGCGCGACACACGAAGAGGTTCGCGGGCTTGACGTCGCGGTGGACCAGGCCAGCGTCGTGCGCCTCCGCCAGCGAGCTGCACGCCTGCGCCAGGAGCTTGAGCACCCGCCCGACTGGCTGCGGGCCGCAGCGCGCGACGAGCGACTCGAGATCCATGCCGTCCAAGAGCTCCATCACGAAATAGAACGTGCCGTCTTCGGCCACGCCGTAGTCGAAGAGCTCGATGGTGTTGCGCGAGCGCAGGCGCGCCAAGGTCTCGGCCTCACGGCGGAAGCGCTCGCGCAGCTCATCGCTGACGGCTCCGCCGGCGTCGGCCTTGATCAGCTTGATCGCGGCTTCACGCGCGAGCAGGCGATGCTCCGCTTTCCACACTTCGCCCATGCCGCCGCGCCCCAGGCAGGCGACCAAGCGATAGCTGCCGAGCTCACGCGCCGCGCGACGCGCCGCTTGTGCCTCCGCGCGCGCCTCCGCCGCTTCGCGCTGGACGCGCACGATGTGCCGCGCGAAGAGCCAGGCGATCAACATGGCCGTGAGCACCGCGAGCATGCCGATCACGATGCTGCCGCGCTGATACTGCTGCAGCCCGCTGAGGAAGTAGGACTCCGGCACCAAATACGCGATGTACCAAGCCAGGCTGGGATCGTTCGATGCCGGCACCACCGAGGTCAGAAAGCGCTGACCTTCGCTGGTCAGCTCGCGCATGTCGATTTGCGTGCGCCCGGCGTCCTTCACCGAGGCGAAGAAGGCTTGCAGGACCGGATCCGAGAGATCGCTGTAACGGAGCGCGCGATCGGAGCGCAGCGGCAGCTTCTGGATCGCCTTCGCGCCTTGCGGATAGGCGAGCAGCGTGCCGTCGCTGGCGTAGAGCAGCGCGCGCATGCCCGGCAGCTGCCGCCCGCTGAGGTAGGAGGACAGCGCGTTCACGTCGAAATCCACGGTGAGCACCGCGTGCAGGTGCCGCGCCGCCCCGCTGCCGACGTAGACGGGCTGCGTGCGCGTCACACCGGTGTAGTGCGTCATGTAGAACGGATACGGCTCCGTCCAAGTGCGCACGCCGCGCTCGAGCGCCACGCGATAGAAGCCGCGCTGCCGCGGATCGTACTTGGTGCGCTCCTCACGCTGCAGCCGGAGCGGCTTCCCGGCGTCCAAGTGGTAGCGGCGCACGCGCGTGTCGCTGCCGTCGATGCGGCTGTCCTGAAAGCGAATAGCGCCGTCGTCGTCTTGATACGCGCCTTGGAAGGTGCCGTCCGGAAAGCTCGCGCTCACGTACGCGATGCCGGGACGGCCGTTCATCAGATCTGCCAGCGTCTGCGCGAAGTCGTCGAATGGTTCTTGCGAGTCGTGCTGGCGCACCGCCAACGCCAAGCGGTCGAGCACGGGGTTGGACTGCTCGAGGGCGTGCCTTACGCTGGCCGCCACGAGCCGCGCCTCCTCGGCCAGGCGCTCGCGCGCCATCTGCAGGTTGCTGCCGCGCAGCGCGCGGTCACCCGTCAAAGTGAGAAAGATACCTACCAGCGCCACCAGGCCGGGAATGGTCGACAGAATGCTGGGCGCGGACGCGAGCGCGACGCCCAAGCGCGTGGTGCGACGCGACGAGGAGCGCGGCGTCGTCTGAGCGAGCTTGCCGTCCGCGATGCGCTCCGTGGCCATCAGCGCGCATCCTAACACTGTCTGGCCCCCGCGGCGCCCAGCGCCGTCATCGATTGATCTGTAATTTCAGACTGTTACACATATTGGGAGAGGCATTGAACGGACCGCCGGCGGCCGGGAACTGAGAAACGGCGTGATTCAGTGTCGATCCTCGATGACCTGGGTAGAAGACCCACACTCGCGCAGCCTCCGACTCCAGGCTGGACTATGTCTATGAGCGTCGTGCTCGCGCCCCCTGCTGCCTTCGACGATGCTCCGAGCGATGCCGAGACGGAGCTGCTCGGCCGTCTGCTCCGCGCCGAGCGGGCGGCGCTGGGCGAGGTGTATGACGCGCACCACGCCGCGGTGCGCGCGTTCGCGCGGCGACTGGTCGGCGAAGCCGCGGCCGCCGAGGACCTAGTGCACGAGGTGTTCGTGGCGTTACCGCGCGCAGCGCGCAACTTCCGCGGCCAGTCCTCGCTGCGCACGTTTCTGATTTCGATCGCGGTGAACCACGCGCGTCACCACGTGCGCGCCGCTTCGCGCCGGCGCAGCGCGTTCGATCGCTTGGAGCGGGAGCCGCTCGCCGACGCGCCGAACCCGGAGCACGCGGCCGAGCGCAAGCGCTTGGCAGAAGCGCTGACGCGCGCGCTCGATGCGCTGCCCATCGAGCAGCGCGTCGCGTTCGTGCTGTGCGAGGTGGAGGAGCGCACCTCCGTTGACGCGGCGCGCATCGTGGGAGTGCCGGAGGGCACCATGCGCACGCGCCTCTTCCACGCGAAGAAGAAGCTGCGCGGCGAGCTGGAACGCGAGGGCTTCCGATGAGCGACGAGCTCTTGCGCCGAGCAGCGAACGCGCTGCGCGAAGAGACGCGCGAGGCGGACGACGGCGCGCGGTTCACGCGCGCGCGCGTGATGGCCAGCCTGCAGCAGTCGGAGCATCGAAGACGCACGCGGCTCGCGCTGTTGCTGCCCTTCGCGGCTTGCTTCGCCGCGGCCACGGCGTGGGGTACCATGAGCGGCCGCGCGGCGGCGTGGGTGTCGCGCGTCGGGGAAGCGCTCGGCATCGAGGTCAAGCCGCCGCCCGCCGCGAGCCAGCAGCCGGCGAGCCAGCGCGCAGCGAAGCCGCGACCGGCGCCTACGCACAGCAGCGCGCCCATCGCGCCGCCGCTCGAAGCGCCGCCGCTGGAAGCGCCGCCGAGCCCGTCCGCAGCCGAGCCGCCCGTTGCCCCCAGCGTGCCGCAGCGACCCGCGCCCGACGCGCCGGTGGCGAGCTCGCGCGTCGCGCCGAGACGGGATCAGGGCCGCAAAGAAGCGCCGAGCCCGGCCCCGAGCGCGCCGTCCGACACGCACAGCGACGAGCCGCCCGCCGCGCTGCGAGACATTTCGGATCGCGCGCACGAGCTCTATCGCGCCGCGCATCGTAGTCATTTCGTCGAGCACGACTACGCCAGCGCGCTGCGAGCTTGGGATGCCTATCTCACGGAAGCGCCCGGCGGACGCTTCGCGCTGGAGGCGCAGTACAATCGCGCGCTGTGCCTGGTTCGCCTAGGCCGCAACGATGACGCGCGCGCCGCGCTCGCGCCCTTCGCTGCCGGTAAGTTCGGTGCGTACCGCCAAAATGAAGCCAAAGCGCTGCTCGACGCGCTGTCCCGCTGACGTGTCGAAACATCGAGCCGCGGCGCAGGGCTTGCGCTGTGCCCGCTTCTCGCGAGATGCTTTGCCTCACGCTCAGCGAGCGGAGGAGGCGCAATGCCGTTCGTCGTCTGTGCCAAATGTGGTGAAAAGGCCGAGCTGCCCGCCAACGCGCCGTCCGCCGCCGCAAGCGAGACGCGCTGCGCGAAGTGTCAGCTCGACGAGCTGCTCGAGCTGAACGCCGCCGCACCGCCGGACGCGCCGCGCCCTTCGCAACCGCAAGCGCGCGCCGCTGACGCGCCGCCCGCTCAGGGTGCGGCACCGCGCCAGAGCAGTGACGAGCTGAATTGGGAGCTACCGAGTGAGGTGGAATCGGGAGACGTGGTCGCGGCCGCGCCCGCTTCGCCACTGGAGACGCCAGCGCACAGTGACGCGCCGCAGGCTGCGGCTCACGACGCCGCGTCCGACGCGGCGCCGACGCTCGCTTTGCCGCACGCACCGCTCGTGCCCGCCGAGCCCGTCATCCCCGAAGCGGCGCCGCTCGCGCAGATCTCGAGCAGCGACGCGCCGCCCAGCGACACGCTGCCCAGCGCTTACTCGGTCGATCCCGCGCTGCGCGCCGTTAGCGAGCCCGCGCTGGCTGCCGGGGCCGCGCGCTCGACGCTGCCGTTCGGGCCAGCACCGGGCGCGGCGCGCCAATCAGCCCCGCACGGCGAAACAACCGCGACGGCTCGTGACCGCGACGCAGCCGACGCTACGCTCGATTTCACGAGCAGCACGCACCCGAGCCAGCGCGCGGACGCGCCGTCTACGGCGCGCGCAGGAGCGGCGCCCGCGCGACCGCGCTCCGCGTCGGCCGACGCGCTCGGCGCGACGGCGCAGAGTGACGCGCCGGTCGTGCACTCCTGGTCGCCGCCAGCGGGCGCCGGGAGGCTGCGCCGCTACGCGCCGGCCGGCGTCGCGCTCGCGGCGGTGGCGCTCGCGTTCATCGCGGGCATGAAAGTGGGCCGGATGACGTCGCCCAGCGCAGCTGCGCCTGCCGCGAGCCCCGCGCCGGCAGCAGAGACCGCGGCTCACGAAACCAGAGCGGTGCCGCCAACGCGCGCACCCGTCAGCCCTGCGAGTAGCGCGCTCGCAACGCCGCAAAGCGCCGCCAGCGCGCGAACGGCGGCGGCCAACGCCAGCGCCGTCGCGCCGCCGACGAGGGCGCCTCGCTTCAACCCCAAGGTCGCGCAGGGCGCGCTCAGCGTCGCGGCGGCGCGCGCCAAAGCCTGCAAGAAACCGGGCACGCCTGCGGCGACAGCGATCGCAGCGGTCGAGTTCGCGCCCTCGGGAAACGTGGAGAACGTTCGTGTCTCTGGCGCGCGCGTCGCTGGCACCGAAACGGCGAGCTGCATCGCGGAGGCGCTCGCGCGCGCGCACGTGCCGGCTTTCTCCGGCAAGCCTCAGACGATCAAGCAGATCGTCAAGCTGAAGTGACGCTGCCGTTCACGCTTCGCAGGCGCGCGCTCTCAGAACCCGGGCCGACGCAGCTCGAAGGGCGCGACCCAGAAGATGTTTCCATCATTGTCGTTGCCCACGAACATGCGGCCGTCCTCCGCAAATTCAACGGCGGAGGGCCGGCCGTGCTGGCGTTGCCCGTCGTCCCAGCCGCGCGCGAAGTCGCTCATCGCGCCCGGCGAGACGTCCGGCAAATTCGTGCCCGGTAGCGGCAGACCCGTCTCGGGATCGATCGCGACCGCGACGATGCGCGCGCCCGCCCACGAGCCCGCTGCACCGTGGAGCGGGACGAAGACAGAGCCCTTGTACGGCTCGCTCCACAGCCCGCGCTCGAAGTCGAAGGAGAAGGGCGTGTCGCCGATCACGAAGGACACCTCCTCCGCCGCGACGGTCGAGCAGTCCGGGACCGGCTCGTTATTGGATGCGGGGATGTCCTGCGTTTGACAGCACGGAAAGCCCAGATCATCGCCCTCGCGGATCGGGACGAGCTTCTCGCGGCCGCCCATGCCGGCGCTGTAGTCCATGGCGAGCTCGGCGGCGTAGCAGAGGTTATGTCCGCGCTGACAGCGAATCGCGATGGGGTTGCGATAACCCTTCGAGATCGGCGTCGCCCCACCCGCACCGTCGAGCCGCATGATGCCGCCGCGAAACGGACGGGAGAGATCACAACTCTCGTCCTGATCTCCGCCGTTACCTAGGTAAATCGTGCCGTCGTCGGCTTGGTCGATGGGCTTTGGCCAATGCAGCAACGAACGCCAAGCGTCGATGTGCGCGACGAGCTCGGGCGTACCTTCGAGCGCTCGCTGCGACGGTGCGTACGGCGTGCGCAGGATGTCGAGATCATCCTGATAGTAAAAGTAGCCGTCGGCGAACATCATGCCCTGCGTGGCGGGCAAGCCGCTGGCGAAGGTGAGCACCGTGTCGGCGACGCCGTCCGCGTCGTCGTCGGGCAACACCACGATCGCCGATCTGCCGTCGCGCCCGCCGCCGGTCGTGTTCATCGTCGGTGACGCGACGAACAGCTCACCGCCGGGCGCGAAGCGCAGCTGCCGCGCGTTGCCGACGTTGCCGTAGTAGTGAGCGCAGAAACCGACTGGCAATTGCAGGAACTCGACGACGTCCACGCCGCGCCCACCGGTCACGCGCACGGCGCCGTCCGCTTCGAAGCGCAGCGTGCCGGGTAAGTTGCAAAAGAAGGCCTGATCCGACGGCTCCACGTCACGCGGCCCCGAGGATTCCTCACGGCAACCCAGGGAACAGACGCTGGCGAACAGCATAGGGACCAGGACGTGGCGCAGCACCCCCCCATTTGTCCACAGGGGGCGCCACGGCGCACGCGCTTTTTCGCTTCTCCGCAGCTACTCTCGCGCAGCCCTCATGTCTCGGAGCTCCGCTGTACGCCGTGCGACGTAGCCGCGCCGGGCTCGACCGGGCGCACCTGCCTGGCAAACTCATCGGCTTCTACGGTGTTGAGTACATCGCCGCGACGCAATCCGCCGCGACGCGCCATGGTCACGCCGTAGCGCAATACGCCTAAGCCACGGGTCGAATGCGCGTCCACCGAGATGACGAAGCGCAGCCCGCGGGCGCGAGCCTCGGGGATCCACGCCGGCGGCAGATCGAGCCGGTGCGGATCGGCGTTCAGCTCGATCGCGCCGCGCGAGCGCGCCAGCGCGTCCAGCACCGCCGGCACGTCGCAGTCGATCGCATCACGATGATTGAGGATGCGCCCCAGCGCGTGTCCCCAAATCTTGAACAGCGGCAGCGACAAAGCTCGCTCGAGCCGCTGCGTCATCGCCGCGCGATCCATACGGTGACGCATGTGGATGCTGGCGATCAACACGTCGAGCTGCTCCAACACGGCGTCTGGATAGTCGAGGCTACCGTCAGCCAAGATATCCGACTCCGTGCCTCGCAAGATGCGAATGGGGACCCGCTCCTGAACGGCCGCGATCTCATCCCACTGCTGCTTCAGCCGCTCCAGAGACAAACCGCCCGCGTACTGCGCGCTCGCCGAGTGATCGGTGATGGTGATGTACTTCATGCCTAGCGCGTGGGCAGCGCGCGCCATCTCCTCGATGCTGTTTTTGCCGTCCGAGTAGCTGGTGTGGCAGTGGACCATGCCCTTTATGTCCGCCGCGCTCAGCAAATCCCGAAAATCCTCGCGCGCGGCCAGCGTCAGCTCGTCTCTGCCCGCGCGGAGCTCCGGCGGAATCAGGGCCAGCCCGAGCGCCGCGTACAGCGCGCGCTCATCGCCGAGCTCGGGACGCGCCGTGCCGTCTTCCAAGGCTTCCGGCAGCGCTACGCCGCGCTCGACGGCGCGTTGGCGCACGGCCGCGACGTGCGCTGCGTTGCCCGTGCTGAGCAGCAGCGCGGCGCCGACGTTGCTCGGCGCCGCGCAGTGGAGCTGCAGCTGAATGCCGTCGCTCAAGCGCGCGCTGTGCGCCTTCGAATCGACGCTGAGCACCTGACGCAAGCGCGCGAGCTGCCGCAGCGCGAGCTCGCCATCGCCCACGATCACGAACTCGAGCTGCGCAATGGTCTCTTCGCCGCGGCGCAGCTCACCGCTGACGTGCGCCTGCGCCACGACCTTTTCGAGCTCGTGTTGAATGAGCTCGGCGAGCTCCAGCGCGCGCGCCAATATCAAGCGTTGCGGCGCCTGCGCGCCGGGGTTGAGCCAACGCTCGCACGCCGCCAACAGCTTTTGCTCGGTCTTCTCGCCGAAGCCCGGCACGCCGCGCACGCGCCCGGCGCTGCACGCATCACGCAGCTCCGCCACGGAGCGGATGCCCAGCGCGGCGTGCAGCGCGCGAATGCGCCGCGGCGTCATTCCTTCGACGAGCACCAGCTCGGCCGCGCCCTCTGGCTGCTCGCCGCGCAGTCGATTCAAGTACTCTGACTCACCGCTATTCCAGAGCTCTTGTATTTGGCGCGACAAGCTCGGTCCGATGCCGTCGAGCTCCAGCAGCCGGTCCTGCTCGACCATAGGTCCGAGCTCGTCGCCGATGGTCTTCACGACCTCGGCGGCGCGCTCGTAGGCCATGATCTTGAATTTCGGCTCCCCCGCGAAGCGGAGCAGCGCTGCGATGTGCTCCAGCCCAGCGACGACCTCATGCCAATCTTGCACGACAATTCGACTTACTAGCAGCTGTTGCGAGCGCGATCACAGGCGGGCCTGGCACGAAGCGTGCTCTCCCCCAGCGCATGACCGCTGCTTCGACCGAACCGACTCTGGACCTCACTGAGCTGCCGCGTACCCTCGCCGCCGGCGCCGCGGCGGGAGTCGCTGCCACCGTGGCCATGTCAGCGCTGATGCTCGCGTTCCAGAAGTTGGGCCTGCTCGGACGCACGCCACCGCGCCACATCGTGGAGCACACGCTGGAGCGCCTCAGGCTACGGCAGCGCCTCACGGGACGCTCGCGCAAAGCGCTGAGCGTCGCCGCGCACCTCGGCTTCGGGGCCACTCAGGGCGCGCTCTACGCCGTAGGGCAACAGACCAGCAACCAGCTGCGCGGAGCCGCTAGCGAGCCCCGCGCCCAGAGCGGCATCCCCTTCGCCTTGGGCGTCTGGGCCACGAGCTACGCCGGCTGGATCCCGGCGACCGGCATTTTACCGCCGCCTTCTCGCGATCGCCCCGGCCGGCCTACCACGATGATCCTCGCGCACGTGGTGTACGGCGCGGTGCTCGCGAAGACGTTACGCTTGCTGCTGCCCCAACGGAACCCGGAGCCAGCCGCGTGATCTCGTACCGAATCGGCAACTCTCTCGACTTGGATCAAGTGATCGAGCTCTACCGCGCGTCGCGCCTCGGCGAGCGACGACCGATCGACGATCGTGAACGCATGCGCCAGATGCTCGAGCGCGCCAACCTCGTGATCACCGCTTGGGACGGCGACGCGCTGGTGGGCATCGCGCGTAGCTTGAGCGACTTCTGCTACGCCACGTACTTGTCGGACCTGGCCGTGCACGCGGACTATCAGCGCAGCGGGATCGGTAAGGAGCTCATGCGTCGAACGCAAGAGGCCGGCGGCCGCGCAACGATCTTTCTCTTCGCCGCGCCGAAGGCCGTCGACTACTATGGGCACGTCGGCTTCAGCGCGGGCAGCGGCTGGATGCTGCGCGAGGACGAGCGCATCAGCTGACAGCGCCGGGCCGGCGCAGCGCGCCGGACGGCGCGAGCGGCGCTTCGCTCAAGAATTTTCGAAAGCGGCGCCACACCACGAGCGGGATCTGATGTCCGCCAGAGAACGGCAGCCACGTGACGCTCGCGCCGGCCTCTTGCAGCGCATCGCGCAAGCGTTCACCGGTGGCGAACGCGAGATCCTCGTCCGCGTCGCCGTGACTGATGAGCACGGGTGGAAACGGCGGCTGCCGCGCTCGCAAGCGCGCGAGCTCGGGCAGCCACTCATCGAACGCGATGCGCGACGTCGAGAACAGCACCAACGCCGAAGGGGCGATGGGCGTGCGCAGACAGGCGTCACAGGCCAGCATGCCGCCCTGCGAGAAGCCCGTGAGCACCAGCGGACAACGCTCGAAGCCGCGAACGAGCTCGGGCAGCGCAGCCAAGAACGCAACGAGCTGTTCGCGCGCGCTCGCGAGGCCGGCCGGGTGCTCTTCGGCCAAGTCCCGCGCGCCGCGCGCCAGCGACGCGGCGCGCAGCACGGGATCGATGCGCCACCAGGCGCGAGCGCGCTCCACGCCGGGCTCGAGCTCGGCGCTGACGGGCCCGTCGGGGAACAGGAACAACCCAGGGAGACCCAGCGAGCGCGCGAAGGGCTGCAGATCACTGCCCTGCATGGCGAAGCCGTGCAGCACGACGACGACGCGCTCCGGGTGTTCGAAGGAGCCGACCGCGCGCGTGTCCAAGCCCGCGATGCGAACGCGACGCTCCTGCATGGCTACGCCTTGCCGCTGACTTGCAGCGAGGAGGCCCAGTTGTGCGCGCGCAGCGAGCCGCGCAGCGCTTCGAACGCGCCCTGGTGTCGCAGCCGCAGGCGCCGCTCGTCGCCGGGCGCGACGTTGAAGTAGTTGTCCTCCACTTCACAGCCCGCCAGCTCGACGTGCACGGCGTACGCCAAGCGGCGTGAGCGCAGCACGAGCTCCGCCTGCGAGGCGCCCGCGCGCCGGAGCTCGGCGCTGAGACCGAGGTCGCGCTCCAGCCGGTTCGGTAAACCGAGCGGGAAATGGTAGCTCTGCGCGAGCGGCTCGCCCTGCGCCACGAGCGTCGCCACGATGAGATCGCAGCTCGGCGGACCGAAGCGGTAGGCGTAGCTGAGGTCGGAGAAGCCTTCGAGCAGCTCGGCGACGGGCAGCTCGAGCGCGCTGCGCGGCTCGAGGCGCAGCGCCTTTCGCGCGCGGACCAGACACACCTCCGCGTCCTTGAAGCACGCGATTTCGAGCTCGACGTCGCGCGCGGCAGCGCCGTCATTGATGAGCTGCGCGAACACGCCGTTCAAGCCCTCGTCGGACAAGGCCACGCTGACCGGCTGCAGCGCGCGGCGCAGCAACCAATAAGCGGGCTTGGGTCGCGCGTTGGCGTCGAGGATGCCCCAGCCGGCGCTCGGCCACAGATCCTTCAAGAACCAAATCAAGCCGCCGCGGCAGGCCGAGCTCGCGCGGCGCCACTCCGCGAACACGCGCGCCATCACCTCTCCGCTCGTCAGCGCGCCGAGCGCGAGATAGCGCTCGTGATCGCTGGAGCGCAGCGCCAGCGGCTCCAGCGCGAACAGCTGCTGCAAGTAGTGGTCGCGGACGTCATCGAAATCCCAGCCCGCGCCGAGATCGCGCGGGGACCGGGCTTTCCAGGCCGCGTGGTGCACGCGCAGCGCGTGACCGCCCGGCAGCCCCGTCGGCTCCGGGATGTTGGCGAACGCCAGGCACTCCGAGGCGAACCGCACCTGCGAGCGCCGCGCGTCCTCGAGCGGGCGCAGATAAGCGCCCACGCCGTAGTAAGACGTGGTGCCGACGTTGGCTTGGTGTGGGAACGCGCCGCCGTGCGCGCTCGACGGCCAGTACGGCACCTCCGGGCACAGCTCGCGCGCCAGGTCGCGCAGCAGCTCGTGAAACAGCGCTGGGCGCCAGAGCTCGCGCGGCGCGCCCCACATCGCCGCCTGCTGCTCGACCTCACTCGAGCCGCACAACACGGCTAGGCTCGGCCGCGCGCTGAGCCGCGCGAGGAGCTGCCGCGCTTCGCCGCGAACATCGTCGCGGAACGACTCCTCTTCCGGATAATCCATATTGGCGAACATGAAGTCTTGCCAAAGCAAGAGCCCGCGCTCGTCACAGGCATCGTAGAAGTCGTCGCTCTCGTACACCATGGTGCCGCCGACGCGCAGCATGTTCATGCCGGCGGCCACCACGCGATCGAGCACCGCGTCCAGCGTCGCGCGATCGCTGCTCAGGCTCACCACATCCAGCGGCGTCCAGCAGGCGCCGCGGCAGAACACGCGCTCGCCGTTCACGCGCAGCGCGAAGTCGCCGCCTTCGTCGTCGAGCGTCAGGCTGCGAAAGCCCAGCTTGCCGAGCTCCAGCTGGTGCGCGAAGCCCGGCGCGGCGAGCTCCAGGCGCGCGTCGTACAGCGCTGGCTCGCCGTGCGTGTGCGGCCACCACAGCTCCGGCTGGGCGACGCGCAGCGCGCCCGAGAGCCCGGCGTCCGTGGCGCTGAGCGGCGCGCGCCATTCACGGCCCGCCCGCGTGAGCACGAGCTCTGCGCGAGTGAGGCCGACGTCAGCCGAGCCGTCGAGCGCGCAGGTCAGCGTCACGACCGCCGCCTCACTCTCCACGCTGGTCGTGAGGCGCACGTCCGTCACCCCGACGTCGCGCCGCTTCTCGACGCCGATCGTCTGCCACGGACCGACCGCGGGGACCGATGGCGACCAACCCGGTGTCCTGCCCAGCAGCGTCGTGCGAAACCAGCGCAGCTGTTGTTGCTCGAGCATCGGAACGCGCCAGCGCGGTCGCGGACGCTTGGCGCGCAGCGCCGCGGTCAGCGAGCGGAAGCACAGCGCGAGCTCGTGCTCACCGGCTGCTAGCGCGAGCTCGTGCGAGCGGAACATGTTCTGGCTGCGCGCGACCAGCGCTCCGTCGAGCCAGACCTCCGCGATGGTCGCCAGCCCGTCGAGGCGCAGCAGCGCGCGCTCACCCGGCTCGAGCGAGCACGTAAAGCGCCGCGACCACCACCAATCCTCGGCGTCGAACGCGCGCGGCGGCCCGTCCAGGCTGAACAGACCATGACGCTGCAGCACGCTCGCGGCGGTCGCCGGAACCGACGCCGCCAACCAACCCTGCTCCGGCAGCGCGGCGGGTGTCGCGATGGCGCCCGCAGCGGTGGCCAGCAGCTGCCAGCCGTCCGAGAGCGGAACGAAGCTCGCGTGCGACCCGCCGCGCTGCCGCCCGCGCGCGCTCATCCCTGCTGCAGCTTGGCGATCGCGGCCGAGATGTTCTGGATGCTCTCGAACACGTCGCGCTTCAGCATATTGTCCGGAAACTCGACCTCGAACTCGGACTCGAGCGCGAGCATCACGTTCACGCTGGCGTGGGACGTCATCCCGGCTTGGTATAGATCGGCATCGACCGGCAGTGAGCTGGCGTCCCGGCCCAGCCGGGCGTGCTGCTTCAAGATTTCACGAATTTTATCGGCTATGTCGTTCATGGTGGGGTCACGCTACGTCGGAATCCAAGAGTCACTATTGAGCGGGTGGTGTGGCCTGCGCCACGCCGCGCTCCAGCACGTCCATGCCGCTCTGCCAGGCGCGCGCCATGTCCGCGAATTGCGCGCTGGCGTCGAGCGGCTTCTTGCCGTTCACGGCGCGAGCTCCTTTTAGTATCAGAGCCTTCGCGCTGGCGGCGATCTTATCGAACTCTTCGCTGGCGGGCAGCAGCGCGTCGTCGCCGAGCCACCTGAGGTGTTGCCCGGCGAGCTCGAACGCGGCGCCGAGCTGCCGAACGGTGGCGAACGCCCAGCCGTGATAGTGCTCGAGCCCGGCCTCGCTGAGCCGCGGCAGATCCGCGCGAAAGCGCTCGCCGAAGCGCGCGACGGGGTTCTCCCGCGGCCGGCGCGCGAGGTGCCGCGCCAAGAGCTGACGCGACAACGAGCGCAGCTCAGCGTCGGTGCGGCGCACCAGCGCGTCGCTGCGAATGGTCTCCGCGAAGAGCGGCATGAAGCCGGGATCCGGCGGCGCGTCTACGCGAAATAGCCGACGAAAGTCCTCGCCCTCCGCGGCGAAGTAGCCGGCGTTGTGGAAATAGCCGATGCGCGCGCCGGCGACGTCGAGCTCGTTGATGACGATCGTGGTCTTGGTGTGCTTCTGGCGATAGTCGGTGCCGTGCGTATCCGGCAGCCAGAAGGCGTCCGCTTCCGTGGAGATCAGCTTCCCCGCCGAGAGGTGCTCGATGCAGTGATCGAGCAGCGGACGCCAGACGTTCATCTCCTGCACGTCGAAGCCGTACAACGAGCGCAGCTCGTCGTGGGGCGGCTTGAAGAACGTCCACTGGTCGCCCTCGAAATCGACGGCCAGCACGAAGGGCAGCACCGCCAGCGGCTCACAGCCGAAGGCGTGCGCGACCTCGATCCAGATGTCGATGTAGCAGTTCTTCTCGACCCAGATGCGCTCCTCGGAGTGCAGCGCGTGGCGCGGATAGCGCTGCGGCTCGAGGTTGGGAATGACGCTCAGCGTGGTCACGGCCACAACCTGTTGCGCACCGTCTCAGGCCAAGTGGCGGGGCGGAAGCCGTGCGTGCGGAACAGCGCCATGACGACGCGCTCCATGCCGAAGCCGAGGCACGCCGTGTGCGCCACGCCGCCGCCGGGCGCGCGAATGTCGAACACCTGGCTGAAGTGATCTTGGTGGTAGTTGAACGAGCACACCGCCGTCGGCTCGCTCTCGGAAATGACCGGCACCAACACCTCGAATTTCAGGCGCTGCGCCTTCTGTCCGTCGGACAGCACCTTGCCCGCGCGGCCAAAGAAGGGATCCGCGGCCACGTCCGAGTGCACCGGCAGCTCGAGCGCCTTCAGCAGCTCGGTGCCGCGCTCGAGCCACTGATCGCGCCAGGCCAGCACCTCCTCGGGGCGACCGGCGCGGATCAGCTCGCGCACGCGGAACGCCTGCATGCGCGTCGGCTCCGGCGACGGCTCGTGACGATAAACCCAACCGGTGATGCTGATGAGCCGCCCGTTCTCCGGCAGCTCCCCCGCGATGCTGGGATACACCGGGTAGCAGGCCGCCGGCGCCAGCACCACGTCCGTCGCCTTCAACAGCTGGCCCCACGGCTCGCCGGCGTGGACCGCCTGCGACAGCGCCCGCGCCTCACGCTCGGTGCCGGTGAAGCTGTGCACGCTGCCGATGAGCTGCGGGAACGAGTCCAGGTAATCGACGCGCTCCAGGATGCGCCGATCGATCACGGGCGGGAACATGTACGGCTCGCCGCCGTCCTGCCCGGCGAACTCGGTGATCAAGCGATTGACGCGCTCGAGCACGTCTTCGAACACCGCGTTCCGCCCGAAAATTCCGGGGACCGGCCCGGGCACGATCAGGCCGTGCTCGATCAGGCCGTCCGAGAATGTCTTTGCGTCGAAGCCGGAGTCCACCACTGTCATTCGTCCTTGTAAACGAGGAGCATCGACGCGGTCTTGGCGTAGATGCGGTCGTTGCTGATCATGAGCGCGGCAGACAGTGAGTCACGGTAGTTTCTGCCGAGCGAGTACTTGCCGTCGTTCTTGTAGCCGCCGATGCCGACGATTTGCAGCGCGTCGTGCACGATGCGCGGCGCCAGCGTGGAGGAGCTGACCTTGATGTTGTTCATGCGCAGGGCCCAGCCGATGGTGAGCAGCTGTTCCATGCCGTCCGGCCGCGCCACGATCTCGTCGAAGCCAGCGGCTTGCGCCGCCACGTTGTTGCGCATCTCTTGCAGCGTGACCGCCACCTCGGCCAAGCGGTGCGCGGCCTGCGGCGTGGTGCCCGGCTTCTTGCGGGCCTCCGCGCGCACGTACGCGCTCGCGCGCGCGTAGGCCTCCGTCGCGATGCCCAGCCACACGCCGGACCACAGGATGTGCGAGTACGAGACCATCGTCTGCGCCGAGGCGTCAGCGAACGAGCCGGGCAGCACCTGCTCGATGGCGCCGCCGCCCACCATCTTGAAGCCCGGGCTGCAGGTCCCGCGCATACCCAGCGTGTCCCAGGTCGTGGTCTGCGTCAGCGTGTAGTCGCCCTTGCGCACGAGCACCAAGACTTGGTCGCTCGGCGGAGCCTCCGGGTTGCGGCGCGTGGTGACCAGCAGATCATCCGCCTCCGCGCCGTACGACACCGTGGTCGCGTCCTTCGTGAGCCGGAAGCGCTCTCCTTCGCGCTCCAGCGCGCAGATGCTCGAGCGCGTGTCGCCCCAGACGCCGACCTCCGAGGTGATGGACGCGATCAAGAGCTGCTTTTCCACGAGCTCGCGCAGGTAGTCTCGAAAGTACGGCGACGACAGCCCGTGCCGCGCGATGCACGCCACCTGGATGTGGTGCATCGCCAAGATCATGCCGCTCGCGGCGCAGGCTTGGGCGAGCGTGGTACAACACTCGGTGAGGTCACGCAGGCTGGCGCCGGCGCCGCCGAGCTCCTTGGGCACCGCCGCGGAGAGCAGCCGCGCCTCTTTCAGCGCAGCCAGCGTCTCGCGCGGGAACCTGGCTTTGCTGTCGACGTCCGCGGCGTTGGCCGCAGCCACCTCGCGGGCGATGGAACGAACACGTTGCAGTAAATCGCTGGCATTATCTGAAGAAACGGAGGTCAATGGCCTGCTCCTGTCGCTGGCTGTGAAAGATAGCGCGGGACCCGCGCGTCATACGCCCCGCAGCGCGGCGCCGCCGCGATTTGCGCCGTACCGAGCGAGCAGATGCTCGCCCACGAGCTCGATCAAATGACTCTGTGTCCAGAGCGGTGTGAAGGTGTGATCCGGTCCGTCCAAGACCAGCATGCGAAAACGCTGGCTGCGCCGCAACGCGCGGGCGCCCGGCCCCAGGTGCTCCTCGATGACGTCGATGCCGCTGTCGTTGGAGCCGTAAATCGCCAGGCAGCCGGTGCCCCGCTGGTCGAGGCGCTTGAAGCCGCGCTCGACGTCGCTGGTCTCCAGCGTGCGGCCGCCGATGGCGGCGAGCCCCGCCACCCGCGAGAGCACCTCGCGCTGCACGCGCCGCTGCGCGCGCTTCGACAGCTCCCGCGCGATGCCGGTCACGTTCACGTCGCCCCTCAGCAGGCGCTGCCAGGTCTGTTTCTTGAACATCGCGCGTTTGTAAAACAGCGTGGACCGCGCCATCCGCCGCGAGCGGATCTCCAGCGAGTCTCCCTCGACCCAGTGAAACGTCAGCAGGTTGATCAGCACGACGTCGGAGACGCGCTCATCGGCGACGGCCGCGTGGAAGGCGGCGTACGCGCCCGAGCAGAGGCCCAGCAGGACCACCTTCTCGGCGCCGCGGTCGACGAGAAAATCGATCACCGATTTGGTGTCACCCACCAGGTGCGGCGAGTACACGTCGTTCTCGCGCCGGCCCGGCGCGACGGGGCTGTCGCCGATGCCCGGAAAGTCGACGCGCAGCACGCTGAACCCGAGCGCCGACCAGGTGCGCGCCATGTTGACGTACAGGCGATTGCTGCCCACGTGATGGTTGGCGCCGATGTTGAGCAGCGCGACCGCCGTTCGCTGCGGCAAGCTGGAGTGCGTCGGGCTGCTCAGCACGCCGAACATGCCGTCGAACTGCACCACCTCTTCATGCACGTCCGGCTCCGGCGTCGCGCTGCTCGCGGGCCAGCTCACAGCGTGCTCACTGGAAGAAACCGGCGCGAGCGGTTCACCCTGAGCGGTCATGCGCGGCGCCGGCTCCACGCCGCTCTTCGTCGGGAAGGCCGCCTCCAGCCACGTCACCGTCGCGTCCGCGATGCGCTCTGGGAACGTCGGCTTGACGGCGTCGTCCTGCGCGAAGGCTGCGTAGCCCGGCTCGGCGAGCAGCGTCGTCTCCGTGCCGAGCTCGCGCAGCCGCTGCGCGAGCTTGGCCTCACCGCTCG
The DNA here is from genome assembly GCA_966250485.1 of uncultured Sorangium sp. Lineage (GTDB taxonomy): Bacteria > Myxococcota_A > Polyangia > Polyangiales > Polyangiaceae > PMG-095. The sequence goes on along the minus strand of CBINHN010000038.1, from coordinate 20,414 downwards.
GCAGGTCATCGCGCTGGATGATCAAGGCGTGCGGCGCCGGCGCGCGCGCGAGCTTGCGATAGTCGACCTCGGAGAGCGCCGAGCGCGCCGCGAGGTCCAGCGGGAAGCCCACGATGGCCATCTCGGGCTCGGCCGGCAGATGCGTGAGCCGGCTCAGCTTGAGCGCGTGCAGCGCCTGCATCTCACGAACGAGCGCGCGCCCAGAGGCCGGCGGAGCCAGCGCAATCAGCGCGTCCGCCGGGTTCTCGCTGCCCTCACACAACGCGAGCAGCGCGCCGAAGCGCATCCCGAACAGCACGCTCCGCTCGCTACCGCTGAGCGACGTGAGCGCCTCGCGCGCGTGTCGAATGCTCTCGAGCCAAGCCGTAAAGCGCGCTGGATCGCGCGGATCACCGGCGGAGTCTCCGGCGCCGTCATAGTCGAAGCGCAACGACGCGAATCCGGCTGCGGCGAAGCGCTCCGCGAAGCGCGCATAGCCGCGGTGCGTGGCCATGGCCTCGTGCCCGAACGGGCTACACAGCACCACGCCCGCGCGCGGCGTGCCGTTCACTGCGGGGTGATACCAACCGAATAGCGGGCGCTCGCGAGGCCCGAACCACAACGCGCGCGTCTCACTGAGGCGCAAGCGAGCCCCGGTTGTGGCGGCTGTGTCGGACCGGATCGCACGTAGGTTTGTCTTGCCCACGATCTCCGGCATATGACCGCGCACCGGTGCAAGGTCAAAGCCAGTTTGCTACCAAACTGTCGCTTAGCCGAAGCGCCACACCATCCGAACGTCCGCCCAGGCCGAAAGTCGCCGCTGTTTCAAGCTGGCGCAGCGTGGCCCGCGGGTCAGCGCGCGAAGTTCTGCACCGACCAGGTCTTGCCAGCGGAGGTGCTGAAGAAGCCGCACGCAACCTTGGTGGTGCGCGTGCTCGTCATGTTGATGAAGTGGCCGTATTCCTGGAAGCAGTCGCCATTGCAGGGGTTCATCGGCGGCGGCCCTTCATCCCACATCTGTTGTAGGCACAGCGAGATCACTTGTGCGTTCGAGCGATAGCCGGGGCACTCGTTCTGCGAGCCTCCTCCAGCGTCGCAGATGCCGGCCTGATGCGCGGCGTGGGCGTTCGGCTGGGTGCTGTCGTACTCAGCCATCTCATCGGCGCACGCTTCGCCCTCCGTCCAGCGCTCGAGTGGCGGCAGACACGCGCACTCGGTTCGGAATTGATTGATGCGGTCGACGCAGTCTTGATGGATGTCCCCGCTGGTCGGCGGCGGCTCGAGCTTGCAGCTCAGGTTCTGCGCGCAGCCGCCGCTGCCAGCCGAAGCGGCGCCGCCAGCGCTGGTGCCACCGTTGCTCCCGCCCGCCATGCTCGTGCCGCCCGCCATGCTGGTGTTGCCGCCGCCGGCCATGCTCATGCCGCCGACACCGCCCGCGCTGCTGCGACCGCCGAAGCCCCGCCGACCTCCGCTACCGAGCGCTCCACCGCGCCCGGCCATCGCAGCGCCGGCGCTCCCGCCGCTGTTCGTCGCGGTGCTCCCCGCGTCGCTCGTCGAGCCACCGCCGGCCGTGGCGCCGCCGCCGTTGCCCGCGCTGGGCGCGCTGCCGCCCGTGGTTGCGCTCGCGCCGCCGCTACTGGAGCTGCTGCCGCCAGTGGCCGTTGCAGCGCCGCCCTGAGCGGCGCCGGCGCCAGCCGTTCCCGTTCCCCCCGTCCCCGCGCCGGGCTCGTCGGGCGGCGAATCATCGACGCTCTGACAAGCAGACAACGCAACCACGAGGGAGACCAACGTCGCACGCGTGCTCGGGTTCATCGTCTTTACTTGTACCCTGTCGCAGCCGCGAGCAGCCGAGTCCCTGGAGCGCAGATTCAGATTGTGTGTGTGCAGATGGCTGTTCGCTGACGCATGAACGGAAAGATCCGCTATCGCCGTTGGGTGCGCCGTCGTCGGCGCAGAGCCGCGCCGCTGGTAGGAGAATTCCACGGTAACAGCGCACGAAAGCGCTCGTTATCCAGGGTCGGCGCCGCTACGCTCGCGGCGTTTGCTGAACAGATGAAAGAGCGACTCGAAAGTTTCTTGCTCCTGCTGTCCATCGGCGCCGCCGTCGCCGTCGGCTCCAAGCGCTTGCAGATCCCGTACAACGTCGCGCTGGTCGTGATGGGGCTCTTGCTCGTCTTCGTGGACGTGTTGCCTCACGCCACGATGGATCCGCAGGTCATCGTGCTCTTGTTCCTGCCGCTGCTCGTGTTCGAAGGCGCGCTGTTCGCGGACGCCGCCAGCTTGCGCAACGCGAGCCGTCCGATCTTGGCGCTCGCGATCCCCGGAGTGCTGATCTCGCTGCTGGGCACCGCCGCCGCCGCCACCTTCATGATTCAGCTGCCGTTCTCCGCGGCGCTGTTGTTGGGCGCGCTGTTGGCCATCACCGACACCGTCTCCGTCCTGCTGGCGTTCCGCGCCGTGCGCGTGCCCGCGCGGCTGGCGGCCATCATGGAAGGCGAGAGTCTGTTCAACGACGGCACCGCGCTGGTGCTGGTCAGCCTGACCACTGACATCTTGCGGCGCGGCGCGTTCGACATCTCGCAGACGCTGCGCGAGCTCTTGGTCGCCATGTTGGGCGGCGCGGCGTTCGGACTTTTGTGCGGCATCGGCGGCTCCGCGTTGCTGCGCCGCACACCGGATCATCTCACGGCCATCCTCACCTCCATCGTGCTGGTGCTGGCCACGGCCGTGCTCGCCGAGGAGGTCCACGTCTCACCCGTGATCGCGGTGGTGGTGGCGGGCCTCTCCGTCGGTCGCGCGGCGCGGCGCGCGCTCGAGCCGTCGCGCGTGCTGGCGCTGCTCGGCTTCTGGGAGACGACCGGCTTCGTGATCAACGTGCTGTTGTTCCTGCGCGTCGGGATGCAGCTGGATCCGAGCATGCTGCTCGCGGAGGCCTCCTCCATTTTGTTGGCGCTGGTCGCCCTGCACTTGGGCCGGGCGGTGGCCGTCTTCGGCTGCTCCTTCGGCTTGCGCGTGCTCACGCGCGAGGTCATCCCCATGAGCTGGCAGCAGGTGATGGTGCTCGGCAACATCAAGGGCGCGCTATCCATGGCCGCCGTGTTGGCGCTGCCCGCTGATTTGCCCTATAAAAAGCGCTTGGTGGCGATCGTGTTCGGCACCACCTTCGTGACGCTGGTCACGCAAGCGCTGCCGCTGAAGCGCTTGCTCATGCTGCTCGGCGTCACCGTGCGCGACCAGGACGGCGGACGTGATCTGGCGCGCGCGCGCTTGATCGCGGCGCAGCGCGGTCACGCAGAGCTCGACGAGCTGCTCGCGGCCGGCTTGCTGTCGCGGCGCAGCCACGCGGAGCGCAAGGCCGTGTTTCAGCGCAAGGTGATCGAGGCCGAGCGGACGCTGCGCGCCAGCGAAGCGCACAACGAGCGCGACGACGTGGTCGACACCGCCCTGCTCTACGCGCAGAAGGCCGCGCTGCTCGACGCCGCGCGGCGCGGGCTCGTCCCCGACGTGATCGCCGAGCGCGAGGTGGGCGGCATCGACGACGCGCTGCTGCGCATGGAGACCGCCGCGCACGGCGGCCCGGAGAGCAAGAAGAGCGACGCTCCGTAACCAAGCGCGAGCAGAACCAGTGAGCCAGAGGTAGACGAACGATGCGCGTATTGATTGCAGGTGCCGGCCAAGCGGGAGTCAGCGTCGCGCTGCACATGAGCGAGCTCGGGCACGCGGTGACGATCTTGGATCGCGACGCTCAGGTGGCGCGGCGCGCCTTCGAGCAACACGGTATCGTGGCGCTGACCGGGGACGCCACGGACGCGACGCTGCTCAGCCAGGCCGAGGTCGGCCGCGCCGACGTGGCCGTGGCCATGTTGAGCCGTGACGCCGACAACCTGGCCGTCGCGCTGCTGGCGCGCGATCAAGGCGCGCGGCGCGTGATGGTGCGCATGCGCGACGTGAACTATCGCGGCGCGTACGAGCGCGCCGGTGTCCACCGCATCCTGTCCGAGACCGAGATCCTGGTCGGCGCGCTGGCGATGGCGATCGAGTACGAGTCCGTGCGCCACGCCATGATCCTGGGCGGCGGCGAGTCGGTCGCCTTCGAGCTGACCGTGCCGGCCGACGCCGCGGTCGTGAGCCGCAAGATCAGCGAGATCGCGGCGGATCCGGAGTTCCCGCCGTCCTGCGTGTTCGCCGCGCTGTTCGACGCCAGCGGCATGCACAGCCCGCGCGGCGCCTCCGTGGTCTCGGGCGGCCAGCAGGTGTTGTTGGTGTCACGGCAGGGCGAGATGCCCAAGGTGGTCGAGTTCTTCATGAAGCCGCGCCGCTGAGCGCGCCGGCGCGAAGCTCACGAGCTTACGGCTGGGCGGCGTGAAGGCGTGCTCTGCAGCTGCTTCTCGAGCAGCGCCAGGCGCGCGACCAGCTCGGCCTGACCCTTGAGCAGCGACTGGATCCCGAGCTCCGCCTTGAGGTTGACCTGGTAGTCGTTCTCGGCGAGCAGCTTGTCCTTCGTCGCTTGCCGGTTCTGGCTCATCATGATGATGGGCGCCTGCAGCGCGGCCAGCGTGGACAGCATCAGGTTCAGCAAGATGAAGGGATAAGGATCCCAGCCCTGCTTCAGCGCCGCGTTGGAGCCCATCCACACGGCCATCAGCAGCGCGAACGCGCCGATGAAAGGCCAAGAGCCGCCGAAGGCCGCGACGCGATCGGCGACGCGCTGCCCGAAGGTGAGCTGCTCGGCTTCTTCCCGCAACACGTTGCGGGAGATCTGGCTGGAGAACGCCACGTTCGTCTGGCGGATGCGCTGCGCGAGCTCGGACATCACGCTCACCGCGGAGGCCGGGTGCTTGCGCGTGAACTCGATGAAATCCGCGCGATCGAGCGCGAGCAGGACGCACGGGCGAGCCGCGCTGGCGGTCGCGGAGCGCGGCTCGCCGTCGAGCAAGGAGAGCTCCCCGAAGTACTGACCGGGCACCAGCGTGGTCAGGCGCAGCGCCTCTTTGCCGCTGCCGTGCGAGATATCGACGGCGCCTTCTTGGATGATGAACAGCCGCCCGCCGGGGTCACCCTGTCGAAAGATCACCGCGGCCTGCTCGCAGGTCACGGTCTCGAGCCGCGCGGAGAGCGCCTCCAGATCCGCTGCTGCGAAAGACTCGAACAGATTCAAGGAGCCCAACAAGCTGCTTCGATCCATCACGCCTTCCTGTGCTGCATCAGCGATGGCGACCAGCCGCGGCCGCGACGGGCTATATCACTTTCCGCGCGAAAACAGGCGCTCCACTAGCCACGCGGGCCCGACCAAGAGGTGCACGAGGTTGTGCAGGAACGCCGGCGAGCGGTGCTCGAAGCGCGAGTGACCCACGAACTGCACGGCCCAGCCGCAGAGGAACGCGGCGATGCCGAGCGCGAGCGGCAGCGCTCGACCGAGCTCCGCCAAGAGCACGATGGCGAGCGCCGTCAGCACGCCGAGCGAGCGCGCCTCCAGCACGTAGAACAGCCCGACGATGAACAGCGTGACCTCGGTCAGCGTCAGCGGAAACGGCGCCGCGACGAGCTTCACCGCGCCCAGCATGCCCCCGGCGCCGAAAACGATCAGCGGCACCCCGATGTAGTGACAAATTTCGTTCGCGCGGCTGCTGTGATAGCCGGTGTACTCATCGAGCCGAGCTCGCATGCGGCCGCTCACCGCGAAATTCACCGATCGATCTTAGCGGCTGCCGCACCACGCGACAAGCACGCGCGGCCGGGCGAGGACGCGGCTCCGCGCCGCGACGGCCAGCGCCGCTGAGGCAGCGGCCGCGCGCGACGTGGCGGACTACTTCACCTTCTCCAGGCGCGCGAAGTAAACGTCGCGACAATCCGCGGCGCCGGACCAGCAGCCCTGAGATCTGTCCTGGATCACGAACACGAGACCGTCGATCACGTTGGCGTTCCAGTCCACGGAGTCGAGCGGTCGCCGGTTGGCGGCTTCGAAGTGGAAGTTGACCGAGCCGCGGCAGTTGCCGTTCGGATACTGCATCTCGCAGAACACGCCGAGCATCTCGTTCTCCACCGGGATGCAGCTCAGGATGTTCACGCTGTTCTGCCGGGGCGCGGTCTCCGCTGGCGTCGTCGAGCAGTTCTGGCTCGTGCCGCTGTCGTTGGTGTTCCCGGCCGTCACCTCGAACGGGCTCATGGTCATGCCGTTCACGATGTGGCAGGTGTCCGAGCAATCACCGCTCTGCCCCGTCATCGTGCAGGGCGGCGCTTCTCCCGTCAGTGTTGCGATGTAGCGCGTGCCTTTCGCGACCGGCGGCTGGCAGTCGGCTGCAGAGCAGCCACCAGCCAATGCCACCCCGGCGAGCAGGCTGGCCAGCACCAAAACTCGACCGGCCAACGCTCCGGGAAAGCCGCGCCCCCGACGCTCGCCGCCGCGCGGCGTGATCGTCGCTCCCTGGTTTGGGCTATTCCACGTGTCTCTTTGCATCATTGTCACTGCCTCGTGCTCTGCCGTCTATCGCGGTGAACGAGAGTCACCACTCATCGCTGAGTCCGACGCGACCGAGCTGGTGTCGCTTCATTGAGACGCTCGAAAACGGAGAGTTGCTACTTCAGCCTCCGCGTTCGGTCCAATCCCTCGCGCATTCTAAAGCCGATTTACCGTGCGAAATACAGCAGGGGCCGACAAGAACGGGCTCACGCGAACGCTAATTAGTACCAGTGTTGCGCGCAGACACTGGGAGCGGTGCCACATGGGTAATTTGTGTTCAGTGCTCAGTGACACGGCTGCGCAACAAAACCCAACGCCCCTCACGCCGCTTCAACGCCGACGAGCCGCGCACGTTCTCGACGTCGTAGCGATAGCGAACGCTGGCGTCATCGCCTTCGATTTTGATCTCCGTGAACACCAGCACCGGCTTCTTCTCGCTCGCCGGATCGGCCACGATGATCACCGGCTTCGTCGCCTTCGTCAGCTCGACGCCCGCCGGCAGCGCGCTGCCCGCGATGCGCAACGGAAAGCGATCCGGCTTGTCGAGGTGCAAATAAGGGTTCAGCGCTTCATCGTCGATGACGAGCTGCAGCACCTCTTGCGCGTCATTCACCGTCGCCGGGGCTGACGGCGCGCTCGCCTTTTCGCCGGGCGCGGGCTGGTCGTCCTCGGCTTCGGCGCTGTCGACTGCTGCTACGGCCGCCTCCGTGTCGGTCGTCTCAGCGCTCGCCTCAGCCGGCGATTTCGCCGCTTTGGTCTCTGCACACGCGAGCACGAACAGCGCTAGAACCGGTGCGAGCCGCAGCATGGCGGCGATGATAGCCGAACTGACGTCGCCACCGGGCCGAATTTCGTTCACACTTTCGCCGCCGTGTTTTCCGCCTGGCGAGCTTCGCATCGACTCCCCTCTCCGCCCGCTCGAGCGCGCCGTGGCTCGCGCACGCTGGGCTCGCTGTTGCTGATCCCGCTCTTGGTGTTGCTCGCCGCGTTGCCCTCGCCCGCGGCGTCCGGCCGCGCCGCGCGCGCGAGCTGTAAGCCGCAGCGGGCCCACGAGTTTTTGAAGCGCAGCAGCTTCGTCAAGCACGGCCACCTGGACGGCGCCGCCAATGAGCGCGCGCTGCGCTGGCGCGTCGAGCACTATGGTCGCGTCGATGGCATCGCGCTGCCGCAACCGCGCGCGGAGTCCGCGCACCGCCAGGCGACCTCCGTTCGTTTCTTCGGGCTGCCGCTGGCCGTGCACCGCGCCATCGTGCCGGCGCTCCGCTGCGTCGAACGCCGCATCCAGAAGACGTGTAAGGGCGCGCACGAGCGCTACCGGCCGCGCGCGGTCGGCGGCTTTCGCGACGTGAACACCTACCGCGGGGGCGAAGTGTCAAACCACCTGTTCGGCATCGCCATCGACATCGATCCCGACAAGAACCCCTGCTGCGGCTGTGTGCAGCCCTGGTCGCAGCACCCGGCGTGTCAGAACAAAAACGCCGACGTGTTCGCGCGCACCGCGCTGCCCATGTGCTGGATCAACGCCTTCGAGCGCTACGGCTTCTATTGGCTCGGCCGCGACCCGCAGCTGCGCGACACCATGCACTTCGAGTTTCTCGGCGAGCCGTAGCGCCGCCAGCGCGCGTCAGACGCTGAATGGCGTGTACGGCAGACCGAACGTCTGCGCCACCGCGGGGTGCGTCACCTCTCCGGCGTGCACGTTCACGGCGCTGATGAGGTCCGGGTTCTTGCGCACGGCGCCGCTCAGCCCGAGGTTCGCGATCTCGAGCGCGTAGGGCAGCGTCGCGTTGCACAGCGCATACGTGCTCGTGCGGCCCACGGCGCCGGGCATGTTCGCGACCGCGTAGTGCACGACGTCGTCGATCACGTAGGTCGGATCGGCGTGGGTGGTGGCGCGCGTCGTCTCGAAGCAGCCGCCCTGATCCACGGCCACGTCGACCACGACCGCGCCGGGCTTCATCAGCTTCAAATCTTCGTGCCGCACCATGCGCGGCGCGCGCGCGCCGCGGATCAGCACCGCGCCCACCACCAGATCGGCCTTGGCGAGCTGCTCGAGCACCGTGTGGCGATCGCTGAACAGCGTCGTCACGTTGTGCGGCATGATGTCGTCCAGGTAGCGCAGGCGCTCGAGGTTCGTATCCAGCACGCACACCGAGGCGCCGAAGCCGGCCGCGATCTTGGCGGCGTTGCTGCCGACCACGCCGCCACCCAGCACGGTGATGTGCGCGGGCTCCACGCCGGGCACCCCGCCCAGCAAGATGCCGCGCCCTTCTTGCGGCCGCTCGAGGAACTTCGCTCCTTGCTGGATGCTCATGCGGCCCGCCACTTCGCTCATCGGCGTGAGCAGCCGCAGGTTGCCGCGCTGGTCTTGCAGCGTCTCATAAGCGATCGCCGTCGCGCCCGAGCTCAGCACCGCCTGCGTCAGCGCCTCGCTCGCGGCGAAGTGGAAGTACGTAAAGAGCAGCTGCCCCGAGCGCAAGAGCCCGAGCTCGCTCGGCTGCGGCTCCTTCACCTTCACGACGAGCTCGGCGCGGCGCCAGATCTCGGCCGCCTCGTCGACGATCGTCGCGCCGCTGCGCTCGTAGTCCGCGTCGCGCAGCCCGCTGCCGAGCCCGGCGCCGCGCTGTACCAGAACGTCGTGCCCCGCGCGAGTCAGCTCTTCGACGCCGACCGGCAGCATCCCGGCCCGATACTCGTGCTCCTTGACTTCCTTGGGAACGCCGACAATCACGGAGCAGAGCTTAGCGGGCATTCTCCGTGCTGGACAAGCGACGGCCTCGGATAGAATGACCGACGATGCGTGACCCAGATGCCATCGTCATCGGTTCAGGCCCGAACGGCCTGGTAGCCGCGGTGCGATTGGCACAAGCAGGCTTGCGGGTGCTGGTACTGGAGAGCAATCCACGCCGCCCCGGCGGCGGCGTGGGCAGCTCGGAGGCGACGCTGCCCGGCTTCGTTCACGATTTCGGTGCGGCATTTTTCCCGCTCGCGCGCTTGAGCCCCGCTTTTCGCGCGCTCGACGTAGAGCGCCACGGAGTGAGCTGGCAAAACGCAGACATCGAAAGCTGCCACCCCGCGCTCGACGGCTCAAGCGCGGCCGTGATCCGCCTGGACGCCACCGCGAACCACGGCGCCTACTTCGGGAGCGCCGAAGACACGGCGGCGTGGGAGCGGCGCGCGCGCGCGCACGCCGCGATCGAAGCGCGGCTGATGCCGGCGCTGCTCGGGCCGCTGCCGTCCTTGCGCCCGGCGTTCGAGCTCGGCCTCGGTCAGCTCGTCAAGCTCGGGCTGTGGTTCATCTCCTCGACGCGCCGGCTCTCGACGCGCTGGTTTCGCAGCGAAGCCGCGCGCCGCGTGCTGCCCGGCCTCGCGCTGCACGCCGATCTCGGCCCGGACGACCTGGCCGGCGCGGCCATGGCGTACGTGCTCGGCTTCGCCGCGACGAGCGTTGGATTTCCCGTCGTGCGCGGCGGCTCGCAGCGGCTCACCGACGCGCTGGTGACGTTGTTGGAGCTCTCCGGCGGCGCCGTGCGCCTGGGCACGCGCGCTGAACGCGTGCTCGTCCGCAACGGCCGCGCCGTCGCCGTGCGCGTCGCCTCCGGCGAAGAGATCCCGGCGCAGGTCGCCGTGCTGGCGGACACTTCACCCTCGGCTATGTTCGCCGGGCTGCTCGAGCGCAGCAGCGTCCCGAGCTGGGTGTGGTCGCGCGCGCGTCGCTTCAGCCACGCGTGGGGCACCTTCAAGCTCGACTGGGCGCTGTCGTCCGCCGTACCCTGGAACGATCCGCAAGCGCAGCGCAGCGCGACCGTTCACGTCGGTGAGTCGCTCGAAGATCTGTCGCACTTCACGCGCGAGGTGCGCGACGGCAAGCTGCCGGAGCGGCCCTATCTCGTGGTCGGACAGCAGAGCCTGATCGATCCCTCGCGCGCTCCGCTCGGCGCCCACACGCTGTACTCGTACACGCACGTGCCGAGCCGCGTCCAAGGCGGCTGGGAGCAGCACAAAGCTCGCTTCGCGGACTGCGTCGAGCAACGCATCGAGTCGCTGGCGCCCGGCTTTCGCAAGCGAGTGTTGGCACGCCGCGTCTACGCGCCGGACGATCTGGAGCGCGAGGACGAGAACCTGGTCGGCGGCGACCTCGGGGGGGGCTCCAACAAGCTCACCCAACAGCTGATCTTCCGGCCTTTTTTCCCGCTGTTTCGCTATCGCACGCCGATCGAAGGGCTGTATCTGTGCTCGAGCTCGACCCACCCCGGCGGTGGCACGCACGGCATGTGCGGGTATAACGCCGCGGGCCGCGTGCTTCGGGACGCGGGCGCCTGAAAGCCGCTACCCCGCTTAGCGCGAGCGGCTAAGATGCGCTGATCCGAGCTTACATGGCTTCATCGTCCGACGCACCGCTCGAGCACAGCCAGCCCCCGGCGGCGCCGCCTGTCTTTGGCTTGTCCTTCTTGGCGGCCACCGTGACGCTGGGCGTCTTCGTAGCGTACGCCTTCCTCAGCCCCGCGGTGTATCGCACCAGCGCCGTGGTCGCGGTCGAGCCCGTCGCGGGCCAGCAGCCTCCCGCGCTCGAACCGTTCGAAGCCGCGCGCAAGCTGCAGGAAGCCGTGCTCGACAGCGAGCTCTTGGAGCGCCTGGCCAAAGAGCAAGCGCCGGGCAGCACCACGCAAGCGCAGATTCAGGTGGCTCGCGCCATCCAGAGCGGCTTTCGCGTCGACAGCGTGGACGGCCACTCCTTCACCATCTCGGTGCGCGACGCGGAGCGTGAGCGCGCGGCGCGGCGCTGCAACTTGTTCGCGGCGCGCGCGGTGGAGCGCGGCCCGGAGCTGCTCGCGCCCGCGACGTCGCCCACGACGAACGGCAGCGAACGCCAGCGTCACGTCGAGCAGCTGATGGCGTTCATGGCCGCGCACCCCGAGCTGCTCGGCGACACCCCGGAAAAGCCCGCGCCCGCGGCCAAGACACAGAGCGACGCGGAGCTGCGCTCCGAGCGCGATCAGATCCAAAAACTGCTCGCCAACCGCGACGAGGACTCGGACAACCCCTACGCGGATCGCACCCCGTCCGAGCAGGTGACGCGCCTCGCGCAGCGCTTGGCGCAGATCAACGCGCGCCTGGCGCGCAGCGCGGCGCCGGCCAAGCCGAGCAAGGCCGCGGTGCCGCCCGCCGTCGCGGCCGAGTGGCAACAGCTCCTCGCCCAAGTGACGAAGGATCGCGCCGCGGACGCGGCGCCGAAAGCGCGCCCGCCGACGCTCCGCGCGCGCATCGTCTCGCAAGCCGCCGTTCCGACCTGGCCCGTGCAACCCGATCAGCGCCTGCTGCTCGGGATCGGCGGGCTGGCGGCGCTGGCGGCGTTCGTGCTCACGTGGCTGCTCGTGCGCTCACTGCGAGCCGCTGCGCCGGGCGGGCTGAGCTCGTTTCCGCCCGCGGGCGCCTTCACCTCGAGCGGCCCGCCCAGCGACGAATACGCGTCGTCACGACGGCTGCTCGCCGCGGCGCCGCTCGCCGCGCCCGCCGCCTTGCTGCCCGCTGGCTCAGCGCCGCCCGAGCCGGCACCGGCAGCGACATCAGAGCCGCAGCCAGGGCACGCAGCGCCGCCGCTCGCGCTGCCGTCCCTGACGCACACCATGGCGCTGCCCGCCCCGGAGCTGAGCCGCATCCTCGCGGCAGTGCCCGAGCGCCCGCGCAGCGAGAGTGCGCCGCCGCCTCCAGCTGCACCGGCGGCGGCTGCCGCGCCAACGATGGCGACTGCGCCAACGATGGCGACTGCGCCAACGATGGCGACTGCGCCAACGGTGTCGGCTGCGCCGGAGGCGCCGAGCGAAGCCGCGCCCACGACGCAACGCTTGGCTTCCAGCGCTCCGCCGCGCAGCGTGCGCCCGCGCAACGATCGCGCGCTGCTCGCCGCTGTAGAGGTGAACGCGGCCGTGTCGGTGCCGAACCAGGGCCCGTCGCGGCCGCCAGCGGCGCGCGGCTCGTCAGTGCGAACCACTCAGGTGTTGGGCTCCCCCATCGCGCCCATCTTGGCGCCGGGCTCGCGCCGCACGCCCGCCGCCGGCGTCACGCCCCATCGCTCGTCGTCGCCCGCGCGCGACACCGGCTACAGCTACGTAAGCACGCCGCCGCCTCCGCCCAAGCCGAGCGAGGCGCCGGCGCGCCCGAGCAGCGCGCCTCCATCATCACAAGACTGGAACGTGGTGGCGCACCCCGCGCCCGTGGGCTGGCGCGCGGATCTCTCGCTCTTGCCGGAGGCGCGGCGCAGCCTGGCGCGCGAAATCAGCCCTGGCTTGCCCGAGCAGTGCCTCGTCATCGCGGTGTTCGGTCAATCCCGCGCGGCCGACGCGAAGTCCCGCATCGCCGCCGAGCTCGCGCTGGCGCTGGCCGACAACGGGCAAGTGCGTGTCTTGTTGCTCGAAGGCGATCTGCAGCATCCCAGCGTGCAGCGCTTCATGCGCATGGGCATGCCGGAGCGCGAAGGGCTCTCCGATCAGCTGCTCGCGCGCATCGAGCTCAACGCGCGCCGGCCCTGGGCGGTGGTGGAGTGCACCGCCTCGCTGCACGTGCTGGCGGAGGGCTTGAACCGCGCGCCCGAGCTCGTGCTCTCGCGTACCTTCGAGGCTTGCTTGCGGGAGCTGCGCGCGTTCTACGACTTCATCGTCGTGGACGGTCCGCTGCTGAGCGACGTGCCGGCCTGCCGCGCGGTACACGACGTGATGGACAGCGGGGTGCTGGTGCGCGTCGAGGGCGGCGCCAGCCTCGAGCTCTCGCGCGTGAAAGATCTGCTGCCGGGCAAGCCGATTTCGGTCGTGCCCGTCACCCGCTGAGCGACGCCGCTACGACCCGGTGCCGCCGAGCACCACGGGCACCGTCTTGGCCAAGACGTAGAGGTCCAACCACGGCGACCAATTGCGCACGTACTCCACGTCGATTTGCACGCGCTGCTCGAAGGTCGACTCATTGCGCCACGTCACTTGCCAGATGCCGGTGATGCCCGGCTTCACGCGCAAGATGATCGACTCTTTCTGATCCATGTCGGGGATCTCGCGCTCCAGGTAGGGGCGCGGTCCGACCAGGCTCATTTCGCCCACCAGCACGTTCCAGACCTGGGGCAGCTCATCCAGGCTGAACTTGCGCAAGAAGCGCCCGATGCGCGTGACACGCGGATCGTTCGTCAGCTTGTGGAACTCTTCGTACTCGGCGCGCAGCTTGGCGTTGCGCGCCAGCAGCTCCTGCAGGCGCCGCTCGGCGTCCTGATACATGGTGCGAAACTTCAGCGCGGAGAAGCGCACGCCGTCCGCGCCGAGGCGCTTCTGCGGGTAGAAGATCGGCCCCTTCGAGTCCAGGCGCACCAGGATGGCGAGCGTCGCGAGCAGCGGCAGCAGCAAAATCACGACGATGGTCGCGATCACCAGGTCCATCAGGCGCTTGGCCAGCCGCGGACCGCGCAACAACAGCTGTCGCTGCACCTCGATGCCGAGCACACCGCCGAGGTACTTCGTCGGCGCGCCGAAGTGCGCCAGGTTGAACAGATCCGGGATGACGAGCACGTTGGTGTAGCCGTCGGCGTGCCGCTCGATGAGGCTGAGCACGCCGGCCGAGTCCATCTCCGGCATCGCGATCACCGCGGTGCGCACGTGCAGCCGCTGCGACACGGCCGGCGCGAGCTCCAGACCGCCGACCACGGGTACGCCCTCCACCTCCGAAAACTGCTCCAGCGCGAAGCGCGTGGAGGCGGGCGCGCCGTCGCTGTCGAACTCCTCCCCCACCTCGCCGCGCACGGGCTCGATGATGATGTCGTTTTCGCCCCAGGCGACGCGCACCGAGCCCTGCTTCTCCGGATCGTCGTCCAAAATCACGACGGGCTTGAGGCCGAGCTGCGGGCGGCTCTGCAGCGTGCTGACCACCGCGCGCCCGACCTTGCCCGCGCCGAAGACCACCACGGGCCGGCCCCACCACGGCTTCTTCGAGAGCGAGCCGCGCACCATGCCGCGCGCGATGGGCGTGACCACCGCAGAGAACGCCCAGCCGAGCAGCCAGCCGCTGTGCGACAACTGAAAGAAGCGCTCCGCGCCGATCAGCACCGTCACCAGCCAGGAGCCGCCATAGACCACCGTGGTCGCAAACGTCGCCGCGCGGATCTCCGCGGGCGGGCTGGGCGGCGTCACCGAGTAGAGCTGGAACGCCGTGAACACCCCGAGCGCGAGGGGGACCAAAGAGATGACCCCGACTTGCTGCACGGGCGTCAGCGGATCATGGCGCGTGAGCAGCCACACGAGCGCGGCCGCGAGCGAGAACGACAGCGTGTCGATCAACACCAGCGCCGTGATGGAGAGGTACGGGCGACAGCGGACGTTCAGCCCGAAGATGGCCGGGTTCTCTCGCGCGCGCCGCGCGAGGTGCTTCGTCTTGCCGCGCTCGCGCGCGAGCCGCACCTGCTCGATGAGCGCCTCGGCGATGGCGCGCGAATCGCACGCGCCCATGCGCCGCAGGATGGCGCCGACGTGTCCGCCGCTCTCCACCTGGATGCGCAACGCTTCACGAAGCTGCTCGGGCGTGATGTAGCCGAGCCGCAGCAGCACCTGCCCGATCTCGTTGTCGCGCTTGCGGCGGCGTTTGTAAAACGCCGGAGCACGCTTTGGTTCGTTCGATGCTTCCGGGGCATCGGAATGAGGCGCTTGCACGCTCATGGCTTCCGAGCCCAGAGGTTAGCCGATTACGGCAAGTCGAGTCGGCCGATCCAGCTCGTCTTCGCGCCGTGAACGGCGGCACGAGCGATTTCGCGCATCAGGGTTTCCTCGATCTGGCAGGACGTGACCTCCAGCTTTGGAAAGCTCCGGAACGTTCCAACGCGCGCATCGTCCAGAATGCGAATGACCTCGTACGTCCCGGCCCCCAGACGAACGATGCGGTAGGTCGTCTTCGCTACCTGAACCATACCTTTGACGGTCTGCATCACTTTGCCTTCTTGTCCGAGAGGACCTTATTAACTCCACAACCAAACGGTGTGAAGAGGGAAAAGGCGCCTTTTTCCACATGAAGCTCGTCTTCATTTTGGTGGCACCTTCGAACGCACTGCCTTTCTTGTTCGAAAGGGCCGTCGCCGATCGTAGTCATCTTTTCCGCCGCACGCGTCGCTCGCGAATCAGGTGCAGCAGACGCTTCAGTTCGGATCACGCGGGCTCGGTGGCCGGTGATCTGGCTCGTTCTCGACGCCGTGCGCTGCCGACCGTGCCGTGGCGCCAGCGGCTCACCTTCGCAGGGCCCCAGCACAGTCGCAGTCGCACCCGGTCTATTAGCGCGCAGTTCCCGCCATCACCATTACAGCGAGTTACGGCCTGAAACCCGCAGCTCTGCGGTTTCATTCCCGGGCGCGCGAAGCGCTGGTTTCGAGCTCGCCCCGCCAGAAGCGTTGCAGGGAGCTCGCGCGTTGTGGTCCCTGCCCCACGCTCTCACGCCGCAATTCCGCTCCTGCGAGACTCCTCGTACCTGTGGCACCGTTGTGAGCAAACAGTTCCACCCTCGAGGTTGGTGTTACGCGGCCGCGACGTTTGGGGCGAACGCTGCTCGGCGGCTCAGCTTCGCGCCACCGCGCGCGGCGCCTTCGAGCTACGCGCTCGATGCGGGGCGGCCGAGCTCACCCGCCGCGCTCGCTCCAGGACGTCCGCGAGATAGCGACCGGTGTAGCTGCCCGCGGCGCGCGCAACCTCTTCCGGCGTCCCCTCCGCGACGATGCGCCCGCCGGCGGAGCCGCCTTCGGGCCCCAGATCGATGACCCAGTCGGCGTGGGCGATGACGTCCAGGTTGTGCTCGATGACCACCAGGGTGTTGCCGGCGTCGACCAGGCGCCCGAGCACGCCCAGCAGCCGCTCCACGTCGGCGAAGTGCAGGCCGGTGGTCGGTTCATCCAGGACGTAGAGGGTGCGCCCGGTGCCGACCCGCGACAGCTCGCGCGCGAGCTTGATGCGCTGGGCTTCGCCACCCGACAGCGTCGGCGAGGGCTGGCCGATCTTCAGGTAGCCCAGGCCGACATCCTCCAGCGTCTGCAGGCCGCGTGCGATGGTCGGGTGCACCGCGAAGAGCTCCAGGCCCTCACGGACGCTGAGCTCCAGCGTCTCCGCGATGTTCAGACCCTTGTAACGCACGCGCAGCGTGGCGTCGTTGAAGCGATGCCCCTTGCACACCTCGCACGTCACGTACACGTCTGCCAAGAAGTGCATCTCGACGCGGCGCAATCCGTCGCCGGCGCACGCCTCACAGCGCCCGCCCTTCACGTTGAACGAGAACCGACCTGCGTCGTAACCGAACGCGCGCGCCTCCGGCAAACCGGCGAACAGCTCGCGGATGCTGTCGAACACCTTGGTGTACGTGGCGGGATTCGAGCGCGGCGTACGACCGATCGGCTTTTGATCGATCGCGATCACCTTGTCGATTTCATCGAGCCCGACCAGCGCGCGGTGCTTACCGACCGGCTCGCGTCCGTCGTGCAGCGCGCGCGCGAGGCCCGGCTTCAAGATCGCGTTGACCAGCGTAGACTTGCCGGCGCCGCTCACGCCGGTGACGGCGATCCACCGCCCCAGCGGAAACGTTACGTCGATGTTCGCCAAATTGTGCTCGCTGGCGCCGAGCACCTGCAGCACCTTGCCGTTGCCGCTGCGGCGCTCTGCGGGCAGCGCGATGCGCCGGCGCCCGGACAAAAACTGCCCGGTGAGCGACCTCTCGTTCTGCATCACCTGCTGCGGCGTACCGCAGGCGACCACCTCTCCGCCCTGCACGCCCGCGCCGGGCCCGAAATCCACGAGATAATCGGCCTCCAGCATCGTCTCTTCGTCGTGCTCCACGACGACCACGGAGTTTCCCAAATCGCGCAGCGCCTTCAGCGTGTCGAGCAGCCGGCGATTGTCGCGCTGGTGCAGGCCGATCGACGGCTCATCCAAGATGTAGATCACGCCGGTGAGCTCCGAGCCGATCTGCGACGCCAGTCTGATGCGCTGGCTCTCGCCGCCCGAGAGCGTCGAGGCGCCGCGATCCAGCGTGAGGTAGCCGAGGCCCACGTTGAGCAAGAAGCCGAGCCGCGCCGCGATCTCCTTGCGTAGCTCCTCCGCGATGCGCTGCTCGGCGCCGCCGAGCGGCAGCGTCTTGATCCAGCTCAGCGCCTCCTCGATGCGCATCCGCGAGACGCTGTCGATGCCGTTGCCGTGAATCAGCACCGCGCGGCTCTCCGGGCGCAGCCGCCGCCCTTCGCACGCGGGGCACTGCTTGTTCGAGAAGTAGCGCAGGTAATACTGCTTGGCCTCCTCGCTCTGCGTCTGCTTCAAGCGACGCATCAGCTGATTGCACAGCCCCTCCCACTCCGCGGACGTGCGGCGGCCGCCGTACAAGATCACGTCGCGCTGCGCCTTCGGCAGCTTGTTCCACGGCTTGTCGAGATCGATCTGGAAGCGCTTGGCGATCCACTCGATGCCGCTCGCCTTCCAGCCCTCGCCGCGGCTCATGGCGCCGGCCCAGGGCGCGACCGCGCCGTCGCGCACCGAGAGGTTCGGGTTCGGCACCACCAAGTCGGGATCCATCTCCGGCCGCGAGCCGAGCCCGTTGCACTCCGTGCACAAGCCCAGCGGCGAGTTGAACGAGAACGACTGCGGCGTGAGCTCCGGGAACGACAAATCGCAGCTCGGACACGCCGCGCGCTCGCTGAAGCTGCGCTCGCCGTGGTCGCCGGCCGCGATCACCACGCCGTTGCCCTCGCGCAGCGCGGCTTCCACCGAGTCGGTCAGGCGCGTGCGCTCGCTGTCCTGCACCGCCACGCGATCGATCACCAGATCGATGTCGTGCTTGGCCTTCTTGTCGAGCGTGAGCTCCTCGGCGTCGAGGCGCACCAGCTTACCGTTGATGCGCGCGCGCACGAAGCCGCGGCCGACCAGCTCCTGCAGCCGCTCCTTGTGCGTGCCTTTGCGCTGGCGCTCCAGCGGCGCCAGCACGAGCAAGCGCTGGCCCTTCTCGTGCTCGAACAACGAATCGACGATTTGCTGCGACGACTGCCCGCGCGCGGGGCGCCGGCACTGCGGACAATGCTGAACGCCGATGCTGGCGAACAACACGCGCAGGTAGTCGTGCACCTCCGTGACCGTGCCCACCGTCGAGCGCGGGTTACTCGACGCGCTCTTCTGCTCGATGCTGATCGTCGGTGACAGCCCGCGGATCGTGTCGTAGCGCGGCTTCTCCATCTGCCCGAGGAACTGCCGCGCGTAGCTCGACAAGCTCTCCACGTAGCGGCGCTGCCCCTCGGCGTAGAGCGTGTCGAACGCCAGCGACGATTTACCGCTGCCCGACACGCCCGTGAGCACCACCAGCTTGCGCTTTGGGAGCTCCACCGTCACGTTCTTCAGATTGTGCTCGCGGGCCCCGCGCACCACGATCCATTCGGAGTTTCTATCGTTCATGGCTACTCGCCGAGAAAGGCGAGCAGAGTGGTAGCGTGAAAGCCGCGCGCGCGCATGGCGCGCAGCTAGTGAGGCGCTGTCAGGCGCCGCGCGCTCGGCGGCGCTCGGGATTTTTTGGGGCTGCCCCGCTGCAGCTCGCGTGCACCAGTTCTTCACGCCGCGGGGCAACGCCGTGCGCCTGCGCGTCCCTATGCCGCCGCGTACGTGCGCGCGCGCGCCACTGCACGGCAGCAGACACTCGCCGGCGCGCCAGCGCGGCCGCAAACAAACTCCGCGGGCCAGGCGCGGCCGCAGACCCGCGCAACGCGCTCACCGTTGCCCAACGTGCACCGGGGACGCCTGTCGCGCTCTTTACGCTGAGGCCCCATCAAACGCTGAGGCCCCATCAAACGCTGAGGCCTCGAGCACGAGCGCACGCGACGCAGCTGCGCGACGCGAGTCAGCCTTCGCGTTACGAGGCGTCTTCGTCGGATTGCAGCGCGGCGCGGCGGGCGCGTTGTTCGAGGGCATCGAGCGACGCGGCGCTGAGGTGAGCGGCCATGGCATCTTCCTCGATGGCGACGTACTCGGCGTTGACGTTCAGCTCTTCCGCTTCGTGCAAGCGATCATCGCGCGGCGCGTCTTCGAAGCTGAGCACGTGATCGAACAGCGCATCGGCGTTGGCGTACTCGGCGGGCAGCGGCTCCACCGTTCCGCCATGACTCACCACGCTCAAACCGAGACGAACGGCCAACCGGAGCGTATCCTGCACACCCTCACCGGCGGCGGCATTAGCCGAGACGATGGGCGTCTCCGCGTCCAAGCCGAGGCGCTTACGAATTTCGCGCGGCGGCAGCGCGCCGGCCACATCCTGCTTATTCGCTTGCACCACGAGCGGCACCGGCGTCTCCCGGGCGCGCATACTCGACCTGAGCCGCGCGAACGTGCGCAGCGTATCTTTGATTTGCGGCGGGCTCGAGTCACACACGAACACGACGACATCGGCCATCTCGACGAGCGGCCTGCGCCGGTAATTGCGCTCGATTTGCCCTGGCACACTGATCAGCTGAAATTTCAGCCCGCGCCGTCCCTGTTTGGGACCATCGACCTCCAGCCAATCGAAGAACATCGTCCGCCCCTTCAAAGCGGCGGGCGTATACATCTCGCTTCTGCGCGTAGAGGGCACCAAATCACAGATGCGCTGCAAATTAGTCGTCTTACCCGCATAGCCGGGCCCATCGTAAACGACGCGAACCACGTAGCAGCGGCGAAGCGGATCGAAGGAGGCCATCGCTGGGCGAACGAGTGTAGCGTGACCGTTCCATCCTCGCACCAGGCGCCGACCGCGCCCCAGCCTCACATCATCTCTGCCTCAGCTTGCGAGATGCCCTGCATCTGCTCGGTATCGCTAAGCTTCCGTGCATCACCCCGCCGCCCCCGCCCATCGCGTTTTCTTCCAAACATCGCCTAGCAAAGCGCCGCTCCGCCATCGCCCACCACAGTCCACTCACCGTCCTAGGCGGCAAGGCCAAAGGCCAACGCCGCCTCCGTCCCATCGC
>CBINHN010000037.1:0-63860 GCA_966250485.1 uncultured Sorangium sp. | reverse complement strand
CGCCTTCGTCGTCGCGCCTTGGTCTGCTCGCGCCTCTTTGGCGGGCTCGGTCCGAGCCTATGGGACCGGCTCTCAGGAGCCGTCCAGGCGGCGCAGCAGCGCTTCGATGCGCAGCATGGCGTTCAGGCTGCTGACGTGGTGTGCGTGATCCATCGCGGCGAAGAGGTGGCTCTGCTCGAGCTCGAGCCGCTCGGGGTTCTGCTCCAATAGCGAGACGTAGTGCTCGAAGAGCTGCTCGTCCTGCGGCTCGCTGCGGCGCACGACCGCGTGCCGGACCACCGCGTGCAACGTGTAGCGGCCGGCGAGCGGCTCTTGCACCAGTCGAAAGCGCAGCAACGCCTCCAGCGCTCGGCGCGCTGAGCTTCCCAGCCGGGCGAGCGCGCGCAGCGAGTCGAGATCCATGTGGTCGCCGCCGCAGTGCGCCAAGGTGCCGAGCAAGCGGCGGCTGGGCGCGCTCAAGCGGCGCCAGGCCCAGTCGACGAGCAGGGCGACCTCGGGCAAATCATCCTCGTGCTCGATGGGCCGCACGCGCGCGACGCCCGCGGCGAGCAGGAACTTTTGGAGCTCGTTGACGCTCGCGGCGCGGCTGGCGACGATGCCGTCCGCGATATCGAGCGCGAGCGGGTTCCAGCGCAGCGTGCGGGTGAGCGCCGCGACGCGCGGGAACGCGCTCTCTCCCGAGGTGATGAGCGGCGCGGTCACGGGGAAGACCAGCAATCCGCCCAGCAAGCAGCGCCGCGCGGTGATCACGAACGTGAGCGGCTGGTTCACGAAGGTGTCGAGCAGCCGCGCGGTCTGCGCGTCGTCCTCGTGATTGTCGAGCACGATCAGCCGCGGCCCTCCCGCCGAGAAGAAGCGGCGCAGGGCGCTCACGCGCCGCGCGTCCCAGGGCAGCCCGAAGCGCAGCGCCATCATCTCCGTGACGGTGCGAAAGTCCCAGGCGCCCACGCGAAACCAGGAAATCCGGCCCTCGAAGCGCGGCGCCAGGCGGTGGCCCAGCGCCGCAGCCAACAGCGATTTTCCGCTGCCGCCCGCGCCGACGAGGGCGAGCCGCGCGGGCGAGGCGGCCTCGATGGTTCGCGTCAAAAGCCGGAGCTCCGCCGCGCGCCCTTTGAGCCCGCGCGGCGCTGGTGGAAACGCAGATTCGAGCATCGCTCTCGGCTCGAACCGTATACGCTGAGTGTCACCCTGGCGAGCGCTGGCTCATGAAATTCGTCGTCGCGCCGAACGCATTGAAGGGCAGCCTCAGCGCGCCGGACGCCGCGCGGGCGCTCGCGAGCGGTCTGCGCCGTGCGCGGCCCGAGGCCGAGCTGCACGAGCTGCCGCTGGCCGACGGCGGCGACGGAACGTGTGCGGTGCTCGTGCGCGCGCTCGGCGGGGAGCGCCGTGAAGTCGCCGCGCGCGACGCGCTGCTACGCCCGCTGCGCGCGAGCTTCGGTTGGCTCGAGCGCGAAAAGACCGCGGTGCTCGACGTCGCATCGGCGAGCGGCCTCGCGCTGCTCGCGGCGGACGAGCTGGATCCGCTGCGCGCGTCCAGCTTCGGTACCGGTGAGCTGCTGGCCGCGGCGCTCGCGCTGGGAGCGCGCCGCGTGCTGCTCGGCGTCGGCGGCAGCGCCACGGTGGACGCTGGTATCGGGCTCTTGAGCGCGCTCGGCGCGCGCTTTCTCGACGCCAGCGGCGCCTCGCTGGAGCCGTGCGGCGCGGCGCTCGGCGCGGTCGCGAGCGTCGAGCTCAGCGGCGTCACGCCGGCGGCTCGCGGCTGTGAAATCGTCGTGCTCTGCGACGTGCAGAATCCGCTCTCGGGGCCGGACGGCGCCGCGTGGACGTTCGCGGCGCAAAAGGGCGCGACGGTCGCGCAGCAAGCCGAGCTCGACGCGGCGCTGGGGCGCTTCGGCGCGCTCTTGCAGCGCGTGAGCGGCCGCGACGTGGCTGCGCTGGCGGGCGCTGGCGCGGCCGGCGGAATCCCAGCGACGCTGGCGGCGCTGCTCGGCGCGCGGCTCGAGCGCGGCAGCGACTTCATCCTGGACTTGCTCGATTTCGAGCGCGTCATCAGCGGCGCCGAGCTCGTGCTCACGGCCGAGGGACGGCTGGATCGTCAGAGCGCGGCGAACAAAGCGCCTTACGCCGTGGCGCGGCGCGCGCTGTCACGTGGCGTGCCGACGCTCGCGCTGGCCGGCGCGATCAGCGAAGACTTCGACGTCGCTGCTTCGCCGTTCTGCGCGGCGCTCGCGTTTCAGCGCGGGCCGTCGTCGCTCGCCGATTCACGACGGGACGCGGCAGCGCTACTCAGCGCGACCGGCGAGCAGGCGCTCAGGCTCTTCCTCGCCGGCCGCAAAGCAGTCCAGAGCTAGGTACGCGTCGTGCGCGCGCGGCGCTTCTTGTTCTTCGCGCGCGCGCGGGCGCGCTCGCGCACGGAGCGCTTGCGATCGGTCTTACGGGGGGTCTTGGTCTTGGCGAGGTACATGGCGGCGCGAGCCTAGCAGAGCGCCGGGAAAGCGCCAAATGCCTGATTTTAATTAGTTTTCACGAAATTCAGGCGTCGCGGCGCGGGCGCTCAGGGCCCTGGCGGGGACGAGTTTTTCTTGATCAGGCGGTCGATCAGCGCCTCGGAGTCCGGGCTCAGGCTCTTGAACTCGACCGCCATGCCCGGCGGGCTGGTCTCCAGGCGCACCACCACGCCCACGCCTTCGATCGTCTCCACGCCCTCGAGCACCACGGTGAAGCGCAGGTCCACCTCCGTTCCGACCGGCAGCGGCGTGGAGGTGCGGATGAACGCACCGGAGCGCGACAGGTTCGTCACGTACTCGCGCATGAACTGATCGAAGGACTCGAACTCCTTGTTGATCGTCACCCGCTCATTTTTACGACTGGTCGACATCGCCGCCTCCCTGCTCGCCTCGGCGAGCTACTTCCCTTGCAGATCGAACTGCTCGATGTGGTACTCGCGCCGCGGCGTGAACTCGATGCGACGCATGTAACGGCGCTCCGCCTCCGCGACCGCCGCGCGTTCGTCGCCCGTCATCAAATCGACCACCGCGGGGTGCGCGTTCACCATCACGGAGTAGCCGGGCAGGTTCTGACGCTCACGGCGGATCTGCCGCAAAATTTCGTAGGCGATGGTAGTGCGCGATTGAATTTGACCCGTGCCATCGCAGTAAAAGCAAGTCTCGTGCATCGTGCGCGTCAGGCTCTCGCGCGTGCGCTTGCGCGTCATCTCGATCAGCCCAAGCTCGCTGATGCGGTTGATCGTCGTCTTGGCCTTGTCCTTGGACAGCCGCTGCTCGAGCGCGCGCCAGACCTTCTCGCGGTTGGACGGCGTGTCCATGTCGATCAGGTCCAAGATCACGAGCCCGCCGATGTTGCGGAAGCGCAGCTGATAGGCGATCTCCTCGACGGCCTCCAGGTTCGTCTTCAGCGCGGTCTCTTCCAGATCTTTGCTGCCCTTACCCACGAAGCGCCCGGTGTTGACGTCGATGGCGGTGAGCGCCTCCGCTTGATCGATGATCAGGTAGCCGCCGCTCGGCAGCGGCACCTTGCGGCTCAGCGCGCGCGCGATCTCGTCTTCGATGCCGTAGGCGTCGAAGATCGGCTCGTCACCGGAGTAGAAATGGATGTCCTTGACGCGGCCGGGCAAGAACATCTCCACGAAGCGGACCAGGCGCGCATACTCGGCCTTGTCGTCGATGACGATGCTCTCGATCTCATCGGTGAACAGGTCGCGCGCGGTGCGCAGCACGGCGTCGAGCTCGGTGTAGAGCACGCTCGGCGCCTTCGCGCCCGCGCGCTTCTTCAGCACGTCGTCCCATAGCCGGACCAGGTAACCGATGTCCGCCTTGAGGTTCTTCTTGGTGAGGCCCTCGGCCACCGTGCGCACGATGATGCCGCCGCTCGGCGGCTTCAGCGTGTCCACCACCTGACGCAGCCGCGAGCGCTCGCGCGCGGAGCCGATGCGCTTGGAGACGCCGACGTGATCGACCGTCGGCAGATACACCACGTAGCGACCGGGCAGCGACACGTGGCTCGTCACGCGCGCACCTTTGGTGCCGATCGGCTCCTTCGAAATCTGCACGATCACCTCGTCGCCTTCCTTCACGACTTCGGTGATCGGGACCGAGCGCGATACGCGCGGGATACCCTTCGGGCGGCGCGAGTCTTTCTCGCTCTTGGACTCGCGGCGGTTGCTGCGACGCTCCGCGCGCTCGGCGCGCGCAGCCCGCTCCGGGCGAGCGGCGCGCTCTTGACGCGGCGCGCGCTCTTCGCGGGGCGTGCGCTCTTCACGCGCTGGCCGCTCTTCGCGGGGCGCGCGCTCTTCACGCGCTGGCCGCTCTTCACGCAACGGCTCGGCGCTGGCGCTGGGGCTCGAAGCCTGTGCCTCGCCCTCGCGACCGCGGCGGCGACGCCTGCGCCTGCGGCGGCGCGTGCCCGCCTCGCCGCGCGCGTCACCCGCTTCGCCGGAATCTGCGCCAGCTCCGTCGGTCAGCGCGGGCTCGAGCACGGGCTCGTCGTCGTCGCTGTCGTCATCGCTCGCCACCTTCGCGGCGTCTTCCTCGGAGGCGTCGATTTCCTGCTCCTCGACCTCCTCTTCCTCTTCTTCTTCTTCCTCGGGTTCTTCGTCGACGGCGTCCTCGGCGTCGTCTTCCTCGTCCTCCGCCTCGTCGTCCACAGCGGCGGCAGGCACGAGCACGTCGTCGTCGTCGTCCTCCTCCTCTGCTACGTCGGCGTCGGGATCCGCGTTTTGCGTGATCGGCGCCGCGGCGGCGACGGGATCGGAGACTTCGTCGTCATCGTCCTCCTCGTCATCGTCTTCCGAGTCGTCTGTATCGCTTGCTTCGGTTTGGGGCGCGGTGCCGCGTCGGCGGCCGCCTTCACCCTTTTTCCAGCGCTCCCCTTCATCGTGGCGTCGAGCGCCCGCGAGGTAGGCTTCGAAGTCGTCCGGGCGGATCAAATCCTCCACGTGGAGGAACGCGGCGCGCTCCATCCCGACGTCGATGAACGCTGCTTGCATGCCCGGCAGGACGCGTGTGACGCGGCCGAGCACGATGTTTCCGACGGTCCCTCGCGAACCGGCGCGCTCGATCTGCAGCTCGGCGATGACGCCGCCTTCGATCAGCGCGATCCGGGTCTCGCGAATGTCGCAGTTAATAACGAGAGTATTTCGAGGCATGGTGCGCCCACTCGGGCGGGGCCCCCGCTCGGCCAGCCTCGGCCCCGGGGGCAACCAGGTCCGCTTACCACGAGGGAGGCCGCCTGGCGCAGCCAGCCCCTCGCACTTCGGCCAAGTGACCATGGCGCCCCGCCCCTGTCAACACTCCGGAAATAATTCGATTTATCCGGTGCGCCGCTGACGCGGAGCAGGTTTTTATCATGGGCGGTCGACCGTTCTGCGGCCTCGTGCCGTGAACACGCGGTATCGGCGCTCCTCGCGCGGCTCGCTACTCGACCGGTAAATCGGACGGAGGGGTGCCGCGCTGGCCGACGATATACTCGCGCGGCGTGGTGCCGACGACGCGACGGAACACCCGGTGAAACTGCGCGTAGCTACCGAAGCCGGCCGCGAGCGCGGCGGCGAGCAGGTTGTCGCCGCCTTTCTCCACCAGGCCGAAGAAGCGCTGAATGCGTAGGCGGTTGCGGTACTCGACGAGCGACATCCCCATCTCCGTGCGAAAGAGGCGTGTCACGTGGCCAGCGCTGATGGACATCTCTTTGGCCAGCGAGCGCGCGCTCACCAGCGGATCCTGATTCACGGCGGCGAGCACGCGCTGCACCACCGGGCCGCGCTCTCCTTCTTGCTCGGGGGCGACGCTGAACGCGAGCTGACCGCGCCGTGCGGACAGCTGGGTCGCGAGCAAGCTGCAGAACACCGCTAGCGCGACCTGCTTGCCCTCATCCATGGGCGCGTGGCTGATGGCGGAGTCGTTGTACACGACTCCCACCAGCTCGCCGTTGTGAACGAGCGGCGTGACCACCAGCCAGCCTTCGCCCACCACGCACGGCTGACCTGCCTCGAGCGAGCTGTGTTGCGCGCGCTCATAGTACAACCAGCGCGTGCGCGTGCTCTGCACCTGCAAGAGCAGCGCGCGATAGTCAGCGCTGATTTCGTGGCTCAGCTCGCGCTCGTCCGTGGTCTGGCCGCGGAGATCGGTGCCCCACGTGCCGAGCATGGTGCCTTCGCTGTGAGGGTCCTGGACGAACAGCCCCACGCGCTCCACGCCCACGCGCTCGCGCGCGAGCTCCACCGCTTGCCGCAACATGCGCTGCAGGCCGTCACAGGCGGCGAGCTCGTCCGCGGCCGCGAGGACGCCAGCTATGCCACGCCATTCGGCAGCGGCAACGGGTCCTCGCAGCTCAGCATTTTCCGACGCCGGGGGCCGAGTCGAAATGCGGCCACTCGCAATATCAAGCGACATTGTAGCGTTGAACGAGGTGCCTTATAACCCAAGCCGACCATCGCTGCGACGGCCAATTCATGCTTTGTGTCGACACAATCATGTTTGATCAGTAGCGAACTTGGACGTTGGCGGTGAAACCGTGAGCAGCTCCGTGACCTCTCAGCGCGCAAATCCAAGCCTTAGGAAAGGACTTTCTCGCATCTTCGTCACAGTTCGGTCGCAGCGCGGCGCTCACGCGAAATAATGAGTTCGAACAAAGAAAGTTGACCCAGAATCCGAGTTGCGTGCGGAGCCCGTGAGCACGCAGCGCGCACTCCAAGCCCGTAGGGTCGCGGGTAGACCTGATCCAAAATCTCTACAGCTCAATCCCCGCAACCCCACAAACGTATCTCAAAATCAGCACGGACCCCGGAGCACCACCATGGAATCCCTCACCGCTCGTCATTGCAGCGCCTGCACGTCAGAAACGCCCCGCGTCGAGGCCGAACAGGCGGTCGCCCTGCTGCGGCAGGCGCCCGGCTTCGAGCTCGACGCGGCGCGCACGCGCATCACGAAGACGTTCGAGTTCAAGAACTTCCACGAGACGATGGCGTTCGTGAACGCGCTCGCCTGGATCGCCCATCGTGAGGATCACCACCCGGATTTGGAGGTGACTTACCGGACCTGCCGCGTAACGTACACGACGCACGCCAACGGCGGTTTGAGCGAAAACGACTTCATTTGCGCGGCGAAGGTGAACGCGTTGCTGGCGTGACGCCGGCTGGCGATCTTCGTCCGGTCGAACTCTTCGGTGTTACTGCCAGCGCGCTCGCCTCATATTGCGACGGAGTGAACGGAGGAGACGCGCTGGCCGTTTGCGCGGGGCTCACCCCCGAGGAGCTGACCCGCGTCCGTAAATCCGTGACGCGGGCCGGAGCTCACGGCTCTCTATAGAAGCGCGGCACGCGTCGGGAGATGTTCGTCAGCACCTCCCATGGGATGCTGCCGAGCTGCTCTGCGATCTCTTCGGCCAGGATGCAGCCCTGTCCGCTGCTGCCCTTTTGTGAGCCGAGCACGACGCACTCATCGCCGACGCGCACGTCGGGGATTTCGGTGACGTCGAGCATCGCCATGTCCATGCTGACGCTGCCGACGATCGGGGCGCGGGCGCCGCGCACGAGCACGTGACCGCGATTGGACAGCGCGCGGCTGAGGCCGTCCGCGTAGCCCATCGGTATCGTCGCGATGCGGCTGGGCCGCGCGGTGCGGAACGTACCGCCGTAGCCGATCGGCACGTCCGCAGCGAGCTCCCTGAGCGCTATGACCTCGCTGCGCACGCGCATCACCGGGCGTAGCTCTGCGCACATCCCAGGACGCGGCGCGACTCCGAACACGGCCAAGCCCGGCCGCACCAGATCGAGCCGCGCGCGCTGGCACGTGATGATCGCGCCGGAGTTGGCGGCGTGACGAACGCGCGGCGCGAAGCCTTCGCGCGCCAGCGCGGCGGTCGCGGCTTCGAAGCGCTCCAGCTGCGCGCGCATCGACTCCTGATCGCCGCTGTCGGCGTTCGCGAAGTGCGTCATCAGCCCGTCCAGCACGACCTGGGGGTGGCGCCGCAGACGCGCGATCACGTCTGGCAAATCACGCGGCAGAACGCCGAGGCGAGCCATGCCGGTGTCGACCTTGAGGTGCACGCGGATCGGCGCGGCGTCGCAGAAGCGCACCTCTTCGGCCAGCTCATCGAGCTGCGCGGGATCGTGCAACACCGGTGTCAGCTCATGGCGCAAGAGCTCGCCCCAGGCGCGGCCGAAGTGTCCGCCCATGACCAAGATGGGGAGCTGAATTCCTGCTTGTCGCAGCTCGACCGCTTCCTCCAGCAACGCGACGCAAACGCCGTCGGCGCCGGCGCGCTCGAGCGTGCGCGCGACCGCCTTCGCGCCGTGGCCGTAGCCATCCGCCTTCAGCACGGTCCAGACGCGAGCGCCGCCCGCGAGCTTTTGGATGACGCGCAGGTTGTGGCGCAGGTTGGCCAGGTTCACCTCCGCGCGCGTCGGACGCACTGCGTCGGCCGGCACCGCGCGCTGAGGACGGAGCACGCGGGGCAGCGGAGTCGAGCTCGCCGGCGCGCCGCTCTCCAGCGGCTCAGGCTGCGGCACTGGACGAGGGGCCGTCATCGTGCTCCGAGGTAGCGCCGAACTCCTGGTGCCGTCAACTTTGTCGCCGGCTCGGCGCCGGAGCGCGCTGCCACGGTAGATTCGGGCGTGGCGGTAATGAGCGGGCTCACTATTGAAAGCAACGCCGCATGCAGTGCCGGTAATCCGGCTCGCAGCTCTTGCAGGCGGTCTCCGACGCTCCGCCGTCGGGCCCGCACGCCGCCTTGCAGCTGGTGAACGAAGAGTAACAGGCGCTCGCGCACGACGCGCCCGGCGCCGATGCCTGCGGCGCCGGCGAGTTCAGCGCGGGGACGGGCGGAACCCCGGCGTCTCCGTACACGGGCATCGCCACGGGCGGGGGCGGCGCATGGGCGCTGGTAGGCTCGGGCACCACCAAATAGAACTCGCGTCGTTGCGGCTGGACAGAACCGGTGTTCAGGGTGGGCCGCGTGAAGTCCCCGCCCGAGAAGGCGCGCAAGCGACGTCGCGCGTACTCGATGCGATCGCGCGGCTGTCCATAGGTGTAGAGCCCCAGCCACTGCTTCCAGCAGGCTTCACGGTGGCTCGCCGCGATGTTGAGATCGAGATCGAGGCGATAACAATGTTCGAAGCGCACGTCGCCTTCGTAAATCGACTGCACGCTGGGGCCGCACGACGACGTGTTGAGCAGCGCGACCGCGACGACCAGCAGCGGAGCGAGCATCACGGAGCGCCGCAGCTTGGCCCGCTTGGGGCTGCTCGCGAAGGCTAGTCTAGTCGGCAAGGCCCGCATGATGCCGGCCCCGAGCCCGAGCGGCAAGGTCCCGCTGGGCAGCGCTCCCGTCGACGCTGAAGGTCCGCTTCCGCCGCCGTGCTAACAAGGGCGACCATGACCCGCAACAACCCGGCCAGTAACGTGCGCACCCTCGATATCGGGCCCGAGTCGCTGCGGCGCGTGCAAGAGGCGCTCGACGATATTCGCGCCGGCAAAATGATCATCCTGGTCGACGACGAGGATCGCGAGAACGAGGGTGACCTGTGTATGGCCGCGGATTGCGTGACGCCCGACGCGATCAACTTCATGTGCACGCACGGGCGCGGACTAATCTGCCTCACTCTGACGGAAGAGCAGGTCGAGCGGCTCGATCTGCCGATGATGACCGCGCCGGGCCGCAGCGGTCCGCGCCTCGGCACCGCGTTCACGGTCAGCATCGAGGCCAGCCAGGGCGTGACCACCGGCATCAGCGCGGCGGATCGCGCGCACACCATTCGCGTGGCCATCGATCCCAACGCGAAGCCGACCGACGTCGTCGTGCCGGGTCATACGTTCCCGCTCGTGGCGCGCAAAGGCGGTGTCTTGGTGCGCGCCGGTCAGACCGAAGGCTCCGTCGATCTGGCGCGCCTCGCGGGGCGCGCGGCGGCGGGCGTCGTGTGCGAGATCATCAAAGACGACGGCAGCATGGCGCGTATGCCGGACCTCGAGGAGTTCGCCGCGCGGCACGACATGCGCATCCTCACCATCGCTGATTTGATCGCTTATCGGCTGCAGACGGAGCGACAGGTGGAGCTGGTGAGCGAGCGCGAGATCGTGCTCGATCGCACGGGCACCCCGTGGCGCGCGGTGGTCTTCGAGGCGCGCCTGGATCAGCGTCAGATCCTGGCCTGCGTGAAGGGTGACGTGAGCGGCGACAGCGCGGTGCTTTGTCGCATGCACTCCGGCTCCACGCTCGGCGACGTGTTCAGCTCGCCCTTGACCGAAGGGCGCCGCAACCTCGATGAAGCCGTCGACGCCATCGAGCGCGAAGGGCGCGGCGTCGTGGTGTACCTGCCGCCGCGCGGCGATCTCGCGCGCGAGCTGGCCAGCTTCACGGTGCGTGACGCGGCGCCGGCGTCGCAGCCGCCCGCGTCGACCTCGACGCGCGCGCACAGCGGGACCCTGCGCGAGTACGGGCTCGGCGCGCAAGTACTGCGCGCGCTCGGCGTGCGGCAGCTGCGCCTGCTCACCAACAATCCGCGCAAAATCGCCGGAATCCAGGGCTACGGTCTGGAGCTCGTGGACTCCATCGCGCTCGCGCACGGCGCCGGCTCCAGCTCCAGCTGATCGGGTATGCTGGCCGCATGGGGACATCGATCGTCGCTGCACTCAGCCGCTCATTCGATCGCACGCGGCAGCTGTTGTTTCCGTTCCAGCTCGACAAGTGGCTGCACCTCGGCTTCATCGCGTTCCTCGCGCAGCTCGCCAGCGGCGGCGTACCGACCGCGGCGCGCTTCCCCGATTTCGGGAGCGCCACGCACGGGGGCTCGCCCGGCGCGTCGCCGCTAGAGGACTTCACGCACGCCTGGTCGCGGCTGCGCGAGGCCGTGGACGGCTACTTCTGGCTCGCCGCGCTCGGCGTCGTGCTGGGGGCGCTGCTCTTCTTCTTCATCGGCTTGGGGCTGCTCTACGTCGGCTGCCGCGCGCGCTTCATGTTCGTAGAGTCGGTGATTCACGATCGCGCCGCGGTGCGCGAGCCGTGGACGCGCCTGCGTGAGCCGGGCTGGAGCCTATTCAAGGCGCGCTTGCTGCTGACGTTCGGCTTCGGCCTGATACCGCTCGCCGCCCTCGGCGTCGCGGCTGTCGTTGCCTGGCCCGACATCATCGCCGGGCAGTTCGGCTCCCGCGCGATCAGCGCGCTGCTCATCGCCGGCCTCGGGGTCTTGTTGTGGCTGCCGCTCGCCATCGTGCTCGCGCTGATCGACGACTTCGTGGTGCCGTTGATGTACCTCGAAGGCGTCGGGGTGATGGAGGGCTGGCGCCGCTTCCGCGCGCACGTGCTGCCCGGGCGCGCGCTGGAGGTGCTCCTCTTCTATGCGCTCAAGATCGCCCTCGCCATGGGCGCGAGCATGGTCGCCTTCTTGGCGTCGTGCCTGACCTGCTGCGTCGCGGCGCTGCCGTACGTGAGCACGGTCGTGCTGCTGCCGTATCACGTATTGATGCAGGCTTTTTCCTTGTACGCGCTGGAGCTCTTCGGCTTGCAGGTGTTTCCGCTGGCGGCGCCGCAGAGCTATTGGCAGCCGAACGACGAGCGCTTCAGGGAGTAGCGCCGAAGAAGCCCTATGATAAGACTCGGCTCCCCGGCGCCCGCGGAGCGCCGCTTTTTGAATCAAGGCTGATCAGATGCATGTGATCGAAGGAAGTTACGCGGTGCCCGCCGGCGCTCGCTTCGCCATCGTTGCTGCGCGCTTCAACGCCTTCGTCGTGGAGCGGCTGATCGAGGGAGCCGTCGACGGCCTGCAGCGCCATGGCGTCGACAGTGAGCGCATCACGCTGCTGCGCGTGCCCGGCGCCTGGGAGGCGCCGTTCGTGTGCGCGCGCCTGGCGAAGAGCGGCAAGTTCGACGCGGTCATCGCGCTCGGCGCCGTGATCCGCGGCGCCACGGCGCACTTCGACTACGTCGCCGGGGAAGCGGCCAAGGGCGTCGCGGCGGCCGCGGCCGAGAGCGGCGTGCCGGTGCTGTTCGGCGTGCTCACGACCGACACCATCGAGCAAGCCGTGGAGCGCGCGGGCACCAAGGCCGGCAACAAAGGCTTCGACGCCGCGCTCGCCGCGATCGAAATGGTGTCGCTCGGGCGCGCGCTCGGCGACGCGGGGTACTGAGTCAAGCATGGGCGCGCGTTCCACTGCACGCGAAGCGGTGCTTCAGATGCTGTTCGCCCTGGACGCCTCGGGCGCGGACGTGGAGCGCGTCATCGCCGATTTCTGGCGCGAGACACCGGGTGAGCCGGAGGGCCGCGCCTACGCCGACGAGCTGCTCCGCGGCATCGCGCGGGAGCTCGCCGCGACGGACGAGCGCATCCGAGCCGCCAGCAAGAACTGGCGGCTCGAGCGCATGACGCGCGTGGATCGCAACGTGCTGCGCCTGGGCGCCTTCGAGCTCGCCAATCGCCCGGACGTGCCGCGCGCGGTGATCCTCGACGAGGCCGTGGAGATCGCCAAGCGCTTCGGCACCGACGAGAGCGGCGCCTTCGTGAACGGCGTGCTCGATCGCATCGCGGATGACTGCGGCCGCGTCGATGGAGATCGCTCCGCCGGCGAAGGCGGCGCGTCGGAGTAGCCCGTGGATTTGCGCTTCGCCCTGCCCTCGCTGCGCAAGCTGGATCTGGTGGGCACGGAGGTGCTCGTCGCCGGCATCACCAGCGATGAGCGGCCGCCGCAGGGCGTCGCCGGCCTCGTCGACTGGCGCCTGGGCGGGCGCGTCTCGCGCGTGCTCAAGTCCGGCTTCGTACACGGCGAGCTGGGCGAGGTGCTGCTCGTGCCGGGCAAGCCGAAGCTGCCCTTCGACAAGGTGCTGCTGTTCGGCATGGGCCCGCTCGCCGAGTACGACGAGGTCACCTATCGCTCGGTGCTCGAGAAAGTTCTGCGCACGCTCGAGGGCCTGCGCGCGCGGACGGCCGTCGTGGAGCTGCCCGGCCGTCATCGCGAGCTGGTGAGCGCCGAGCGCGCCGCCGACATTTTGCTCGAAGTCGCCGGGCCGCGTGCCGAGCACGACGTGTGGACGCTCGTGGAGTCGGCAGAAGCGCAGCGCGTCATCACGCAGCATATGATCCAGGAGCGGCGCCGCGTCCGGCAGGTGTAAGGGGCAGGGCGCGGGAGCTGAACTAGCGCGAGCGCGTCGGCACTTGGCCCGCTGGTCGCTTCGAGCTAGCCTCTGCCCGATTGTCCACCGGGCGCGTAATCGCCGACAAATATTGCTTACTGCACCAGCTCGGCCGCGGCGGAATGGGCTCGGTCTGGGCGGCCGAGCACTTGGCGCTGCACTCGCGCGTCGCCGTGAAGATCATCGACAACGCGCTGATCGGGAACGAGAAGGCGCTGCTGCGCTTCGAGCAGGAGGCGCGCGCCGCGGCGAAGCTACGCAGCCCGCACGTCGTGCAGGTGTTGGACTTCGGCGTCGACAAGGGCAACCCCTACTTCGTGATGGAGCTGCTCGAGGGCGAGAGCCTCGCGCGCCGTCTGCGCCGGGTGCGCCTGTTGTCGCCCGCGGAGACCTGGACGGTGGCCAGCCACGTCGCGCACGCGCTGACGCGCGCGCACGCGCTCGGCTTCGTGCACCGCGATCTCAAGCCAGACAACGTGTACCTCATCGATGACGTCGATGGTCTGCTCGTCAAGGTCTTGGATTTCGGCATCGCCAAGACGCTGATGGGCCCCACGCTGGGGCTCACGGACACGGGCGCGCTGCTCGGCACGCCGCAATACGCGAGCCCTGAACAGGCTGAGGGCAAGCCGGTCGACGTGCGCTCGGATCTGTGGAGCCTGGGCGTCTTGGCGTTCGAATGCTTGACCGGCATTCAGCCCTTCGCGGCGCACTCGCTGCCGGCCACGTTGAGCGCGATTTGCTTCGATCCGGTGCAGATCCCGTCTTCGGTCGCGCGCGTGCCGCTCGGCTTCGACGCGTGGTTCGCGCGCGCGACGCAGCGCGACCGCGCGCTGCGCTTCCAGAGCGCACAGGAAATGGTGGACGCGCTGCGCCCGCTGCTGGGACCGGGCGCGAACCCAGAGTGGACGGGGCGCGAGGAGGACGAGGCAGAGACGCAAATCCTACGCCCGCGCGCGCTGCACCTGCACACCTTTCCGAGCACGCAGCCCGAGCGGCGCCGCGAGGTGCGCTTCCCGTCGTCGATCCCCGCGGCCATCGACGGCCAGCGCGACTTGAAGCACACCGCGATCATCCACAACGCCAGCCGAACGGGGGCGCTGCTCTTGACCGGTCACGCTTGCCAGCTCGAGCAGGAGCTGATCCTCACCTTGCACCTGGACAGCGCGCACCACGGCGAGGTCGTCCCAGCGCGCGTGACCCGCATCCGGCGCCGCTTGGACGCGATCTGGCGCTACGAGGTCGGTGTGCGCTTCGTCGAGACGCTCTCGGACGAGCTGATCGCGCGCCTGGAAGCGCGCGCGCGCGACAAACAGGCGAAGTGAGCGTCAGCGGCAGCCGGCGGCGTACGCGACGAGCGGCGCGTGCCAGCCTTCACCGCTGACGAGCAGCGCGCCGCCGTCGGCGCTGAACGTCACGGCTTCGGCGACCGTGACGCTGGTCGCG
This sequence comes from uncultured Sorangium sp., assembly GCA_966250485.1. Lineage (GTDB taxonomy): Bacteria > Myxococcota_A > Polyangia > Polyangiales > Polyangiaceae > PMG-095. The sequence goes on along the minus strand of CBINHN010000037.1, from coordinate 49,277 downwards.
CTGCTGGCGTCCGGCGGTCGCGTCAGCGCTTGCGAAACGGACTCCCCCTGCTGCCGCCGCCACGTGAACAGCGAAGTATAGCTCAACAGCGCGATGTGCGCGCCGTCGCGCGAGATGTCGCCGCCCGTGAACAGCGGATTTTCGGCCAGGCCGCAGCCCACCGGCAGCGCCGTCTCACGCTCCAGCGTGAGCAGGGTTTCGGCGGGCGCGCTCGCGGGCGCGCGGTAGATGAGCGAGCGGCCATCGGTCTCTTTGGTGACGAGCAGCAGCTCGTCGCGGCGCGCATCGAACAGCAACGTCTCGGCGTCGTGCGGCTGATCCGGATAACGCAGCAGCAAGCGATCCCAGCTCAGCCCGTTCTGCTGCGGCGCCTGGGCGAGATCTACGTCGGGCTCGCGCACGCGATAGATTTGCAGCGTGGTGCGCGGCGGCGCGCTGCCGTCACGAGCGCCGTTGTTGCCGCTGTCGGCGATGAAGAGCGTATCCGCGCCGGCTCCGCTCGAGCCGAGCGCGATGTCCTCCCAATCTAGCGCGCTGGCGCCGGTCAGCGTGTACTCGCCGAGCACGTGCCCGCTCTGATCGAGCGCGAAGAAGCGCGCCGCGTCACCGGAGTCGTTGTGCGCGTAGAGGACTCCCGGGTGAGCTCGGCTCGCGCACATGCCGGAGAGCTCGAGCAGCGCGTCGCTCTCGATGACGCCCAGCTGCCGCGGCGGCTCCGCCGCGCAGGCGTCGCTCGCGGCCGCGCGCGAGCTCCCGAGGGGGCAGCCCGCGGACTCGCCGTTGCATGCCGCGATGAGCGCTGCCAGCGCCAGCACGCCGCGCGATGTCGCGCGGCATGGTCGCGACGAGGGACGGCGAAGGCGCGCTGCGGCCACGGCGCTCCGGATCAGCGCCGCAGCGCGGGAGCCTTGGCGCGCTCGCTCGCCGGGCTCGGGTCGAACACGAACCAGCGCAGCAGCGGGTAGTTCCACGCCGCGTAGACCGCGATGCGGATGATCGCCCAGCTGCCGCCGAAGGTGGTGCCGGTGCTGGTCACCCAGCTGACGCCGACGGCGTTGAGCAGCGCGCTGCCGAGCCACACGAAGATGAAGCGCAGCAGCTCGTTGCTCGGCTTTCCCTGCGATTGAAAGGCCCAGTTGCGGTTCAGCGCGAACGACACCAGCCCGCCCGCGACGCAGCCCACGAAGGTGGCCACGCCGGCCGCCGCTCCCAAGCGCACGAGCAGAGACGCGAGCACGAAATCGCTGCCCGTGGCCATCATGCTGCTGAAGGCGGAGCGCCGAAAGGTCGACAGCACGCTCACGGGTTCACTCGCCATTTACTAACGTGCACCATGTCACGCGCGCGCCCGCGTGGCACCCGAGATCCGCAGCCAGCGGCCAACGCGGGACCACCATCAGCTCGCGGCCGGCGCGAGATCCCCGGCGCGCGCGGACAAAAGCCGATCGAGCAGCGGCCCCTGCGACGCGATGATTTTCACGCGCGCTTCGGGCAGCGTGAAGAAGCTCGCGCGATCTACCTCGGGAAAAAGTCGCTTGTTCCCCGAGCGCGGCGGCCATTCGATTTCGAACTCGTTGCTGCTCAGCGGCAATTGGCCGTCGATGTCGGCGGCGGCCGCCCAACAGTGCACGCGCTTGCCGTTGCGCTGTCGGATCGAGCCGAGCGCGACGAACGGGCCGTTGACGACGACGCCGATCTCTTCGGAGAACTCACGAACGGCGGCGGCCAGCAGCGGCTCTTCGGGGTTCGGCGCCCCCTTTGGGATGGTCCAGGCACCTTCGTCCTTTTTCGCGAAATAGGGTCCGCCGGGGTGGGCCAGCAGCACCTCGAGCAGCCCGGGGTTGCGTTCACGATAGACGAGGAGCCCCGCTGCTTCGGCCGGCATGGGCCTAGACTAGTACAACGTTCCTGCGCTCGCGCTAGCTCGACACCGTGACGACGACCTCGCGGTAGCCGAGGGAGCGCACCAGGCCCTCCACGACTCGGCGCGCGTTCTCGCCGGCCTGCCGCAAAATACCGGCCTCTTTCGCGGCCTCGAGCAGCGCTTTCTCCGCCTCGGCGCGCGCGCGGGACTCGAGCTGCTCCTGCCGGCGCGCGAGCAGGTCCGTCTTTCGTGTGTGAACGTAGGTGTGCGCGTTGTCGAGCGCCACGTGAAAGATCTCGGGCGCGGGCAGGCGCACCTCGGCGCGCGAGAGATCCGCGCTCGTCGTCACGTCGCGCTGGGACAGCTTGGCCAAATCCACGCCTGCGCTGATCTCCGCCACCGCCACCAAGAGCAGCGCGTCTTCGCTCTCGATGAGCCCGAACAGGCGCGACTGCTTCTCGCTGAGATCGAGCACGCGCTCCATGTGAAAGGAGACGCTCTCGAGGCGCGCCAGATCCGTGATCGCGACGAGCACGCTGGGCTGCGCGCGAACCAGCGTCGTCGTAGAGCTCGCCGCTGGCAGCAGCGGTCGCTGCGTGACGCGGTACAGCCACAGTCCCGCGCCGGCCAATAGGAGCAGCACGCTCGCTGCTGCGAGCAGCAAGTGAACGCGCCGGAGCTTCATCCCGAAAGCGTAGCGTCTTTCGTGGAGCTCGCTCAGCCGAAGCGACGCGCCGAGCGGGCGCGCGCCTTCTCGGCTTCTTCTTCGCGGTTCTTGGGGTGCGCGTTGGTCTCCAGCGCGAACACCAGCGTCTTCGTGATGGCCGCGATCTGCTCCACGGCGCGCTCGAATTTGAGCTGATTTTTGCCGGTAGGGTTGCGGGTGCCGCTCACCTTACGCACGTACTGGAGCGCCGCGGCGTGGATCTCCTCGTCGGTGGCCGGCGGCTCGAAGTTGAAGAGCGGGCGGATGTTGCGGCACATGTGGGAAAGATACGCGCCGCGGCCGCGGGTGCATGGAAAATCCCGCGGCGCGCGGCGACGCAGCGCCGCGGACGATTGCCAGGCGGTCGAGAGCCGCTACGCTGCCGCCCCCACGAAGCGAGGACGAGCCGTTGAAGAGCGCTGACCGACCCCGAGCGCGCGCCGCGCGAGCGCCGCACACGCCGTGCGCGGCCGTCCCGGCGCGACGGCGCCGCGCGCTGAGCCACGTCGGGGGGCCCGTGGAGGTGGTGAGCCAATCGCCGGTCATCGCAGGAGCTCTGCGGGGCGCGCTCACGGTGAGCCTGAGCGACGAAGACGTGCAGCCGCACGTGCACGGCTTTCACAGCTATCCCGCGCGCATGCACCCGCACACCGCGCGCGCGTTGATCCGCGATTTGTCGGCGCCGGGCGCGGTGGTGCTCGATCCATTCTGCGGCAGCGGCACCGTGCTCGTCGCCGCGCGCGAGCTGGGCCGGCGCGCGTGGGGCAGCGATCTGAACCCGCTCGCGATCGAGCTCGCCTGGCTCAAGACGCGCGGCGCTGACGAGGCGTTCGCGGCGCAGCTGCGCGCCGAAGCCGCGAGCGTCGTCGCGCACGCGCGCGCGCGGCAGAAGGCCGAGCTCGGCCCGACCATGCGCTACGGCGCGGAGGATCGCGCGCTGTTTCCCACTTACGTGCTGCTCGCGCTGGACGGCCTGCGCGACGGCATCGAGCGCGTTCGCGAGCCGCAGGTCGCGCGCGCGCTGCGCCTGGTGCTCTCCTCGCTGCTCACGAAGCTCAGCCAAAAATCCGGTGACTCGTCCAGCGTGGAGCGCGACAAGCGGCTGTCGCGCAGCTTCGCGTTTCGCTTCTTCGCGCTGAAGACCGACGAGCTCGCCGAGCGCCTGCTGGCGTTTTCGGCGCTGGTGCCGGCAGGGACGCCGCCAGCTCGCGTCGCGATCGCGGACGCGCGCCGGCTCGGCATGGTGAAGCCGCGCTCGGTCGACCTGGTGCTGAGCTCGCCGCCGTATCCGGGCGTGTACGACTATTTCGCGCACCACGAGCTGCGCTTGCGCTGGCTACGCCTGGACGGGCGCCAGCTCGCGCGCGCGGAGCTCGCGCCGCGACGGCAGCTGAGCCGCCCGGGCGCGCGTCCCGCCGGCGACTTCGCGCGAGACTTCGAGCAGTGCTTCGCGGAGCTCGAGCGCGTGCTGAAGCCGGGCGGACGCGTGGCTATTTTGCTGGCCGACTCTGTCGTGCACGGGCGCGCCGTTTACGCGGATGTGTGGCTGCCTGCCGCGGCTCGTCGCGTCGGGCTCGAGCTCGTGGGCAGCGCCAGCCAAGCGCGCCCGCACTTTCACGGAGCGAGCGCCGACGCGTTTCGCGAACGACCGCGCCGCGAGCATCTGTTCCTGTTCCAGCGTCGCTGAGCTCGCGCGTGCGTGGCAGACTCGCCGTGCATGGCGAACCACCTGGCGTCCGAGACGAGCCCGTATTTGTTGCAGCACGCAGAGAACCCCGTGGCGTGGTACCCGTGGGGTGAAGCGGCGCTCGCGCGCGCCCGCGCAGAAGACAAGCCGATCTTTCTCAGCATCGGCTACGCCGCGTGCCACTGGTGTCACGTCATGGAGCGCGAGTCGTTCGAGAACGAGGGCATCGCGGCGTTCCTGAACGAGCACTTCATCTCGATCAAGGTCGATCGCGAAGAGCGCCCCGATCTCGACGAGATCTACATGACCGCCACCGTCGCGCTGTCCGGCAGCGGCGGCTGGCCGATGAGCGTGTTCTTAGCGCCCGATCAGCGGCCGTTCTTCGCGGGCACGTATTACCCGCCGAGCGATCGCTGGGGCCGGCCCGGCTTCCTCTCGTTGTTGCAGCGCATCGCCGAGCTGTGGCGCGCGGATCGTCCGGCGCTCCTCGCGCAAGCCAGTGAGCTGACCAACCACATCCGCGCCGGCTCGCTCGCAGCGCGCCAGGGCGCGCTGGCGCCGGAGCTGGTCGACGCGCTCGTGGCCGAGCTCTCGGCGAGCTTCGATGAGCGCTACGGCGGCTTCGGGCGCGCGCCCAAGTTCCCGCCGCACCAAACCTTGCGGCTGCTGCTGCGCGCCTATCACGACGACCCCAAGCCGGAGCTGCGGCGCATGCTCGTCGGCACGCTGGACGGCATGAAGAACGGCGGAATTTACGATCACGTGGGCGGCGGCTTCGCGCGCTACTCCACCGACGAGCGCTGGCTCGTGCCGCACTTCGAGAAGATGCTGTACGACAACGCTCAGCTCGCGCTGGTGTACCTCGAGGCGTTTCAGCTGCTGCGCGAGCCAGAGTATCGTCGCGTCGCGCGTGAGACGCTCGACTACGTGATCCGTGAGATGCAGGACGCGCGCGGCGGTTACTACTCGGCCACCGACGCTGACAGCGAAGGGGAAGAGGGCAAGTACTTCGTCTTCTTGCCGGAAGAGATCGACGACATCCTCGGCAAGGACGACGCCGAGGCCTTCTGCTTTTATTACGACATCAGCGTGGGCGGCAATTGGGAGGGCAAGAACGTGCTGAACACGCCGCTGCCGCTCGCAGAGGTCGCGCGTCAGCTGGGCCGCGAGCCAGAGTCGCTCGCCGCGGAGCTCGAGCGCTCACGACAGCGCGTGTACGAGGCGCGCCGTGAGCGTGTCCCGCCGTTGCTCGACGACAAGAGCCTGACCGCTTGGAACGGCCTCATGATCGAGGCCATGGCCGAGGGCTATCGCGTGCTGCGCGACGAGCGCTATCGCGACTCCGCGCTGCGCGCCGCGCGCTTCGTGGCGCAGCGGCTGACACGTGCGGACGGCGGCCTGTATCGCACCGCGCGCGGCGACAAGGCGCACATCCCAGCGTTCCTCGAGGACTACGCGTACGTCAGCGACGCCTTCATCAGCCTGTACGAGGCGACCGGTGAGCGAGAGTGGCTGGACCGCGCGCGGCGCCTGAGCGAGCGAATGCGGCGCGATTTTGCCGCCGAGGGCGGCGGATTTTTCCAAACGGCGAGCGAGCACGAGGCCCTCATCGCGCGCGTGCGTGAAGGACACGACGGCGCGCTCCCGAACGCGAACTCGGTCGCCGCGCGCGCGCTAGCGCGGCTCGCGTACCACTACGATGAGAGCGAGTGGCTCACGCAGGCGGAGGCCGCGCTGACAGCGTTCGGTGCGCTCGCCGCGCGCGCGCCGCGGGCGTTCTGCACGGCGCTGCTCGCCGCGCGCTGGTTGTCGCAGCGACCGCCCGAGCTGGTGTTGGCCGGAGCGCCCGCCGCCGCGGACAGTGAGGCGCTCGCCAGCGCGCTCGCGGCCGAGTTCGTGCCGGAGCGCTCCATCACCCTCGTCGATCCCGCACGGCCGAGCGACATGCCAGCGGCGCGAGACAAGACGCTCGTCGCCGGCAAAGCGGCCTTGTACGTGTGCCGCAACTTCACGTGTCAGGCGCCGGTGACCAGCGCGGAAGCCGTCGCCGCGACGCTCGAGCAGGAGCGCAGCGCGCGGGAGCAACGCGTGAAGCTCGGAGCGTGAACAGCCGGTAGCACCCCGCTGTGAACTGGTTGAACCAGTACGCGCCGCGTTCTCAGCGCACTGCTTATAACTCATTGAAATTATTTAAATTTGTTTGTTGCGCTCACGCGGCACGCGCTTCGCTTTAGGGGGCTCGCAGGTCGAAGCGATGCCCCAACTCTCTACCGCTCTGTCCCTCCTCGCGCTGACCGGGACCACCGTCTGGACCCTGGCCGGCTTGGCTGCCGTGTGGGCTGCCACACGCCGTCGTGCAGCGCTCAGCGATCATCCGCCGCCGGTCACGGTGTTGAAGCCGCTCGCCGGCGCGGACGCGGAGCTCGCCGCGAATCTCGAGAGCTTCTTCGTGCAGGACCACCCCTGCTTCGAGCTGGTGTTCGGCGTGATGGACGCCGCCGACCCTGCGCTCGCCGCCGTGCGCGAAGTGGCCGCGCGCTACCCCGACGTGAGCTGCCGCGTGATCGTGCACGAAGGCGCCGGCGCGTTGAATCCCAAGATCGACAACCTGAGCGGGATGCTCCCCGCCGCGCGGCACGATCTCGTGTTGATCAGCGACAGCAACGTGCGAGCGCCGCGTCACTACCTGCGCGAGCTCGCCACCATCTATCAGCGCGAACGGCCGGGCCTCGTCAGCAACCTCTTCGCGGGCGGCGATGAGAACTCGCTCGGGGGCGCGCTGGACTCGGTGGAGCTCGCCGGGTTCTGCGCCGCGGGAGTCGCCTTGCCCACGCTGCTCGGTGACGCGCTGCTCGTCGGCAAGTCCGCGTTGTTTTCGCGCGCCGCGCTCGACGAGCTCGGCGGCTTGGAGCGCTTGGCGGGCGTGCTCGCGGAAGATTTCGTGCTCGGCAAGACCTTCGCGCACGCCGGCCGGCGCGTGCTGCTCGCCCCGACGGTGCTCACCAACGTGACGCGCGACATGAGCCTGCGCGCGGCGTTCCGGCGGCACCTGCGCTGGTCGATGTTGCGCTTTCGGCTGCGCCCCGTCGCCGCCGCGCTCGAGCCGCTCACCAGCCCGCTCGCACAGATTCCGCTGGTCTGGCTCAGCGTCGGGCCCTGGGCGCTGCTCTGGGCGGCGGTGTTGCTCGCCGTACGCGACGTGGGGGGTTGGCTGTTGCTCTCGGGACCGCGCAGGCTCTGGTTGCCGCTCTCGCTCGGCGTCGCGCGTGACGTGCTCGCGCTCGCGGTGTGGCTCGTCGCGCCGCTCAAGCAGCACGTATCGTGGCGCGGCAAGCGCTACCGCCTGGGCGCGGGCACGCTGCTCTACCCTGAGCCGTCGACGCTGCGAACGCTAGGCTAGCGACCGGTGCGGTCAATGCCGCCGAGGCGTGGCTGCGCCGGCGCGCCGGGCGCCGCCACCAGCCCATACTGATCCAGGATGGAGCGCACCAACTCCAGCTCCTGCGCGAGCTCCTGCGTCAAGCCCGGGACATCATCGAGCGAGCCCGCTTTGCAGCGGCGCTCGCCCTCCTCCGCGAGCCGCGCCATGCGTACAGCGCCGAAATTGCTGCACGCGCCCTTGATGGCGTGTGCGAGAAAGAGGCACGCGGCCATGTCGCGGTTCTGCGCCGCATCCGCGAAGCCCTGCACTCGCCGCGCGATGTCGTCGAGGAAGATCTCGCTGAGCTCCACCGCGATGCGCGCGGTGCCTTCCTCGATGGCGAGCTCCTCCAGGCGTGAGAGATCGAGGTGTTCTCGGCTGTCCTGGCTCGGCACTGGCACGCTGACCGGCGCTTGGCTGGGCGCGCTTTGCGAGTCGCGGCCGCGCGCGATCCAGTAGGCGACGCGCGCGCGCAGCGTGGCCAGCGTGAACGGCTTGGCGATGAAGTCGTCCATGCCCGCCGCGATACAGTCCGCGCGCATCTCCGGCGCGCCGCCGGCGCTCACCGCCAAGATTGGCACGCGTTGCCGCCCGCGCTCCAGGCGGCGCATCTCGCGCGTGGTGTCGAAGCCGTCGATGCCCGGCATGTGACAGTCCATCAGCACGACGTCGTAGTCGCGCGTGGAGAGCTTGCTGAGCGCGTCCATGCCGTTGCTCACGGCGTCCACTTCACAGCCGATGCCGGACAGCGCGTGCAGGATCAGCACGCGGTTGAACTCGTTGTCTTCGACCACCAGCGCGCGACCCTCGAGCCGCGCTGCCGGGAACGAGGAGCCGGGGTGCACGCTGTGTCCCTGCTGCTGAGGCGGCGGCTCGAGCACCTGGTTCAAAATGCGCAGCAGCTGTTGCCCGGCGCCGTGCACGCTCTCCGCGGCGGCGCGCTGCTCCGCGCTCAGCGCCGTCTCCAAGAGCAGCTCGCTCGCGCCCATCACGACGGTGAGCGGCGTCCTGAGCTCGTGGCTCAACGCGACGCTGTCACGGCCGAAGGAGCGCGCCCGGATCAGCCCAGAGAGGCGCGGCAGCAGATCCAACCACTGCGCCGCGTTGGGCGGCTGCGCCAGATCGGCGCCCACGGCGGCGAGCTCCTCGGCCAGCTCGGGAGCGAGCGAGCGCCGCAGCCGCTCACTGGAGTCCGTCGCGTGCGAACGCGGCGGCGACTGACTCGGTGACGGCGGGCGGGAGCTCGCGCTCATCGCTCGCCCTATGCGACGTCTTGCGACAGATCGAGCGTGGCGATGCGCCGATACAGCGTCGCGCGGCCGATGCCGAGCAGCTTGGCGGCGCGACCGACGCTGCCTTGCGTGGCGCGCAGCGCGCGTTGGATGGCGCGCCGCTCGAGCTCGCGCAGCGGCAGGATTTCTTCGTCGCGCGGCGCCTCGTTGGCGGCGCGCAGCGCGTTGGCCGGCAGCGGCGGCAGCACCGCGTTGCGAATGTCCGCCGGCAAATCGGCCAGCGTGATCTCGTCTCCGCGGCAGGCGAGCAGGCTGCGGTGCACGACGTTCTGCAGCTCACGCACGTTGCCGGGCCAGCGGTGGCGGCTGAGCGCGTCGAGCGCCTCGGGCGAGATGCGCTTGATCTCGCGGCCCACGCCGAGCTCGAGCGTGCGCAAGAAATGTCCGACGAGCAGCGGGATGTCCTCCAGCCGCTCGCGCAGCGGCGGCAGCGCGATGGGATACACCACCAGGCGGAAGTACAGGTCTTCGCGGAAGCGTCCGGCCTCGACCTCCACGCGCAGGTCGCGGTGCGTGGCGCACACGATGCGCACGTCGATCGGGATCTCGCCCGAGCCGCCGACGCGCCGCACGGTCTTCTCCTGTAGCGTGCGCAGCAGGCTCGCCTGCGTCGTGAGGCTCATTTCACCGAGCTCATCGAGCAGCAGCGTGCCGCCGTTGGCTTGTTCGAAGCAGCCGCGACGCATCTGGGTCGCCCCCGTGAACGAGCCGCGCTCATGCCCGAACAGCTCGGACTCTTGCAGCGACTCGGGGATGCCGGCGCAGTTGATGGCCACGAACGGGCCGCGGCGGCGGTTGCTGCCCGCGTGGATGGCGCGCGCGACCAGCTCCTTGCCCGTCCCGCTCTCGCCGAACACGCAGACCGCGACGTCGCTCGTCAGCACGCGTTCGACCTGCTGCGCGAGCTCACGCATCTTCGCGCTCTGGCCGACGATCTGGCCGAGCACGCTGCGCTCGCCGAGCGCGTTCTCCAGGCTGCGCACGCTGGTCATCAGCTCGCGCCGCTCGCGCGCGCGGTGCACCGCGAGCAGCAGCCGATCACGATCGAGCGGCTTCGTCACGTAGTCGTACGCGCCCGCTTGCATCGCGGACACGGCGGTCTCGAGCTCCCGCTGAGCGGTCACGACGATGATGGGCAGATCCGCGTCTTTGGCGCGCAGGTGCTGAATGACCTTGAAGCCTCCGACCTCACCGAGCCCGAGGTCGACGCAGGCTACGGTGGGCGCTTCACCGACGTCCAGGATCGCGCTCTCGCCGGACTCGTGCTCGGTGACCCGATAGCCAGCCCGCTCTAGCCAAAAGCGCATCAGGCGACGGGCAGTGGGGTCGTCATCGACGATCGAGACGAGCTCGCCACGTGCTGGTGTCGTCGGGGCGGCGGTTGACTCTTCTTCTGTCATTCCACACTGCGAACGACCCGAACGAGTCCCGCCTTTAGACTTGCAAGTCTCAGCGCGCGACGAAAGACGCGTGTCTACAGCTGGCGACACGGGGTCCAGCGCCGTGCGAACCTGCTAACTAGCGGAAAAGACGGAGAGTTTTCCGGCGCGCGAAATAGTCGGGAACCGGACGCACGTGGAACGGCACTCGCAATTGAGCAAACAACGTGTCCGTCAAAGCCATTCACTCCGACTCCAGCGGGCTGCCCTTGCAGCACGGCATGCTCTTCGTGAGCGCGACGACGCTCGCCGGTTCGTCGCCTACGGACGCCTACGCCGTATCCGTGGACGATCACATGGAGCTTACCGCGGTGTTGCTCGAGCTCCAGGTCTCGGCCGGGCAGCGCGCCGAGCTCCAGCGTTCGGCGCTGAGGCTCATCCGCGAGCGCATCGGCGAGCGCGCGCCGATTTACGAGGTGGTGGCCGCGCTGCGCGCCTTCGTGGCGTTGGAGGCGGGGACCGCGCTCGGCGTGACGCTGCTTCGCTTCTCGCAGGTCGAGGCGCGCGTCGAGATCCTGAACGCCGGCATGCCGCCCGTCTTGTGCGCGCTGCCCGACGGGCACAGCTCGCAGCATCCGGCGTTGTCGCCGGCGATTGGCCGTCAATTCGGCGACGTCCACCCGTACGAGCTGTGTCCCTTGGTGTGGGGCAGCACGTTCTACGTGACGTCGAACGGCGTCGCGCGCAGGGCGCCCGCCGCGGGCGGCCCCTCGTCGCTGTTCGGCGCCGTGGATCTCGCGCAGCGCGGCGCGGAGCTGGCTGGGCTGTCGCCGGCCGAGCTCGGCGACCTCCTCGCTGTGCTGCTCGCCGGGTCGGGGGACAGCGACGCGAGCCTGTGCGTGATCCACAGCGACCCTGCGCGCAGGTTCCGCTCCGCGATCGTTTGACGGCGGCGTTGTCGGCGCGTTTCGCACATGCGCCGCCATTTATCGGCGCGTCGCGCGGGTGTAGCGTGTGAATGATGCAAATTCGCACGGCCACCATCTTGAGGCTCCGTGACGCAATGTTGGAGAGCGGCCGCCGCCCGAGCGCCGTCGTCTCTTCGGCGTATGAGACGTTGACGCGCGCGGGGCTGCTCAGCCCGGAGGAGACGCACGCGCTGTCGCGCGTCGAGCCGCTGGCCGAGGTGATGTTCTTGATGTCCTCCGCGGACGGCAACGTCGCCGAGCAGGAGCGTGAAGCCGTGCGCGGCGCGATCCGTGGCATCACCGACAACCGCCTGCGCAGCGGCACCATCAACGTCCTGTTCGAGAACTTCGCGGAGCGCCTGCAGCAGCAGGGGCGCGACCAGCGCCTGCACGAGATCGCCCAGGAGATCGCCGAACACAAGAGCGACGCCGAGAGCGCGTTCGTGCTGGCCGCGGCGGTCGCCCTGGCCGATGACGAGGTCGCCGAGGAGGAGAACGCGTTCATCAACCAGCTCGCGGAGTGGCTCGCAATCCCGGCCGAGCGCAGCGCCGAGCTGCTCGATCAGCTCGAGCAAGATCGTAAGTCCCCGTTGTAGCGAGCGGCAGCGGCGGGCGCTGCGGCGACGGCGCCCCCGGGCCACACCTGGGGGTGAGGCTGCTCGCCGCGCTGCGCGCGGTTGCCACGCCGCGATGCTGTGTTGTGTACCTTCCAGTGTCGCAAAACTCGGTGTTTTGTGCCGGCTGTGGTGTTGCTCTTGTGTCGTGGGGCGCGTCGGTGCGCGGTCCCGTGCTCATGCCAGCCTCTCCTTGCCGGGAATTCTCGGCGATCTCGCGACAGCGGGAGGCGCCTCGCGCTGGCACGCTTCACGCAATGTCACTGGCATGTTCCAGCGATGGTTGGATTGGTTTCACTCCGCAGTGGCTGGCGAGCAAGCCAGGCCCAAGGACGTGGCGTCGCTCCAGCGCGCCGCGGTACCGAGCGGCATGATCCAGCTCGGTAGTTTGACCTTTCGGCTGCTGCGCCTCTCCCCCGACGTTTACGGCGTGGTCAGAGTGATCGACGACGCCTTCCTCGGCTACTTCGAACAGCGACCCTCGCTCAGCGTGGTCCCGGAGCGCGCCGAAGACAGAGACATGCTGCGGCGCATCGCGTGTGCCGCGATTCGCGGCGGCAAGACGCAATGGCAACCCGCCAAAAAGCGCGCGGCTGCGTCAGCCCGCAGCGCGAAACCGATTATGCAGTTGTTCGAGCTCGCGGGCTCCAGGGCCCGCTGACCTCAGCGCACTGGAGGCAAAACTTCTACGCAGCCCTGACCGTCTTCTTCTCCGAAGCGCATGCCACCGGTCGCGGTGGAGGCGAGCCGGACGTGCCGCAAAAATAGCGCCCGCTCATCACGAAGCTCTGCTTCGGGGAACGCCAGCGGGAGGTCGACCGGGATCCGGTACGGACAAATCGCGTAGCTGCGCGCGCCGTCGCGCTGCACACGGATCTTGGCCAGCATGCCCCAGCGTGTCCACGGGTGCTCCGGGCGTGGCCCAAACACGAGGTTACCCAGGCTGTAAAACACCGGGCGACCTTGGCGCCAGCCGATGCCCTGGATCACGTGGGGGTGATGACCGAGCACGACGTCGGCCCCAAGATCCATGACCGCTTTGACGAACGCGCGCGTCGGCTCGCTGGGCGCATCCTGATACTCCGCGCCGCCGTGATAACTCACGAGCAAGAAGTCCACCTCCTTGCGCGTCGCGAGCAGCGCGGCGCGGAGCTTGCGAACGCTGGCCCAGGCGACGTAATGGCGCGCTTCGTGGCGCTCGAATGGACCTTGGTTCCAGATGTGCGTCAGCGCGAAGATGGCCACGCTGAAGCCCTTCACCTGCAAGCGGATGGGTCGATAGGCCTCCTCTGCGCTGCGACCGCAGCCCCCGGCCGCGACGCCCGCGGCGCGCAGGTTGTCCAGTGTTTGAAACAGGGCGTCGCGCCCGTAGTCCCAAATATGGTTGTTGGCAGTAGAGACCGCGGTGATGCCCGCGTTCGCCAACGCCCACGCGCCAGCCGGCGTCCCCGTAAAGATCATGCGGTGGTGGGGCGACTGGGTCTCGCCGTTCTGATCGCTGAGCCCCGACTCCAGATTGACGAAGCGCAAATCCGCGTTTCCCCAGAGCTCTGCGATGCCGGCAAAGGGCGCGTAGCTGGAGTCCTGCGCCAAGCGCTGGCCGACCTCGCGCCCCAAGTTGACGTCGCCGCCCGCGAACAGGGTCAATGGGCCATCCTCGGCTGGCTTGGTCGTTGGCGCGTTCGCCGGCGCCTCCGCCGTCGCCGCTCCGGGCGCGGCGCTCAGCGGCAGTACCGCGGGCGCTAGCGCGGTCTCGACCGTCTTCGCAGGTGGCGCTTCGCGTGGCGCTCCAATGCCGACCGCCCGGGCGCAGCCCAGCGCTCCGCCCCCGGCGAACAGCGCGCAAAGCAGCGCATGGTGGGCCTTTGCCATCGTCCGAGCGTAGCGTTTCTGCCACTCCCTCAGCAGCATTTCCATGGCCCGCTCGACAGACCACGCCGTCGTGCGCTAGGTCCATGCGCACAATGAAGATCGCGGTAGTCGGGACCGGATACGTGGGCCTCGTGGCTGGAGCTTGCTTTGCGGACTCTGGCACCAACGTCGTGTGTGTGGATCGCGACGAGCGTAAGCTCGAGAAGCTGCGCCGCGGCGAGGTGCCGTTCTTCGAGCCGCGCCTGGCGGAGCTCGTCAAGCGCAACTGGCCGCAGCGCCTGGAGTTCAGCTCCGATCTGGCGGGCTCGATTCAAGGCCGTGACGTAGTGTTCGTCGCGGTGGGGACGCCGCCGAACGAGGACGGCTCAGCGGATCTCTCGCACGTCCTCACCGTTGCTGAGCAGGTCGCGCGCGCCGCGACTCATGATCTGGTGTTGGTGTTGAAGAGCACCGTGCCGGTGGGCACCAACGCGCGCGTCGACGAGGTGGCCAAGCGCCACGGTAAGCACCGCATCAGCGTCGTCAGCAACCCGGAGTTCTTGAAAGAGGGCGACGCGGTCAACGACTTCTTCAAGCCGGACCGCATCGTGATCGGCACTGAAGACGACCACGCCTTCGAGCTGCTGTCGCGCCTCTATGCGCCGTACAACCGCCAGCGCAGCCGCATCCAGCGCATGGCGCCGAAGAGCGCGGAGATCGTGAAATATGCGTCCAACGCGCTGCTAGCCGTGAAAATCTCGTTCATGAACGAGATCGCCAAGCTGTGTGACGTGGCCGGCGGCGACGTCGAGCACGTCCGCATCGCGGTGGGCTCGGACGAGCGCATCGGGATGCAATTCCTCTATCCCGGGCTCGGCTTCGGCGGCAGCTGTTTCCCCAAGGATCTGCGCGCCCTGGTGCGCACCGGTCAGGACGCGGGCGTGCGCATGGAGCTCGCGGAGGCCGCCGTGCGCGCCAACGAGGTGCCGGTGCAGACGCTGGTCGCGCACATGGAACGCGATCTCGGTGGGCTCAAGGGCAAGGTGATTTCGATCTGGGGTATCGCGTTCAAGCCGAAGACGGACGACGTGCGGGAAGCGCCGGCGATCAGGCTCATGAAGGAGCTGGTCGATCGCGGCGCGCAGGTGCGCGCCACCGATCCGCAGGCGCTCGACACCGGGCGCGTCAGCCTGACCGACCTCGGCATCGCGGAGCAGGTCAGCCTGACCTCGAATGAATACCAGGCCTGTGAAGGCGCCGACGCGCTCGTGATAGCGACGGAATGGAACGAGTACCGCAACCCCGATCTGCCGCGCATCCGCGAGCTCATGCGCGGGCGGCACGTGTTCGACGGGCGTAACGCGCTGACGCCAGAGGCGGTCGCCGACTCCGGCTTGATTTACCGCGGGATGGGACGTCAACAAATACGAGGTGAGGCACTGTAACGGCAGGCGAGGCGCGGCGGCGGGGCGGCCTACGGCGGGGCGGGGGCCGAGGTCGCTCCCTGTCAGGATGGGCGTCGCGGGGGGCGCTGCCTTATGGGTGCCGATGGGAGTCGTGGGGGCCTCCGGCCGTCACGATGCGGCTCGATGAGGCGCTCGCCCGCTGCGTGGCATCGCTTCGCTCGCCACTCCGCGGGCTAATGGGCGCCGGCGAATGATCGGCGCTGGCGGGAGCTCGACCTCGGCGCCCCGCCGCCGTAGGCCGCCCCGCCGCCGCGCCTCGCCGCGCGTTGCAGCGCTGGGGAGCAGGAGCGCGTGGCGTAACGGGGACGCACAGTGGGGACAGTGACGTGGAGAGCGGGGACGTGCGGAGCGGGGACGTGCGGAGCGGGGACGGGGGGTGGCTTCGCTTCGCTCGCCAAGCGTCGTGCGGAGCGGGGACGCGCGGAGCGGGGACGGGGAGTGGCTTCGCTTCGCTCGCCAAGCGTCGTGTGGAGCGGGGACGGGGGGTGGCTTGCCGGGCAGGGGGCGGTTAGCGGAGGCGGGTTAGGCGGGTTAGGATTTCTTGTTTTAGGTGGTCGAGGAGCGTTGTGATGTGGGCTTCGGGGGTGTCGGTTTTGGTGAGGGGGGTGAGGTCCATGCCGAGGGCCACGGCTTGGTGGCGGTCGCTGTGATGGCTGTCCGCGAAGACGGCGTTGGCGTGGCGGCGGCCGAGGGCGGCGCGGTCGTAGCGTTTGGCGTTGGTGATTTGGGAGGTGAAGGTCGCGATGAGGGCGCTCTGGAGGTCTTCGCGAGTGTCCAGAGGCATGACGACCTTGTCGCTTTCAATGAGCCAGTCGAGCGCGCGCCATACTTCGCAGCCGATGACGCGCGGGGGGCGGTCGGGGGCGGGGAGGCGGCGGGTGGCTTCGAGGACTCGCAACGCGACGGCGACGTGGGTGTCGTGTTTGTCGGCTAGGTTGTGGGTGTAAAGGACGGTCGGGCGCGTGACGGCGAGGAGTTGCTGGAGCGCGTCGATGGCGCGTTCGCAATCGGGGCTGGTGCGCTGTTTCAGCGCGGCGCTGCTGAAGCCTAGCTGGATGACCGCGGAGTAGGCGCCGAGCGCGGCGGCTCGGCGTTGTTCGTCGCGGCGGCGCGCGCGCAGCTCGTCAGTGGTCAAGCTGCGAGTCTGCTCGCTGCGTGGGCTGCCGCCGCCGTCCGTGACGATGATGCCGGTGAACCAGCGCGCTCCGTCGTCGATGCAGCTCAGTATCCCCTCGGCCGCCATCAGCTCGAGATCGTCGGCGTGCGCGCCAATGCCGAGATGGGTGGTGCGGCGCAGCGCGTCTTCGATGAGCGCGCCGTCGGGGATGTGGATGTCGAGATCCGGGGCGTCGAGGTGCATGGTCGTCTCAGTCTGAGCCGTCAGGGACGCGGAGCTGGGGTCGAAAAAACGTCGCGCGCGGTCTTAAGTCTCGCCGTGACAGGCCGCTGAGGGGGGCATTCAGCGGTAGTGCGCAGTAGGTGGGCCGTGAACATTGCTATCGGCCGGCCGAAATGCCGCTGCCCGGCGCCGTGCCGACTAAGAGGATCTGCACGAGCTCGTGGGCGAGCTCTGGCCCGCTGCGCATGGGAGTAAACCCGCTGCGAGGCCCGAGCACGTTGATCGCAGCCTGCGCGACGGTGCCGAGCGCGATCAAGGACGCCAGGATCAACACTGGGTTTCGCTGCGCGTCGAAGCTGCCGTCCGCGACACCGTCTTGGATCGTCTTGAGCACCAGGGGTATGTGGCCGCGCCGAAAGCGCTCGAGGATGCTCTCGAGGCGCGCGGACGAGATCAGCGCTTCGCGGATCACGAGCCGCGCCACCTTGAACTCGTCCACGCTGAGGCGCCCGATACGCTCGTACAAGCGCTGCACGCGCTCCACGACCGGCACGTCGGCGTCGAGCGCCGCGGCGAAGTCGGCCAACACGCGCTCATAGACCTCCTCCACGACAGCGAGGAACAGCTCGTCCTTACTCGGGAAGTAGTAGTAGACCATGCCGATGCTGGTGCCGGCGTCTCGCGCGATCGCGCGCAGCGAGGCGCCGTCCACGCCCTCGCTCAAAAAGCGCTCGCGCGCCGCGTGGAGGATGCGTTCGTCGATGTCGCTCTTCGGCCTGGGCATGGTTCGGTCAGGGGGTAAAGCGATGCGCTGGGCGCATCAGCTGAGCTTCTTGCTGAAGCGCAGCGAGCTCAGCAGCAGCAGCACGGCCAAGATCGCCGTCTGCCAGATGAGCTCAGCGCGCACGTCCGCGAGCTGGCTGCCCTTCAGCGTGATCCCCCGCACGATGCGCAGAAAATGCGTCAGCGGCAGCGCTTGCGCCAGCACCTGCGCTGCGCGCGGCATGGCCTCGAACGGGAACATGAAGCCGCTCAGCAGGATGTTCGGCAGCAGAAAGAAGAACGACATCTGCATGGCTTGCTGTTGAGTCTTGGCCAGCGTGGAGAAGAACAGCCCGAGCGCCAGGTTGGAGGCGATGAACACGAACGCCAACAGGTAGAGCAGGCCCAGTGAGCCGACCAGCGGCACGTCGAAGACCACGCGACCGAGCAGCAAGATCAGGCTCATCTGCAGGTAGCCGATGCCGACGTACGGCACGATCTTGCCGATGATGAGCTCGATACCTTTCACGGGTGATACGATCAGCTGCTCGAGCGTGCCGCGCTCGCGCTCGCGCGCGATGGCCATCGAGGTGAGCATCACCATCGTCATCGTCAGGATCACGCCGATCAAGCCCGGCACGATGAACACGGCGGTGCGAAGGTCGGGGTTGTACCAGGTGTTCGGCTCGAGCGCGATCGCCTCGCGGGTGACCTTCGCGCCCGAGCGACGCAGCCGGGACAGCATCAGCTCGCTCGAGCGGCTGGCCACCAGCGAGGCGGCGGTGTTGCTGGCGCTGGCCACGGTCTGCGGATCCGAGCCGTCCACCACGAGCTCCAGCGTGGCGCGCTCCGCGCGGTGTAGCCGCGCGGAATAGTCCGCCGGCACGATCAGCGCGACGTGAGCGCGGCCTGAGCGCATGGCGCGCTCGATCTCGCCGTAGCTCTGCACGTGACCGACGATGTCGTAAAAGCCGGTGGCCTCCATGCTGCGCCACAGATCGCGTGACTGCGCGCTGTGATCGCTGTCGTAGATCACCGTGGGCATGTGCCGCACGTCGGTGTTGATGGCGTAGCCGAACAACATGAGCTGCAGCAGCGGCAGCATCGCCATCATCGCCAGCGTGAGGCGATCGCGGCGCAGCTGCAGCAGCTCCTTCCACGCGATGACCAGCGGCCTCAAGATCACGCCGCGTGCTCCGCGCTCTGCTCAGCCTGGCGCCGCACCGTCGAGACGAAGGCGTCCTCCACGCTGACGCGCGCGCGCCGCAGGGCGGTAATTTCGAGTCCCGCCGAGCTCAGCGCGGCGCGCAGCAACGCCTCGGGCTCGGCCGCGCCGCGCAGCGCGACCCGCATCTGGTGACCATAGTGCGAGACCTCCTCCACCTCCGGCAGCGCGCGCAGGGCGCTCGCGGCGTCGCCCGCGCGGGCGAGCTCCAGCTCGACGATGCTCAGGCCGCAGCTCTCGATGATTTCCTGCGGCGTGCCGACGCGCAGCAAGCGGCCGCCGAAGATGAAGGCCAGGCGGTGGCAGCGCTCCGCCTCGTCCATGTAGTGGGTCGTGAGCAGCACGGTGGTGCCGCCCGCGGAGATGCGGTGAATCTGGTCCCAGAACTCGCGGCGGCTCACCGGATCGACGCCGGCGGTCGGCTCGTCCAAGAACAGCAGCGGCGGCTCGTGGATGGTCGAGCTGGCCAGCGCGACGCGCTGCTTCCAGCCGCCCGACAAGGTGCCGGCGAGCTGCTTGCGACGCTCGGAGAGGCCCGCGCGCTCGAGCACCTGGTTCACCCGCGCGCGCCGCTGACCCATCCGCACGCCGTAAATTCCAGCGTAAAACAGCAGGTTCTCTTCGACGCTGAGATCCTCGTACAAGCTGAAGCGCTGGGTCATGTAGCCGATGCGCTCCTTGATGCGCTCGGGCTCGCGCACGATGTCGTAGCCGACGACGCGCCCGCGACCGCCGCTGGGATCGAGGATGCCGCACAGCATGCGAATGGTCGTCGATTTGCCGGCGCCGTTCGGGCCCAGCACGCCATAGATCTCACCCGCGTCGACCCTGAGCGACACGTCGCGCACCGCGATCAGCTTGCCGAAGCGCTTCTCGAGCTTCTCCGTCTCGATCACGGGCGCGGTCGCGTCGCTCATCGCCGCGCCTCGCGCCCGGCGCGCTCGAGCTCGACGAACGCGGGCACACCCGCGTGTAGCGCCTCCTTCGCATCGTCGATGCGCACGCGCACGCGCACGACCAGGTGCGGCCGTTCGCGCTCGCTGAACAGGTAGCGCGGCGTAAACTCGGTACGGCGCGAGACGTGCTCCACGACCGCGGAGAACGGCGCTGGCTCGGCGTCGACCCACACCTTGGCGCGTGTGCCGTGCTGAACGCCGCTGAGCTCGCCTTGCGGGACGAACACCTCCGCGTACGGCCGCGAGGTGTCGCCGAGCACGACCACGGGCGTGCCGCTGGCCACCACTTCACCGGGCTCGCAGCTACGATCGAGCACTCGCCCGGCGCTCGGCGCGCGTAGGCTGTAGCGTAGCAAGCGATCGCTCTCCAGCGCGAGCGCCGCCTCTGCGGCCTGCGCCTTGGCCGCCGCCGCGCTGCGCTCCTCGCCGCGCGCGCCGCGCTTGAGCGAGGCGAGCTGCGCTTCGAGCGACTCCCGCTCGGCGCGGGCGCGCGCGAGCTGCGCCGTGAGCTCGTCCACGCCCGCCGCCGGGACGGCGTTCTTCGCGAACAGCTCTTGCTCGCGCGCCGTCTGCTTGGCGAGCAGCTCTTCCGACGCGCGCGCCGCGCGCACCCGCGCCGCGAGCGCCGCGATATCCTCTGCTCGCGCGCCGGCGCTCACCAGCTCGGCTTGTGAGCGCGCTGCCTCTGCCTCCGACAGCCGGCCGCTGCGCGCCGTGCGGATCAGGTCGTCTTCCAGCTCCGCGATGAGCGCGCCCGGCGCCACACGATCGCCCTCCTCGACCAGCACGCGCCGCACCCGCCCAGCGGTCTCGAAGGCCAGCACCGTCTCATCGAGCTCGATGACCCCTTGATAAGCACCGGCGTGCGGCGGCTCGGAGCGGGCGCAGCTCAATGCCAGGCCCGCGACAAAACTCGCTAGCCTATTATTTATCATGCGTCTGATAATACGCGCCGGCGCTGAAGCGTGCAAGGATGCGCCCCGAAATGGCGCAATTCCTGGGCCTCGATGCCAGCACGCAAAGTCTGTCCGCACTCGTGATCGACACGGACTCCGGCAAGGTCGTCTTCGACCACTCCGTGAGTTTCCGTGAGCTCCCGGAGTACGTTTCACCCCACGGGTTTCTGGAACATCCGGATCCGAAGATCAAACACGCGAACCCGCTGTTGTGGCTCGCGGCGCTCGACGAGCTCTTGCAGCGCGGGAAGGCGAGCGGCTTCGACTGGAGCGGCGTCGCGGGCATCTCCGGCGCCGGGCAACAGCACGGCTCGGTGTATCTGCAGACACCGCTCGCGCAGGCCGCGCCCTGGTCGAGCGCGCGTCCGCTCGCGGAGCAAGTCCGCCCGCTGCTCAGCCGCGCCACTTCACCGATCTGGATGGATAGCTCGAGCAGCGCGGAGTGCGCGGAGATCGCGAACGCCGTCGGCGGCGACGCGCGCGTGGTGAGCATCAGCGGCTCGCGCGCGATCGAGCGCTTCACCGGGCCTCAGATCAGAAAATTCTGGAAGGACGAGCCGCAGGCGTACGAGCGGACTCGTGAGATCCACCTCGTGAGCAGCTTCATCGCGGGCGTGCTCACCGGCACTTCAGCGCCCATCGATTTCGGCGACGGCGCGGGCATGAACTTGCTCGACTTGTCGCGCTTGGCGTGGAGCCCCGAGCTGCTCGCCGCGACGGCGCCCGGCCTCGGCGAGCGGCTGCGTCCCGCGGTGGCGTCACACTCGCGGGTTGGCGCGGTCGCCGAGTACTTCTGTGAGCGCTACGGCTTCCGTCGCGGCACGCCGGTGATCGCCTTCACCGGCGATAACCCGAGCAGCTTGGTGGGCATGGGCGCCACCGCGCCGGGCACCGCGGTGATCAGCCTCGGCACCAGCGACACCGTGTTCGCGGCGATGAGCGCGCCGCGCACGGATCCGCACGGCTACGGTCACGTCTTCGGCAACCCCGCGGGCGGCTTCATGTGCCTGATCTGCTTCGCGAACGGCTCGCTGGCGCGCGAGCAGGTGCGCGATCGCGTGGGGCTCGATTGGCCGGGCTTCGAGCGCGCGATCTTGCGTGAGACGCAGCCCGGTAACGGCGGCAAGCTGCTGCTGCCGTACTTCGTTCCGGAGATGACGCCCAAGGTCTCGGCGGCCGAGCCGCGCTGGTTCGGCGACGACGATTTCGTGGCCGGCCGCGATCGCGCGGGCGCCGCGCGCGCGGTCGTCGAAGCGCAAGCGCTCGCCATGCAGCGCTACTCCGATTGGATCGGCGAGACGCCGACCGAGATCTTGGCGACCGGCGGAGCCGCGCGCAACGCGGGCATCCTGCAGGTGATCGCCGACGTGTTCGGCGCGCGCGTGCGGACGCTGAAGGTCGCGAACTCCTCCGCGCTGGGCGGCGCGCTGCGCGCGGCGCAGGCCGTCGCGGGCTCGCCCTGGCCGGAGCTCTTCGCGCGCTTCGCGGCGCCCGACTCACAGGGCGTCGTCACCGCGAATCAGCGCGTCGACTACGGGCCGCTGCGCGAACGCTTCTGCCGCGAGGTCGATCGCGTGCTCGCCGAGCAACGCGCCACGTAGCGCAGCTTGGGCTGCTCGCCGGCACTTCGATAAACCAGAGCGGTGAAATCGCGTCGCGGTTCAATCCGGGCGCAGCAGCGCTGAAACTTTGTTCCGCCGCGCGTTGGCGCTCGGCGGACTGACGGTAATGGCGCTTGCCGAGACCTGCGCAGTGAGATAGCGCTGAGCTCGAATGTCCCTCTCGCGCGCGCGTTCCGGATTCGGATGGACTGGAGGTGTGCTCTTGCTGGCCTTCAGCCACTGCGCAGTGAGCGAGCCGGTGGACGACTTCGACGACGGCAGCTCGGGTCGCGGCGGTGCGACGAGCTCTCCGACGACGGGCGGCTCCGTGGCCACGGGCACGGGCGGCTCGGTGAAGAGCTCGGACGGGGGGCGTGATAGCGACGGCGGCAGCGCGACGACCGGCGGTCGCAGCGCTACTGGTGGCCGCAGCAGCGCGAGCTCGGGTGGTCGCAGCGCTCGTGGCGGCTCCACGAGCTCGAGCAAGGGCGGAGCCACGGGCTCACAGGGCAAAGGCGGCGCCGCTGGCAGCATCGGCACGGCGCGCGGCGGCTCGAATACCGGTCGCGGTGGCGGCACCTTCGGCGGCCGCTCCGGCGGCGGCGGCGGGACGGGCGCCTGCGACTTCGACTCCGCTACGTGCGCGTCCAAGCAATGCGGCGCCGCGTGCCCCGCGAACATGGGCACCTATTGCGAGACGGCGTGTCAGGCGATCATCGATTGCGTCGAGAAGAACTCGACGTGCAGCACCGCGGCAGATCCGCTGTGCGTCGAGCGCAATAACGGCGCCCCCAATAAATGCACCACCGAGTGGGAAGCCGCGAGCGGTGGCTCGACGCCGCCCGGCGCACCCGCCAAAGCAGCGCAAGATCTCTATGAGTGCGCGTGCGGAACTTAGCCTAGCCGGCTTGTCAGTGGCTCTCCTTACAACCTTACTGAGCGCGCCACTCTGGGCGGATGGCGCGAGCGCGCTGCGCTGAGCGCCGCGCTCGTCGAGACGCGCCGTTTACCGCGATCTCCCGCGAATTCGCGGGCAATTAGCTGAATTTGGTGGCTGCCGCGCCTGCGTTCGACAGAGCAGCAGCCGCGTCGATTCGTGACGTCGCATCACGGGTGAAGTGCCGCTCGGGGCGTTCTCCCCCACTTCGCAAGATGGAATAGTGGGCTCGTCGCCATCGCTTTCGAAGGCGGCGAGCAACGTCAATCGACCCGGGGAGACTGCTTGGTCATGGCCGCAAGTGTCCAGGAAATCGTGTCATTTCATCGTTGTAGCGAGCTTCCGGGGGTGGAGCTCCGCAGCACCCGCGACTCCGCCCGCGCGTTCTCCGTGTACGCGACGGACTTCGAGTTCGCGGCGCCCAGCAGCTGGCGCGGCGAGGTCTGGCACCGCCGTCAACAGAGTACGCTCGAGCCGGGCGCCGTATTGTGCATCCACCCGGGCGACGTGGTCGACGCGCGGCGCGTGCTGTCGCCCGGCGCCGGCAACGTATTGACCATAGAGAGCGAGATCTTGAGCTCGTATTTCGTCGAGCACTGCGAACGCGAGCGCGTCGTGCACCTCAAGCCGATCGTCACGATGTCGCCGCTGCTGCGCGGCGCGCTCGCGGAGCTGTTTCGCACCATCCGCTGCGGCGCCTCCTCGCTCGAGCTCGAGAGCGCGATGCTGAGCTTCATCGCCGCCGCGGCGAGCGAGCTGCTCAGTGAGCCGCCGCCGACGACGCGACCGGACGCCGACGCGCGCGCCGCGGAGCGCGTGCGTCAGTGCCTGCACGAAGAGCCATCCATGACTACGGATTTGAGCACGCTCGCGCAGCGCACGGGCATGAGCCGCTTCCGCGTGCTGCGCGTGTTCAAGCGCCACTTCGGGCTGCCGCCGCACGCTTACCAGCTGCGCATGCGGCTCGGCTTGGCGCAGCGCGCGCTGCGCGCCGGGGAGCAGCCGGCCCACGTCGCCGCGGAGCTCGGCTTCGTGGATCAGAGCCACATGACGCGCCACTTTCGCCGGCTGCTCGGCGTGACCCCCGCGCAGTACGCGCGGCTCGGCGGCTGGCGACAGCCGCGCCGCGCGCTGCCTCAGCTGGAGGCGCAGGTCGCCTGAAGCGCCGCTCAGAAGCCGGGGATACGCCCCGCGAGCTCGCGATCCCAAGTTGGTGGGTCTTGCAGCTGTTCCGCGAGGAAGTCGACGGCGGCGCGTACCTTGATGGAGAGTTGTCGCGCGGAGGGGTAGACGGCGAAGACGGCCGAGGGCTCCAGCGTGTACTCGGGGAGCACGCGCACGAGCTCGCCCGCCAGCAGCGCGGGACCGATCGAGAGCGTCGCGCCCAGCGTGATGCCGCGGCCCTGCCTGGCAGAGTCAGTCAGGATCTCCGCGTTGTTCGCGGCGAAGCGGCCAGAGACCTGCACGCTGACCGGACCGTCGGGCCCGAGCAGGCGCCACTCGCGAGGACGCGGGAAGCTCGTGTACACGATGCACTCGTGGTTCACGAGCTCGTGCGGGTGCTGCGGCATCCCGTGGCGCTCGATGTAGCCGGGGCTGGCCACCAGGCAGCGCAGGTTGGTGCACAGCCGGCGCGCGATGATGCGCGAGTCGGACAGCGCGCCGATGCGGATGGCGAGATCCATGCCCTCTTCGACCAAGTCCACGAAGCGGTTCGTGACCGACAGATCGACGGTGAGCTCGGGGTAACGCTCCAGCAGGTTGTGAACCAGCTTGCCCATCCACAGTCGGCCGAACACGACCGGCGCGCTGACGCGCAGGTGGCCGCGCGGGCGCAGCGTGACCTCTTGAACTTCCGCTTCCGCTTCGGCGAGGTCGAGCAGGATTTGGGCGGTGCGCGCGTGAAAGGCGATGCCGGCTTCGGTCAGCGACAGCTTGCGCGTGGTGCGCTGCACGAGGCGCGCGCCGAGCCGCTCTTCCAGTCGCGAGACGATGCGGCTGACCCCTGACGGACTGAGCGACAGCTCTTCGGCTGCCTTTGCGTAGCTCGAATGCCGGACGACGCAGTGGAAGACGGTAAGCTCTAGGGTTTCGGTGACCATCGCCGCGACCTCGGCCGCAGTCTATGCCGAGCGCAGCGCGAGCGGCAGCGCGGTCAACGCAGCGGCGTCAGGATCAGCCCGCCCAGCGGCGGGATGCGCAGCTTCAGCGAGTAGGGACGATTGTGCGTCGGCACCGGATCCGCCTCCACGACGCTCAGCGTCTCGAACTCACTCCCGCCGAAGCGCAGGTCGTCGCTGGAGAGCTTCTCCACGTAGCGGCCGGGCAGCGGCACGCCGATGCGGTACTCCGGACGCGGCACCGGCGTGAAATTCAGCACCACGATGGCCACGTCGTTGCCGTCGCGGCGCAGGAAGCTGAGCACCGTGTTGTCCTTGTCGTTGCAGTCGATCCACTCGAAGCTCTCCGGCTGCGGATCCGAGCGCCACAGGGCGGGCGTCGCGCGGTACAGGCGGCCGAGCTCTGCGAGAAAATCCTGCAGCGCGCGGCGCTGCGGGTGCTCCGCGATGTGCCAATCGATGGAAGCGTCGTGGTTCCACTCGTTGTGCTGCGCGAACTCGGTGCCCATGAACATGAGCTCCTTACCGGGGCGCGTGTACTGGTACGTGAGCAGCAAGCGCAGGTTCGCGAGCTTCTGCCAGAAGTCGCCCGGCATCTTCTCGACCAGGGCGCCTTTGCCGTGCACCACCTCGTCGTGGGAGATCGCGTTGATGAACGACTCCGTGTTCTCGTACAGCATCGCGAACGTCAGCTGATCGACGTGGTACTTGCGATGCACCGGCTCCTTCGAGAAGAAGGCCAGCGTGTCGTGCATCCAGCCCATGTTCCACTTGAACGTGAAGCCCAGCCCGCCCTCCTCGGGGAGGCGCGTGATGCCGCCCCAGGCGGTCGACTCCTCGGCCACGGTGAAGGCGCCGGGCACCTCTTCGCGGATCAGGTGATTGACGCTGCGCAAGAACTCGATGGCCTCCAAGTTCTCGCGGCCGCCGTACGGGTTCGGCACCCACTCACCCTCTTTGCGGCTGTAGTCGAGGTACAGCATGGACGCGACGGCGTCCACGCGCAGCCCGTCGATGTGGAACTCCTTCAGCCAGTACAGCGCGTTGGCGGCGAGGAAATTGCTCACCTCGCGCCGGCCGTAGTTGAAGATCAGCGTGCCCCAGTCCGGGTGCTCGCCGCGGCGCGCGTCTTCGTGCTCGTACAGCGCGGTGCCGTCGAAGCGTCGCAGCGAAAAATCGTCGCGCGGAAAATGCGCCGGCACCCAATCCACGATCACGCCGATGCCGTGCTGGTGGCAGTAGTCGACGAAGAAGCGGAAATCATCGGGCGTGCCGTAGCGGGCGGTGGGGGCGTAGTAGCCCGTCACCTGGTAGCCCCAGGACGGATAAAAGGCGTGCTCCGCGATGGGCATCAGCTCCACGTGCGTGAAGCCGAGGCGCTGCACGTGCGCCACCAGCCGCGGCGCGAGCTCACGATAGCTGAGCGAGCGGTTGCCTTCCTCGGGCACGCGCGCCCACGAGCCCGCGTGGATCTCGTAAATGGCGACGGGCTCGCGACGGATATCGCGCGCCGCGCGCGCCTGCATCCAAGCTTCGTCGCCCCAGGTGTAGCGGCTCTCCGTGATGCGCGACGCGGTCGCGGGCGGCGCCTCCATCTCGCGCGCCATGGGATCGGTCTTGATGCGCAGCGTGTCGTCCGGCGTCTTGATCTCGAATTTGTAGAGCTCGCCGACGCCGACGCCGGGGATGAACAGCTCCCACACGCCCGTGCTGCCCAGGGCGCGCATCGGATAAACCCGGCCGTCCCAGCGATTGAAGCCGCCGACGACGCTGACGCGCTTGGCTCCGGGCGCCCAGACCGCGAACGCGGTGCCTGCCGTGCCCTCCCGAGTGCGCGCGTGCGCGCCGAGCACGTCCCACAGCCGGCGATGGGTGCCCTCGCTGATGAGGTGCTGATCGATCTCGCCCAGGGTCGGCAAGAAGCGGTACGGATCGTCCCGCTCCCAGTCTTCGCCGTCGGCGAAGTGAAAGCGGAAGCGATACGTCAGCGGCAAGCGCGCGCCGGGGATGAACGCCGCGAAGACGCCGCCGGACAGCAGCGTCATCGGCCGGCCCTCGTTGTTCACCAGCAGCGTGCAGCCCACCGCGTCCGGGTGATAGGCGCGCACGACCACGCCGTCGGTCGAACCCAGCCGCGCAGGGTGGGCGCCGAGCACGGTGTGCGGATCATGCAGCCGATCGAGGATCAGCGCTTCGATGTGGGCGGGGTTTCCTAGCAGCACGGGATCGACGTTCGGCAAGGCCATGGTGTCTGGAGCAGGTCAGCGGTGAAGCTAACGATTCAGGGCGAGTAGCAAAGCAGCACCAGGGAGTGCGGCGCAACGCTTATTCCGGCGCCCTTCGGGATTCTATGCGTGGCCTGGGCGGTGTTGACGACTTCTTGCCAGTGGCCGGCCTCGGGCAGCACGGGCATCGCGAACGAGCGTGCGCGGTTGCTGGCGTTCAGCAGCAGCAGCAAGGTCTGACCGCGGTTGGGGCGTCCGCGCTCGTCCACGTCGTCCGACGCCTCACCGTGAATGAGCATGCCGAGCGCGTGGTTCTTGGGATTGCCCCAGTCGTCGATGGTCAGCTCGCCGCCCTCCGGCCGCACCCACGAGACGTCTTTCACGCCGTGCGCGCTCACCGGGTCGCCGTCGAAGAAGCGGCGCCTGCGAAAGACCGGGTTGTTCTTGGTGATGCGGAAGACCTCGCGCGTGAACTCGAGCAGCTCTTCTTGGCGCGGCTCCAGATCCCATTGCAGCCATGACACATCGTTGTCCTGGCAATAGGCGTTGTTGTTGCCGCGCTGCGTACGGCCGATCTCGTCGCCGTGCGAGATCATCGGTACGCCTTGCGAGAACGCCAGCGTCGCCAAAAAGTTTTTGATCATGCGATCGCGCAGGCGCTGCACTTGCTGCGCGCGCGTCTCACCCTCCACGCCCCAGTTGCGGCTGTTGTTGTCGTTGGTGCCGTCGCGGTTGTCCTCTTTGTTCCCCTCGTTGTGCTTGTGCTCGTAGCTCACGAGGTCGCGCAGGGTGAAGCCGTCGTGACAGGTCACGAAGTTAATACTGGCGAACGGCCCGCGATCGCCGCCTTGGAACAAATCGCTCGAACCGGACAGCCGGGAAGCCAGCTCCGGCACCTGGCCGTCATCCCCGCGCCAAAAACGCCGAATGCAGTCACGGTAGCGGCCGTTCCACTCGGCCCAGCCCGGCGGAAATCCGCCAACACGGTAGCCGCCCGGACCGAGGTCCCACGGCTCTGCGATCAGCTTCACGCGCGCGAGCACGGGATCCTGCTGCACTGTGGCGAAGAAGTGCGAGTGGAGATCGAATTCATACGGATCGCGAGCGAGTGTCACGGCGAGATCGAAGCGGAAGCCATCGACATGCATCTCTTGGACCCAGTAGCGCAGGCTGTCCAACACCAGCTGCAGCACGCGCGGATGTGACACATTGAGGCTGTTGCCACAGCCCGTGTAGTCGATCATCCGGCGCGGGTTGTTGGGGTCTAGCTTGTAGTACGACGCGTGATCGATGCCGCGGAAGGACAGCGTGGGGCCGAGCTCGCTGCCCTCACCGGTGTGGTTGTACACGACGTCCAGGATCACCTCGATGCCGGCGCCGTGCAGCGCCTTCACCATGGTCTTGAACTCGTTGACCTGCTGGCCCAGCGTCTGCGTCGCGAAGCGCGGATCCGGCGCGAAGAAGCCGATGGTGTTGTAGCCCCAGTAGTTGATCATCCCGGAGTCCAGCAGCCGGCGCTCCGAGGCCTGGTGCTGCACCGGCAAGAGCTGCACGGCGGTGACCGAGAGCGAGCGCAGGTGGTCGATGATCGCGTCCGAGGCGAGGCCCAAGTACGTGCCGCGCAGGTGCCCGGGCACGGCCGGGTGCCGCATGGTCATGCCTTTGACGTGACATTCGTACAGCACCGTGCGGCTCCACGGGATCTGCGGCGGGCGATCATCGCCCCAGCTGAACGCCGTCTCCACGACGACGCTCTTCGGCGTCACCGGGGCGCTGTCCAGCTGACTGAAGGAGAGATCGCGGGCCGGATCGTGCACGTCGTAGCCGTAGACCTCGTCGGGCGCGTTGATGTGGCCGGAGATCGCCTTCGAGTAAGGGTCCAGCAATAACTTGTGGGGGTTGAAGCGGTGGCCCTGACCGGGCGCGTAGGGGCCGTACACGCGATAGCCATAGAGTTGGCCGGGCCGCACGTCGGGTAGATAGATGTGCCAGATGCCGTTGGTGCGCTCCTTCATGCGCACGCGCAGTGATTCTCGCCCGTCCGCGTCGAACAGGCAGAGCTCGACGCTGGCCGCGTGCTGCGAAAAAATCGCGAAGTTTACGCCCTCGCCATCCCACGTGGCGCCGAGCGGGTGAGGTCTTCCGGGGCGTGCGCGCATCGACCGAGCCTATCGTTGCGCCGCGCTCAGGGGGCGCCGCGTGGAGTCAAGCGGAAGAGGTGCGCGACGCGCTCGTTCGGATCGAGCCGGATGTAGTTGCGCCGGCCGCGCCACACGTAGCGCGCGCCGGTCAGCAAATCGGTGACCTCGTACGATTCATTCTCGGCGAAGCCATAGGCGTGGATCGGTACCTCGATCATTGTTTCGTGAAAGTTGAAGGGATCCAGATTCACGCAGCAGATGAGCTCATTGCCGGGAGCGGACTTGCGGTAGGCCAGGATGCCCTCGTAGTCCGAAGCCAAGAACTCCAGGTTGTTCAGGCGGTGCAGCGCCGTGTTGTCGCGCCGGATGCGGTTGAGCCGCGCGATGTCCTGCTTGATGTTGTTCGGTGCGTTGTAGTCGCGCTGCCGGAGCTCGTACTTCTCCGAGTCGAGGTACTCTTCGCTGCCGTGGCGCACGGGCACGTTCTCACACAGCTCGAAGCCGCTGTAGATGCCGTAGGTGGGTGACAGCGTCGCGGCCAGAAACAGCCGGATGCGAAACGCCGGTCTGCCACCGGTCTGCAAGTACTCGTGCAGAATGTCGGGCGTGTTGGCGAAGAAATTGGGTCGCAGGTACTCGACCACCTCGCTGGTGGTCAGCTCGGTCAGGTACTGCTTGAGCTCCCAGGCCGAGTTCTTCCACGTAAAATAGGTGTAGCTCTGGTTGAAGCCAAGCTTGGCCAGCGCGTTCAAGCGGTTCGGTCGCGTGAAGGACTCCGAGAGGAACACCGTGTCCGGTTGGCGTCGCTGCACGTCCGCGAGCGCCCACTCCCAAAACGCGAGCGGCTTGGTGTGCGGGTTGTCCACGCGGAAGATGCGAACGCCGCGCTCGATCCAGAACAGCAGGATATCGCGGCACGCCGTCCACAGCGCCTTGCGATCCTCGCACCAGAAGTTGAGCGGGTAGATGTCCTCGTACTTCTTGGGGGGGTTCTCCGCGTAGCGCATGCTGCCGTCGGGACGGATGAAGAACCACTGCGGGTGATCCTTGATCCAGGGGTGATCGGGCGAGCACTGCAGCGCGTAGTCGAGCGCGATCTCGATGCCGAACTCCCGCGCGGATTTGACCAGGCTCTCGAACTCACCGAGCGTGCCGAGCTCCGGGTGCACGGCGGTGTGGCCGCCGAAGCGCGAGCCGATGGCCCAGGGGCTGCCGACGTCGCCCGGCTCCGCGTTGCGCGCGTTGTTGCGACCTTTGCGGTGCGTCTCACCGATGGGGTGGATCGGCGGCAAGTACAGCACGTCGAAGCCGAGCGCCGCGAGCTCCGGCAGGCGCTCCTTCGTGTCGGCGAAGGTGCCGTGCCGGCCCGGCGCGCCTTGGGAGCGCGGGAACAGCTCGTACCACGTCGAAAATGAGGCCTCGAGCCTGTCGACCAGCACCTCCAGCGTGGCGGAGCGCGCGACCGCGCGCGGATCGGGCACCGGCCGCACCAGCTCCACGAGGTCTTCCGCGAACACCAGGTGCAGCCGCTCATCGAGCGAGCGGTTCGGATCGCGCAGCTCCTCGGCTGCGCCGTTCACGCGGCGCGCCTTCTCCCCGCTCAAGCGCGCCGCGTGCTGGGCGAGGATGCGCGCGCCTTCCAGCAGCTCCGGGCGCACGTCTTGTCCGGCGTCGACGCGCTTGGAGAGCTCGGAGCGGAAGGTGCCGAACTCATCCGGCCAGGCTTCGATGTGATAGCGCCAGCGGCCGAGCGCGTCGACGCGCATGGACGCATACCAAGTATCGGCCTCGAAGCGGTAGGAGAGCGGGGCGCGGCGCGGCGCCGGGTCATCGGGGCCCTGGTATACGAGGTCCGCCGCGATGAGGTCATGGCCGTCTTTGAAGATCGCCGCGCTGACGTCGATCAGCGAGCCGATGGCGCGCTTGATGGCGTAGCGACCGCCATCAATCATCGGTGTTACTTGCTCGATTACGACGCGCGGCAGTTCCGAGTCGAGACTGAGTTCAGGCATAGAGAGATACGCTCCGAGAGGACCCGCGAGTCTCGTCGGCCCGTTCACGATCGTCAAGCGCAGGTCAGTGTGGCGGCCCTCCAGCCGTGATTTGCCGGCGCAGCGCCGCGCTCACCTCGCAAACGCCACGCGCCGCGCCAGCTGCTGGCGACAGGCGTCACTGCGCGCGAAGGGACGCGCAGCTCGCGCGCTCAGTTGCTTGGACGCGCGTGCAGTCACGCGCGTGGCGCGCGCGCTTTTTCGGCGCAACCACGGCGCATCCCGCGCCGATGGCAGCGCAGCATGCGAAAGGTATACTGCCATGGCGATGACCAGCGTACCGGCCCAGCGCAGCAGCGATCCCGTGGAGTGTGGCAGCGAGCCGAGGACGACGTCGGTCGTGATCGACGGGCGCCGCTACGTGCGCGCGCCGGTTCCGGTGGTGTTCCCGGTGGAGGAGCTCGTGCCTGAGAGCAAGCGCCACCTGGAGCAGCGAACGATGCTGTACCAGATCCTGAAGCTCGCCTTCGCGGAGCGCGCCGCGATCGGCTGTGATCAGTTCGTGTACTGGGATCCCACGAATCCGCGCGAGTGCCTGGCGCCGGACGCCTTCGTGCGTCTCGAGCGGCGCGACGACATGTTTCGCAGCTGGAAGGTGTGGGAGCGCGGCGCGCCCGAGCTCGCCATCGAAATCATCAGCGACAGCGATGAACGTGACCGCGATTGGGGCGCCAAGCTCCAGAAGTATCGCAGGCTCGGGGTGCGCGAGCTGGTGCGCTTCGATCCCGAGAGCGAGCCGGCGTCACTGCGGATCTGGGACGCGCTCGACAACGATCTGGTCGAGCGCGAGAACGTCGACCGCTCGGCGCCGAGCCGGGTCGTGCCGGGACATTGGGTCATCGTGCAGGATCGCGAGCAGGGGCCGCTGCTGCGGCTCAGCCACGACGCCGCGGGAGAGCAGCTCTATCCCACGCCCAGCGAGTACGAAGCGCAGGCCCGGCGAGCGGAGGCCGCGGCGCGGCGAGCGGAGGCCGCGGCGCGCGTCGCGGCCGAAGCGCGGATCCGCGAGCTCGAAGCCGAGCTCGCGCGTCGCGCACGCTAAACGCCGCGCGGCGCCGTCGCGGCCGCGCGACGACGTGTGGCGCGGCACACGACAGCGCCGGATGGGCGCGGCTGCTGCTGCGCTCGGCGCCGCGCGCTGTTGCCCGCTAGCGGGCCGCGCCGCGCGGCGCGCCCTTTACGATGAGGATCCCCCCACTCGGCGAGCGCGTCGCGCTCAGTCGCTGGCGTCTTTGCAGCAACGAAAGCCGGTGGAGTAGTCGTGGTAGTCGAAATCGTGGGCGCGCGTGCGATAGCCGCAGCCTTCGCCGTTTTGGAAGGTGTCCATGAAGAAGCCGCCGACGAAGGTGCCGTCGGGATCGGCGATCCATTCGTGCAGGTTGCCGACCATGTCGTAGACGCCGTAGTCGCTGCGGCAGCCGCTGCGCGCGCCGGCGGGTTCGACGCTGCGCGGCATTTCGTGCAAGCGCGGGTCGTTCATCCACGTGCCCTGCCACATCTCGTTGCGGTTCGCGCCCGGCGGCGCCAGCCGATCGAACAGCGCGACCACGGGGTGATCGTCGAGCACGCGGTAACGATCGTTGCAGCGGTCTCGCTCGCGGCGATCGCCGTACGGATAGGTGTGCGCGTGCGGGCCGCGACAGGCGCGCACCCACTCGTCGAGCTCGCACAGGCGCTTGCCCGCGCGCTCGCAAGCGAGCGACGCCTCCGCGCCGCTGATGTAGCCTTGCGGTTTGCGGCCGGCCACGCTGACGGCGACGAGCTCCACGTTCGCCTCGAAGCGGTGATTCCCCGGCCAGGGCACGCTGGCGCCGTCCGCCTTGCGCTCGACCAGCGACGCTTCCCAGCGGTCGACGCAGAAGCTGCCGTCGCTCGCGCGCTCGACGAGCGCCATCTCCGGCGGGCACGCGCTGACCAGCGGCGCGCTGCGTTCGGATCCGGGAGACGCGGGGGCAGCAGCGTTTGCGTGCGCCGCGTCGTGCGCTTCACGGCTCGACGTCGCCGCGCGTTGCTCGGCGTCAGCGCTCGCCGGCGAGTGAGCGGCGGAGGCGTGCGCGGATTTCGCGGCGTTGGGGCCGCCAGCGGCGGCGCTGTAACAAGCTGCCGCACAGAACGCGGCGATGAACTGTGCGCGGGGCATCGCGAGCGGAGACGAACACGAGCATAGCTTGGAGCCCGAGACAATCTTCCCCATTGCGTGAGGGTCGTGACTACTACGTACAGGTCCGCTGTCGACACTGCACTTACGAATTTCCATCCGAGTCGTAAGCGGTTTACGCTCGCGCGCAGGAAAATGCGAGCCGCGCGCGGCGCGAAGTGGTGACGTTTCCAACACTCGACCCCACATTGTAAATCCGCGAAGCTGGCGGACCTTTACGGAACGCGCACCTTACGAGAATTCGCCATGCAAACTCGTCTTCAGACCTCGGGCCTCTTTCAGACGTTGGTCGCTTACAATTTCATCGCGGGTCGCGAGGCTCCCGCGGGCGGCAACGGCTTCGTGCGGCGCAATCCAGCGAATCGCGACGACGTCGTGACGCTCGCGCCGGAGAGCAGCCGGGAAGACGTGTACGCGGCGTGTGAAGCGGCGCGGGACGCCTTCGAGCGCTGGTCGCGCGTGCCGGCGCCGCAACGCGCGCAGGTGCTGAGCCGGCTCGCGCGCTTGCTCAGCGACAGCAAGGAGTCGCTGGCGCGCTTCGTGGCGCGCGAGATCGGCAAGCCGCTGCGTGAGGCGCGCGGCAGCGTGCAGGAGGCGATCGATACGGCCGAGTTCTTTCAGAGCGAAGGTCGGCGCTTGTACGGTCAAACGGTGCCCAGCGAGCTGCCGAACAAGGAGCTCTTCACCTACCGGCGGCCGCTCGGCGTGGTGGGCGTGATCAGCGCCGGGAATTTCCCGATCGCCGTGCCCTCGTGGAAGCTCATCCCGGCCGTGCTGTGCGGCAACGCCGTGGTCTGGAAGCCGTCGGATGACGCGCCGGGCACCGCCACGCTGTTCCTGGAGCTCTTTCGCCGCGCGGGCTTGCCGAGCGGCGTGATCAATCTGGTCCACGGCGGCGGCGCGGGCGCGGCCGGTGAGTTCTTGCTCGACGCCGTCGAGCGCGGGCTCGTCAACAAGATCTCGTTCACCGGCTCTACGGCGGTGGGTCGTCGCATCGGCGAGGTGTGCGGGCGCGCGCTGCAGGTGCCGTCGCTCGAGCTCGGCGGCAAGAATCCGCTGGTCATTTTGGCCGACGCGGATCTCGATCTGGCCATCGAGGGCGCGGTGTGGGCGTCCTTTGGCACCGCCGGTCAACGCTGCACGAGCGCCGGCAACATCATCGCGGACAAGCGCGTGATGCCCGTGGTGCGCAGCGAGCTCGCGCGCCGCGCGCAGGCGCTCGTCATCGGAGACCCGACGGACGAGCGCGTGGACTACGGCCCGCTGATCAATGAGCGCTTCCTCGAGCGCTGGATCTTGCAGCGCGGCGTCGGTCTCGAGGACGGCGCGGAGCTGCTGCTCGATGGTAAGCGCGTCGTCGCGGGTGAGGAGCCGGCGAGCTTCTTGGGCGACGCGGCGCGCGGCCTGTACGTCACGCCGCGCATCTTCGACAAAGTGAAGATGTCGATGCGCATCGCTCAAGAAGAGTGCTTCGGCCCCACCGTGAACCTGGTCGAAGTCGACGGCCCGGAGGAAGCGCTGGCCGCCGCGAACGGTACGCCGTACGGGCTGTCGAGCGCCGTGTACACGCGCGACGCGCGGCTGATGCTGCGCTTCAAAGAAGAGCTCTCGGCGGGCATGACCAGCATCAACAACTCGACGACGGGCGCCGAGGCGCATCTGCCGTTCGGCGGCAACGGCTGGTCCGGCAACGGCACGCGCGAGAGCGGGATTTGGGTCTTGGATGCTTATACGCGCTGGCAAGCCGTGAACGTGGACCTCTCCGGCAAGCTGCAAAAAGCGCAGATCGATCTGCCCGACCCCGCGCGGCTGGAGTTGCTCGCGATCGACGGGCTGGTGTCGTAGTCGATCGCCTCTAAACGGTGCGCGAACCGCTCAGTGGGCTCTCAGCGTGGGGTCGAGCTCGTCGAGCTCTGGCGCGCGTCGCGGCTCAGGATCGGGGATCGCCCAGGCCGGCTTCACCCAGCCGCCGTCCGGCTTCGTGCTCGGCGCTGCCCCGGCGTCCACGACGGCGCTGCTCGCGCTCGGCTCGGGGCTCGGCTCTCGGCGCTCGCGCGCGACGCTGCTCGGCTGCGGACGCTGCGTGGGCGCCGCGCTGGCGGTGACGGGCGCGCTGGCGCTGACGCTCGCCGGCGGCGTCGGCGTGGCTTGCTCGCCCACCGCGTCCACTCGCCGAGCGGGCTCCTTGAGCGGCTCGCTGACGTGCTCCGTGGTGGCGCTCTGTGCCGCCATCTTCGACTTGTACTTGCTGAGCGCATAGACGCCGCCGCCCAGGCCGAGCGCCAAGGCGAGCGCAGCGACGGCCACCACGGTCGCCAGCCCGCTGCCAGTGCTCGGCTCCGGATCGGGGAGCGCGATTTCGCGCTCGGAGACGACGCGCGCCGGCTCGTAGGCGAGCGTCGGCGCGGTGGCTTCTTCATGGCGCGGTGAGCTCTGCGTGTCCGCGTTGGTGGCCAGCGGTTCCCAGCGCTGGCTGACGGAAGAGCTGCCGAGCTGCGTCGCGCTCACGTCGGGCCGGCTGCTCATCAGCAGCTCCGGCGCCGCGCTCGACACCGGATCTTTGGTCTCTACGCCCAGCGTCTCGCGTAGGGCGTCGGTCATTTCCCGCGCGGATTGAAAGCGCTGCTCGGGGTCGCGGGCGATGGCCTGCGCGAACCAAGCGTCGAAGCCGATGGGCACGCTCGCGTACGCGCTCGGCACCGGTAGCTCGCGCACGCAAATGGAGAGCACCAGATCGCCGAGGCCTTCGCTGTAGAACGGGCGGCGGCCAGTCAAGCATTCGAACGCGATGACGCCCAGCGACCACAGGTCCGAGCGATAGTCGACGGCCTTGTTCCCCTGAGCCTGCTCCGGGCTCATGTAATAGGGCGTGCCGAGGATCGAGCCGGTGCGCGTCTTCTCGCCTTCGATCGCGAGCTGCCCGCGCTCCACCTTGGCCAC
Organism: uncultured Sorangium sp.; assembly: GCA_966250485.1. Taxonomy (GTDB): domain Bacteria; phylum Myxococcota_A; class Polyangia; order Polyangiales; family Polyangiaceae; genus PMG-095. The sequence goes on along the minus strand of CBINHN010000037.1, from coordinate 12,618 downwards.
GCCAAAATCGAGCACCTTGGCGATGTCGTCGTCTTCGTTGTGAACGATGAAGACGTTCTCCGGCTTCAAGTCCCGGTGCACGATGCCGGCCTCGTGCGCGCGACCGATCGCGCGGCCGACGTGGGTCATGATGCGCGCGGTCTCAGCAGGGCTGAGCCGTCCACAGCGCTTCAAGCGCTCCGCGAGCGTCTCGCCCTCGAGCAGCTCCATGACGATGAACGGCACCCCCTCGTCCATGCCGTAATCGAGGATCTGCACGACATGCGGGCTGCGCAGGCTGGCGGCGGCCTTCGCCTCCCGCAGGAAGCGGGCCAGGGTCTGCTCGTCCCGGACGGCGTCCCGGTCGATGATCTTCACGGCGACGGGCGCCTGCAGCATGAGGTGCTCGGCGCGCCAGATCGCGCCCATGCCGCCCGCCCCGAGCCGCTCCTCGAGCCGATAGCGACCGGCCAGCACGCGCTGGGGCTCGAAGGCGGGGCTTCCCATGCCGGGACAGCACCATAGCGTGAGCTTCAGCTCCGTGCATTACTTCCGGCCCCCATGACCGGCCGAGTGGACACCCGCCGAGTGGAACGAATCCGCGTCGCGACTGAAAAGTTGCCTGCTCTGGGAGCCAGCGAAATTGCCGGCGCGCTCGCGGAAAGCTGCCGCGCTCGCGGAAAGGCCACGCTGTGTTTAGCGGGCGGAACCACGCCGCGTGCGACCTATGAACTGCTGGCCGCGAACCCCAGTGTGAGCTGGCCCGAAGTTTTCGTCTATTTCGGTGACGAGCGCGCGGTGCCGCCCGAAAGTACGGATAGTAACTACCGCATGGCGCGCGAGGCACTCTTCGAGCGTGTCGCGCTGCCCGCCAGCAACATTCAGCGCATCCCGGCGGAGCAGCCGGACCAAGCAGCCGCTGCGCGCGCCTACGACCTGGTACTACCCGCTGCGCTCGACGTGCTGGTGCTCGGTATCGGGGAGGACGGGCATACCGCGTCGCTGTTCCCCGGCTCCGCCGCCGTCAATGAAACGACGCGCCGCGTGCTCCCCGTGATCGGCCCCAAGCCCCCTCCGCAGCGCATCACGATCACGCCGCCGGTGCTCGCCGCGGCGCGCTTCGTGTTGGTGCTCGCCACCGGGCGCGGCAAAGCCGAAGCCGTCGCGCGCGCGCTCGAAGGGGAGCTCGACGTCGCCGCGTGTCCGGCGCAGCTCGTCCGCGACGCAGTGTGGCTGATGGACCACGAAGCGGCGAGCGCGCTGAGCGGGGCGTGGCGCTGAAGCGCAGGGCCAATGTACAGGTCAGCGCGCAGCGAACCGCCGATTACCGCCGGCTCGGGCGTTCGTCCGGCCGCGCTGCTCGTCAGCGGAGCTGACCGAGTGATGACACAATCATGACGGCCAGCGTGGCGCGCGGGTGCGACACTCCGCAGAGTGAGCTTCCACGAGCGTGTTATTTCCGCCCCGCTGCGACCCGTAAAGCTAGCCAACTCACTGCGTGAGTACCAGTGGGCGCAGTCGGTTCCGTTCTTCTTGATGCACCTGCTGCCGCTCGGCGCGCTGTGGACCGGCGCGCGCTGGCAAGACTTCGCCGTGTGCGGAGCGCTCTACGTGGTGCGCATGTTCGGAGTGACGGGCGGCTATCACCGCTACTTCGCGCACCGCACTTACCGCACCAGCCGCTGGTTCCAGTTCGTGCTCGCGTTCCTGGCGCAGACCAGCGCGCAGAAGGGCGCGCTGTGGTGGGCGGCGCATCACCGCACGCACCACAAGCTGTCCGACAAGCCGGGTGATCCGCACAACTCGAAGCGCGGCTTCTGGTACTCGCACGTCGGCTGGATCTTGGACGATAACAACCAGACCGATTACTCGAAGATCAAAGACCTCGCGAAGTATCCCGAGCTCGTGTACCTGAACCTGTTCCCGAACATCGCGACGTTGCTGTTGGCGGTGGCGGTGTGGGCTTGGCTCGGCTGGTCCGGCTTGTTCATCGGCTTCGCGCTGAGCACGGTGCTGTTGTGGCACGGCACGTTCACCATCAACTCGCTGTCACACATGCTGGGCAAGCCCCGCTACGACGCGGACGACGAGAGCAAGAACAACTTCTGGCTCGCGTTGATCACGCTCGGCGAAGGTTGGCACAATAACCACCACTACTTCATGAGCTCCACGCGCCAGGGCTTCTTCTGGTGGGAGATCGACATCACGTATTACGTGTTGAAGGCGCTGTCGTGGGTGGGCCTGGTGTGGAACCTCAAAGAGCCGCCCGCGCGCGTCTATGATCCCAGCTCGATGCTCCCGCATCGCAGCGCCGCGCCCGCGCCGAAGGCCAGCGAGGAGCTCGGTCCCGCGCTGTCGTCCGTAGCGCCGCCCACGGCGTGACGAGCCGCGCGCCAGCGCGCGCAGCCGAGAAGGCCCGCCGAGGTAGACACCTGGCGGGCCTTTTTGCGTCCAGCGCGGAGCGCCGGGCGACGCCTGCGATTACAGCGGCCGGTCTTGGCAGCCGAGCACGACGTTCACCTGCGCGTTCGCGTCGGCCTTGATCAGATCGCAGGCGTCCTGACACAGCTGAATTTGGCCCATGTCCGCAGTGAACTGCCAGCCGTGCGTGCACGCCGCGGGAGCGTCTTCGTTGTGGTCGATGGGCGCGACGCCGCCGGCCGAGCTCGTGTAAGTGACGTAGACCTTCTTGGGGTCGATTTCTTTGCCGGCTGGTGGCGGCGGGACTTGATACACGCAGCTGATCACGTTGCCGGTGATGGCGGCGAGCGCGGCGTTGAGCGCGGTGGCCAGATCCGGCTCGTTCGTCATGTCGAAGTGACAGTAAGTCGGGCCCGTGTCGGAGCAGCCGGGCCGCGCGGTGCCGCCCTGCGTCGCGATCTGTGACAGCGCGGACAGCGCGGACTCGCTGCCGGGCGAGCCGATCACGAAGGTCTTGATGCCGCGCGCGGTGAGCGCGTTGGCGGCTTCTTGAATGATGGGTGTGGGGTCCACTGGAGCCAGCCCGCCCATCGAGGCCATGCCGCTGACGCAGCCCTTCGAGAACGTCGGGGCGCCGTCGGTGACGAGGACGACGTATTTGCTGCCGGGCACCGTGGAGGCTTCCAGCGTGTCCAGGGCGTAGAGATAACCGTCGTGCGTGGGCGTGGCGCCATTGGGCGTGAAGCGCTCCAGCGCGGTCGTCAGGGCGTTGCGCACCATCATGTCGAGCGGCGCGATGCGCACGGCTTCTTGCTTTCTGATGCAGTTGCCGCCGAACGTCGACGAGGTGTTCGGATAGAAGATGAGCCCGGTGCCGGTGCTGTCGGCCATCGTCGCGAATGACTGCACCAGCGCGTCGCGCGTGACCTCCCACTTGCTCATCGTGGAGTTCGGCGCATCGTCTTTCATCGAGAGGCTGGTGTCGATCAGGAACTCCAGCACGGGGGGCAACGGCGCGGTGGTCTGCGAGACCTCGGCGCAGCCGTCGACGCCGCCGCTCGCGCCTGCGCCCGTTCCAGCGCTCGCGCCCGCGCCGGTGTTTCCGCCGAAGCTGATGACAGGGCCGCCGCCGGAGCCAACCGCGTTGCCGCTGGCGCCGCTGCCATTGCTGGCGCCGCTGCCGTTGGCGGCGCCGCTGCCGTTGGCGGCGCCGCTGCCAGCGCCGGATGAGCCGAAATCGAGAGGAGTGCCCTCATCGCTGTTGGAGCACGCGGCGCCGAGAACGGCGACCAGGCTGGCACACGTCAACGCCTTGAGCTGTCGCATGACTTAGTCTTCTCCGTTGGAGAACCTTACGCGAGTAAGAAAAAAAAGGGTGTGAGGGATTAGTGCACCCGAGGACAGACCAACAGGCAGTGGGCGCGCCGTCGAGTGCGATCGACCCTGGGGCGCGGCCCCGAGTCGAACACAGCGGCTTGCTCGAAAAGTGCAGCTCAGCGGTGAGCGCGCGCGCTACGGCGAGGGGCTACGTCGCGGCGAGGTAACGCTCTTTTACGTGCGCTTCGAACGCGGCGGTATCCAACGTGTGTCCCGTTGCGCGGCGCAGCAGCTCATCGGTCTGCAGCGACGAGCCCTGCGACCACACCTTCTCGCGCAGCCAGGCGTCCAGCGCCGTGAACTCGCCGCGACGGATCCCCGCTTCCAAGTCGGAAATCTGGCTTTTTGCCGCGCGAAACAGCTGCGCGGCGGTCAACGCGCCGAGCGTGTAAGTCGGGAAATAGCCGATGAGACCCGCTGGCCAGTGCACGTCTTGAAGACAGCCATCGCGGAAGTTTCCGGCCGTAGACAGGCCGAGCAGCTCGCGCATGCCGGCGTCCCAGCGCTCGGGGATGTCCTTTACCGCAAGCTGGCCCATCACCAGCGCTGTTTCGAGCTCGAAGCGCAGGACGACATGGCACGGATACGTCACCTCATCGGCGTCCACGCGGATGAAGCTCTTTTTGACTCGCGTTGCGAGCCGCGAGAGGTTGCCGGCGCTGAACGCCTCCGGCTGAGCGCGCGCCAGATCCGGAAACGCCTCGACGATGAGGGCGGTCGCGAATTCCAAGAATGCGGGACTTCGACACACCTGCATTTCGAGCAGCAAACTCTGACTCTCGTGCACGCTCATGCCCCGGGCCGCGCCGACCGGCTGCGCGCTCCACGCGGCCGGCAGGTTCTGCTCGTACTTGGCGTGGCCGGTCTCGTGCAGCACGCCCATGAGCGCCTTGGCGAAGTCGTCCGCGTCGTAGCGCGTGGTGATGCGCACGTCTTGGGGCACGCCGCCGCAGAACGGATGGTGGCTGGTGTCGAGGCGACCATGCTCGAAATCGAAGCCGATGCGCTTCATCAGCTCGAGCCCGAGCCAGCGCTGGCGCTCCACCGGAAACGGACCTGACGGTGACAGCACCACCTCGCGCGCTTGCTTCTCGATGACGGCGTCGATGAACGCCGGCAAGAAGCTGCGCAGCCGCGAGAACAGCGGTTGAATTTGCGCTCGACGCGCGCCGGGCTCGTAGCCGTCGAGCAGCGCGTCGTAGGCGTCGAGTCCCAGCTTGTCGCCGATCGCGGCGCCGACTTCGCGCTTGAGCTTCACCACCTCTTCGAGCAGCGGCAAAAAGCCAGCCCAATCATTGGCCGCGCGACGCGTGCGCCAGGCCTGCTCGCTGCGCGTCTCCGCGCGCGACGTGGCTTCGACGAGCTGCTGCGGGATCGCCGTCGCGCGGAGCCACTCGCGGCGCATCTCGCGCAGGTTCGCGGCTTGCCAGGCGTCGAGCGTGGTCCGCTCCTGCTCGGCGCGCTCGAACCACTCCTCGAGGCGAGGCTCCGTGGCGCGCTCGTGGATGATGCCGCGCAACGTCGCGAGCGCGTCAGCGCGCGCGTCACCGCCGCCGGCCGGCATCACCGCCGCTTCATCCCAACTCAGGATCGCTTCGCTGTGACGCAGGTGCGAGAGCCGCCGGTGATGCTCTTCGAGGAGTTGATACGACATCTCGCAAACCTTAAACGAGAGCGCGTCGAACGAAAGGGTCAGGCCAGGTTGGCCGTCAAAATGCCGTCGATTTGCGCGAGCTCCTCGGCGCTGAAGGTCAGGTTCGCGAGCACGCCGGCGTTCTCTTGGATCTGACGCACGCTGCTCGCGCCCACCAGCGCGGAGGTGACGGTGGGCCGGCGCAGCGCCCACGCCAGGGCCATTTGCGACAAGCTCTGGCCGCGTTCGCGCGCCAGCTCGTTCAGCCGCTTCACGCGCGCGAGCAGCAATGGCGTGAGGTGCTCTGGCTTGAGGAAGCGCCCGTCGCGCGCGGCGCGCGCATCCGGCGGAACGCCGTCGAGATAGCGACTGCTGAGTAGCCCCTGCGCCAGCGGCGAGAACACGATGCAGCCGATGCCCTCGCGATCGAGCACGGTGAACAGCTCGCGCTCCGGCGCGCGATCGAACAGGTTGTAACGCGGCTGGTGGATCAGGCAGGGCGTGCCCAGCTCGCGCAGGATCGCGGCCGCGCGCGCGCTGCGCTCCGCGTCGTAGTTGGAGATGCCGGCGTACAGCGCCTTGCCGCTCTTCACCGCGTGGGCCAGCGCTCCGCACGTCTCTTCCAGCGGAGTCGCCGGATCGGGCCGGTGACTGTAGAAGATGTCGACGTAGTCGAGCCCGAGCCGCACCAGGCTCTGATCCAAGCTCGCGAGCAGATACTTGCGAGAGCCGAAGTCGCCGTACGGGCCGGGCCACATGCCGTAGCCCGCCTTGGTCGAGATCACGAGCTCATCGCGGTGGCGCGCCAGGTCCGCCTTGAGGATGCGCCCGAAGCTGCGCTCGGCGGAGCCGGGCGGGACGCCGTAGTTGTTGGCGAGATCGAAGTGCGTGATGCCCAGGTCGAAGGCGCTGAGCACCATCGCGCGCGCGGTGGCGGCGTCGTCCTGCTCGCCGAAGTTGTGCCACAGCCCCAGCGAGAGCAGCGGCAGCAGCAGCCCGCTGCGCCCCGAGCGGCGGTAGAAGTCACAGCGGTCGTAACGCGTGGCGGCGGGTTCGTAGGGCACGATGATCACCTGGAGCAGCGAGCAGAGCCCGCGAGCTTTGCCCAGGCCGCGCGCGGCCGCAAGCGACGTCTGAAACCGGTCCCAGCTCGCCGCCGAGCGGCGCGCTGACGAGGGCGTCGCCGCCCAGCCGCCGGCGCGGGGCGCGCGTCGTCAGAACACGCGAATTCGACGGCGCGGCGGCCGCGCAGCGCCGAAACACGATCGCCAGCGGCGCGGGCGGATCATTGTATGATCCCGCCCATGTTGAAACCCGGTGATTACATCAAGGACCTCTTGAAGAGCGAACCTGGCCGGGCCGTCACGGCGCGCGGCTGGGTGAAGACGCGACGCGACAGCAAGGGTGTTCATTTCTTGCAGCTGAGCGACAACAGCTGCTTCCGCGACTTGCAGGTCGTGCTCGACGGCTCCGCGTTCTCCGAGGCCGAGCTGGAGGGTGTCACCACGGGCGCGTGTCTGGAGGTGGAGGGTACGCTCGTGGCCTCGCCGCACGCCGCGCAGCGCGTGGAGCTGCAGGCGAAAGCGGTGCGCGTGCTCGGCGCGGCCGATCCAGCCAGCTACCCGCTGCAAAAGAAGGGACACAGCTTCGAGTTCTTGCGGGAGATTGGGCACCTGCGCGCGCGCTCGAACACCTTCGGCGCCGTGTTTCGCGTGCGCAACTGCTTGAGCTTCGCGATTCACCGCTTCTTCCAGGAGCGCGGCTTCATCTACGTTCACACGCCGATCATCACCGCCTCGGACTGCGAGGGCGCCGGCGCGATGTTCGGCGTCACCACCTTGGATTTGCAGAACGTGCCGCGCACGCCCGAGGGCGCCGTCGACTATACTCAAGACTTCTTCGGGAAGGCCGCCTACCTCACGGTGAGCGGACAGCTCGACGGAGAGGCGTACGCGCTGGCGTTCGGTAACATCTACACCTTCGGTCCGACCTTCCGCGCGGAAAACTCCAATACGCCGCGGCATTTAGCGGAGTTTTGGATGGTCGAGCCGGAGATGGCGTTCTGCGATCTGGCCGGCGACATGCAGCTCGCCGAGGAGTTTCTCAAGTTCATCATCCAGGCCGTGCTCGATGAGTGCTGGGACGATCTGAGCTTCTTCAACCAGCGCATCGACGACACCGTGCTGGCCACGCTGGAGCACGTGGTCACCTCGCCTTTCGAGCACGTCACGTACGGGGACGCCATCACCATCTTGGAGCAGGCCAACCGCAACTGGGAGTTCCCCGTGCGCTGGGGCGTCGACTTGCAAAGCGAGCACGAGCGCTACCTCACCGAAGAGAAATTCAAGCGGCCCGTGATCGTCACCGATTACCCGAAAGAGATTAAGGCCTTTTACATGCGCGCGAACGACGACGGGCGCACCGTGCGCGCGATGGACGTGCTGGCGCCGCGCATCGGCGAAATCATCGGCGGCAGCCAGCGCGAGGAGCGTCACGACGTGCTGCTCGAGCGCATTCGCGAGCTTAAGCTGCACGAGCCCGCCTACGGTTGGTACCTGGAGCTTCGCAAGTACGGCTCGGCGCCGCACGCCGGCTTCGGCCTCGGCCTGGAGCGCATGCTGATGTATCTCACCGGCATGAAGAATATCCGCGACGTGATCCCGTTCGCGCGCACGCCCGGCTCCGCCGAGTTCTGAACGGCGCGCTCGGCTCGGCTCGGGGCCGACCGAGCGTGGCGAGCAGCGCTGGCCGCGCCTTGGCAAGCCAAAAATCATCATGGATTGCGGGTGAGTACGTCGCACGTAACATCCCGGACGCAGAGAAATTCGGAAACTCACCGGCGCGCTGCCCGAGGTAGTATCCCAACGTCGTCGATGTCCACGTCGGGAGAGCAGGCGGTCGACCGCCCAAACGGGAGCGCGGAGTGAAGCGGGATCCGCCGTTGAATCCTGGCGATCTCTTTTTGGATCAATACGAGATCGCGCGTCTGCTCGGCTCGGGCGGCTATAGCTTCGTGTATCAAGCGCGCGATCAGTTCATGGATCGTGAGGTGGCGCTGAAGCTCACCGAGATTCCGGAGGGCGCGCGGCGCGACCGGCGTCACCGCGCGCGGCTCGAAGCGCGGGCCATGGTGAAGCTCTCGCACCCCAATATTCCCCAAGTCTTCGGCGGTGGTGAGGCGCTCGGTCGCTTCATTTACGTCGTCATGGAGTTCTTGCACGGCCGCTCGCTGCGGCAGGCGCTGGCCGAGCTCGGCGCGATCAGTGTCGAGGAGACGCTGCTCATCGGCGCGCAGATCGCCGACGCGCTCGAGGCCGCGCACCGAGAGAAGCTGATTCACCGCGACGTGAAGCCGGACAACATTTTCCTCCAGCGCGGCAACCTCGCGCGGCTCATCGATTTCGGCATCGCGAAATTTCAAGGCCCCGGCGCGCCGACGACCGAGCGCGACCTCGTCCACGGCACCGGCAGCTACATGAGCCCGGAGCAGCTGCAAGCGACGGGCGTCACGCCTCGCAGCGACCTGTTTTCGCTGGGGGTCGTGCTCTTCGAGTGCCTCTCCGGCAGCTGCCCGGCGCTCCTCGGCATGGAGGACTATCACATCGCGCTCGTCGCCTATAACCAGATCAGCCGTCCGCCGCCCTCGCTGCTCGAGCTGGTTCCGGGCGTGCCGCCCGAGGTGGATCGCGTGATCCGGCGCTTGCTCGCCAAGAACCCCGACGAGCGATATGCGAGCGCCGCTGAAGTCGCGGCCCTGCTGCGCCAGCTCACCGCGTCCCTGCAATGTGAAGCACCCTCGAGCGCGCTCACACCCGCTCGAGATCTCTCCGTCGCCACGCGACCGGCGCTCATCGTCGCCTCGACCGGCGAGGGGGGAACGCGGAGAATGCAAAAATTCCCGACCGAGCCGATCACCGGCTACACGGCGACGCGCGAGTTCGCGCAGCGTCGGCAGCAGCTACTCGCAGCCATGCCCACGCCAGCGACGCACACGGCACGCCGTCAGTTAGTGGCGCCGCCCTCCGCGCACACCGCGTTGACCTGGCCAAAGCGTCGAGTCGACGCGGCGCTGGGCCTCAGTGAGTCGAGCGAGCACGCGCTGAGCTCCGCAGCGTCCTGTGAAGCCAAGTCCGGCGCTGAACGAGTCGCTGCAGAGCTGGCGCTCTCGCCCGGCGCGAGCAGCGGCTCATTGCCGGCGGTGGCGCTCGCGCCGCGGCCATTCGGGGCTCGGTTCAAGTCCGCTTGGGCTCGCGCGGCGAAGAGCGTTTCACCGCGCAGCGGGCTCTCGTGGCTACGCGCGCTGCTGGCCGCCATTGCAGCGCGCTTGGCAGGCCCGCGGCTGGAGACGCAGGACTTGGCGCGACCCGTCATCGCGGGGCTCGTCGCGAGCGTCCTACTCGCCGGTCCAATGTATTTCGTGTTCCTTCGGCGCGCGGATTCGCGCGTCGAGCCATTGCCGAGTCGAGCGTCTGCCAGCGCCGAGCGCCGAGCCATGCCGGCGACGCCGCCGCGCGCGGAGAAGGCCGAGCTTCGCGCGTTTGCGGCCGTGGCGGAGGGGGCTTCGACAGCGACGTCCGTCGCTGCGAGCGCCGCGCCGAGCGCTGCGTCCGTCGCTGCGTCCGTCGCTGCGAGCGTGGCGCCGAGCGCTGCGTCCGTCGCTGCGAGCGTGGCGCCGAGCGTAGTGGCTCGCACACGAGCGCGAGCGAGCGTGAGCGCTGCGCCGAGCGCGCCTGTGGCGTCGCGGCAACAGCCGTCGTTTGCGCCGTCGGCGCGTTCGAAAGCGGCGCTAGCGGATGAGCGCGCGGCGCGCGCCGCACCTGCCGCGCGACGACCCGCTGCCGCAGCGGGGCATTCGCCGTCCTCGTCCCATTCCGGTCGCGCGCGCGCCGTGTCATCGGCGACGCCTGTCGCGGGTTTGCCGTCCTCGGGGCTCGATGAGCCACTCGTGCCGCCCTCGGATCTGCGTCAGCGCGACACGCGCTTCATTTTCCCAGGGGCTCAGCCATGAGCGAGCAGGAACGAAAGGCGTCGAACGCGCTCCCGCCGGCCAAGTCGTACACGCTCGACGGCGACACCGCGGAGTTCAACCCCTTCACCCGCCAAGTTCACGAGCTCTCACCCGAGCTCCGCCGTGAAATCTCGGGGCTCGCGCGACCGCGGCTAAACTCGGAGCCAGCGTTCGGCGCTGCGTCGGACGCGACCCGCGCCGAGACTAGCGGCGGTGCCAGCGCGCCGTCAGCGCGGGCGCGCGGCTTCTTGGGGTGGTGGCGAGCGCCTTGGCATTGGCGGCAGCTGCGCGTTCGCGTGCTGATCGCGCTCTGGGTGCTGCCGCTGGCGATCATTGCCTATGTTTTGCTGCTGCGACCGCCGGCGCATGAGGGCCACGTCAAGGGCGCGGTCGAACCGCGGCGTGAAGCTGCAGAGCGCCCGAGCGCGGCCGCAGAGGCGAAAGAGCGCGTCACGATCCGAGCGGCGGCGTCGAGCGCTCGGCGCGAAGAGCCCGTCACCGCGGCGTCGAGCGCTCGGCGCGGAGAGCCCGTCACCGCGGCGTCGAGCGCGAGCGCCGCGCGCAGCGGGCGGCCGTCGCGAAACGCGGAAAGCGCGAGCGCGGCGCCGAACGGGGCGCAGGCGTCGGCTACTCGCGCTGGGCGAGCCCCGGAATCCGCCGCGCTGAGCCGGAACGGAGCCACCGCGCGGGACACGCAGCGCGCGAGCCCGCAAGCGGCGAGCAGCGCGAGCGCCGCTGTCCCGGCGCGAGATTACCCATTTGGCGAGCGACTTGCGCCGCCAGATTGAGCTCGAGTACGCAGACAGTCCGCTGTTGCTTCCTCTGCCCATGTTTTTTCTAGTCCAGACCATGCCTCGTAGAACTCGCTCCGCGCGCATCGCGCCGTTTTCCGTGATTTTGTCGCTAGCGCTGGTCTCCGCGCCGGCCTACGGCGAAGAGACGTCGGCCTCTTCCGTCGTGAGCGCGCAGACTGAATATCGCAGAGCTCACGAAGAAATGAACCGCGGGAACTGGGCGCAGGCCCGGCAAATCTTGCTGGGGCTCTGGGCGCGCGCCAAGACCTATGACGTCGCGGCCTCCCTCGCCGAGACGGAGATGGCGCTCGGTGAGCACACGCTCGCCGGGGAGCACATGAGCTTTGCCATCGAGCACGTGGCACCGAAAGAGAAGCCGGAGACAGTCGAGAAGTATCGCGCTGCGCTCGCGAAGATCCGCAGCCAGCTCGGCAGCGTCGTCGTGACGGTGAGCGAGCCCGAAGCGACGGTCACCGTCGATGGGAGAGTCGTCGGCAGCTCACCGCTCGCGGGCGAGCTTTACCTCGAACCCGGGCCGCACCGGATCGTCGCAAAGCTCGGCGGCCACGAGATTGAGAAGAACGTGCAGGTCGCGCTGGGCGGCCAGCAGCGGATCGCGCTGGAGCTGCCCGCTCCTCAAGAAGCGAACCCCGAGCTCGGCACCGCGCCGCCGCCGGCAGCGGCGCCCCCCGCGCCAGCTCCACGAGCACCTGCGTCGAGCGCGCCAGCGGACGCCAGCTCCGGCATTGCACCGAGGACCATCGCGCTCGTGGGCGGCAGCGCCGTGACGGCCATATTGCTCGGCGTTGGAATCGGCGAGAGCATCCGCGCTTCGAACGCGCAAGACGACGTGGATCGTCTCAAGTTGCAGGCGCTCGACGAGCTGGGTCAAAACTGCCCGCGAGGTTCGACCCTGTCGAGCTGTGCTGATCTCGCTAGCGCGACGGAGCGACGCAACAGCGCCAACCGTTGGGAGACCGTGGCCTTCGTCGGCGCCGGCGCGGCAGCTGCGGCGACCATCGTCCTCGCCTTGGCGCTCCCGAGCGGAGCTACGGGCCAAGAGAGTGAACCGCCAGTGACGATCTCGTTGGCGCCGAGCGGCGCCTCGCTCGGCTTTCGCACTTCTTTCTGAAACGGCACTAGGTAGAGGGTGACATGCGCTTTGTATCGATTGACCGCAACTGGGCACTTGGCTTCTGCTCCGTCTTGTTCGCCGCCTCATCGTGCGGCCCCACGGAAACGACGTGCGCGGACGGTATCGGCTGCGTACCCGCCGAGCTGGGCGGCCAGAGCGGCAGCGGAGGGAGCAGTAGTGCGGGAGCGACGGGCGGCAGCGCGGTGGGAGGCAGCAGCGGCAGTAATGGGGTGAGCGGCGGGAGCGCTGGGTCGAGCGGCGGCAGCGGGGG
>CBINHN010000036.1:0-63882 GCA_966250485.1 uncultured Sorangium sp. | reverse complement strand
TACCAATTCTCGTCGCGGCTAGCGTGCTCCTCGACGAAGCGTTCCGCTCAGAAGGGTGACGAGAAGCAGAGACCGCCGCCGTGGGGGCTCGCCACGGGATAGAGGACGCGTGCCTTGGACGTCTCCACGGTGGGCCGGCCGAAGAAGAGGACCGACGTTACGATCGCACCGACGACGGCACCGCCGAGAAATACGTCTGTGACCAAGTTTAGAGTCTTACCGCTGTCGCGCAGATCCCGAGCGCGCTCTGGATCACTACCGTCGTTGGCCTTCTCGTAATCGCTGTGTTTGGAGAGCGCGAGTACGCCGGTCACTGCTCCGCCAACAGCGAGCGCGCCGGTAGCGATGACACCTACATAGACTCCGGTCGGAATTGGTCGGCTAGTATGAGGCGGTGCAACGGGCGCAATGGGGGGAGGGGGCTGGCTGCGGGGCAGCTCCGTTGGAGGAGATGGCGCGGCACTTTGCAGTTCGAAGGTATGCCGGACAATCTCGCCAGGCTTGACATCGAAATCCCAGACTTGATCAGCATACCCAGCCAGGGTAGCTGTGATCCGGTGGTGTCCGGCGCGGATGCCAAGCTTCACAGGCCCGTTGGAGGCCGCGTAGCGATTTATGACGCGATCACCGCGCACCGGGATGCGCTCGTCAGAGAAGCTCGCCCCGGGGGGCACTGAATCCACGGTGACGGAGACTAGACCCGCGGCGATGGTGTCGTGGTCGCGTTGCACCTGAGCACGTTCCTCGGCATCGATTTCCTTGCCACCTTGCCGCAGGTACTCGCGGTAGGCTTCCACCGCTTCGCCGTCCCGTTCCAGCTTCATGGCCGTGATGCCGATGTTTCCGAGGATCTTCCACGACGGCGAATCCGCATACGCCGCCTTGAATTCTCGATAGGCGTCCTCATAGCGGGCGCCGTCTGGATCTTGCAGGCAGGCGACACCGGCCGCGAAGTGCTTACGTGCGCTGTCGCTGATCGGCACGTCTGCACGTGCGTGAACGGACGTGAGATAGAGACCGAGGCCGAGCAGAACCGAGAGACGACGGCGAATGCCGCGCGGCGGGGAACCCATCATGATCATCCCAAACATCTCCCGCCCAGTTCTAGATTGCAAGATGGGAGCAACAGACAGCTATGCTGCCGCACTTCCGCCATGCTAGCTTCTGGCGCGATGGGAGCGTACCACTTAACTGTGCATGTGCGGTCGCTCGACCGACCGTGTTTCGATCCTTTGTCGAGGGAGTTGGTGGCATGAGCACTCATCGCGCATGGCGTTTGCTTGCTATCGGGTGTCTTTTCGCGGGTGCGTGTTCGGTGCTCAACGGCTATGATGATGTGCTGCCCCGTATTGAGGGTGAAGGCGGCATGGACACGTCCTCCGGTGGCAGCAGTTCTGCCGGTCAGGGTGGGACGGGCGGCACCACTGCAACTGGCGGTTCCGGCAACGGAGGCGAGCCGATGCAGGGCGGTGGTGGTGCCGTGGGTGAGGCGGGTAGCGGGGGCGAATCGCCGAGTACCGGCGGCGCAACGGTGGGCGGCGGCGGTAGCGGTGGTGAGGCCGTGGGAGGGGGAGGAGCGGCGGGTGACACGGGCGTGCGCCCCGTCCCAACGAGCGGACTCATCGTCGCCGGTGGCACGGAGCTCGACGGCATCACGGGACTGATCTCCGTGCTCGATCCAGCAAACGGAGAGGAGCTGCGGCGCGAGCAGCTCGCGACCAGCGCGCAGGTTGCGGGCATCGCCTACGACGGCGCTGAGGGCCGCGATGTGTGGTTCGTCTTCTTGGGCTCAGACTTTCCGGCGAAGGAGGACAAGGTCGTAAACCTCCAGGTGAGGTATTTCGACGATCGGGCCAACACCTGGTCCATTATTTCGAGGGTCACTACCTTACCCCCTCCAGTTCCGGGCAGTTTCGCCGTGCTGAACGCGCGCTTGGCCTACCTTTCGCACACGGTGCAAGCAGGAAAGGTTACTCCTTCGCTCACCATCCTCGACACGAGCGATCTGCAAGACGTGAAGATTGTCAGCTATGAACCTCCAGCGACGGAGGGCGAAATGGAGCTTCTGCTCGGGACCCGTGGAACCGCGGACGATCGAAACGGGCTCGGCGGGACGCTCGACCTGGTCTTGGGGCAGAACTGCGGCACGACGACGTGCGAGCTTTTCGTCCAACCGATTGCGGTCGGCAACGCTGTGACCAACGGCGTCGGCCACGCGATCGGCAGCTACCGGGGAGCGGTGGTCGGCGCGGCGAGCACGCGCAACTTGGACGACTACTTCGCGTTCGCGCCTGCGACCGGAAGCGTGGTGGTGAGCCGTATCGCGCCCGACGCGCCAGAAGCGCCGAGCACGTCGAACGCACCGCCATCGGCTACTGATCTGCGCGGCCTCGTGCTCGCAGAGTGCCAGGATGTAGTGGCCTTCACGGCGTACGATGAAGCTGCGATCTATGCGGTCACTTCCGCGGGTATTGGCAAGACGTGGGACCTGGGCCGCCCGGGCGATCTGGTCGCCTACGAGCCTTTTAGTAAAGACGTGATTACATCGTACAATCCAAAGGGTGACGTGGGGACTGGCGGCGCAGGCGGAGCGGGTGGCGCGGAGAGTGTGCCCGATATCACCGCGGTGCGTGTGACGTCGACGTCCAGCTCGAACTTGAGCCTGGCGAGCCGCCCCGCAACGGCGTGGGATCCGCCTGATGACATCCGCGTCAATGTTCTCGCGACTCGTATTCCGTATCCACTAACGTGCCAATGAGTAACAGGTTTCGTAGGCAGTGGCGCACGGTCGTCGCTATGTGCGCTGTCGCATGCGCGCTCACGGTCGCCTGCGCCAAGAGCAAGACCAAAAGCCACGCGAGCGCTGCGAGTAGCGAGCCGGAAGTCGGGACCACCAAAAGCGAAGCGGCGGCTGCCCCACAAACCGCCGGCAGGCGGAACGCGCCACCGATTCCGTATTTTCATGCTCCGGTAGCCAAAGAAAGCCTGGTAGTACCCCCGCTCACCGCGCCTCCGGAGGCTATCAATGGCCCGAGTGGGGTGAGGATGCAGTTGATCCGCAAAGGCAGCGGTGAGGCGCCCGGGCCCACCGACACCATCATCGTTGACTACAGCATGTGGACGACTGATGGGACGTTGGTGCGCTCGTCGTACATGGAGGAAAGCTCTCCACCATTTTCCGTCGCTACCCTATCTCCGCCGCTTCGCTCCATGCTAACGGCGCTAAACGTTGGTGCCAAGGCTCGTTACTGGCTACCTCGCGCGGCACATGAAAGCTGGCGGCCCCAGGATTGGCCGGACGCCGATCTCGTCATCGAGCTTGAGCTCAAGGACGTCAATCACGTTCAGTTCAGTGCAGCAAAAGAAGAGTCCGTCGACGTGCGCGCTAGGTTTGAGCCTCCCGATGCTGCGGGACCGCCGGCGAACGCGACGCCCACTCGTGGTGGCTTGCGTTTCGTAATTTTGGCGAAAGGCACCGGTCGGCGACGCCCAGCTGCCGGCGAGCGGCTCGCGTTGACCTTAGATGGCTACGCGATCGACGGGTTGGTGCCGAGAACCGTGGCGCGACAGTTGAAGTCGGCGACGACGCTGGAGCGAGCACCGGGGACGCTTTCGGATGTTCTCGCGCAGATGAAAGATGGGGACACGGCGCGCGTGTGGTTCCCGCCGAAGCTCGGAGCTCAGGTCATTCCCGATGTTGGAAGCAACGAACTCGTTCTAGACGTCACGCTCGCGCTCACCGAGTGAGCACGTGCCTTCGCTGCTTGCTGATATTGCAGCGGCCCTCGCGTTCGGTGCGCTGGCCGCGCTCGGACAGCCTGGCATCGACGTTTTTCCGCTCGCGGTAGCGGCGCTTGGCGCGCTCGCTTACGTCATCGCACGGAGGGGGCGAATGTTGCACGCTGCAGGCGCTGGCGTGGCGTTTGGCCTGGCGCTCTTCTCGGCGATCATGCTTGGTTCGCTCAGCTGGGGCGCGAACGTTCCCCTCACGTTATCGCTCTGCGCTGGCATCGGCATCGGCCTCCCGCTCGGGCTCTGGATTCGCTTCAGCGCCTCACGATTCTCTCCAAGATCTGTTTTGGTACTCACCGCGGCGGCGTGGGCGTTGTTCATGGATGCCGCTGACGCGCTGGGAGCTCCGCTGAATTGGGTCGCCGCGAGTACCGTGGCGGCATGGCCGTTTCTCCTTGGGGGATCGCGTTGGGTTGGCGCCAACCTGACTACCGGCATACTCGTCGCGGGAGCAGTGAGCGTCGGCGTCCTGCTGAGCCGCGAAGAACTGCATTCGCGCTGGCGGCGAGCCACTGAGGTGATCGGCAGCGCGTTCGGCGTCCTGCTGTTGCTTGCCGCGGTCGCGCGGCTTGCGGCGCCAGCTAGCAACGGCAGCTTGCAGGTCGGAATCCCGCAGCTGAACGTCCCGAGCTCCTTCTTCGAGACGCGTCAGGCGGTGCCAGGTGCGAGCGATGCTTTCGACGAAATCTTCCATCGTCAGCTGCATGAGCTGCGCGGCGTCGACCTCGTTGCGCTGACCGAGGCATACGACGGCCGCTTTGCACTAGAGGTGCCCGTTACGCGCGAGCGCTTTCAACGCTACGCGCATTTAGAACGGCAGGCGCTGTTGCTCACGTCCTATCTCGTGGCCCCCAACGGTGGCGGCTACAACGCCGTCGCGGGTATCGCTCCGACCGGAGCTCTCGTGGGCATTCACCGCAAGGTCGATCTCGCGCCGTTCGGTGAATCGGACCTCTCGTCGGGCGATCGCTTTAGGGCGCTGCCGCTGTGGCCCAACATCAGTGTCGGCGCGATGATCTGCCAAGAGTCCGTACCGCCGCGTGCGTCGCGGGAGCTCACCTTGGACGGCGCGCAGCTGTTGGTGGCAACGACGAGCGACAGCTCGTTCGGAACTAGCCTGCTCGTTTTCGGGCATTTGGCGATGACGCGCGTGCGAGCAATCGAAACCGGCCGCGACATCGTTTGGGCCAGCGCTAGTGGGCCCTCGGGAATCATTGATCGCTGGGGAAACTTCCGGGTTGGCGCCCCGCTCCGCGTGACCGCGGCGAGCCGTCTGCCAGCGCAGCTCCATAGCGAGTTAACACCCTTCCTGCGGGCGAGATGGCTGCCCCCGGTACTCTGCGCGATCGTCATGTTCGGCGCATTCCGACGCTTCTCAACGAGCCAGAGCGAGGAGAAGCCACTAGCCACCACCGCTCTTGCTGCCGCGCTAGCCGGAGTGACTGGAGCGCTATTCCTGGCGGCGGTGGTGAGCGTCGGAGCGCCGGCTCTCATCGAATGGCGGAACGGGGATCCAGGGCGGGCTCGCGCCGCAGTAACGGAACTTTGGGACAAGCCGCCCTTGCTCGCAAACGCTCCGTCGTACGAGCGCTTCCTGAGCGGAGGCAGTGTGGAAGGTGCACTGGCCTTCTATTTAGACTTCTACGGGCCAAGTCGGAACGCCGCCGATGTGAAGCTCACGCGGCCGGTGGCGTCTTTGTCCGACTTGTTATCGTACCTGAACGACGTAGCGCGCTTTCCAGGCAGACTCGTGCCTCTCCGTTGGGATTACCTGCCGCGCGCGGCGACACTTATCCGCCTTAAAGGCGGCGAATACGCCGTGCTAACCACGAACGGCGCTGGAGTGGCGTCGCTGTTCTCTCCTTCTCATCACGGCCCGATCATCCTACACAGCAGCGATCTCCGGCGTGTCATCGAGCCGCAAGGGATCTTGCCGGCAGGCGTTCCGGACGTAGCGGCTTACTCGCCGTGACGCGAGCGGGCTGCGCGCGGAATTCGCAGCCCGTCTCATGCGAGTGCGGCTATTTGGCGCAAACGACCTGCGCCGTAAGGGTGCAGCTCGCGTAGCAGCGACATTGGTATTGAGCGGGTTGGTTCTTGACGAATGAGCTCACCATCAGTTGACCGTTCGAGTTGCAGCCGCCCGCGATGGCTTTGTAGCCAGCGCCGCAGGTCGCAATCACCGCGTTCGCCGTAGTCGCGGATGCCGCCGTCCCCTCCGTCACGTTAGCCGAGATGGACGTCACGGTCGTAGCGGTCGTAGCAGTCGTAGCGCTGTTTGCGGCAGTGGCAGTGTCTGCGGTGGTGGCGTGCGTTGCGTTGACGGCGTTCGTCGCCTTCGTCGCCAGGTCGGCCTCAGCCGCATGGTCTGCCTCTCCTGCGTGGATCGCGAACGGCACGCTGGTGATCAATTGTCGCGGCGTCATCTCCGCGTCGCTGCCGACCTTCACGCCGAGATATAGTGTTTTGCTGCCATCGAACAGAGTGTCTGGAAACGCCGTTACGTCACCGAGACGAGCAGAGAAGTAGCCCTCATCCACAGTGATGGTTTGGGTTTCGGACCAGAGGGCGCTGCCTCCCGTCGCTGCGGCATAGATTGAAAATACGAAGCTGACATCCGCATCGACGACAGTGCCCGTGTCGTCGAGCAGACGACCCTGTTGCGTGAGAGATGCGGGGACGTCGGCTGACGCACTCGGTGCGTAGCCGACCACGGCAAAGGCCAAAGCCAGCAAGGCCGCCCTGAAACACTTCCTAAATTTCGACATCCTTCTGCTCCGCGTTGTTGGAACGATATTCAAAAAAGCTGGTGTGGTGGCGGAAACGTTTACGGCGTATTCACCGTCACGCCTGTCGCGATACGGTACTTGGCCGATGAGAGCTGCGCGCTCTTGCCAGGTGTTGCGGCGCTACCGAGGCCCTCGCCGAGAGTCGCAATCATTTTGAAGTGCGCGCTCTTCGAGACAATGCCCGTGCTATCAAATACGGACACGCTGTAGTGCATGGCTTGCGGTTCGCCGGTTCCGCCCTCGCCAGCACTGCCGCCTGTTTCGGCCGCGCCGCCGACGCCTGTCACAGCTCCCGCTCCCCCTTCGCCCATCATGGACATTCCGCCAGTACCCGGTTCAACACTGCCGCCCTCGCCCGGCGAACCACCGGAGTTCTCCATCCCTCCCTCCGTCGGCGTTCCTCCCGCCCCCGGCTCGCCGCCCATCGCTTCAGCTCCGCCTCGATTGGAGCTGCCCCCGCGACTGCTCCCACCCGTTCCTCCAGTAACGGCTCCGGCGTTCCCACCGGAGCTGCTTGGACCCGGACTTGAGTCGTCACCACCGCAGGCTTGGGTGAGCTCTAAGGCCAAACCCGGAATCAAGACCAGCTGCAACAGCCGCGACGAAAAAAGGCGAATGCGCATAGCCTGCCGAAACTAGGCAACGCGCCTCATCACCACAACAGTTTTTTGCCATGTGGCAGCAGTTCGTCGTCAGGATCACCCACCCTTCGGCAGAGGTACGCAGACCGCTGCGAAGCGCCACACGGATGCTGGCGGTTAAGGCCGAACGGTCGACGCGCTTGGGAGAGGAGCCGCTTGTTGGACGATGAGAGCGGCAGCTTGCCTACCATTTGTTGCGCTAGCTTCGCCGACGGCGATTTTCGCCAGCGATAGACGCGGATCGCCTACAGGTGTGATTTGCAGCAGAAGATCGAGATGGTGTTGGGCTTCATCTCTTGCGCCGAGGGCAGCCGTCATCGTCGCCAAGTTGAAACGGGCATCGATGTGGCGCTTGTTCAAGCGGAGCACGCGTAGAAAGCCTTGGCGCGCCTCCCGATAGCGATCACGCGCGCGGTTGACGAGCGACGCATAGTATAGGGAGTCGGCGTCATTGGGATCCTCGGCAGTGAGCGCGACCAGCGCGGTTTCCGCGCCGTCCAAGTCTCTTTCATTCAAGCGCACGATAGCGAGCGCGCGTCGGCCAAAGCGGCTGTGGGGATCCGCGTGCAGGAGCGATTCCGCCGCGCTACGCGCGAGCGCGTTTTGACCAGTCGCGGCCAACGCTTCTGCCTTAACGCCGAGGAGCCCAGGATTCTTGCAGCTTGGCGATGCTACCCGTGCGGTCTCGAAGGCCTTGTCCGCAAAACAATCGCTGAGCAGCTCTATTGCGCGCTGTTCGGTGCAGCCACATGGGTCCGGTTGGGTGCTGCAATTGGCGGCTCCCGTTCGCGTGACGTCCGGCCGCGCGCTATCGCTGTGTCCAGGGGTGTTCGATAGCCGTTTTGCGCCGCCCGTCGCGTAGAGGACTGCCGCAACTCCGACGAAACAAAGCGTTGCGCCACCGAGCCATGCGAGCTGTTTACGAGCCATCGACTCTCGTGACTACCACAAGCGTCCCACTTTCCGTGCCTTCGCTCGCGGCGACCACCGAACGCTTCCGCTGACCCACACGTTGGGCACGATTGCGGAGAACACTGCGATCGGCCCGGTGTCCGATCGTCGAGCGTCCCACGGGTGCGCGTCCACCTCTGTCTGCGCCGCCGGACGCGTGGGTTACTTACTCTTGCCGTCGTACTGCATGATGTTCAACGCGCTGGCTTCGACGCCTTCTAGACAGCGGGTGTTGACGGCGACCATCGGGCCGTTGGGGCCGCTGCCGCGCGCGAAGGGCTTGATGCCGCATATTTTGCAGAAGAGATGGTGGATGGCGTGCTTGTTGAACTCGTAGTCGGTCAGCGACTCTTCGCCGGACAGTAGCTTGAACTCGCTTGGGGGAACGAAGGTGAGCAGGGTTCCCGCTCGACCGCACATGGAACAGTTGCAAGAGATGACGGGTTTGCTGAGGTCTAGGTTGACCTCGTAACGCACGGCCCCGCAGTGACAGCTGCCCGAATACGTGGTTGCTTCGCTCATGTAAGAGCCGCTACCTCGGCTGCGGTGCAGCGTCCATACCGCGCGAGCGCCGGCTACCGCGCTGCGCGCCCTCGAGGCCTCACGCCGCGTCCGCTGCGTCCGATATCTTGGCGCGCAGCTGCTCGAGCAAGGCCTGGACGACGGCAATTTCCCGGGCTTCAAGCCGATGTGCTCGTACGCTTGTGCCTTCTGCTCGGGCCGAAAACACTGGATGTTGGGGTTGATGAGCGCGAACACGGAGACGACGAAACGCATGGCGATCGAGGGTGTATTTGCGACCTTCGCTGAGCGCGCGCGTCGCGTCGCGTCGGCGGGTATACAATTCGCCCACAGCTGCGCTACGGTCTTCGCGTGGCTGCGCGGAAGACGAAGGCTGCTCCCAAGGCGAAGAGCAAAACTGCGAGTCCGGGCACGCGACGCCGTCGCGGCGTAGCGCTGCGCCCAACCGAGCTCAGCGCGCGGGAGCTCGCGGAGGTGCCCGCTGCGGACGCGCTGCAAGCGCTGGCGGCGGGCGTAGAGGCCGACGGCGGCGCCGTGCTGGCCCGCTATCGCGAGCCGCTCGGTGGGAACCCACTGCTGTTCGTCGCGCTGCCGCTCGATCGCGTGGCGCCCACGCCCTTCCAGCGTGACGTGAGTGACGCGCACGTGCGGCGGCTCACGCGCGCGATGGATAAGACCAAGCGCTTCCTCGATCCGATCATCGTCATCGCCGCGGACGGCAAGTACTGGACACCGAACGGGAACCACCGGCTCACCGCGTTGCGAGAGCTGGGCGCTCGCTCGATCGTGGCGTTGCTCGTCCCGGAGCCGAAGGTGGCGTACCAAATTTTGGCGCTGAATATCGAAAAGGCGCACGCGCTGCGTGAGCGCGCGCTGGAGGTCGCCCGCATGTACCGTGAGCTCGCCGGCCTCTCTCGAGAGTCGGAGGCCGCGTTCGAGCTGGAGTTCGAGGACCCCGCCTTGGTGACCCTGGGCTTCGCCTATCAAGAGCGCGGCCGCCTCGCCGGCGGCGCGTATCACCCCATCCTGCGCAAGCTCGACGGCTGGATCGCGGAGCCGTTGGCAGCCGCGATGGCGGAGCGCGAACGGCGGGCGAAGGTGGTGCTCGCCTTCGATGACGCCGTGAACGACGCTGTGGCGAGGCTGAAGGAGCGCGGGCTGACCAGCCCATATCTGAAGAACTTCGTCGTCGCGCGCGTGAACCCGCTGCGCTTCATGAAGGGTGAGCTGCCCGGCTTCGACGAGCTGATGGAGACGATGACGAAGCGCGCGCGCGGCATGAACGTCGATAAGATCAAGACCGAAGACGTGGCCCGCGCAGGTGGTGCTCCCGACGAGGAGTGAGGCGCTGCGGTGAGGACTGCGCGGCTCAGGGTTTCAATCCCTGGGTCCTCAGCGGCGCGATCCAGTCGAACGATTGGGACCACGCCGAGAATCGGAACGTCGCGCGTCCAGCGCTCACTTCACTCTCGGCGTTGGTCGACACGTGGAAACGGTAGCCGGACAACGCCTCCGGCGCCGAGAGCGCCGCGAACACTCGCGCCGAGACGACGCCGCGACCTTCGTGCGCGGCGAGCTCGCAGCGGGCAGAGCGCTCGGCGCGCGGGCGAACGGGGCCGGCGCGCTGCTCGTCGACGTCGACGTAGATGGCGCCCGCCGTGGGCGACCGCCACGCGAACACCAGATCCGCGTTGGGATCGACGCCTTGCTCACTGCTCTCCGCGATCACCGGCGTCGTGAGCAGCACCGGGCGCGGCGCGCTGAGCGACAGCGCGAGAGGCGGGAATTCGGCCGAGCCGTTGACCTTTGCGGTCACCGTCTCCCCGCCCTCCCACAGCGCGAGGTTCAAGCTAGGTAAGGAAGCTTCATACCAGCCGGGCTGGCGCTCGGCGAAGCCGAAGTCGAGCTTGGTGCCGGCGATGTCTACGTTCCCGCCGGATACCCAAGCAAAGCCGGAGTCCGTCGCGGCGGATCGTCCCGCGACGCACTCTGAGATCTCGCAGCCGTCGAGCACCTGCAGCAGCGCGCAGGTCGAGTCCGCCTCGTTCGTGGCGCGCCAAAAAAAGGCATCAGCGAGGGCCGGCGTGTCCCGGCCCATGCTCGGAAAATTGGACTCGAGCGCGACCAGCCCGAAGCGCGGCAGCTCCGCGCCGACCGGCGCGCCGTGCAGCGCCGTGGCCTCGTCGCTGCCGCAGCCAGCGAGCAGTAGACCCAGCGCGAGCGCAGGGCTTCGAACGAATGAGCGATGGATCACCCACATGAGCGCGCGTCGGATTTGTTAGCTCATCGTGGTGACCACTGCCACACCTTCTGCGATACGCGCGCACAGCGAGCGCGCCGCCGAGGTCGCGGAGATTTGACTCAACTCGAGACGGCGCTTCGGCGCGCGCACGCGCGACGTCAGAGGTCCACTTTGAGGACGATCGACGTGGTGCTCGCTACGGAGTAGCCGCGGCAAAGGGCGTTGCCCGCGTCGGGACAGTTGGCTTGCGCGCGCAGCGCGCGGTCGCGCTTGTACTTGAACTCTTCGCGCAGCGCGAGATTCTGCGTCAGGTTCACGTCGAGCTCTACCGTGTTGCGCAGCACCGTGCGGTTCCAAAAATCATTCTCTTGCGCGACGTCATCGCCGAAGAAGGTGGGCAGGAACTCGAACGTGTCGAGCAGGGACCAGTTGGGTCGGTGCACGCCGGCGCGCAGGCGGAGCGAGCCGCGCAGCTTGGAGGTGCTCTCTTCGACGTTCATGCCGCCCTCGGGCGTGATGATGGCGCGATAGTTCCAGACCGGAGCGAAGCTCACGTCGAGCTGGTACTGGGCGCGCGGCACGATGTCGAGCTTCACGCCGAGCACGGCTTCCTCCAGGTTCAGACGTAGGTTTGCGGGCAGGTTGCGCTCCGTGGAGGTAAACGTAAATAGCGTGATGCGCGGCAGGATCTCGTGGTAATCCGCGGCGAAGCGCAGCGTCGTCTGATCGGTGCTGGTGACGCCCGCCGCACGGTGAAACTTGAAGGTGCCGTCCAGGCCGACCTCTAGCGGATCGGCCCCGTAGCGTTGAATTTGCGGCTTGCGGTGGATGCCGAAGCCAGCGGTGAAGTCGTAGAGCGCCGTATCGCTTTGATACGAGCCACCCGCGCTGAGCGATAGCTGCACGGGCACGCGATTCGGCGTGCGCTCGGCGCGGGTCGCCGAGATCAAGGTGCCGTCGGCGCGGCGAACCTCGCTCGCGACCAACCTGCCATCCGCGTCGTAGCTGTTGCGGGTGATCTCGGTGCGCCATTCGCCGTTCGCCGTCGCTCGCGCAGGGGGCGGCGGGGCGGGCGGCTCCGGCGTCGCGCCCTCCGCGGCCGGCGGACTCGCGGTGGACGCCGCGGCTGCGTGCCAGACGCGCTTTTCGAGCTGCACGAGGCGTCCGTCGACGTAGCTGTAGGTCGCCACGGCCACGCTCTTGCCGTCCAGGAGGCACTCGGCCCTGACGACGTTGTCGCCATCCCATTGCGTCCGCGCGACGCGCACGTGACCGGGAACGACCTCGGTGCGCTCCGTCGCGTGCCCGTCGCGATGCACGATCGCGACCTCTTGCACTTTCTGGTTGCGCAATAGACGAAGCTGATGGACGAGCCGGTTCTCCGCATCGTAGCGCTCTCGGACGTCGTCTGCTTCCGCGGCCTGCGCTGGGCAAACGTCGTTGCCGCCGTCCTCGGCGCGCGCCGGGTGCGCGGCGCACACGACGGCGAGCAGCGCGAGCGCCGCGAGCGCTCCGCGAGCGAACGACGCGGCGCTCGCCGCGCAGCTCGCCGCCGCGCTCAGCGCCGCTGCGTCAGCTAGCTTCTTGGCAAAGGAGGTGACCATGGCGCTGCCGTTAGCAGAACAGCGCGCGCATGTGTGCCCCATTTTTCGCTAGCGCTGCGTTGCTCGTCGCGCGCGGCTGCGCGGGCGTCGGCCGCGCGCTGGGCTCAAGCCGCGGCCAGTCCCAGCGCATGGCAGAGCCAACCGGCTGCGGCGCCGCCGAGCAAGAGCCAAGTCGCGTTGAGCTTGAAGCGGAGCAGCAACGCGGCCGCGAGCACGCCGATGAGCACGCTGGGGATGTCGATCAGCGCGGCGCGGCCGAGCTGAACCGTCACGACCGCCATCAACGCGAGCGACGCCACGTTGACGCCATCGAGGAACGCGCCGAGCGACGCGGAAGCGCGCAGCTTCGGCACGATCGGGCTGGTTATGGCTACGAAGAGGAACGCCGGCAAGAAGATGCCGGCCGTCGCGACCAACGCTCCGCTCGGGCCTGCCAAGAGATAGCCGATGAACGTCGCGGTCGTGAACACCGGTCCCGGGGTGATTTGACCTACCGCGATCGCGTCGATGAGCTGCCCCTCAGTCAGCCAACCGAGCCGCTGGACCAGATCGGCGCGCAAGAAGGCGAGCAACACGTAGCCGCTGCCGAACAGCACCGAGCCGATCTTGAAGAACGAGCCGAAAATGCCGGGCAGAGTCACGCTCGCGGCGCCCGCGCCAGCTGCCACGGTCGCGCTCGGAAGCAGCGCGAGCAGGTGCGGCTTGCCGTCCGTGCGCGCGTTGCCGGCGAAGCTCGCTAAGGCGGTGAGCGCGCCCGCGCCGAACAGAATGGCGAGCTCATTGACGCTGGCTGCGGCTAGGGCCGCGGCGAGCAAGCCCAGCACGCGCAACAGCGTCGTGCGCGCCGCCCGCGGCGCGAGTCCCCAAATCGCTTGCAGCACCACGCCGAGGATTACGGGCTTTACTCCATAGAGCAGCCAGACGGCGCTCGGCACGGTGCCGAAGCGCTGGTACGCCCAGCCGAACGCCGCCGTGATCGACATCGCCGGGGCGATGAAGGCGACACCGCTGACCAGCAGCCCGCTCCAGCGGCGTCTCTGCCAGCCGATGTGGATCGCGAGCTCGGTCGAGTTCGGCCCCGGTATGAGGTTGGTGGCGCCGAGCAAATCCAAGAAATCTTGCTCGTCGAGCCAGCGCCGTCGTCGCACCACCTCGTCCTGCATCATGGCGATGTGCGCGGCCGGGCCGCCGAAGGCCATCGTCCCGAGTCGTAGGAACAACGCCGCGAGCTCGCTGAGGCGAGTGCGCGATGCGCTAGCGCCGTGGTCCGTAGCCGCCGCCGGAGGGGGTGGAAACGACGAAGACATCACCTTTGCTCATTTCGGTCTGTTCGGCGTAGCTCAGCTGCTGACGCGTGCCGTCGCTGCGTTCGACCCAGGTCGCGCCGCGCTCGCCGTCTTCACCGCCGTTCAGGCCATGCGGTGCGATCGCTCGACGGCCGGCCAAGATGGCCGCAGTCATGGGCTCCAGAAAGCGAACGCGGCGCAGCGCGCCGTCGCCGCCGCGCCAGCGACCCGCGCCGCCCGAGCCGTGCCGAATGGAGTGCTCCTCGAGCAACACCGGAAAGCGCAGCTCGAGCACCTCGGGATCCGTGAGGCGCGAGTTGGTCATGTGCGTTTGCACCGCGGCGCAGCCGTCGAACCCTGGCCCCGCGCCGGAGCCGCCGGCGATGGTCTCGTAGTACTGATAGCGCTGGTTGCCGAAGGTGAAGTTGTTCATCGTGCCCTGCGCAGCGGCCATGATGCCGAGCGCGCCGTAGAGCGCGTCCGTGACGCACTGTGAGGTCTCTACGTTGCCGGCGACGGTGGCCGCGGGGTAACGCGGGTACAGCAGCGAGCCCTGCGGAATGACGACCGTGATGGGCCGCAGGCAGCCGGCGTTCATCGGGATATCGTCGTCGACCAGCGTGCGAAACACGTACAGCACCGCGGCGTGCACCACGGCCGGCGGCGCGTTGAAGTTCGAGGCCACTTCGGCGCTGGTGCCCGTGAAGTCGACGCGCGCGCTACGGCTGGCATGGTCGACGCTGATCGCGACGCGAATGACGGCGCCGCAATCCATCCGGCACTCGAACGCGCCGTCCCGCAGCGCGCCGATGGCGCGGCGCACGCTCTCTTCGGCTTGATCTTGCACGTGATTCATGTACGCCCGCAGTGTGTCGAGCCCGAAATGCGCGACCAGGGCCAGCAGCTCTTCGCGGCCTTTCTCGCAGGCAGCGATTTGAGCGCGCAGGTCCGCCACGTTTTGGTCGGGATTTCGCGCTGGATAGCGCGCGCTGCCGAGGACCGCGCGGAGCTCGGCCTCGCGGAAGTGGCCGGCGTCCAGGATCCGGAAATTGTCGAGCAGCACCCCCTCTTCTTCCACGGTCCGCGACGCGGGCGGCATGGAGCCGGGGGTGATGCCGCCGATGTCCGCGTGATGTCCGCGCGCCGCGACATAGAACAGGACCTCCTCGGCGGTGTCCGAGAACACGGGCATCACCAGCGTGACGTCGGGCAGGTGCGTGCCGCCGTTGTACGGATCGTTCAGCACGAACGCGTCGCCGCGGCGCATGGCGCCGGCGTTTCGACGCATCACGGTCTTGATCGACTCGCTCATGCTGCCGAGGTGCACGGGCATGTGCGGCGCGTTGGCGACGAGGTTTCCGTCCGCGTCGAACAGCGCGCAGGAGAAGTCCAAGCGCTCCTTGATGTTCACCGAATGCGCGGTGTTGGCCAGCCGCATGCCCATCTGCTCGGCGATCGACATGAAGCGCTTGTTGAACACCTCGAGCAAGACGGGATCGGGCGCGCCGGCCGCGAGCGCGGGCTCTTCTCGCGCCAGGTAGCGCTCTAGCACGAGGTGATTGTGGGCGGTCAGGGTCGCGCGCCAGCCGGGCTCGACGACGGTGGTGGCGTTCTGCTCGCTGATGATGGCCGGGCCAATGATGCAGTGCCCCGGAAGTAGCGCGTCGCGCTCGAACACCGGCGTCTCGCGCCATGCATCGGCCATGAACGCGCTGAGCATCTCAGCGGGCTCGGCCGGGCCGCTGGCGGTCGGGCTCGCCGGAGGGGATCGCAGGGCTTCACCCTTACCGACAGCCTCGACGGAGAGCATCTCGAGCACGAGCGGTCGCTCGGGCATCAAGAACGAGAAGCGCGCGCGGTAGGCGACCTCGAAGGCGCGACGCATCCTCTCGCAGTCGCCGGCGGGGACCGCGAGCGCGGTGTCGGTGCCCTCGTATTTGAGGTGCGCGCGGCGGCGCACTTCGATGCGAGCGCGCGGCACGCCTTGCGCCTCGACCTCCGCCCGCGCGCGCTCGCCGAGTCGATCCAGTTGCTGCAGCGCTTGCGCGACGGTCTCTTCGGTCAGCGGCTGCTCCAGCGTGTGCTCGCGCGTCGCGCTCACGTCGGCGAGGCCCATGCCCAGCGCCGACAGCACGCCGGCGAACGGATGAATGTAGATGCGCTGCATGCCAAGCTCGTCCGCCACCAGGCAGGCGTGCTGCCCGGCTGCGCCACCGAAGCACGCCAGCGTGTACGCGGTCACGTCATAGCCGCGCTGCACGGAGATGAGCTTGATCGCGTTGGCCATGTTGGTGACCGCGACCCGTAGGAAGCCGGCGGCGACCTGCGCCGCGTTGACTTCGCGCTGACCGGCGCGAGTGACCTCGCTCGCGAGCGCGGCGAAGCGTTCGCGCACGACGTCTTGGTCGAGGGGCTCGTCACCGCGCGGGCCGAACACCTTGGGGAAGAAGCGGGGCTGAATCTTGCCGAGCAGAACGTTGCAATCGGTCACGGTGAGCGGCCCGCCGCGCCGATAGCAAGCTGGGCCGGGCGTGGCGGCAGCCGAATCAGGCCCCACTCGAAAGCTCAGACCATCGAAATGCAGGATCGAGCCGCCCCCGGCCGCGACCGTATGGATCGACAACATCGGGACGCGCAGGTGAACGCCCGCGACGAGCGTTTCGTGTTGCCGCTCAGCGTCGGCCAGGCTCGGGCCCGCGAAGTGAGAGACATCCGTCGAGGTGCCGCCCATATCGAAGCCGATGATCTTGTCGAAGCCGGCGGCGAGCGACGTCTGCACGACGCCCACGATGCCGCCGGCCGGTCCCGATAAGATCGCGTCTTTTCCGCGAAAGCTGGCGGCCTGGGTGAGCCCGCCGTTCGAGCGCATGAAGTAGACCGGGACGCGCTCGCCGCCTGCGCTGAGCTCGTCCGTGACGCGGCCGACGTAGCGGCTCAGGACCGGCGACAAGTAGGCGTCGACGACAGCCGTGTGACCGCGCGAGACGAGCTTGAGCAGCGGGCTCACCTGGTGCGAAGCCGACACTTGAGAGAAGCCGAGCTCGCGCGCGAGCTCGACTACGCGCTGCTCGTGCTGGCTGTAGCGCCAAGCGTGCATGAAGACGATGGCCAGCGAGCGAAAACCGTCTTGACGGGCGCGAGCCAGCGCCCGGCGCACTTCTGCTTCAGCCAGCGGGACCAGCACGTTGCCGAGCGCGTCGATGCGCTCGTCGATCTCGACCACTTCACTATGGAGCAGCTCCGGGAGCCGAATTTTCCGGGCGAACAGCTGGGGTCGGTGCTGGTACCCGATGCGCAGCTGGTCGCGAAAGCCGCGCGTCACGAACAGCAGCGTGCGCTCGCCCTTGCGCTCGAGCAGCGCGTTGGTGGCCACCGTGGTGCCCATTTTGACGACCTCGACGCGCTCGGCGGGGAAGCGCTCGTGCTCTGCGACGCCCAGCAGCCGTCGCATGCCGGCCACCGCCGCGTCGCGATAGAGCTCTGGGTTGTCGGAGAGCAGCTTGGTCGCGAGCCAAGCGCCGTCGGGTCGGCGCGCGACGATATCGGTGAAGGTGCCCCCGCGATCGATCCAAAATTGCCAGCGATCGTGCGGCTGAGCTACGGGACTAGGGGCGTCGAGCACGCGGGTCATGTGGACGGCTCTTACTGTAGTGGGTTTTAGTAGGGGGGAGGCTGCCTTGACGCGCACATCGCTCGAGCGCTACTTCCCGGGCTCTACGACGGGAGTTTACGATGCGAGCTTTTTCGATCGTGGTCGGCTTGCTCAGCGCGAGCTCTCTCAAGGTGTGCGGCTCGGAAGGCAGCGCACCCCAGGCGAGCGCGTCGGCCTCGGCGGTCGCGAGCGTCGCTGCGCCGGCCGCGAGCGCTGATGCCAGCATCTCCGCTCAGGCGCAGAGCAAGGGCGAGGCGCCGCGCCCGTCCTTCGGCGGCAGCCTGATGCTGATCGGCGACTACCGCGCGGAGCTGTTGCTGCGCGCTGACGGTGAAGTGCTCGCCTTCGTGAGCACCGCGTCCGGCGCGCCAGTGGACGCCGCGGCGAAGCTGGAGCTCAGCGCGAACGTGAGCGTCGCCGGCGGCGCGCCGGAGCGCGTCGCGTTGCGCTTCGACGCCGCGCGGAAATGCTTCGCGGGGCGAGTCAAAGCGGGGCTCGAGCTCGTTCCTGGACCGGTCGAGCTCACCATCAACGGACGAGGCCACGTCGCGGTCGGGCGCCTGCCGCACGTCGCGGTGCGCGCGAGCGCGTCGCACGGCGGCTCAGTGCTGGTCGCCGGCGACTACTCCGTAGAGTTAGTGGCGCAGGGCGGCGAGCTGGCCGCGTTCGTGTTCGACGCCAACGGCAAAGCCTCCGCTGCGGCGGACCTGGGCTTGAAAGTGGAGCTCGGCGGTGCGTCCGGTTCGACGCTGGCGCTCACCTGGGACGCGGCCAGCGCCAGCTACCGCGCCAAGCTCGTCGCGGGCCTCGACGTGCAGGCCAAGCCCATCGCCGTGACGCTGAGCGCCGGCGCTCGCACGTTCTTCGGCGCCGCCGCGTCACTCGCGGCGCTGCTGAGCGCGCGGCTCGAGCCTCCGCGGGTCGATGCGGCGCTCAACGTCGCAGCGGACGCCAACGCCGCGGCGAAGCTTGGCGCCAAAGCGGGCGCGGACGCCAAGCTCAAAGCGCCGGAGCTCAAGGCCGGTCTCGCGGCGAACGCGAGCAAATCAGCGTCGGCAGCGGCTGGTATCAACGTCACTCCGCCCAAAGTCAACGTGCAGAAGAGCGCGAGCGCCAGCACGAAGGGCGGCAGCGCCAAGGCGTCTGCCGGCTTCAGCTTCGGCGTGAAGTGAGGTAGCGCTCCGCGCTGCCAGCGCAGGGTGGTTACGTCAAGCTCGGCATGGCGGGCAGCGCGCCGTTACCGAAGCGGTTGTCACCGAAGGACGTACGCGGATCGCCGAACAGGTTGAACAGGGAGACGAGCAGCCGGTTGTGCGGCAGCCCACCGTACTTGAGCCAGCGTCCAGTGCGGAGGCCGCCGCCGCCGGCGAGCAGGAACGGCATGTTGGTCTTGCCGTGCGCTGGAGGATCTTGCAGCTCCGAGCCGAAGAACACGATGGTCTCGTCGAGCAGCGTGTGGCCGCCCATGTCCACCGCCTGCAGCTGTTGCACCAAATAGGCGTTCTGCTGCGAGTACCAGGTGCAGATCTTCTCGCACTCCACCGGCTTGAAGCCGCCGTCGTGCTGGTAATAGTGGTGGTGCTCGGACAAGTTTAGCCACGGGAAGGTGTGCTTGGCCTCGGTGTCGCTCCATTGCAGTGACGCGACGGCGGTGAGGTCGCACGCGAGCGCGGTCACCAGCATGTCGATCATGAACTTGCCGACCTTGGGGATCGCGGCGTCCGTCTTCACGTCTTTGACTACGCCGTCGTTGTCTGCCGAGAGCCCGCTCTTCGGGTTGTAGTCGGAGGTGTCTACCTTGGTCGGCGCCGCGCAGCTCATCGCCGGCGGCAGCGTCTCCGCGGCGCTCTCCAGCGCGCGGATCTTGGTCAGGTGATTGTCGAGCTTCATGCGATCCTCGGCGCCGAGGCGCATGGAAAGGCCGGCGTACTTGCGGTCCAAGAAGTCCAAGATGGATTTCTTCTTCTTGGCGGCGAGCGCGGCGTCCGCCGACGCCGTGGGCATCAAACTACCGAAGAGATCGTTGAAGATCTGCTGAGGATCGATGCGCGGGGGGATCGCGCTATACGGTGCGTTGGCCTCGAAATTCAGCGCGTTGATAGGGTGGATCAGGCCGTGTGATTTGCCCGTCGCCCAGCGCACCGCGAGCTGAATGCTGGCCCGCGCTTTGCCCGCGGAGAGCCGGCTGGCGAGCACTTGATCGATCGAGGGCGCTTGCGGGTACTTCCCGCCGCCCGGCTGGACCGCCCCCGTGAGCAACCCGACCATCCCCCCCTGATGTTGCTCGACCATGAGCTTGGTCTGGTCGGCGCACTGCATGTCCAGCCCGTCGATGATCAGGATCTTGTCCTTCACGGGCTCGAACGGCGCCAGGATGGGAGAGAGCGTGAACGCGGTCTCGCTGCCCGAGGGCGTGTATTTGGAGCGTACGGTTCCACCTGGCTGGTACACGGCGATGAAGCGCTTGGCCATGCTGGGCGCCGTTTGCGCGCTGGCGCTCTCCTCATGCATGGCTTCGAGCCAGGGCAACGCGATGGCGATGCTGCCTGCTCCTCGGAGCAAGGCCCTGCGCGGTAGGCGAAACTTCTTCATGCGCTCCTCACGGATTCGGCAAGTATGAAAAGGCGTCGGCTTGGGTGAGCGCGAGCAAGAGCTCTTTCACGTTGTACCCGGCCGTCTTGAACGCGGCTTGCACCGAGCGCCGATTGCACTCGTCCGCGGAGTCCAGCACGCGGCCGTACGCGAACTGCATCCAATTGGTCGCAAAGCAAGTCTCCATCTCCTCCGATGAGGCCAGCAGCTGCACGAGCTCGACCGGGTTGGTCGCGGTGCCCTCCACGCCCGGGACCGAGCCGGTGGCGTCGATCGGCGTATCGTATGTGATGCCATCGATCGTGGTCCGCTCCGTCGTGCGATAAAGACCGATCGCGTCGTAGTTCTCGAGCGCCAAGCCCACGGGATCCATGTACTGGTGACAGCCGGCACACCCCGGATTCATGCTGTGCTTGCTGAAGCGCTCGCGCGCCGTCTTTCCGCTGTACGGCTCCGGCGGCGTGACCGCGAAATTCGGCAGCGGGATCTCTCGGCACATCAGGTGCTTGACGACGTAGGCGCCGCGCAGCACCGGGTTCGTGAGGTTCGTCGTGGCCGTGCCCGCCATCACGCCACCGAGCGTGAGCAGACCGAGGCGCTGGGACGTATTCAGCTCTACCTTTTGCAGCGCGCTGCCCGTCACCGTCGTGCCCGCCGCGAAGGTCGACGGGCCGTAGAACTTGAACAACGCCTCGTTCACGAACGTGTACGGCGCGGTCAGCGCGGCCGGCCAGCTTCCCGGAGCATAGGGGCTGCCGGGAGCCGCCTTGGTGTTCTCGAAGATCTCGTACTCGAGCAAGCGCTGCACCTCCTGGCGCAGCGCCGCGCCGACGCTCGCCGAAAAATTCGGAAACAGCTTCGGGTCACGCGTCAGGTTCGAGAGATCGCTGATGGGCAGCAGGTTGTTGAAGAAGAAGCTGACCATCGCGTGCGAGCGCGGATCCGCGAGCAGGCGGCGGGCTTGGGCGACCACGCCTTCATTGGTGTCGAGCGCGCCGGAGTCCGCTGCTTGAAACAGGTCCGCGTCCGGCATCGTTTGCCAGAAGAGGTAGGAGAGGCGCGTCGCGAGCTCACGGCCGCTCAGGCGTCGGGCGGCGCCCGACCCGCCGTCGCGACCGAACTCAGGGCGATAGAGGAAGTCGGGCGCTTGCAGGATGGCGGTGAGCACCGCGGCCACGCCCGAAGCAAACGTCTCGCTGCTCGATAGGGCGCGCGTCGCACGATAGAGCTCGACGAGCTCGTCAATCTCGCTCGTGGTGACGGTTCGCCGATACGCGCGCGGTAAAAGACTATTCAGGATCGAGCGGACACAGGTTTCTTCCGTCGCGCTGGTCACGTCGCTGGCACAGCTGTGCAGCTTGGCGAGCGCTGCGGGTGACGCCGTCGCGCGCGCAGCGATGCCTTCGGCGACGCTATAGTACTTTTCGGCGAGCAGATCCGAGACCGACTGCAAGTCGGCGTCGTTGCCGAAACCCTTGCCCAAGATCTCGCTCGGGAACTCATTGCCGGGATTGCTGGCGTCACCGAGCAGATCCTTAATGGTGTTATTGAATTCATTCGTCGTGAGACGGCGCAGCGGCGCTCGGCCCGGAGCGATCGTCGTGCACGCGGTCGCGTTTGCTTCTCCGCCGCTGCTCGTAACGGGTGCGCCGCCCGCTGTCACTGCGCCAGCTCCGCCGCTCACGGCAGCGCCGCCGCCTGCGGCGCTGCCGCCGGCTTGCGCTGAAAAACCAGCGGTTGCGTTGCTGTCGGCGCCGGCGGTGCTCGCGACGCCGCCGGCGCTCGACCCCGCCGAGCCGCCGGGTATGTCACCCAAATTGGCGGTGCAGCCCATGAGCACAGCCCCGAGCCCGAGCGCTTCGAACCATTTCCCCGCTAGGCGCGTCAATTGCTGATCCTTTTTCGGCGAGCGAACACCGAGCGCGTCGAGCGCGACGGCATCGTGTGATGAGCGTAACGCACGGCGCGGCGTAGGCTTCGCATTTCGTGAAATGTCTCGTTGCGCGTCATCAGCCATGGTGCGCCACTCGTTGAGTTCTTAGTGCCGAAGGACACCCGATTGGTTACTGCGTCTGACACTCAATCGCGCAACGCAACTTTCATGGACAGTGGATCGAGCCGAATGCTACTGATCAAACAAATGCGTGAAGGGTGCGGACGTAGTCGGTTCCGATCGAATTTTTCACTGCTGGCGGTCGCCAGCGCTGCTGTGCTCGCTTGCGGCGCAGAAAAGGACGCGGGTGCGCCGGCGAGCGGGAGCTCGGGAACGGGCGGTGCGAGCTCGTTGAGCAGCGGCGGCTCATCGGGCGGCTCGGTCTCCTCAGGTGGCGCGGCCACCGGCGGCATCGTGAGCAGCGGCGGAAGCACGAACGGCGGAGGAACGCAGACTGGCGGTACGCCGTCAGCGACTGGCGGCGCTTCGCAAGGTGGCATGAGCGGCGCTGGCAGCGCCGGCATGGCGGGCGCGGCTATGGGCGGCGCAGCAACGGGCGGTGCAGCGGCCGCGGGCGCTACGAGCGGAGGCGCTAGCGGTGCGGGAGCCGGGGATGGCGGTGCCGGGCAAGGCGGCGCGGCGGGCAGCGCGGGGAGCTCCGGGCTGCCGAGCGTGGCCGAGCTCTTCCCCGCGACGGGCCCGGACGGCGCGCTCGACGGTCGCTTGGTGACGATGCCCTGCGCTGACAACAGCACCGCCGAGGACTGCGTGACTCAAGGCGCGTATTACCGCGGCAAGCGCATCGATTGTGCAGGCGGCGCGCTGGACGTGCTGCACACGTATCCCGTGGCGGGGACCTCGGGAAAGGTCTACGGCGTCACGCTGCATTTCTACGGCATCGTCGAGGCCAAGAACTATGGCAACGGCGTCATGCGTGAGGCGAGCGCGCGGCCCGGCACGCAGGACAGCGGCTCCATGCCCACACCGTGGGCCACCGCCGCTGCGGGTCACACCTATCCAGCTTCGACGTACAACACGTACGAGATCCGCGTCGACGACGACAAGGGCCATGAAGCCGGCGTGTATTACCTGAACGCGGACACGAGCGAGGGGCACTGGACGTACGTGCTGAACTACTCCAAGCAGATCAGCGTCATCGGGGGTGGCAAAGTGCGCGTGCGCACGTACGACCAGAACTGCAAGCAGATCAAGAACTGCGGCAACCCCAACAAGTATCCGTGCGAGGCAAAGGCGAACTCGCGCGTCATCGACGTTTCGAGCGTGATGCCCGCGCCAGCCAAGGAGAGCGCCACCATGGGCGGCCTGCTCCAACCCGCTTTGATCTCGGACCGCGACGCGAACAACGCCGGTCAGTGGCTGCTGATCGACGTCGTCAGCGTGGACTCCGTGAAGTAGTCGTCGCGCCGCGCTCAGCTCGCGCCGAGCGCGGCGAGGACGCGCTGGATGCGTGCGATTTCACCGCGCCGCGCCTTGGGCACGTCGCGCTCGCTGTACGTGAGCGGAAGCGGCGAGTGGAAGCGACTCGTGAAGGCCTCCGTCGTCCGTCGACCCTGCACCAGCACCTTGAACAACGGATTGCCGAGAAACTTCGCGAACGGAGCCTGCGTCTCCGCTGCCGCGAGCGCGCGCAGTAAATCGTCGCCTACGACGTCGCGCTCCAGGCCGAAATGCACCACTTCCAGGCCTGACTCGCGGCCGGCGCGCGCCAGGGCCGTGAAATTCACGTCGGCGGTGAGATCTTGCATGCCCGGGGCCGCGTACGGATCGTTGGGTCGCGGGACGTACTCTTGCCATTCACCGTATACGCGGAATGGAAACTCTCCGCGGCGTGCCCCCTGAATCAAGCCCCAGAGGCTCTCTCCATAGTCGATGGTGATGACGAACCCGCGCTGCAGCGCGGAGCCGAGCTCTCGCACGAAGCGCTCCGCGTGAAGGTTGACGTACGTGACGACCCCGGAGGGGCGTGCCGCCAGCGCGATCGCGTACTGCTCCGCGTTGGCCGAAAAATGAGCCGCGAGCTCCGGAATCAGCGAGGCAGGGACATACGCCTCTCGGAAGCGAAGGCCGCCTTGTAAGCGCTCGCGCTCGTCCGGCGCGAGCCGCGCGAGCGCTGGCATGACCTCCGCGAAGGTGCTCGCGTCCAGGTAGAAGTCATCGCTGTCGCTCGTCAGCGCGAGGCTGCGCCGCAGCGAATCATTGACGGCCTCCACGCGAGCTGACGTCTCTGGCTCCAACGCTGCCTTCAGCCACGGCTCCACGCGCGGAACCACCAAGGCGGCGAAGGCTCGCCCGTCGGCGGCGAGCACGACCTTGTGCACTCCGAAGGCATCCGGCACTTCGTTCGTGAGCACGACTCCCTTGAAGCCGCCGGCGAAGTCGCGCTTCAGCGTCTCGCTCGGGTGGCGTGCGTCACCGGCGAAGACGGCGGCGTCTGCGGCCAGCAGCCGCTGCTGCTCCTGCCTCAGCGCGGCGGACGTCTCGTAGACGCGGTAGCTGAGCCGCCGCGCGAACTCTTGCCAGCGCGGCTCGGCGCGCGCCTGACGAGCGCTGCGCTGCACGCTGTCGAGCACGTCGCGCGCGAGCCGGCCGTTGCCGGCGCCGAACTCGAGCACGGTGAAGGGGTCGCTATCGCCGAGCTCGCCGTGCGCCACGAGATCTTGCCACGCCTTGAACAGCCAAACGGCGAGCCACTGCCCGTAGTGCGGCGAGAGAGATTCGGGGTGCGTATCGAAATGGCCGGCGCGTCCGATGCGGACGCTGTGGGCGTAGTAGCCCCAGCGCTCGTCGTGCAGGGCCGCGTCCATGTACGCTTCGAAGCTCGGAAAGTGTCGCAGCGCGGCCTCGGCCGAGCCCGGCGGCAGGCTCAGCGCGCCAAAAATTTCATGGTTGGCGAGCGGGCGCGGGGTCTCGGCGTCTTTGCCTGCGGGAGCAAAGCTCTCCAGCGTACCTTGCGCCGCTTCGGTCACGATCTCGCCGCAGCTCAGGCGACGCTTCAAGCGGCGCAGCTTGCGCGCTCCGGGCACGCGCGCGGTGAGCTGCTCGAGGCTACGGTACGGCCAATGCTGGAAGAAGGCCTCGGCGATGGACTCTTGCTCGGCTTTGGGAAGCTGAGCCTCGTCGAGCAGCGCGAGCAGCTGCTCACGGCCGAGCTCATTGACGCGCAGCGTGTCCGGCTCCTCCGGCGCGCTGCGCCCGATCTCGCGCCCGAGGCGCTCGAGGAACGCGCGCAACGCCTGCGCTTCAGCCAACACGCGGGGCTGCGACTCGTAGCGCGCGCGCAGGTCGAGCAAGCCGAGCTTGGTCTCGAGCGACATCAGGCGCCACCAGCGCTCGCGCAGCTCTGCTCCGAAGCTTGGCGGCAGCTCGCCGCGCAGAAAGCGCTCGACCCAGGGGCGATAGGCGCGCCCCTCGCGCGAGCGGCCGAAATCAGTGATCCAGCGGGTGGCTTCTGCTCGCGCGTCTTGCTCCGAGAGCCCCAAATCCCGGTAGCGCTGACGCAGGCCGCGCGAGACTCCCGCGAACGCGAGCGACGGATTGCCGAGCGAAATCGGCAAGCCGACGAGCGAGTCCGCGATGCTGAAGTCCTCATAGCCCATCAGCTGCACTAGATAGAGGAGCAGCAGGTTGGGAGCGATGCCGGGCTCTCGGCGGCGCACCGCGCTAAGGCGCAGCGCGAAGCTGCCGTCCGCGCGGCGCGACACCGCGAAGTCTCCGTCGTTCACGCACACGTCCGTGATCGCCGTGCCGCCGTCGAGCGCCGGATCGTAGTGATAGACGAGCGCCGCGACGACCTCGCTGAGCAGCTCCGCGGTCGTGGCGGCGCTCATGGCTACGAACCAAGCCAGCGGCCCCTGCTCAATCTCGATTTGCGCTCGGCCGCGCGCGAAGCTGAGCCGGTGATGCGACGGCAGCGCGTCGAACAGCGCGCCCGTCACGCCTCCTGCCAGCGTCACGAGCTCCCGTGGCTCGACGACGAAGCGGGTCAAGCCCTGGGCGATGAAGGCGCGCATATTGTCGTGGTTCTGTCGCGGGACATCGCGCTTGGCGCGGCCGCGCCGGCCAGGTTCGTCCAGGACACGCGGCAGCTGCAGCACGAAGCGGCCCCGCGCGTCGGCGCAGGCGACGTCCCACGTGAACACGCCCATGCGCACCGCGCCGAGCTCGAGCGGCCCCTTCGTCGCCACGAGCTCGGGCAGCAAGCCCTCGAGCGCGTCGACGTCGAGCTCTTCGAGAACCGCTCCGTCATAAAGGCGCCCCGGATGCGACGTGACCAGGTTGTCGCGCGACCAACGGCTGGACAGCAGCGCCGAGGCGGCCGGCAGCTCATCCAATCCGGGAACGTCGCTCACGGCGGCGG
This sequence comes from uncultured Sorangium sp., assembly GCA_966250485.1. Taxonomy (GTDB): domain Bacteria; phylum Myxococcota_A; class Polyangia; order Polyangiales; family Polyangiaceae; genus PMG-095. The sequence goes on along the minus strand of CBINHN010000036.1, from coordinate 37,500 downwards.
GGTCTCGAGCGGTCAGGCCAGCGATCATCGGCGCGACGTTTGCCGACAACGGCAGCTGCCGCAAGCGTTCAAGCGAACGGCGCGACGCCGAAGCACCGGAGCCGCTGTCGCACAGGTCACGACGTGCTCGCTGGTCTTCGTCCGCGATCGGCGCCCAGCACGAGAATGGCCGTCGATTGCCTGCGAGAGGCCCGCGCCGCGGCCTTTTTTGGCAGAAGTTGCGAGCGCCGCGAAGAGTGACACCCTTGTGTCTCTTAACTGAAGGTAGCGCTTTGAAATCTAAAATGCGTTGGACGCTGCTGGGCGCCGCTCTGGCCCTGGCAGTCGTAGGCTGCAGCAGCGCAGAAGACGGCTCGCCGGCGTCTTCTGGCGGAAGCTCGAGCGAGAGCCGCGCCAGCGGTGGTGCCGCAGGCCAAGAAGAGGTCAGCGGCGGGCAGAGCGGGAGCAACGCGCTCGGCGCGAGCGGCGGTTTCACGAACGCAGGGAGCCCAGCCTCTACAGGGCAGAGCGGCGGCGTCGGTGGTGCCGGCTCGCACTCCGAGGTGATCGCTGGCGCAGCGGGGGCCGCGACGTCGTCTGGCGGCGCCGCAACACAAGCTGAAGGTTCAGCGAGCGGCAGCGACGACGGTAAAGGCTCCGGCGAGGAGTGCGCGGAGGAGCCGAGCGTCGAGCCCGACGTGTACGACGGCGACCTCTCCATCGACACCCCCGAGGAGCTCGAGGCCGCGCGTCGCTACACCGCGGTCACTGGACACCTTTCGCTCGGCCTGGCGCAAGTCGAGCTACCGCGCTTGAGCGCGATTGGTGGCAACGTCAGCTCTACCAGCACCGTCGACTTGCGGCTGCCGAGCCTGCGCGAAGTCCGGGGCTCCGTCGAGTACTACCTGAACAACGCCATCACCACGTTGGACTTGCGACGCCTCGAGACGGTGAAGGGCCGCTTCTACATCCACCGCAACCCCTCCTTGCGCGAGCTACAGATCGACAGCTTGCGTGAGGTCGGCGAGGAGTTCGAGATCAGCGCCAACTTGAAGCTCGCGGATTGCTATCTCGATGTGGTGGCGCAGCGCTTTGCCGTGCTTCACACGCTGGCGCCCGAGTGCGCGTGCACCCGCAGCTGCGGCGTCGTCACCGCCCAGTGCCGCTGACCGGCGCGAAATCTGGCGGCACGTGCTTTGCACGGCTTCGCTGCAATGTTTCGCGTCTCCGCAGAACCTAGCCCCTCCAGCGCCGCGTGCTGTGTGCTCACGCTCGCCGCGGCGTTCGCCGTCGCCGCTTGCGTGCGCGAGCAGCCGCAGTCCGGGCCCGATGCAAAGGCCAAATCCCCTGCGCCCGCGCTATCCTTCTCCGCGCTGCCGACTTCGCCGCCTGTCGCCAAAGAGCCACAGCCGGCCGTCTCGCCCGCGCAGCGCGCGTTCGAGCCCGCGGCGAAGTTCCACTTTCCGACGAACCTCTCGCCTGGCGAGCGCGTTCCGTTCGTGCTCGTGCTGCACGGCTTCGGGGTATCGAGCGCGCTCTTACTCGCGAAGTCGAACCTCGCCGCCTTCGCCGACGAAAAGCACTTCGCGTTCGCGGTTCCGGACGGCAGTAAGAACCCGGAGGGACGCCCGTTTTGGAATGCAGGCCCGAGCTGCTGCGATAGCTACGGGTCCGGCGTCGACGACGTGGCTCGCTTGACCGCGTTGCTCGACGCAGCGCGGGCGCGGCCGGAGGTCGATCCGAAGCGGGTATTCGTCATCGGCTACTCGAACGGCGGCTTCATGGCGCACCGCTTGGCCTGCGAGAGCGGCGACCGCATCAGCGCCATGATCAGTGTTTCGGGCTCGCTGCCGGGGGCGCCGTGTCCTTCGTCCGCAGCGCTCTCGGTGCTGGAGATTCACGGCGACGCGGACCCCTTCGTTCACTACGAGGGGGGGCGCGTGCTGGGGCTCGAGACCTTCGCCGAGCACCCCTCCGCGCTCGAGACCGTGCGCACCTGGGCGCGTCGCCTGCATTGTTCGGGGGAGCCGCAGCGCCTGGAGCCGCGCGATTTGGAGCCGAGCTTGAAGGGCGCCGAAACGACAGTGCAGGCCTTCACGGGCTGTCAGGGCGGCGATGTGCAGCTCTGGACCGTGCGCGGCGGCAAACACTACATCGCCCTGGAGCGGCCCGCGTTCGAGGCCATGTGGCAGTTCCTGCAAGAGCGCGCGCGCTGAAGGGCGCGCAAGTCGGCGACCGCCGCGCTCAGCGCGAGCGCGGCAGCGCGCCACGCCGGGCTCACATGGCAGCTGGTTTCACACAGACGAAGGGCTCGCCGGGGATGAACTGACCGACGTCGAGGCAACTCCAAGCTTCGGGGCACAGGTCGGGCTCAGCGTCACAGCCGGAGACCGAGCAATAAGCGGGCTCCGTGGGAGACATGGCGCAGTAGTTCGTCTCGCCTTTGCAGTCCGCGTTCGTGGCGCAGGCGTCTCCGAACGCGCCGCTGCCGACGGCGGGCGGCTTCACACAAATCCAGGGCTCGCCGGGGATGAAGGCGCCCAAATCCGTGCACGTCCAGTCTTGGGGGCACTTGTCCGGCGCCGTATCGCAGCCGGAGGCAGTGCAGTACGCGGGCGCGCCGGGCGGCATACCGCAGTAGTCGGTCTCGCCACCGCAATCGCTGTGCGAGGTGCAGCTCGCGTCGAAGGGCGCTTCTTTCGTAGACGTCGAGCCAGCCGCGCCCGGTCCGCCGGCGTCGCTCGTGCCGCCCGAGGGCATGCCGGCCGCCGAACCGCTGCCCGCGTTGCCGGCACCGCCGTTGTTGCCCGAGGGGCTGGTGCCATAAGGCTCACACTGCCCGTCGACCCGGACCTGGTGATCCGGACAGCCCGGCTCGCTGCAGCCGAGCGCCGTGAAATAGAGAGATGCAGTAGCAAGCAACAAAGTCTTTTTCATATGAGCCCTTGAAAAACTTCTCCTCGAGCGACAACCGGTTTGGAGTATCGAGAAAAACTGATGCCGGCTCTAAGAGCCGGTCGTATAAGCTCGGACCGAGCCCGCCAAAGAGGCGCGAGCGGACCAAGGCGCGACGACGAAGGCGTGCTGAAGCACGCCGAGGAGGAGCAACGCAGGGATGCGAAGTGCATCTGCGGGCGGGTGACGGGAGAGCTTATGGGACCGGCTCTAAGCCGGTAGTCCTGTTAGCGGCGCGGCTCCGCAAATCTTGAGCGTCGCGCAAGAGTGCGCCGTTTCGCGACAGCGACGTCGGCGCTGCTAAATCGTGCGCGGCTCGGCCGCGGGCGCTGCGCTCGTAGCCCTCCGCGTGTAAAGTCGCGTCCGCCGTGGTGACGGAACCTGCGCAACCCTCGCTCTTCGAGCTCCCGGAAGAGCCATTTCCGGCCGCAACTCCCGCGCCCGAGCTGGTTCGGTTGGCGGCGGCGCTGGACCCGACGTTGCGGCTCGGCACGATGTCGTGGTCCTACCCCGGTTGGCGCGGCGTCGTGTACGGCGCGAACGCCAAGCCGAAGGAGCTCGCGGAGCGCGGTCTAACCGCGTACGCACGTCACCCCTTGTTCTCGACCGTCGAGATCGATCGCAGCTACTACGAGCCGCTGAGCGCGGCGGCGCTGCGCCGCTTCGCCGAGCAAGTGCCGGCGTCGTTTCGCTTCGTCGTGAAGATGCACGAAGACTGCGTCGTGCGCCGCTTCCCGCTGCACGCGCGCTACGGCAAAAAGCGCGGCGCAGATAACGAGCGCTTCCTCGACTCCGCCTACGCCGCGGAGCGCTGCGTCGCGCCCGCCGTCGCCGGGCTCGCCGAAAAGCTCGGCGTGGTGTTGTTCCAATTTCCGCCTCAAGACGTGGGCGGCGCCGCCGCCTTCGCGCGTCGTTTACAGCAGTTTCTGTGCGCGCTGCCGCGAGGCCCGGTGTACGCCGTCGAGCTGCGCAACCGCGAGCTGCTCACGCCGCGCTACGCGGAGGCGTTGTGCGCCGCAGGCGCCGTGCACTGCCACAACGTTTGGGGTGAGATGCCGTCGCTGTTGGCCCAGGCGCGCGCCCTGCCGCCGCTCGCGCGCCGCCCGCTCGTCGTGCGTTGGCTGATGCGCCGAGGACAGGATTATCAAAGCGCGGGCTCGCGCTACATGCCGTTCGATCAGCTCGTGGAGGAAGACACGCTGAACCGGGCTGAGGTCGCGCGGCTCGTCGCACGGGGCGGCGCGCATGGCGTCCCGGCCTTCGTCCTGCTCGACAACAAGGCCGAAGGCTGCGCGCCGGAGAGCGCCCTGCGCCTCGCGCGGGCCATCGTCGAGCAGCGCGGCCGCGCCGGCTGAAGCCGAAGCCACGCGAGGCGAGCTGAAGCGTCTCGAGTAGAGACGGCGCGAACGTGGTCATCGACGCGCGCTGTGCGGTTGCTGCGTTGGTTTCCGTTATACTCCGCGGGATGATCAGTGGTCCGCGCTCCAAACCCGGCGTTCTGCGCGCGTTCCAGTGGTTCTCGCGGGCCGTCGCTTCGCAGCCCGCCGGCTTCGGCCCGACCTCCTCCGACGAGGAGCTGCGCGCGCTCTATCAAGAGCGGCTCGGCTTGCAGCACCAGCTGAGCTTCTGGATGGGCGCCGGCTTCTTGTTCATCGGCAACACCTTCTTCGCGTTGGACCCCGCGCTCGGGCTACGCGGAGTGGCGATGGCGAGCGCGACGGCGTTCCACGCCGTAGGCGCGCTGGTCGACCTCGGTCTCTGGCGTTGGCTGCGCGGCAAGAAACGCTCGCTCTCCTTCGGAGCGCTGACGGCCATCGACGTGGTGGGTCAGACGCTGGTGCTGTGCGCCATCGCGGGCTTGTTCATGCAAGACCGACGCTTCGATCGCCCGGACTTGGGCCTCGTGCTCGTGCTCTTCTATCAGCTCACGGCGCGGGCCATCGTCGTGCCCAGCACTGCGCAGCGAACGCTGCTGGTGGGCGTGCTCGGCTCGATCCCGGTGCTCGTGGTCTCTTACTTGGTGTCGCTCCGTTTCACGAATCCTCACGGCGCGCCGCTGGACGTCATCTGGCCCTCCTATATTGCGCTGTGGTGCGCGTGCGCGACGATCCTGACCACCGCCGCTGCCCGCATCATCTACGGCCTGCGCCACGAGGTGGAGGAGGCGCGCAAGGTCGGCCAGTATACGCTGCAAGAAAAGCTCGGGGAGGGCGGCATGGGCGTCGTGTATCGCGCGCGTCACGCGATGCTGCGGCGGCCGACCGCCATCAAGCTGATCTTGCCGGAGAAGGCGGGGCCGCAAGCCGTGGCGCGCTTCGAGCGCGAGGTGCAGCTCACGGCGAGCCTCACGCACCCGAACACGGTCGCCATCTACGACTACGGGCGTACGCCCGACGGCACTTTCTATTACGCGATGGAGTACCTCGACGGCATCGACCTCGAGAAGGTCGTCGAGCTCGATGGTCCTCAGCCAGACTCTCGCGTCGTGCATCTGCTCACGCAAGCGCTGGGTGCGCTGTCGGAGGCGCACGGCGTCGGGCTCGTGCACCGTGATATCAAGCCCGCGAACATCATGGTCTGCCGTCGCGGCGGTGAGCACGACGTCGCGAAGGTCGTCGATTTCGGGCTCGTCAAGCAGATCGAGCGGACGCAGGATACGTTGCAGACCGCGCGTAGCAACGTGGTGGGCACTCCGCTCTACATGGCGCCCGAGGCGATCACCACGCCGGAGCACATCTCCGCGAGCAGCGACATCTACAGCATCGGAGCCGTCGCCTACTTGCTCATCAGCGGCACGCTGGCGTTCAGCGGCTCGAATATCCTCGAGATCTGCGCGCAGCAGCTGCACCAGAAGCCGGAGCCGCCGTCGCTGCGGCTAGGCAAGCCCGTGCATGCCGGGCTCGAGCGGCTGGTGCTGCAGTGTCTGGAGAAGGATCCAGAGCAACGACCGCGCTCGGCGTTGGAGCTGCGTCGCGCGCTCTTGGCGCTCGACCTACCGGCCTGGAGCGAGCGAGACGCCGCGGATTGGTGGCAGCGTCTGGGCCCGCGGCTGGAGGCGCTGGAGCCGCGCCGCGGCCACGCGAGTCATGTCGCGTCGACATTGGCGGTCGATATGAACGCGCGCCACGCGGCAAATTGAGAGCGCCGCATAAAACAAAATTTCGGGACCGTGACAGAATCCGGCGCTCTCGGCCACTACAAGCGAAGGAACCCGATGCCCAGCACCCAAAAAGAGCCAGTTGCGGTCTGCCAACGCGCGTCCGTCTCTCACTCACGCTTCGCGGTTCCTATACGGTATTCGCTATTGGCGTTAATTTGCGGCCTGAGCAGCGCGGCGCTGTTCGCGTGCTCGTCCGGCGATGACCCTGCAACGGCGAGCGGTGGCTCCGGGGGCGTGCTCGGCAGTAGCGGGGGCAGCGGCGGCGCGACGGGCGGCGTCGCTGCGATGAGCGGCGGAACGGCCACTGCCATGGGTGGCGCCGCGCCCGCGTCGGGCGGCAGCACGCCGGTCGCCGGCGGCTCGGCCAGCAGCGGAGGGAGCGTCTCGGCGAACGGCGGTTCAGGTGCGGCAACGAGCGGCGGCTCATCGGGCTCGAGCGGCTCGAGCGGCGCGGGCGCTGCGGGAGCGGGTGGCGGCGGCGGCGCTGCGGCTGGCGGCGGAGCCGGTGGAAACGCCGGAGCTGCCGGCGGCGGCGCCGGCGGTAGCAGCGGGAGTGGTGGCAGCGGAGCGGGCGGTGACGCGAGTAGTCTGCCCAAATTCAGCTTCTTCGTGACCAGCCTCGCCGCGATGCGCGACCTCTCCAAGAGCGACAAAGGCTTCGGCGGGGATCTCCGCTTCGGCAAAGCGACGGGCCTCGAGGGGGCTGACGAAATCTGCGCCACCATCGCCGAGCGTTCCATGCCGGGAGCGCGTGCCAAAGGCTGGCGCGCCTTCCTCAGCACCACCAAGGTCAACGCCATCGATCGCGTGGGCCAGGGCCCCTGGTACGACCGCAAACAGCGCATCGTTTCCCCGGATGTTCAGGGCCTGCTCGGCACTCGCCCGGCGGCGGATGATCTGATCGTCAGTGATCTACCGAACGAAGACGGGATTCCGAATCGCTCCGGCACCGGTACGAAGATGGACGATAACCACGACACCGTGACGGCGTCGGACAACAACGGCAAATGGGACGGCGGCTCTACGTGCGACGATTGGACGCGCGCGAGCGGTACCGGCGGACCGCGCGTTGGACATTCGTGGCCAGCGCAAAGCGGCATGTCGTGGATCCGGGCGCACAACGCGCCGGGCTGTGCGCCGAGCGTGAGCTTGGTGCAGATGGGCGCCGGCAGCGGTGACGGCATCGGCAATGGCGGCGGTTACGGTGGCTTCTATTGCTTTGCGCTGATGCCGTAGCAGTGCGCGCGTTCTCCGGCTTCATACCTCCGGTCTGGCGAATCGCCGCGAGCGGCGCGGCCAGCGCTAGCTCATCAGTGGGCGCTGTCGTGCCGGAGCTGGCTATCGTCCTCGAGCCCGGCGTGGGCTTCGGCAGCGGCGGACATGAGACGACTCAGCTTTGTCTGCAAGCCATCTACGCCTTGTATCCGCGAGAGCGGCAGGGCTGGCGCTTGCTCGACTTCGGCAGCGGCTCCGGCATTCTGTCGATCGCCGCGGCGAAGCTCGGCGCTGAAGTGGCGGGGGTCGAAATCGACGAGCTCGCGATCCGCGATGCAGCGAGGAACCTGGCGCTCAACGGCGCGCAGCAGCGGGTCCGCTTCGCCCGCTCGCTGGACGAGCTGAGCGGTTCATTCGAGCTCGTCGTCGCCAACATCAAGCTCGCCGTCCTCTCGCAGTTCGCGGAGTCGCTCGTCGCGCGGCTCGCGCCGGGGTCGCCCTTGGTGCTCTCTGGCCTGGTCGGAACGGACGTTCCCTCGGCACTTGCACGCTACGCGCCGTTACTCGGCGGAGCGCGGCCGGAGATCTACGAGCGGGGTGAGTGGCGCGCGCTGGTTTGGCGCGGCGCTCACTCGAGCAGAGCTCCCGCGGCCAGCGAGTGAGCGGATTGCAGCCTCAATCGCTCAGGCAGCGCGGCTCCGAAATCGGCATGACGCGCGTCGATCAAATGCTGGAGGCGATGCGAATCGCGGTCGTAACCAGACTGAAGGCGCCGAGACCAGCCATGAGCCGCGTCACCTGGCGGCGGAACCACAACCTGCGCTGCAGCTGTTCGGGGCGCAGCAGCAATGGCTTCTCTGCTTCGACCTCGAGCTCGAGCTCAGCGACGGGAAACTCGGCCGCGGCGGCGAAGAAGTCTTGCTCGATGGGCGTGGCCGCAAAAGAGATGACGGGCTGCGTGCTCTGAACGTCGTTCTGCGCGGCGCTGGCGACCGCCAGCTCGGCTTCATCGGGTAGCGCGGGCATGACGTGGCTGAGCGGCGCGGGTTCGGTCTCGAGCTCACTGACCGCGGCGGGCGCTGTCTCGCTGACGACCGCGACCGTCTCGCTGATGGGCGCTGTCTCGTTGACGGGCGCCGCTTCGCTGATGGCTGCGACCTCGCTGTCGCTCGCCAGTACGGGTCGCACCTCGCTGACGGGCGCGGGCTCGCTGTCGCCTACCAGCACGGGTCGCGGCTCGCTCGCCGGCGTGGCTTCGCGCTCACTCAGCGCGTGGCTCGCTGCGTGCGCCTGTTGTCGTTGACGACGCGCCTTGTTGGAGCGGCGTCGGGATTTCGAGCTCGACTTCTTCGATGATGCGTGTTGGCTTTTTGCTCTCATTACGAACGCAGTCTCCCGCTGGATCACCTCTTAAGCCGCGATGCGCGCCGCTAATGCACTACATCCGCGAACAAGGACTCGCGCAAAAGGAGTGCTTTTTTAGCACGCAGCATGCAGCGCGCTCGCGCAAAAACTGCCGCGATTTGCCGCGTTCGTGGCAGTTCCGTCACTCAGCGTCGAGGGTTTGTACGGTCGCTAACGATGACAACGAGCGAGAGAGTGTGCACCTACATCGACCGGCTCTAGGCGTGTGCGCGGGCGGCGGCGTCCTCGGCAGCGCGCGGGCCCGCCGCAAAATCGCGCGAGCCGCGCCCGTGCGCTGCCGTGCGACGAATTCCCAGCGGAAGGCTGCGCGTAGCTCTAGAATCGTGCAATGACCCTGCAGCTTTCGGCATGGATGCATGTTCGTAGCTGGCTGGCGTGCATCCTCTTCGGGCTGGTGGCGGCAGCGTGTAGTGACAACGGCTCGGCTGTGGGACCTGAGCAGGATCATGCGGTGGTCGAGCCGTTCCGCTCGACCATCGTGTTGAGCGAGGCTGACCTCGCGGACATCGCCCTCAACGAGGCCGACGCATCGATCACGCTGTCGGCGAGCGCCCCAGCGGCCGACGCGCTCAGAAAGGGCAGCGTCTTCGTAGCGGGGAAATCGCCCCGCACGCCGAAAGGGCTGCTGCGCATCGTGAAGTCCGTGGAGCGTGACGACGACACGGTCAGGCTCCAGACGTTGCACGCGCCCATTCAACTCGCGTTTCGTCGCGTGCACATCGAGACCGCGCGGCGTTCCAGCGGTGAGCTCGGCGCCGCGGCGTGGTCGGGAAATTTGGAGCCGCTGGCCTTCGATCCGTTTCATCGGCACGTGGGCGCGAGCCAGCGCTTGAACGTCATCATTTTCGACGGTGACAATGATCCGGACAGCACGAACGATCAGGTGGCGGTCGACGGTGAGCTAGCTGGCAACGTGGACTTCACGTTTGCGCTCGATTTCGACTGGGGCGCGCTCGAAGAGCTGCCGCAGGCGGTGGAGGACTGTTTGTCGGGGCTGCTCGAGGGAAAGTTCGACTGTAGCCTCACGTCCCTGCTCCCGGAGGCGAAGGCAGTTCTCGACGTAACGCCGAGCCTGGCTTCCAGCATCGACCTGCACGGCGCCGCCGTGATCGATTTCGACAAGGAGGTGAAGCTGTTCGAGGCCAACCTGGGGGAGCTCGTCTACGGGCCGATCGTCATTACGCCGAACGCCCGCATTCTGGCGCACGTGCAGGGCGAAGCGTCCGCGCAGTTCGCGACCTCGGTGGACGCGGCCGTCTACTTCGACACCTCGGTGACCGTGTCTTCCAAGCACCCCTCCTCGCCGAGCTATCAGCCGCCCAAGCTGCGCGACGTGAGCTTCGACGCGCGCCCACCCGAGCTCACGCTCAAGGCAGAAGCTCGCGCCGCGCTCGGAGTCGAGCTCAACCTTCTCCTCTATGGCGTCACGGGGCCTTCGGCCAAGGCGGAGGCGTTCGGCGCCGTGAGCGCTGATGTGTTTCGTAAGCCCTGCGTCGAGCTGCACGCCGGTCTCCAGGGCTCGCTGGGCGTGAAGGTCACGACGCCGGCGTTTCTGTTCCTGAATCCGTTCGACATCCTGGACTGGCACGCGGACTTCGAGGCCATCGACGAAAAGCTGGATGTGCCGGTGCCGCCGTGCGAGGCGCCGCCCGACGCTTCGACTTTGCCGCCCGGGGCGGGACCTGATGGCGCGCATTTGGCGAGCCCCACGTTCGAGCCGTGGTCGCGCACGGTGTCGTCCTTGCTGGACAGCGGCGGCACCGTCCCCGGAGGGACCACGTACTGGCTCGATCAGCGGCGAGCGATCGACGGGCGGCTCGTGATCGCGGCCAAGGCAGCTGAGGCGCTCGTGAAGCTGGACGAGCGCGGCTCGTTGATTTGGGCCCGTCGCTTCGAGGACGAGGACGCCGGCGGCTCCGCGCTGCATCCCGTAAGGACCATCGCCACACACGACGCCGCGCTGCTAGTGCTGGCGGAGGCGGGAATTCCGCCACTTCAACTGGTGAAGCTGACGCAAGCGGGCAACGTGCTGTGGAGCCGCAGCCTGGACGTCCCGGACGCCATCGAATGCGGCATCCAGCCGGTCGGGCTGGCTCGCGACGCGGGCAGCGGCTTCTTCGTCGTCGCGTCGTGCGCTCTCACGCAGAAGGTCCTCGTCGTCCATCTGAACCAAGCGGGTGAGCTGCTCGACGCCCACGGTTTCGTCGATCCTGCGGCGCTCGGCTTGGTGACGACGCTGGCCACGCGCGCCGGTGACGACCTGTTCGTGGCCGGCCGTGTGACGCAGCCGGAGGGAGACTCCATGTTCGGCTTCCGGCAAGACGCCAAGGGCGAGCTGCTCTTCGCGCAGCGCTATGTCGCGTGCGACGCCGGCCCCGACGTATTTCCGGTGCGCGCCATCGTGGAAGCCAACGGCGACGTCACCGTCGCGGGCAGGGGCGGCGCGGAGCACAACGGCTTCATCGCGCGCCTGCGACGTGACGGTGGCGTCGGCTTCGCGGCCTTCCCAGGCTTCGGCTTCGGGCTCGGCAGCGTGTTCGTGCTCGACTCGATCGCCGCGCTGCCGACGACCGGCTACATCGTCAGCGGCTCCAGCGTTCGCTTTACGAGCAGCGCCCCCAATGACACCTCCGGTATCGCGCTGCTCCAGCTCGACGCGGTGGGCAAGCCCGTGTGGACTCGGCGTTACACGTTGCGCGACGCGAGCGGCGAGTACCTGGCGTCCGCGCAGAGCGACGTCACCCTGACCGACGACGGCGGCGCGCTGCTGAGCGGTTTCGCTCGCCAGAGCGCGACGGCGATCCCAGCCGATCTCTGGTCCCTCAAGGTGTTCGCACGCGACGGCGCGGTGACCTTCGCGCGCGGGGCCGCCGTAGCGAGCGAGCCGGACGATCCCGACAACGCCGTGCAGGCGCTGGATTGCTCACTCACCACCGCGCCCTGGTCCCCGACCCTGACACCGGAGCCCGACGTCTCTACCACTCCATCGCGCGTGACCGCCGCCGCGTGGAGCACGTCCGTCGCCTCCCAATCGGAGTAGCGCTCGCCGCGTAGGGCTGGCGATGCTCGAGCGTCAAGAAGCGCGCCGGCCACGGCGCAGCGGTCGTAAAAGCGGCTCGAGCGGCGTGGCAGATCGCGCCCAGGTGCTCCGAGCGCTTTGGGCTCTTAGCTCGTTGCTGGGCGTGCGGGCGTTGCTGCGGCGCGGGCGCTCGTCGTGAGGCGGTTTTGGACGAGCTTGTGTACCGAGTACATCAGCGCGAGCGTGATCGTCATGGCCAGCGCCACGACGTAGCCGAGGACGTCGTAGCGCTCGAGCTTCCCGCTCGATGTTTGCACCACGATAACGCCTGCCAAGGCCGAGGCGAGGCCGCCCGAGAGCTGTTGAATGGAGGCGTTGACGGACATGTACGCGCCGCGATCCGCGGGCTCGGGGACGGCGGAGGTGAGCGCGCTGGTCGAGATCATGCGCGCGGAGATGGTCACGAACAAGGCCATGTTCAGCGCTACGACGCCCGCGAACGGCGTCACGCCAAGGTGGCAATACACCACGACGATGAGCATGCCCGCCAGCGTCGCGGCGAAGAACATGCGATATTTCCCGACGCGATCGCTGAGCCGCCCGAGCAGCGGCCCCGCGATGATGGAGACCAAGCCCGTGCACATGTAGAGGGCTGGTAGGCGCGACAGGGGAATGCCGAGGTTGTTGACGGCGAAGGCGCTGCCGAAGGGCATGAGCATGAAGCCGCCGGTCGCCAACAAAGCGGTCGCCGAGAAGCCGCGCAGGTAGTCAGCCTTGGACACGGTCGCGAACAGGTGGACGAAGGCGTTGCGCTCGCTGCGTATCGCCAGGTGCGCGTCGATCGGCTTCAGGCGAATCGCGATCACGACGCCGACCAGCGTGCCGAGCGCGGTGATCAGCAGGAACGGCGCGTGCCAACCCCAGTTATTGGCCAAGAACAGGCCGATGGGGAGGCCGAGCACTTGGCTGCCGGCGAACGCCGTCTGGATCACGCCCATCACGCGGCCGCGCACCTCGAGCGGGAACAAATCGGCCGCGATGGCCATCGTGATCGAGCCGATGACGCCGCCGAACAGCCCCGTGACGACGCGGGCGAGCAGCAACGTGCTGTAGCCGGGCGCGAGCCCGCAGCCCAGCGTCCCCAGCAGAAAGCCGCTGTAAAAGAACAACAGCAGGCGCTTGCGATCGAAGCGGTCAGCGAAGCCCGCGGTGAGGAGGCCGGCGGCGCCCGCGCTGAAGGCGTAGGCGGAGACCACCAAACCGAAGCGCCCCGTGCTCACGTCGAGCTCCTCGAGCAGCATCGCGCCGAGCGGCGAGAGGATCATGAAATCCAGCACGACCGTGAACTGGAGGAACGCGAGCAACGCGATGACGAACTTCTGGTACGAAGAAAAAGTGGCTGGCATAGGGATCAGGGGCGCAGAGCTTTCAGGACCAAGTCCAAGGTCAGCTGCAACGTGCGCTCATCGAGCGTGAAGCTGCCGCCGCCGGGGAGTCCCTTCTTGTGCATGTGCATTTTGACGAGTTGATAGAGCGGAGCGAAGGCGACCGACCAGTAGACCTCCACCGGGACGCTGACGAGCTCCTTCTTGCGAATGGCGTTCGCGACGAACGCGCGCATGGTGCGAGTGAAGCGATTGTCCGAGACGGCGAAGGCTCGCTCGTGCCACGGGCTATAGCGAATCTGTTCCAGGAAATGGGCTTCGAGCGGGTGCTCGAGGCAGAAACGCGCGCGGTTTTGCCACTGCTTGCGCAGCCCGTCCTCGAACGACAGGTTGGGATCGAAGTCGCGCAGCGTCTCCGCGCACATGCGCTCCATCGTCTCGCGATAGAGCTGCAGCACGAGGTCGTCTCTGTCTTTGAAATAGATGTACAGCGTGGCGGGTGACACCGCGGCGGCCTTGGCCAGCTTCTGCATGCTGAAGCCGTCGAAGCCGTGCCGGACGATCATCTGCAGCGCGCGCTGACGGATGACCTGCTGCTTCCGCTCGTCGCGCGGCCTCACGTGCTTTAAGTAAACGAACGTTCACTTAAAATCAAGCGCCTTTCGCGAGCGCCTCGCGCACGCGCGCCGACACGCGCGCCCTTACGCGCTCACGCGCCGCCGCCGTACCTCGCGTTGCGGCGGGGAGTACCTGCCGGCCGAGCCACGTAAGAGAAAAGGATGCCTCAAAGCCCGTCTTTCCCGCGCGCTCCGCGCTGCGTCTCGCTGACGACCGCCAGCTTGCTCATCACTCTGCTGGCGCTGGCCTGCGCCGGTTCCGGAGGGGGACACCAGGCCGGGCCCGCGGACGACGCTGGCGCCGCCGGCGAGGCGGGTGACGGCGGTGACGCGCAGGGCGGCAGCTCCGGCCACGCGGGCTCAGCGAGCGGCGGCGAGGGCGCCGGCGGCCGCCCCGCAATACCACCCCCGCGCGTGAAGGAGAGCTGCGCGGCGCTGGACGTCTCCTACGCCGGCGGTGGCTGTAGCAAGTCGTGCGGCAGCATCAGCTGCAAGTGCGACCCGTTCTCGAAGAGCTTCGTCGCGTGCCATCCGGACCTCGGCTGCGCGACCGCGCTCGATTGCGCCGTCGCTTGTGAGCGCGACCTGGGCGACGTCGTCGACTGCATCGCACAGTTCAACCCGTGTGAGTCCGACGCCGACTGCGGCTCCGGGCGTTGTTTGCAGAGCGCCTCCGGTGCAGCCGGCGATTGCGTGAGCGGCGCCGCGGGGTCCAAGTGCCTGGACGACGGCGATTGCGTCTCGGGCGCGCGCTGCGTCGCTGTTTCGCTCGATGGCGAGCGCCAGTGTCAGTCGGGCGAGGTCGGCGCCACCTGCAACAGCACCGCGCAGTGCCAGAGCGGCTCGTCCTGCGTGCTGCCGAGCGATTCCTTCGTGGGCAGTTGCAGCGACGGCTCGGCGAGCTCGGCTTGCGCGACCGCCGCGGACTGCGAGAGCGGCATCTGCATCGTGTCCTCCGGCGGAGCGCTGGGTGTGTGCGGCGATGGCTCGCTGGGCTCCAGCTGTCGCAGCGCCGCGGATTGCCGCAGCGGGTTCTGCGCCAAGAGCTACGCCGGCGCTACCACGGGCAGCTGCAGCGATGGCCGCGCCGGCAGCGTCTGCTCGGCGTCCGAGCAATGCGCCGCGGGGCTGAGCTGCGCCGTGCAGTCCTCGAGCGGACGTTGCAGCAGCGGCGCGCTGGGCGAGGCGTGCAGCGAAGCGGTGCCGTGCAAGAGCGGCGAGTGCGTCGTCAGCTCGTCGCAGAGCTTCTGCACGAACGGTGAGGTGGGACAGCCGTGCGAAGAGAACTCGCAGTGCGCCGCCGGCCACTGCGTGAACGACTACCGGGCGAGCGGCTTCAGCAAGATTTGTCACGCCGGCAGCGTCGGTGAGCGGTGCGACTCCGCTGACGACGACGATTGCGAGGCGGGTCGCTGCGCCAAGGACGCGGCGGGCGCCGGTTGGACGTGCAGCGGCGGCGGCATCGGCGATCGCTGCAGCAAGCCGGAGCACTGCAGCGAAGGCGTGTGCGCGCTGAGCAGCAGCGGCGGCTCGTGCACGGACGGAGCCCCGCAGTCGGCCTGCGTCAGCGACGAGCAATGTCAGTCGCAGCGCTGCGTGCTGCGCAGCGGCTATCAGAGCGGGACGTGCAGCGACGGCATGGCCGGTTCTTTGTGCGTCGATGACGCGGACTGCGTCTCGAGCCGCTGCGCTTACTCGGCGGGCAACGGCTCGGGGACGTGCACCAGCGGTGAGCTCGACGCGCATTGCACGGACGATCAGGACTGCATCTCCACGCGCTGCGCCGTGGGCGTCGGGAGCAGCAGCGGCACGTGCACGGACGGCGCCCTGAAATCGCGCTGCACCGAGGACAGCGACTGTGAGTCGAAGCTGTGCGTGCTGATCAGCGGCAACAGCTACGGCGTCTGCGGCGACGGGCAGCTGAAGAGCCCGTGCTACGACGCAAAGGACTGCGTCGAAGGCACCTGCGCCTACTCCGTCGGCCTGGGACGGGGAGAATGCACCTCCGGCGAGCTCGGCTCGTTCTGCGTGCTGCCCGCGCACTGCGCGAGCATGCACTGCTACACGGGGGGCAACAGCGCGGGGACCTGTAGCACCGGCGCCGCGTCGCAGCCCTGCAGCCGCGCAGAGGATTGCGAGTCCAAGATGTGCAGCTCCGGGCGCTGTCTGTGAGAGGCTCGACGTCCTAGCGCAGCCAGCCGATTTCTTCGGCCGTCAGGCGCCCGACGCGCAGCTCGCCCAGGCTCTGCGGTGGCACTTCGCCGCTCTCGCTCACCACGCGGTTGCGCGCCATGACCTCCACGTAGCGCTGCGGAAACAGCGGAACGAGGTCGGGCTCGGGCAACCCGAAGGGGAGGCTGGTGCGACCGCTCGCGTCGTACTTGTCGGTCGCGCCGAGCGTATGGAACAGCTCGTGGGTGGCGACGAACAGCGCTAGGTCCACCGTCTCGACGCTGAGCTCCACGCGCGCGACCCCGATCCGCCCGCGCGGCTCTCCGAAGCCCTCGACGAGGCTCGATCGCGTCAGCTGCCCCGGCTCCACGACGACATAGATGCGCGAGTCGAGCTCGTGTGCGGGGACCTTGGCGGCGGCGTCGATGGCGCGGGTGTAGCGCCAGAGCCGATAGTTTTGACGGATCTTCGCCCAGAACCCCTCGTCCGCTTCGTCCGGCGGCAGCTCGGAGACCGCCACGGGTCCGTACCAAGCGAACTGAATCATCGCCACGCCGGGTGACGCGCGGTAGCGCTGGAACTCACTCGCCAAGCGCCGCTCGAGCTCGGAGGTCCGCGCGCGCAGCAGCGCCAGCGCGTGCGCGTCTACCGCGCCGCGCTGCACGATCACGAGGCCGACATGGACGGGAGCGTGCCATTCATTCCTAGCCCGGCGGGCGCGAACATCCTGGCAGGCCCAGAGGCACACCACCGCCAAAGTCAAGCTGAGAACCGCTACTCTCGCGCGATAAAACCAGCCGCCCGTCAGCACCTCGTTAGTGTACGGCGCGCTCTTACATAAGCCACCGGTATCGGTGCTCGTGTGTGTCGAGCGCACCGGGGATTTTCGCGTCAGAACGAGACGCGCGTGGCGCAGCGCGGTCTGTGCGCGCTGCGGTATGCGCCCACGGAAGAATCGTCGATCATCAGAGGAAGCAAAGCGCGAGCTGCGGCGGTCACCCTGCCGTCTCGTTTTGCGACGAGCGTGCCGATGCGCGTCCAAGGTTTGCTAGCCTGCGCTTTTCGACGTGTGAAGGAGCGGTCATGCGCGCGATCCAGGTGGAGAGTTTGGGTGGTCCGAGAGCAGCACGCCTCATCGACGTTGCGAGGCCGGAGCCGGGCGCTGGCGAGGTGCTGGTGCGCGTGCGCGCCGCCGGCATCAACTACGCCGACGTGATGCAGAGCCTCGGCGAGTACGTCAACGGTCCCGCTGCGCCTTACATTGCGGGGCTCGAGGCCGCAGGCGAGGTGGTGGCGGTCGGTGCGGGCGCGCAGCTCGCCGAAGGCGCCCGCGTCATGGGCTTCGGCACCGCGGCCTTCGCCGAGTTCGTGAGCTGGCCCGCTACGAACCTGTTTCCCGTGCCGGAGGCGTGGAGCTTCGGACAAGCGGCGTCTTTTCCGGTGCAATGGCTCACGGCTCACGGCTGCTTGCGCGTCTGCGGGCGCTTGAAAGCTGGCGAGACGGTGCTGATCCACGCGGCGGCCGGCGGCGTCGGCACGGCCGCCGTGCGCCTCGCCAAACGCTACGGCGCACGCGTGATCGCCGCCGCGTCGTCTGCAGCCAAGCTCGAGCTCGCGCGCCGGCACGGCGCGCAGGAGCTGATCGACACCTCGCGTCAGGACTTCGTGGCGGAGGTGAAGCGCATTACGGCTGGTCGCGGCGCCGACCTGATCCTCGAGATGGTCGGGGGCGAGACGTTCGATCGCAACTTCGAGGCTGCGGTGCCGTTCGGGCGCATCGTCGTCTACGGTGCGGCGAGCGGCGCGCTAGCGAGCGTCTCGAATCGACAGATGATTTTTCGACCTGTCGAGCTCATCGGCTATCACATCGTCGGCATGGCGGTGAATCGCCCCGATTTGCTGCAGCGCGATCTCGAAGAAGTGTTCGCGCTCATCGCCGCCGGCGTGATCGTCCCGGACGAGCCGACGAGCTACGCGCTCGAGCAAGCGCCCGAGGCGCTGAGCGCGCTGCAGGCGCGCAAGACGACTGGCAAGCTCGTACTCACGATTTGAAGCTGTTCTGCGCGCTGGCGCGCACAGGGCAGCGCCCGAATCCGTCGGGCCCGAGGCGTTCGTGTCAGCGGCTCGTCTGCCGCCGCCGGCGCTCGGTTTCGTCCGCGCTGGCCCAGCGCATGCAAGGATTTCTTTCGATTCGCGACGGCGCGGCTCGCGCCGCGACGCCGCGGCGAAAGGAGCACCCATGCAAACCCAGCGGCAACAACCACGCGACCGCGGCGAAGAGCCGACCGCGGAAGAGCTCGAGGCGGAAAAGAAACTGAGCCCCAGCCGCAGCAGTCACGCGCTGGAGGCGACGACCGGCGCGCTCGGCGTCGTCACCGGCGCAGGGCTCGGCGCGCTCGCCGGCGGTCCCCCCGGCGCCATCGCGGGTGCCGTCATCGGTGCCGCGATCGGCGCCGCGAGCGGCTGGGCAGCGGACGAGGACGTGGCCGACAAGGCCGAGATCGATGAGGGCCTCGACAAGGAGATCGGCGTAACCCAAGGCTCAATCGGCGCGGCGAACCCGCAGCAGCCACCGCTCAGAGTCGGCGCATTCTCCGCCGCTTCGAGCGGCGCTGGCGGCGAGGCAGGGCCGCGGACGCCCATGGACGCGGACGGCCCGATTTCGCCGCCCACCAAGTGAGGTTAGGGATTAGCGCTCATCGCGGCGCGGCGGGGCTATCCTCCGCTGATGCGAAGGCACCCACCGCGTCGCGCTCTCCGGCCCCAGTGTGCGGCAGTTTGCCTCGCGCTCTTCGCGTGCGGCTCAGGAACGACGTCCAAGCCCAGCGACGCGGGCTCCGGCGGAAATGGTGGTGAGCTGAGCAGCGGTTCTGGAGGTTTGTCGCTGAGCGGCGGGAGCGGCGGGGTCTCCGGGGGCGTCGCTGGTGACGCGAGCGCCAAGAGCGGCAGCGGTGGCAGCACTGCCGGTCACGCTGGAGGCGATCCTGGAAGCGGAGGCGTGACGAGCGGCGGCGCTCCACCAACGAGCGGCGGAAGCATCGCTAGCGGTGGCAGTGTCGCTAGCGGGGGGAGCGTCGCCAGCGGCGGGAGCGTTGCCAGCGGTGGCAGCTTCGCGAATGGCGGGAGCGTCGCCAGCGGCGGCGTTGGCGGAGTCAGCGTTGGCGGAGCGGGTGCTGCCGTGCCCTGCGTCGAGTTCGGCGCGCCAAAGAGCGTGGGCAAGGCCGAAGCGGCGGCGCTCAGCACGTTATCGGGTCTGGTCGCCAGCCGCGAGCAGCCCGGAGTTTTGTACGCGAACCCGGACCGCAGCGGCGCGCGCTTCTTCGCCCTCGACAAGGCGGGACACACGCTCGTCGAGTTCACCCTCGAGGGTGCGTCATCGACCGATTGTGAAGACATCGCGATAGGACCGGGACCGAAGCCCGGCAGCTACCTTCACCTCGGGGATATCGGGGACAACGCAGCGCGGCCGGGCACCGGCGCGGGCCGCAAAGAGATCCGCGTGTTGCGCGTGCCGGAGCCGGCGGTCGAGCTCGAGCAAAAGAGCGCCAGCAAGGCGCTCGGCGAGTGGCAGGAGCTGCGCTTCGTGTACCCGGACCGACCTCATGACTCTGAGACGTTGATGGTCGACCCCGCCAACGGCGACTATCTCATCGTCACTCGCGAGCAGGACGGCAGCGCGGTGGTGTTTCGCGGCGCAGCGAGCGCGGCGGGCGACGCCCCAACCGAGCTAGAACGTTTGGTAAGCCTCGAGGTCGGCGCGAGCGGCGCCAACGCGGGGGACATCTCGCCGAACGGGGACCGTGCTTTGATCCGTAGCTACGAGGCCGCGCTGCTCTTCGTCCATGCGCCGGGCCAGAGCTGGGCCGAGGTCTTCGCCGCGAAACCGCAGCAGCTGCTCGTCGCGAACGAGGTGCAGAGTGAGGGGGCGACGTTCGGCGCGGATGGCAAGAGCTGGCTCTCCTCGGGCGAATCGGATCCCACGATTTACGAAGCTACCGCGACCTGTCCGTGAACGCGGCGGCAGCGCCGCGTCAGCGCACGGTGATGGTGCGCATGCTGATCATGAACAGCTGCGGCGCCGTAGGCTGTTTGGCCCACACGCTCACCGCGTAGGTGCCCGGCGCGGCGCTCTTCGCGACCTCTAGATCGATGCTGAAGCGACGGCCGTCGACGTGCACCGGCTTGGGCGTCTTGAAGCCGGCGGGGAAGTACATCGTATCCGGCGCAGGGATGCGGTAAACGCTGCCGTTCAGCTTTTCGCGGCGCGGCGGCTGCGCTGCCGGCGTGCGTCCCAGACCGACGCCGCCGAAGACCATCCCCGCCGCGAGCTTGCCCGCCACGTGCAGCTTCAGCGGGCGCTTGGCCTCGAGCGGCAGCGCCTCGTACTCGCCGCCGTGATCGACGAACTCTTGCGTTAGACACGGCTGCTCGACGTCGCGCGGCTGCGCGAGCCCGATGCCCACGCGCTGGTGCGACGGCTTCAAAATGTTCCGCCGATGGCCGTCGTTCGGCGGTCGCTCGGCCATGAACATGCCGTGCAGCGCGGCGAGCTTCGCGGCGTCGAAGCGCGGCTCGGCGTCGAGCTGGCGCGTCTGCAGATCGAACAAACAAGCGGCGTTCTCCTGCACGAAATCGACGCCGCCGCTCTGCGTGTAGCGTTGCTCCGGGACCGAGCCGTCGCTGCCGACGTGACCCGTGAAGCCGTTCGCGGCCATGTCGCGCGCATGCCGTCGACCGGCTTTGGACGCCGCCTCGTCGAGCACGACGGGTGACAAGCCGGCTCGCGCGCGATCACGGTTGATCAGCGAGAGCACGTAGCGTTGCGCCGCTCGATAATCGAGCGACTGGGCCGGCGCGCTTCGCGCCCACGCGCTGGGCTCTCCCGTGACGGCCAGCAGCAGCGCGCCCGCGCAGCACGCGATGGATGCTCCGGCTCGCTCGAGTGCGCGTCGCATCGCGCCAGCGTAGCGCGTCGAAGGGGGGATCGCCGCCGTACGCGCGGGCACGCCGAGCAGCGACGCAGGCTCACTTTGGCGCACAGCCTGCGTCGCGTCGTCGGCCGCCGTCACTGACCGGCGTGCGCCGCCTCGTGCTGCGCGGCGTGCTCGCGAAT
Organism: uncultured Sorangium sp.; assembly: GCA_966250485.1. GTDB lineage: Bacteria > Myxococcota_A > Polyangia > Polyangiales > Polyangiaceae > PMG-095. Next base: position 16,460 of record CBINHN010000036.1, on the reverse strand, counting down.
GTGCTGCGCGAACTTTGCGCGCTGCTCCGGCGTCAGCGCCGCCGTGATGGTCTCGACCGCTTTGAGGTGCTGCGTGGCCATGGCCTTGACCATCTCCGCGGCTTGCGAGCCCACGCCGGCCTTCTTGGCGTCGAACTTGTCCGTCATGAAGGCGTCGCCCACCGCGGTCAGGTGCTTTTGCATCGCCGCGAAGCGCGCCTTCATCGGGCCTTCCTGGGCTTTGCGCTGCGTCTCGAGCTGAGCGCGGATCTTCTCGCTCTGCTCCGGTGTCAGCGCGAGATCCTCGCTCAAGTGCATCATCATCGCGGCGCCCATGTCGTGCATACCGGGCCCCATACCCGCGCCCTTACCCGGACCCGGTCCCATGCCTTGGTGCATGCCCGGGCCCTTGCCCGGCGCGCTCGCCATACCCGGCGCCATTCCAGGTCCCATACCGGGCCCTCTCCCGGGCCCCGGTCCCATGCCTTGGTGCATGCCGGCGCCCATGCCCGGGCCTTTGCCGCCCGCGGTTGCTCCGACGCCGGGTCCGCCTCCGGCCGCGTTCGGTCCCGCCGCGGGCCCTTTGCCCGCGCCCGGTGCGGCGCCGCCGTGCATTCCGGGTCCCATTCCGCCGTGCATCCCGGGTCCCATTCCGCCGTGCATTCCGGGCCCCATTTCGCCGTGCATTCCGGGCCCCATTTCGCCGTGCATGCCGGCGTCCATGTGCTCCTGCATTTGGCGCGCCTTCTCGCGCATTGTCTCGACGAGCTTCTTGCGCTGCTCCGGTTCGAGCGCTTGGTGCAGCCGATTGAGCGCATCCTGCTCCGCGGTCTGAGCCGCTGCTACCGCGGTCGTGAGCGCCCGCAGATCCGCGTCCGTCTTCGCCCGATTGAGCTTGCCGGCTGCGACGCCGTCGGCGATGTCATTGGCTAGCTTTCGGTGTGGCTCTGCTGCTGCGTCCGGCACCTTTTCCAGCTCGGCTTCGATGCCCTCCACCGTCGCCCGCTGTTCCGGCTTGAGCTCGACGGAGTCCGTGCTCCAAAAGAACATCGCCGCCAACATGTGGTGAGGACCCAGGTGGTGCTTGGGCCGCGCCGGCGCCGCTTCGACGGGCGCCGCGCTGGGCGCCGCAGGAGGTGGCGCGGCCGCGAGCGGCGCGGAGGTGGTGGCGGGCGGCGGCGGCGCGACCGTCGGCTGCGGCGCTGGTGGCGGTTGCGACTGATTGCCGGCGCACCCCGGCAACCCACAGCTCACGAGCAACACCAACGAGGCCGAGCCGAGACCAAAACGTTTGTTGAATTGCATTTTACTCGAGCGACCCTACGCGCATCGTGCGGCGGAGAGCAACCCTGCGATTCAGATTCTCACTCGCGTGCATCGTCAGCCGCGGCAATCCCGCCACAGGCAATGACGCAGCCCTCTTGACTTCGAGTTCGCGCCGGCTCGTCGACGACGACGCGTGTCCGCGATTGCGCTCACACGTGCTTGTCGGCGCTGTCTCGCTGCACACGAATGCGAACCGCGCGGATCCTGCGCGGCGTGGCGTCGAGCACCTCGGCCAGGCTGCCATCGGGCAGCTGCATGGACTCACCGTTCGTGGGGATGTGCCCGGCCACGGCGAGACAGAGCCCCGCGATCGTCGTCCAGGGTCCATCTTCCGGCAACTCGATGTCGAGCGCGCGGTTCGCCTCGCGAATCGGTGTCAGACCGTTCAGCACCGCCGCGCCGTCGGCTTCCTTGGTGATGAGCTCGGGGACGTCCCCCTCGTGCTCACTGAAGATCTCGCCGACGAGCTCCTCCACGACATCTTCCATGGTGACGATCCCGGACATGCCGCCTTGCTCATCGACCACGATCGCGAAAGGCATGTGTCGACTGCGCATCTCCTTCAACAGCTCGACGGCCTGCTTGGAGTCCGGGACGAAGAACGCGCTGCGCAAGATGTCCTCGAGCACGATGAGCTTCTGATCCCAGGCCAGCGCCAGCATGTCTTTGACGCTGATGTAACCCACGATGTTGTCGATGCGCTCCTCGTAAACCGGTATGCGCGTGTGCGTCTGCTCGAGCAGGATGCGGCGCAGCTCCTCGGCGGATGCATTGCGTGGGATCACCACTACGTCTTGCCGGGGCACCATCACGTCGGCCACCGTGAGGTCGGGTAACTCCAGCGCGCGCGACGCGATCTCGCCGGCGTCGGGGTGGATCATGCCCGCTCTCGCGGCCTCTTCGACCAGCTCCTGCAGCTCCTCGGCGGAGTGTCGCGTCTCGGTGAACGTGGTGCGATCCCCAAAGGGTTTGAGCAGCAGGTTCGCGCTCGCGCCGAGCAGCCACACCAGCGGCCGGGCCAGCCAAGAGAGCGCCAGCACCGGCTGACCCACGAGCAGCGCGAAGCGCTCCGCGCCGCGCAGGGCCAATGATTTCGGCACCAGCTCGCCGATGACGATGGACAGAAACGAAATGCCGGCGATCACCAGCGCCAAGGCGACGGCGTGAGCGTGGGCGCCGATGAAGCCCGCGCCTGTCAGCTGCTCGGTGAGGCGCCTGGCCAGGGACTCACCGCCGAACGCCGCCGCCGTCGCGCTCACGACGGTGATCCCGACTTGAACCGTCGCGAGGAAGCGCTCCGGATCGTCGCGCAAGGCGAGGACGGCCCGCGCGCTGCTGCGGCCCTGGTCGGCCAGCTCCTGAATCCGCGATTTCCTCAGCGCAACAATCGCGATCTCCGCGCCCGCGAAGAATCCGTTCGCGAGCACGAGTGCCAAAATGACGATCAGCTCGGAGAAGAGGATGGACATCGGTGGCCCATGAAGTAGAGCACAGCGCGTCCGAGCTGGGCGAAAGCGCCACCGAGCCGTCGCTGTGGCAGAATCGCCGAGCCGCTTTGGGTCGTTACAGCGCTGGCGGCCGGACGCCTGCTTGCAGCCAGGGCTGCGCGATTTTCCGATCGCTGCAGCGGCGTCGGAACATCAAGCACTGTGCCGCGCTACGCGGCCGACCTGGACCTGGAGCTTGCTCATGACACCCCGCCGATTTCGGCCTCTCTTGCTCTCGACTTTGGCTTCACTCGCCGTTGCCGCGTGCGACCCCGGCTCCGCTTCTTCGCCGAGCGGCTCCGGTACGGGAGGCACGGCGGGCATGGAAGGTCTCCTGGTCGACGATTTCGAGGACGGCGACACCGCAGCGCTGATTTCGGGATCCTGGTACGGCTACACTGACGGGCCGAACGGCGGGCTCTCCACCATCCAGTTTGGTGGCAGCGCTGCGCTGGCGGTGACGGCAGAAGGGTATCAATCCGCGAAAGCCCTCGAGGCGACTTACACCTTCGACATGGGCGCCTTGGGCTACCAGCCTTTCGTCGGCGTCGGTGTCGCGCTGGGCAGCAGCGCGAGCCCGCTCGAGCTCAGCGCTTATCAAGGTATCGCCTACGTCTATCGCGGCGGCGCGCACCGCGTACAAGTGCAGACCAGCGAAGTCACGGACTTCAATTTCTATGGCATGGATCTCCCCGCTTCGGCCACCTGGAAGAGCGTGGTGCTGCCGTTCAGGACGTTCGCGCAACAGTCCTGGGGCGAGGCGGTCCCGTTCGCGCCGGCGCACGTCACCGCCATCGACTGGCAGATCCGCGGCAACACCGGCGACAGCGGCGCCTTCGCGCTCGATGATCTGAAGATCGTAGAGCACGCTGGAAGCTCCGCGCCCGACATGGTCATCCGTCCCGTCGCCCCGCCACTGGACAGTACGATCGACTCCATCGCGATCGCCAATCCGCTGCAAGCCAAGGCGCTCCGCTGGCTCGACCGCGGCTACAACCTGACGAACTGGCTCGAGCAGGAGCGCTTCACGGAGTTCAAGTACGGAGCAGAGTTCGTCGAGCAGCTCGCCGCTGCGGGCTTCAAGGGGCTGCGCTTGCCCATCGATCTCGATCTCTACGTCGAGAGCGCGAGCGGCAGCGGCGATGCGCTAGCGATCGAGGTGCACCCGGATTTGTTCGAGGTCCTCGACGCCTTCGACGCATGGACGCAGGAGCACGGGTTGTCGCTGACGATCGACTACCATCACTACGGGTCGCTCCTGAACAAGGCCAACCCGGACTCGCTGAATACGGCCGTGCTGCTGTGGGGCAAGGTCGCCGAGCACGTGGCGAGCAACCCGCGTGAAGATTTGTTCTTGGAGCTGCTCAACGAGCCGGAGCTCTCGTTCGACGGCGTGGATCCGACGCAGAGCGAGTGGGACGCGCTGGCGCAACGCATGATCGCCGCCATCCGCGCGCACGACACGACGCACACCATCATCTTCGGCGACACGAACTGGTACGGCATCGACACGCTGTCGCGGCGCGAGCTCTTGCCCGACAACAACGTGATCTACGCGTTTCACGACTACGAGCCGTTCATCTTTACGCATCAGGGGGCGAGCTGGGCGAACCTCAGCTCGGTGCACGACGTGCCGTTTCCGTACGACCCTGCGCGCTGGTCCGAGTACTACTCGGATCTCGGCTTCAACGCCGGGATGGAAGCCTGGCTGCTCGGCGCGGTGAACAGCTATTACCGCGACGGCACCCGCGCCGCGCTGCGTAACCGCATCTTGATCGCCAAGCGCTGGGCGGTGATGCACGGCGTGCCGGTGATCTGCAATGAGTTCGGCGCCTACGACCAAACGGCGCGGCTGGAGGATCTCGCCCGCTACTACAGCGACCTCATCTCGATCTTCGAGGAGCTCGAGATTCCATGGCAGCATTGGTTCATGGTGATGGACTCCGACGGAAATGTGAGGCCGGAGTACCGTCAAGCGATGCATCTCGGGCAGTAGCCCCGTGAGCGCTGTCGCCGAAGCTGCTCTCAAAGGAAAATTATCCTTTGCGGCTGGCAGGTCTCGGATCGAGCCACTGTTCTGCCCAATCGCCGCTTTGGCCCCGCTGTCAAGCCGATCCGGGACCGGTCCCAGGTCTCGGCATCTGACTTGCTTCTTGGGGGTGCGGTGACTAGCCCGACGTGAGAAACCTGATCGAGTCTGTGGACCAAGAGCCTTGGTCTGCTAGAGATTGCCGGGGTCGAGCCACACATGATTACTAAGTTCTCGTTAGCTTTCGGTTCAGTTGGTCGGTTCTCCATCAACGCAGCGTTCATCGTCGCCTTGGGCTGTTCGCCTGCGACGGAATCGCGGTCGAACAACGGTAGCGGCGGCGGCAGCGGCGGCGGAGGAGGTAACGCGAACAGCGCAGGAGCCAACGCGAACAGCGGCGGCATCCTGGGCGCGTTCGGTGGCTCGACCACCGCGCTTCAAGGCGGCGGCGGCACCGGCAGCACGGTGGCCGGCAACTCGGGCACGAGCGGCGGCACCACCGCGGTCGGCGGCGGCGGTGGGGTTGCAACCACCATGGGCGGAACAGCCGGCGCTGCGGGCAACGCCACGGCCCAGGGCGGCGCGGCCATGGTCAGCTGCACCAACACCGACAAGAGCGTCTTGCCGATCGACAAGGACGGCTGGGTCGACAAGGCCTGCAACACGTGCGGCATCCAGGGCGCCTTTTATTGGTACGGCGACGCGAACACCGCGGCCACCCTGCAGTGCAACGGCGCGCCCTGCGTGAAGAACACTCCGCCCTTCCAAGCCACGGCGCCCGGTCCCGGCATGTGCATCTCCGGCAAAGCAACCGGATCCACGGACGACTACGGCGCCGGCATCGGGCTCAGCCTGAACGACAGCGGCGGCATGATGTCCGTGAAGAACGTGTTCGACGCCACGAAGGCGGCGTGCGGCAACATCACCGGCTTCGACATCACGCTCACCGGCAACACGAACGGGATGCCGGTGCGCATCGGCTTCAGCAACACGGCGGATGGCAGCACCATCTCGCCCTTCATCCCCGTGGGCGATCCGGCGGGGACGGCGCTGGAGCTGAGCGGCAGCACGCAGCTCGTGATCAGCAAGGCCGCGATCCCCGCGGACTGGATGAGCGACGATCCCTCACCGGCCGACCCGGCGAAGCTCTACGATCTACAAGTGCAGATCGCCACGGATCAGGCCAAGGCCGGCGACGCCTTCAGCCTGTGCGTGACCAGCGTCAAGCCCCACGTCGAAGGGGGCAGCGGTGGCAGCGGCGGTGGTGGTAACGGCGGCGGCTGCAAGGCGAACAGCGTCGGCACCATCAGCGCCAACACCGGCCTGCAGAACCTCGGTAGCAACTACGGCTACCACAACAACGTCAACAACCTGGGCAGCGGGTCGCAGAGCGTGACCGGTTACTACGGCGCGAACTGCGCGGCGATGACGGTGATGACGTCTGGCATCACCAGCAACAACAACGCACCGGCGTCCTACCCCTCGATCGTTCAAGGCTGGCACTGGGGCAGCTGGGCGGGAGCCTATTCGCAAGCGAACGCGAAGCCCGTTTCAGCGCTCACGGCCGTGACCAGCAGCTGGTCCTTCACGCCGCCGGCAGGGCAGAAGTGGAACGTCTCTTACGACATGTGGGTCGCGCAGAGCACGGGGCTCCAGGCGCCGGACGGGAACACGCTCGAGGTCATGGTCTGGCTCGACTACTCCACGGCCACCACGACGAACCCCATCGGCGAGAAGGTCGCCACCTTCAGCGCCGCCGGCACGACCTGGGAGGTGTGGTACGGCCCGACGGAGTCGTGGCACACGGTCACGTATCGGCGCAGCCCAGGCACGGCACCGGTGATGAACTTCGATCTGCTGCCGTTCCTGAAGGACGCCGTCACGCGCGGCACGGGCGCGGCGAGCTGGAACCTGCTGTCCGTCCAAGCTGGTTTCGAGCTCTTCAACGCGACCAGCGGCGGCTCGATCGACTCCTACTCTCTGACCATCAACTGAGCGCAGCGACGCTGCGTCCCGCGCAGCGTCGACTGCCACGCCCCGGCGCCGTGCCGTCCGCGAGGACGAGCACGGCGCCGCTCATTTTAGCGTGCTCCGTCGTCTCCGTGCGCGCTACGGCTTCGCGACGTCCGCGAGCGTGTAGTCGGCGGTCACTGCGCGCATCATGGCCGCGAGGATCTCCGGCTGCGCGACGGCGTTGGTCTTGCGATTGAACAGGCCGAACGCTTCCTCGCCCGAGCCCAGGGAGCCGTTGTCCCAGAAGATCGGCGCGATGCCGGCGTCGTGCACGGCTTTGGTCACGTACTCCATGTAATAGCGGTTGTACGTCTCATAGCCCGCTTGCCGGACCGCGCCGTATTCTCCCCAAATCACCGGCACGCCCTCGTCGATGTACGTCGTCTTCAGCTTCCCCACGGCGCTGCGCACCCAGTCTTCCTGCCCCCAGTCATCGGCGCCGGGCGCGCCCGCGCCCCAGGTGTGCGTCATGCCGGCTCCGGCGTAGCTCCAAGGATCGTAGTAGTGCGCGCTCAGGATCAGCCGTCCCGGCGACGTGTCCTGCGGAAGCACGAAGCCAGCCACGGTGTACTCGATGTTCGTGTTGTAGCCGGGCACGACCAAGCAGCGCGTCGCGTTGTTACCGCCGGTCGCGCGCACGGTGTCCACGAACGCGGCGTTGAGCGCGTTGACCTGGTCGTAGTACGCGGGAAGCGGCGGATCGTAGCCGACCTTGATCTCGTTCATCGACTCGAAGATCAGGTGTTCGCCGTAGCCCTCGAAGCGCTTGGCGATCTGCGCCCACATCTTCTTGAGCTGCGCGAGCACCGCCGCGTTGAGCGCCGGATCCACCTGCTTGGCCGAGTTGACGAGCGTGAGCCATTGCCCAGAAATGCCCTCGCCGCCGTCGTGGTGCAGGTTGATGATCGCGTACAGCCCTTGGTCGAGCACGTAGTGGACGACCTCTTCCACGCGCGCGAAAAATGCGGGGTGGATGACGTAGTCCGGGGCGGCACCGAAGCGGCCGACCCAAGTGACGGGGATGCGCACGACGCCGAAGCCAGCCTTGGCTACCGCCTGGATCAGCTCGCGAGTGATCTTGGGGTTTCCCCATGCGGTCTCTACCTCGCTGTCGGACTTCGTGGCGTCTACCGAGTCCAGGCTGTTGCCCAGGTTCCAGCCGATCTTCATCTGGGCCACGGCGGGCGCGGCTAGGCACTCGCGCGCCGCGCCGCTTCCTGCGGCTCCCGCGTCGCCGGCGGCGTTCGCGCCTGCCATCGCCGACGTGCCCCCGCCGCTCACGCCACCGGCCGCGGTGGTGCCGCCGCTCATCGCGCCGCCCGGGCCGCCGCCGCTTCCGCCCGTCGTAGCGCCGCCCAGTGAAGCTCCGCCGCTCATCGCGCCGCCGGAGGAGCTCGCGCTGCCGCCGCTGCCGGCAGCGCCGCTCATCGCGCCGCCCGAGACGTTGCTGCCACCGCCCGCTTGGCCGCCGGCCGCCGTGACGGTGCCGCCCGTGCTCGAGCTCGAACCGCCGTTTGCTACAGCGCCTGCGCTGGCGTTGGAGCAAGCAGCGAGCCACAAAATAGGGATGAGCTGGGCAGCCGTTGGCAGGCGGCCCCAGCGAACCGGTTGGTGTTCTTTCGACAAGGAACCTCGAGCTCGTTTTGTCGGCGGCAGCCGACGGCTCTTGATGCAGTGACGGAGCGTATCGATCACTGCGCGCGAATTTCGCGCTCCGCGGCCGTCAATTTGCCGTGGCCTGCAAAAACCGCAGCCATACTCCAAGCCGCAGCGAGAGCCCCACGCTCGCCGCGCTAACGGTCCCGTCCCCGTTCAAGTAGTAGGCGGCGGCTCAGCGCGCGACTTTCTGCACGGTCTCCCAGGTGCGGGTGGTCACGTCTTTGCCGAACGTCTTCTCGATCAGTCGCATGAACGCCGGTCCGTTCGGCCCGGGGACATAAGTCGTGAACACCTCACTGCCCTTTACGCACCAAATGCGCGCGTCCTCCAGAGCCAGCGGCAACGACAGCCGGGCGCGGAACGGGCTGCGTAGAAACGTGACGACTCGCTTGGAGCCGCGGGGAATGCGAAATGGCCGGTAAGGGTCGCTCGCCAGCATTTCACGCAAGGCGTCGACGGACCGCACGATGACGGGGAACGAGCGGGGCAGGTGCTCGGCCATAGCGGACTCGGCGCGCTTCGCGAGCGCAGACTCCGCGGCTGCCGGGGCACTGAAGACCACGTTGCCGCTGGCGAGCACCGTCTTGACCTCAGTGAAGCCCGCGGCCTCGAAGGCGCGCTGGAGCTCGGGCATTTTGGCGTTCATGGGGCTCACGCCGCGCAAAAACGCGGCATAGCGAAGCGGGGCTGCGCGTCGGCTCATCCCGCCGTTGCTCCGACGCTCGCGCTGGCTCGCAAGCTGACGGCGATGCGCCTCACAGCTCGAGCCTGACGCCGGCTTCGAGCCAGCGCGGAGGGTTGGGTCGCGCGCCGTAAGGCCGCCGTGAGACGATGAACGCGGCGTTCAGCACGTTTCGCGCGTGGCCGTAGAGCGACAACGGGCCCCACACTGCGACGCCCGCGGAGGCATCGAGCCAAAATTGCTCGTCGGTGGCGAGCGACTCAGAGAGCGGCGCGCTGCCCGCTTCTTCGCGCATGCGAGAGACGTAGGAGAGCGCGACGGCGAAATGAGCGTCGCGTCCGCGCTCGACGCCGATGCTCGTCTTCAGCTGGTGCCGCGGCACGTACGGCATCTCGTCGCCAGCGCGCACGCTGCCGTAGATGGCATCTTGCGACGTGAAATCATTCAGAAACTGCGCTCGGGTCAGCGTGTAGCCCAGCATGAAGGGTAGGCGCCAGCGCTCGCTTAGCGGCAGCTCGTGCGCGGCGTACGCCTCGAGGCCATAGATGCGCGCCTTGCCGGCGTCGAATTGGCGATCGAGGTTCTCGGTCAAGCAGCCGCTCGAGATGGTGCAGACGTCGGTCAGGTTCGAGTAGTGGTTGTAAAACGCGATCAGCTCGGCGCGCAAGGCGCCGCGGCTGAAGCGCGCGCCGGCCTCGTAGTTGAGGCTGTACTCGGGTTTTGCGGCCTCACCGCTGCCGGGCGCCGGCGGGCTGAAGCCGCGGTAAATGCCGGCGAGCAACCCGAAATCCTCGCTCACGGCGCTGTAGACGCCGATGCCGGGCAGCAGCGCTGCTACGCGCGAGGTGTGCTCGCCGCCGGCGAGGTAGTCCCGCGCCCGCGAGCGGATGAGCTCGACGCGTACGCCAGGTGTTACGGTCAGCGCGCGGTACGTGAGCGCCGCGAGCGCGTGCGTGGCGAAGGCGATGCTCTCGTCGCGGTTCGCGGCGGTGACGGAGGTGGGCAGCCCAGCGGGGATCAGCGCACCGCCTTGCATCGAGAAGGCGTCTTCGCTGTGCCGGCGGATGATGCGATCGTGATGCAGCCGGGCGCCGATTTCGATGCGTTCGCTCAGCTCGCCTTGCTGTAGGGCCAGGTTGAGCTGCGACTGAGCGCCCTCGCTGACGAAGGCGCGATCGTTGGGGCCGATCCACAGCGTGTCGCCCGCGGTGGCGCTGTCGGCTCGACCGCGCAAGACGTCCAGCTGCTCGGCGTTCTTCGGGTCCTCCGGGTCGCGCAGCACGCCGAAGACGCCTGCTCCGTTGAAGTGGTTGAGCTTGCGCCAGACGCGCGCGTAGTCGTGGCGGTAGAGGGAGGTCTTGAGCGTCAACGCGCGCTCGGGCATCTCGAAGGTATGCGTCAGCACCACGCTGGAGCGGTGGTTCTTCATCTGGTCGAGCGCGCTGGCGGCGTAGCGCTGGTACGGATCGCGCCGAAAATCCGCGTCGCTCAAGCCGAGGTAGCTCTCGTTCGAGACCTCGTCGGCGTACGCGAGCTTCAACAGGAACTGATCGCGGTTCACCGCCGCGGGGTTCGGTACGTAGGAGAACTTCGCCATCCAGTCGTCGCGCGTCGAGCCTGTGTCCGCTCCATTCGGGAGCTGCTTGAAGCCGGTGTTCCACAGACGGACGCCTTCGATGAGAAAACCGACCTGCTCGTTGCTGGAGCCGAAGTGCGCGTGCAGCTGGCCGAAGTCGTACTGACCCAAGGAGAGCGCGGCCGCGCCCTGCGTGCGCGCTGGTATCGGCCGCGTCACGAAGTCGATGGCGCCGCCGACGCTCTGTGGTCCGTACGCGACCGCGCCGGGCCCTTTGATCACGCGCACCCCGACCATGCGCGCCATCAGCGGGAAGTAGTAGGCCGCCGGCGCGGAGTACGGCGCGGGCCCGAACAACACGCCGTCTTCCATCAGCGTGAGCTTCTTGCTGCGGTCGGGGTTCACGCCGCGAACGCCGATGTTCGGCCGCAGCCCCACGCCGTCCTCCTGACGAACGTAGACGCCCGGCACCTGCTGTACGATCGCTTGTGGATCCGTGTACGCGAAGCGCTCGAGCTGCCGGCGCGTGATGAGGTGCGCGGAGCCGGCGGTGCGTGACACGCGGGTCCCGGCGATGGTCACCTCCACGGGTGGGGTGGCCGAGGCGGCCGGCGCCGGAGTCTGCGCTGGCGGCGGCTCGGCGTGAGCGCGGGTCGCAGCGGTGAGCGTGAACAGGGTCGCGACGGGCAACGCCCGAGCGAAATGTGGAAATGACATGAGGGTCACAGCACTGGTCGCGTGTGCGGCGGCGCGCCGGTGGGGGCAGGGAGCACGAAGCTGGCGCGCGCCAGGCCGTCTTCGACGCGCGCGAGATCGACGTCGGGATCGATGAACGGGGCGCCGCGCCGGCCGTTCAAGCTCACCCGCGAGTCGGCGTGGACTTGCACTGGTCCGAGCCCGCGCGCGGCGAAGTCGTCGCGGATGTGGCGCGCGAGCTGAACGATCAGATCGGGCTGACTGACCATCTCACTCTCTTGCAGGCCGGTGAGGTACGTGCGCGGGCTCACGTAGTACACGCGGCCGCTGCGCTCGCTGCGCACGATGAAGGTGGTGCTGCCGCCCTTGGCGCGCAGCATGACGCGCCACGCGAAGCGCATCCCTTGCTCGTGCCACAGCACGTTGCCGCCATAGGCGAGGAAGCGCAGCGGCAAAGCCAGCTGCAAGGCGCAGTAGCAGAGCCCGACCGCGAGCAGCGCGCGCTGCAGGCGGCTGACGCGCACCTCCCGCACGAAGCTCCGCTCGGGCAGCGGCGCGAGCGCCGGTCGGGGCCGCCCGCGCGAGCGCGCCAGCAAGCGGCGCGGCCAATCCGCGGGGAAGAACACCAGCGCGGAGAGCACCATGATGAGCGGAAACATCCCGATCGGGAACAGCAGGCGGGTCAGCGCGTGAAACACGAGCACCGCCGCGTACGCGAAGGGCCGCGATCGCGACCACAGCAGAAACCCGACCACCGTGGTGTCGAACAGAAATCCGCACCAGCTCAGCGCCAGCGGTACGAAGGGCAGGGTGAGCAGGCGACCGAGCAGCGGTAGGCCCGTGCTCGCGCCGAGCCAGATGCTGAGCGGCTGCGCGTGCAGCAGCCAATCCGACTCCGCCTTGGCCAGCCCAGCGAAGACATAAACGACGCCGACTTGAAAGCGGAACAAGAGCTGCCAGCAGCGCGGCGCGGTGTCACGACGCAGCGCCGGCACGAGCCAGGCGTCGAGCGACGCGGCGTGCCCGGCAGGCGAGGCGGCGAGCAGAAAAGCCAGCAGCGCGGCGAGGTAATAGTGGTTGAGGTAGGTGCTGACGTCGATCAGCTGCAGGTACGTGAAGCCGAGCGCGAACAGCAACGCCGCGGCGCGAAAGCACAGCCCAGCGGCCATGCACGAGGCCAGCGCGATGAGCGCATAGCAGAGCAGCCGCAGCGTGCCGCCGGGGAGCGGCTGGACCCAGGCGAAGCCCCAGTATTTGAAATGGAAGGCGGGCTCTACGAAGAAGCGCTCGATCCAACCGTTCGCGATGAAGCGATAGACCGAGAGCGCCATCGCGGCTCCGAACAGCGCGCGAAAGGCCGCGAGCCAGGCCAAATCGATGGGCTGGAAGCAAAATTTCGTGAAGCGCTCGACGAGCGCCCGCCGTTCAATCGGTGTCACTGGCCACCCCCGCTGGCAATTTCAGGTTGAGCGGGCTGCCGGCGCCAAAGAGATCGCTCTTTAGCAGGTCGGTCAGCGCCTTGAGCTCGCGATAGAGGTGGTCGAGCTCCGCGTTGCTGGCGCGGTCGAGCTCGGGGGTCGCTTCGGCGGCTCGCATGGCGTTCTGCCAAGCGTCGCTGAGCGCCTCGGCGAGCTCGGCGTGGCCGGCGGCGCGCAGCCAATCATCGAAGCCGATGCCGCTGCCGTCATCGCCGCAGCCCTGCAGCAAGCGGCGGAAGCCGAGCAAGTTGCCGCGAATCGCGCTCGTGCCGCGCAGGGCGAAGGGCGTCTCCGGGTTGCTGACCGGGTGGCTCAGCGTGACGCCGAGGGGCACGCCGAGCTTCCAATCTTTGACCTCTCGCTCTGCGTAGATCAGCGCCCAGGCGAGCACGGTGAGCGCCTCCTGATCGTCGGGGTAGCCGCTCGCGCTGACGAACGCGCGCCGGAAGTCGCCCGCCTCACCGTAAGCGCGGACCAGCTCGTCGGCTTTCTGCAGCACATCATCGGCGAGCGCGCGGGCGTAGCGCGTCTTGTGCTGCGCGAGCGCCTCGCCGTCGCTCGGCCAGGCTTGCGCCGTGCTCGACTGTGCCGCGCACGCGGTGTCTGTCCCCGTATAGAAGAGCAGGTACTCGAGCGCGAACAGCCCGCGCCCCGAGATCGGCACGTTGGCGAAGCCGCGCTCGGCGTACACGGGATTGACCAGCTGCTCATCGACGCGGCAGCGCGCGGTCGCGGGCCAGGCGTAGACGAGCTCGCGGATGCCGAGCCCCTGATAGCTGTCTTTGCCAGCGCTCTCAGCCTTGCTCGCCAGCGGCCCGAATTGAAACAGCTCGAGCTCCGACCACACCGCGAACGCGCGCAAGAACGCCTGCTGCGCGGCGGCGTTTTCGGTCACTACGTCAGCTTCGACGAGCGCGTCGCGCAGCGTCGCCGCGGCGCTCTGGAAGCGGCAAAATTGCCAGCTGGCGCACTCGACGGCCGCCTCGCGCAGCGCCGCCCGCGTGAACGCTTCGTCGCGGACCGGCGGCGCGCCGCAGGCATCCACCGGCTCCTGCCCCGCGCCGCCAGCATTGTCGCTGCCGCCCTCGAGCGGCGGGCTTCCGCCGCTCGAGGGCGGGGCGCTTCCCCCTTCATTAGCAACGCCGCCCGCTCCGAGGCTGTCGGCGGAGCCGCCCAGCGCCGCGTTGCTGTTGCCGGCCGCGGCGCGCGCGCCTCCGCGCTGCGCGTCGCGCGACCCGCCATTGGAGTCGTTCTTGCCGCCGCTGGCAGCGACGCCGCCGGCGGCCGCGGAGCCGCGCCGATAGTGCTCCTGCGGATTGCTCGTCTCGTGACACGCCTGAAACGACAGCGCGCTGAGCGTCGCGAGCGCGCCGAGCGATCTCGGCGCGCACCACACCAGCGAGCGGGGAGTTGGAGAACGCTGGCTCATCGTCGCTCGGGTCAACGCGGCGAGACGGAGATGAACGCCAGCAGCGCGCCGTCAGGGTGGTTATTCGTCGCCGCCGCGAGGCGCGTGCCGTCCGGCGAGGCCACCACACGGTAGAAGTGCGACGTGGCGACGCCCGAGGTCTCGCCGAGCGGCGGGTACACGAACTTGCCGCCGTCGCCGACGGAGGTGTCGAGCTCGCCGTCCTCCGTGGTCACGAAGATCGCCGGATTGGGGCCGAAGCGACCGACGAAGACTAAGCGATCGTCCTTCAGCGCCAGCACGTCGCGGCCGCGGTCTTCGTTGTTTCCGAGCGCGAACTCTTCGCTCTGAATGGCCAGCGTCGCGTCTCGCCCGAAGGTCTCGTCGAGGCCGTCCGCGGTGAAGCCGAAGCTGACGAGATCGACGCTCTGGGTCGGCGCCCAGCCGTACTTGGAGGCGCCGTTCTCGAGGGTGGCGCGACCGTAGCCGGCGGTCACATAGCGGCCGCCGCTCTGGCGCGCGAGGCCGTAGCACTCCGCGACGCCGCCATCGTCGAGGAAGGGATTGGCGCGCGCGACGCCCGGCAGGGCGATGCCGAAGCCGAAGCTCGGGTCTGGCGTGCCGTTGGGGCGCAAGCGAATGACGACGATGTGGTTGCCGAGCAGGTCGCCGTAGTTCGTGTAGCCAGCGCTCACGATCGAGCCGTCGGCTTCCACCAAGCCGCGGCGCCCGCCGTCCGAGAACGTGCCGCCCGTGTTGAGCGTGAACACGCTGCCGCCGTTGAAGTCGGGATCGAGCGCGCCGCTCTCGGCGATGACGCGCGCGATATAGCGATCGTTGTCCGTGCGTTGCGTCGCGGGGTTGCCGCTGAGCTGCCCCTTCTTGGCCGGACCGAAGCCGAACACGACGACTTTCTCGGTCGCCGTGCTGGTGTCGAGCGCGACGCCCCAGGCGTCGTCATTGGGACCTGTGGCCGCCGTCCAGTCCGCGGCGTCATCCGGCGTCCACCCGAAATCGATGCGCTGAACGCCGTCCTCGCCGAAGCTAGTCACGAGCTCACCGCTCGAGTCGAGACGGATCAGGACGACGTCCGTGCCCTTGCCGCTGGTGTCACGGATGGTGCCTTGTACGATCACGTCGCCGTTGGCGAGCTCGACGACGCCGAGCGACTGCTCGTTGCCGTCGTTGCTGACGACGTCCGGCTCGGCCTCGGTGTCGATCACCTGCGGCGCCAGGTTCAGCGCCACGATGCCGCCCTCTCCGAAGCTGGGATCCAGCTCCCCGTCGCTGTCGAAGCGAGCGACCGCCAGCTTGCGATCCGTCGTCGCCACGTCCGCGCCGATGTGACCCGAGGCATACAGCTTTCCAGTCTTCGAGAACACCAGTCCGCGCAAATCATTGAGCTCGGGGACGATGCGGCTGATGTCTTGGCTGACGTCGTAGCCTGCTGCGCCGCTGGCGCCCGCCGAGCCGCCGGCACCGGCCTCGCCGCTAGCGCCGGCCGAGGAGCTTCCGCCCGTCACTTCGTCATCTTCGCCGCCGGAGCCGCTGTCACCGCCGTTCGCGCTGCCGCCCTGCGCCTGTCCTGAGCCACCACCGCCCAAATTTCCGGCGCCGCCCCGCGCATCGCTTCCACCCGCATCTCCGCCCGCTCCGGAGCTGGCGACGTGACCGGCGCTGCCGCCGAGCGCGGACGCACTGCCAGCGCTGCTCATGCCGGCCGCTCCCGGCGGACCGTCATCGTCGTCGCCGCAAGCCGTCATCAGTGAAGCACCCGCTGCCAGACTCAATGCGAAGCGCAGAACACCAACCTGAAAGTTACGCATGACTCCTCGTTTGCTTTCCGAGCCGCACCACCGCGAGCTCGAGAGCCGCGTCCGAGCGCTCCGCGACACGTGCGCGTCGCAGCTCGAACGGGATGAGCGCTTCGTAGCGAAATGAAATTGAAATTGAAAGTCGTTTTCAGAAAAAAATAAAATAGTCAATGAATCCATATGATTACAAGAGCGTCGCTCTGCCGAACCGCGGCGAGGGCGATGCCGGGTCGCGGGCAACGAGCCGCTCGCACGAGTCCGCGCAACGCCGCGCGAGGCCGAGCAACGCTGCGCAACGCCGCGCGAGGCCGAG
>CBINHN010000035.1:0-64007 GCA_966250485.1 uncultured Sorangium sp. | reverse complement strand
TGAATTCGGGTCGAATCTCGACGCAGATGGGCTTTATTTCGCGTCCCGACCAGACACTCACGACTCATGCCGGCCTAGAACTCGCATATTCTTCGCGGTGTCCCCGGTAAAAGACGGCAGCGTGTCGCAAGCACGCAGTACAATTTCGTATCCGGCAGTCACCACGTGGCCGTTGCTATCGCGCAAGCAGAAGCCGCGCACTGTGGCGGCGTAATATCCAGCAACAATTGGGACCGAGGTCCAGCCGACGTCAGGTATCCATTCTTTCAATACTATCAGGTCAGCAAGGACGAGGTTCTCCGCGACATGGAGTGGAAAACGCCGTTCTCCGCCACGATATCGCCCACGGCAGCTGAGTCTTCCGTGCTGAAGCGCACCACCACCTCGTGCTCTGCATCATCAATGGCCAGGATGGGTACGATCAATCCTTCCCTGATGACCGCATCACCTTCGTCGGACGTTGGGTAGCGCGAAAATAAATCGGTCCCGACGACCAGTCCGTCGCCATATCGTTTTTTGAGAAGGGATGGTTCGAAGAGGACGAGACCATTGAAATCTGTAACGATTTTTGTTTTCCACATGATCGGCCTCTGGCCTTTAGGGCTCGCGAATGCGGAAGTCGACCGAGCAACGTGGCGGTTGCGGTCGCGGCTTGATCACGTAATTCCAATCGCCATGAAAGTCGCCTCGCTCGATGTTCAGGGCTCGTAGCTCTGCCGCCGAAACCTTCTTGCCGGTCGCGTAGCGGCGGCGATCGAGACGGGCACGGACGACCAGGCCACCTCGATTGGTCGTGTTGCTGATCAGGTGGATCACCGTCTCGTATGAGCGTAGCGGCCTGCCCCGCCAATTGATCGAGATGAACGAGAAGAGCCGGTGTTCGACCTTGTTCCACTTGCTCGTTCCCGGCGGGAAGTGGCTTACGTGAATGGTGAGCCCGAGCTTGTCAGCGAGACGCTGCAGCTGCTGCTTCCAGACGTGTAAACGATAGCCGTTGCTACCGCCCGCATCGGTGGTGATGAACAGCTCCCGTGCTTTCGGGTAGCGTTGCGCGCCGGCCTGCTTCCACCACGCTTCGATCGATGTCACTGCGAAGACGGGGGTATCGTGGTCGACGCCAACGCTCCGGGTTAGCCTCCTCAAACGGCCGTTTTCCCGGGCTTCGCCGAACATTGACGACGTCCTCGCGCCGCGCGCCGGCACGGACCTCGTCACGGCCCTTGCCTACCGTGCTGATCGCCAACTTCGTCGCCCGCGCCACCTGCGCGACCCCACCGCGGCCGATCGCTTCGGCTTCCGCTCCCGTCAGCTCGATCTTGTCGATCCCCATTCGACCTCGGCCGGTCATGAAATCGATCGACTCTTCCAATCGCGGACCCTTACGAAGCGCGCATCAATGCAAGGCTAACACACGCGCTCCCGGAGGCAGAGGCTCGCACGATTTGACGAGACCCGACGCGAGAGCTAACGGAAGCCGTGAATACACCTGAGTGACTCGTGAGATGGCGCGGTGCCCTCCTGGTCCACTGCCCGCGCGTGCGACTGACTTTACCCGTAAGTCTACAATCCTAAAATCATGGCCCTCAAAAATATCGTGCGCAATTCCACTAGGCTAACGTCAACAGCTCGTCACGCGATCCTTACATTAGGCGCCGTGGGCGGCCTGGGCATAACGCTGAGCTGCTCCACCGAATCTGGCCCGAGTGCGCCGAGCGGCGGAGCCTCATCGGGAGGAGCTGTTACAGGGGGAGCGACGAACAATGGCGGTTCTAATTCCGCGGGTGGCGTTATCGTCACCGGCGGGAATCTCGGAACGGGCGGACTCATCGGCGCCGGCGGATCCATCGGCTCCGGCGGATCATCAGGTTCAGGGGGTGTCAGCGCATCGGGTGCGTCTGCAGCCTTGGGCGGAGCGAGCGCTTCCGGAGGGACCGCTGGTCTAGCGGGCGCCGGAACACAGTCGGGCGGCAACTCTGGCTCCAGCGGTGCGTCGGGCGCAGGCATGTCGGGAGCCGCTGCCGGCGGCGGTGGCGTTCCCAGCGGGGGCTCCGGCGGAGTAACCGGCGGCAGTGGAGGCGCCGCGGGCGGGGCTTCAGGCACGCTATTTTCCGATGACTTCGAAGGGGCCGCGCTGAACAGCAAATGGATTCAGAAAATCAATGGCTCTGGCACGTTTGCTCTCGACAAGACCCAGAAACACGGCGGCAGCCAGTCTCTGCATGTTACGCCCAACAGCGGCTATTCAACTTTACTCGCGATTGAAGATAGCTCGATCTTCCCTGCCCCGAACAATACATTCTTCGGGCGTGTTTGGCTTCGTGTTCCAACCCTGCCTAGTAGTGCGCACGTAATCTGGATCGAGGCAGGTGACACGACCAACGACACCCACGAAGTACGCATCGGGATGAATCTCGGATATCTTCAGACCAATCTCTACTTCAATGGTGAAGTAGATCTACGCGATCCCGCTGCAACGATGATGGCCGCGACGTGGGAATGCATCGAGTTCAAGATGGGCAACGATGAACTCATCGTGTGGCTGAACGGGACTCAATCAATGGACGTCTCAACCACGAACTGGGCGGCAGTGGGCAACGGAGCCAATGGAGGAGGGGCACCGAGAACGAACTGGTCTCCGACCTACAAATCCTTCCGACTGGGGTGGGAGCTCAACGCCGGAACGGAGATTTGGTTCGACGATGTCGCGCTGAGCTACTCGCGCATCGGATGCCAATGACTCGGCTAGAAGAGGTCCTTCAGCGACACACTATCGTTGTTTTGTGACACTGAGCTGAGATCTCATCGACCCCGTTCGCGAGCCGGACCGAGGCGGCGTTCGTTTTGTCCCCCGCGCGCCGATTATTTGCATGATGATGGCCGTTTCCACTTCTGGTGATTGATGCGTTGACGCGCCAGGAGCGCCATAGCCCGCCTGGTGCGATCCTCAGGAAGTACTGATGGCGGCATTGCCGACGCTTCAGCGGCCTCTGCGCGATGATGCTCAGCCGCTCGCTGAGGCCGACTGCCGTCGCCGCCGCAACCAGTGCCTGCATCGCTGCCGCGTGAACGCCCGTAACAGTCTGCCGGATTTCGGGCGGCGACGCGCTGACGGGTAGCGCGCCGAGCTCTTCGAGAATGCTTGCCAGACACTTCCTTGGCCTTGCCCCAGCCGCTCGCTCCGCTAGGCGTGGAGCTCCGCAGCTCGCGTCGTGACGGCGATTGGCGTGATCGGATTTGTGGGGAGCGTCGGCGCCCCTTATCGTTAGGGCATGTCTGCCGCGGACAGGTTCACTGTGTCGCCACGTGTCTTCGCAGGAACGGGCGTCCCCTCCCTCGAACGGCTGTGTGAGCGCGCTGGCGTGACGCAGTCGGGTGCTTTCCGCACGGACGACTTCTTCCGTCTGTGGGCGGCGGCAGAGGACCTGATCAGCGATCGCGCCGCCGGGCTCCGGCTCGGTGCGCAGAGCATCGATGGTGGCTACTCGGTGGGCTCGCTGGTCGCGCTGCACGCGCCGGACTTCCGCCGCGCGCTCGCGGCGCTCGCTCGTTACAAGCGTCTGACCTGCCCGGAGCTCGTCGAGCTGGAGCTCAAGGGCAACGACGCGATCGTCCGCTACCGCTGGCTGCAAGCCACGCGTGAGGTGCCGCGCCTGCTCGTCGACACGACGACGGCGGCGTTACGCGAGCTCGCTCAGCGAGGAACCGCCGGACGTGTGCGACCAATACGACTCGAGCTGGCGCGCCGCCCGATGGACCGTGCTCTCTTGCGAGCTCACTTCGGATGCCCGATCGCGTTCGCCGCGCCGAGCGACGCGCTGGTGTTCGCGCGTAGCGCGCTCGACGTGCCGTTCGTGACCGCGGACGGCGGCGCCTATGCGCGCGTCCTGGCCGGGCTCGAGAAGAGACTGCGCTCCGGAGAGGGATTCCCCGCGCTGGTCGGCGATTTGCGGGTGACCATCGCAAGGCAGCTCAGCGAAGGGCGCCGCGCCAGCTTGGCAGCAGTCGCGAGCCGACTCGCGGTCAGCCCACGCACGCTCCAGCGCCGCCTCGATGAGAGCGGGACTAGCTTCCATGAGCAGCTCGCGGCCGTGAGACGCACGCTCTCGAAGCGGCTCCTGGCCAACACCGATCTCGATCCTATCGCCATCTCGATGCTGCTCGGCTTCCTCGAGCCGAACTCCTTCGCGCGCGCCTTCCGCGCTTGGGAGCGGACCACGCCCTTGCGCTGGCGCGAGCAGCAGCTCCCGCCCCGACGAAAACTCACCCCTCGCGGCGCTGGTCGTCGCATCGCGAACAAGGAGAGCGTATGAGCCACGAAGCGATTCCCAACGTCAGCGGCGCTCGCGTGCTCGTGACGGGCGGGTCGGGGTTCATCGCCGGACACTGCATCCTGCGTCTGCTCGCGCAGGGCTTCGTCGTCCGCACCAGCGTGCGCTCGCGCGCGAAAGAACGCGCTACGCGCGCGGCGCTCGACGCCGCTGGCTTGGTCAACGGTCACGACCTCAGCTTCGTGGAGGCCGATCTGACGCGCGACGAGGGTTGGAAGGACGCTGCGACAGGCATGGATTTCGTCCTCCATGTTGCGTCACCCGTTCAACCCGGCCACGTCGAGAACGCCGACGAGCTCATCGTCCCGGCGCGCGAGGGGACGCTGCGCGTGCTGCGCGCGGCGCGTGACGCGGGCGTGAAGCGCGTGGTGCTCACCTCGGCGTTCCATGCGGTCGGCTGGGGACATCCGCGCGACGGCCGCACGTTCACGGAGCAAGATTGGACCGTGCTCGATGGCCCCGGCGTGGACGCTTACGGCAAGAGCAAGACCCTGGCCGAGCGCGCCGCCTGGAACTTCATCGCGAGCGAGGGCGGCTCACTGGAGCTGACGACCCTACTCCCGGTCGCCGTGATGGGGCCCATCCTGGGGCAGGACAGCTCCGGCGCCAACCACCTCATCGCCCTGATGCTCGCGGGGAAGATGCCCCGCGTTCCAAACCTGTTCATCCCAATCGTCGACGTGCGTGACGTGGCGAGCGCGCACCTGCTGGCGCTGAGCTCCTCGGCCGCCGCCGGTGAGCGCTTTCTGCTCTCGAACGGAGCGGCGCTCGCGATGCAAGAGCTCGCCGCGACGTTGCGGGCGAAGCTCGGAGAAGCCGCGGCGCGCGTCCCGACGCGCTCGCTTCCCGACTTCGTGGTGCGCCTCGGCGCGGTGTTCTCCGCCCAGCTCCGCGCCATCGCGAGCGACGTCGGTTACGCGAAGCAGACCTCCAACGAGAAGGCCCGTCGCGTGCTCGGCTGGACACCGCGCGACCCACACGAGGCCATCGTCGCCGCAGCGGAGAGCATCATCAACCAACGGGCGGCTTAGTTTAGAGCCCGCGCGGTGCTCCCCAAGCGGCGACCGCAGGAGCTGAGTGCCTCAAGCGCTGAAGGCCGAGCGCCGGGTCCGCTCGGTATTGAAAGTGTCGCACGAGGCAGTGTTCCAGCGTTCTTGAAATCACCGGGTCCTCTGTAACGGACGCGGAGCCCGCCGGGCGCGGTATTCACCGCTGCATTTTTTGTCGCGCGACTGATTGCGACTCCGCGCGTCAATAGCTGCGTGACGGGCGAGACGGAGACACACGCCTTGACCGATACCCAAGGAGCGGCGTCGCGCGCGAAACACATTATTTCGCGCTGCCGTCAATGGCTACTTATTCGGTCCTCGTCAGCTGACTTCCGCACAAGCCAGCACCAGACAAAGCACCTGAAGCGCCCCGCACCGACGGAGCCAGCCAGAATACGACGCTCGAAAACACTAAATAGAGTACAGTGCGACCAGCTCGGCCGGGACCGAGCGTGGCACGGGTCCATGATTCGCGAGATTCAAACGTCCCCGTACTCTCGCCGCACGAATTTTCATGCGACAAAACGCGCGGCGCGCGTCCATCACTCAGTGAACTTCGACGCAATGTTGCAGCGAGCGCTCCGCGGCGCGATCCCCGCCTCGTTGTTGGTCGCCTCGGCAGCAGCGGCTTGCTTCTCCCCCGAGCTGTCCGGCGGCGAATGCCTCGTCAGCTGCACGGAGGGGTGCCCGCCAGATTGGCAGTGTAAAGAAGAGCGCTGCGTCTCTCCGCACTTCCAAGGCTCCTGCTCGAACGAGACGCCCGGCGCGAGCGGCGGGCGAACTGCCACTGAACAAGGGGGAGCCGGAGGGGCCCCATCAGCTCCCAGCGGCGGTCAGCCCGACAGCGGCGGCACCGCGGACATTGCGACGGGTGGCGGAGCGGCGGTCGAAGGCGGCAGCAGCGGAGAAGGTGGCGTCGGCTCCGGCGCGCTCGCAGTGAACGGCACCGTCGTCGGTGTAGCCTGCACGGGTCAACCAGCGACAATACAGGTGGAGGCGAGTGGCGGGGAGGAGCCCTACGCCTTCGAGCTGGAGCAGGATGATTGCGGCTTTGCGCTGGCAGCCGACGGAGGTTCATCAGCGCAGTTGGTCGCTGATGCGGTGACGGGGGAGTCGTGCACGCTCGTCGTGGTGGCTCGCGATAGCGCAGGCGGTACTGGACGCGCGAGCCTCTCGTTCATCGTGCACGAGACCCCGCACGTGGTGAACGAAATGCTTCCGCCCGCGTGTGCTCTCGAGGAGTACGGCGTGCCCCTCTCCGCGTCCGGAGGCAATGCCGATGACTATCGGTTCCATGCCGAGCTCCCAGAGGCCGGGAATTGGTCGGTGGAAGACGCAACGTTGACAGGGACAGCGACGTTCACGGCCGCCCAGGAAATCTCCATCTGGGTCGAGGACGGTTACTGCGAATCCCCGCATACGTCGCTCAGCCTGGCTCTGGAACCTGAAACTTCGGAGCAGTGTCCGAACATTTCGAGCGCGAGAGAAGATGGCACGTTGCCGGTTCCTTGCGCTGGCATGGAATACCATGCCGCCCTGAGCGCGAAGTACGTGGCGAGCTGGGAGCCTTTGCAGCTACCGCCCAATTTCGAGCTGAAGCCGGATCCGAGCGACCCGTCGGAACTCGTGCTCTCCGGCCAAGCAGAAGGGTCCACCGGGAAAGCGCGGCCCATACGCCTGCGCGTCCGAAGCGCCGCAGACCGCAGCGCCGTGTTCAGCTACTCCCTCCCACCGCCGCGAGAGAAATGCTGGCTGGGCTACGTTTCGCGACAGAGCGGGAGCTGGCAGCTCAACCTGTTCGACCCGGAGCTCGTCACGCGGCGGCAGTTTCAGCTCGACAGTTCGGCGGCGGTGACAAGCTTCGCGTTCTCACCCGATGGCGCGTTCGTGGTTTATGAATCCGTCGCGCCGGACGCGCCGAACCAGCTCACGCTGGTCAACTTGAGTAACCTCGATGAGCAGCCGTTGCTGTTCGCCGGGAGTATCGAGAGCTATTCCTGGTCCGAAGATGGTTCCCTGCTGGGCGTCGTAGTCTCGAAAGACGGGGAGAATCTTCTGACCGGAGTTCGCGTAGACATGCTGCGCGGCGCTGCCGTCGGAGTCCTGGGCAGCACGAGCTACCTCGAGCCGAGCCCTTTTTACGGCGAGCGGGGGTTCACCTGGTTTGGGGCCGGCAGCATTGCGTATCCCGTAACCGACTTGGTGCCCACCCGCTTCACGATCGAACGGCGAGAATGGCTCGGCGACGGCTTCAGCGAGGGAGAGCTGCTGGAGCTCGGCTCATACCAGAACACGCTGCAGATTCTTGGCTTCGCCGGCGGGTTTCTCGCGAACGATGACGCGCACCTGGATTTCTACTCACGTGAGACCGCACCGACGACGAGCCTGGCTCGCCATGCTGCCGCCCGGGCTGCGTTCTCCCCCAGCGGACGCTACGTCGCGAGCGTCGCGAGCTCGCAGCTAGAAGTTTTTGCCGCAACCTCCGAGGAACCGTTACCGGCAAGTGACAGCGACTGCGGCGCCCTGCTGGCGTGGTCCAGCACCGAGGACAAGGTCGCCTGCATCAGGAACACCGAGGGCGGCGGAGAGATTCGCCTCTTCTCTGTGCAACAAGACGGCGAGCGGCTTGCCCCGCCCAGCGTACTCCCCGGCGACTACAAGGGTCTGTACTTCGAGAGCAGCGCCGAGCAGCGGCGCCGTCTGTTTTCGCCGCGCGGGCGCTACTTCGCGTTCACGACCGACGACGCGCTCTACGTCGCCGACCAGCGCAGCGCCGGTAATTTTCGCAGCTATTCGCCGTGGGGGGCGCCCGGACCAGAGACAGGAGCCCGCATCGAGCTCGCGTTCTCAAGCGACGAACGCTTCATTGCGCAACAGCGAGGGACCGCGTTGACGGTGCATGAGCTCGCCGGGACAGATCGCCACGCGCTCTCGCTCGCGAGCCCCGATCCGATGCCGCCGCCGGCGCCCTGCAATGAGCAGTACATGGGCCACGCCGATGCCTGGTGCGGGGCACCGTTGACGCCAAGAGACTTCCGCTGGTCACCCCACGCTCCGCTCATCGCCTTCAAGACGGCGAGCGGCTTGCTCAACGTCATCGAGCTCGTCGATGAGTTCGAAACGAGGGACCGGCTGGTAGTCAACCCAGACTGCAGCGGGGATTGCGTCCAGGACTTCGCATTTCAACCGTGAGATGAAAACCATGAACAAAAAAACCAGAACCTTTGACCATCAAAGTCACGTCAAAAAATCGGCGCTTCGGCGCCGTGTATTCCGTTTTCGGAGATGAGACCCAGGAAGGCGCGAATGTCACGATTTGCGTGGCCCACGAGAAACAGCGGGAACGCATGGGCCGCATCGGCCATATCAACGAAGATGGGCGCTCCGTGGTGCTCGCGATCCCTCAAGATGAATACGATGCGCTCTGGAGAAAATTATGGACCTCCAGAGCGGCGGAGCTCACGGTGGTTCACGACGGGAAGCACGTCATCGAACTGACCTACTGGACTGACGATGATCGCAAGCCGTGTAGCATCACAGCGAGACACCCGGCGATGACCGAGGCCGCGGGCAAGCAACCGTCTGCTTAACCGAGAGAGATCCCCACTCGATCCATCAGGAGAACGCAAATGGCTCAACATGCTATGAACCCCAATCCGGCGTCATCGGTCGTCGCCAGCGACTACATCGAGCTGAACGGCCCAGCGGGCGCCCTGTCGCGCGTCGGCGTCTTCTACACTCAGCCCTTGGCGAAGCTGTATGGAAGTCTCAAGAACGGCTACGCAAAGATCGTGACGACGAAGGCCCAATTCGACTGCTTGCATGACGTCGCACGTACTCCGCTGAACGTGCAGGTCGAAACCTCCGGAACAGAGGTCATCGACTTCGATTTCAACGTTCTCTGAAGCACCAATCCCCCCGCGCGAACAGCGCATCCTGGGCACCTGGGCGGGCAAATGTCGGCTACACTCGCCGCGTGGACGTCAAAGGCTTCATGGAGCTCTACGTCGCAGGCAAGTCGCGCTGGCCCGAGCTCGAGCTAACGTTTGAAACCTTTCGGCAGCATTGCCTAACACTGGGGGCGCCATGGACTTCCAGCTCCGAGGTCTACGCCGCGGATCTGTTTCTATGTTGCGCTTGCCTTCATGGTGTTGCTGGCGCGGGGGGTGCTCTGCAGCGCGAAGGTGCCGTCGCGGTGCGCACCGCCATCAATCGCGTCAGTCATGACTCCGAGTTCGTGGAGGAGGTGACGCAAGATCTCTGGAACAAGCTCTTGGTGGGTCCCGAAGCGAAGGTGGCTTACTATAGCGGTCGCGGACCGCTGAACGGCTGGCTCAGGGTGGCAGCGACGCGGGCCGCACTGGACCACGCCCGCCAGCAAAAGGCTGCCCGGCTGCGCCACGCCGAGCTCAGCGCAGCCCTGCCCGCGGCCGGCCTCGGCCCCGACATTCACCTGCTCCAGGAGCGTTACCGAGAGGCCTTTTCGTCAGCATTCAAGTCGGCTCTCGCGAGTCTTTCTGCTCAAGAAAGAAACGTGCTGCGCCTGCACCTGAAGCACGGTTGCACTATCGATCAGATCGGCAAGGCATACAATGTGCACCGGGCCACGGCGGCTCGCTGGCTCGAACGGGCCCGCGCCCGTGTTTACATTGCCATACGACAAGAGCTGCAGCGTCAGCATGGACCCATGACTGACGGGGAGTTGAAGAGCCTGGCTCGGGTGATCGGGAGCAACTTCGATCTGAGCTTTTTCGAACAAACTCGATCATCACAGTAGCGTCGCGGCGCGTCCGGAATTACCCTGCGTTCCCTCGGGATGGCAGACTCATCCAAACCCGCGTCCGGCCTCGCCGCGGCTGAACCGACCGAGTCGATCCGATCCGTCTGCCTCAATGACGAGCTCGTTTTGGAGTTTGCGGCGGGTCGGCTCAGTCAACGAGAGCGCGAGCGCATTCACAAACACTTGGACGAGTGTGGACTGTGCTGCGAGCTCGTGGGCGCAGCCGCCCAAAGCCGCGACGTTACGCTCTCCGAGGTGGGGACCGCCTTCGCGACGGCGTTCGGCGCGGGAACGCTGATCGCGCAACGCTATGAGGTGCGGCGCTTCATCGCGCGAGGGGGCATGGGTGAGGTGTACGAAGCCTATGACCGCCAGCTCCAAGAGCGAGTAGCGGTCAAGACGCTGCCGTCCACGGCTTGCGACAGTGAAGTCGCCATTCGCGACTTCAAAAATGAAGTTCAGCTGGCGCGGCGCGTCACCCATCCCAACGTTTGTCGGATTTACGATCTCGGAACGCACACGCTGAGCAATGGGACGCTGCTCTATTTCCTAACGATGGAGTTCGTGCCGGGACAAACGCTGGGCCGCCTGATTCGAGAGCGCGGCCCGCTCCCGCTCGCGACCGCCGAGCAATTTGGCAAAGCGTTGCTCAACGGGCTCAGCGCCGCTCACGCCGCGGGCATCCTGCACCGAGACTTCAAGAGTGACAACATCATCCTGCGCGCTGCGCCCGACGGCGAATCGACGCCGGTGATTTTGGACTTCGGCTTGGCTCGTTCACTCGATGAGCGCTCACGTCGCAACAGCGAACGCGGCTTGGTGGGAACGTTCCAGTACATGGCCCCCGAGCAGCTGCAGGCGGGGCCGCTGACCACTGCGACGGACGTGTACGCCTTCGGCGTCGTTTGGTTCGAGATGCTCACGGGACAACTCCCCTTCAGCGGCCCGCCGCAGCTCAGCGCGCTGGAGCGCCTTCACAAGAATCCTCCACCGCCCAGTCGGCTGAACCCCGCGCTTCCGGAGCACCTGGACGCCATCGTCTCACGCTGTTTGTCGCGCTCGCCCGCCGACCGCTTTCAGACCGCTGAGGACGTGTTGGCGGCGCTCTCACGAGCTGCACCCCAGCGGCCGGTCGCGCGAGGGCGAAGTATGCGTACGCTGCGCGCGCTGCTGGCGGTGGCTCTGCTGGGCATCCTCAGCGGAGGCGCGACGCTGACGGTGCAGCGCCGCCGCGCCAGCCGCGCCCCAGCGACGGCGCAGCGCCCGCTGCCCCTCGTGCAACGCATCACGAGCGCCTCCACTAGCGCGGTGGCAGTCACGACGACGCCGTCCCTCGCTCGAGAGCTGCCGACGCGGGAGAGCAGCGAACGCAGCTCGCTCGGCGCGCGCAGCGAACCCCCCGCGAAAAGAGCTGGCCGCGTCATGTCTCGGCCTCACCCGAGCGGCGCGCTGGCGAGCGCCGCCGCGCCCGCTGCGAACGCCGCTCCCGCGGCCGCGCCCAGCGCGTCGTCCCGATTTCCGTGGGCGAACCCGATGCGGAGCCGGTGAGGAGTCAAAACTGTAACGAATAAGTCGCGCGCGCCGCGCCGGGGCCGACGTGCACGCGAAGAGGCGGCGTCGAGCTGTCATCGCTCTTGGCCGGTTGGCGCGCGAGGAAGAGCAGAACGCCGCCGCTAATCGCCAAGACCGCGGAGCCCACGCCTAGAATGCGCGCGGCGACCTCCGCGTGGCGACCCTCGGACTCGATGGAATGCGAGTCCGCGGCCCAACGCTCGTTCTCCATGGCTCCAGCTGTAGTTCGCGCTTTCCAGAGCGATTCCAGGTCAGTCGCGGCGCTTTGCTCGACGGTGACGAAGTAGAGCGCGCCAGCGCCGGCCAGGACCGCCGCGCCAACGGAGCTCCAGCCCGCGATGCGGAGCGGTGTCCAATACGCTCGCGGGCTGAGCACCGCCGGCTGCTGGCGACGGTGCAGTTCGGGCCGCGGCGGAGCAGTCCGCAGAGCCGGCGACGGAGCCGCGGCGGTCGCGGGCGGAGAAGCGGGCGGCTCGCTCGGCGGCTCGCACGAAGCGGCAACTTGGCTCAGCCACTCTCGCGCCTCTTCCACGTTTTCGCCCTGGGGCGCCGCCGCCAGATAACGCTGATAAGCGTCCCGCGCCGCGCAATTTTTCTGCAACTCCCGGCTCAGCTCTGCGATCATGAACAAAAACTCAGCGCAGTTCGAGATCTCGTGAGCTTGCGTCAGCCAAGTGAGCGCCTGCGCCTTGTCGTCGGCGTCGTATGCCGCCCTAGCCTGTTCGAAGAAGCCTGTCGTCTCCTGCGTCACTTCTGCGCTCGCTCGACAGCCTTCTCCCAACTTGGGGGCTTGCTGCGCGCGCGTATCCGGCGCCACCGCGAACAGCCACATCGCACCAGCCACCATGGCCATGCGCTGAGAATCGCGGTTCAGGAGGCGGCCGCGCTTTCCGGAGCCAAACGCCGCTGAGCGGTCGCGCTGAAAAGGCAACTTGTGCATGGGTCGCAGCAAGAGGTCGCCCCACGCGGCGGCAAATAGCAATAGTCAGCTCTTCGGGCCCCTTCCCGACGCGCGTTACACCGGTAAGAACCCCGCTACCGGAGCGCAGTCGGGTCCTGCTCGGGCGCGGGCTGCTCTCGAGCGCCGCGGAACAACGTCCAGTACGCGTCAATATCCTCATCGGTGAGGTGTTGCGCGGTGTTGCGATTGGCGAACATCACGGCTTCGGGACCCAAGTGACCAATGCCGAGGATGTGGCCGAGCTCGTGCATCGAGGTCACGCGCACGTCGTCGTGACTGAGGAAGGTTTCGTAATAGAGCGCGATGATGTTCTCGGAGACGCCCGGGCGCTCGGAACCCATTATGTTCGTGCCGGTCCGACGCACGGCTCTCCAGGATTTCGGCCCGCCCTGACACTCGTCATGGACCAACAGTGAGGTACCGACGGAGTCGTTCCATTCGCGCGCAGCTTCTTGCATCGCGAGCGCTTCGTCACGAGTCAGCTCAGCGACACAAATTTCCGAGTCGCCGGCGCCCACCGCGAGTCCGCTGCAAGCGCTGGTAATCAGCGCCGTGATCACTAGGAAAAATAGCTGGTTCTTCATGTCGTCGTCCGCTGCGTCGCGACCTCGCAGCGCGCGCAGTGCGCACGCGTCGACACCAATCCCCCCGGCGCATCGCGCCCCCTTTTGTGGTTCTGTCTTCGGCTGTGACCCCGAAGACATCGGGGTGGGGCTACGCCTTGCTGAACAAGGCGCGTACACCCGTGCCGCAGGCGCGCGATCGGCTCAGCCGATCGAACCAGGAATAGCGTTCTGGTTGGTGTACTGGTTGGCGCCGCCGAGCGAGCTGCTCAGCGACGTCGCTTTGGTAACAAACGGCGACTCGCGACTCGACAATAGCCGGAATTTTCGAGCGAACGCGGAATACACGGTCCGACAGCTAGGGCGTATCAGAACGAGAATCCGTGATGTTTTCTGCTGTCGCCGGGCAGCGCAGGACTCGCTCGTACGTGTGCTGCTCTGGGAGCGACGGCTTCGCACCGGCGCGCTCCGCGCACCGCTCAGCAGCGGCTCAGGGCCGCGACTTGGGCAGGTGGACGCCGAGCTCGGCGAGCGCGCTCTTCGTAGCGGGTGTGCTCGGCCCGCGCTTGAACAGATAGAACTCGCCAGCTTTGGCCACCAGCCCATACGAGTGGCGGCTCAGCTGATCGACGAAGATCTTGTGCTGATCGGGCGCGGCCACTTCGTAACGGCTCAGCAGCATGTAATCGACAGGGCCGAAGTCATAGCGAAACGCATAGGCGTCCAGCCGCGCGGAGATGTGTGGATTCACGGCTTCTGTCGCCGCCACGCTCGCCGACTGCGGGATACGCCGCACCAGGCGCATCAGGTCCTCATAGCGCTGCTGGGCCTCGGGCGTCATCTCGAACGAGATCTTGCCGAAACCGCCGCGGAAGCTGTCGTTCTGCAGCACCGCGCCGAAGCCGTAGCTGTGGCTCAGCATGGCCACCGCCATCACGCAGGTGGCGGCGACGCGACGGCTGTGGCTCTGTGCTTGACGGCGCATCGCCGCCAGCGCGAGCACGCTGGTGAAGAACAAATACGGGATCCAGTGCGTGGTGTACTGAAACGAGATCTCGGTCGTCGGCCAGTAGCCGGTGGTCATCAGCGTGGTCAGGCACGCGGGGATGAGCAGCAGCAGGAACGGCAGCCGGCTCAGCGGCAACAGCGCCAACGGCGTCATCATGTGCAGCCCGTATTGCAGCTTGACCGAGCGCACGAAGGTGGAGAGCGCGTAGATGGGGTTCGAGATCAGCGTCTGGATCACGCTGCCGTACGTGCTGCGTCCGTCGGCGAACAGCTCGCTGTACATGCCCTCGAAGTGCCAGTCGCCGAGGTGCGGCATGAGCCAGAACTTCTCGAACAAGAACCAGGTCGCCGCCACGCTCGAAAGCGCCAGGCCAAAGCGCGGCCGGATGCTGGTCAAGAACAGAAACAGACCCAGGAAACACAGCCCGACGGCGATATCTTCACGGATCGCGAACAGCATCAACAGCGCGAGGACGCTGAGCCACGTCTTGCGCGCCGCGAGCGAGTAGTACAGCCAGAAATGGAAGAAGATTTGGAAGGGCAGCCAGTGAAAGTCGTAGAAATGCGGGCCGTGTAGCGGCGCGAAGAGCAAATAACCGAGGCTCAAGACCAGCGCGAGCGGTCGCTCGATCACGCGCGCGGCGAACAGATAGAGAGGCAGCGCCGCGAAGCCGAACATGACCGACTGCATGATCAGCATGGTCTCCGCGCCGGGCCGGATCGCGTAGAACGGCACGAACACGACCATCGCGAGCTCCGCGTGGCCGGCCAGGTAATTCTGATTGCCAGGACCGAACAGCACGGGCGAATGAAAGAAGCGCCCGTGCATCGCGTTGTAGAGCAGGTTGTCGTAGATGCCCAAATCGAACGCGGTGGTCCCGATTTGGCGGTGATGCAGGATCGTGTAATAGCCGGTGTATAGGGCGTAGCCGCTGCAGGCGAGCAGCACGAGCAGCACGCACAGCCAGTGCGGCAAGCCGAAGGGCAAGCGCAGCGGCGGGGCGCCGCGCTCTTCACGCAGCAGGCGGAGCTGCTCGAGCGAGCCGGTGAGTAACCGCCGCGCGGCGAGCACGAACACGCACAGCACGAGCAGGTAGCTCAGCGTGTGCTCTTGCGCGATGCGCCAGTCGAACAAAAACGGCAAGAACGCCACCACGACGAGCGGCTGAATCAGGCGCGCCGTGCGCAGCAGCGGCCGCTCGCTCGACTCCGTGTCGCGCGAGAGCAACAGCAAGGCGAGCAGCGCCGGCAGCACCAACGCAAACGACAGCAGCAGCTCGAGCAGCTCTTTCTGCCCGGCCTCGAGCGCGTTCTGCAACAGAAACGCCCGCCGCGCGTCGCGCGAGAGCGTGAGCTGCCAAGCGAGCAGGCAGCTCGACGCGCAAGCTGCGCAGAAGGTCGCGATCGCGACCGCGACGCGGCCCTTACGCGGCGATGACAGGTCGATCCAAGCTAGCTGCGGCTTCATGCTGGAGGCTCCTCAGCGCGCCCGGCGCAGCTCGCGGATCGCGAGCTGCGTGTCCGGCGAGGTGACGCCTTTCTTGAACAGGTAGATGCGCCCGGGCACGCGCGTCACGAGCCCGTATGGATATTCGCCGAGCAGCTTCATGACGTTGTCGCGCGTCGCGCCCAGGTGCAGCGAGCGCACGTGGACGAGCAAGTACTCGCCCGCAGAGACGTCCTGACCGACGGCGTACAACTTGACGCGATTGGAGAGGTGCGGCGCCTCGAAGTCCGTGGCGGTGACGGACGCGTCCTTGGGGATCAAGGCGAGCACGCGCTGCAGCTCGGCGTAGCTCTCGCGCTCCTCCGCCGTGAGCGAGAACGCGAGCGGCTTGCCGACGACCAAGAACGAGCTCGGGTTCAGCGCCGCGCCGAACACCGCGCTGTGAAACGTGACCGTCGCGCACAGCGTGGCGAGCGCGGCCAGGGCGTTGCGCGGAGAGACGTCGCGGAGCAATCGCAGCGAGAGGACCGTGGCGAGGAACAGGTACGGGATCCAGTGGCTCGGGTACTGATAGCGGATGGAGGTCGCCGCGCCGTAGTCACTGGTGAGCAAGGTGAACAGCGCGCCGGGGATCAAGAACAGCGCGAACAGCGGGCGCCGCAAGGGCAAGAACGCGAGCGGCGCCAGCAGGTGCAACAGGTACGCGAACTTGGCTTCGCTGAGCAGGGTGCCCAGCACGTACAGCGGGTTGATCAACAGCGTCTTGAAGATCGAGCCGCCCCCGTGCTCGCCCGGCGCGATCAGATCCTTGTACAAGAGGTCGAACCACCAGCTGCCGAGCGAGGGCATGATCACGAACTTGTTGAGCGCGAACCACACGCACGAAACGCCCGCGATGAGCGCGCCCAGCCGCGCTCGCGCGCCGCTCAGCATCAACGCTAGGCCGAGCACCGCCAGGCCGGGCGCGGTGTCTTCCCGCAGCGCGAACAGCACCAGCAGCGTCAGCGCGATGACCCAGCTCTTGCCGCGGCACAGCGCCCAGTACAGCAAGAAATGGAAGAACATCGCCAACGGCAGCCAATGAAAATCGTAGAACTGCGCGCCGTGCAGCGGCGCGAACAGCAAATAGGCGAGCGCGACGACGGCCGCTTGCCAGCGCGGAAGCTGGCTGGCCGCGAAATAGAACAGCGGGATCGCGGCGCCGCCGAACATCAACGCTTGAATGACGAGCAGCGCCTCGGCGGACGGGCGTAGCGCGTAGAAGGGCAGGAACAGCAGCATGCCGTACTCGGCGTGCGTACACAGCGAGTTACCGCCGCGCTCGCCGAACAACACGCTCGACTGGAACGGATGCCCCTTCAGCGCGCTGTACATCAGGTTGTCGTAGATGCCGAGATCATAGGCACCCGTCAGAAACCGATGATGATTCAAGATCGTCAGATACGAGGCCCAGGCTGCGTACAGAGCCGCCGCGCACACCACGACCGCAGGCGCCCAGCGTGACCACGACTCCACGCGCAACAGCTGCGCCGCGCGCTCGCCAAGGCGCGCCTCGGCGAAGCACAGGCGCAAGCAACGCTCCAGCAGCAGACCGAACGCCGCGAGACAGACCAGGTACAGCGTGGTGCGCTGCGCCCAGAACGGCCGAAACAGCAGCGGCGCGACGGCGAGCGGGATCAGCGGAGCGGCCAGGTGAGAGAGCCGCCGCGCGGCGCGCCAGGACAGCTCCGGACCGCGCCAAAAGCTAGCCAGCGCCACCAGCGCCACCAGCAGCCCGCCGGCCAGCACCGCGAGCGCGAACAGCGAGCGACCGGGCGGCGGCAACGTGTTCCTGAGCACGAGCTCGACGCTGCTCTCCCCCAACGCGAGCAACGCCAAGCCCATCACCAAGCTCGCGCCCTCGAGCCCCAGGAGCAGCACGCTGCGGGCGGCGCCGTTGAAGGGGCTCACCTGACGTTCGCTGAGCATCAGCCTGCGCCTCTCATTCGGAGTCCGTGAGCGCGATTATTCACGTCTTGCGCCAATCGCGTGCAGCGGCCGAGCGCTCAGCCCACGAGCTGCATGATGAAGTAACGAGCCCGCTTGCGCTTGTTGTCGCCCCAGATGAGCTCGTCGGCGATCAGCTCGACGCCCGCGCGCTGCACCAGCGCGCGATATTGCTCCCTGCGCCGACAATGGCGGCCGCGATCCAGCGCCGCGAAGGCGTTGCTGATGAGGTGCTCGCGGCCGTCCAAGTAGACGATGTCCAACGTAACGGCGCGGCGCACGCTCGGCGCAGTGCACGCGAGCTGCAACACCTCGATCGCGTCCTGATCGGACAAGTGGTGCAAAAGCCCCGCCAGCACCACGACGCTCGGCTGAACCGCGGCGACGTCCGCTTTGCTGACGAGCTTGCACCAAAACTCCACGTTCGGGTGGTTGCCGTGGCGCTCTGTCGCGGAGGCGATCGCCACCGGATCGATGTCGGCGCCAACGTAACGCCCAAAACCACTCAAGTAGGTGAGCGCGTCGCCGGTACCGCAGCCGATATCGAGCACCACGTCGCTGGGCCCCACCTCCAAGCGCCGGTAAAGGGGCGAGAGATCAATTCCCCCCAATACCCAAGGCCGCACGTGATTGTACACGAACGGCATAGAAAGAATCTTCTGGTGCAGATTGATCATGGCCTCGCCCGGCGCTGAGCGCGGGATAGTAGTGAGCGCGCTGTGCTCTGTCGAGTTGCGCGCCGCACCCGCGCGACGCCGCGGCCAGCGGGCCAGTGAGCGCATCGTGCGCGCGCTCGCCGGCTGGAGCCCGCGCGGGAAACGTCGACAGCCCTCAGCGACGGTGATAGCGATCGCCCCGAGCCGGTAGTGGAAAGCGCAGAGCTACAGACTCGGGCACCTGCGACGCAGGCGGTGTCCGCCAAAGAACCATCGAACATCAGGCGTTTTTTCGAGTGGTTTTGGGGTGGCCGGCAATGGCGCGAGCTGCGCGAGCTGAAGCGCGCGGCGTCCGCGCAGAGCCGGGAGTACCGTCGGCGTGCGCGCGCCAGCTTCGAGCTCGGACGCACTGCGCTGGAGTCGACTCAGGGCCTGGCGTACGGACCGCACGACGCGCTCGCCTGCGAGCTGTTCCGCCAGTGCATCTACTGGCTGCTCCTCGCGCAGCACGAGGGCGAGCCCAAGCGCGACGCCAGCGAGAGCCTCGAGACCCTGTGGCGCTCGCCGACTTCTGCGCCGTTCATCGCCGACGCCGCGGACGAGCCCGGCGCTCGTGAGCTCGTCCATCAGGCGCTCGTCGACGCAGACTTTCGCAGCTACGCCGAGCTAGCGAGCGATGAACAGATCCGCGTCGGGCGACGGCTCGCGGATTTTTGCGCTCGCCTGCTCGAGAATGAAGACGGCCTGCGACGCAGGTTCGAGCGACTCTGGCTGCAGCGCTTGCTGCGCTTGCTGTTGCCGGTCGTCGCGCTCGCCACCGTGCTTGGCGCCGTCCTGTTCGTGTCGCATCGCCTCGAAGAGGCGCGGGATCTGGCGAAGGGCAAGCCGTGGGTCGCGAGCTCCAAGTGGCCGCAAGGCGGCTGCATCTCACCAGCGCAGCAATGCGCCGACAGCCCCGACTACTTCTTTTGCACCAACGAAGAGGACAGCCCTTGGCTCGAGATCGATCTCGGCAGCAAGCGGCCGATCTCCAAGGTTACGGTCATCAATCGGGCAGAGCTCCCGGAGCGCGCGGTGCCGCTCGTGATCGAGACCAGCGTCGATCACACGAAGTATCGTGAAGTGATCCGCCGCACGGAGGATTTTCGTACGTGGCGCGCGTCCTTCGCGACGACAGAGGCGCGCTGGGTCAGGCTTCGCGTTGCACGGCGCAGCTTCTTGCACCTGCTGCGCGTGAAAATCTTCGAGTAAAGTACACTCTGCCGAAAGAGTGCGCCGAGACGACCGGCGGCGGTACGAAACGCAGCGCCCTCTGCGTCGCGACGCGCTTCAGCGCGAGACACCTGCGTCGCCGCGCAACAGCGCCACACCCGCGAGTGCGCGCCGTGCGGAGCGTTGCTGTCGCCTCGCTAGCGGGCGATCGACACCCGCGCCGAAATCGATGAAAGTACCCGCGCCACTGCGACGGGTGGGGTCGCAGGGCATGATGCCAGCCAGACGATGTTCGCCTCCCCGGAAGTTCGCAGAGCTCGAAAATTAAGCGCGGCGCAGCGCTGCGACGTGCGGCGCAGCGCTGCACTCCGAGGACGCGAGGAGGGCCTTCGTGGCTGAGCTGAGCGGGCTGGGCCCCTGGGGTGTCGCGCCCCTCGGTCTCGCGGCGTGCGCCTACGTCGCCTACGTTTTCGCGGCCCTATTCCCGGGCGGGACGCTGCGGATGAGAGTCCTCGGCGGCGGCACTGTCCTGCTCGCGCTGCTCACGGCGGCGCTGCAGGGCCTCGCGCACCTGGGTTGGCTTCGGCCGCCCGTGCTGTGGGCGGCCCTCGCGAGCCTCACGCTCGCCGCGTTTGCCATCCGTCGAAAGCGCGGGGGATCCGTCGACGCGCTGGGTGTGAGGTTGCGCGCGCTGGCCGAGCCGAGCTCGCTGCCGCTGCTGCTGGTGCTCGTCATCGCCCTCGCCCTGGCGAGCGTCGCCGCGTATCTCCTCCCCGTCTGGCAATGGGACTCGCTCGGCTACCACCTGCCGTTCGTCAACTTCGTGCTCCAAGGTGGCGGGCTCGAAGGCTTGCCGAAAGATGTCCCCTACCTCTCGACTTACCCGCGCAACGTAGAGCTTCTCTTCGTCGCCTGGAGGGCGCTGCTCCCCGACGATCGCCTGGTGGACTTCGGGCAGCTCCCCCTCGGGCTGCTCGGCGCTGCTGCCGTCGCGGGCTGCGCGCGTGAGCTGGGTGCGCGCAGGCCGGACGCCATCGTCGCGGGCACGCTGTGGCTGCTCATCCCAGCCGTGTATTTGCAATTGCCAACGAACTACATCGACGTGGCGAGCGCGGCCTACTTCCTGCTGGCTGCTTTCTTTCTGCTCGCGCCGACGAGCTCCGCGACGCTCTGCTGCGCCGGGATGGCCAGCGGGCTCTTCTTGGGCTCGAAGCCGAGCGCCCCGCCCGCCGCTGCGCTGCTCGCTCTGCTGCTGCTCGTCGCGGCCTACCGCGCCAGGCGTCTGCGGCTGGGCTTCGCGGCGGTGCTCCTCGCGGGCGCCCTCGGGCTCGAAGCCTATGCGGGTAACCTGCTCCGGCATCAGAACCCCGTGTGGCCCGCCATCGTCGAGCTCGGGCCGCTGCGGCTCCCTGGAACCATCACGCTGAAGGAGTTGCTGAGCTCGGGCGCGGGAGCCCAGAAAGTGCACGGCGCGCTGCCCTGGCGCATCGTGCAGTCGTGGACCTCGCTCGACGCCTTGCCCGCTTTCGACATGCGCGTGGGCGGGCTGGGCGTCCTGTTCTGGGCCATGGCGCTGCCGGCCGTCTATCTCGTCGCGCGACGGCGGCGCCTGCTGCCCCTCGCTCTCGCCGTGGCCGCGTGCGCCACGCCGGATCCGGCCGTCGCCCGCTACATTCTGCCGCTCCCCGGGCTGGTGTTCGCCGCTGGTTCGGCCGCGCTCGGCCTGTTCCCTGGCGCTCACCGCGTCGCCATGCACGTCGCGCTCGCGGCGCTCGGAAGCTTGAATCTGCTGTACGCCGCGCCCGGGCTCAGCGGGGAAGGGCCGCCGCTCTGGCGCTATGTTCGGATGTCGTGGAGCGAGCGCGCGCGCGCCGTCGGCGCAAACGGCTCACCGGCGGCGTTCATCGACGCGCGAGAGCGGCTGCGAGCGGGTGAGGCGGCCGCTTACGATCGCAGCTTGTGGCTTCCGTATCTCATGTGGCGGAGCGACCTCTCGAACCGCGTCATTTTCATCCCCGACAACTGGACCCCAGCGCAAACACGCGCGCTCCTCGCGAGCGAGCGTGTTCGCCTGATCGCGGCCGGGAGCCGCGGCCCGCTGCGCTCCGCGGTCGCACACAGCAAGCGCGCTCATCGCGTCTTATTTCGGTGCAAGGAACCATGCGTCGTCTATTGGCAGTGAGCGCGCTCGCGGCCGCGACCCTGTTGCTCACTGCAGCTCGCGTCTCGGCCCAGAGCGCTCCAGCGGTGAACGCCTGCGAGGCCGTGCGCAAGGAGCTCGACAACTCGCGACAACAGCTCAACGCGGCGCGCTCCGAGCTCGAAAAGCAGACGGCGCGCGCCGCAGAAGCCGAGGCGTGCAGCGCGGAGCTCGAACGAGACCGGAAGGCGCTCTCCGAGCTCGAATCGCGCGTCGCCTCGAGTGAAGCCGAGCAGCGCCGGCTCTGCTCGGCGGCGGGCCGCTTCGCTCAAGGACTGAGCTCCGGGCGAGTGAGCGCGGATGGCCTCGACCAGTGCATCGGCCCCGACGTTCGTCACGGCTTGGTCGAGCAGCTCTCCGGCTGGTCCCACGCGAGCTCGCTCTTGCAGCAATTTGGAGCCTATTCCAGCGGAGAGAGCGACTCGCTCCCTCGGGTGGGCGCGCTAGCCGGCACCAAGGTCGAGAAGCTCATCGCACGGCTCCTCAATCAACGCGCGGGCTCGCCGCTCGTGTTCCGACGCTTGTTGGTGGAAGCGCTGAAGCTCATCGCGCCGCAGACGTGGACGACGATCCGCAGCGCGCCAGCCGGCGCGGATCGTTGGTTCACACGGCAGGAGCCGCTCGAGCCCGAGTTGGTCGCCGAAGCGCGTGCGGGGTTGGCAAAGCCGTCGGCGAGCGGCGCAGCTGCTCCGCTCAGCCTCGCCTTGCAGCTCGTGACCGCTTATCAAAAGCTCGCGGGGTGCTCCGCGGCGAGCCCGCCGAAGGACTGCTGGCGCGCGGCAGAGCTGCGGCAGCTGCTCGAGACGAGCGGCCCGTTGGTCGCGCGACGCGTGGTTCAGGACATTTGGAACGCGGACTGTTCCACGTTGAGCGATGGAGTCGTGCTCGAGTGGGTCGCCGCGCTGCCCGCGGGAGACTCCTCGTCGGCGCTCGCGGACGCGGTCGGGGCTGCGGCGCACAGCAAGCTCTTCACCTGCTTCATGCGGGACTCGACGGCGGGCTGGTCGTTGCCCGCGTGGCTCGGGACCAAGCTGCCGTCTCCGCGCAAGCTGACCGCGCGCGCGCTGCCCATGCTGCGCGAGCTGGAGAGCTGGCAGCCCGGCTCGCAGCTCGACCACTGCCTGCACGCGGTGCGGGCGATGCAGACGCTGGCTCCAGCGACGAGGTGCAGCGTGCCGAGCTCCTTCTCCGAGCACTTCGAGCCGTTCGTCGCCGATCTACGCTCCACTCTCGATAGCGAGCTCGAATTGCAGGCTTGCACTCGCTTGGCGCGTTTGCTCTGGGCCGGAGAGTCCGCCTCGATTCCCAACCGCTTCGCGACGGTTCCCACGCTCGACGACATCGTGATCACGCCGGAGAAGCGCCCGGCGACCAACATGCACAAGCTACGACGCGCCTGTGAGGAGCGCGTCGGCTCCGGCGAGCAGTTCGAGGCCGCGCTCCGCAAGCTCAGCGACTTCGGGCGCGCGTTCGGCGAGAACCCCGCGGCCAAACCCTGGATCCTCGACCCCGGCAGCAAGCGCCCCATCGAAGCGGTGCGCGCGGCACGCGCGCTGACCACGCAGCGCTGGCTCTCCAGTCTGATCCAAAAAAACGCCGCTTGCACGGCGCTGGAGCTCGATGACGCGCGTTGTCACGTCTGCGCCGATGCACCGGAGTCTGCGTACTTCGACTGTTCGCTGCTCACGCAAGTGCGCAACAGCTGGCGGCTGCGCACGCTCCGAGCCGGGAGCAAGCTGGCCGTCGCGCTGGCTGCGCTGCTGCTCGTGCTGTGGTTGGTGAGACTACGCCGCGCGCTCCGCGCGCACTCGGCGTGGCTGCGCCAGGTGACGTCTCATCTACGCGGCCTCGAGCTCGGACCCGAACCGGATCGGCTGCGCTTCCTATTCCCTTCGCGGATGCAGCGCCTGCGAGTACGTCTGCCAAAGACCTCTGCCTGGGAGCGCTGGGGCTCGACCGCGGTCGTGGTGCACGCTCATGGTCCGAAGCTGCAGGCTCGAGACGTCGACGCTGCGGCATCGGCGGCCCTGGCTGCCCGCGCAGAGCTCTCACTCCTGGTGCATGAAGACGGCGTCGCGCCCGAGCTCGGCGCCGTGCGCGCCCTGCTCGACTGGGCGGCACGAGGCAGCAATCGCAGCGCGCACGTGCTGCCGCTACCGCAGAGTCGACTCGAGTGGGCGAGCCGCTCGGCGGATCTGCTCCAGCTGGCGGAAGAGTCGTCCTTGCGGAGCAACCCCTTCGAAGTGCGCGGGCGCATCGCGTCCTCCAGTCAGTTCTTCAATCGCGAGCGACTGGTCTCGGGCTTGCTCGCCGGCGCACACTTGGGCCGCTTCGTCGTCGTCACGGGGCTGCGGCGATTCGGCAAGTCGTCGCTGGCGCTAGAGGTCGCTCGCCGACTCCCTGGGCCCTCGGCGTACGTCGACCTGG
Source organism: uncultured Sorangium sp. (assembly GCA_966250485.1). Taxonomy (GTDB): domain Bacteria; phylum Myxococcota_A; class Polyangia; order Polyangiales; family Polyangiaceae; genus PMG-095. The sequence continues at coordinate 39,818 of CBINHN010000035.1, read as the reverse complement.
CCGGCTTCCATCACGAGATTCGTTACCTCGCCGACCCTGCGCAAGCCGCCGACAAGATCCTCCACTTCTTGTGCTCGCGGCTGCTCGAGTCGGCGCGCGCCTTCTATGCGGAGCGCTTACGGCCGCTCGCGCTGCCGGAAGGCTCGATCGACGCCACGGTTCTCGCGGAGTGGTTCCGAGGCTTCTTTGCGGCGACGGCTGACGCCCGAACCGGCAGACCGCCGGCGGTGCTCTTGATCCTGGACGAGATCGAGCAAGCGATCGGCGCCGCCCAGCAGCTGAGCCACGCGCTGGAGGTGTTTGCGATCCTGGTCGGACGCCTGCGCAACGCGCTGCCCAGCACGCCGCAAGACCCCGGCCAGCGCGTGGGGATTCTGTTCTGCAGCGCGCTGCACCCGCTGCTGTGGGCGCCGCTCGGCACGTTGGCGCACCAATCGCTGATCGGTTGCTACGAATATGTCTCGGTGCCGAGCTTGCCCGCGGAAGCAGCGGTCACGATGATGCGCGGGCTCGGCTCGCTGCACGGCATTCGCTTCACTGACGAAGCCGTCGACCTGCTCGTCGAAGAGAGTCAAGGCGCGCCGCTGCTGTTGCGCCGCTTGGGCTCGGCCGTCTTGGAGCTGTACGATGCCGAGCGCGCGCGCCAGGGCGCGCTCGGCGCCGTCGAAATTGGCGTGGAGGGCGTGCGCGCGGCAGTTCAGCGCGAGGAGTCGAAGGGCTCGCCGCTGCGTGTCTGGGTCGAGTCGGAGATAGCGGCGCCCACGAGCCCGGGCGGCGTCGTGCTTCGTCATCTGGCATGCCGCGATCGCTGTAGCGCCCGAGAGCTGCAGGAGACCGCGAGCCGCGCGTTTCGCGAACAGTTCGCGAGCACCGGTGTGAGCGCGGCGCTCGCGCCAGAAGAGGCGTTGCGCCGAGCCGAGGAGGCTGGCGCGGTCGTCCTGCGTATCCTCGGCGACTCGGGCTTGTTGGTCGCCACCGGCGATCCGAGCGACCCCGAGGCTTACGAGCTACCAGAAGGGATCCTGCGGCGCGTGCTGAGTGGGGGTGCGACCGAACCGCCCCTGCGCGACGAACCGTCGCCCGCTGCGCGGCTATAGCCCGGATCCCGAGCTCAACGCGTGCCCCAGCGCTCATCGCGCACGGTCAATATGGCCCACGGCAGAATCCACTGCAGACACACCACGCTGTAGACGGCGTAGGCGACGCCGTAGAGGAAGCGAAAGCTCCGCTCGATGCGCAAGTAATACAGCGCGGTGAAGGCGGTCCCCACGAGCAGCGCGGCGGAGGCGCGCAAGAGCTCAGGCAAACTGGTCGCGAACAGCGCGGGCAGACCGACGACCATGTTGAAGACGGCGACCAGCCGCAACGTGGAGAGCAGGAATGCCACCACGGGGAGCGCGCGATTGCTCCTGCGATAGGGGGTGAACATGAACTTCGCGAAGCTGAACCCTTCGACGATGTAGCTGCGATCCCAGCGCACGAACATTTTCGAAAGTTGGCGGTAGCGCGACGGCGCCAACGTGTGCACCACGGCGGTGCTCTGATAGACCGTGTCGAAGCCGCTTCGCAAAACGATGTTCGTGAGCGCTTGATCCTCGCCGTGGTTCACCGGACGCCCCAAGAACCGCTGGCGCGTCCAGTCCTCCAGGTGCGGCAGGATGATCGCGGTGCGAAACGCGGACAGCGCACCGGGACAGCAAGCCACGGCGCGATACACGGACTGCGCGGCGCGCCCGAAATCGAAGGCCAGCGCGTACTGGACCTCGAGCATTCGGCTGATGAAAGAGTCGCGATTCAGCACGGCGACGCGACCGGCGACGGCGCCGACGCGAGCATCAGCCAGAAACGGCGCGACCATTTCGCGCACGGTTTGCGGGGTGACCTGACTATCGGAGTCGATCGTCACGACGATCTCGCCCCGCGCGGCCTTGAAGCCCTCGCGCAACGCGGCGCGCTTGCCGCGATTTCCGCCAAAGCGCAGCAACCTGACGTGCTGCGGGAACTCACGGCGCAGGTGCCGCATGTGGAAAAACGTATCGTCCCGCGAGCCGTCATCGACCACGATGATCTCGAGCTTCTCCGCCGGGTAGTCGCTGAGCACGACCGAGCGGATGCTGTTCTCGACCATCGGTCCTTCGTTGAACGCCGGGATGATGACGCTGACGACGGGCAACTCGGCGGCGGGCGGCGCAACGAACGGCCGATAGCGCATCCACAGGATGCTCTGCAGCGCCGTGTAGGCGGTCTGAAGCAGCACCACCAAGCCGAGCGGTCGCAGTAGACCCGCGAGCACGGAGGCGAGCGGCGGCGCGGGGCCCTCGCTCGGTGCCCGCAGACAGAGCGCGATGTACAAACTGATGCCCGCGCCGATCAGCGGAAATAGGCCAGCAGAAAACGGGTTCCAAGCGGCTCTGGATCGCGGTTCCTCGTTCATGATTTCTAGTACGCCGAGCAGTTCGTCTGTTCGGCGTTCTAGCCCTGGTTTGTGGGTGCGGCACGCGCCGCCGGCTCTTCCGAGGGAGTTCGACAGAGACGCCCCCACCGGTGGGCGTAGTTCCCACGGAATCTTCCGCTCTCTTTCTCTCGCTTGCTCGCCGTTACCTGAATGATGGCCAGCGCCCTGGCACCGAACTGGGGTGCGCCCCCCTTCAATCGCATTGAACCTGGCGATCCCCGCCTTCGGTCTGTTCCTTGCTTGCAGCTCGTCGGATTCCAAAACGAGCAGTGGCACGGCTGGCAGTGGTGGCGAAGACGGCGAAGCCGGCGCGTGCGGCGCCGTCGATCCGAACGGCCGCGGCAATGCCATCCCGCTGCCACCGGATGGAGCGGCGCTATGCCCCAGCGGCGCTTGCAACTATCAGACTCAAGAGGGTTGCGCCGAAGGCGAAGCGTGCAGGCCGTTACTCGCGGCTGATGAGACGAGCGTCGAAGCCAGCTGCGAGCCTGCAGGAAGCGGCAAATCCGGTGACAGCTGTTCTGACTCCGTCGATTGCGCGAGCGGCTACATTTGCGTCGGGCAAACCGCGCAAGAGCGTCAATGCCGGCGCTTGTGCTGCGCAGGTGATTGGAGCGCCTGCGACGTCGGTGAGAGTTGTATCCGCCAGCTTTACTTGGGGCCGGATGCAGAGCACGCAACGTACGCGGCGGATCTGTGCTTTCCGGTCAACGACTGCGACCCATTCGACCCCAACAGCTGTGACGACCCCGAGCGCGAGTGCAAAGTGGTAGACCCCACCGGTGCCGTCGCCTGCGCGCCCCGAAGCACGGCCGGCCTGGGCGACCCCTGCGACGAGGCGAGCGGTTGCAAGCAGGGCTTCACCTGCGTTGGGCGTGAAGGCCTCTCGCACCACTGCCGGCGCCTCTGTCGCGCCGAGCAATGCGGCGAGCCGAGCTGCCCGAGCGAGGAGGGCACCTGCGTGCACTACGAACGAAACCCGCCGGGCATCGGAGAATGCACACCCGAAGGCGGCTGAGCACCGCGCTGGTCGGGCGACCGGCAGTAGCTCTCCGAGCGCGTTTCCGAACGCAACGCCTTGACGAACCCTTCACCTCGAGGTACCAGGGCGTCCCTTGCTTGGCGGGCACTGCTCGCTGGCCGGGCCATTAGCTCAATTGGTAGAGCAGCGGACTCTTAATCCGTTGGCTGACAGTTCAAGTCTGTCATGGCCCACAACGTAAGAACCCGAAGACGCTGATGATTGCAGCGCCTTCGGGTATCGCGATGCGCGGATTGGGCTCAGCTTGGGATCAGCTCGTTGCTCCCAGCCCCGCTAAGTTGATCCCAGCCGTTGAAGCTCCGGCACGGACTCATGCAGCGGGGCAAAGCCCCCGAGGTTGAGCTCCGCGTGGCTGCGCGCCGGTCGCTTGTAGGCGTAGACCATCACGCTCGATTTGTGCCCGGTTCGGTCAGTGATCCACGCCTCCGTCTTGCCGGCCGCCAAGTTCACGGTGATGAACGAAGCGCGGAGGTCATGAGCGCGAAGACGGATGATCCTTCGGCGAAGCGCTATCAGCAGACGGAAGTGCCGCCGAGCGTGCCGTTCACCACGGAGTGGCGTCGACATGCGGTCACGTGCCCGTGCTGCGAGTATCGGACGCACGCGCCGTATGCGGCGGAGATCCCTGGATGGCTCCGGTGCGGCGGCAGTTCGAGGCCGTGCTCGCGCAGGCCGTCTCCGCCGAGATCGCCGGCGTGTCGGGCTCGTGTGCGGACATCGACATCAGGCGGCGCTCTGGACGTTCGTCGAGCGGCGCGGCGTCGAACCGACCAACAACCACGCTGAACGCGAGATTCGCGCCTTCGTCCTCTGGCGCAAGCGTTCGTTCGGCACGCAGAGCGCGCGCGGCGATCGATTCGCCGAGAACTTGATGACCATCGCGCACACGAGTTTGAGGTTGTTGCGATCAGCCTCCGACCCGTTGAGGTCAGGCTAAGCGACACCGCGCCGCAGGTCGGCGACCGCGCCGAGTTTATGGTTCGCGTACTGGACACGGACGGGCTTTCCTACCACCCATGTGGGCCGAGAAGCTCCCCCGCCGCAAAGCCCAGAGCGACGGGACCGGCCGCGCGCAGTGCCGATGCAGCCGCCTCGGCAACGTGAGTAGCGAGCCGCTGCCAGGCCCTCCATGAGGCGTGCTATCTGCGGGGTACATGACGAGTCCGACAACCGAACGCGGCAATGCCTGGGAGCAGCTGGAGTTGCTCGCGACCGTGTTCGTTACCGGAGCGGCCGTGATGACCATCGAGATCGTGGGTACGCGCGTGATTGGCCCTGTCTTCGGCGTAAACCTCTTCGTTTGGTCGGCCCTGCTCACCGTCACGCTGGGCTCGCTCGCCGTTGGGTACTGGGCTGGTGGCGTCGCCGCCGACCGCGTTCCGACGCGGCAGCTTCTTTCAGTGCTCGTGATCATCGCCGGCGGCCTTCTCGCGCTCTCGCCGGTCGAGAGCCGTTTCGTACTTCAGAGCTGCCAGCACCTCGGACCGCGTGGGGGTGCGCTGCTGGCCAGCGCGCTGCTCTTTTCGCCGCCGCTCATCGCGCTCGGAATGACTGCGCCGGTCGCGGTGCGGTTGGCGACGTCCGACGTACGACGAACAGGACATAGCGCTGGCACCGTGTACGCGGTGTCCACAGTGGGCAGCCTGCTGGGAACGCTAGCGGTTGGCTTCGTTCTCGTGCCGGCGGTCGAGACGCAAACGATTTTGCTGATTGCAGCCTCTGCTCTCATTGTAACGGGCTCGGTCTCACTCGCCCTGCGCCGCAAGTTCGCGGGGTTCTCGGCGCTGTTGCTCCCGCTGCTCGCGGTGGAGAGCGCAGACGCCGTCCCGCTACCGAAGGGGCTCGAAATCCTCGCTCGCTCGCAGAGCCTCTACGGACTCGTCGAGGTCGTGAACGACGAGAACCGCGGAGTTCGGTTGCTGCGCGCTGACCACTCCGTCATCGGCGCGCAGTTCGTTCGCGACAAGTCCTCCGGTTTTGCGTTCCTGCATCAGCTCGAAGCGGTTCGGTTCCTGAGGCCCGCCGCGAAGGACGTGCTCCAGATTGGCTTGGGCATCGGCTCGCTGCCGTCGGTCCTCGGGCGCGAGGGAATGAGCGTGGAGGTCGTTGAAATCGATCCCGCGGTCGTCCGCTTCGCGCGCGATTACTTCGGATTCGTCGCGAGCGGCCCGGTGCACGTCGAGGATGCTCGCGCATTCTTGCGCCGCACCGAGCGCCGTTACGATCTGGTCGTCCACGACACCTTCACCGGTGGCACGACGCCCGAGCACCTCCTGTCGCGCGAGGTCCTGAACCGAATCCACGAGATCCTGCGGCCAGGAGGAATTCTGGCGCTCACGTGTCCAGGATATGAACACGGCGAGAAGGCCGAAGCGCTTTGGGCCGTAGCTCGAACGGTGCGCTCTGTATTCCGGAGAACGCGCATTTTCCGGGACCATGCCGGACAGGAAGATTCCGCCGAGCCATCGAACTACACTTTCTTCGCGTCCGACGACGCCATCGACTTCGTGATCCCGAAGCAGGCACGCTTCGAGAACGAGCTCTGCGAGGAGGTCCAGCGCTCGCTCGCGGACTGCGAGGTCTCTCAACCGATTCCTCCTGGCCCTGCAATTACGGACGCTCGAAACCCGTTGGGCCGCCTTCAGCTGCCGATCGCGGAAGCGCATTTCGACGCAATGAACAAGCTGCTGCCGCCGGAAGTGTGGCTTCAGTAGGCGATCGCCATATCACCGTCGCCGCCCGCAGCTACTGCAAGAGCTTACAGACCCGTGGCGCCCTCAAGCTGCTCGTTCTGGGCGCGGACGCCGCCTTCGACTTAGGGTTGTTTGTGACTGCGACGGGTAAGACGCTGTTGCTAGAGAGGCCCTGCGGTGGCCAGAGTTTCGGACCGCCGACACGCCTACCCCTTGCTTTCACCATGCAGCTCGAGTTCGATCCGAAGTACGTCTTTCCTCCGGGCGATCCCGGCGTGCCCCTTGCGAGCAACCTCGTCGAGCAGGTGACGCCGAAATGGTTTTGGTAGATCGATGAAGCCTCGATTCCGAACCCCGGTTTGTCTACTGTTGGTACTCGGCTGTAAGGCTAACTCGACGGCGCGTACGGACGCGGCCGCGAGAGGGCTCAACGCCACGTCCGTCGCAGGACCTTCAGCAGGCGCGACGCTGGCCGCGTCGACTGCCGCATCGGTCGCGGTGCCAGCGCCGTCCACCAGCACCGTCGCCCCCACTATCGCAATTACTGCGGGGTCTGCAGGTGCGATTACGGCGAGCAACCAAGTGGATTCACTTCCCGATTACCCGCCGCTCGAAAAGCGGCTCTCTGAACCGTGTAACGACCCACGCGCCGTGCTCGCCGTCCGCAAGAACCACGATCGTTCCGGTCGCTATGCGGTGCAAGCAGCTCTAGTCGCGAACCCCCAGTTCAAGGTCGTCCCCGAGAAGGCGCGGGCTCCGTTCGAAGTCGATTTCTACGAAACGATTTACGGGACGAAGAACTTCGCGCGCAAGTATCCTGACGATCCGATGTTCAGCGAAGCCGTGATCGGGCGGTGCGCGGACGTCAGCACCTGCAATCGTCTCGCTGCGATGTTTCACGCCGCCTTCCCCGCGGAGCGAATCGACATGGCGTGCGGCGTGCCCCCCAAAACCACGGGCGGCTTTGCCAGGGTAGCGGAGCTTGCGCCGGAGCGACTGGTCGTCCCGACTGCCGCCTCGTCCGTGCCGGCGCATTGCGCACGCGCGGCAGCGTGCCTCGCGCGCGAGCGATCAACCTTACGAGTTACGGCTACATGCGCCGGCGTCAAAGCGGAGAAGCTGAAAGCGTGTGGCGGACGCCCGGCTTGTAGTGATGTGGTCGCCTGCATCGCAGAGGAGCTTCGCTAGCGCCGTGGCGAGGGCAATTCGCGTGCTGCTCGAGCCCACACCCCGGCCGCTGCCTGCTTCCGACGGTGTCCGCCGCAACTTCGTGCGCGGGGTTCGAGTTGCGTTCACGCGGCGCGGCGCTGGCAAGAGTCAAGCGACGCGGGACGAGCCCACACCGGCCAAGCTGACCTTCCACATCGCCTTGTTCAAGCGGATCCGTGGCGCAGCTCCTGAAAAGACGATCAAAGGTCGCAACGCTCGAGGGCAGCATCACGCTACGCGGGCGCTCGCGCTTGCCGGTCTTCATCAACGGCCAGAGGGCGAACGGCGAACCGAACAGGCTAGAGTACGAAGATCAGCCGCTGACGTTTCCTCGCTCACGAACAACATCGTGAACGCGCGCGTCTTTCAAGCCAGCGTTCGCAACTTGATTCATCCGAAGTCGTCTTTTTTGGTCGGTGACATCATCAATACCGACACGCAGCTCGATTTCACGCGCACGGGCGGTGGTGGCGCGGGGACGCGAGTTCCAGCTCCGGGACCCAGTGGAGCCGGACCAGGGCATCCGCGCCGTCGTCGAAGATCATGGTCACGTCGGCCATGGCCGTTCGGAGGCCGGCGGGCGACGGAACAGTGCCGTTCGTCAGCGCGCGTTTCGCTTCTGCCGGGGGCACGAACATCTTCCGCCGAAGCTTCCCGGTGAAGCACGCGGACTGCTTCAAAGGTCCCGGCTTCCGCAAAGAAGTGAAGCAACAGCTCCTGAAATTTGCTGGACTGCCTCCCGATCAGCCCGACAAGGACGACATCCTTTGATCCCTCGCGCGACGCTGCTCGCTTCGCCGCGCGCTTGGGTTTACGCAGCGCTCAGCGGTGCCCTGCTGCTCAGCGGCATCGATCTCGAGATCACCTGGGATTCCTTCCTGGTGCCGTTCAAGCCGCAGCGACTGGTCTGGGTCATCGTCGCGTGCGCGGCTCTGGCGCTAGTATTGAGTCGCTGGCTATGGCGACAGCTCGAGGCGCGCCGAGTCAAGCGTCGTTTAGTGCTGCCGTTCGTCCTTGGGTTCGTGCTCCTGCCGCTCGCCGGAATAGGCGCTCACGAAGTCAGCCCAACCCCTAGGAGGGCTACTGGAATTGCGGAAGCAGGGGAAATCATCGTCGGTATGTTCGCGCTCGTAGCGGCAGGCGCGATTGGCGCCGTCGTCGGCGTTTGGACGCTTGTCCTCGTACACTACGTCCGTCTCGCCGAGCAGAGCCAGTCGAACGACGGCCCCCAGCTGGTCAGCGCCGCGATTGCAGGCGGCCTCCTCGGGCTGAGCAGCCTATTCTCGGTCTTCCACGTGCTGCTCATCGCCTTCGCCGGGCGCTTGCCCGATCTGATCGGACAGATCGCAGTTTGGGCGCTCTGGGCGGCTGTGTGGCTGGGAGCGCTGATTTGGCTCGCGATCATCGCCCGCTCTCGAGCCGCTGAGCGACGGTGGCTCCAGCGGGTGAAAGACGGCAGAGCTTCAGACTACGAACTTGAGCCCCTCGCGGACCATCCCGAGTGGGCAAAGCTGCCTCCGTACTTCACGGCGCGCTCGTATTCTGGCGTACTCGTTTACGAGCCTGAGGACGGCGAAGAACGAGAGATACTCGGGCGCGTGGAGTGAGGATGCGCTGGGTTGCGGATTTCACAATGGCCTTGCACGGATAGTGTCGACGCAACCGTCGTGGGTCGGCACCCAAAGACTCGATTCGCGAGTGCGCGTTTCGCGTCCGCCGGCGGCGCAGGTATCTTCACGCAGCACGCGGATTGCTTCAACGATCAGCCGGAGAAGGACGACATGCTATGACTACTTAGAGGGCGCTAGTCAGTTCGCCGCGCACCTGGGTGTGCGCGGCGCTGCTGTTGATTACCATCGAGTTCGAGGTCTCGTGGGACGCGATGTCTCCGCCCTTCAATCCGCAGCGGCTGGCCTGGGTCCTCATCGCGGGGCTCGCTCTCGACACCATGCTAAACTGCTGGGTTTGGAAACAGTTTGGCCGCCGCCAATCCCGCCGCCCCGTGCTGCCCTTCAGCTCGTTTGCCTGGCGCTCGCAGGCGGACTCCTCGGGCTCAGCTCTCTATTTCCGGCCTTCCACTTGCTGGTCTCCCGATTCTTAGGAGGGCTGCCCGACTTCATCGGCCTCATCGTTATTTGGACTGTCTGGGCGGCGGTGTAGTTCGTCGCGCTAATCTGGCTCGCGATCATCGGATATAGGAGAGAGACAAAGAGCGTCTGGCTTCGACGAGTACAGGCGGGCAAAGTTGCCGGATAGTGAGGATGCGCTGGGTTCGCGCTGACTTCACAATGGCCTTGCATGGATAGTTAGACGCAACGCCTTCAGCGCGGCGTGACGGCAACTCCCGACCGTGCGCGGTGAGCCAGTCGCCCTTTCGGCGGTGACCGACACTACCCGGCGAGCGTCGCCACGGCGACAAGCACCACTCCGCCCTTGAGTAACATGAGCGGATTCCATCGACCGAGCAGCATCGGAATAGCGATTCAAAAAGGACGCATATAGGCGAGTGCCGTAAGCAGGTTGTAAATCCATTGAATCACGCGTTCGAGGCGACCGCGATTTCGGAAGTGACATTCAACATCGAGCGTGGTACCACGCTGTGATCAAGAGGTGACCGCGATGGGATTTGCTGAGTTGCCCGACCATCACAAGCAAGCGTTCTTGAACCGGCTCCAAGCGTTGGGGCACGATCCCAGCCGGGTAATCGGCCGCCACCTGAACAGCGCTGATTATGACGGCAAACTGATCATCTCCGATGATTTGCGAAAATCGGCGGTTCCCGCTGGCATGAAGACGGTTCACAGCATCGCGGAGCTGAAGCGTCTAGGCGCAGTTCCAGACGCTGCGGTCGCGAGCTCGGGTGACGAGCACGTGCAGTATCCCCCGGAGTTGAAGACCAATGGAGCGCGCCTCGCGGAGCGGATGAGCAAGACGCTGCTGGCCGGCACCCTCGGCGAAAATGGCCGCGCGGCAGCCCATGTCGCGCACAAGGCCTATCTACTGGGCAACTCCGCCAAAGTGAAAGAGCTGGGTTGGGAGCCCGTGATCGATGCGCTCCATTTCCCGCAGCAGGTTTTGACCGCCGCAGCGGATACGCTGATTGTGCAGAACGGTCAGGTCGCTATGATTGGCACTCTAGGCCAAAAGACTGACGTAACGTTTGCTGATGTTACCATCGTCGGTACCGGTAAATTGCAGTTCCTTGGTGACGTGAACATGCACGTGACAGGAACGTTCGCGCGAGTGCAAGGTTAAGAGCAGCGCGAACTCCCGAATAGCTCGCCAGGCGCAGGCTGGAGAGCGGCGCGGCGCGGCCTTGCACGGAGCTGCGGCGGTGTGTGCCGTGCCCCAAACGTTCTATTTGGCTCTTATTGCCGCCATTGCTCGGGGTGGCTGTATGGAGATATTCCGCAATGCACGACCATAATTTCGAGAAGGTGCTGAACAAGCTCGGCCTGACTTCGGAAGAAACTGCTAGAGCTCGTGGCCATTCAGTGCGCGCAGGGCAGGACGTCCGCATCGACAGCAGCGGTGACAGCGCGCTTCCCGTCTATGTGCAGCTGGCACACGACACTGCGCGGCTCCGCGAGCTGCTCAATCCGAGTGACGCGGTGCATTCCGTACCATCGCCGCCGAGCCCGGATCCCAAGTTGGTCAAGGCCGCTGGCAGGTTGCGCTCGCGTCAACAACTGGAAGAGGTGTTGCCGGCGAGCGACGTTCACTACGTCGAACACGGGCTGCGCTCGGCCGTGCTCGGCCCGCGTGAGGCCCTCGCGCGGCACGCCGCCGTGCTGGATGCGGTGGCCACGCCTTGTCGCGTCTCGGTGGCCGCTGCGCAGGAGCTGATCGTGCGCGCTGGTGAGGTCATCACCGTTGGCGAGGTGGGCAAACCCACTACCGTAGTGTTCGAAAACGCAATCATCGAGGTCGGCGGGCAGGTGCAGGTCCTGGGCACCACCACGATCAAGATAACGGGGACATTGAGCCGCAGCGACACCAACTTGAAAGCAGCGCGGCCGCAGGCTGTGATGCTCGCGGCGACCGACGATCTCGCACCCAACGTGGAGCAAGTCGGCGCGGACGGGAATAACGGTCAGGCCGGAACTCCGGGTACTAATGGCCAGACAGGTTCCCCTGGAAAGAATGGCGTGGACGGTTCCTGCGGCAAGTGCTCTAGCCAACCCACGAATGGCAACCAAGGCACAGCTGGAACCGATGGTGCTCCCGGCGGCGCCGGCAGCGACGGCGCTGCGGGGCCATCTACCACCATCAATGTGGGCAATATCTCCGGGCAATTCGTAGTGGAGGTCGCGGGCGGAAATGGCGGGAGCGGCGGTGCGGGTGGAAACGGCGGCGTGGGCGGAAATGGCGGTAGCGCCGGCAGCACGAGCAGCAATTGTAAAAACCAGGCAAGTCAGGGCCAGGGCTCGAACGGTGGCAACGGGGGCCCCGGAGGCAAAGGCGGAAATGGCGGCGATGGCGGTGTCGTGACCATCGTTTACACGACGAAAGATCCGAACACGACGTTCAAGATTATCAATCCCAAGAGTCTCGGTGGGGTTGGAGGCGCCGGCGGCGCCGGCGGGAAAGGCGGCGACGGAAGTCCGCCAGGTAACAGCGGGAATCCTGGCAGCACCGGCGCTACCGGCACTGCCGGCAAGGCGGGAGTGGTGAATATCATTCCCGCCAGTTGAGCAACTGGTAATTGAAAACATACCTAGAAATAGATTCAGGCACGGCTCGGATCTCGAAGCAGGAGTGGCTCATATGGCAGATCCCATTTCAATCGAGGGTACGGTTCCGGCGTTCTTGGTCGTGGCGCCGCCAGCGGGTGCGAACGGTGCGAACGGTATGAACGGTATGAACGGCGCGCCCGGTTCGGATGGCGACAACGGGAGCTGCAGCGGGAGCTGCGCGCATCCAAGGTGCACCTGCGCTCAGCTCGGGAACGCGGGCAGCCCGGGCGGTACCGGGGGCAATGGGCAAGCCGGCGCACGCGGCGGAACGCCAGACGACTTCAATCTCGAAGTCGGAACGCTGAACGTGAGCGCTGATATCCTGATCTATTCGGGTGGTAGCGCTGGCGGGGCCGGCGGGGCTGGTGGTAGCGGCGGCGCTGGCGGGGCCGGTGGCAATGCGGGAGTCAGCCCTTCGACCTGCGTCAAGAAGGGTGAGTGTCCAGGGAACGCCACCGGCGGCAGCGGCGGAGACGGTGGAATGGGAGGCAACGGCGGACCGGGCGGCGCTGGCGGGAACGGCGGAAACGTCACGGTGACTTATGATTCTCTCGGATCCGGCAAATTCGTGATCTCGAACCGCGGTGGAGCGGGCGGCGCGGGCGGAGCAGCCGGCGCAGGCGGTGCGGCCGGCGCTGCCGGCACGAACGAGCAAAGTGGCTCTGGCGCGCCGGGCAAGAGCGGGCAAAGCGGGAACGCGGGTCTGGCTGGCGTCGCAGGAAACCAAGGAGCCCGCAGCATCAAAGGCACCACCACGACGACTGCCAGCTTATGACCGCACCCAGCTTCGACGAAACGCTAGCGGCGTCTCTGCAGAGCCTCGCTGCGCTGGCAGACGGTGATCTCAGCGGCGTTGTGCAAACCGGACTGCCGACACCCTGGAGTCTGTACCAGACATTCACGGGGGGAAGCCTCCAGGGCTTCATCGCGCTCGGGACACTGAGCTCGGGGCTCTCCGTCGTCGTCGCGCTGGGCATCACTTGGCCGAAGTTCCTGCGCGCCTATCAGTTACAACCGCGGTTGGTACCACTACCAATTCCTAGCTCGCTCGTCGGCGAAACAACGACGACCCCTACACCCAAGGGGCTAATCGCGCGCGCGGCCCCGCCGACGGCCAGCGCTCGTGCGGCGTTGCCGCCCGATCCTCCGCTCTCGAGCGAGCCCAGCGTGCTTTGCCGGGACGCGGCTGCGCGCGCCTGGGCCAGGTTGCACTTGCAGCGCGAAGGCACGAGTGACGCCTTGCACGCGCTGGCCGCGCTCGAGCGCGCTGCGGATCTGCACACCTCGAGCATGCACGAGCGTGCGGTGTATGAGACTTTGCTCCCCTATCTGCGTCACATCGGGAGAGATCCCGCCCAGCGCCGAGCTCGCGTCGGGGGCGCTTCCTCTTCACCCGTGGCGACCACGCTGATGGTGAGCAGCGAGACTGCCTCCCAGTACGATGGCGGCACGACCAGCATCTACATGGGAGGCCGCGACGCGCTCTGGGCTGCAGTGAAGGCGGTCGCCAAAACGCTCGGCACGGTGGCGACGGTGCCGCTGTTGGTGACGGGTCACGGCGTGGGCGGCGCGCTCGCGAGCCTGGCCGCCTACGATTTTCGACCGAACAAGCTGAACGCGACGCTGCAGTTCAAGAGCATCAGAAGCTATTGCTTCTCGACTCCAGCCCTGGCTGACGCCTCGTTCCAGAGTGCGTTTCGCAGCGCCGTCCCCGACGCTTGGACCGTCGACGCGGCTCTTGCGGGGAACACGGGTACGATCGACTTCTTTCCCTCCGCGCCTAACGCGGCCGAGGGCTGGTTTGCGCTCGGCAACGAGGTGTCGGTCACTGCGACGTTGCCAGTGCCGGACGATCCTTGGTGGGAGCGCTCGGGTGCGTTCTACGCGACGCTGTACCAGGCTAATGCCAACGCGCAGAACGACGCTCCTCAGCTCGCGCTGGTCTCGGAGCACACGACGCTCGTCGCGGCGCTATCGGAGCAACGCGCGGCGCGCCGCGTGCTGCGCGGGGAGAGCACGCCGGCGGGCTATGATCGCGACACTGCTTACACGGCAACCAAGCTTTCCGCGACGGTGGCCGGAGTCGCGCAACACCCTGGGCTCGGACCGCTCGGCATGCCCCCGGGGTTTACGATCGTCGCGTCGTTCCCGCCGGAAAAGCCCTGGGCGTCGCTGTTCAGCTCGGTGACCCCCGCCCGCGTCGTGGTGGCCTTTCGAGCGGCGGTGTCGTTCGAAGAAACGATCGTCAATCTGCTCGACGTTGGGCCGTCGACGGTCGCGTGGTTGCCCGGCGCGGCGACGCTGCACGCCGGCGCTGCCGCCCTGTACGAGTCGATTCGTGATGATTTGCGGAGCACCTTGGCACGGCAGTCCTGGGCCAACGGCGCGCAGCTGATTATCACTGGGCACAGCCTCGGCGCGATGGTCGCGCTCTGCGCCGCGCTCGATCTCGGTGCGAATGCGTTGAGCGGCGTCCCTCGCGCCTCCAGTTACTGCTTCGGCGGCCTGAACGCGGCTGGCATGGGGCTCGCCACCGTCCCGCAGCTGCAGGCGCTGAAGCCAAGCATCTTCTTGATCAATCGTGATCGTGACACGTTGGCGGAGTTCAGCTTCGGTAGCTTGCTCGCGGCGTTCGGGACGGAAGTGTGGCTTTCCGGGGCGACTCCCTACGACGGAAATACGGGCCACCCGCTCGATGCCTACACGGCGCTGCTCGATCCGTCTGGTCCCTGAGCGATGAGCGAGGTGGGTGATGTCGAATCGTCTTGTCGGGAAACTCAGTCAGCCGCCGAGCAGCCGCCGCAAAAGGCGCGCGAGCGATCGCGTTCGCCGCGAGCCTTCCGAGCGAGCGCAGCCCTTCCCCGCTGCGCGCGCGGCCGCGAGCGACGACACCGGCAGCGTCGATAGCGCCGCCGTCCATCCGCTGCTGCTCAGCCTGGGACAATTGATTGGCCTGCTCGCGGTGGACGCCGGCAGCGCCTCGTTTCGCGCAGAATGGTTCCAGAGTCCGCTCGAGGTAACGCGCAGCTCGGTCCGCAATAACCCTGCTGCTCTCATCGATACCATCACGCAGCTCCTCGGTGAGGTCGGTGGCAACGGCCTTGGGATCCCGACTAAAGACTCCGCGCTGCTCGGCACGTGGTATCCAATTCAGGTCGGCGGCAAACCCATTGGGCTCTATCTGGTGGCGTACCCCGACCCGGACAATGACCAGATCCAGGTGATCGGGCTCGGCACCCTGGCGCGCTGGGAGCATGCTCCCGCGACCACGACCGTTGGCCCCAAGGGCATCGTGGCCGAAGCCTGGGGCATGCTGCCGCTCGTCGCACTCGGAGCCGGCGAGCTCACGCTGGCCCTCGGTAACCCGAAGAACCCGATCAGCGCGGGGCTCGCGATCGAGGGACAGAATGAGCAGCCGCTGTTCGAGGGAGTCGGCATCTCACTCGGAGGGGTGAAGGCTTCAGCGGCCCTCGAGCTCGGGAGCAACTCACATAGCAACGCCGGAGACTTCAGTCTGGGTCCGGTCGACTTGTCGCTCGTGTTCACCGCCCTCAAGCTGCCCGACGCCAGCGAGGCGAAGGACATCTCGCTGGTCGAGCTTGGCGCGCTGTCGGGCGACGAGAAGCTCGCGACCATCGTCTCGCTCGCGTTGTCCGCGCTCGCCGAAGGCCAGCCGCAAAATTCCAAGCTCCCGTACGTATTGCCGGCGCTCGGCCTGGCTTCGAGCTACCCGGGCGCAGCGGCAGAGATCCCTTTGCTCGGGTGGACCGCGATGGTCGAGGCGGCGACAGCGGGAGAGAACCCTGCGACGCCGCTGCTGACCTGGTTGGTCGAGCTGATCTCCGAGCCCCTGCGGGCGCAGGCTTGGTTGACCGCGGTTGGACGCTCGTTCGGCGCCAGCGGCACCGTCGTAGCAACAGGGGATGGAACGCGCTCGTCCCCGCTCGCGATTTCGCTCGCGAGCGTCGCGGGGGTCGGCAGCTTGGAGCTCACCCTCGGCAGCGAGGTGGCCAAGGACGGAACGCGCAGCCTGTTCCCAGGGCTCGCGTTCCGAACCAATCGCATCTCCGTCGGTGGTCCCGTCGCGCTCGTTGGTGAAGCCGAGCTCGAGTTGATCGATATCCGCGTGTCCCCGAGCGGCGGCACTTCTGCTCAGGGGCCCGGCTCGCTGCGCGGCCGCGGCACGATTTTGCTCGCCAACAGCGACGCGCAACAACCGCTCTTCAGCGGCGCCATCGCCGGCGACCAGTACGTCTTCGGGTCGCTCCGGGCCGGGCTCTCGCTCTCGGACGGCCTGCAGATCACGCCGCACTTCAGCTTGGCCGGGCTGCAGACGCCGCAGGGCAACTACGCCGAGCTCAATCTGCTCGACGTGCAAAAAGTGGCGCAACTCGCCGCTGATGCGCTGATCGCCGAAATCGTCAGTGCGTTGAACCAGCTGCTGGGGCTCGACCAAGGGCAGCCCGTGTTCGGCACCAGCGTTGCCGCCCTATTGGGGCTCACTCCCCCGCAGCTGCCTGCCGGGGTGAGCTGGCCGTCGACGCTCGCGCCGCCGCTCTCCGCGGCGAAGCTCGTCTCTACGATGAGCGATCCGCTCGGCGCGATAGGTGATTATTACCGCGATCTGTTGAGCACCCCGCTGAACGGCACGCCGGCGTTCACCTATGTGCTGAAGAGCTTTGGCTCACTGTTTGCGCTCGCTGGCGCGCAGGTCACGGTGAGCGGCGACGGCAGCGCGAGCTCTCCGTGGCGAGCCAGCCTCGCCGCTGCAGCTGGCGTGAGCCTGACCGCGTATCAATCGCTGGACGGCAGCACACCGCAGCTTTCGCTAGGGCTCGCCCTGAACGCCGAGCTGGCTCTGGCTGGTGCGCCGACCATCGCGCTCGGGCTCGCGGCAGATCTGCTGAGAATTCGGCTACCCGCGGCGGGGACGACGCTCGCCGGTTTGCCGGGGGACAGCGTTTGGTTGGCTGGAGTGTCTGCCTCGCTTTCCATTCCCGACAAGTTGAGCTCCGCGAGCGTGCTCGGAGCTAGCGTCCAGATTCAAGGGGCCGAGCTGTCCGCTGGCTGGCAGCAGAGCTCGGGCTGGAACTGGGATCTACAAGTGGACTCGCCCGCGCTGATCGTGGGCGCTACCGAGCTCGGCCTGCAAACGCTGACATTCAGTGACAGCGCTAGCCTGGATCGGCTCGTCGACGAGCAAGCCGCTGAGTTTGCGCCGCTCCTGGTTCAGCTGCTGGGCTTGTTCGTAGCGCGCACGGAGCTGCGCGCCGCGCTGGCGCTGGACGGCGTGCTCGGGCTCCTGCCATCGCTTTCCAATTATCTTCCGGCCTCGCTGGCGTGGCCCGCCGACATGCCGGTGCTCACGCCCACGGGCTTCGATGATCCGCTCGGTCTGCTGAAATCGCACGTCGCCGCGCTCACGGCCGATCCGGAGAAGCTGCGCGCTGCGGCGCGCATCATCGGCTGGGCGCTCGCTGGTAGCGGGGACGGACCGAGCATCCTCGGCGACGGGACACGCGCTTCGCCGCTTCGGATTCCGCTGACGTTCGCGAGCGGAATCGACGTGCGCGTCTGGAGCGGCGCCAGCGGCGCCCTGGGGCTGGGCCTCGGCCGCGCTGGGGCTAGCAGCCTCTCCAGTCTCCAGATAGACAGCGACGTCTCATTGTTGGCGCTCGAAATCGCGGTCGGCGGCAGCGGAGAGCTGGACCCGGCGAGTAACGCCATCCCGGTCCCCTCGCTTACCCTGCAAGCGACCGCGCAAGGCGGCGTGCTGGGGGTGACTTCGAATGGCACCAAGGTAAAAGGCGTCTCCGGTGGAGCTCGCTTCGGCATCGACTCCGGCGCGTTGACGGTAACGCCGCTCGTTTACGTGCTCACTGATTCGGGCGGCAGCATCGAGCTCGCGCTCGCAGCCGACGGGAGCGATTCCACTGCCGCGCAGCAAGCCTTCTTCGAGGCGTTGAACCTCGCTTTCCAGCAAGTGTGCGCAGACCTCGCGCCGAACGAGACGTTTCAGCGCGTATATCGCGTGCTCAGCGGGCTCGACGTCGTCGTCCCGCCCTCTACGGCGAGAACTACGGGTGTATCGGCGGCAGGTTGGAACGGGCTCTTTGCGAGCCCCTCGAGCTGGCTCCGTGATCGCTCGGTGGCCCTGCTCTCGGATGCGGACGCGCGCGCTGATTTCATCACTCTGCTGCAGCTGCTGCTCGGCATCTCCACGCCGCTGGGCGTGCCGCCTGCGATCCTCGAGACCCTGCACGCGCTCGGCTTCTTGAACGGCGCGGAGCTCGGCTATGTCGTGAAGCCGCAGGCGGTGGTGGAGTTCGCGGCGGCTCCGATGAAGACGCTGGCCACGCGCGTCGAAAGCTTGCTCTCGAGCTCCGAAGCAGTCGCTGAGCTGGTGAGTGCGCTCGCCCCAGAGGCGGGAAGCTTCGGGCCGTTCGCGTATTCAATCGTGGAGTCGCGGACCGTCCTGGTGCAGATCACCGACGCGCACGCCTTCGAGCTCGGCAGTCTACTCGCGCTGACCGGCTCGCTCTCATTGGATCTGCGCAATGAACGAGTAACGGCAGCGCTCAGGGCTTATGTGCCCGATATTCGCGCGGCCGTCGTCCCCAGCCTCAGCTATGTGCTCGGTGATGAGCTCGATGCTCTGGCGCTCACCGTGCAGGCAACATGGGGCGACAGCGGCACGCCTTCGCCCGTCGCGCTCACGCTCTATCCTTTCTCGCAGGAAGTCTTCATCTCGCAGGTGAAGGCGCTCGGGCCGACTCAGGCGCTATCGGCGTTCGCGAGCCAAGTGCTCGATCGTTACGTCCTTCAGCCGTACCCCTTCGCCCGCGCGCTGCTGACGGGACTGGGCTTGGTGGTCGACAGCGGCGGCGTTCAGACGATGAAGTCGCTGCTCGGGCTCTTCGAGCACCCGCTCGATTGGCTGCTCTCCGACGCAGTGCTGGGCGCCAATGGCCAGCTCGACCTGGGCGCGCTCGCGCGCATGCTCAACGCGCTGCCGCAACGCTCCGTGACGGGCAACGGGATCGTCGTCTCGCGCGACCCTAAAAAGCCCCTCGTACAAGTGACGGGGCTACCGTATCAGGTCGCGCTCGGCTTCTCGGTCGACGACGCGAGCACGCAATTCAGCGTGAGCTTCGCCGTCGCTCAGCTCGCGGTGGCGAACGCCTCGGCGACGCTGGACCTGCACGCAGGGCTCACCCTCAATCAAAGCTTTCAGCCCGGCGTAAGCGTCAGCGGGACGCTCACCGAGACGTCAGCGCAGGTGTTCGTCTCAGCCGGCTTTCAAAACGGCAGCCCCAGCCTTTCGCTCGGCAAGAACCCATCCCCGACGCTGACGCTGCTGCCCTTCAGCGGCTGGCAGGCTTTGATCGAGGCGGCCAGCAGCGTCGCGATTCAGCTCCTGATTCAAGAGCTGACAGACAAGTTGCTCAGCGAGCTTGCCAAGGATCCTTCGACAGCGCCGTTCGTGGCAAAGCTCCGCGCCGCGGCCAGCGATCTGAAGCTCGCACAACTGGTGACCGCGCTCTCCACGCCCACCGATCCCAACGCGATGCTCGAGGCCGCGCTCGCGTGGCTCGCCGCTCGGCTCGACGCGGACGATGCGTCGCAAACGGTCGACGCGGTGGTCACGCTGCTCGCTGGGCAGCTGCCGGGAAGCGTCGCGAGCGCGCCCGGCGAGCCGGGCCTCCTGAGCTGGACGCCATCGCCGATGGTGCCGCTCAGCGTCCTGCTCGGACGCAACGCGGCTGGCTTGTTGGGCCTCTGGGCGGACGTGAGCATCCCTGACAACCCGGTGCTCGTCGCCAAGATCGATCGCACCGGCGTTGGCTTTAGCCCCGGCTCGAAGAACCCCGTCACCTTCAGCCTTGGTATTTCCGGGCTGGTGCCGATCGTGAGCGCACAGTCGGGACCGGCGCTCGCGTTCGTCTACGACGCGCAGGCGCAGCGCGTCCGTCTCACGCTCGACCCTGAGCAGAACGCCGGCGCAGCTTCGAGCCTCGCCGTGGAGCTATTGCCCGACTTCTTTTCGGGTAAGCCCGAGACCGTCCCGGACTGGCTACTCCAGGTCCTGCTCAAGGTGCTGCCTCGCTACGCCTCCATCGTGCTGCTGGGGCTCGATGCGGTGAAATCCTGGTTGGATTCAGGGATCGTGGCCGTACCCCAAGGCGCGCCCACGCCCGGCGACCTCTTGGTCGGCGCGCAGCTGCTCACGCGTCTCGATGGCGGAAAGTACGCGCTCCGCAGCTTGGACGAGCTCGAGTCGCTGACGCCGGAGACGTTCCTCGGCGGGTTGCTGAAAGCGCTCATCTCGAAGCAGTTCCAGCTGCTGAGCTTCGAGAGCGGCGGCGGCTTGTGGTTGGAGCAGGATCAAACGCTGGGCTATGGCGCCCGCATCCAGGCGCCCGATCTCTCGCTGACCGCGCTGCCCTACGTGACCTTTCAACTCGGAGGCAACGACAAAGACTGGATCGCAGGCGCGGGCGGGCCGAGCACGGCCGCGGGCGCCTCGGTCTACGTGCCGATTCCCGATACGACACCGCAGTTCGACAAGCTCACGCTCGCGCTCATCAACGTCGGGCTGGACATCCACGGTAAGAACCAGTCGCCGCTCGTGAAGCTGTCGCGCTTTTCGCTCGACCAGGTGAGCCCCCGCGCGCTCTTCCAAATCGGTTTTTCCGATCCGGCGCACCCCGTGTTTGGTGGCAGCCTCGAGCTCAACGGCCTCGGTTTCGCTGCAGCGCCAAACAGCTTGCCGCAGGGCGCACAGCTCAACCCCGTGGCGGCCAATCTGCTCGGCTCCGGCAGCTCATCCGATACGAGCGACAACCCCGCGACCAATCCGACGTTCTCCGCGTTCGCCGGCTATGTGCAGAAGCTGAACGCGGGCTTTCTCGATAGCAGCGGCGCGCTGGTCGATCAGGTGCTGGTGCGCGTCCAGGAGAGCTTCGGCCCGATCAACGTGCAGCAGATTGGGCTCGGTTGGAAAGGCGCCCCGGCCGAGCAGCTCTCGATTCTGTTCACCGGGGGCGTCAGCGTCGGTCCGCTCAGCGTGCAGGTGATCGATCTCTCGCTCGGGCTCCACGTTCGCGCGCCGCTCGATTTGAGCTCCTATTCACTCGATCTGCGCGGGCTCGCCGTAGACTTCAACTCCGGCTCGGTGCAAATCGCCGGCGGTCTCGTCAAGCAGGAGAGCGGCGCGAACGCCGTTTACAATGGCGCGATCCTGGCGAAGGTCGGCACGTTCTCGCTGACGGCCGTGGGCTCCTATGGAATGGTGCAAGAGGATCCGCCCAACGCAGAGCCGCGGTCGCCCTCGTTCTTCGTGTTCGCGGCGTCGGGCACGCCGCTCGGCGGCCCTCCGGCCTTCTTCGTGCAGGGTTTTGCCGGCGGATTTGCCTACAATCGCAGCCTCACGCTGCCCGCCGCCGACGAGGTCGCCGACTACATCTTAGTGCGGGCGGCAAAAGATCCGAGCTCGATCTTCGGCGTCGACCCCAGCCCCGCCGCGGCGCTCGCTACTTTGTCCGAAGAGGTAGCGCCCTCGGTCGGGGAGTATTGGGTCGCGGCCGGAGTTCACTTTACGACCTTCGAGTTGCTCGACAGCGTCGCCCTGTTGCTCCTCGAGTTCGGTAGCAGCTTCGCGATCGATCTGCTCGGCGCGTCCAGCATCAGCTTGCCGCCCCTGGAGAACGATCCGTCCAAGGCGCTCGTCTTCGTCGAGCTCGGTTTGATCGTGCGCATCGCACCGACTGAGGGGCTGGTCGCGGCGCAGGCGCAAATCACGCCGAACTCCTTCGTTCTGGATCGTGAATGCAAGCTTACGGGCGGCTTTGCCTTCTTCCTCTGGTGGCCACCGAACGAGCACGCGGGCGATTTCGTGCTCACGCTGGGCGGCTACAACCCGAACTACGACGCGCCCTCTCATTACCCCACGGTTCCGCGGCTCGGTTTGAGCTGGCCGCTATCGACGCCGATCGGCACGCTATCGATCCTCGGCAACGCGTACTTCGCGCTCACGCCGAACGCGGTGATGGCGGGCGGTCACCTGGACGTACAGTGGGAATCAGGGCCGCTGTTTGCGTGGCTCAAGGCAGGCGCGGACTTCATCATCGGCTGGAAGCCGTTCTTTTACGACGTCGCCATCGAAGTCAGCGTGGGCGCCGGCTTCACGACGAAGATCTTCGGCACCACCGTGACGCTCAAGGCCGAGCTCGGCGCGGCGCTCCAGCTATGGGGCCCGCCGACTCGCGGCAAGGTGCGAGTCAGCTGGTACGTCATCTCGTTCACGATTCCCTTCGGTGATCAGGCCAAGGATCTGAAAACGAACCCGCTCGGCTCCTGGCAGGAGTTCGAGCAGAATTTCTTGCCGCCTGGCACCCCGCCCCCCGCTGAGCAAGCGCTCTTGGCGGCCGAACCGCTCACCAGCACCCAACAGAACGTGCTCAAGGTCCAGGTCCCGAGCGGTCTGCTGAAGCAGGACAGCCCGACCGAGGGCTGGGTCATCAAGCGCGTTGGCTTCGAGCTACGCGTCGAGTCCGCGGTGCCCGCGTCGAGCATCGTGGCCGGCGCACTTCCGGCGTTGAAAAGCTCGGCCGCGCTCGGCGTGCGTCCGATGGACATATCGAGCCTCAAGAGCGAAATCAGCTACGAAATTCGCCCCAAATCCGGCGGAGATCCGCTCCCGCTCGGCGACGACGTCTTCTCGCTCACGCCGTACACACAGGGCTCTCCGCAAGCGCTGTGGGACCCTGCGCCGATGCAGAACACGCAGGTGCCTGCGTCGAGCGCGGTCGTGCCGGATTCTCTGGTCGCGGCAGGGCTCGCCGGCGATCAGTTCCTCGACGAAAACCCGGTCGGGCCCATGGCGATCTCGGTCTTCGACAGCGAGGAGATCAAGCCGCTACCGCTGCCCCTGTCGACGCGCTCGCCCTATTCGCCATCGGATCCGCTGCCGCAGACGTCACCGCTCCAGACGATCGCTGACAGCGTGATGAGTGATGGCGTCGTGCGGAGCCGAAATCAAGTGCTCGGCGCGCTCGCCAGGCAGGGCTTGCTCGCGCCGCTGAGCCCTGATTTGTCGGTGCTCGCCAAGCAAACCAGCAACATCTTCCAAGCGCCGCCCGTGCTGGCCGAGCTCTGCGAGACCCTGGCACCCGCTCCCGCGCCGGCTACGAAGCTCACTTCGCCGACCGCCTCCGCGGGCGCCGTTGCGCGGCGCGCCCCGCGAACGGCGCGCTTGCTCGGCGGGGCTCATCGCTATCGAGCGCGCAACGCGGCTCCCGCCGCGTCGCTCACGGGCGCTCACGGCTTTGCTTTCGCTCGCTGGCTGCCAGCGCCGCGTCTGCAATCCGGCGCCAACCACCACGAGGGGAGCGTGACCGTCTGGTCGCTCGATCGCGGATACTCGCAAGTCGCGCGCATCAGCGGCGGACTGCCGGTCGAGCTGCTGGGCTTCGATCGTCGGCTCGAGCCGGTGCATCGAAGCCTTGGTGTCGACGCGGTCGAGCTGCCAGCCGAGCTCGATCATGTGGTGGTTTGCGGTGTCGAGCAGCTTCGCTCTCACGCGGCGGGCTGGCGCGCCGGGCAGCCGCTCGTGCGCATCAACGCGCGCTACCTCCTCGGTTCGGGTTGTCTGCTCAAGCCGCAAGCGATACTCCGCGCTCGCCGTATCGGCGAGCGCGGCATCGTCCATGTCGAAGATCTTGCGCGGCACAACCACGTGGTCACCGCCGAAGGTCGGCGCCGCGGTTGGCTGACCACTTGGCTTCCGGCGGAGCTCACGCAGCTCTACGTTCACGTGAAAGGCGATCCCAGCGAGCTCGCGGTGCGCATCGTGGGCACGAGTGAGGACGGCAGCGAATCGACCAGCGAGCTGGCGACGTCCGCGCCGGATCAGCTCGTAGCGAGCGCACGCGGGGTCACGCTGCGCGTGGCGCGCCTGCCGGGACACAGCGCCTGCGCGCAGCACCGCCACTGGGTGCGCGTGATGACCCACGCCGGTGAGCACGCGCAGGTCGTCGGCGTCGAAGCGTTCTCCGACGCGGCGCGCGAAGAGCTCGCGCGCGCCGCCGGCCTTCCGAGAGCATCGAGTCTCAATCGACGCGCCAGCGTCGAGTTTTTGCCCCAGGCGGTGCAACGATGAAGCAACAACTGCAAACCTCGACGCTCGGCTCCGGTAGCGGCAGCATCACCTTTTATGACTCGAGCCGCGCGCCGCTAAAGGCTGATGAATACACGCTCACGGTGAAGCAAAAGCTAACCTTGCCGGCGGAGTTCGCGCCCGTGGATCCCTATGAGGTAACACGCTCGCTCACGGTCGACGGACCACGCTGGGAGCTCAGTCCGTCCGACGTGCAGTCCACGTTCCCCCCAGCGCAGCAGCAGGCGGCCGGGTTCGCCGAAGCGCTGCCGCACGTCGTGCTCGGCCGCGACATTCCATGGGCCAGGCCGATCTCGCCGTCCGCTCCGGAGGACGATACGCCCTGGCTTGCGCTCTTGGTCGTCCATCAGGCGGAAGCAAGCAAGGTGCAGGGTCCCACCACCACGACTGTCGCGACGCTGCTCTCTCCCCCGAGCGGGATCGTGGCGCCGAGCTTGAGCGGGTTGTCGCAGGACGAGCTCTCGCGCTCGCTGCAAATGCTCACCGTTGATCTCGATTTTTGGAAATCTGTGATCCCTTCGCGCGCCGAGCTCACGTTGCTCGCTCATGCGCGCGAAGTCGAGACCTCGCAAAAAGTGACGGGCCTCGCGCAGGGGCATTGGTCCTTGGTGATCGCGAACCGCCTGCCGGACTCGGATGCCAACGCGGCTCGCACGACGACTTGCTATCTCGTTTCAGTCGAGGGTCACGCTGATCACCTCGCCGGCAGCAGCGTTAGTGGTAGCGGAATCGCCATGGCCGTGCTGGCGATGTGGAGCTTCAGCGTGTCGGCCTTTCCCGGGGACTTCTTGAGCTTGCTGCAGAACATCGGAAAGGCTGGGCAAGATCAGGTGTTGAAGATGCCGACCCTGCGCGCAAAAAGCGACGATTCGACCGGCGCCGCGCATGCTGGGCGGGCCATCGAGCTCGGCTTCGTTCCCTTGCAGAACACGATGCGAGAAGGCGAAATCACCACTTCGTGGTATCGAAGCCCGTTCACGCCGTACCCGAGCCGGGTCGATCCGCTCGTCACCAGCTACACCGTGAGCGACCACGCCATCCGCTATGATCAGCGGTTCGGCCTGTTCGACCATACGTACGCCTGCGCCTGGCAGATCGGGCGTCTGTTGGCGCTGTCCGACCCTGCCCTCACGCAAGCCGTGCTGGTACTGCGCCAGGCTGCCGCGCGAAAGGTCCAGGATGCAGTGACGGATGAGATCGTCCAGGGCAAGCTCGACTCCGGCTCTACTAGCCCGAGCGGCGCTGCCGCGCGCAGCGCCGCTTTGCGCGACAGCGCGACGACGCTCGGGCCAAACGCCAGCGCGGCGCGTGCGCGGCTCCAAGCTTCGTCTCTCATCGCGAGCCGCTTGAGTCAGGTGGCTACGCCGCAAAGCCTCGCCCCGAAGCGCTCGCGCCGCGCGCGACAGCTCCAGCGAGCGAGCTCTCCCCTACCAGCTCCGGAAAGCTTTGCGCACAAACTCTCGCAGGGAGACGACCCACTTCAGGCCTTGCTCGATCACCTCGGAATCCGGGAGGCGGGGCGATGAAGAGCTGGAAAGCACGTGAGGCCGCGCACCGGCGCGCGCTGGAGCTCGCGCGTCGAGCGGCGCAGAGCGAGCGCCGCTCGCATACCCTGCCGCGCGCCAGCGCGACGGACTCCACCGAAGATGACCCGACCGTGGCGCGCGCCAAGCAGGTCATCACGGACTGGCTCGCGCGGCTCGATCAGCTGTATGGGGTGCCGTTCGAATATTTGGTGCCCGACTACCGCATGCTGCCGCCGGAGTCGATCCGCTGGGCGTTCCTCGATCCGAACTGGCTCGCGCGGGCGAACGACGGCGCGCTCTCGGTCGGCCGCCAGAGCACCTTCGACGCGCTGCTCGATCGGCAATTCGAAGACGAGATCGCGAGCAGCGTCAGCCTCGCCGTCCCGCTGCAGCGCTCGAAATTGCGTGGCGTACCCTTGCCGCAAGACGTATCCGTCGGCGGCACGCTGGCGGTGCTCTTGATCCGCTCGGCGCTCGTGAGCGGTTATCCCGGGTTGGAGGTGAAAGCCACCAACAGCGCGGGCCACGCCGTGCAGCTGGTCCGCATGGATCACCTCGCGGCTGACGTGCTCTTGGTGATCTTCGCGGAGCTGCCCGCGGAGGTCGAGCTCGTCGAGCCCGCGGAAGGGCTGCACTTCGGGGTTCGCGAAGAGAACGGCGCGCCCACCACGCTGCTGCGCAGTCTTCAGCCAGGGAGCTTAGGACGACAGGTGACGAATGATGGAACGGCGGTGGCCGTGAACCTCGCGTGGCGGAACGACGACCCGACGCTGGGAGTGCTGGACATCGCGGCCTCGTGCGCCGCGATCGGCGACGCGCTCCAACGGCACGACGGCTGGCCAGCGGGGAAGTCGCTGGGCTCGGGCGAGCTCGCGATCGAGATGGTGCGCGCGCCAGGCTTGCAGCGCTTCGTTCCGAACACCTCCGGAGGCGAGGAGCCATGAGCGTGATCTGGAGCGGGCCGCGGCTGCTCGTGCCGATGGCCATCGACGCGCTCGTTCTCGGAACACCGAACGTCACGGGCGCCGCCGTGAACGGCGGTTTCGTGCAAGTCGGCTTCGACTACAGCGCGCTCAGGTTCAATCAAAGCCCCACACCCAAGCCGTTCGCCGCCCCGAGCGATAGCGGCGTACCGAAGGTCGGCGCGGAGCTGCACTGGACGCTGCCCGCCGGGCTGCGCAGCGCGAGCGCCGACTACAACGACGGTGAGTTCCCTCTGCTACCGAACCGCTGGATCGTCGTGCGCGCTCACACGCCCGCGGGCGCGTCGCCGAACACGGCGCCGGTGCTCACCGCGTGGCTGTTGCAGAGCGATCGGATCGATCCCGAAAACGGCACCGTGACCTGGCCCGCGCCGGATGATCCCGCGAAGTTTACCTGGATGGGGGTCGAAGTGCAGCTCCTCTCGAGCATCGAGGACGAGGCGTCCACGGTGCCGCGCGTGCGCGCGATGGGACCGGGCAACGCGGCCTTCGCGCAGGTGTACCAGGGGCTCGAGAACGTGCTCGCCTTCCATGACGAGCTCGCGGACGTCGCGCCCGGCACCATTTCGTACACCGTCATTGGCTTTTACAACCCAAGCTCGTGGGATCCGCTGCTGCAAGCGAGCGACAGCCAGCCGAACGGCTTTACGAACGAGGAGCAGTGGTCAGCCCAGATGGAGCGGCTGCGGCTGCAGGTGGGTGAAACGGGCAGCGCGGGCGAGCTCGAGGTCGCGCAGGCAGCGTGGGACGAGTGGCGCTCCGCACACGGCATGGATCCGAGCAACCTACCGCCGGCTCAGCAAGAGCTACCGGCGCAGGTGCTGTTTCACGGCTCCGTGCAGCAGATCGAGTGGCTAGGGCCCAGCCACGCGTACACCCAAGCCATTCCCCCGAGCGCTGACGTCGAGGTCGCTGTTGGCAACAACCCGACCGAAGCATTGGGCGCGTGGCTCAACAACAAGCTCACTGATCGAAAGCTCGAGGATTACTCGATCGAGCGCCTCCTCGAGGCGCTGATGACCGATCGGCTCACCGATTTCATGAACGACGTGGTGGGCTTCGAAAACGCCCAGCATGACCTGCGCTTCAGCTCGATTTCCGGGGGTACCGCCTGGACCGTAGAGCGGGCCGCCAACCAAAATCCGAACGCCAAGACCAGCCTTCCGCTCGACGCGACGCAGACCGACGCGCTCATCGCGCTGAGCGCGCAGCAGAGCGCGCTGGAACAGGCGCAGCGCGCGCAAAGCTCGCGTGCCTGGGAGCTCTTCGCGGCGAACTGGAAGGCGACGCAGTCGAACGGCAAGCCCTATTCTACGCAAATTCAGGCCGCGATCAGCAGCCTCACGAGCGAGCTCGGCACGCTCGGCTCGATGATCGGTCAGGCACAGGACGGCGTCACGGCGCTCGCCGCTAAGCTCAGGAGCTTGCTCGGCTCGAGCTACGCGCTGGGCACCGCCAAGCAGGACGCCTTTCGCGCACCGAACGATCCCGTGGTGCTCGTCTCCTCGGCCAAACAGGATGACAAGATCCTGCAGCGCGATCTCGACAACCAAGACGTCGATCTGTTCTGCCGCATGACCGGGCAGACGGTGGTGAGCATGCAGGTGCGCGTCGATGGCGCGAATCCCACGACGCTCGCGACCAGCGATCTGCTCGCTGCGCTGGATCTGAGCTTTCTGAGCTTCGTCACGTTGCCCAAAGAATCGCGCGACGTGCTGCTCGAGACGCTGCTGCTCGATCCCGGGGTTTTGCCGTGGCTGGCGTCCTTGTGGCAAAAGAAAGCGGGCGGCCAGAGCTCGCTTCCCGATGTGGAAGCGGCCATCTCCGCGCTGCAGCACGCAGCGCGCGGCGCCAGCAGCCTCGACCCTTCGCTTTCGGTAAGCCTCGTCGCTGACGCGACCGGCATCGACGGGCTGCCGCCGGACCCGCTCGCAAACTTCACCTGGGCCGAGGACGATCAGCCGTGGACCCCGGTTTACCTCGATTGGGAGCTCAGCTGGTTCCCGACCTCGCTCGACCCAAACGGCGTCGAGACGAGCTGGCAGCTTGGTGACATCGATTTCGAATGGACCGGCGTTTCCGTCCCGGACCAAAGCAGGATTTCGTACGTCGGGCGCACATTGCTCAATACCGACGCCCCGACCGTGCTCGCACGCCGCATCGACAAGCTGCTCGACGATCCCAACATTCCGATCCCCGATTTCGAGCGGCAAGACCTAGTGCAGGTCTCGAGCGCGCTCGCCAACGCTGACGTGCTGACGCAGTCCTTGTCCGGGCTCAATGAGCTGATGATCCAGCAGACGCTCAACGTGGCGATTGGCAACCAGAGCGACGACACCACGCCGGACGACGCCAGCGTG
Source organism: uncultured Sorangium sp. (assembly GCA_966250485.1). Classification (GTDB taxonomy): domain Bacteria; phylum Myxococcota_A; class Polyangia; order Polyangiales; family Polyangiaceae; genus PMG-095. Next base: position 10,636 of record CBINHN010000035.1, on the reverse strand, counting down.
CCGTCTCCTCCGCTCCTGAGCGATGAGAGCGATCGCCCGTTTCAGCCGCTGCGTTCGGGCCACTTCGTGATCAACCGGCTCTGGGTGGTGGACGCTTACGGACAGGTGCTCAAGACCGAGAACCCGAGCGGCATCGTGGTGCCGTATCGCTCGGAGAGCACCGTGACGCCGGGCAACGGAAACAGCGCATTCGTGCAGCTGCCGCCGCGGCTCGTACAGAGCGCGCGCCTCGATTTTCAGCTGCTTTCGGCGGAGGATGACGCGACTCCGTGCGTCACGTCCGACCGCGCCTCGCCAATCTGCGGCTGGGTCGCGCCCAACCTCCTCGACGGGGGCCTCCTAGTATTCGACGCCGACGGCAACGCGCAGGGTGAGCTCTTGCCCGTTCAGCGGGATGACGGCACCGGCTTACGCTGGGACGCCGCGCCGGGCCTGGAGAGCCCTCTGGGCGCGCCGCCGACGCTCGCCAATGCGCACCTGCAACAAATGGTCGTGGGGCTGCTCAAGGCCGGCGAACGGGGAACCAGCGCGCTCGCCGAGGTGCTCGCGCTGATGGACGGAGTGAGCTTTTCGAGCGCCTGGCGCTTCACCAGCACGAGCACGTTGCCGCTGTTGATCGGTCAGCCGCTGGCCGTCGTGCGCGCGTCGGTCCAGCTCGAGCTCGCGGGTGATCCCAGCTACGACCAAGCGTACGCGCAGACCGGGCAGCATTTCACCAACGGCTTCACCGAGGTCGCGCTGCCGCTGCGCATCGGCGATCTCGGCATCCGCACGAATGGCGTAGTCGGCTACTACGCCGACGATCGCTACGACGAGCTCTTCGCGGTTCACGGCTACACCACGTCCGCCGCGACGAGCACCGCTGCGCTGCTCGCCGGCGCGGACCCCGCGAGCACGGGCTCGAACGCGGAGGAGCTCGTGGCCAGCGTCACCGGCGGCAGCTTCGTCAAGCTCGGCCACTTGCTGGCGCTCAAAGCTCAAGAAAATACGGGCGCCCTCGCGCGGTCGGGCGCGAACGGATCCGCGCCGCAGCCCACCAAGCTGCTCGTGCTGATGAACGCAACCGCGGCGCTGCCGGCGATCAGCGGCTTCTTGCCGGTGCAGAGCCGGAACTTGCCTGCCGGGCCCGTCGACGCCGCGCTGCGCGCCATGACGTTCGCCTTCCGCACCGGGCCCTTGCTGGTGGATCCGCAGTCCGTACGTATGCCGCTGCCGACGGATATCCGTGGCAGCTGGAGCTTCATCCGCAGAAGCACCGTAACCACATGGTCCAGCGATGGCGTGCAGGCCTCGACCAGTCAGGCCGAGCTCACGGCGCGGCCGCTGCAGCTGTTCGAGGGGTACTTGCAGCTGAGCGGCGCGACACCAACGGTCGAGCTCCTCCCCGTACCGCGCTTCTTCTCCATGGTGACGACCAACGCCTCGACCCCAATTGTTCCTGCCCTGAGCTCCGGGGTGGATCCCGCGTCCGTGCTGGTGAGCCAGACGATACCGCTGGTGTTCACCATGACGAACGACACCGGCGCCTCCATCGACGTCGGCATGGATTTTCAAATCACGATCAGCCTCCCCGTAGGTGCGGACGCGAGCACCCTCATCGACCCGGCGTCGGCGAGCAGCGTGTCCGCTTCGGCGCAGACCCGCAATTTTTCCGCCTTCGCCGAGCCATCGCTGAACGCGGTCGTGGTCACCGTGGTCCCGACGCGGGCGACCACCGTAGCAGCCGGTGGACAGATTACGGTCGTGATATCCAATGCCAAAATCAACGACGTCGCGAACGCCAGTGGTGTCGCGGTGGCGGTGCAGGCCAGCGTGGGCACGGATCAAGGCCCAGTGCAGACGCTGGCGATCCCCAAGGTCGACTCGGGACCGATGCTGGTCGCTTACGCGAGCCCTCGAGAGACGGGGCTGCTCCAGTCGACGCGCATTCACTGGTCAGCGGGCGGGGGCGCGCAGATCCGGCTCACCGGCAACGGCGAAAACCAGCTGCAGAAGCTGAATGGCGCTGGGCCAGTGTGGTCCGGCGAGTTCGACGTCCTGCCCAATCAGAGCCAATCACAGACCGTCTACCAGATCGAGCTCCAGTCCGCGAGTAACAGCACTCTGCTCTCCGAGCTCGTCCTCGTGGATCTGCGCCCCCCGGAGATCGACGATTTCAGGGTCAACCAGCGCACGGACCTCGCGCTCGACCAGCAGATTACCTTCACGTGGGACACTGCGTTCGCGAGCAGCGCGACCTTGTCGCCGTTCGGGCAGGTGCCGCTCAGCGAAGCGCGCGGCCTACAAAAGACGCCTGGCGCGCTGCTGAAAGGCAGCCAATCGACATTGCCCGTCACGTTGAGCGCCTCCGGGTACAAAACGCCGGCCAACAGCACCATCGAGCTGACGTTCGCGGACGTCGCGATCACGTACTTCTGCTACGCCGCGATGGACGACACGAGCAGCGTCCGCGATCCGGTTCTACGGAACGCAGCGTCGAATCAGCTCTCGAGCCCGGCTGCCGGAGTCTTCGATCTCGTAGTCTACGGTCCCAACGGGCCGCTCTCGCGCTCGCTCGGCCGTGACGAGCCCGAGGTGCGCTACTTCGGGCCCTACAATCCCAGCGTGCCAGCGGGAAAGCTGACGCTCTACTATTGGGTCAACGGCTTTGCGCCGGGCGATTCGTTGACCTTGAACCCGATGGGCATCGCCCTCGGCGTAGACAGCAGCGGCAAGGGACAAACCGACGTCACGCTGGAGACCACCAGCGAGCTCACTCTGGTCGCCGTCCTCAGCGGCGTAACCATCAGCAACACGATCACGGTCACCGTCACGAAAGGCCAAGCATGACGCGAACGCTCTCGGACGCAGAGCTCGAGGTTGAGGTCTTCGAGAAGCTCTTAGCGGCGATCCACCACGTCCTCGGCATCGAGAAGACCGAGCTCACGATCGACACGACCTTTCAGTCACTCGGCGCGAGCTCGCTCGACGTGGTCGCGCTGGTCTTCGAGCTCGAGGACGCCTTCGACGTGGAGATCCTGGATCGCAACCTCGCGCGCTTCCAGAGCTTGCGCCAGGCACGCGACACCGTCGTTTCACTCGTGAAGGCGGCCGCGTGACACGCCAGCGCGTGGTGGTCACGGGCACGGGCTGCGTGACCGCGCTGGGACATGATGTCACTAGCACCTGGGCAGCCCTATTGAAGAGCGAGAGCGCGATCGCCCCTTGCGAGGTCACCTTGATGGGTAACACCCGGGTTTGGCCCGGGGCTCCCGTGCGAGGCTGGGATCCGGCGAAGTACTTCGACGCCAACGATCGCATTCTGTTGGATCCATTCGCTCAATACGCCGTCGTCGCCGCTAGAGAGGCGATGTCGAACGCCGGGCTCGACAGCGCGCCTCCCGGGCTCGACCACGACGAGACCGCGGTGATCATCGGCACCGGCGGCGGCGGTGAAGCCGCCCGTCAACAAGCTGCCATTCGTCTCATGGGCGAAGGGAAGAAGCGCCTCCATCCAATGCTGGTGCCCAAGGCCAACGCACAAGCCGCCGCCGGTGCAATCTCGATGCGCTATCGCTGCCGCGGGCCGTCGTTCGCCGTCTCCTCCGGCTGCGCGTCGGGGACGCACGCGATCGCGCAGGCTGCCATGATGGTGCGCAGCGGCGTCACGCGCCGCGCCATCACCGGCGGCAGCGAGGCGCAATTTCTATTTTCGGTGTTGACCGCCTTCGAAGCCGTCAAGGTACTCGCGCAGCAGAGCTGCAGGCCCTTCGATCGGGACCGCGACGGCATGGTGCTCGGCGAAGGCGCCGGCATCCTCGTCCTCGAACGTTTGGAGGACGCGCTCGAACGCGGCGCACCGATCCTCGCAGAGCTCGCGAGTGAGGGCATGTCCGCGGACGCTCGTGATCCGGTGGCGCCGGATCCGGCGGGCGCCGCGCTGGCAATGCGCCGTGCGCTGCGCGCCGCGGGCGCGACGCCCGCGCAAGTCGGGTACATCAACGCCCATGGTACCGGCACCATCAACAACGATCAGAGCGAAGCGGCCGCAATCCGTGCGGTCTTCGAGAGCCATGGCGCCACGGTCCCGGTCTCGTCCACCAAGAGCGCTCACGGTCACGTCTTCGGCGGCACCGGCGCCATCGAGGCCATCGCCTGTATCCAAGCGTTGCGGACCGGCCTGGTGCCGCCAACAGTGAACCACGAACGGACCGCCGAGGATTGTCCAATCAACGTGGTTTCGCGCGCTGGCACAGAAGTCCAGGGTGACCTCGCCTTGTCGAACTCCTTCGCCTTCGGCGGCCTCAACGCGGCGCTGCTGTTTCGGAGGTATCGGCAATGAGCGCTGCGAGCTGGTGGCTCGGGATGCGGAACCGCTTCGCGCTCTACAATTTGAGCAAGATCTACAACCCCTTCTTCGATCTATGGACGGGCGGCGCGCGGCGCCCCCGCTTCTTCGATATCGACGACACCGCGCCGGCGCTCCGCGCGCTCGATCGCGGCTTCGCGGATATTCGCGCGGAGCTCGAGGCGCTGCTGAGCGAGCGGCCTGCGATCCCGCGCTATCATGAGCTCGACACGGATTTGATCCGCGCCTCCGGCCGCTACCAGCGGGACAAGGCTTGGCGCGTGTTCATGCTGTACTGCTACGGCTACAAGCCGCGGGAGAACCGCTTGCGCTGTCCCCGGACCGTGGCGCTGCTGGATCGCATCCCGAACCTGTCCCAGGCGTTCTTCTCGATCCTGGAGCCCGGGAAGTGCATCCCGGCGCACGAAGGCCCGACGCGCAGCTACATCCGCTATCACCTCGCGCTCAAGGTCCCCAAAGAGCGCGCGCCGAGCATTCGCGTTATGGACCAGACTTACACCTGGCGTGAAGGCGAGAGCATGCTCTTCGACGACAGCTGGGAGCATGAAATCACGAACCATGCGAGTGAGCCGCGCGTGGTCTTGATAGTCGATATTTTGCGGCCGCTGCCGCTGCTTCCCCATTTGCTGAACCTGACCTTGCGCCATGGTCTTGGTCGAGTGTTCTATGCGCGCAAGATCAGAAGATCCGTGGAACGTTACCCGCAGCTACTCGCGGCGCGGCACGGTCGCGCCTGAGGTGATGGACGGCTGCCTTTCTCGCGCAAGGCGCGCGCTCGGCAAGGCGTGCCCGCCTTGGCCCTACGAGGTCACGCGCGCAGGGATCCGCAGCTATGCGCGCAGCCTCGGCTGGCGCGATCCCGGCTACTACTCGCTCGAGCTCGCACGGCAAATGGGCTATTCGGACCTGCCGGTGCCGTTCGGCTATTTCGGCGAATCGGTGTACCTCCCTGGTTTGTGCGACGAAATCTACGGCGGCCCGGGTGCTCAGATCGACCTCGAGCATGGGCTGCCTCACACCGCGGATCTCGGCACGACCCAAGAGCAACTGCGCGTGCCCTGCGCCGGTGAGCTGCTTCACTGCATTACCACCGTGACCGCGGTCGAAGCATATCGCTCGGATAGTATCGGCGAAGGGCTCGTAGTCGATCGCGAGCTCGTCTTTCGCGACGAAGCCGGCAACGTCGTCGCGCGACAGCTGCGCCGGAGCCTCTACTACGAATGCGCACGGCCGAACGCGCAGCGCAGACCGTCGCCCCCTCCGCTTGCGAGCGGCGCAAGCGAGACGAGCGAGCGCCGTCCGAGGCAAGCGCCGGCGGATGGCCGGCAACGTTGGCGGCTATCGTGCGCCACCGACACGGCGATGATGGTTCGCTACGCCGGAGCGACGGCGGACTACAACCCGCTCCACTTCGACGCCAGCTCCCCAGCCGCGCTCGCGGCGGGCGCGCCGGTCGTGGCCGGGCGCTGCCGCTTCGGCTTGGTCGCGCGCATGCTGCACGAGAGCCTCGGACAACGCGCCGAGCTCCGGCAGCTCGAGTGCAGCTACGTATCCCCGTTGCGCGTGGGAGACACGCAGGTGCTCCAGCTCGAGCTGCGCAAGCGCTCGCAGGCGGACGGTCACGGCTGGCTACGAGTCCGCCTGCGCGGGCAGGACAGCGCAGGCAACCTCAACCTGCGGGGTTATGCAACGTTGAGCGAGCGGCGCACCGCGTGATCGCGCCGTGGATAGAGTGCAGCAGCGCCGACCGCCTTCAGTAATTGCTTGAATCGAACCATGAAAGCCTCCTATTCGCCCCGCAGCAATTCCTCTGCCGCGCAACATGCCGCAAACAATCATTGATGCTCCGCCGCTCGTGACCCAATATGCTCAGTCGCCGCCACGATCCCGCCTGGATCACTGTCGGGGGTGTGCAGGCCGACGTAGGCCTTATTGCTGGCGGGCCACCCTGCATATTCGGGCTCGAGCAGCGGCGCCCGCTGCATGAGCCACGACAACACGACCGCTGCGGCGTCGGACGTGAAATGTCGCATCCGGCTCCTCTCCTTCGCTAAACCTTGGACAAAAGACCGACCCCGACCCGTCGCTTCGTCGCGTAGCTGATCGGCTTCCGCGGTAGACCCGCGCCGACGTGGGCTCGAACTGCACGAACGGGTGGAAAGTGCAACACCCATTACAGCCTCCTCGACGACCTGACACCCGTCATCTCCGTTGCAACGGGCCAGCGTCGCTCCGGCGCACGTCAATGTGCACGCGCGCCGGATGCGCTAAAGCTATCCAATCACGCTTTGATGAACGCGAGCAGATCCGCGTTGAACTGCTCCCTATGCGTCACGGGGATCGCGTGCGGCGCCTTGGGATATACTTTGAGCACGGCCTTGCTCACCAGCTCCGCGGAGCGCAACGCAGACGCCGCTATCGGCACTACCTGGTCGTCATCCCCATGAAGGATGAGCGTGGGGATCTGGATCCGGCGCAAGTCTTCGCTGAAATCCGTCTCGGAGAAGGCCTTCACGCAGTCGAATGCGTTCTTGATGCCGACCTGCATGCACTGGAGCCAGAACTGCTCGAGCACGCCGTCCGAGACTTTGGACCCTGGCCGATTGGTGCCGAAGAACACCTCGCTGAACTCTCTATAAAACTTGGCGCGGTCCTTGATGATGTTGGCGCGAATGTCGTCGAAGACACGCATCGGCAAGCCTTGCGGATTGTTGAGCGATTGCAACAAGACCGGCGGCACGGCGTTGATCAACGCTGCTTTCGCGATGCGCTTGCTGCCATGACGGCCCAGGTAACGGGTGACTTCGCCACCGCCCGTCGAGTGCCCGACCAGGATGGCATTCTGCAAACCGAGGTGCTCGATCAGCTGGGCGAGATCGTCCGCATAGGTGTTCATCTCGTTACCATTCCAGGGCTGGCTCGAGCGTCCGTGGCCGCGCCGGTCATGAGCTATGGCGCGGTAACCTCGCGAGGCGAAGAAGAATAGTTGCTCTTCCCACGCTTCGCCGTTGAGCGGCCAGCCGTGGCTGAAGACGATAGGCTGTCCCTCGCCCCAGTCTTTGTAGGATAGAATCGTATCGTCGTGGGTCTTGAGGTTGTTCATATTCGGAGTCCTTTTCGAGGTTGGAGCAACGCCCGGTTCATCCGCACAGAGTCGAGCCGCCTCGCGGCAAGGCTGAACCACGCCGCGAGCCACGCGGCTCTTCACTCCTGCAGACCGAGCGCGTGAGCCATTTGTGACAGCTCGTCTAGCTTGCAGAGACCGTATTATCGAGTTTCCTGGCGGAACGAGAGGCCAATTCGTGACGAGGACCGAATCGCCCGTGCTCGCTCGCAGCACAGCCCAGCGAGCGGACCCGCCGGGCTGTGCTGCGCAGCGCTGCTCAGCCTGCTACCTGCTGGCTCAGCCATTGCTCGAGATGGATCTGGCCGAGCTGCGCCTGACCCCAGGGCACGAGCTCGCGACCGCTGAGCCGAGTGCCGAAGTAGCGCGCTTTAGTGTCAGCCACCACCCTGCGCGGATCTTTGTACGCTTTCAGGCCGAGTTGAATGAACACGTCGAAGGGCAGCTGCTCGGGGCCGGCAACTTCCACGGTGCCGTTCATGGCCGGTCCCATTGCGGCGCGGCTCACCGCAGCAGCGGCTTCCTCGGCCGCGATCGGCTGAGTCGTCGCCGGCGGCAAATACACGACGTCTTCGCGCGTGCCCTCGTTGGCGATGCGCTCGATGAACTCGAAGAACTGCGTCGAACGTACGATCGTGTACGGCACGCCGGAGTCTTTGATCAGCTTCTCTTGCGCGACCTTGGCGCGCAGGTAGCCGCTCTCGGGCATGCGTTCGCTGCCGACGATCGATAGCGCCACGTGGTGCTTTACGCCCGCGGCCTTCTCCGCAGCTAGCAGGTTGCGGGTCGAGGTCTCGAAGAACTGCAACACTGCCCGGTCCTCGAAGGACGGCGAGTTCGAAACGTCGACCACCACCGCCGCGCCCTGCAGCGCCTCATCGAGACCTTCAGCGGTGACGCTGTTCACGCCAGAGTCCGGCGACGCCGCCACGACCTCGTGGCCGTGCTCCCGCAACGTCCGCACCACCTTCGAGCCGATCAACCCAGTACCGCCAATTACGACGACTTTCATGATGTACTTCTCCGTTTCCGCCGACGCTCGCACTCGCCGGTCGTGTCAGCCAGGACCGAGCACGACCTCCCCCCGTGACGAGCGACGCTATTTAATCGGCGTGCGGCGCGGGCGGCTCAGCTCGGGCCTTCGCCGATCGCCAGCTTCAGGGCATCGATGAGCGCTTGCTCGGTGAACGGCTTGAACAGGCAGGCGACGGCTCCGCGTCTGAGGACGCTACGGCGCACGGCTTCGTCGATCTGTGCAGTGATGAACACGAGCGGGATCCGTAGGCTGCGACGCGCGAGCTCGAGCTGAAGCTCGGGTCCCGTCATGCCCGGCATCGCGATATCGACGATCAGGCACTCGGTCGCGCTCACGGAGCCGGAGGCCAGAAACTCCTCTGCCGAGGAGAAGGCCTGAGTGTCGTAGCCGAGCTCTTTCAACAGGTCGGGGAGAGACTCCCGTACGGACTCGTCGTCATCGACGATCGACACGAAGGGACGGCGCACGGCGGTCACCGTTCGCTCTCGTTGGGCTCGAGCGCCCGAGGAAGCCAAAACGAGAAGGTCGCACCCGCGCCCTCGTTCAACTCTGCCCAAAGCCGGCCGTGATGGCTTTCGAGGATCGAGCGGCTCACCGACAGGCCCATGCCCATTCCATTGCGCTTGGTCGTGTAGAAGGCTTCGAACAGCTTGTCGCAATCTTCTGGGGCAAACCCGACTCCGACGTCACGCACGCTCAGGCGCACGCCGTCCTCGCCATCCTGTGCGGTCCTGATCGAGACTTCGCGGGTGTGATCGTCGATACAGCTCAGAGCATCGGAGGCGTTCAGGAGTAGATTCAGGATTACCTGCTGCAGCTGGACGCGATCGCCCCGCACCGCCGGCAGCTGGGGAGCGAGCTCGGTCCGGAGGCTTACTCGCGCACGCTGCAGCTCGTTTCGCGACAGCGTGATGACCTCTCGCGCCGTCTCATTCAAGTCGACCAGCTCGTTCGTGACGCCCTTATTGCCGAAGAGCGCGCGCAGCCGCGCGATGACGTCGGCGGCCCGGTGACCATCGCGAAGGGTGCGGCGCACAGTCTCTCGGGCACCGGCCACGTTCGGAGGATCCGCCGCCAGCATCCTGAGGCAGGTGCTCGCGTTGGTGACGATCCCAGCCAGCGGCTGGCTGACTTCATGCGCGATTGAAGCTGTCAGCGCGCCCAAGGTGGTGAGTCGCGTGACGTGGGCAAGCTCCGAGCGGACCTTACCCAACGCCTCCTCCGCGACGTGGCGCTGCGTGACGTCCTGGATGGCGCCGATGTATTCGAGCTCACCCTGCTCGTTCAGGGAGCCGTGCGTGACCAGGTGCAAGTGCTTGACCGAGGAGTCCGGCATTTGCGCGCGGTAGAGGTAATCGATATCCGTACCAGCTGCGCGCGCCGACGCGATCAACTCGCGCAGGAGCGGCAAATCTTCGGGGTGTGTCCGCGCCACGAGCTCCTCGAGTGTCACGCGCTGACTCGGGTCGAGCTCGTAGATGCGAAACGTCTGCTCCGAGGACTCCAGCGTATCCAGCGCCACCCGCCAATGGAAGCTACCGGTCGAGCTCAGGTGCTGCGCTTCCTTCAGCAGCGCTTCGCTGCGCTGCAAATCGGAGTACAAACGTGCGTTCTCCAGCGATATGGCGGCGTGGGACGCGAGAAAGTCGAGCACGGCGACACGCTCGGCCGTGAACGCGCAAGTCGTTAGATTGTTCTCCAGATACAGCGCCCCGACGACCTTGGCCTGTCTGAACACCGGCAGACACAAGACCGATCTCGGGCGCTCGCTGCGCACGTACTCGTCCTCCGCGTGAAGGCGATCGGCCGAGGCGTCGTCCAAGATGATGCGTTCCTGCGTCCTCAGGACGTATTGCAGCGCCGACTGCGGGAGGTCCCAGGGCGTCACCGGCGCGCTGCGAACCGCGACCTGCACCGTACCGTTGCCCAGCTTCGCTTCGGCGTGGATGTGCGGCTCGCCGTGGTCGAGCAAGATGAGCAGCCCGCGCTCCGCTCCCGCGTGTTCGACGGCCAGCCGCATGAGCTTCTCCAGCAAATTCGGCAGCACCATCTCGCTCGAGAGCGTCTGGGATGCTTTGTCGACCGTCTTGACGTCCAGTTGCGCCACTGGCGTCTCGACGCGCGCGGC
>CBINHN010000034.1:0-64007 GCA_966250485.1 uncultured Sorangium sp. | reverse complement strand
GCCGAGGCGCCCGCTGCCGAGGCGCCCGCCGCCGAACCGGACCCGCTGGAGGCAGCGCGCGCGGAAGCGCAGAAGCTCCGCGATCAGCTGCTGCGCACCGCCGCGGACTTCGACAATTACAAGAAGCGCGCCCGGCGCGAGGCGCAAGACGGCGAGCGTCGCGCGCGGGAAGATTTTCTGCGCGAGCTGCTGCCCGTCTTCGACAACCTGGAGCGCGCCACGCAACACCTCGACACCGTCACTGACGTGAAGTCGCTCGCCGACGGCATCGGCATGGTGATGCGCATGTTCACGGACACGCTGGCCAAGATCGGCATCGAGCGCGTGAACGCCCTCGGCCAACCCTTCGATCCTGCCCTGCACGAAGCCGTGCAGCACATGGAGACCACGCAGGTCCCCGCGGGTTGCGTCGCCGCCGAAGTGCAGCCCGGCTACCGCTTCGGCGATCGGCTGGTGCGCCCGGCCATGGTCGTCGTCGCCAAGCCGCCCGCCAATTAGCGCGCGCCGCTCTCAGCGACGGGCGGCGCGGCGCGCGGCGACGAGCGCGCTCGCCTCGATCTCGTTGCGGATCTCGAGCGCGTGCATGCTCTTCACGAGCACTTTGTGCGCGCCGGCTTGGTTCACGGCTTCCAGCACGACCGCTGGCGAGGCGTTGCCCGTGAACAGCACGCGCGCCGTGTTCGGCCAGCGCTCGCGGATCATGCCGAGCAGCTGCACGCCGGACATGCCGGGCATGAGCTGATCGACGACCACCGCGTCGACGCGCCGCTCCTGCAAGATTTGCAGCGCGTGCAGCCCGCTCTGCGCGGTGAGCGTGACGAGATCGCACTCTGCCAATAGGCGCCGCATCGACGCGCGGATCTCCGGATCGTCGTCGATCACCAGCACTGCCGCGCGGCCGCCGTTCTCGGCTGGCTCTGGCGTCGCCTCCGCGCCGCCGTGCGGCGCGCTCGTCGCCGCGGCGCTGCCGTCCAGGGGCGGCGTGCTGACGGCCGTTTGCGGCGCCTCGAACAGCTCCGCGACGAGCGCCGCGCTGCGCCGCGCCGCGCGGCGCGCCAGCTCGAGGTCCTGGCGCGCGGCCTCGGGTAGCGGCTCTTCACTCACCAGCGCGGTGTAGTTCTCGACCACGGTGAGCGCGTTGTTCAGCTCGTGCGCGATGCTGGCCACCGCGCGCGCGGGCGCGACCGCTACGCGCTCTCGGGCGCGCGGGCGCGGCTCGCTGCGCTCAGCGAGCGGCTGCGCGGTCTCCACGATGCTGGCCAGGGCGCGCTGCTCATCGAACACCGGAGCGAGCGTCAGCGCCAGCTCCAAGCGGCGTCCTTGCTTGTTGCGCCGGTAACCTTCGTACTCGACCGCTTCACCGCGCCGCAGCCGCTCGAGCAGCGCGTCCGCCTCTCGCGCCGCGCGTGGCTCGAAGAGCCGCGCGAACGGCTCGCCCACGACCTCCTGAGCCGCGTAGCCGTAGAGCTGCTGCGCGCGCGTATTGAAGCTCGAGATGACGCCGCTCGGGCTGACGCTGAGCAGCGACAGCCCGGCGTTGTCGATGATCGCGCGCAGCGCGACGGCCTGACCTTCGAAGCGCCGCGTGAGCGTGATATCGCTGGTGATCGCGACAACGCACTCGATGGCGCCTTCGTCGTCGAGCACGGGCGTGTACGACACGGAGAACACCGCGGCTCGAGCCGCTTCACCGTCGCGGCCGGGCACGAGCACGCGGCATTCTCCGCTCACCGGCGCGCGGCTCGCGAACGCGCGCTCGAGCAGCGGCAGGTACTCGCGGGTGGCGAACGCCGGAAAGATCTCGACGTCACGCCGCCCGAGTGTCTGCTCCAGGGTCAACCCCGCGTGCTGGCGTCCCGCGCGGTTCAAATACAGGATGCGCCGCTGCGAATCGTAGACGGTGACGGCGTTGGGCACGGCTTCGAGCGCGGCGTACCAGCCCGCAGAGCCGAGACCGGTGAGCGTCGCCTCCGCGCGGTGCAAGCGCGTCGTCGACGATCTCGGATCTTCTGCTGGAAATCCCTGGCGCACTGCCATCTGCGCTTGTCCCTGCTCCGCCGCTGGTCTTCACAGTACTTGCGGCCGGTCGCGACGCCACTTAACCGATTCTCGCAGTCGTAGGTGCGAAGATGTGTGCAGCTGTGCTCGGCCGGCGCGCCGCGTGCGCTCCGTCGCGCGGGTGGGGCGCGTCGCCCTGCGCGCGTCGCGGCGCTTGCCGTGCGTGCGAAGCACGGGTTTCGTAGTAGTTACGAGATCAAAGGAGTAGATTCGCTTAGATGGGGAAGATCATCGGCATCGACCTGGGAACCACCAACTCCTGCGTCTCGGTGCTCGAAGGGACGAACGCTCAAGGCGCCCCGGACGTGAAGGTCATCGCCAACAGCGAGGGCGCGCGCACGACGCCGTCGGTCGTGGCGTTCACGGCCAAGGGGGAGCGGCTCGTCGGGCAGGTCGCGAAGCGCCAAGCCACGACCAACCCGGAGAACACGATCCACGCGGTGAAGCGGCTGATGGGGCAGCGCTACGACGGCCCGAGCGTGCAGCAACAACAGCGCACCGCGGCCTACCGCATCGTTCGTCACGAGAACGGAGACGCTTGGGTGGAGGTGCAGAACAAGCGCCTGTCACCGCCCGAAGTCTCGAGCTTCGTGCTCGCCACCATGAAGCAGGTCGCGGAGGCGTATCTGGGGGAGCCGGTGACGCAGGCGGTGGTGACCGTGCCCGCCTATTTCGACGACGCGCAGCGCCAGGCGACGAAGGACGCGGGGCGCATCGCCGGGCTCGAGGTCAAGCGCATCCTGAACGAGCCGACCGCGGCGGCGCTGGCGTACGGCCTGGATCGCAACGAGCACCAAATCATCGCCGTCTACGATCTGGGCGGCGGCACCTTCGACGTCTCGATCCTGGAGATTCAAAAGGGCGTCTTCAGCGTGCGCGCCACGGGCGGTGATACGCACCTCGGCGGTGAGGACTTCGACGCGCTCATCATCGACAAGCTCGCCGACGAGTTCCAGGCGCAGCACGGCGCGGATCCACGCGCCGACCGCACGTCTCTGCAGCGCTTACGCGAGGCGGCGGAGCGAGCGAAGCACGAGCTGTCGGCCTCGCTCGAGACCGAGATCAACATCCCGTTCATCGCCGCCGGGCCCCAGGGACCGCTGCACCTGCAGCGCACCTTGAAGCGCAGCGAGCTCGAGATCCTCACCGCCGGGCTGATCGAGCGCACGCTGTCCTCTTGCCGCGCCGTGCTCGCGGACGCGAAGGTGACCGTCGAACAGATCGGCGCGGTGGTGCTGGTCGGCGGCATGACGCGCATGCCGGCCGTGCAGCGCGCGGTGCGCGAGCTGTTCGGCAAGGACGCGCACCGCGGCGTGAACCCGGATGAAGTGGTGTCCGTCGGAGCGGCCATCCAAGCCGGCGCGCTCAGCGGGCAAATCGACGAGGTGTTGTTGCTGGACGTGACGCCGCTGTCGATCGGCGTGGAGACGGGCGGCGGCGTCTTCACGCGGCTGATCCCGCGCAACACCACCGTGCCCACGGAGAAGAGCGAGGTCTTCACCACCAGCGTGGATAACCAGCCCTTCGTCCCCGTGCACGTGCTGCAGGGCGAGCGCTACATGGCGGCCGACAACCGCAGCCTCGCGCATTTCGAGCTGACGGGCATTCCGCCGGCCCCGCGCGGCGTGCCGAAGATCCAGGTCACCTTTCGCATCGACGCCAACGGCATCCTGGCCGTGGAGGCCAAGGATCTCGGGACCGGTCGCGTGCAAGCCGTCAGCGTTACGCCCACGAGCGGCCTCAGCCACGAGGAGATCGGGCGGCTGGTGAGCGAGAGCGAGAAGCACAAGGAGTCCGACGAGCTGCGCCGTGACTTGGCCGAGATGCGCAACCAGGCCGAGACGCTGATCTACACGACCGAGCAGGCGCTCGAGGGCTACGCGGATTTGTTGGAAGCCGAGCAGCTCGACAAGGTGCGCGCCGAGGTCGTGTCGCTCAAGCAAATGCTCGAGGGCGGCGCCAGCCTCGACGCGCTGCGCACGGCGTACTCCCAGCTCGAAGCGGTGACGTTTCAGCTCGCCGAGGCGATGTACGGCGCAGGCTGAGCTCGCCGAGCGCCGTTACTTCGCCGCGGCTTGCAGCGTCAGAGGGCGCGACTGAACCGGCGGCAAGGGAAGGGGCGTGTCCGGGTGCGGCTCGGGCACGTTGGAGACGGCCATCGCGATGTGCAGCGCGATGGCGTCGATGACCTCGCCCGCGCCGTTGCCCAGCGCGCGACCGTACGGAAAATCGGCGCGCGAGCGCGACTCGACCGCCTCCGAGGTCAGCTCTTTGCCGTTTCGGAACAGGCGAAAGTGCCCCTTGGCGAGCGCTGCCCAGCCGGGGCCGCCGCTGCTCGGCGGGACCGCGGCGAGGCTGAGCTCGAGCCGCAGCACATAGTCGCCGGGCTCGGGGACGTCCGAATAACCGAGCACCTTCACGCCCGGGAAGCTCGGCCACAGCGAACGCGCCAGCGCCTGCGCCGTGGCGCCATCAACCCCGGCGAAGCAGAGGCTGCGGGCGTCGCGCGGCGTCACGCACTGCGTCGGCCGCACCGTGGGCCCGAGATCGACCCACAAGGGTGCCGCGTGGCGGACGACGGGATCCGGCGGTGGGGGCAGCGCTTGAGTTCGCACCAGCGCGGTGTGGGATTGAGCACACGAGACGCTCGCCACGCCGAACGCGAAAAACCACGGAAAAAGAGCTCTCTGCATCGCAAGCGAACGATACCGGGCCCGCCTTCGTGGACGCCAAGTTTCGGGTGACGAAAGCGACGCTCAGCGCCTACGAGCGCGCCACCCGCGAGGCTTTCTTTGGCCGGACGGCAACTCTGGGCTATTCTGAGCCGGTGACGACCTTGCGGCATATTCACCGTTACATGAACGATCGACGCCGAGTGCTGCTCGCTGACGGGCGCACCGGGAAGATCGTGCGCGTGGACACGGTGTTCCCCGCGAACGACACGACCGTCACGGTGTGGATGGACGAGGAGTCGTGTCCCGGCGTCACCAAGGTGCGCCTCGACGACGTCGTCGGCGTCTCGGACCTCGCGCCCGAGCAGCGCTCGGTGGGCTGAGCTGCTTTCGAGGCTTCGGGCGCTCGCCCGGCGCGCTCAGTCTTCGGAGGCGGCCAGGCGCTGCTCGATGGCCTCGAGGTGCGCGTTCACCTGTGGATCACGCTGGCGCAGCGCCTCCACGCGGCGCACCGCGCTCATCACCGTCGTGTGATCGCGGTTGCCGAAGGCGCGGCCGAGCTCGGGGAAGCTGCACTTGAGCCGTTGACGGCAGAGGTACATCGCGACCTGGCGCGCGAAGGCGACGCTCTTGTGGCGGTCTTTGCTGAGCAGCTCCGTGTTCGACATGCGGAAGTGGCTGCACACGGCGCGCTGGATGTCCTCCACGCTCATCACGTCCTGACGACGCGGCGACACCATCATCAGCTCGCTCTGCGCGAACTCTTCGTCGATGGGCAGCCCGGTGAGCGACGACTTGGCGGCGAGGCGAATCAATGCGCCCTCGAGCTCACGGATGTTGCTCTGGACGTACTGCGCGAGCAGCACCGCGACCGCGTCGGACAGCTCGATGCCCTCGATTTGCGCCTTCTTCTTGACGATGGCGACGCGCGTCTCGAGCTGCGGCACCTGGATGTCCGCGACGAGACCCGACGTGAAGCGCGAGACCAGGCGCTCCGGCATGCGCTGCAGCTGCTGCGGGTACTTGTCGCTCGTCACCACGATGGGGCGATCGGCGTCGCGCAGCGCGTTGAAGGTGTGGAAGAACTCTTCCTGCGTCTGCTCACGACCGGCGAGGAACTGGATGTCATCGACCAGCAGCAGATCGCACTCCACGCGGTAGCGCGTGCGGAAGTCCTCCATGCGGTGGTCGCGCAGCGCCTCGATGAAGTCGTTGGTGAAGCGCTCGGCGGACACGTAGACGACGCGCGCGTTGGGGCGCTCCTCCAGCACCTTGTGCGCGATGGCGTGCATCAAGTGCGTCTTGCCGAGACCGGTGCCGCCGGCGATGAAGAGCGGGTTGTAGCGAGGACCACCGCCGCCCGCCGACGCGAACGCCGCCGCGTAGGCCAGCGCGTTGGACGGCCCGACGATGAAGTTGGGGAACGTGTGCTTGTGATTCAGCACCGCGGCCAACGCGGCTCGCGATGAGGCACTCTGCGGTGGCCGCTCCGTGCGGCGGCTCGCCGGCGGAGGCTCGCTGTTGTTGCGCGGGCGACTGGCGCTGCGCCCTTCGCACACCGGGCGATCGAGCTGCGACTGAACGCGCCACTTCACGCGCAGCGCCGGTCCGCCCAGCTGGCGCTCGAGGTTCGCGAGCAAGTCTGGCAGGAAGTGCGCCACGACCCAGTCGCGGACCCACTCATCACGTGCCGTGAGAGCGAGAGTACCGTCTTCGAGACCGTCGTATTGAACGCTCGAAAACCACTGCTCGAATGACGCGGGCGAGCGTCGCCGCGTCTCCTCCACTGCATCGTTCCAGTGCGATTCGGGGGCAGAAATGCTCACGGGGGGACCTAGTGGAGGGAGCTCGAAAGTATTGCTGATCACGTGGGGCTCGCGGAAGAAAATCCCCACTTTGTCCACAGCCTGTGGACTCGTGGGTCGCGCTAACCGGTTTCTTCGGCACCGGCACCCGGCCGGAGCCAATCCTAGGATCCGTCTTCGTCTAATTTCTTCAGGGCAGCGCTCGCTGAGCGCCAGCACACCTGCTTTGTCATCGTCGGAGCCGCAACGGCTCAGACAATGACGACAATGGACTCAACGTTCTGGAAGAAAAGAAGACCTGTTCATCGACCCTCGTCATCCCTTGCGACGGCCGGGCGGTCGAACTTTGAATTCGCAGTTCGAAGCAGCCACAGCGAAGGGGCAGCTAGCACCGCCGGAAGACAAACTTCAACGAAAAGATTTCTGATGCGCATAGGCCGCGCAAATGACGCGGGATCGTCGAGCGAGCATTTTTTCGCGTGTCCGTTTTGCAGCGCGTGAGCTTCGCGCGTGGTCAGTAACATCGCAGAGTCGAAAGAGTTTCCATTGCGCGTTTGCGCGCGTGCGCGGCGTTCCGCATCAACATCCGTGATCCGTGGCGTCAAGAGAGGACGGTCGCGCGCTGCTCTGACCGAACGGCCACTCGAAACTGTCGCAAATGAGAGCGCTGTCGTCACAATTGTCTCTCTTGGGAGTGAAGGACTACTCCGTGCATGCGAGCGCGTCGACGTGACGCTGTGTTTCGCACTCGCCGTCCTTCGTCGAGACGGTTCGAGCGCTGCTTAGTACTTGATCCAACTTCGTACACCTGTGCCGGCTGGTCGAAATTTTGGCCTTGCGGATTCGTTTGAGATAGAGCGTCGGCAACCATCATCACAGCGTCAACAAGTGCGAGCGCATTGGTTCACATCGAGCGAGCGCGGGGCAATTTCTTTCGCCGCGCTCGGCACAGCGTTGCTGGTGCTCGCCACGGCGAAGCGCGCCGCAGCGGATCCGAGCGAGCTCGATCCGACCATTGGCTACAACTACGGTGAGATCGAGACGCCGCGCATCGCGGCCACCGGCGGCGCGCAGCGCGCGCTGTCCACTTCCACCGGCGCGCTGTTCACGAATCCCGCAAACATCGCGGCGGGGCGCCTGTATCACCTGGGCGCGTTCGCGCAGATCTGGCCCGAAGCGCGGCGCCAGAGCTACGGCATCGCCGCAGCGGACTCGGTGAGCTCGAGCTCGCGCATCGCGGGCTCCGCCGGCGCTACCTACAATTTCCAAGACACCGACGGCGTCGATCGACGCTGGACCGATCTCAGGTTCGCTGTGGCGTATCCGTTCAGCGATCAGTTCTTGTTCGGCGTCGGCGGTCGCTACCTCTGGTTGCAGCAGAACGGCGTGGGCCCGTTGGGGCCGAGCCTCGCGTCGGGCGGTCTCGAAGGAGAGCAGATCGTCCGCGGCTTCTCGTTCGACGCGGGCGCGACCTTCAAGCCAATCCCTGAGCTCGCGCTGTCGTTGGTGGGCACCAACCTCACGTACCCAGGACATGGCTTCATGCCCACCACGTTGGGCGGCGGCATCGGCTTCGGTCGCAAAGAGTTCGCGCTGGAGGGTGATCTGGTCGCCGACTTCACCAGCTACGGCGACACCAAGGTGCGCGCCATGACCGGCGCGGAGCTGTTGATCGCAGAGCACTTCGGCGTTCGCGGCGGCTATCGCTACGACCAAGGTGCCGACAGCCACGCGCTGTCGCTCGGCTTCGGGTACATCGATCGCGCGTTCATCTTCGACGTCGCGGGCCGCCGCACGTTGGGCGATCACGCCGCGACGACGCTCGTGCTCGGCTTCACGTACCACCTGGAGACGAGCGGCATGCTGCCCTCCGCCTCCGACACGTTCTGAGGAGCCGCGAAACGCCCGAGTCGCGCCGTGCGCTATTGAGCGCGCACGGTATACGGGCACTCCTCAGAGTTACACAGCGCGCTCACCCTGTCTTGCCCAGGCTGGCAGTTGACCCACTCTGGGCAGCTCGTGGGCTGCTCGCAGCCGCAGCCGCAGTCGTTTCCGAAATAACGGGTCCCGGCCGGGCAGGAGTAGTCGATGAGCAGGCATGTCTCGGGAGTCGTGCTGACGTAGTGGCGGTAGTACTCTTCCATTGGCGAGCACGCGCTGCCGCCGCCGCCGCCGCCCGCGCCGCCGCTGCCCGCGGCGCCGCCGGAGCCCGTCTCGCGATGCAGGCAGTACAACGTCGTGCCGCACAGGGTGCGCGTGTAGCACGACAAATTCGGCGGACACGGGCCCATCAGCGCCTCGTCACCGCTGTCGCAAACCGGCGCCGCGTCGCACTGCGCCATGGGCCGCATGCAGTAAATGGTGCTGCAGCAAATGTCGCGACGATAGCAGTCCGCACCTGACGGGCACTCGTCCGGAGCTTTGATCCGCGTGTCGCCGGGGTCGCACGCCGCTATCGCCAAACAGCAGCCGGCACCGCCGCTCGTCACTGCGCCGCCGCTCGTCACCGCGCCGCCGCTCGTCGCTGCACCGCCGCTCGTCACCGCGCCGCCGCTCGTCGCTGCGCCGCCGCGGGTTGACGCGCCACCCGTGGCTTGCGGCGCCGCGCCCGTCCCCGGCATCTCCGGGCTGCCCGACGCACCGCTTCCGGAGCCCCCAGTGCCATCCGGGTCTTGGGTCGCACTTCCACCGCACGCGATGAGGAGGAGCGCGGCGAGCGTGGGAAACGAATGACGTGTGTTCCTGGACGCGCGGAGCATGCCTTCGCGCGCAGCAAGCTGCATGCCAGTGAAGTCGGGCGCTTTGCCGCGCAATTCAGCGGGTTTCGTGCTGGCGCGCAGAGGTGAGCAGTGTGCCACTGTGCCAACGCTGACTTTCATGCGCGATGGCGCGTCGACGCAGCTGCTCGCGCCCGCACGGGTTACGCTCCTTCCGTGCTCGCGCGCTGAGCGTGCCAGCGCGATCAGCGAGAAATCCGGCCCGCTTCGCGCGTCCGTGTGCCGCGCGGGACACGCGCGCGTGGCCGCCCGACGGCAGGCGCCAGCTTCGACTAACCCGGAGCTTTGAGGAAGAGCTCGAGGCCGCGCAGCGCTCGTGGCTCGCTGAGCTCGCTCTGCGGCGGCTCATCGAGCTCGGCGCGCAACGCCTCGATGGCGCGCGGGTTCCGGAACCAGTCTTCGTCGTAGCGCTCGGTCAAGCCGTGATGCTTTTCGAGAGCAACGAGCAAGCCGTGCAGCCGTTGCGGCGCGGCATCATCCACGAACAGCGCGCCGGCCAGGCTGGGATTCAGCTCGAAGCCGAGCTCGCCGGGCAGCCACTCGCGGAAGGCGCGGCGATAGGCGTCCGCGCTGGCGCTCGCTACGAGGCTGAGCTCGGCGCGGATCGCGCTGCTGCGCAAGGTCAAGAGCAGCACGCGCTGCGCGGCTCGCGCGTGATCGGGGACCCGCGCGCGGCTGAGCTCGAGACGCCGCTGTGCGAACGCGGCGCTGAGCGGCAACAGCGCGAGCAGCGCCGAAAATTCCGCGCGGCGCAGGCCCTGGACGTCGAAGGCGAGGACGAACGGACGGCCGCGATTGGCGCCGGCGTCGTGCAGCGCAGCGCCGAAGCGAGCCAGGGCGCGCGCTAGACTGCTGGGCGCGAGCAGCTCGGGAAGCTCGGGCGCTTGCGGCTCGAGGCCCTGCAACCAGCCACCTTCGCGAAATAGCTCCGCGATGCTGCGCGGTGTCAGGCGGTTGGGGTACACGCCGGGGAGCTCGCTGCCCAGCGCTCGCTCTATGAACTGCGCAAGCGTGGAGATGCGGAGCTCGGCCGCGGCGTCCCGCGTCGCTTCGAGGACGCGAGCGAGCAAACGGCGATAGCCGTCTGCCTCGGGCAGAACGTCCACCGCGAGCGCCTGCGCGTGCTCGGCGCGCCGCTCTCGATAGCGGAAATACGCTTCTTGTAGCGCTGACGTGCGCGATTCGTAGGCGGCGAGCCAGCGCTCGCGGCGCGCGCCGTCGACCAGCGCGTAGCGGCGCATCTGCGCCAGCGTGAGCTGAGCTCGCTCTGGAGCGTCGAGCGCGTGACGCTCCACGCGCAGCGCGCTCGCGACGTCGCGGCGCTGCTCCAGCGTCGCGTGATCGAGCAACAGCGCGGCGGCCCAGCGTCGCAGCGGCATGGCCAGCGGGTCGCGCTCGCGAGCGGCGTCCAGGTTCGACAGCAGCTCGCCGTCCAGGCCGCTCGGCAACGACTCGAAGCTGTGCTCCTGGGCGCTGCCGGAGCGCAGCGCGGCGATGAAGCGGCCCCGCAGCGTCGCGAGGCGGGCGAGGGTGCGATCCAAGCGGAGCGGGTCGAGCGGGAGCATCGGCCCGGCGGAGCTTACACCATCGGGCGGCTCGCTATTACAGGAGCTCTCCCGCGGCGACGCTGACGCGCACGCCGAGCGTGGTGGCGCCCAGCGGAGACCACGCCGCGCGAGCTGGAACGGCGCCGCACAGCGCTCCGTCGCAGTGCAGCACCGAGCCAGGGAAGTAGCGCAATATCGAGAAGTACGCGCCGACGCGCAGCCAGTCGTTCGGCAACAGGTCGAGCCCGGCGCTGCTGCGCATCGCGAACGACAAGTTAGCGTTCTCGCGCGCTGACACGCCGCGCTCGCTCGATGCGAGCGACAGTGAGCCGGCGCCGAGCGTCAAATCCAGATACGGATCGAGCATCTCCGATTGCAGGAGGTACAGGCGCCCCACTAGGCCCGCGAAGAGGGCGCTGGCTCGCGTGGAGCCGCCGTGCTCGCCGTCGTCCAGCTCGAAAGCCAAGCGGCGCGCTTCGACGCCGAACGCGAAGGTCGGAGTGGGCCGGAGCAGCGCGCTCACTCCGACCTCTGGCCCTGCGCCGAGCGCGGCGCAGCTCGAGCCCGCGGCGCTCTCACAATGCGGGATCGCCACGCCCAGCTCGGGCCCGAGCTCGAACCAGCGCCGCGCGCGCTCCGGCGGCGCGCTGAGCGGCTGCGGCGGCGCCTCCAGCAGCGGTGCCTCGCTGAGCGCAACGTTTGGAGTGATTGGCAGTAACGGCCAGAGCCAGACCAGCAGCGCAGCGTGCATGAGCCGCTATTCGGGAGGCGCACCGCCCCGGTTGCGCGTTCTTTTTGACGCGCTCCGTGCCTGCTGCGAGCCGTTCCGCCTCCGGCTGCTACATCAGCCCGAGTGGTCAGAAGGCTCCCGGTCATTCAAGCGCCGGCCGGCGAGGACGCCGAGGCCGCGGACCGCCCGGCGTGGCATTGGCTGCTGCTGGGCGCCGCGCTCACCGTCGTTCTGTTCCTGCCGCTCGCGATGCTCGCCAGCGCGCTAGCCGCTGCGCTCGCGCGCGTCGTCTCGCGCGGACACGTTGACGGCAGCGTGCTCGGCGGGATTTTTCCGCTGTTCGCGTTCGCGCTCGCGAGCGCCGCTGCGGGTGCCATCGTCGGTCGCTTCGGCCTGCGCGCTCGCCGCTCGACCGCGCCGCTCGCGGGCAGCCTGGCCGCCCTGGTGACGACGCTGCTGGCTGCGTTTACGGTGCGCACCGCCGTCGTCGTGGTATTGGCCGGGCTGCTCTTGAGCGGCGTCGGCGCCCTGGCAGCGGCCGCCGGTGCTCGCTTCGGACGCGGCAGGCGCCCAGGCGCGCCTCGCGCCGCGAAATAGGCGCTCGTCCGTGTTGCTGCTAACTTCGCTCTAAAAGAAAGGACTTCGCTTTGACGCCCATCGTGTCGCCCCCTCGCCGCGGTCAGTCTTCTTTTTGCAGCCTGCTCCTCGCGTGTCTTTGCTCGCTGCCGGGTTGCACCGCCGCGGAGCGTGGCGAGGCGTGCGAGCTCGACGACGCGGACGGCGTGATCGGCGGAACTTATCGCTTTCAAGTGCGCGTCGATGACATGGAGTTCACTCCCAAGATCTTGAAGGTGCAAAATTCCGCGACGGTGACGCTGGAGCTGACGAACACCGGGACCGAGCCGCACGGCTTCGCCATCGATTGTCTCGCGACACCGAACGACGATGGCTGTCCGACCGAGGCGTGCTTCGAAGACGCGTCGCGCATCGCGCCGCTCGAGCCCGGCGAGAGCGTGACCGTGGAGTTCGAAGCGCCGCGCGCGGAGGGCATCTACGACTTCCGCTCGACGGCGGACGGCGACGAGCATGTCGGCCAATTCGTGGTGCAGTGAGCGCGGCGCGGCTCGTGTCGGCGCTCGCCGGCGCGCTGGCGGCGTCGCTCGCGCCGCGACTCGCGGGCGCTGAAGAGCCGAGCGCAGCGCAGGCGACCGCCGCTGCGACCGTCGTCGAAGTTCATGGCGAACCCGCGCGCCTGCCGCGCGGCGTGGGGGACATGCGGGTGCGGCGCGAGCTGCTGCAAGCTTCGCCGCGGCAACGCACGAGCGAGCTGTTGTCGGCGGCGCCCGGCTTCTTCGTAGATCACGAGGACGGGGAGGGGCTCGGCAACGACGTGACCCTGCGTGGCTTCGATCTCGAGCACGGCTCGGGCATCGAAATGCGACTCGGCGCGGTGCCGATCAACAGCCCCGTCCACGTGCGCGGCCAGGGCTACGCCGATGTGGATTTCATCATCCCGGAGGTAGTGGACAGCGTCCAGGTGCTCGACGGCCCTTATGATCCGCGACAGGGCGACGCGGCCATCGTCGGCAGCGCGGATTTTGCGTTGGGCGTGGAGCAGCGCGGCCAGCAAGTGAAGGCGAGCTACGGCTCGTTCAATCAGCAGCGCGTGCTCGGCATCTTGGCGCCGCGCGGCGCGAGCTCGGAGACGTTCGCGGCGCTCGCGCTGCGCAAGACGGACGGCTTCGGTCAGCAGCGCAGCGGACGCTCCGGCAGCTTCAACGCGCAGTACGGCGCCGACCTCTCGCCGTCGCTGCATCTGCGCGCCTTCGCGACGGCGTACGCCGCCACCTCCGAGCTCGCGGGCGTCGTGCGCGAAGACGACGTCGCCGCCGGCCGCATCGACTACCTCGCTTCGTACCCATATTTCGCAGCCAACCAGGGCGTCGCGTCCGAGCGCCTGCTCGCTGGCGCCGAGCTGAGCCGCGCGCGCGCGAACGGACGGCGCCAGCGGCTGATCGCGTTCGTCACCTGGACGCGCCTGCGCGCGCGTCAAAATTACTCTGGCGCGCTCGAGACCTCACAGATCGACCCCGCCGCCTCCGGGCGCGGCGATTTATTCGAGACGCGCAACCGCGAGCTCGCGGTGGGGCTGCTCGCATCGGCGCCGAGCGAAGTCCGCTTGACGCGTGGGCTGCGCGTCGTGGTTGAGCCGGGTGTCTCGTTGCGCGCCGGACACGCGCAGCTCGGCAAAGCTCTGCTCGAGCCAGACACGCTCGCGCTCTGGGATCGCCGACTGGATCTCGCCGCCACGACGCTGGACGTGGGCGCCTATCTCGACGTGGAGCTCACGCTCTGGCACCGGCTCCGCATCGCTGGCGGTCCGCGCGCTGATTTCCTGACGCGCGCGATCAGCGAGCCGCCCTTGCTACCGCCGGCGCTGGCGCCAGCGCCAGCTGGCGGCGAGCGGCGCACAGCAGCCGGCTTCTTCGCCGGACCGCGCGTCAGCGTCGACTACGCGTTCGCGCCCACGCTGTCCGCGGTCGCCGCCTACGGTGAGGGCTTCCGCTCGCTCAATCCGGCGCAGCTCGGCGAGGGCAACACCAGCCCATACTCGCGCGTGCGCTCGCTCGAAGCCGGGCTGCGTGCCCGTGATCTGCGCGGCAACTTGGGCTCTACGCTGGCGCTGTTTCAGACCTGGGTCGGCAACGAGCTCGTCTTCGTCGCCGAGGAGGGCGGGCTGGACACACAGAATGCCAGTATCCGCCGCGGCCTCATCGCGTCGTTCTTCTTGCGACCCAGGCCGTGGCTGCTCGCTTCCACGGCCTTGTCGGTCACCGACGCTGAATACCAGACGCGCGTGCCAGGCATCTCGCATAACGTCCCGAACGTGCCGCCGCTGCTGTGGCGTGCCGACGTCGTCGCCGAAGGGGTGGTCGGCACGCTGGCGGGTCGCCCGCTCCGCGGCCGGCTGGGCGTTGGTTACACGCTCGCCGCCCCGGCTCACATTTCGGATCAGCTCCGCGGACCCACCAGGCACGCCCTGGCGGCCGGGCTGCGGCTGCGCGCCGGCGCCGTGGAAGCCGGGCTCGAAGCTTATAACCTATTGGGGTTACGTGAGGCTGACAGCGCCGATCGCTTCGTCTCCAACTGGAGCCAGAGCCCGGGGCAGCAGCCGGCTTCGCTGATGGTGCACACGGTGGCGGCGCCGCCGCGCACCGTGATCGCGTCCCTGGCGTTGTATTTCTAGTTACGATAAGAGCCCTCGGCGCGCGTTCCGGCGTCGCTGCCCACCTGTTACGACACCGAGCTCAGACTCGCTATGTGGTGGTGGGTCGTACGATGCGCGATGAAGAGAGCCCCCGGTCGTGCGTAGACGTTGGTGTCCAAACGGATTCGGGCTACCGTGCGGCCATCCGCGTGGGCGGAGCGTTCGGGCATCGGACCCGAGATCAGGAGGGCGCATGTCGCGCTTTGCAAATAGCAGTCTATCGAATCAGGCCTTCACCAGAGCGATGAGGGGCGCTCGACGTTGCAGGGCGCTGCAGCTGTTGATTCTGGCGGTCGGCCTGCTCTTTCAGCTGACCCCCGCGCGCGCGGAGGCTCCCGCGCCGGCCGAACAGGCAGAGAACGCCGAGGCGCCGACGACCTCCCCGCCCGAGTGGCAGACCGGGCCCAAGAAGGTCTCGCTCGGCCATGACATCGAGGTGAACCTGCCGGACGGGTATGCGTATTTGCCGCCCGGGCCCGCCAGTAAGCTGCTCGAGAAGAACGGCAGCTTTCACAATGAAAATTTGCTGGGCCTGATCACCAGTAACGATCCCAAGGAGGAATGGTTCGTCGTCACGCGCTTCGAAGACTCCGGCTTCGTGAAGGACGACGAGAAGATCGACGCGGACGAGCTGCTGTCTGATTTGCGCGATGGCGCCGAGGAGGCGAACAAGGAGCGCAAAGAACGCGGCTTCGACGCGCTGACCGTGGAAGGTTGGTCGGAGCCGCCGCGCTATGACTCCGCCAAACATCAATTGGTATGGGCGCTGATCGTCAGTCACGCTGAGGGCAAGTCAGTGAATTTCAATACGCGAGTGCTGGGACGCCGCGGCTACGTCTCCTTGAACCTAGTGACGGATCCCGCGCTGCTCTCGCAGTACCGCGCCCGCGCCGCGACGCTGCTCTCGGCCACGCAGTTCGGCAGCGGCGCTCGCTATGAGGACTTCAATGAAAAGACCGACAAGGTGGCAGAGTATGGGCTCGCCGGATTGGTCCTGGCGGGCGCGGGTCTCGGCGCTGCCAAGATGGTGAAGCTCGGTCTCTTGGCCAAGTTCTCGAAGGTGATAATCGGCGCGTTGATCGCAGGAAAGAAGCTGATCGTGGCGGGGCTGATCGCGCTGGGCGCCCTGCTGAAGCGCTTCTTCGGCGGTCGCCGCGACAAAGCGGAGGGCGAGGCTACATGATCCGGCGAGGCTACATGACCCTACGTAGTGCAGCGCGGATTCAGGTCTGATAACGATCTCTGGCGCTGGCTGGCACTCGCGGCACGTTCGCGCAACATCACCGGCCAGCGCTGGAGGAAAGCGCATGAGAAGCACGAAGTTGGCGTTCGCGTTCGTGACGACGTTCTCGGTACTCGCGGCGAAGGGGGCGCTGGCGCAGGAGCGGTTCGCTCGCGCGAAGACCTTCGCCGTGAGCGTGGACCGCGCTTTCGGTGTCGTCGCGATGTCCGGGAAACAGGAGTTTCCGACGGGCACGGAGAAGCAAAGCTACACCACGATCAACTTTCTCTCTCACACCAGCGGCGCGGTCGCCAGCACGATGTACTACGGCGTCCCGCGGCTAGCGGGGGACTACTTCATCATCGACGGCTTGAGCGTCGGGGCCGCGCTCGGCGTGATGAGCTACTCCGCCAGCGCTAAGAGCGGCAACACGGCCGAGCGTGACCTGCCCTCCGGCAGCGCGTTCTTGTTCGCGCCGCGCGCCGGTTACTGCTTCATGTTCACGGAAATGCTCGGCCTGTGGCCGCGTGGCGGCTTCACCTACGTGGGTGGTGGCACGGACTCCCCGGACGACACCTCGAGCAACGGGCTGCACCTGTGGGCGTTCACCGCCGAGGTCCCGTTCGTGATCAGCCCGGTTCCGCACTGGGGCTTCCACATCGGTCCGACCATGGACCTCGGCTTCGCCGGCGGCGTGTCGCAGAAGCGCAACAACACGACCGTCAGCTACGACGCGAGCGCGACCGAGTTCGGCCTCCACGCCGGAATGTTCGGTTATTTCTGAGCTGCCGCTAGGCGGCGAAATAGCCCTTCAGCTCCGGGTCACGGCGCAGCAGGTTGAGGTAGAGCCAGCCGAAGGCCAGAAAGAGCAGCACGGTCTCGTCTTGGAAATGGCGCTCCAGATCGGGATCGAGCGACGACCAGTAGCCGCCGATGCACAGCGCGAGCAGCGGCAACGCGACTTGATGGAACGGCACCGACAGCGGGAGTACTCGCGGCGGTGTCGTTTCGGTCGCGCTGCCCTCCGCGGGCGCTGCTTTGCGCGACGCGCCGACGTTGGCGAGCAGCGCCAGCAGGAACACGAAGTGACTGTAGTAGTTGGAGGGGTTCCAGATCACGAGCACGAACGGCATCGCGATGAGCATCGCTTGGTACAGCGGGCGGCGCCGCGCCAGCGTGGCCATGCACAGCGCAGAGCCCAGCCAGGCGATGCCGTAGATCACGAAGCGCGCCTGCAGGATGCGACCCGATTGACCATCGGCGCCCGCCACCAGCGCGCGCAGGCTGATCTCGTTCACCCCGACGTCCTTGTTCAACAGCGTCACCTTGTGCCACCAGTTGAGCCACGCGCTCGGTGAGTACAGCGCCGCGGTCAGCAACAACATGCCCAGCATGCACGCGACCGCGCTGACCAGCACGCGCACCGCTTCGCGGTTGTCGCTCAGCACGGTCTTCCAGTGCGGGAGCTTTTGGTTCTTGCGGTAGCTGTCGATGACGTACCACAGCGGCGGCAGCCCCACGCCGAGCAGCGCCGCGGCGGGAAAGGCGCGGATCATGGCCGACAAACCCAGGCAAATGCCGGCCACCACCCAGCGCTCCTTCTTCAGCGCGCAGGCGCCGAAGCCGAGCAACGCCAGCCAATCATGGCGCAGCGTGGCCCCGGTCCAGTTCGTGCCGAACATGTAGAGATCGTTGCAGCCGAACACCGTCACCGCGAGCAGCGCTGGTAACAAGCCGAAGCTGCGCCACATGGCGATCGCCATCAAGGAGAGCAGCGCGGCGTCGGCCAGGCCGGCGATGGTGAGCACGCCCTCGGAGGCGGGCGCGTGTCCCAGGAACAGGCGCGCGAAGAACACCCACACGGGCGTCGCGTTGGCGCCGTGATCGGTGAGCGTGCCCAAAAACTCCGGGCCCATCACGTCCTCGAAGTAGCGCATGTCGCTCTTCAGCTCCGCCCAGCGCTCGGGCGTGAAGCGGTCGCGGATGGCGCGTACTTCGTCCTTGATGTCGCCCACGCGCCGCACGCGATGATCGGTCAAGCCGCGCACTTCTTGGCGCGCCAGGCTGTCGAGCGAGCCGCCGCGCTGATCCTCGGCGAAGGCCAGCACGCTGGCCAGGTACACGCCGTCGTACTGCAGCTCTTTGAAATACTTCGCGAAGGGCTGGTACACGCGCATGTCGTACGTGTGCACGAACTCGCGGCGCTGCTCTTTGTGGTTGATGAACTGCGGGTAGCCGAGGTTGTAAAACGCGGCGCAGGCCATCAGCGCCGCGCTGGCGAACGCCGCGATGACCGTCGCGCGCCGCGCGGGCCAGCGCTTGCCGGGGATGATGCGGCGGACGGCGGCGAGCAGCGCGATGGCGGCGGCCGCGGCGCGCACGAACGCCACCTCACGGTTGGCGAGCGGCCAGGCGGCGTTCATCGTGTCCAGCACGCGAAACGCGGCGAGCAGCGGCAACAGCGCCGCGATCAGCAGCGTGCCCGATTTGGAGCCGGCTTCGGTCGCGAACAGCAGCACGCCGAACGCCGCGACCAGGTAAAGGAGCGCGTTTCGCACGCGCGCGGCTTGGTTCTCACCCGAGATCCGGCCCAGGCTCGGCGGCATGATGCTCGGGCGCTCGGCGAAGACTTGCAGCTCGGTGACCGAGTACGCGCGATCACCGCCGCGCACGTTCAAGCGCAGCCAGCGTCCATGTCCCGAAAGGTTGTCGGCCCAGCGCTCGCGCAAGCCGGGCTCGTTGCGTGGCGCGGCGGTCCAGAGCGGAACGAAGCTCTTGCGATCCTCGGAGATCGAGAGCACGTACTCGTCGTTGTTGTCGCCTTGCAGATAGGCGGCGCTAATCTTGGTCGCTTGCCCGAGATCGAACTCGACGAACGCGCGCTCCGAATCGAACACGGCCGCGGCGGTGGTGTTCCATTCTTCGCCCTCGAAGGCGCGCATGCCGTCGCTCAGCACCTTCACGTTGGAGACGCCGCTCGATTTTGCCGGCATGCGACCGGCGAGCAGATTGCCGGCCGCGTGCGCCGGGCGAACGATCGTGAACACGAGGCAAGCTGCGAGCAGCAGAAGCCAGGGCAGTAGTCGGTGGCGCACGTTCTCCATCGCCGGTCTCATCGTTCCTGATCGTTTTCCGGCGGCCCCCAACGGACCCCGGGCCGGTCTCGGCGGCGCCACTTTACTCCAGAGTCGCGCCCAGTCGGCGAGGATGCCGCTTCAACGAAGCCAAATCCGCGAGGCGGCCGGCCGCCCGTCGATCACTCCGTTGGGTCGGGAGCCTGGGGCGGGCTGCTGAAGTCGCTCAGTCGCTCGCGCAGCTCGGCGAGCTCCCGCTCGTGGTCGGCGACGAGCGTAGCGATGAAGGCGTCGTGCTCGTTGACGAGAAACTTCCGCTCTCGAGTGGCTTCCCGGCGCGTCTCTTCGAGTCCGCGCTCGAGGCGCTGGATGCGCCGTTCGAGGCCGGCGCGCTCGCGATCATCGCCGTCGACCAACGCACAGAGCACCTCGAGCTCCCGCACGAGATGCGCGTTCGCGCTGCGCACCGAAGCGATGCTGGCGCTCAGGAATTTCGCGGTGCGCAGCAGATCAGCGAGCGCCGCCTCCGTGCGAGCGCTGGCCGCCATGGCGGCTTCGAGCCGCGCGGAGAGCGCCGCGCTCGGCGGCCGCTCCGAGCTGCTCGGCCGCTTCAATAGGCGCAGCCCCGGCTCGCCTGGCGGTATCGAGCTGCGCCGTTGGGGCTCCTCACCGCTGTCGTCGCTGCGCTCTTCGGCCCGGCTGACGCACGAGGCCGGCTCGGAGGCCGCGCGCGGCGGCTCCTCTCCGACCAGCTCCGTCTCCTGCACGGCCTCGAATTCCCCCGTTGTTTCTACGCCAAATGCTTGGGAGTCCGCGCTCATGGTTGCCTTTTCGACCCGCCGCGACGAGCGGGTCATTGGAAATAGTCAAAGGCGTAAGCTGGCGCCAGGCAGCCGCCGTCCCCCTCTTCTTCTCCTGAGACAAAAACTAACGCGGTAGACAGCAGTGACCTCGACGCTGAGCTTCAAACTTTACAAGATCTGTTCGCGAGAGGCCTGGTCGGCGGCCAAGCAGAGCGGCGTGCTGGAGCCGTCGCTCGTGGACCGCCGTGACGGCTTCGTGCACCTCTCGTCCGCGACGCAGGTCGCTGGCACCCTCGCCAAGCATTTCGCCGGACAGCGCGACCTCGTGCTGCTCGGCGTCGCGCCGGAGCTCTTTCCGCAAGGCGCGCTGCGCTGGGAAGTGTCGCGCGGTGGTGAGCTGTTTCCTCACCTGTATGGCGAGCTCCGCGCCGAATACGTTACGAGCGAAGTCCCTTTGCGCCTCGCGGCCGACGGCAGTCACGAGCTGCCGCCGCTGTGAGGCGCGGCCGGGCGAAACAGGCTTTTCTCGCTGGAGCCTCTGGGCGATGATCGCGCGCAATGGATGCTGCCCTTTGGCAAAAAAGTTATCCGCGAGGTGTACCGACCACCATCGATCCCGACGCGTACCGCTCGGTGGTGGACGTGTTTCAGCGCTCTTGCCAGCGCTTCGCTGAAGCTCCCTGTTACTCGAACATGGGAGTGACGCTGTCGTTTCGCGACGTCGAGCGGCTCACCGCGCAATTTTCAGCGTTCCTGCAGCGCGACTTAGGGCTCAAAAAGGGTGATCGCATCGCGCTGCAGATGCCGAACATCCTGCAGTATCCGGTCGCGTTGTTCGGCGCGCTGCGCGCGGGGCTCGTGGTGGTGAACACCAACCCGCTCTACACGCCGCGCGAAATGGAGCACCAGTTCCGCGACGCTGGCGTGAAGGCGATCGTCATCATGGCGAACTTCGCGAACAAGCTGGCGGACATTTGGGCGAACATCGGGCGGCCCAAGGTCGTCGTCACCGAGCTCGCGGATCTGTTCCCCACCCCCAAGCGCATCATCGTGAACGCGGTGGTGCGCTACGTGAAGAAGCTGGTGCCAAGCTACGAGCTGCCCGGCGCGATCTCGTTCCGCGACGCGCTGGCGCGCGGCGCGCGCCACGGCAACGTGAGCGACGTCGAGGTCAACGGCGACGACCTGGTGTTCTTGCAGTACACGGGCGGCACCACCGGTGTCGCCAAGGGCGCGATGCTCACGCACCGCAACTTGGTCGCCAACATGGAGCAGTGCTCGGCCTGGATGGGGCCGCGCTTCGTGGAAGGCGAGGACGTGGTGGTGACGCCGCTGCCGCTTTATCACGTGTTCTCGCTGACCGTGAACTGCCTTTTGTTCTTGAAATGGGGCGGTCACAACATCTTGGTGACGAACCCGCGAGACTTCAAAGCCTTCATCAAGCTGCTGCGAGAAGAGCGTTTCACGGTGCTCACCGCGGTGAGCACGCTGCTCAACGCGCTGATGAACCAGCCCGGCTTCTCGAGCATCGATTTCTCGCGCGTGAAGCTCACGGTGGCCGGCGCCATGGCGCTGTCGAAGCCGGTCGCCGAGCGCTGGCGTAGCCTCACCAAGAGCGTCCTGATCGAGGGCTATGGGCTGACCGAGGCGTCACCCGTGGTGTGCTGTAACCCGGTGGATGGCAGCGATCGCGTCGGCACCATCGGCTTGCCGTTCCCCAACGTGGAGGTGCGCTTGATGGACGAGTCCGGCGCGGAGGTGCCGATCGGCACGCCGGGCGAGCTCACGGTGCGCGGCCCTCAGGTGATGAGAGGCTACTGGAACCGCCCCGAGGAGAGCGCGCAGGTGCTGCGCGACGGCTGGCTATGGACCGGCGACATCGCCGAAATGGACAACGACGGCTTCTTGCGCATCGTCGACCGCAAGAAGGACATGATCCTGGTCTCCGGCTTCAACGTCTATCCGAACGAGGTCGAAGAGGTCGTGTTGCAACACCCGGACGTGGCCGAGGTGGGCGCGATCGGCGTCCCAGACGAAAAGTCCGGTGAGGTCGTGAAGGTCGTCGTGGTGTTGCGGCGCCCGGGGCTCACCGCCGAGCAGCTCATCGCGTTTTGTCGCGAGCGCCTGGCGGGCTACAAAGTGCCGAAGCAGGTCGAGTTCCGCAGCGAGCTCCCGAAGACCAACGTGGGCAAGGTGCTGCGTCGGCTGCTGCGCTGAGCGCGCGGCGCAGCGCGCGCCGGTCAGGGCTTTTGTGGGGCGTATTGGACCGGATCGCGCCAAAGAGTTAGGGTTTCGGTCCAGATGAGCCACGTCGACGATGAGCTGGCCAAGGCGGTCGAGGAATCCGAGGCAGTCGCGCGCGCCGAAGAGCCGCTGCCTGTCACGCGCGCCGTCTCGTCCGCGAGCGCGCCCAAGCGCAACCTCGCGCTGCTCGCCGCGCTGCTGGCGATGGGCGGCGGCGTGCTGTTCCTGGTCATGACCACGTTGAACCAGAACCAGATGTACACGCGCACCGTGGCGGCGCTGATGGAAGACAAGGCGAAGCTCACCGGGCGCAACGTGCGCGTCCAGGGCACGCTGGTGAAGGGCTCGCTGCGCAAGCGCGATGAGCCGTGCGAGTATCGCTTCGACATCAAGAGCGACGGCGCCACGCTGCCCGTGCGCTACGCGGGCTGCATCGTCCCGGACACCTTCGTCGATCGTCCGGACATGGACGTCGACGCGCAGGTGGAGGGCGCGTTGACGCCAGCCGGCCACTTCGAGGCCAACAACATCATCTCCAAGTGCCCGTCCAAGTACGAGATGCGCGACCGCGCCCAGCAAGGCGAGCACGCGCCGCACGCACAGATGCCGCCGAGCGCGAGCTTCGCGCGCTGACTAGCAACATGTGGGATCGATTCTTACGCGCTTGTCGGCGCCAGCCCGTCGACAGGACTCCGGTTTGGTTCATGCGCCAGGCCGGGCGCTACATGGCGGAGTACCGCGCCATTCGCCAGAAGCACACGCTGCTCGAGATCTGCAAGCAGCCCGAGCTCGCCACGGAGGTGACCCTGCAACCGGTGCGCGCGCTGGGCGTGGACGCCGCGATTCTCTTCGCCGACATCTTGCTGCCGCTCGAGCCGATGGGCGCGCCGTTCGAGTTCGCCGCGGGCGAAGGCCCGGTCATCCATCATCCGATCCGCACCCGCGCGGACGTGGAGGCGTTGCGCGTCTTCGAGCCGGAAGAAGGCCTGCCTCACGTGCTCGCGGCGCTGCGCCTGATCCGCCGTGAGCTGGACGGCAAGACGCCGCTCATCGGCTTCGCCGGCGCGCCGTTCACGCTGGCGAGCTACCTCATCGAGGGCGGCAAGAGCAGCCACTTCGCGCACGTGAAGCGCTTCATGTACCGCGAGTCGGCGTTGTGGCACACGCTCGTGGAGAAGCTGTCCGAGGTGGTGCGACGTTACCTGCGCGCGCAGGTGCAAGCCGGCGCGCAGGCGGTGCAGCTGTTCGACTCTTGGGTGGGCGCGCTCTCGCCCAGCGATTACGTGGAGTTCATCCAGCCGCACGTGCGGCACATCCTCGGCGATCTCGAGACGAGCGGCGTGCCGGTGATTCACTTCGGCACGGACACCGGCGCGCTCTTGGAGCTGCAGCGCGACGCGGGCGGCACCGTGATCGGCGTGGATTGGCGCACGCCGCTGGATCAGGCGATGCAGCGGCTCGGCAGCGGCGTCGCCGTGCAAGGCAACTTGGACCCGCTGTTGCTGGACGCGCCGCGCGAGCTCTTGACCCGCCGCATCGACGCCATCCTGGCGCAGGCAGCGGGGCGCGACGGACACATCTTCAACCTCGGACATGGCATCCTGCCCGAGACCTCGCCCGCGGCCGCCAAGTTCGTGGTCGACTACGTCCACGAGCGTTCGGCGCGCTGAAAAGCGAGCGCTGGCCGGGTGACCGGTGTTGCGGAACTTTCGTGTAGGGTGCTTGCGCTCGGAGAAGGGCTCGGTAAGCTCGGCGGCCCTTTCCGGCGTCGTCTAAGGGTAGGACAAGGGACTTTGGATCCCTGAATCGTGGTTCGAATCCATGCGCCGGAACCACCGTGGCGGGAACATTCGCTGCGCCGGGATGCTCGAACGGGGGAGCTCAGAGTTAGCATCGGTGCCGGGTGATCGATTCCGATGACGTGAATGAACGCCGCTTCATCGAGCGGCTGCAGCGCCGAGATGAAAGGGCGTTCCTCGAGCTCGTTCAGCTGTATCAGGCGCGCGTCTACAAGCTGGTGCTGCGCATGGTCGGCCGCCGTGACGAAGCGGAGGACATGGCGCAGGAGGTGTTCGTCCAGGTCTTCAAGGCGGTGTCCACGTTCCGCGGCGACTCCAAGCTGAGCACCTGGATTTATCGCATCGCGGTCAACCTCTGTAAGAACCGCATCAAGTACCTGGCTCGCCGCAAGCGAGAGGCGCAAGAAGAGTTCGAGGCGGTGGCCGAGCGCGCGTCCCTCGAGAGCAACCCCAGCGCCACCACAGGCCAAGTCTCGCGCCCCGATCACATGGTGGAGGGCTATCAGCTCGAGCGCATCGTCGAGGCCGCCATCAGCGAGCTGGACCCGGATTTTCGCGAGATCCTCGTGCTGCGCGACATCGAAGATCTCAGCTACGAAGAGCTATCCCAGATCACGGGGTTACCGGACGGAACGGTCAAAAGCCGGCTCCACCGCGCGCGCAACATGCTCAAGGGCGCCGTGGAGCGTAAGCTGGGAGAGAAGATCGGATGAGTGACACCAGCGATCACGATCAGCAGCCGGGCTCACTCGAAGCGGAGCCGGACGCCGAGCTCGCGGTGCGCGACATCTTGCGCGGAGCGCTGGCCGCCGAGGATGAGCTCCCGGATCTCACGCGCGGTGTGCAGCAAAAGCTGCGCGTGCGCAGCGGCGGCAAGTTCTTCGCCGACGGCTGGAGCACGGCCAAGCACCCGCCGCTCACCACGTATCTCATCACCAGCTTGCTGATGCTGTTCGTGCTGTGCGTGATCTATGCGTTGCTGGCGCCGCTGTCCGGCGCGCCGGAGCTGGCCAAGCCGCCACAGCCCGTACCCGTGAGGATCGTGCCCAGCGAGTAGCGGCGAGTTTGGCCGGCGTGATGTGGTGCGTTGGTCTCCCGGTGCGCGCAGCGTTATGTTCGGCGCATGCGCGCGACAGTGCTCGTGGCAACTTGGGAGGACGGAGTGTTTGTCCTCGCGGACGGCACGCGGCTGCACGAGCTCGCCGGTCGCGCGGTGCGCGGGCTCACCGCGGACCGACGGGGCGGAGCGCTGGCCATCGTCGACAAGAACACGCTGCGCCGGCGTTCGGCGCAGGGTCAATGGTCGACCCTCGCCACCGCCGCGTGTGACCTCTCGTGCTGCGTCGCCGTGGGCGACGCGGTGTACGTGGGGAGCGACACCGCGTCCGTGTTTCGCTGGGACGCCGAGCACGGCCTGCTGCAGCTAGCGGGTTTCGAGCGGGTTTTGGGCCGCGATACGTGGTTCGCCGGTCAGGCCGTCGTCGAGGGACGCGTCGTCGGGCCGCCGCTCGGCGTGCGCTCGATCGCGGCGGCGCCCGACGGCGCGCTGTTCGCGAACGTTCACGTCGGCGGCATCCCGCGCTCCCGCGACGGCGGCGTCACTTGGGAGCCGACCATCGAGGTGAACAGTGACGTCCACGAGGTGCGCGCGCACCCCAGCCGGCCCGGCCTGGTGATGGCCGCCGCGGCGGTCGGTCTGTGCAGCAGCAGCGACGGAGGAACGACCTGGCGCGTGCAGCACGAGGGCATGCACGTCGCGTACTGCTCCGCGCTGGCCTTCGTCGGTGAGGATGTGCTGATCGCGGCAGCGGAGAGTCCATTCGCCTCCAGCGCGCGCCTCTACCGCCGCGCGGTCGCCAGCGACGAGCCGCTGCGCCCGCTCTCGGGCGAGCTGCCCGAATGGACGCAGGGCATCGTCGACACGCAGTGCATTGGCGTGAACGGCGCGTGCGTCGCCTTTGCGGACAGCGGCGGCAACGTCTACCTCTCGCTTGACTCTGGCTTCAGCTGGTCACGGCTCGCGCAAGAGCTGCCGTTCCCCAGCAGCGTCGTGGTCGCCGGCGCCTGACTTTGGAGCGACCGGAGTCCCAGGGCGTCGAGCCTTCCGTATATAGGAGCTCGACGGCGCCGCTGCGCGTGTAGAGAGATACCGCGAAAACAAGCAGCGCGCGGCGGGCGCGGCTGCGGACCCGCGCGTTGCACGCAGGGTTGCCCGAGGCCGCCCTGCGCCGTTCGTCGCGCACGTTACTTGGTGGCCCCCATCCTGGACTTGGCTGAGGGACGGAGCAGCGCTCGGCTGAGTGAGGTCAGCTCGCGCGGCGGCGTCGCAGAGCGGCGAGCGCGAGGAGCAGCCAGAGCGACGAAGCGTTCCCGCTGCTGGGCGCGCCTGCGACGCGACAGCTGCAGTTGCTGTCTTCGCTGCCGTCCAGGATCGGCCCAGGATCGCTCATGGGTCCCGCGCCGGTCCCGGTGCTGCCGCTCGTCGCGCTCGAGCCGCCGCTGGCCGGCTTGCTGGCGCCGCCGCTCGCGTGGTTCGTGGAGCCGCCCTGCGCGCTGCTGGCGCCGCCGGTCGCGACGTCGCCGCCCTGCGCCGTTGTCGCGCTGCCGCCGCTGAGCGCGCCACCCGCGCCCATTTTTCCGCCCAGCGCGGTGCTGCCGCCGCTGTTCGTCTCGCCGGGCGTGCCACCGCTGCCGGTGCTGCCGCCCATTTCGCCCACGGCTCCTGCGGCGCCCGCGTCCGGCGCACCGCCGCTCGCCGAGTCCGTGCCGCCGCTGGATGAGTCCGTGCCGCCGCTGTTCGTCCCGCCGTCACCCTCTCCCGCGGCGCCGCCGCTGTTGCCGCCGCTCGTGGAGCCGCCGCTGCCGCAGCCGCTGATCGGCGCGAATACGCAGCCGCTCGCGGGCGCGCAGCTGTCGCTGGTGCAGGCGTTGCCGTCATTGCAGACGCGAGGCGCGTGCTGGCAAACGCCAGCTTTGCAGCTGTCCGTCGTGCAGGCGTTCTTGTCGTCGCAGTCGATGGGCTCGTGTTTGCAGCCCGTAAGGATGTCGCAGCTGTCGACGGTGCAAGGGTCTTTGTCGTCACAGTTCAACGGGCTGTGGAGACAAGCACCGTTCGTCGCGCTGCAGCTGTCGACGGTGCAGGCGTTCTTGTCGTCGCAGTTTTTGGGCGTGTGGACGCAGCCGGTCGTCTTGTTGCAAGAGTCTACTGTGCAGGGATCCGTGTCCGCGCAATCGACGGGCGTGGGCGCGACGCAGCGACCCGCCTCGCAGCGGTCGCCCACGGTGCAGGCGTTGCCGTCGTCACAGCCGTTTTTGTCGTTGGCCACGCCGATGCAGGCGCCGGTCTTGGGGTCGCAGACGTCGTCGGTGCAGGAGTTGCCGTCGTCGCAGCTGCGAGTCGCGCCCGGGTTGCAGTTGCCCTTGCCGTCGCAGGCGCTGCCGATGCAGGCATCGAAGACGCTGCACTCTGTCTTGGCGGGCAGATTCTGGATCAGGCACTCACTGGCCTTGCTGAAGTTGCAGGTGTTGAAGGTGCAGCTGTCGCGTCCGAAGGCGCACGGCGCGGCGAGCGGCATGCACTTGCCCGCTCCGTTGCACTGACCGTCGCACGCGTTGCTGGTCGCCTTGGGCCGACAAGCGCTGCCCGCGGCCGCGTTCGCCGCCACGCAGCCCTTGCCCAGGCAGACGTGCGTGCAGGCGGCGTCCCCCACGCCGGCGCTCGTGCCGCACGTGCGACCGTCCAAGTTGCTGAGCCCGACGCGGCTCAGGGGTAAGCAGCTCACGTAGCCGTTCGTGGCGATCGCGCACACGCCTTGGCACTCCAGCAGCGGTCCCATGCTGCCGTCGGGGTCGCAAGGTAACCCGATGGTCTTATCCGTGCAGGTCGAGGTGATGGCCGCGGAGTCCCGCGCCGTCGCCTCGCTGTCCTCGACGTCATCCGGAGCCCCCGTCGCACAGCTCACGACGATAGCGCCAGCCACCAGCCCGATGAGACTACCAAACAAGGACTTCATGGAGACTCCTTCCCCTACACGCCTCCTACGGCACCCTCGCGCGCGACTTTATGCATTTTGTCTCACGCGTCTCGGCGAGCGGCGATTTTCAGCGCTCTTGCGTGACGCTCGTTCAGGTGCGCTCGCTGCGGCGTCGCTGATGTAGGCTCGCTTCGTGTTGCGAAGACAGCTCCTCGACGCCGGGTGGGAATTCAGCGCTCGGCGTTGGCTCACGCCGCCCGGCATGTATGGCTACAGCCAGCTCGGCTGGTTCCCCGCCAAGGTCCCCGGTCACGTGCACCTGGACCTGGTCGAAAATGGCGTGCTGGCAGATCCGCTGGAGAGCCTGCACGAGCTCGGCGCGCGCTGGGTGGACGAAGAAGACTGGATTTACCGCGCAGAGTTCGAGTACGCGGCGGACGAGCGGCGACCCCACGCCTGGCTCTGCTTCCACGGGCTCGACACGGTGTGCGAGGTCGTGCTGAACGGCGAGCGCATCGCGGCGCACGACAATATGTTCGTTCCGCTCGAGCTCGAGGTGACCGGCCGGCTGCGCCCTGGCAAAAACCAGCTGGAGCTAGCCTTCGCTTCAGCGCTGCGCGTGGGCTGTGAACGGCGCGCGGCGTACTTCGCGGCGCAGGGCTTGCCCGAGGCGCTGGTTCGCTTCGAGGAGCGCGCCTTCGTGCGCAAGGCGCAGTACATGTTCGGCTGGGATTGGGGGCCGCGGCTGATCTCGGCGGGCGTGTGGCGACCCGTGGAGCTCGTGCAGTATCGCGGCCGTATCCTGGACGTGCACGTGGCGCAGCGTCACGCGGCGGACGGTAGCGTGGAGCTCATGTTTCGTTCGGAGCTCGCTGGCGAAGGCCGAGTGAAGCACTTCATCGCCGGCATCGACGGCGAGGTGACGGACGGCGAGCCGCTGCGCATTCCCTCGCCGGAGCTGTGGTGGCCCGCGGGCATGGGCGCACAGCCGCTGTACACGGCGACGAGCGTGCTGGTGGAAGAGCCGGACGCGCCGCGCGAGGCGCTGCTCAAGAGCTGTTTGGATCGGCGAGAGACGCGCGTTGGGCTGCGTCGCTTGCGCTTATTGCGCGAGCGCGACGCCTTCGGCGAATCCTTCGAATTCGAGGTGAACGGCGCGCGGCTGTGGGCCACCGGCGCGAACTGGATCCCGGACTCCTCATTTCCCGCGCGTGTGTCGCGCGCCACGCTGCGCGCGCAGCTGGAGAGAGCGCGCGCGCTCAACATGAACATGCTGCGCGTGTGGGGCGGCGGGCTGTACGAGAGCGACGATTTCTACGACGCCTGCGATGAGCTCGGACTCCTCGTGTGGCAGGATTTTCCGTTCGCGTGCAGTTACTACCCGGACGACGCCGCGGCCTGCGCCGCGCTGAGCGTGGAGGCGCGCGCTGCCGTCAAGCGCTTGCGAAATCACGCGAGCCTCGCGCTTTACTGCGGCAACAACGAGAATTTGGTGATGTTTCAGGATCGCTGGGACGACGCCGCGCGCCACCCGCCGCGCTACTACGGCGAGCAGCTGTACC
Organism: uncultured Sorangium sp.; assembly: GCA_966250485.1. Lineage (GTDB taxonomy): Bacteria > Myxococcota_A > Polyangia > Polyangiales > Polyangiaceae > PMG-095. Next base: position 34,472 of record CBINHN010000034.1, on the reverse strand, counting down.
GCGAGGTGTTGCCCGCCGTCATCGCGGAGCTCGATCCGCAGCGCTGCTACATCGAATCGTCGCCCATCGGCGGGGAGCGCGTGAACGCGGGCGGCAGCGGCGATCAGCACTACTGGGACGTGTGGCACGGCCGCGGCGACTGGAAGCACTACGCCGACTCGACCGCGCGCTTCTCCTCCGAGTTTGGCTTCGCGGCGGCGCCCGGGCCCGCTGCCATCGCGCGCTTCGCGCCGGGCGCTCCGGATCCGCTCGCGCTCTCGCTGCGCGACGCGCGCGCGCGCTGGCACGACAAAACCAAGAAGGGCTATGAGACGTTCATCGCTTACGTGGAGCTGCACTACCCGCGCGCGCGAACGCTCGAGGAGTGGCTGTACAGCTCGCAGCTGAATCAGCGCGACGCGCTGCGCTTCGGCATCGAGCACTACCGCCGCTCGCAGTTTTGCCGCGGCGCTTTGATCTGGCAGCTCAACGACTGCTGGCCGGTGCAGAGCTGGGCCGTGATCGACTCCAGCGGCGAGCTGAAGGCGGCGGCCTACGAGCTGAAGCGGCTCTACGCGCCGGCGCTGCTCTGCTTCGAAATCGACGAGCGCGAGCTCACGCTGACGGCGGTGTTGGACAACGTGGCTGAGCCGCTCACCAGCGCCGTCGTGCTGGAGGCGCGCTCGCTCGCGAACGGCGCGCTGCTGACGCGCTACGAGCAGACGTTGACGCTCGAGCCCGGCGAGCGCCGCGTGGCGCTCAGGCTCGACACGGCTGAGTTGCCGCGGCGCTCTACGCTGTTGCTGGCCAGCTTCGCCGGGCAGCGCGCGTTTCGGCTGCTGTGCGAGCCGAAGGACGCGGAGCTCGTCGCGCCGCGGCTGCGCGCCGCGCTCAGGGAAGGCGAGCTCACGCTCGAGAGCGACGCGCCGCTCGTGGATCTGTTCTTGTGGAACGAAGGCGGCGGCGTGCGCTTCGAAGAGAACTTCATCACGCTCGCCGAGCCCGGCCGCGTGAGCTTGAAGGTGCAGGGTCGGATCACGCGCCTGCGCGCGCGCAGCTTGCAAGGGCCGCACAGCGTGGACGTCCGCTGACGGCCCGCCGCTTCACTCGATCCAGCGGGCGAGTACGCAGGTGATGTTGTCGGGGCCGCCGTTTTCGTTGGCGGTCTCGATCAAGCGCTGAGCGGCGAGCGGGAGATCCCGCGCGCCCTGCACGATCTCGAGCATGCGCTCGTCCGTCACCGGCCCGCACAGCCCGTCGCTACAGAGCAGCATCAGATCCCCGGCTTGCGGCGCTTCGAAGCGGGTGTCCACCTTGACGGTGTCCTTCATGCCCAGCGCGCGCACGATCACGTTCTTGTGCGGGAAGTTGGCGATCTCTTCCTCGGTCAGCCGCTTCATCTTCTTGTAGTCGTTGAGCAGGCTGTGATCTTCCGTGAGCTGCTCGATGCGCCGCTCGCGAATGCGGTAGACGCGGCTGTCACCCACGTGTGCGATGTAGACGCCGTCTTCCACGGCGAAGAGGGCGACCAGGGTGGTGCCCATGCCGCGCTGCTTGGCGTTGCGTTGCGCCTGCTCGTAGATGCGCAGGTTGCAGAGCTTGATGCCGGTGATGAGCCGGTTCTCTTCATAGCCCCGCGAGCGATCCATCTTGTACGGCCAGGTACGCTCGGGATCGTCGGCCGTGGCCGCGAAGAACTCCTGCAGCGTGTCGACCGCCATTTTGGAGGCGATCTCACCCGACGCATGACCGCCCATGCCATCAGCCACCACGTACAACCCGTATTCCGCCATGATGGCGAAGTTGTCTTCGTTGTGGCTGCGCTTACGGCCTACGTCAGTCTGGCCGGCAACTTCGATCCGTAAAGGCCGATTCATTGTGGAGCGTCGGCGCGAAGGTCATCCTCGCCTGCCGCTCCGCGCGCTGTCAATTGATCGTAACGACTTTCAAGTCGCGCACTTTCCCCGCGCTCGGCGCGCCCTGCGAGACGCGCTGCGGCAGTCAATGAGCCGTCGCTCGTCATTGCCTTCGTTGCTTGGTTGATCATTGGCCGGGTGGTCAATCGGTTAATGCTGGCTCGAGGAAGCGCCACTCAGGGTCGATGTGGGCTTCGGCGGCAGCACAGCTTCTATTTGCGGGTGGCGTCGGGTGCGGGAGGGGCCGGGCTTGGTGGGCGCGGAGCAGGAGTCTCGGGTGGAGCGAGGCGCGTCGTGAGCAGGCGATAGCCGTCCTTGCCCGACGCATCCTTACCGTAAACCAAGAGCTCGACGCGATCCCCAGCGACGTGGCGGGCGAGCTCGGAGCGTAGCGCAACTTCGCTCGTCACTGGTGTGCCGGCGAGGGCGACGAGGATATCCGCCTCCTCGGCGGACCCGGCGCGCAAGCCCAGGGTGGAGGCGGGACTCTTGGGCTCCACGGCGGTGATGACCAAACCGCGGACCACCCCGGTGTCCCCGCTGACGCCCTCGATACCCAGGCGCGGCAAGGCAAAGCCTGCCTCGGGCGGACGCGTCTTCAAGAAGGCGCGCACCTCGTTCACGGTCACCGCGATGGGCGGTTCCGTGCAGGGCTTGGTTCCCGCGGCGCAGCCGCTGACGAGGATGCCGACCGTGTCGCCGTTGGCGTCGATCAACGGCCCGCCGAGCTCGGCCGGCTTTGGTGTGGTCCCGAGCTTCAAGACGCCGCGCCCGGCGAGCAGCGTCGCGCCCTGCAAGACTTGGGTGCTCGGTTGCAGCGTGCGGTTCGGCCCGAGCGAGAACCACGTCACGGTGGCGTTGGCCAACGCGCTGTTGTTGCTGCCCGCTTTTGCGCCTTTCTGAACACGCGCGGTGCGCGGCACGAGCAGCGCGAGATCGCGCGTTGCGTCCGAGTGGCCGACGCGCGCAGGCTCGAGGGTTCCGTTCGCGTAGCGCACGAAGAGCTGCCCCGGAGTCAGGCGCGAGAACGACGTGACGATGCGCCCGTCGCCGTTCAGGATCACGCCCAGCGCGACCACGCGCCCGCCTTGCTCGACGAGCACGACATCGCTGCGCTCGGCCGCGGCGTTGCTCGGAGCGGGCGCGGCGGGCGCAGCGGGCGGTTGCGGCGCAGCGTGCGGTTGCGGCGCGGCGGGCGCAGCGTGCGGTTGCGGCGCGGCGGGCGCGCTGGGCGTCGTCGGTGCTGCGGGCGGGGTCGGCGCTGTCGGCGCGGTGGGTTGCGACGGAGTCGCTGGCTTTGCGGCGGGCGCTGGCGGGCTGGGCTGCTGCGCGGGTTGCGCGTGCAGCGCTGGCGCGAGCAAGAGGATCGACGCGAAGACGGCGTTCCGCAGCATGACGCCGCGATTCTAGCCCAAAAAGAAACGCGGCGACGGCGGCGATGCGGTCGTTTATGGAAGTCCGCCCGGGCCGGTCGGCGGTCGGCGCTCGCCAGCGTGCCTCGACCCGCGAACGGCTAGGATTTTCGCTGCAAACGTTCGATGCGGTCACCCCGCGCCACGATCACCACGTCGGCGCGGCCGCAAAAGAGCCCGGTCTCGACCACGCCGGGGATCATCTTCAGCGCGGCGTCCAGCTCGAGGGGCTGGCTGATGGGACCCGTGGCCACGTCGTACAAGTGGTTGCCGGAGTCGGTGCGGAAGGGTTTTCCGTCGACGCAGCGGCGGGTGACGGCACCGTATTGCGACAACGCGCGCAGGGTCTGGTTGTGCCCGAAGGGCAGCACCTCCACCGGTACCGCGCGGCGCTCGCCGAGGCGCGCGCTGAGCTTGCTCTCGTCCACGACGATGACGTTGAGCCGCGTCGCGAAGTTCACGACCTTCTCTCGCGTGTGTGCGCCGCCGCCGCCCTTGATCAGATCGAGCTCGGGCGTCACCTCGTCCGCGCCGTCGACGCACACGAGCACGTCCCAGGGGCCGTCATCGGACAGCAACGGTACGCCGAGTGACTGCGCCAGCGCGCGGCTCTGCTCACTGGTGGCGACGCCCACGTAGTCGTGACCCGCGCGAATCCGCTCCGCGACGCCCTCGATGAAGTAGCGCGCCGTGCTGCCCGTGCCCAGGCCGATCACGCCGCTCTCCGGCAAATGGTCGAGCGCGGCGCGCGCCGCCAGCTGCTTGTCACGGTCCTGCTGCATGAGCTCGTTGCGGCGCGTCTCGCACAGCGCGGAGCACTCCGCAACCGAAAGCGGTAGCCCGCGCTAGACTGCGGCGGAATGCCGGAGCTTCCCGAAGTCGAGGTGACTCGCCGCCAGATTAGAAAGGTCCTTGTCAATCGCACGATTGCCAGCGTCGAGACCACGCGCGAGAGCTACTTTTTTCTGACGCGCCCGGCGACCTTGAAGGAAAAGCTCGTCGGGCGGCGCGTCACCGAGCTGGAGCGCGTGGGCAAGTACTTGCTCGCGCACCTCGATGACGGCGCGCGTTTGCTGCTCCACCTGGGGATGACGGGTCAGCTCTTCGCCGCGGGTGCCGTGAGCCCCCGGCTGCTCTCGGCCGCGAAGCGGCGCGCGCTGACGCCGGCAGCTCGAGCCGACTTCACGCCGGACCATCACACGCACCTCGTCATTGGCTTTCGTGAGCCGGGACCAAAGCTGTATTTTCGCGACGTGCGCAAGTTCGGCAAAGTAGCGTGGATCGCGCCCGGCGCCTCGCACGAGCGTCTGGAGCAGCTCGGCGTCGACGCGCTCAAGGCCAGCGGTGACGTGCTGTGGCACGCCGCGCGCCGGCGCGCGACACCGATCAAGACGCTGCTGCTCGATCAATCGGTGATCGCCGGGATCGGCAACATCTACGCGGACGAGGCGCTGTTCTTGGCCGCTGTGCGCCCGACGCGGCCCGCGCGGCGCGTCACGCGAGCCGAGTGCGACGCGCTGGTCGCGGCCGCGCAGCGCGTGATGCGCCGCTCCATCCAAACCGGCGGCTCGAGCATCAGCGACTACGTGAGGCCGGACGGCTCGGACGGCGGCTATCAAAACGAGCGGCGCGTCTACGGCCGCGAAGGAGAGCGCTGCGGCCAGTGCGGCGCTGGCATTCAGCGGCTGGTGATCGCCACGCGCTCCGCGCATTTTTGCGCGAAGTGCCAGCGTTGAACGCTCACAACGCCGCCGATCGCGGCGTTGATTTCGACTTGCGAAGTCTCCGCGTGCGCTCGCTCGCTCAGTCGATGGGCCAAGAGCCAGCCCCCGCGGCGGCGCGGCGAAATGAGTGACGAGCGAAGAGCCAGGGTGGGAGCTCGCTCGCGGTCGTGTAACCTGCTGCGTCGTGTCGGTCGGCGGCGGTCTCGCCCTCTTGAATTTAGTCGTCCTGGGGCTGTCGCCAGCTGCTCCCGCCAAGCCCATTGCCGTCAGCATCGAGCTGGATGCGCCGCCCGCTTGCGCCGACGTGGCGCGCTTCTACGCGCGGCTGCGCGCCCGCACGGATCGCGTGCGCGGCGCAGAGCCCGGTGAGCCTGCGATCAAGCTGCGTGTTCGCCTGACGCCGTCGGGCAACAAGGTGCACGGCGAGCTCAGCTTCATGGACGAGAGCGCGCCGCGCAGCGTGGACGGCTCGAGCTGTGACGAGGTGGTGGAGGCGCTGTCGTTGACCGCGGCGTTGGCGCTGGATCCCAGCGCGCTCATGCAAGTGCCGACTGCGAGCGACGACAGCGAGGGCGGCGACGCATCACGGACACAAGCAGCCGGCGCAGCCGACGCCACGAAGCGCAACGGCGAAGCGGAGCGTGGCGGCCGCGAGCAGAGTAAGCGCAGCGAAGCAGAGGCTGCGTCAACGCGTGAGCCGCGAGGACCGGCGAACCGCCAGAGCGACGAAGAGCTCGTCGACGCGCTGGAGCTCCCAGCGGAGGCGCTCACGGCAAAGACGAGCCTCGGCTTCGAGATCGGCGGGCAGCTCGAGCTCGCCACGGTCGTCTCGCCGCGGATGAACCTGGGGGGCGCGGCGTTCGTCCGGCTGTTGCGCCGCACGCCGTACGGCGCGCGTTCGGCGCTCGGCTTGGCCGTGTCACACACCAGCGATCACCTGTTCGGCTCGACGCGCAAGCTGGCGATCGCGCTCACCCAGCTGACGCTCAGCGCTTGCCCGCTCGCTATCGGCAGCAGCCAGGCGGTGCGCGTCGAGCCCTGCGTGTTGCTGAGCGGGGGCCTGCTCTCGGCCAGCAGTCGCGGCGTGTCGAACCCCGACAACGTGCGGCGCTCGTTCTGGACCGCGGGGGGCCTGCTCCGTGCAGCGGTTCCGCTGACAGAGCGGGTCTCGCTCGAGCTGACGGCCGGTTTCTACATCCCGCTCGTGCAGCGACAATTCAAGCTTTCGGCCCCAGACCAATTTTTGGGCCAGACCGAGACCATCGCCGGCTTCGGGAGCTTCGGTTTCGCCTACGGGTTTTGAGCTGCGGCGGGCGGAGCCCAGCATTTTCCTCGCCAACATGATCATAAGGAGGAATATGGGGAATTGGTCCGAGCGGAGCCGGCGTCTCGCGCTGGCCCCGTAGGCAAAGATGCACGAGGTCGCGAAGTGTCAGGTCCGTCGCTCAGCCCTGCCGAGGGCGAGCTGATGTTGCCGCTCGCAGCGCACGCCGTGGACGCCACCGGGCCGGAGTCGAGCTCGACCCTCGAGGCCAACGCGGCGTCCGGCGCGCCCTCGCCGGCTGAACGTGAAGCGCGCCTGCGCGGCTTGGTGGATCGCTACATCGATCTCGTCGCGCGCGTGTTGCGCAACGCGGGCACGCCGCTCTCGGAGATCGACGACGACGTGCAGCGCACCTTCATCGCGGTCTCCAACCGCTTGGACGACGTGCGGCCCGGCGCGGAGCGCAGCTTCTTGCTGCGCACGGCCTTGCACATCGCGGCGCACGCGCGGCGCACCGTCGCGCGCCGGCGTGAAGTACCGGAAGAGGAGGCGCCCGAGCTGGTGGAGTCGGTGGCCACGCCGGAGCAGCTGACCAATCAGAAGCGCGCTCGACAGATCCTGGATCGCGTGTTGGAGCAGATGGACATCGATCTTCGAACGGTGTTCGTGCTGTACGAGTTCGAGGAGCTGAGCATGGCGGAGATCTCGGAGGCGCTCGGCGTTCCGCGCGGGACCGTCGCGTCACGGCTACGGCGCGCGCGCGCGGATTTCCGCGTGCGCGTGCGCGCCATCGAAGGCGGGCGCCGCACGGAGGTGGGACGATGAGCGATCCGCCTCGTCTGCGCGAGGACAGTGAGAGCCCGCTCGAGCGAGCGCTGCTCGAGGCCGGCAGCGCGTATCGCAGCTCGCCGGCCGCGCGCGCCAAGACGCTGGCGGCGCTCGGCGTAGGCTCGGCGACGATGTCCGTGGCCGGCGTGTCCGCCGCTTCTTCGCTGTTCTCGAAGGCGGGCTGGAGCAAGCTCGTCACGGCGGTCTCGGTGCTCGGCGTGATCGGCGGCGTGCCCATCGCGTATTACACGCTCAGGTCTCCTGCGCCGGAGCCGCGGCACGCCGCCGCGGCGCACGTCGTGCCCGCTCCCGCGCCGAGTGAGCCCCAGTGGTCCACCGCCGAGGCCGCACACGGCGAAACGGCGCACGACGAAGCGGCGCAGAGCGAAGCAGCGCACGACGAAGCGGCGCAGAGCGAAGCGCCGGTGCCGGCCGCGAGCGCCATGGAGGCGGCGCCTGCCGCGCGCAAGGAGCAGCGCTTCGCGCCGAGCCCGACGCCCGCGAGCGCGGCGCTGACCGCGGAGCTCGCCGCGCTGGATCGCGCCCGCGCGACGATGGCGCGCGGCGACGCGCGCGGCGCGCTGACGCTCTTGGACGCGTATTTCCGCGCCTATCCGCGCGGGCGGCTGGCGCTCGAGGGCGAGGTGATGCGCATCGACGCGCTCGCCCGCGCCGGACAGCTCGAGCAATCGAGGCAGCGTGCCGCGGCGTTCTTGCGGCGGCACCCGAACAGCGTGCTCACTAGTCGGGTGCGCGGCTACCTGCAGCGCTGAGCGACGGACGATGCGCGGGGCGCGAAGCAAGAGCGGTCTCGCTGCGTTGCTGGTAGCGCTGCCGCTGAGCGCTGGCTGCAGCAACACCACGGACACGTTGGGCTTCGATCGCGCGGCGCCCGAAGGTCCGCGGCTCTTGCCGCTCACGCCGCCGAGCAGCTACCCGAACCCATTTCGTGATGTGTTGAACAAGAGCGACGCCGAGATCGACGAGAAGATCGAGCTCGCGTTCAAGCGGCTGTTCGGTGACGGCAGCGAAGCGATCTACATCAGAGAGGGCGATCAGGCTTATATCTGGGACTTCTATCACAACGACATTCGCACCGAGGGGATGGGCTGGGCCATGATGATTTGCGTGGAGCTCGACAAGCACGACGAGTTCGATCGCTTGTGGGCCTACGCAAAATCGAAGCTCATGGTGCAAGACGGCCCCAACGCCGGCTACTTTCGCTCGCGCTGCGACACCGGCCTCAACAACACGACGACCGCGCTGGATTGCCTCGATCCGTTCGGCCACGAGCAGTTCGCGATGGCGTTGCTCTTTGCCAACGAGCGCTGGGCCACGACGGGTCGCCACAACTACGCCGAGGACGCGCTGCGCTTGTTCGACGTGATGCTGAACAAGGAGCAGAGCAATGGCGGCGTCGTGGAGGGCGTCACCAATATGTTCGACGCGCAGACGCGCTTGCCAGTGCACCTGCCGGATGAAGCCTCGCAGAGCTTCACGCGGCCGTCCTTGGTGATGCCCGGCTATTACGAGCTGTGGGCGCAAGCGACGCGTGAGCCGTTCTGGAGCGCCGCGGCCGACGCGGGACGCAGCTGGCTCCGCAGCATCGCCGGTCCCAAAACGGGCTTGACCCCCGTGCGCGCCGAGCTCTCCGGAACACCCGTCGCCGGCTGGGATCAATTCGGTCCGGAGGCCTATCGCACCCAGCTCAACCTCACGCTGGACTGGATTTGGTTTGGTAAAGAGCCGTCCGAGGTCGAGAACGCCAACCGGCAGCTCACGTTCTTCGCCGGGCTGGAAAAAACGGGCCGGCAGTACTCGCTCGACGGCAACTGCTTGGCGGGCTGCATGTACGAGCTCTCCCTGGTGTTCACGAACGGCATCACCGCCACGATCGCGACGGATGCTGCGCGCAACGCCTTCGTCAAGGCCGTGTGGGAGACGAGCCCGCCCACCGGCAACGTGCGCTACTACGGGGGCCTAGTGCACCTGCTCGCGTTACTCGTCATGGGCGGGCGTTTTCAGGTGTTGTGAGCGCCGTCGCGCGCGGCGCCCGGCGGGCGCTGCGCGCGAAGCGTGCTAGCTCGTTCGCATGATTTCCAAGTCGTCGCTGGCGTTCGCTTTACTGCTGCTGGCCTGCGATCGTCGTGGTGAGTCGCCGGCGGCCGTCACTCAGGAGACACGCGCCGCGTCGCCGCCGGCGAGCCCCTCCGCGTCACCGCCGACGAGCGCGGCGCAGCCGGCGCCCGGCGCAGCAGCGGCTGAGCAGCTGTTGCCGATCGGCGCGCCGCTGCCGAACATCAGCGCGACGGCTCAGACCGGGGAGCGCGTCGAGTTAGCGTCGCTCAAGGGCAAGAAGGTGGTCGTCTATTTCTATCCCAAAGACGACACGCCCGGATGCACCATCGAGGCCCAGGAGCTGCGCGACTTGTGGCAGGACATTCGCCGTGAAGACGCCATCGTGATCGGCGTTTCCAGCGACGACGACGCCTCGCACCGCGAGTTTGCGCAAAAGCACGCGCTGCCCTTCCTGCTGCTGCCGGATCCCAAGCACGAGATCGCCGCGGCGTTCCACGTGCCGCTCAAGAACGAGCGCACGCAGCGCACCACCTTCATCTTCGGCGCCGATGGCCGCGTCGCGCGCGTGTTCCCCAACGTGCAGCCGAAAGGCCACGGCCAGGAGGTCCTGGCCGCGCTGCGCGCGAAGCCGCCCGGCTGAGACTCGCTCGCGCGCTACTTCGCGGCGGGGGCGGACGCGGGGGTCTTGCGCACGACGTAGAAGAAGTCGCGCCGCGCCTTCTTGCGGATGTATTCGTTCTCCGAGAACTCGAAGCCGCTGGCCAGCGCCACGGCCTTGCGCTCGCCGTCCTCGCCCGGCTCGAACAGCACGAATTTCGGGTACGACCAGTTCACGTCCATCTGCGCGATGTCGACGGCGCCGGCGTGATGTAAGCCGTCGGCGAGCACGCGCGCGGTGGTGTGATTCGTGATCGATACGTAGAGGATTTGTCGGTCCGCGCTCAGGCCGACCGCGGAGCGCCGGATTACGGTTTCGCCGTCGAGCGTCGCGCCCCATTTCAGGCCGCTGCCGACGGTGAGGCCCGGGTGGATCTTGCCGTTCTCGTACATGCACTCTGGCGCCTGGCGGTACCAGCGCATCTGCGGCTCGCTGTCGGCGATGTTGCGCCACGTGGCGATGCGCATCGAGCCGTCTTTGTACAGCGCGAGCGTGCAAGCGTTCGCGCGCGGGCGAACCAGCACGACGCCGTCGACCATCATGCCGTAGGCGCCGTGCTCGGTCATGAACCCGCCGTTGAAGGCCGCGAGCAGCTCCTCGTGATGCTCCGGCGGGATGCGCGCGATGCGCTGGTAGCTCTCGGTCTTGGGGTTGTCCGTCTTCGGCTCTTGGCTGCCGGCGACGACGTACAGGTCGACGCGCCGCACGTCGATGGCGACCACGAACACCTCCGCCCAGGAGCGGCCGCGGTCGGGGTGCAGCAGTGTTTTGTACATGTACGGCTGCTCTGCGGGCCGGCGCGGATCCACGATGGGCACCCAGACCCCATCCCCGGGCGCGGACCACTTCTTCAAGGCGGGGCCGGGGTCAGTGGGGCGAAACGGCGGGAGCGCGGGCGCGGCGACGGCGGACGCGCTCGCGGCAGGGGCCGGGGGCGCGGCAGAAACCGTCGGAACGGCCCAGTACGCCTTGGGAGTGTCATGCGTGCGAGTCGCGCGATTGACCCGATCTTCGACGCCGTAAGCGAAGTCTTCCAGCTTCGCCACGCGCTCGACGCCGATGATCGAGCGCAGCGTGTTCGCGATCAGCGGCCCCAGCCAGTCGTAGCGGTGGATCGCCACCCACAGCGCGGCGACAGCGCCGAAACCAGCCGCGAGCACGATGACCGCGGCTCGCAGCAGCCGACGTCTGCGCGCCGGCGCGCGCCGCGGGCGACTCGCGCGCGCGCGGCCGCGGGAGCTGGCGGTCACGGTCGCCATTGCGTGGAGTGGGTGTTCAAGCGCAGGGCGCCCAAGATCTGTCTCGCTGCCGACTTTTCGCACTCCGCTCGCGACAGCGCAAGTCTGCCGCCCGCGAAGGGCCGAGTACTGCGCCGGCGCAGCCTCTCGCTGCGGCGCGCGCGCTTGCAGGCCAAATCGCGGGCGGCCGGCTGCTTTGCGCGCAGAACGGGAGAAGCGGGTGAAATGGCCATCCTTCTCGGCTATTACCGGGGCGGATGCGCCAGAGGTCGAGCTTCGTTGCAAGCCTGTTGGCTGGCTTCACGCTCGTGGCGCCGCCGGCCTCCGCCGAAGGCGAAGCGCGAGCGCCGGATCAGTCCGCCCAGCTCGCGCAGCTCGTGGGGCGAAACATCGAGCGCATCGACGTCAGCTACGACTCGCCCTTGTGGGCGTCGCCGGTGCAGCTCACCAGCGTGCGGCGTGGTCAGATATTTCATCCGGAGGTCGTGCGTCGTGCGCTCGATGAGCTCGCCGCCAGCGGCCGCGTCGGAGATCTGCGCGCCGAGGTGGAGCCTTCGAACGGCGGGGTGCTGCTGCGCATTCACGTGGTCGCGCGCCGCGTGATCGCGTCGCTGCGCATCTCGGGCGTGAACGACGGCGACGACCTGCTGCGCGCGGCAGAGATCCGCGTCGGCGGTGAGGTCACCGCGCTGGAGCTGCCGGAGCTGCAGCGGCGCGTGCAGCGTGAGCTCGGCCGTCACGGCTACGCGCAGGCCAGCGTGCGCGTGGACAGCTTCGACACGGACGATCCGACCGGCATCGTGCTCTCGTTCGAGGTGACGCGCGGAGCCGCCACGCGCCTGCAGCAGCGGCGCTTCTTCGTCTGGCCGGATCCGAAGCTCGCGGGTGTCAGCGCCCTGCTCGCGACGTACGCGGTGGAGCGCGGTGATCGCGCCGATCGCGACGCCATCGACGCGGCGAACCGCGGGTTGGAGGAGCGATTTCGCCGAGCCGGCTTCTTCGACGCGCGCGTCGAGTCCGAGCTGCGGGCGAGCGGTGGGCAGGCCGAGCTGGCGGTCAAGGTGTACGCCGGCTCGCGCGTGCGGCTGCGCATCGAAGGCGTGCGTCGCTTCGACGTGAGCGAGCTCGAGAGCGCGCTGAAGCTGGAGGAGGCGACCGATCGCTCGCCAGCCGGCATCTCTCAGCGCATCAAGGACTACTACGTCGCCCGCGGCTTCTTTGATGTCGCGGTCGACGCGCGGATGCTCGGCCCCGAGAACGCTCCCAGCCGCACGCTGCTCCTACGCGTGCACGAGGGCCAACCGCTGCGCGTGGTCGGCCGCGAGTATCCGTGCCTGAACCGCGAGCGCCCGCCAGCCCAGGTCGGCAGCGAAATCGACAGCTTCCTCTCGGAGCTGCCGGGCGGCACCCTGATCGACGCCGTCGATCCGCGCGGCGTCGACGCGCTGTTTGGTCCTCACGGGACGACGGGTCAGCGTCCGCAACCGTACTCGTTAAACCCGTGGTCGGTGTACAGCCCCGACGTCTACGAGCGCGCGATCGAGCACCTCAAAGATCTGTTCCGCTCGGAGGGCTATCTGTCGGCCACGGTAGGCCCCGCGGTGCTGACCCGCCGGCGCTGTGACGTGCGCTCTGCGCCCGGTGAGTGCGCGCCGATCGGGCCGCGCCAGCGGCCGCCGTTCGCGTGTAACTACGACGCCAACGGTGTGCCGAGCGAGGAGCCTGCCGTGTCCTCAGAGCTCACCTGCCAGGAAGACCTAGCGCGCGGCGTGTATTGCGAGCCGGACGTGGTGGTGAGCATCCCAATCAAGCTCGGGCCGCGCAGCATCATCGAGAGCGTCACCGTCGACGGCAACCTGACGCTGTCCGACGAAGACCTGCTGGAGGCGGCGGAGCTCAAGGTCGGCGAGCCCGTCTCGCAGATCGAGGTCGACCGCGCCCGCAGGCGCTTGCTGGATCGCTACGCGGAGGAAGGCTTCGCCTTCGCGGACATCGAAGCCAACCTCGAGCTCTCGGCGGATCATACGCGGGCGCGCGTAGTGTTCGCGGTCACCGAGCGCAAGCAGGTGAAGGTGGCGCGCATCGTGGTGCGCGGCGCGCGCCGCACGAGCGAGAGCCTGATCCGCGGGCGCATCGCGCTGGAGTCCGGCGGGCTCTATCGCCGCAGCTTGCTCAGAAAGACCGAGGAGCGTCTGGCTACGCTGGGCGTGTTCTCGAGCGTCGCCGTTGGCCTGGAAGATCCGTACGTGCCGGCGAGCGAGAAGGTCGTCCTCGTCACCGTGCAAGAGAAGGTGCCGCAGGGCGTCGACGCCCTGGTCGGCTTCAGCACCGGTGAGGGCTTCCGGCTCGGTTTTCAGTATCGCCACGCCAACATCGGCGGTCAGGCGGTGCGCTTCACGCTGCAGGCGCGCGCCGGCCTGCTGCCGTTGCCGCTCATCTTCGAAGCCGACGTGCGCAAGAAGTACGAAGACCTCGACATCCTCGAGCGACTCGAGCGGCGCAACACGGCCACCGTCGAGTTTCCGGACATCGGCCTGGGGCCGCTGTTTCGCCTGAGCGTGGAGGGCGTGGACGTGCTCGACAACGCGCGCGACTACGGCTTGACCAAGGACGCCGGCATCCTGACGCTGTTCTTCGTGCCCGAGCGGCGCTTGTCCTTTCAGGTCGCCACCTCGCTCGAGCGCAACCGCGCCACCATCTTCGGCAACGATCAGAAGAACGCGCTGGAAGAGTACGTGCGCAACCACCCGAATTTCGCGCGCGTGTTCCGCGTCCCGGAGGGCACCACGTTCGTCGTCGCGCAGCGCGTCGGCGCGAGCTGGGATCGCCGCGACAACCCGCTGCAAGCGACGCGCGGCACCTTCGTCTCCGCCGATCTCGAGCACGCCACCGCGCGCCCGATCGGTGAGAGCGCTCCCGCGGACGCCGCCGGCGGCAACGTGTTCCAGCCGGTGCACAGCGACTTCCTGCGCTTCACGAACCGCGTCGCCGGCTACGTGCGGCTCTCCGAGCGCGGCCTGGCGCTGGCCGCGAGCTTCCGTTGGGGATTCAATCAGCAGCTCATCGCCAACTCACGCACCTATCCCGACCGCCTGTTCTTCATGGGTGGCGTGGACAGCCTGCGCGGCTTCTTGCAGGACTCGGTCGTGCCCGAGGACGTGGCGCAGAAGCTGCTCGATCCGAGCTCGCAGCTCGGCATCCAGCAAGTGGTGATCCGCGGCGGCGATTTGTTCATCAACCCGCGCCTCGAGCTGCGCGTGCCCTTGAATGACTCGCTCGAGACCGCCTGGTTCTTGGACACGGGAAATCTGTGGGCGGAGCCGCGCATCGCGCCTGAGGATCTCCTACACCTGCGCTACGCGACAGGCGCCGGCCTTCGCGTCGGGACGCCCATCGGACCGCTGGTCTTCGACTACGGCTTCAACATCGAGCGTGTGATGGACGCCATCGTCCCTACTCGCCGCCACCAGCGGTACTGGGAAGACATCGGCGCCTTCCACTTCAGCATCGGACTTTTTTGAGCGCGAGCGCTTAAGCTTTCTCTGAGGCTCGCCGTCCACCGTTTGGGCCCATGAGCGACCGCGCCACCGTTCCGAGTCCGTACCAGCCCGCGGATATCGCAGCCCAGAGCAACGAGCGGGGTGGTCGCAGCGTCAACCAGATCACGACGCGCGACATCGACGTCGTGTTTCAGCCGCTGGTCGACTTGGCGACGGGCTGGACCGTGGCGTACGAGGCGCTCACGCGCTGTAAGTGGACGGAGCTGCGCGATCCGGTGACGCTGTTCAGCCGCGCTCAGGCGGAGAACGCCGTCGGTAAGCTCGGACGCACGATTCGCGAGGTCGCGTTTCAGCGCTGTGACGACGCGGCGCTGTTCATCAACATCCACCCGCGCGAGCTGAACGAGAGCTGGCTGGTGCGGCCCGACGACCCCATCTTCTTCCATGATCGCGCCGTGTACCTCGAGATCACCGAGTCGGCGGCGTTCAACTACTTCGACCAGTGCGTCAGCGTGCTGCGAGAGATCCAGGCGCGCGGCGGCGGCTACCTGGTCGTGGACGACCTCGGCGCTGGCTACTCGAACCTGAAGCGCGTCATCGATCTCGAGCCCAGCGTGATCAAGCTCGACATCGCGCTGGTGCGCGACATCCACAAGAACCGCCGTCAACAAATCCTGGTCAAGCAGGTCGTCAATTTGTGTCGCGAGCTCGGCGCGGACGTGGTCGCGGAAGGCATCGAAACCATGGACGAGCTGCACGCCGTGCGCGACACCGGCGCGCACTACGGGCAGGGCTACTTCTTCGCGAAGCCCAGCTTTCCGCTGCCGCGCGCGTCCTGGCCGCTCGAGCGCGCCGCCGAGCCGAGCAGCGGCAGGCTGGCTCGCGAGCTATCGAGCGGCCGCATCGAAATCTGAGGGCGGCGCGCGCAGCCGCGCCACGCGCGTTCAAGCGGTCAATATTGCAGAAGATTCTCGCGCGCGCGCGGGAAACGGGCGCGCGCGGCGGGCGCGTGGCGCGAAGCCTGCCGTATGCTTTCGCGGGTGACGTCCTCCGCGGGCCAGAGCGACACGGTCGAGAGCTCGACCAGGAACATCGGCGCGGAGCGAGTGGAGCTGGCGGAGTCGACGGCGGAGAGCTCCCGTGAGTCGCAGCTGCTCGACGTCAGCGTGTGGGATCAGGACGCGGCCGTGCGGGCCGCCGCGAACCGCGAGCTACACGCCGATTTGCTGCGCACGTCGCTGCGGCGGCTGAGGGAGCTCGCGCTGTTCAGCGGCGGCGCGCTGCTGCTCTACCTCGCGGCGTTTCGCTTTTTCCTCGCCGGCAAGCCTGGTGTCAGCGCGGCGCTCGGGCGCACGGCGACGCACGCGCTGCTGGCGGGCGTGGTGCTCAGTGCGCTGTTGTTCCTGAGCACGCGCGTTCGCCGCTTGCAGGCCGCGTTCATCACCGATCTCGGGTACGCCTATCTGTTCCTCTTGTGCTTGTTGCTCGGCTTGCTGCGTCACGCGGAGCCGATCGGGACCGCGGATCTGTTCCGGCAAGTGTCTCCCGTGGTGGTGCCCATCCTGGCGTTCGGCGCGCTGATCCCGGCGCCCGCGCGCAAGGCGCTGGCGGTGTCGCTCGGCGCGGCGGCGATGGACCCGCTGGCGCTGTTCATGACCAAGGGTCACCTCAACTATCGCGGCGGAGAGCTCGCGCTGCTGCTCGCTTCGCCGCTGCTGGCCGCGCTGGCCGCGCACCAGATCGCGCGCGTCGTGCATCGCTTGAACGAGGGCATCGTCAAGGCGCGCGAGGTGGGCAGCTATCGTTTGCTCGAGCGGCTCGGCTCCGGCGGCATGGCGGAGGTCTGGCGCGCGCAGCACCACATGCTGGCGCGTCCGGCGGCGGTGAAGCTGATTCGGCCGCAAGTGCTGGCGCGCTATGGCCCGCTCGACGCGCAGCGGCTGCTACGCCTGTTCACGCGCGAGGCGCGCACGACGGCTTCGCTCGGCTCGCCCCACACCATTCAGGTCTACGACTTCGGCATCACGCGCGAGGGCGCCTTCTTCTACGTGATGGAGCTGCTCGCCGGGCTGGATCTGCAGAGCCTCGTCGAGCGCTTCGGGCCGCAGCCGGCGGAGCGCACCGCGGCGCTCCTGGCGCAAGCCTGCCGCTCGCTCGTCGAGGCGCACGAGCGCGACTTCGTGCACCGTGACATCAAGCCCGCGAACATCTTCGCGTGTCGCGTGGGCATCGACTACGACTTCGTGAAGGTGCTCGATTTCGGCTTGGTGTTGGATCGCCACCCCACCGCCGAGGAGCTCGAAGACGAGGGGCGCTTCGTCGGCACGCCGTCGGTGATGGCGCCGGAGATGCTGCGTTATCAAGCGCCGGTCGACGCGCGCGCGGATCTGTACGCGCTCGGCTGCGTCGGCTATTGGCTGCTCACGGGCCGTCGCGTCTTCGAAGCGTCCACGCGCCACGACATGCTCGTGATGCACGCGCACCAAAAGCCGACGCCGCCGTCGAAGCGCGTCGACGCCGCGATCCACCCAGGGCTCGAAGGCGTGGTCATGGCCTGCCTCGAGAAGAACCCCAATCGACGGCCGCAGAGCGCGCGGGAGCTGTGCGAGCGCCTGGAACGACTCACCTTCACGGCTTCGTGGACCGACGAGCGCGCTCGTGAGTGGTGGCTGCGGCATTTGCCCGAGCGCGTCGCGCGCGCGAGCGCTGCGAGCGGCCGCGGCTGATCGCGTCACGCCGTCGCGTTCGAACCCGCGCTCTCGAAATTTCGGCGCGCTCGCCCGCGTCACGGCCGTGCGCGGGTCCGGCGTCGCACGGATACCCACTGCGGCCCGTGAGCCGATGTGCAGTCGCAGGCCACAGTTTCGGGGGCGCCCCCCTCGACGTTGGCGCAGAGGACCGTAGATTCTCAGGCCTTATGTCTCATGCTCCCGCTGAGCAACCCGCAGCGACGGGCCTGCTCGCCCAGTTCCGTCGCAACGCCCCGCGCTACCTGGCGGGTCTCGCGCTGCTCGGGAGCTACCAATTTGCGCAGTTTTGGTTCGACACGCAGCTGCGCGATGCGATCAACGCCGCCCTGCAGCACCGCCGCGAGGAGGCCACGCGCATCGGCATTTGGCTGGTGATCGTGGCCTGCGTCGGGCTGGTGGCGCGGGTGCTGTCCCGCATGGCGATCTTCAACGCCGGCCGCATCGCGGAGTACGAGCTGCGCAAGAGCCTGGCTGAGCGGCTGTTGCTGCTCGGCCCCTCCTTCTACCGGCGCATGAGCACCGGTGAGATCATGAGCCGGGTCACCAACGATCTCGGCCAGGTGCGGCTCTTGCTCGGCTTCGGCGTGCTGAACGTGATCAACACGCTGTTCGCCCTGGCCAGCGCGCTGTGCGTGCTGATCCCCATCTCCGGGCGCCTCACGCTGGCGGCGCTGGTCCCCGTGCCGTTGCTGGCGTTCGCTACCCGCCGCTTCTCGGGCCAGTTCTACGTTCGCACACGCGACAACCAAGACAGCCTCGGCCGCATGAGCGCGCGCGTGCAGTCGAGCATCGCCGGCGTGCGCGTGGTGCGAAGCTTCACGCTGGAGCAACAAGAGCTCGCCGCCTTCGACGCCAGCAACCGTGACTACCTCGAGCGCAGCCTGAAGCTCGCGTACCTGCGCGGCGCGTTCGGGTTGACGCTGCAGGCGACGATCGCCGCGGGCGTGCTGGTCGTGTTTTGGTATGGCGGGCACCTGGTCATCACCAAAGAGCTGGATCCAGGTGGCTTCTTGGCCTTTTATCGCGCGCTCGGCCGGCTCACCTGGCCGCTCATTTCGCTCGGCTTCGTGATGAGCCTGGTGCAGCGCGGGCGCGCCTCTTACTCGCGCTTGGCGGACGTGTTCCGCGCCGAGCCCGACGTGGTGGACGGTCCGCTGCCGGCGCCCGCGAGCATCGCGGGCAAGCTGGAGGTGAAGCAGCTCTCGTTCTCGTACGGCGAGCACCGCGTCCTCGACGAGGTGAGCTTCTCGGTGCAGCCCGGCGCCTCGCTCGCCATCGTAGGCCGCACCGGCAGCGGAAAATCGACCTTGGCGCGGCTGCTCGCGCGGCTGCTCCCCACTCCGCGCGGCAGCGTATTCCTCGACGGCATGGATGTCTGTGATTTGCCGCTCAGCACCTTGCGCCAGGGCATCGGCTACGCGCAGCAGAACGCCTTCTTGTTCTCGACCACCGCCGGCAGAAACATCGGCTTCCCGCTGGACGACCCCGACGGCCCCGAGGGCATCGAGCGCATCCAGCGCGCCGCGGCGGACGCGCACATCTTGGACGAAGTGCTGGCGCTGCCCGACGGTCTGGACACCGTGGTGGGCGAGCGCGGCGTGCAGCTCTCGGGTGGACAGAAGCAACGCATCGCGCTGGCGACGGCGTTCGTGTCGGATCCCAAGATCCTGATCTTGGACGACCCGCTGAGCGCGGTGGACGCGCGCACTGAGCGCGGCATCCTGGAGGCCATCGAGCGCCAGAGCGCGCTGCGCTCCGTCGTCTTGATCACGCATCGGGTCACCGCCGCCGCCTTGTGCGACAACATCATCGTGCTCGATCAGGGCCGCGTCGTAGAGAGCGGCACGCACGACGAGCTGTGTCGGCGCGGCGGGCTGTACGCCGCCTTCGCCGAAGAGCAGCGCATCGAGAGTGAGCTCGAGAAGCTCGGCAGCGAGGAGCTCGCGGTGGAGGCGAGCGCACCGTGAACGCACGAACCGGCACCGCACCGGCGCTGACGACCTCGGCCGCGCGCCGCCGCACCGAGAAGATCCTGGAGGCGTTCCACGAGGAGGAGCGCTTCGGCCGCGCCTACGACCTGGAGCTCTTGCGTAAGCTGTGGCCCTTCTTCAGGCCGCAGTTGCCGCTGCTGCTGATGGCGCTCGGCGTCGTGCTGGTGACCTCCGTCGGCGCCATGCTGCGACCCTTGGTGATGCGCGCGGTGGTCGACCGCGGCATCATGGCGGAGAACGGCGCGCTGCTCTTGCGCGGCGGCGCCGTGCTCGCGACGATCATCTTGGTCGAGCAAGTGCTCGGCTTCGTACAGCTGTACGCCACGCAAGTCGCGGGCGCGCGCGCGATGGCCGCGCTGCGCCGCCACGTCTTCGTGTTCATGCACCAGCTGCGGCTCGGCTTCTTCGACAACCAGCTGGTGGGCAGGCTGGTGTCACGCGTCACCAACGACGTCGACGCCATCCTCGACCTGTTCGGCTCGGGCGCGCTGCTCGCGGTGGGTGACCTGCTGAAGCTCGTCGGCATCGTCTCGTTGATGGTGGTGCTCGACTACAAACTGAGCCTGATCGCGTTCGCCGCGACCCCGCCGGTGATGGTGCTGGTGGTGCTGCTGCGCCGCCGCATGCGCGAGGCGTTCCGTGACATCCGCGCCAAGACCGCGCGCATGAACGCGACCATGAACGAGCAGGTCACGGGCATGACCGTGATTCAGGCTTACAGCCGCCAGCGCGCCGCGGCCGCAGAGTTCGACGCCAGCAACGTGGGTTACCGCGAAGCGAACCTGCGCTCGATCCTGTGGGACGCATTGCAGGACGCCGCCATCGACACGGTCTCCGCGGTGTGCCTGGCTTCCATCGTGGTCTCGCTCGGCTATCGCCCGGTGAGCTTCGGCACGGTGGTCGCGTTCTCGGCCTACATCACGCAGTTCTTCGAGCCGATCACCACGCTGGCGCAGCGCTACACGCTGCTGCAGAGCGCGATGGCGGGCGCCGAGCGCGTCTTCAAGCTGCTCGAGACGGAGGCGCCCGATTGTCCGCCGCAGACGCTCACCGCGCCCGCCGCTGATCGCGATGTCGCGCTGTCCTTCGAAGACGTCTCGTTCGCTTACAAGCCGGGCGTCCCGGTGCTCGAGCACGTCACGTTCCGCGCGCGCCGCGGTGAGAAGATCGCGCTCGTGGGGCCCACTGGCTCCGGCAAGACCACGGTCACCGGGCTCGCGCTGCGCTTGTACGAAGCGGGCAGCGGCATCGTGCGCGTGGACGGCGAGGACGTGCGCGGGCTCGATCGCGAGTCCTTGCGGCGGCGCTTCGCCGTGGTGCCGCAGGACGTGGTGTTGTTCCCGGGCACGATCGCCAGCAACGTCGCCGCCAGTGAAGCTCCAGATCGTGAGCGCGTGCAGGCGGTGTTGCGCCGCATCGGCGCCATGGATTTGTTCGAGCGCCGCCCGGGCGGCATCGACACGCGCGTGGACGAGCACGGCGCCAACTTCTCCGCGGGCGAGCGGCAGCTGATCGCCTTCGCGCGCGCGCTTTATCGCGACGCGCCCATCTTGATCCTCGACGAGGCCACCGCCAGCATCGACAGCGACACCGAAGCGCGGCTCCAGCACGCGCTGGAGGAGCTGTTGCGCGGTCGCACGGCGATGATCATCGCTCACCGCCTCAGCACCGTGCGCGCGGCCGATCGCATCGTGGTGCTGCACAAGGGCCACATCGTGGAGCAAGGCTCACACGATGAGCTGTTGGCCCACGGCGGCCTCTACGCGCGGCTGTACGATTTACAGTTTTCGCGTCAGAAATAGCGTCGCGTCACTCGTCGGCGCACGCGCCGTCACGACTTGCCGAGGCGGCGTTCGCCGCGTCGTCCGGCATTTCGTCCGGCGGCACGGGGTTCGCGGCGGTGACGCGCAGATAGAAGGTCTCACAGGTGTCGTTGCGCAGCTGCACGAAGCGCTCGTTGACGCACTCCCAGACGGCTATGTTGCCGACGCCTTCGGACGCGCTGTGCCCCGCGAGCGGGTTGGGATCGAAGCCGACCCAAGCTTGGAGCAGCGTCGGAACTCCCTCCAGGCCGTGCAAGAAGCGGTAGCGCTTCTGCGGCTTGAACCGCAGCCACTCACTGTTCCAGGGCGAGCTCTCGTACACGTCCGGCGCTGAGTTCGAATCAGCGGAGATCGCTTGCGCCGGCCCGTCCTCGGTATTGTCGCAGGACGTCGAGCAAGCCACGTGAGCGAGCGCGACGAGCAGCAGCGCGGGCAGCAGCGGAGAGCGGAGCGGCGGAGTGACGATCACGGCGCCTACGGAAGCACCGCGAGCGCTTCAGATCCAGTCCAATGAACGACCCGCGAGCGCTTCCACGATCTCCTCCGCGCGCGCGATCTCTCGGGCACGGAACGGCCGCGTGGTGCGGCCGAGCTCGAACAGCGCGAGCAACTCGCCGTACAGCAACAGCGGCACCATGGCCACACCGTGCACCCCATCGGCGCAGCGGCCGAAGCGGCGCAGCAAGTGACGGCTGTTCTCACCGAACGCCGGCTCACCAATGATGGTGTGGCCGGCGCGCGCGGCGCTCAGCGTCGGATCATTTAGCGCCAGGTGCTCGCCCAACAGCGCATGGGTCCTCGCGCCGTGGCCGCCGATGCACACCACTTCACCGCTGCTCGGCTCGACGCGATGGACCAAGCCGAGCTCAGCGCAAGCCGCCGTGACAGCCGTCGACAGCGTGAGCAAGAGCGAGTGCTGGAGCTGGCCGGTGCCGGCCGGACGCACGCCGCTCGCGCGCGGCAAGCGCGTGCTGGCGGGCCCGAGCTCGCGCGGGGACCACGACCCGCCACGGAGCTCGAGCCGCGAGCTCAGACTGGCCAGCTCCTCCACCTGCCGCTCGCTGCCGTCGAGCGCCCGCGCGCCGATGTCCTGTAGGCCGCGCCAGGTGCCCCAGGACTCGTGTCGCACCAGCGAGCCGCGCGGGATTTGGCCTTCGGCGACGCCGCGCAACAGCACCTCGAAGGGCACCGGACCGATGGCGACGACGCCGTTGGTCACGAACCAGCGGTCGGGCCATTCTTCGGCATTCAGACCACCGAACACATGGGCCATCGCAAGGGGGCGGGCCTCGACCGGGTCAGTGTACAGTTCCATACACAATTCTACAGTTTGAGTGGACCTTCGAACGTGGTCGCGTCAGCGCACGGCGGCTATGACCTCAACTAGTAATGTCGCGGCCCCGGCAATTCGGTCCGACACCAGCAACCGGACCGGTCTCGCCTGTTGAACGCTGGACCCCAATCATTCCTTCCCTATGTGGCGTCTCGCGCGCGGAGTTAGCGAAAAAAAATCATTTCGACTCGCTGGTAGCAGTCGCGGCGCGATAAATGAGCGCCAATGAAACCCGCGAAAGTATGGCTGGTCGGCGCTGGTCCGGGTGACCCCGGGCTAATCAGCGCGCGCGGTCTGGTCGCGCTCGGCCTCGCTGACGTGGTGTTGACCGACGCGCTGGCGCATCCGGCGCTGCTCGACGCCTGCCCCCAGGCCGAGGTGCACTACGTGGGGAAGCGTTACGGGCAGGAGAGCGCTTCTCAAGAGGCGATTCAACGCGAGCTCATCGAGCTCGCGCGTCAGGGCCGTCAAGTGGTGCGGCTCAAGGGTGGTGACCCTTTCCTTTTCGCGCGTGGCGGTGAAGAAGCACAAGCGCTGGCTGAGGCGGGTATCCCCTACGAGATCGTGCCGGGCATCGCGTCACCCGTGGCGGTGACGGCGTACGCTGGAATTCCGCTCACGCACCGCGACGTCTCCAAGAGCGTCACCTTCATCACGGGCAGTGATCGCGCTGGCCGTGAATGGTCGCCTGCCGCGTGGAAGAAGCTGGCGACGGCGACGGACACCATCTGCGTGCTGATGGGTATGCGCCGGCTGCGCGAGATTTGCCGCGCCGTGCTCGACGGTGGGCGCGCGCCCGAGACGCCGGCCGCGGTGATCCAGTGGGGCACTCGTCCCGAGCAACGCGTGGTCACCTCCACTTTGGAGCACATCGCCGCTGCGGCCGAGCAAGCCGGCCTGAAGAACCCGGCGGTGATCGTGATCGGTGAAGTCGTGAGCTTGCGGCAGAAGCTCGCCTGGTATGACACCAAGCCGCTGTTCGGTAAGGCGCTGATCCTGCCGCGTCCGGAGGCGCAGGCGCGCGCCACTGCGCGCGCGGTGCGCGAGCGCGGCGCGGAGCCGCTGGTGCTGCCGGTGATCGAGATCGCCCCGCCGCCCGAGCCCGCGCTGCTCGAGCGCGCGGTCGACGAGCTGACTAGCTATGACTGGGTGCTGTTCACGAGCGCCAACGGCGTCGAGCGCTTCTTCGACGTGCTCGCGCGCAAGCGACGCGACGCGCGCGCCTTCGGGCGAGCCAAGCTCGGCGCCATCGGCCCGAAGACGGAGGCGGCGCTCGCGGCGCGCGGTCTGTTGTGCGACGTCGTAGCCAAAGAGTTCGTCGCTGAAGGGCTGGCTCAGGCGCTGCTCGAGCGCGGTGAGCCCGGCCGCGTATTGCTCGCCCGCGCGCTGCACGCGCGCGACGCGCTGCCGCAGGCGCTCCGCGACGGCGGCTTCGAGGTCGACGTAGTGCCGGCCTATGAGACGCGGCCCGCGCTGGCGTCGCGCGCGCGGTTGCGCGAGGTGCTCGCGAACGACGCCGCCGACGTGATCCTGTTCACGTCCAGCTCGACGGTGAGCGAGACGCTGGCCGCGCTCGGCGACGGTGCCGCGGCGCTGCTCGCGCGCGTCACCATCGCCAGCATCGGACCCATCACATCGCAGACGCTGCGCGAGGCGGGAATCGAGCCGCACGTGTGCGCCAACGAGTACACCGTGGAGGGCCTGCTCGACGCGCTGGAGCGTCATTTCGCGCGCTAAAGCGGCGCGACGCGCGCAGGAGCGTCACTTCGCGCGCTAAAAGCGGCTCGGTAAGCCCAGGCGCTCGAACGCGCTGGCGAGCTCCGGCGCGAGCGGCGCGTCGATCGTGACCACGCGCGCCGCGAACGGGTGCTCGAAGCTGAGGCGTTGCGCGTGCAGCGCGAGCCGGTGCAGATCGTACTCGGCGCGATACTTACGGTTGATATCGCCTCTGCCGTGCTTCACGTCGCCGACCAGGGGATGGCCGATGTGGCAGAGATGGCGGCGAATTTGGTGCAAGCGGCCGGTGCGCGGTGAGGCTTGCACGAGCGAGCAGCGCTCTCGCGGCGACGCGGCGATGAGCCGGAAATCCGTGACCGCCGGCACGCGCTCGCCGTCTTCGCTGCGCGGGATGGCATAGTCGATGCGACCGCAAGCGGGCGGTACGCCGCGGACCAGCGCCAGATAAGACTTCTGCACCGCGCCCGAGTCGAACAAGGCGCCGAGCGCTCCGGCCGCTTCTTTGCGGCGCGCGAAGAGCAGCGCGCCGCTCGTGCCGCGATCGAGGCGATGCACGGGGTAAACCCAGCTGCCCAGCCGATCGCGCACGCGAAAGAGCGCTGTGTCGTCGTCGCGTGCCCAGCCGCGATGCACGAGCAGCCCGGACGGTTTATTGGCCACGACGAGATGCTCGTCTTCGTACAATAGGTCGATGTCTGGGCTCACGCGCGGCGCCGTCATCGCTCACGCCCGTCACAGCTCGACGCGCGCGACGAAGAACTTGTTGTTGTGCTGAGGGCTCGTAATCAGCTCGAAGCGCTTCACGCGACCGAGCTCGCTCTTGAGGCTGCCGATACGAGCGTGCTCGGTGGTGAAGAACAGCACGCGTGTGCCGTGCGCGCGATGTTCGCGCAAGAAGTCCTTGAACTTGTCGCCGCTGGACACGAACGCGGGGAGCCGATTGCCGGTGTAGAAATTCTCGCCTTTCCAGTTCATCTGGTAGGCCACGAGCGGCTCTTCGGGGCCGGAGCGCGCGGCGTAGTAGGCGAGGACGTTCTCGCGCTGACCCCAGTGCGGCGCTACCCGAACTAAATAAACATTCAGGCAAAAGGCGCAGAAGAGCGGGCCCAGGCAGACGAAGGCGCGCAGCATGTACGGGCGCAGCCGCGGCACCACCGCGAGCGCCAAGAGCAGCAGCGCGCACAATAGAAAAGCGTGCGGCGCCGTCCGAAAATCCAAGGTCCGCGGCCACTCGCGAGTGTAGTTGTAGCTGAACAAGTCCAGCAAACGACCCTGGCTGACCCTGCCCGGCTCAGCCACGAAGTCACGGCCGATCAGGGCGATGCCCGCCGCGGAGGTGAGCAGCACCACGCCGTCGACCGCGTACGTGTAACGCTCGCTCGGAGGCACCGCGGTGACGCAGGGCGCCAGCCGCGCCGCGCACACTCCGCTCGCTACCGCGCCGGCCAACAGCACAGCGCCGAGCAGCGCGCGCGGCGCGAGCTCCGGGTTTGCGGCGGAGCCCCAAAAGCTGCCCGGGATCAGGCTCGCGACGCCTGCGACGAACAGCGCCGCGCAGCCGAGCCAAGCCACGCCGGAGAGCATGCTGCGCGCTGCGCTCAGCGCCGGGCTTAGGGGCTTACCGAGCATGCGGTCGAGCAACATGCCGCTGAGCAGCGCGAGCGGCGGCGCGGCGGGCAACGCGTAGTGATGAAACTTCGTCAGCGAGACGCTGAACATCGAGAAGGCGAGCAGGAACCACAGCCCGAGGTACACGCGGTGCCCGGACTCCGCGTCGTGCGCCTCGTCACGCTGCCCGAAGCTCGAGAGCAGCGCGAAGCCCGCGAAGGCCGAGAACGGGAACAGCCCATACGCGAGCTGCCATAGGTAGTAGCGCAGGCTCACATCGTCGCTGCCGTTCGTGTCGTGCACGTGCACGAACGCGCGCTTGTACATGTCGTAAAACAGCAGCCGATCCGTGAAGGCCGCGCCGTGGCGCGCGAAGGCTTGCACGTACCAGGGCAGGGCCACGCAGGCGGTGAGCAAGACGAGGCTCGGCAGCTCGAGCCGCGCGAGCTCTCGGAAGCGCTTGCGCGCGCACAGCGCGACCACGGGCACCAGCAGGCCGAGCACCGCGCCCGGCGCGCCTTTGCCCAAGATCGAGAGCGCGATCGCGAACCACGCGGCCAAGAACGACAGCCGCTTCACGCGCCGCTCACCGCGCTGCGCCCACGCCAGCGCGCCGAGACAGGCGCCCCAAACCAGGGCGGCGACCAGCGGCTGGAACTCAGGGCTCGCTGGCGTACCGGGCTCGCAGATCTCGTTGCCGGGTAAGCCGCAGTTGCCAGCGCCGGAGCCCGAGAAGAAGTAGTCGCGGTGCAGCGTGAAGCTGGTGTCGGCGCCCTCCAGCACGAAGGTCATGTGCCGCGAGACCAAGTAAGCCAGCTGCGGCAGCGAGCTCAGCAGCACGAGCCCGAGCACGAGCTGCGCGCCAGAGATACGCAGCGCGCGCGCGCCGAAGCGCAGCTCGTAGAGCGCCACGCGCTGCTCCGCGTCGCAGTGCAGGCCGAGCAGCGCGAGCGCGAGCCCGCCGCTGAGCGTCGCCGCGTACGGCATGTCGGTCATGCCCTGGTGCGCGATGAGCGACCAGTACGGCACACTCAGCAGGACCAGCCCGCTCAGAAAGCCAGCGCGGCGCCCCGCCACGCAGGCGACCGCGCGATAGGCGAGATACACGGCGACCAGCGAAAGCAGCGCCGCGGGCAAGCGCACCGCCCACTCCGGCGCGGGGAGGTAGCCGGCTTTGACGCCGGCCAGCATGGCATCGGGCTCCCAGCGCACGCCGAGCGCGATGAAGCTGAGCCCTTCGAGCCAAAACGTCAGCGCGGGCTTTGACCAAAACCAGTTCTCTTGCGCCCACCACAGGCTGATCCAGTCGTCGCGCGCGATCATCTCGCGCGCGACCTCGCCGTAGTGCGTCTCCCAAGGATCGATCAGCGAGTAGCTGCCGAGCAGCGGCAGGTACAGCACGATGCCGATGCTCAGCAGCCAAAAGCCCTCGCGGCGCAGCAAGGGCCTGCTCGGGCCCGCCGCGCTGACGCGCAGCCAGAGCCAGCAGGCGGCGGTCAACGTCGCGAGCGCCAACAGCGGGATCGCGATCGCCGACGTGAGCACCGGCTGCGGCCAGCGAGCCGCGACAGCCATGCGCAACGCGAGCCACAGGCCGAGCGCGCTCACCAGCAGCGCTGCCGCTGGGCGCAGTAATGTGCGCGCGTCCACGCTGGAGCGCACGGGTCCCGCGTCGTCGAACGTGCCGAGCCCGTACAGCACGCCGAGCACGGCGCAGCCGAGGCAGAGCGGCGCCAACAACGGCGTGAGCGCCAGGTGTCCGCGCACCGAGAAGAGCAGCACCAGCGCGGCAAAGCCGAGCGCGGCGGCGATGAAACCGCTGGCGCGCAGCGGAGTGGGCTCGCCCGGCATCGGCGCCGAGTCGTAAATCAGCTCGTCGACACGAGCAAGCGCGGATCAGTCCGTGGCCACGACGCGGTTGCGCCCGCCGCGTTTGGCGGCGTACAAGCGCCGATCTGCGCAGCCGATCAGCGCCTCGGGCGTTGCCTCGCTGAGCTCCGTCACGCTGGCGCAGCCGACGCTCACCGTGACGCGCAGCTGCGCCTTCTCCGTGGTGATGCTGAGCGCTTGCACCGCGAGGCGCAGGCGCTCACCGAGGCTCATGGCGCCGACCGGGCCGACGCCGCGCAACACCACCGCGAACTCTTCACCGCCGTAGCGCGCGAAGAGATCTTCGTTGCGCACCATCTTGGCCACCGCGCGCGCGATCTCCGTGAGCACTTGATCGCCGGCTTGGTGCCCGTAGCCGTCGTTGACCTTCTTGAAATGATCGACGTCGAACAGCACCAGCGAGACGTCCGTTTTGTGGCGCCGAGCGAAGCTCAGCTCCGCGCGCAAGTGCGCGTCCAGGTGCTCGCGGTTATAGGCGCCGGTGAGCGCGTCGGTCACGCTGGCTTCGAACAGCTGGCGCAGCAGCGACTCTTGATTCTCATCCGTGAGGGTATAGCGAAACGCCGCTGAGGGGCCGAACTGCACCAAATCACCGTCGCGCAGCAGCTGGCGCGTGATGCGCTGCCCGCCCACGAACGTGCCATTGGCGCTCTCGGTGTCGACGATGACGAAGCCATCGGCCTCCGGCATCAACATCGCGTGGCGGCGGCTGACGCCTTCGTCCGGGACGTACAGCGTCGCGTCCGGATTTCTACCGACGATGGCCGTCTGGTTGGCGAGCCGTGTCACCTGGCCGAGCCCAGAGCCGCGAACGCGCACCAGCAGATGACGATCCTTCGGCTCCCGTCGGAAGCGGTTGAGCCCCTCGAGCGTGATCAGCGCCGTGGACTCGTCGTCGTCGAGGTCCATCGGCACGTCGAGCGCGGGATCCGGAGGCCGGCCGGCGCCGGTGGACTCGTCCGCATCGAACGCCGAATCTGGCAGCCGTTTGCGTGACTTTGAGTCGGGGTCCTGAGCCACCGGGTTGGATCCTGAATTATTACGGTACCCAGATCTCACGGCAGAGCAAGGACGACGACCGCCGGCACCGACGATCGTGCACGCACGTTGCTGCGGCAGAGTGCGCGCTTGTCAGACGCGCCGCGCTGCTTCAGCGGCTGTCGGCGAGGTTCGCCCGTTTGGACACACCACGACGGCGCTCGTCGTCGCGTTGCTCACGCGCGCCGGCTACGAGCGATCGACCGTGCGGACCGAGATGGCGTACTCGTGCGCCATGCCGATCATGCAGGCGCCGCCCACGGCCACCAGCGGCGACATGGGGAACAGCGCGATAGCGACCGTCGCGTAGCAAGCGAGGAGCAGCATCATGAACAGCCAAGCTGCTACCACCATCAAGATGGCGTGGAGCGGATACTTGTAGCGCGTGCGCACGGCTTCGCTCGAGGCAGTCATCGGAGGGCCGGACTATTTCCCCCGGCGGCGCGGGTGTCAAGGGTGGTCATCTCTCGCCGAAAATGCTGCCCTGGCGGAATTGGCCGGGGCCAAAGCTGGGCGATTGACGCGGCCTTTCGCCCCTGGATGCTGGACTTTAACGAGGTCCGATGACGGAGAAGGTGAGGGGTTCAGCGCGCCGAGCAGGCGCTCGCGCAGGGCGTAGTACTCGGGGTGGTCCATCACCACGGCGCGGTCGCGCGGTCGCGCGAACGGGACGTGCAGGATCTCTCCGACCTTCGCTGAAGGACCGTTGGTCATCATCACCACGCGATCGGAGAGGAACAGCGCCTCGTCCACGTCGTGCGTCACCATCAGCGCCGTCTTCTTGTCTTGTCGCCACGCGGCGAGCAGCACCTCGTGCAGCTCGTCCACGCCGAGCAGCACGTTGTCGAGCGCCGACAGCCAGTGCAATAGGCATGGCGCCTGGAACACGACGCCGCGATCCGGGCCCGCTTCGCGCACCTCGCGGCCCGCCAAAATTACCCCGCCGCCGCTGGCCAGATTGAGCCCCGCGACGATCGAGAGCACGGTGAGATCCTCTGGTTGGGTTCGGTGAAGCGCTGCTCGGCTCAGAACGCGAAGGGCACGTCGAGCTGAACGACGCGGTACTTGGACTCTTTCAGCGGGTTATCGAGGCCCATCGCGAACGCGACGGCGGGTCGCAGCCACAGCTTGTCCCCGAGCTCGATGTGAAAGCGCGGTCCGAGCGCGAACGTGGTGGTATCGCGCAGCGACTCGTTCGCCTCTACCGCCTTGGGCGTCGAGAGGAAGCGTTGATGTCGCAGCTCGACGCCGAGCGAGAGCAGCGGCAGCACGAAGTAGCCCACGTGCAAGCCGCTCGTGAAGTTGGTGCGTGAAGAATCCGGCTGTTTGTCGGCGCCGCGCACGCGCGTGAGCTGGAGCACGGTCGCCTCGACCTGCGCCGTGAAGCCGTGGTTCACGTAGGCGAACCCGACGCCGGGAAATACCGTGAGATCGTTGGTCGCGAACATGGCGTTGTCCATCGCGCTGCGCGCGCGGATGCCCGCGTTGTTCGCGGCTTGCTTGGCCGGGTCCGGCGTGTCGCCGCCGCCGCCGCCGAGCGGCAGCGTCACACCCAAGAACAGCGCGAGCCGAACGTCGGGGCTCAGCTTCAGCGCGTACAGCGCGCCGAGCACTGGATTCATGAGGCTCGCCGCGCCCTCGGGCGGGTTCGCGGCTGGCGAATTGCTGACCAGTCCCACGCGCACGAGCGGCGCGAGCTCGTCGGTGACCTTGTAGCTCGCGAGCAGCGTCGTCGCGATCGCCGTGCCGGACGCGCTCTGGCTCGGCGCCTTGTAAAACGCGAAGGCCGTGTCCGAGCGGATCACGTTGCCGGCGACCACCGGCCGCAGCTGAAATGGCAACGAATAGGGCGGCGGCTTCGGCTTCGCGGGCGGCGGCTCCACGGCGGGCGCGGGCTCCGCGCCGGTCACGGGCTCCATTTGCGCGTGAGCGGCGAACGTGATCGACAACGTGAGTGCCGCGAGAGTCGTGCTCTGGGTGAAGGGGCGTAAGCTTCTAAGTCTCATTATCCATCTCGAGCGATTGAGGGCTCCTGAGCGTCTCAGTTACTCAACCAGACGCCGAGTTTCCGGATGGCGTCGTGTCGCGACGCGAAAGAGCCAATCGCAACGCACATGCCACGCGCGCTGCGCGCGCCGCGAAGCGCGCGATCATCAGCGTTCCGGCGCCTGGAAACGCGCGCGACACGCCGTGTACGCGCAACGCTGCGACAGTCTTGTCGCTGCGCTCGACGCCGCTGACGAGCTTGTCAATTTTCGCCGCGGAGTCTCGGCTTCGCGCAGGTTTCGTGACTCGATATCGCGAGATCCAGTCGCGTGCACCAGCGGTGGCGCGGCGAGCTTCGCAGCGCGACACTCAGCCGAAACGACAGCTTTGTCGAGCGCGCCGCCGACGAACGGCGCCCGCGCGCGCGGAGCCACAACTCTCGGGAGTGGCTCGCCCGAAATGCCTTGGAAACGGCCATGGTCGCGGGCCGCGGCGGCCACGCGCCGAGCGATTGCCCTGCCGTGGCGCGGCCTTAGCCTGCGCGAAACCTCGGTGAAGATGCTGAAAAATCGCCGAACTTCTGCTCGCCGCGGGGACGCGGTTTGCCTGGCCCAGCGACCCCGAAGTAGCCTGCCGTCCGCATGAAGAAGCTCGTCACGATCCTGTCAGGCCTGGCGTTGCTGTGCCTCTCGTCCGCGGCGGTCGCTCAGGAGTACACGCGCCGCAGCTTCCTGGTTCCCGAGGGACGCTTCGAGCTCACGGGCGAGCCTTCGCGGCCGCAGATTCTGCGCATCGACGTCTCCAAAGAGGGTAGCCATCCCATCTTCCTGGCGCCGCATTTCTACTGGGGCGTGACGCGCGATCTCACCATCGGCATCACGCACCGCGAGGGCATCTGCGTCAAAGGCTGTGGGGACCGCCACTACCTCGATAACGGCTTCGGCTTACTTTATAACCTCGTGCGTTCGCGCGACTTTGAGCTCGATCTCAACACCGGCGCGCAGATTCGCAACTTCGATCCGTTCTTCTTCGGCGTGAGAGGAGGCGTGATCGGTCGCGTCAACTTCTCGTCGGTCGCCTTGGTGTTCGACCCTAGCCTGTACATCGGCTTCAGCCATCGCGAGCGCGGCAACCGCGAGCAGCTGGTGCTCCCGGCGTGGTTTTACTTCCAAGTGACGCCCGTCGTCGTGCCGTTCGTCGGCGCCATGGTGGTCGGCCCGCTCGAAGGCTTCGCCGATCACTTCTCCGTCCCGGTCGAGGGCGGCAGCATCTTCAGCGTGAGCCAAGACGTCGACCTGGGCGCCTACTTCCGCTTTTCGAACCTCCTCGGCCGCGGCGGCAGCGCTGACTGGCGCGAGCTCGGCATGCTCGGCCGCTTCAGGTTCTAAGGGCTCGTCCTAAGGGCCCGTCGCGCGCAGCTTCTCGACCCAGCGCTCGAAAGCGGCGAGCTGCGCGACCACGATTTCGCGCGTCGCGTCTTCCGTGAGCTTGGAATCGGCGTCGAATTTTTCGGGCGCCTTGGCCACGAAGACCTCCGGCTTGTTCAGCACGTGCATCTCGGCGAACACCGCGACTTGGCGCAGGTGATATTGCATGCGCGCGCCGCCGAGCAGGCTCGTGCTGGCGCTCATGATCGCGAGCGGCTTGCCGGCGAGCGGCTGATGCGGCGGGCGCGAGGCCCAATCAATGGCGTTCTTGAGCACGCCGGGGATCGAGTAATTGTATTCGGGCGAGACGATCAGCAGCCCGTCCGCGGCGGCGATCGCCTCGCGGAACGCTTGCACGCTCGGCGGGTAGCCCGCGACGCGCACGTCGTCGTTGTAGAGCGGGATGTCCGCCAGCGAGTACTCTTCGATCTGCATGCCCGCCGGCGCGTGCTCGCGCGCAGCGTGCAGCAGCGCAGTGTTGAACGAACCACGCCGCAAGCTCCCGCTGATACCAAGAATCTTCATGTGAACCTCGCGCTCCTTCTAACGCCATCCGCAGCGAAAAGCATGTGCCTGCTCAGCGAATGGTGCCCGCGAGAGGTTTGCCCCTCACCGCGCGCGCCACGGCGCGCGGCGGCCTCGCCCGCAGGCGCCACCGTGCGGGCTCAGGGGGAGGTGCGCTGCGCGCCTTGCAGCGAGCGGCGCGGCGCCGCTACTTCAAGCGACCCTCGAGCGCCACGGCGGAGCACGCCATCATGGCGGACTCGCGCAAGAGCCTGAGCGCGGTGAGGCGGTCGGAACACGCGGGCACGTGAGCCATGATGACCTCCGCGAAGTGCTTCGCGCCATCGTGGATCGCGTCGTAGTGCGCGTGCTTCTCGGGGGTCGCTGGATGATGCGAAAAAACGTAATCAGGGTCGAAGTCGGCTTGGCTCATGGTCGGCATTGTTGAACGGTATCAGCCGCAATGAAAGCCTTTGCTGGCGCGTCGGCTTCGGGTCGCGCTGCTCGTCCCCACGTCAGTGCCGTCAAGCCGGATGGGGACGTGTCGCGCTCCGGCAGCGCTTTGCCAACGCACCAGAGCGTCAGCGACACGCCGCAGCATCCCACACCTTGCAGAAGCCTTCGCTGCAATAGGCCCCCAGGGTGCATTGCGGGCCTCGCTGGTAGTCGCACGCTTCACCGTCTCTCGCTGGCGCAACGCAGGTGCCCGCCGAGCTGGTGCTCGTGGTGCGGCAAAAGCCACCAGCGCCGCAATCAATGCCCTCTGCCAAGTCGCAACGCTCACCGGGGCCGACGAATTGGAGCTTTCGGCATACGCCGTCGATGCATACGTATCCCGTCCAACCATCGCAGTCATTGCCAGAGCACGGCTGTCCGGCTGTCTTCGGTGCCATGCAACGACCGCTGCTACAGGTGAGTGAGGCCAAGCAGTCAGTTTTCGTCTGGCAAGCAGCGCCGACGTCGCCGGGCGATACACAAACACCGTTGCTGCAGCGCAAGCCGGGGCCACAGGGATCGCTCCCACTACAAGCCTCGCCAGCGCCGGATATTGGAGCACAAATGCCGCAATTGTCGCTAAAGCGGCAGTTTCCACTCTGACACTGCGAAGCGGCGCCGCAGCCCGTACCGTTCGGCAGCTCGCCAGGCTCAACGGTGCAGCTCGCGAGCGCCTCGGGATCCTGGTTCTCCCACTCTTCGCAGGTGCTGCGCTCCAGCGCAGCGGTGCATTCCTGGAGTCGAGCAATGGTTCGCTTGCTGCCGCGCAGCCCGAACGACGCTACGCAATCGCTGGTGGCCAACCTTCGCGCTTGGCACGCCGCCTCGTCTCCGTACTTGGCCGCGAGGTACCAGGCATTGCACGTGGCTAGCTTGTGGCACGTCGCGGCGGCAAACTCCGCGCAGGTCGCTATCGCGTCCGAATCCGCGTCGGACGCCAGCGTCTGCTCCCCACCACCACTTCCCATTGCGGACGCCGCGGATGAGGCGCCCCCGCTGTGACTCGCGCTGTTTCGCGAGCCGCCGGATTCTTCCCTCTCGGCGCCGTCGCCGCCGTTCGAACTGCACGCCGCGGCTGCGCCCAGGACCAGCGCAAAAATGAGTGTCTTAGCTCCCTCGGTCTTTTTCATGCGCGACGAATCGGTCTCGGTCATCACCGGTTGCGCGATTTATCGCGTGGCGGAAGCCGCCCTGGTCGAGCATCATCGTCTCCAACGAGTACACCATGGGGCTCTTGACCTTCAGCATCAACGTCACCCTGGACGGCTGCGTCGACCACCAGGAGGGAATCG
>CBINHN010000033.1:0-67008 GCA_966250485.1 uncultured Sorangium sp. | reverse complement strand
CTAAGAGCGCACGAACGGCGGAGTCTCCGCCGCGCGCCGGCCGCGACCGCGACGAGGCGCGCCTGCCGCAGCAAGAAGAGCGGCCGGCGCAGCGTGACTTAGCCATCCGCGGCTCTCAGGTCAGCTGCGCTTGCCGCCGCAGCCCAGCGCGGCGGCGACGAGCGCCCGGGGAGGGCGGGTGCCCCTGCGTGCAGACGCCGCTCGGGAATACCCTGGGCGCCGCGTGAGCGCGGTCGATGCTAGCTTTGCGGGCGTGGATCTTCGCACGCGAACGTCCCTGTTCTGCGGCGTGTTGGCGCTGGCTATCGCTGCGTCGATCCTGCTGCGGGGCCGTCCGCGGCGCGCGCAGGTGCTGTTCGCGGCGCTCGCGGCGGACATGGGCCTCTGGTACCTCGCGCAGTGGCAGTTCCACGCGGGCCGCGCCGATTTCTGGGAGCGCAGCACGGCCGTGCTCGCGGTGTTGTTGCCGCAGTTCGCGCTGCACCTATTCGACGCCATCGTGCCGCGCAGCGGCAAGCGCTCGACGCTGCTGCAGGTAGCGAACGCGCTCGGCGTGCCGATGATGATCCTGGTGCTGACCGAGCACCGCCACGGCTTGGTGCGCGGCGCCGTCATCTTGTACGTGTTCGGCCTGATCGCGGCGGGGCTGTGGGCGCTCGCCGTGCGCGGCGAGCAGAGCGGGTCGCGCGCGACGCAGCGACGCGTGCGCTTTCTGGTGCTGATCGGTGCGTTGGCCGCCGTCTTCAGCTTGGCGGACTTTTTGTGGTTCATCGGCGCGCCGCTGCCGCCGGTGAGCGCAGTGCTGAGCATCGTGTTCCTGTTCGCGCTGTCGGAGTCCTTGATCCGGGCGCGGCTCGTCGATCTCTACGACATCCTCGGGCAGCTCTTGGTGTCCACCGCGCTCGCCTTCGCGCTGGCCGGCATCTTTTACGTCTTCGTCGTGCTGCTCGGCGGCTTCGAGACCATGTACCTCGGCGCCATCCTCGCCGCGATCGTGATCTTGGTGCTGTTCGAGCCGTTGCGCGAGCGCGCGGAAGGCTACGCTCACAAGGTGTTCTTTCGCGAGCGCGTCGATCTGGAGCGCGCGGTCGCGAAGGCGCGGCGAGCGTTGATCCACGTGCTGGAAATCCAAGAGATGCAGCAGGTCGTGATCACGGCGCTCGAAGGCTCGCGCCGCGCGACGGGCGGCGCGCTGTACGTGCGCGACTCGCTGGGCCGGGATTTCGAGCTCGGCGCCTCCTTCGGCCCCAGCGCCCTGCCGCGCATCGAAGTCGCGACGGCGCACCCGCTGTTCGATCGCCTGGACTCCGGACCCTCCATCGTGTTCGAAGAGGTCGCGCATCAGGTCGCCGAGCGCCGGCGCGCCGGCTTCACGCGCGAGGCCGAGGCCGACGAGCGCTTGCTCGCCGCCGCGGCCGTGCTCGGTCCGTTCGCGCACGGCGTGTGCCTGGGGGTCTACGGCGCCGAGCACGAGCTCTCGGCCATCCTGCTCGTGCTCGACGATCGCGTGCGCGACGCGTTCTCCCCGGACGAGGTCGCGTTGCTCGAATCTCTGGCCGTGCAGATGGGCGTCGTGATCGAGAACTCGCGCCAGCACCGGCGCTTGCAGGAGCGCGATCGCCTGGCCGCGCTCGGTGAGATGGCCGCGGGTCTGGCGCACGAGGTGAAGAACCCCCTCGGCGCGATCAAGGGCGCGGCGCAGCTGCTCGGAGATCCGCCGGGCCGGCTGGAAGCCTCAGAGCGTGAATTTCTCAGCATCATCCTCGAAGAGGTAGAGCGGCTCGATCGCGTGGTGGGCTCGGTGCTCGACTACGCGCGCCCTTCGAAGGGCGATCCGGGCGCCATCGACGTGAACGCCGTCGTGCGCCGCACGCTCACCGTGATGGCCTCCGAACGCGCCGAGAGCTTCAACGTGAGCACCGCGCTGAGCCCTGATTTGCCGCTCGCCCGCGCTGACGCCGAGCAGCTGCGGCAGGTGCTGATCAACCTGATCCGAAACGCCATTCAGGCTACGGCGGGCAGCGGCAAGGTGGAGGTCGTCACCCGCTTGCGGCAGGATCGCATCCAAGCCGGCAACGAAGCGGGCGCTTGGGTCGAGGTGAGTGTGCGCGATGAGGGTCCCGGCATCGCACCTCACGTTCTGGAGAAGCTGTTCGTGCCGTTCTTCACCACGCGAGCGACGGGCACCGGCCTGGGCCTCGCGATCAGCCAGCGCATGGTAGAAGAAATGGGCGGGCGCATCGAGGTCTCTTCCCGCCCTGGGGCCGGCTCCACCTTCACGGTCGTGGTTCCGCGCGCGCTCGAGCCGTCTCCCACCCGTTCCCTACATGTCAGTGAGGATGCCAGCGATCGTGAGCTGCTGGCGAAGCCCGCCGAATGAGTGGTTTTTCTCGCGCTATAACGGTCTCTTTCTCTATGCTGGGGTGACCCCTGCGGTTGCTTGACGCTATGTGTCGAAAAAGACTATGGTTTCCTGGTTTCGATGACGCCGTGGCGGTCGTGGTGATAACCGTTCAAGCTTCCAAGGGCGACATGGCATGAACAAGTTGGCCCCGACCAATATGACGGAGCCCCAGCGGCCACGACTCGCGCTCAGGTTCATCTCGGGAAAGTACCAAGGGGGCGAGTTTCCGCTCATCGAGAACCAAGAGATCGTCATCGGGCGGTCGAGCGATCTCGACATGGTGCTCGTGGAAGAGATGGTCTCTCGGCGCCACGCGCGCATCCTGATGGAGGAGGGCGTGATCTCCATCGAAGACTTGGGGTCGACCAACGGCACCTTCGTCAACGGTGAGAAGATCCAACGCGGAGTGCTGAAGGAGGGCGATCGCATCCTGATCGGCACCAGCATCCTCAAGGTCGTGCCGGCGTCGGACGTCGCGCAGCGCGAGGGTCTCGAAGCGGTGGCCGCGCGCGCCGCGCGCCAGCGCAGCGCGCGCCCTGCCGAAGAGGCGCCGCGCATGAGCGGCAGCTTGGAAGAGATCCCGCTGCCGGATTTGCTGCAGCTCTTCGGCAGCTCGCGCAAGAGCGGGGTGCTGGTCGTCAAAGGCGAAGGACGCGTCGGCCGCATTTTCCTCAAGGAGGGCCTGATCCGCTCCGTGATCATCGACGGCCGCGAGGACATCGGCGCGCTCAAGGCGATTTACCGCATGCTGGCCTGGCAGCGCGGCGTGTTCGAGTTGGATCCGCCCGACCCGCGTGAGTTCCCGCACCCGATCGACCTCAGCGCGCAAGAGGTGCTGATGGAGGGCTTCCGGCAGCTCGACGAGCTGACCGCGTTGAAGGAGCGCTTGCCGGCGCCCGAGGCGCGCCTCGCGCTGCGCGTCCCGCTGGAAGCGCCGCTGCGCGATCTGAGCCATGAGGAGCTCGACATTTTGCAGCTCGCCATTAACGCGCCGTCCGTGGAGGCGCTGTTCGATCAGGCGGCCAGCACCGATCTCGAGACGGGCCGCCAGCTCGACGCGCTCGTCCGCCGCGGTTATCTGATCTCCGCGTAGCGGGCGGCGTGTGACAGCCTCAGCGCGCCCCGCTCGTCAGAGCGCGGCGCGCGTCGTATGTCGTGCGGTGCCAGAGCTACAGCTCGGCGCCGGGCTCGCTGAAGATCACGAAGCCCTCCAGCGCGTCTTCGCTGGGTGGAGTGGGGTCGGGGATCGCGCTCATCACGAACACGTCGGCCTCAGTCGTGGGCCACAGGTTGACGTGCAGCGCGCCGCGCCGCGCGAGCTCGGCGAGCTGGGTCGGCAGCGGCGTGAGGCTCACGGCCGTCGGCGTCTCCGGCTCTGGCGCGAGCGCCGGAGCATCGTTGACCGTCGCAGCGGCCGCTTCTGCAGCGTTGGGCGCCGCCTCGCGCGGCGTGGAGACGAGCGGAGCGGGTGATTCGTCCTTGGCGTCGAGCATGGCGGGTGGTTCGTCTTCGGCGTCGAGCATCTCGCTGGAGTCGACGGTGTCCCAATCGACGTCGAGGCTCGAGAGCGAGGGCTGGCGCATGGCATTGAGCGCCGAGTCCGGCGCCGGCGGTAAGATCTCGTTCGTGGTGGTCGCTGGGGCTGGCTCCAGCGCGTCGGAGTGAGGTCGCGTTGCCGCGTCCGCAGCGCTGAGCGTTCGTCGTTCACGATCCTCGTTCGCGAGGATCGCGTCCGGCGACCAGATCTCTGTCTGGCGTGGGGCGTCGCTGAGCCGTCGCGGCGCCGCGACCTCGAAGGCAGCGCGATCGATGTGCGAAGGGGGCGGCGTTCGCTCGGTCGGCGGCGGCTCGCTCGGGCGAGCCAAAAAGGCGTTGCTGCTGGTCTTGTTGGTAGCAAGCTCGTCCGCCCAGGTGTGCGGCGCGAGCGTCGGCGGGCGCGGATCCGGCGGCAGCGGCGGTGGACCGCGGCGAGACGCCGGCGCCGCCGGCTCCGTGACGCTGTTCGCGCGCTTCGCTGCGGTGGGCTTGGGCGCGATGGGCGGTGCCAGCGGCTCATCGAAGAGCTCGGCCATGATGTCGTTCACCCGCGCGCTGCGCTCCGATGGCAGCCCTCGCTCACCAGCGCCATCGGCGCTCGCGCCGTCGCCGTTCATGCCGCTGCGGCTGAGCTCCGCGGCCGCTTGCGCCATGGCCAGCGCGCGCGCGTCCTGGCCCGCGTCGCTGGCGAGCTCCGCGGCGCGTTGAAGCCAGCGTACCGTCTCCGATACGTCGCCGCGTGAACGAAAGATTTCGGCGCTCTCAAGCGCCGTGACCACCGCCTCTGAGTCGCTGGGCAACGGCTCGGGTAGCGCGATCGCTGTCGGAGTCATCGCGGGTCTCCTTGTCTCGCTCGAAAGGCGCTCGTGGAGGTCCGGGACGGATCCGCCACGCTCGCTCACCGTGACTTTGCTTCAATCCGCGCAGGATATCCACGGTTCAACGTGTCCTCTCTTCGCGGGACGTCGCGCGATACCGGAAAACTTCATTGAATGCGTCTAGCCCGGCCCGAGCTGCGCGCGCAGCGCGCCCAAGCGGCGCTTCAAATCGGGATCGGCCTCGACCAGCTCGGCTTCGCGCACCAGCACGCGCAGCCCGGCCCAGTGCGGCTCATCGCGGCAGAGCTTGGCCAGCGCGTCGTATGCGCGGCGTCGAACCGCGACGGGGCCGAGCTCCAAGTACATGCCGAGGTGTCGTAAGCCGAGCGTGGCGACGCGCGCGTAGCTCGTGATCGCGTCGAGCGTGGGGCTCTGCTGCTGCCGCGGCGCGGCCTCGCTCGCGGCGGGGCTCGGGTGCGGTCGCGCGCCGCTCGTCGCGCTTGGGTGCGGTCGCGCGCTGCTCGTCGCGCTCGGGTGCGGCCGCGCGCTGCTCGGCGCGTTGGGATCACTCTGCGCGCGGCGCAGCTCGACCAGCTCGGCCATGCCGGCGCGGCGCAGGTGCTGCGTCGCGCGCTGCGCCGCGAGGGCCGCGGCGGCGGCCAAGTCCGTGAGCTCGGCGTCGGGCGCGTTGCGCGCCGACGCCGCTTGGATCGCCGTCAGGGCCTGCTCGGCGTTCTTGCACGCGGCGCGCTCCTGCGCGCCACTCAGCAGCGGCGCGCAGTCGGGCAGCGCTTCCACGGCGGCCCAGCGCGCGGGCCAATCGCCCGCCGCTTTGCGCAAGCGCTCGCCGTTGGCGTTGGGATCCCTTGGCGCGCCACGGGCTTGCTCGGGCGCGGACTCCTGCTTTCGGCATTGGCAGAGCGCCAACGCCGAGAGCAGCAGCAAGAACCGCGCTCCGCCGAGCACGCGAACGAGCGAGATCAACGCACGCCGCGCCACTGCGGCCCATAAAAGCCGAGCTGCGTCGCGATACGCCGGATGAAGTCGATCACGGTCTTGTAGTTGCGCAGCCGCGCGACAGCGGGCGACCTCACCTGCGGAACGGGCCCCATCTCCACTGCTCTGCTGCCCGAGCTCGCCTCCACCGCGAGGCCCGCGCAGCTGCTGAGCCCCGGCGGGCACTCCGAGTCGTCCGCGTACGTCTCGTAGGTGAGCTCTCCCGTGACGCTGTCGGTGTCCGTCACGACGTACGCCTTGGCCGCCAATTGATTGGCCCAGTCGAGCACGCGCGCGCCCACGCCGCGCTCCACCTCACGACCTTCGATGTTCTCCTTGCCGTACGAGCGCGCGACGTAGCGCTCGCCGGTGACGGGATCGTGGAAGGCGACGGTGCGCTCCGGGCTCAGCTGCGGGTCGGGATCCTGACCGAGCTGATAGATGCGCATCAGGTCGACCCAGTCCCGCTTCCAGCTCTCCGGCATGTAGATGAACGAGTAGAGCGTGATGAACTTCTGAACCTCGAAGCCGACCTCCGGATCGACGGCGA
The DNA here is from genome assembly GCA_966250485.1 of uncultured Sorangium sp. Taxonomy (GTDB): domain Bacteria; phylum Myxococcota_A; class Polyangia; order Polyangiales; family Polyangiaceae; genus PMG-095. Next base: position 60,704 of record CBINHN010000033.1, on the reverse strand, counting down.
CCGATTGCTCCGGTGTCGTCCCGACTTGCCCGCCGTTGGCGTTGAAGCCGCAGCCGAGCTGACCGGGGGCGGGCCAGCAGGTGCGCGCGCCACCCTGCTCGTCCCACCACACTCTGAAGCCGAGCGGCGCGCGCGGCAGCTTGCTGCCCTGCTCGACGCTGAGCTTGCCGTTTACCATCGGGACGCGCCAGCCGAGCAAGTCCGCGTCCTGCGTCAGCGACGCTGCGACGAGCCGCCGCACCCCTTCGGGGAACAACGTGGCGAAGCTGACGTTGCGGTAGCGCCCGTCGTAGAAATCGTCGCGGCTCTGGCTGATGAAGCGGTCGACGGAGTCCGTCAGCATGTCCACCGCCTGCGTCTTCTCGTAGTACGAGCCAACCCACAGATCGTATTGCGTCGCGTAGTAGCCCTTGGAGCCGTCTAGCGCGTTGTGCAGCGGCTTCGCGCCGAAGCTCGGCGCGAAGCCGGGATTGAACGTGCCGTCCGGCAGCAGCAGCGACACGGGCGCCGTCGCCGTGGCCGTCGCTTGATCCGTCGAGCGCAAGATAGTGTTGCCGAGCGCGTCCCAGCTCGGATCGGGGAAATGCTCGCCCGAGCTCGGCCGCGTCAGCATGCGCGCGAAGTGATCGAAGATCAGGCTCGCGGCCAGGGCGTGCGGCCGCGACAGGCCATCGGCGTCATCGCTGTTTTCGAGCTGATCCGTGAAGTCGGCGAAGATGTCGTGGACCAGCGCGAAGCCCTTGCTCAGCTCCTTCAGCTTCTCGTGGTAGCGCGTGAACTGGCGCATGAACGCGCTGCTGTACGTGAACGTGGTGCGGCCGCGACGGTGGTCGTCGAAGATGTGGTGGTCTTCGTACTCGTTGATTAAAAACGACGCGATCTCGTACGCATCCGCGCCGTTGTCATGGCGGTACACGGCCACGTTGCCGATGTCCGCGTACTCGTCGGAGGCGAACATGTACGGCCGCCGCAGGCGCCCGCTGGCGTCGACCTGGCGAGTCACACCGTCGATGGTGGCGACGCCCGGCATGTCTCGATAGCGCACGAAATCGAGCGGGATGCCGGAGCAGGTGGTGCCGTTGACGATGTGGCCGTCGAGCACCGGATCGTAGATGCCGTCCTCCGCTTCGTCCCAGTCCGGCGGCGGGGAGGTGTCCGCGGGGTGGCAGTCTCGGATGAGGTTCAGCTTCTGATCGAGCTGCGAGTAGTGCGTCGGGTTGCGCGGCCCGCCGAACCACGCGCCCGTAATGCCGCCGAAGCGGTCCAGCTGACCCTGTATAATCGCGGCGGCGCCGCCGCACGCCGGCGACCCGTCGCGATTCAGGCTGCACTGCGCGACCGGATCGTTCCAGATGTCGGCCACGTCGCCGTAGATGAAGCGGAGCGCTGCGCGATCGTAGGGACCGATGTCGAGCAGGTCCTGGGTGAGGTCGCCCGGGTAGTCCATCACGCTGGTTTGCTGCCAGGTGGTGAGCATCCCCTCGCGCTCGGCGTCCGTCACTGGGTCGTAGTAGCGCGGGCCGATGCAGCTCGTGCCATCGGCCGTGGGCTCTAAGCAGCGCTCGTTCTCGGCCTTGTCGCGCGTGCGCAGCTGCCAGTACTGCGGGCGATAGTTCAGCGCGTCGAAGGACGAAGTAAAGACGTGGCGCAGGCCCATGGAGTGGCCCATCTCGTGAGCCAGCACGCCGCGCGTGAGGTGCTTGCGGATGTAGTCGCTCCAGCGCGCGTTGCGCTCGTTGAGTTTGTCCGCGGAGAGCTGGATGCCTGGAGCGTCCGGGTTCTCGTCCACGACCGGGAATTTCTTCAGCAGCTTCTGCGCGAGCTCGATCGTGCCCGTGGGTTCGGCCGCCTCCAGCACGCAGCTGCCCGCCTGCGCGAGCAGCAGCTGGCGCTGGCGCTCGAGCGCCGAGCGGTTCTGCCAGAAGCCGCCGCGTAGCGGCGAAGCGAGCTCGAGCGTGTTGGCGTCGAGCGGCGTAGCCGAGTCCAGGCCGACCAGCGTGCGGTACGAGTCGGTGATCAGCTCGGACTCCACGGGCGAGCCCTTGATGGCGTCGAAGCGCCCCAGGATCGGCGCGTTGCCATGGCCGAGCACGTCATCACCCCACGTGGCGCGCAGCCGAGAGCTGGCCCAGTCGAGGGAAGACTGCGTGTTGTCGGCCTCTGGCAGCCTCTGGTCACCCGCGCTGGTGGCGGTGCTGTTGTCCATCGCGGCCAGGCGTGCGTCGATCTCGGCGCGCGACATGGGGGTCGCGCCACGCCAGGACGGCGCCGACATCGGCTGGGCGACTGCGTTGACGTTCGCGACGTAGTTGCCATCGACCACGTCTTGACTGCTCAGCTCGCCGAGATACCAGCGCATCAGATCCACGGTGCGCCGCGTCGCGAGATCGGTGACCGCGTTCCAGACGTTCACGCTGGCGGACACGACTTCACCGCTGATGGGATCGACGGCGTCGGCCATGATGCCCCACGGCGAGGGAACTTGCGGCGACTGGATGATGTTCGTCATGTGGTAGCGGAGGTCCCCGACGCGAGCCAGGCGCCCTGGCTCACCGCACGCCTCCGCGTCCCCAGCGACGACCGGGTTGTGACACAAGACCAAGATCGGCTCGACCGCCTGCAGCGACGCCTCGAGGCTGGTCGGATATTGGTCGGCGCAATCCGCGGCGGCGTTCGGCTCCGTGACGCCGCCGGCTTCGTGGACGCACTCCGCGTAGCGCGCCGTCTGCACCGCGTTGCGCAGCGCCGAGTCCCAGTCGTGCGCCACGCGATCGGCGGCGTCGAACAGCGTGGGGTCGCTCTCGGGGCCGTAATAGTAGACGACCGGGCGCGTCTCACGCTGCCGCACCGGCAGCGTGCACGCGCCGCGGAAGACGTCGCAGTGGGAGCCCGCGGCGTCGTCGCACTGCGCGTCGCTCGTGCACGTCTGCAGCTCGCCCGCGTCGTCGTGCACGTGCGACTGCATCCAGATGTTGTGCCGGCTCGCGAAGCGGTACCACTTGGCGTCCACCACGCCGAGCTCGCGGTCGTAGCCGAGACGATCCGAGTTCATGGTGCCGGTCGTGAACGCGCCGAACATCTGCATGCGCTGCCCGTCCCAATCGACGGGCTCGTAGTCGCGATCCTCCACGCGCCGGAAGGACAGGCGGACCTTGAGCTCCACCGGGTTGCAGTTGCTGATCGGCCCCGAGCCGGAGAAGAAGTCGGCGTTGAAGAAGCAGGCCGGGAAGGTGCCGTAGGGCGTGTCCAGCATCTGCGGCTTCGCGAACACTTTGTTGGTGATGTCGAAGTAACCCTGCTCGGGGCTGAACACCGGCGCGTCCGGGTTCTCTGGATCTTCGACGTAGTAGCTCGCGGGCTCGTACTCGATGGAGTTGTCGGCGTAGGCCTTGAGCGACGCCAGCGTGTCGAGCTGATACGCGCTGGTCACCAGGTTCTGCGACCAGTCGACGCGCATGAACTCGCGGTCGTACCAGGGGCGATCGCTGGTGTTCTCCTCGACGATGTTGAGGTTCTCGCCGGTCTGCGGGTTGTACGCGCGGCGCACGTCGAAGTGGCTCAGGATCTTGAACGCGGCCACGATCTGCCCGCTGTTGTCGCTGGGGGTGCCCTTGCCGCTGGTGTCCGCGACGCGCTCGTAGGTGAGGCGCGCGACCAGCAAATCTTCCGTGATCTCGAAGTTGACGCGCGCGAGCGTCTGCGCGTAGCTGGCCGTGAACAGCCCCTGCTGACCCGCGCCGTAGTCGACGTCGACGATGGTGGGACGATAGTAAAACTCCGGGTTGTCGCTGGGATCCGCCAGGGACTTGCCGACGAAGAAGCTCTTCTCGAGCGCGTTCGGTTGCACGCGATTGATGGGCGCTCGCTCGCTCGCGCAGCTGGACGCGAGCAGCACGAACAGCGCGGCAGCCGTCATCAGGAAATGACTCGAGGTACGCATCGCTGGCATTCCGAATCTCCGCACGAACGGTACCTCGAATAGCCGCGGCTGGCTCGATTCGTACTTTTCAAAGTACCTTCGGGCCAGAGCGCAAATTTACGGCCGCTGCTCTAGCGAGATTGACGCGTGCGAATTTCGGCCGCGCGCGCGTGCGCTTCGAGGCCCTCGGCGCGCGCGAAGGTCGCGATGGCGTCGGTGTGTGCGGCGAGCGCCTCGCGCGTATATTCGATGACCGAGCTGCGCGAGAAGAAATCGTAGACACCGAGCGGCGCGGCGAAGCGCGCGGCGCCGCCCGTGGGCAGCACGTGAGACGGCCCAGCGAGATAATCACCCGCGGCTTCCGGCGTCATCGGGCCCACGAACAGCGCGCCGGCGCGCACGATACGGCGCGACAGCTCGCGGGCGTCGCGCGTCTGTACGGCGACGTGCTCCACCGCGAGTACGTTGGCGACGCGCGCGAGCTCGGCCGCATCAGGCACGACCAGCGCGACGGCGTTGCCACGCAGCGACGCTTCCGCGATGGCACGGCGCGGCAGCGTAGCCAGCTGCTTCTCGGTTTCGGCCAGCACTTGCTCCGCCAGCGCGCGGCTGGTGGTCAGCAGCAGCGGGTAGGCGGCCTCGTCATGTTCCGCTTGCGATAGCAAGTCAGCGGCGACGTGACTGGGCGCCGCGCTGTCATCGGCGATGACCAGGATTTCGCTGGGTCCGGCCAGGCCATCGATATCCACTTCCCCGAACACGAGGCGCTTTGCTGCGGTGACGTACAGGTTGCCGGGCCCGACGATCTTATCGACGCGCGGCACGGTCTCGGTGCCGAAGGCGAGCGCTGCGATGGCCTGCGCCCCGCCGGCGTCGACGATGCCTTTGACGCCGGCCAGGTGACACGCCGCGCGGACCTCGGCGTTGACCTGCGGGCAGGCGAGGTAGATTTCGTTCACACCGGCGACGCGCGCGGGCACCGCGCACATCAGCACGCTGGAGGGGTACAGCGCTTTGCCGCCCGGCGCGTACACGCCCACTCGCTCGAGCGGCGTGACACGGCTGGCGAGCGTGACTCCGCCCTCTTCGTACTCGAAGCTGCCGAGCCGCTCGCGCTGGGCCGTGTGGTAACGCAAGATTCTTTCGGCGGCGAGCTCCAGCGCCGCGCGCACGTCCGGCGCCAGGCTCGCCAGCGCGGCGGCGCCTTCATAATCCTGAAGGAAGACGCGCTGCGGACGGCGCTGCTCGAAGCGCTCGACGTAACGCAGCACCGCGGCGTCCCGTTCGCGGCGCACGGCAGCGAGGATCTCGCGGACGCTGGCCTCGACGCGGGTGAGATCGGTGTCGCCGCGGCGAGCCAGTTCTGACAGACGGCGCTCGAACTCCGGGGTCCCCGCGGAGAGGATCGCGAATAATGGATCGCTCATGTCCAGTGACCGGCCTTGAGCGCGGCAGGATCGTACTCGCGGATCTTCGGGCCCAGCGACTCGCGGAACACTTGCTCGTCGTCCATGTCGAGCCCGTCTTCCGGGAAGCCGCCGGCGACTTCCATCCCGATCGCGAGGATGCGCAGGAACATCGCGAAGCTCGAGGCGCAGAGCCGCGGCTTCCATTGCTCCGTGCCGCTCATGGCGGTGAACACGGGACAGTCGCCCTCCGCGTCCGGGCTGGCGATGTCGAGGAAGTAAGGATCGCCGAGCAGGGCGCTGTGCCCGATGATGACCCATCCCGGCCGCCAGCCGTTCGGCGCCGGGGAGCGCCGCACTTCCCCGTCTTCCCCAAGCGCGTGACCGCGCTGCTCTTCCAGCAGACGCTCGGCGGGGATCAGCCGCACGCGCTCGGCGGGGGTACGCGTTTCGACGTCAACAGGATCCGCCGCGAGTAAAAATTCGCGATAGCGCCGCGGAATCCTCAACTTCGAGCGCAAGCCTTCGACTAGGGCCGCGTCGGCCTTGCCGAAGCGAGCGGGCACTTCCCGTTGTTCGAAGGCGTTCCTGAGAGCGGATAACGATTCAGCCAGATCGCTGTCCAAGCGCGACCCTCAATTTCACTCCCCGCATTAGGGGATTGATACCGGACCGTTGGCCGGAAAGTCAAAACTCGTCGCTTCTTTTGGCTCGGGCTGAACGGGGACGCAAGCCCTCGCGCCCCGCTGAGCGCTTTTTTTTCGAGAAGGCTCGTTTATTGGCTAATTGGCCGGTGATCACAGGTTCGCGCCGACATTTCCGAACGAGATGCTCGGCCCGAAGATGAAAGACCAGCGGCGCCCTCCGCTGTTGGAGCTGGCCCCGCTGATGTCTCGCTCGAACCAACCATGTAGGTTGATTGACGCTTGCGTCGGCGATGAGCGGTTCGCGATGGGGACGCCGAGACCGAACCCGATTACGGTGCCCACCTGGGTGAGGCTCTTGCCCGTCTCGCTCGTGTCGCCGGCCAAGCCGATGACCATCACGCCGCCCTCGAGCCCGATGAGCCCCTCATTGCCCTCCGAGTCGAGCCAGGTGAGCCGCGAGATGACGCCGAAGTTCAAGCTCAGCGGGCCGCTGTGATCCGCGTCACCGAAGCGATAGAGCCCCGTCGGAATGGCGCTGGTTGCGTATAGGCGCGCGTGCGCCGTGCCGAGGATCGCGGTCCACATCAGGGACGGCGCGCCGCTCAAGAGCTCCGCGGCGCCCACGTAGTGGCCCTCGTCCGCGACGTGCGAGAGCTTCACGACGATGCGATCGAAGGGCGCACCCACGCCCTGAATCCAGGCCAGGCGCGGCTCCGGACCGGCGCGCACCACGAGCGTCTGCGCGAGGTGTGCTTCGCCGCGCGGGCTGCCGTCGGCGCGCAGCACATCCACTGCTAGCGAGAGCCGCTGCGTGCCGTACTGTCGCGACAGGCGCTCGCGATGGATGACGAGCCGGCAGCTGTCGCGCGCACGGAACGGCAGGTGCGCGGTGTGGCCCGGGATGATGCGCTGCAGGCCGCCCTTGCCGTTCGAGCACAGCAGCTCAACGAGCGGCTTGGCTCGCTCGCTCGTGATGTCGATCGGCGCCGGGATGTTGGCTTCGCGGATCGGCCGCTGCAGCGGATCGTTGAACACCGCGAGATCGACCTGGTCGAGCGGCGGCGGCAGGCTCACCTTGCGATACGCGAACTTCAGCGTCGTGAGCCCGTCCGCGTAGGGATCGCCGCGCACCCACATGCGCTGGCCTTTCACGCGGGCGTTGTAAATTCCGCTGATCGGTAGCAGCACCAGCCGCCCGCCCTCGTTCAGCGGCGCGACGTGGACCTCGGCCTCACGGTTGTTGGGGATGAAGCTGAGGTTGGAATAGCCGGGGATCTCGAGCGAGCTGCGGATCGGCGGCGGGTCACGCATGGACGTGCGCGCGACAGCGACGGGGATGTCGTCCAGATCGCCGCGCACGGCCGTGATGGAGAGCTTGTTCGTGTCCAGGTTGCCGAGGCGGAGCACGGCCCAGGCGAGCGAGCCGTTCACATGCGTGTCGACCACCTCGAGCGCGCTCGCGCCGGAGAAGAAGCGCATGGCGGCGACGTCCTGCGCGCAGCGCCCCTCGAAGCGCACGATCGCGCGCGCCGACTCGGTGTTCCTGATGGGCGGCCCGGACACGACCGACATCGGACAGTGCAGCACCGACAAGCGCACGACGGCGTGGCTATCGAGCGCTTCGTCCTTCTTGTAGAACACGTCGTGGGCGAGCTCGAGGCGCGCGTCGATGGCGCTCACCAGGTTCTGTTGCCCGCGCACCACGATCTTGCCGCCGGCGATGCGGCAGCTCGCGCCGGTGCACTCGACGCCCATGATCGCCTCGGGGTGGACCAGCTCGACTTCGCCCTGCCCGGTGGAGAGATCCACGGCGGCGTCGTCGGGCACGAGCCGCGTCACCACGACCCGTGCCGGCAGCAGGTTGAAGGTCTCCGGCGTCTGCCGCTGACCGTCGACGTCGAAGGTCAGCACGTCGCTGCCGCTGCGCCCGCCGCTCGGGATCCAGCTCAGCGAAACCGCGCTGGGGTTGGCCGGCAAGCTGCGACCCACGCGGAACGTGCACGCCTTCACGCCGCCTTCGAAGCGCGGTGTCCGGCACACGTCGACGCCCGACGTAGTGTTGGTGCGGAACGCGATGCCCATGCCGGCGATGCCGCGCCCGCGCAGGTCCACGTGTCCGTCGTCGACGGAGAGCACGACGGAGCCGGGCTCGATCGCCGGAAAGCGATCGGTCGTCACGAGCGTGATCTTGGTGGTGCTGCTCGCGCACGCCGCGACATCGGGCGCCACCGTCAGCTCCGCCGCTTGGCCCACCGCTTCCTGGTTGGCGGGCGGGCGCGCGGTGGTGCGGCTTTTATCGATGGTCCAGCCGCCGGCGCTGTTGGCGCAGGCGACCCGGTTACGGCCGAGCGCGATGGGCTGACCGCCGAACGGCGCTTGCAACACCTCCGCCCGCGCCCAGCGCGGAAACAGCAAGGAGAGCAGCGCGAGGGTGAGCGCCGCGACCCGGTTCGCCGCGCGCCGGCCGCGGCCGGTCCTGGTCGGGTCGGGTCGAATCGCGCTCAGAAGGTGTAGCGTAGAGAGAGCCCGCCCAGCAGCGCAAGCGCTGCCGACGAGCTGCGCTGGCGGCGTAGGCCTTGCTGATAGCTGCGCAGCCCGGCTTGTAGACTGACCGCGAGGTGAGGATTCAGCGGGTACCAATCGATCCCGAGCAGCCCGCCAAAGTAGGGCTTCAGCTGAGTAGCATGCGAGTAGCCGTAGATCTCGAGCACGTCGCTGCTCACCTCCGCGAGGCCGGCGCTGCCCTCGGCATGAACGCCAAATCGCTCCGCGAACGCCACGCTGACGCGCGCGCCGCCGCCGAAGCCAAACAGGTGATAGGCCCGGGGCGGGGGGGGCGGGTGCGCGTAGCTCGTGTTCGAAAAGGTCAAATCGGTCTCCGCGAAGACCAGCAACCACTTGAGCGGCTCGAAGCCGAGCTTGAGCTGAAAGCGCGGCGAAGTCGGCGAGACGTTGCGCAACGGGCCCAGGTGCACCAGCATCCCCACACCCGACTCCACGCTGAGCCCATGTTTCCGCGGCGGGGGCGGCGGCGCTTCGTCGGCGGCCGGCGTTAGCGACTCGGGCGCAGGGGCCCCGCTCGGCTGCGCCAGCCAGGCCTCGATCTCGTCGGGCGCGAGCGGCCGTTGGTCGGGCGCTGGTTCAGCCGCTCTCGCCCCAGCTGACGCCGCCGACAGCGCGGCCAGGCTCAGCAGCGCAACTCGCTTCTTCACGCCTCAACGTTACACGAACGTACGGCTCGATGGACCGTGCCGCGCGGCCGCCCGCGCTACCACGGCCCTCGTGGCCGAAGCGCGCCGCGCGGGCCGTCCGCAGGGCGTGGAGCGTAGTGTGCGGTGGGTAACGGTGCGATTCTCGGCGGCGCCCGCGGGCGCTGTCGAGCGCGGCCTCACGCTTCGCGACGCTTCTTTTTGGCTTTGGCGTGCTTGCCGAGCGCGGGCACCACCGGCGGCGGTGGCTCTTGGCGGTCGCGCTTCGCCGCCGCGGCTGGCTCGGCGTCGTCCGGCTCGATGCTCGGCGCGGGCGCCACGACGGCCCGCTCCACGACGGCCACCGGCGCCTTCGCGGCCGCGGGTGGCTCATGACGGACCTCCGCTCGCACGGCCGGAGCCGGCGGCTTGCTCGCGAACGACGTGCTCGCTGGGCTGCGCAGCGGCTGAGCCAGGCCTGCGGGGCGGCGGGCAGGCTGCGCGAGCGGCGCTTCTCCGTCGGTGCGCACGGTGCCTCGCACCAGCGCGCCGGGAGCTACGCCGATGCGCGGCGCCGTCAAATCTCCGACTACGCGAGCGCCGCGCTCCAGCAGCACCGCCTCCGTCCCGCGCAGGTCCCCCTGCACGGCGCCGGCGATGCTGAGCTGCGTGCCAGTGACGCTGCCGCGCACCGCCGCGCTCTCCGCGAGGAGCACGTCACCCGTGACGGTCACGTCGCCTTCGACGCGGCCATGGATCTCGAGGTTGCCGTCTCCGCGTACGTTGCCGCGGACCACCGTTCCCGGGCCAATCACCGATGCTGCGGTCATCCGCTCACATCTCCATGTCGACGTTGCCCTTGAACGAGGCGCCGTCGGCGATGGTGAAGCGGGCTGCTTTGACGTCTCCGATCAGTCGGCCGCCCGCCTGCAGATCGACGCGCTCGCTGCCGGTCACGTCGCCGTTGACCTGCCCCGCGATGCTGATGGTCGAGCCCGACACATCGGCCTGCACCACGCCGGTGCTACCGATGGAAACCTGCTCCGTCGTGGTCAGCTTACCGCGCACGTTCCCGTTCACGACGACCTCTTCGTCGCTGCTGAGATCGCCTTCGATGCTGAGTCCTTCTCCGATCACCGTGCCTGCCATGTCGCCTCTGCTCGTAAGAATTTCTAGCGTCGCTTGGGTCCGCCGAGATCCAGCTCGAACTCGGTGTCGAGCCGCAGCGAAACGCGCGCCCCGGGCTCGATCGACACCTCGCTGCCTTTGAGCTCGCCGCGAACCAGCGCGCCGGCGTGGATGTTCACCGCGCCCCGTGTATTGACGTCCCCGATCAGGGATCCGGCGATGTCTACGACATCCGCGGACACGCTGCCTTCGACGCTCGCGCCGGGCGCGATTTCCGCGCTACCGGTAATCTGAACGTCACCGCGCAGCGCCCCCTCGACGCGAACGCTGCCGTCGCCGCTGACGCGGCCGGTTACTTTTGTCCCCGAACCGAGGACGCTTATTTCCGAGGAGTGCCTGGCCATCCGACGCGGGCGGGACGCTACACTGAGCGCTGCCCTCTCGGCAACAGCTCGCGGTTTTCTGGCTCACCAGCGCGCGATTCGCTTTGCAAGCGGGCCCAAACAGTCGAGGCAGAGTGATATTCCCTGCCCCGCGCGGGCGCCGCGGGCTCGCCGAATTGCTCACTGGTTCAAAGCAGTTGCGCGGCGGCGACGCGGGTGCGCTCGTCGCCGTCGCCCCAAGTGGACATGGGTTCTTCGCGTGCTTATATGAACCCGCATCAGCGCTAGCTGAGAGTGCGCGTTTCGGCTCGCGCGCTCAGTCGGAGGAGACTTTTCCGTGTTCAAGCGTGTCGTCTTGTTCGTCCTGACCAACCTGGCGGTCATCTTCCTGCTCAACATCGTGCTGTTCCTCCTGCAGAGGACCGGCCTCATTGACCCCAGGCTGCTCGGCAACCACGGCTCGTTGTTGGTCATGGCCGCGGTGTTCGGCTTCGGCGGCTCCTTCATTTCGCTGCTGATGTCGAAGTTCATCGCCAAGATGTCGACGGGCGCGCACGTGATCGAAGCGCCGCGCAGCTCCGACGAAGCCTGGTTGCTCGAGACCGTGCGGCGTCACGCGGAGCGAGCCGGCATCGGCATGCCGGAGGTCGCGATTTACGATTCGCCGGAGCCCAACGCCTTCGCCACGGGAGCCACCCGCAACAGCGCCCTGGTCGCCGTGAGCACGGGGCTGCTACGCCGCATGCGCCGTGAGGAGGTGGACGCGGTGCTGGGCCACGAGATCTCCCACGTCGCCAACGGCGATATGGTGACGTTGACGTTGCTGCAAGGTGTGCTGAACACCTTCGTCATCTTCTTCTCGCGCATCATCGGCAGCATCGTGGACAGCGCGCTGCGCGGGCGCGACGACGATCGCCGCGGCGGCGGCATGGGCTACTTCCTGGCGGTGATGGTCTCGCAAATTGCGCTCGGCTTGCTCGCCAGCATAATCGTGGCCTGGTTCAGCCGTTGGCGTGAGTTCCGCGCCGACGCGGGCGGCGCAAACCTCGCAGGACGCCGCAACATGATCAGCGCGCTGCGCGCGCTGAAGGGTGAAAGCGACGCGGCGCTCCCGCAGTCGATGCAGGCGTTCGGTATCCGGGGCGGGGGCGGCTTCATGAGCCTGTTCGCCTCGCATCCACCCCTCGACGAGCGCATCCAGCGCCTGCAAGAGGCGCCCCCGGTCAACGCCTGAGCGGTGCTGGCCGGGAGCGTCGCGTCGTGGTCGTCTTGGCTATCGGGAGCGCAGCGCGGCAGCCCCGGTAGCTATCCGACCGCCGCTGTCTTCGCTAGGGGGTATAGATCCGCAGGGGGCGCGTCGGAGCGGAGCTCGTGCTAGCGGTTCTCGCGCCAGCGGCGATCTTGTACGTAATTCCCTGACCAGCGACTAGGACCTCGTAGCTCGGGACAGAGCAGCTGGGCGAGCCGCTCGCGTTCCACACGCCGTTCGCTTGCTGAAAGTCGATCGTGGTCTAGGCGCCGCTCGTTTCCTTGCGAAACAGGTACCCTCCGAGCAACGCGCTCTCGCACGCGGTCTGCGTCGTCGGCCCACGTGACTTTCACGACTACCAGCCCTCCTCCTGTCGAGGAACCGCCACTGGACAAGATGACGAGGTTGCGGCTGGCGAAATCCGTGAGGCCTCAGCGGCGGCGAGGCGTACCTGCGGTCGTCTTCTCGCTTTGCGCTGATGGCTTCGCGCTCGCCGTGCCGGCCCCGAGCTTGGTGCGCAGCACGTCTCCCAGGCTTCCGAACGAGCCGCTCGGAGCCGGCGCCGCCGAGCCCGAGAACTCGCGATAATTCTGGCGCTCTTCGACGCGCGCGACCTGCGTCGCGCTGAGCGTGAGCTTGCCGCCGGCCCGGCTCACCACCACGACGTTCATCTCCCGTCCCGGCGGATACGCGCGGCGGTGATCGGCGCCGGGCGGCAGCGCGAGCTCACGCAGCGGCACCAAGCCTTCACCCACCGGAGTTTGAACGAACACCCCGCGCTGAGCGGCGCGGGTGACGACGCCCTTCAGCACTTCATCCTTTGGCGCAGCGGGCGCCGGGCTCGGCCCGCCCTCGCTGCTCGCCGCGCTGGCCAGCGCCTTGAGCGAGAGGCGGATCCTGAGCCCTTTGGGACTGTCTTCGACGCTCAGGACGCGCGCACGGACGCGCTCGCCCAGCTGCACGACGTCCTCGGCGCGCTCGACGCGACCGGCGGCCAGCTCCGAAATGTGCACGAAGCCCTCCACGCCGTCGAGATCGAGCACCGCTCCGTGTCGGCTGAAGCTCGCGACCACGCCTTCTACATCGCTGCCGATGACCAAGCGCTCTCGCGCGCTGGCCGCGAGCTCGCGGCGGCGATCCTCGAGCAGCGCGCGGCGCGACACGATCACGCTGCGCCCACCCTCGCGCACCTCCAGCACGCGAAACTCGAGCTTCTGCCCGACGTAGCTCTCCAGATCGGTGACGCGCCCGAGCTCGAGCTGCGAGGCCGGGCAGAAGGCGCGCACGTTGGCGAGCGAGACTTCGACGCCCGCCTTCACGGCCTTGGTCACCTCGCCTTCGACGGGCGTGCCGCTGCTGCGCGCGAGCTCGAGCGACGAAGTGTCGAGCTTGTCGCCGTGGCCGAGCGAGGTGGCGAGCAGCGGTCCGTCCGGCCGCGGGTCGAGCACGGTGGCGCGGATGCGATCGCCGACCTTCACGCGCAGGTTGCCGTCCTTGTCCGCGAGCTCGCTGCGCGCGATGCGGCCGTCGCTGGGCGTGCCCACATCTACGAAGATGCTGTCTTGGGTGATCTGAATGATCGGCGCGTCCACGGTCTCACCGGCTCGCAAGCGACGCCCGCGTCCCTGCGCTGACTGCGACTCCATGAGGCGGGCAAAGCTCGAATCGTCGGGCATGGGGCGCGGAGCATAGAGGAGTTTTTCCGGCTTTCAACCGGGCCTTGGGCGACCGCGGTTTCCAGTGTCGCCGGCCAGCCGCAGCGCCCGCGCCGCCGTGATCGCGGTCATATGCACGATGGCGTCCACGCTCGCGCCTTGCTGCAGCACATTGACGGGCTTTTTCATGCCCATCACGATGGGCCCGACCACCTCCGCGCCGCCGCTGGCCGCGAGCAGCTTGTAGGCCGCGTTGCCCGCGTCGAGGTTGGGGAAAATCAGCACGTTTGCAGGCCCTTTCAGCTTGCAAAAGGGGTAGGGGGCGCGCGCTTCCTCGTCCACCGCGACGTTCGCCTGCATTTCACCGTCAATCATCAAGTCTGGCCGGCGCGCCTGCACCAGCGCTACGGCCTCCGCGACCTTGGTCGACTCTGGATGCGGCGCGTCGCCGAAGTTCGAGAAGCTGAGCATCGCCACGCGCGGCTCCAGCCCGAACTCCGCAACGGTTTCCGCCGCCAGCACGGCTATCTCCGCGAGCGTGGCCGCGTCCGGCTGAATGTTGATGGTGGTGTCCGCCAAGAACCGCACACCGCTCTTGGTCACGACCATGTACATGCCCGCCGCGAAGCGCACCCCCTCACGCACTCCGATGATCTGGAGCGCGGGGCGAATCGTAGCGGGGTAGTCCTGGCGTGAGCCCACCACGATGCCGTCGGCGTCCCCGGACTCCACCATCATCAGTCCGAACACCGTCCGCGAGCGGAGCAGATCCTTGCGCGCGCTGTGTCGCGTCAGACCTTTGCGCTGCCGCTTGGTCCACAGCGCGTCGAGGTAAGCGTCGAGCTTGGGGGACTCGCGCGGATCGATGAGCGTAGCGCCGGTCAGGTCCACGCCGAGCCGCTTCGCCTGGTCGAGGATGCGGTCCCGCGAGCCGAGCAAGATCGGCTGCGCCACGCGATCTTCGATGACACGGTGCGCGGCGCGCAGCACGTTGTCGTCCTCGCTCTCCGGGTAGACGATGCGCTGCGGCGCGACGCGCGCGGACTCCAGGATGTTCCACAGCACGCGCCGCGTGGGCGAAATGCGGTGCATCAAGCGCTCGCGATAGTCGTTGCCGTCGAGCGGGAAGCGCGCGACGCCGCTGCGCTCGGCGGCTCGCGCCACCGCCGGCGCGACCCAATACAGCACGCGGCTGTCGAACGGCTTGGGAATGATGTATTCGGGGCCGAAGCGCAGCCGATTGCTGCTGTAGGCGCGCAGCACCTCGTCCGACACCTCTGCGCGCGCGAGCTCGGCGATGGCCTCCGCCGCCGCGACCTTCATCTCCTCCGTGATCGCGCGCGCCCCCACGTCCAGCGCGCCGCGGAAGATGTAGGGGAAGCCGAGCACGTTGTTGACCTGGTTCGGATAGTCGGTGCGCCCGGTCGCGACGATGGCGTCCGGGCGCGCGGCGCGCGCCTCGTGATAGCCAATCTCCGGATCGGGGTTGGCCAGCGCGAAAATGATGGGCCGCTTCGCCATCGTCTTCAGCATCGCGGGCGTCACCAGGTTGCCCACGGACAGGCCAATCAGCACGTCGGCGTCGACGATGGCGTCGGCCAGAGTGTGGCGCGTCTCGCTGCGCGGGCGCGCGAACTCGCGCCGGAACTCGTCGAGATCGGGGCGCCCTTCCTGCACGATGCCGCCGATGTCGAGCATGGTCACGTTCTCGCGGCGCACGCCGATGCGTACCCACATCTGCATGCAGCTCGTCGCGGCGGCGCCCGCGCCGATGCAGGTCACCTTGATCTCGTCGAGGCGCTTCTCCTGCAGCTCGACCGCGTTGCGCAGCGCCGCCGCCGAGATGATCGCGGTGCCGTGCTGGTCGTCGTGGAACACCGGGATCGACATCTTCGCGCGCAGCGCCCGCTCGATCACGAAGCAGTCGGGCGCGCGGATGTCCTCCAGGTTGATGCCGCCGAACGTCGGCTCCAGCGCTTGCACGATTTGCACGAAGCGCTCGGGATCCAGCTCATCCAGCTCCAAATCGAAGACATCGATATCGGCGAAGCGCTTGAAGAGCACGCCCTTGCCCTCCATCACCGGCTTGGCGGCACGAGGCCCGATGTTGCCGAGCCCGAGCACCGCGGTGCCGTTGGTGACCACCGCGACCAGATTGCGACGCGCGGTGTAGCGATCGACGAGCTCCGGATCCGCGGCGATGGCGCGACAGGGCGCGGCGACGCCCGGAGAGTACGCCTTCGAGAGATCCAGCTGCGAGGCGACCGGCTTGGTCCAGACTACCTCGATTTTTCCTGGGCGGCCGTCGGCGTGATAGCGCAGCGCCTCTTCGTCCTTGCTCATCACCGGCATCGTACAGCCGCGGCCAAAAAAGCGATATGCTCGCGCCGATGCGAGGTGTCCCCCAGCTTACGCTCGAGCTCGAGCGCGCGGCGCTGGCCGCGATCAGAAACAGCTACGAAGATCTCAACGGCACGTTCTTCCGCTGGCGCCTGGTGGCGCCGAGCTTCGAGCTGGTGGATTCCGTTTCGCGCCTCGGTCGCTGGGTCGGCGCTGGCCGCCGCATCGAGCTCGCGCGGTCGCTGTTGTTGCAGCACAGCTGGGGTGTCCTCATCGAGGTGCTCAAGCACGAGATGGCGCACCAATTCGTGGCCGAGGTGCTGGGCGTGACCGACGAGACCAGCCACGGCCCGGCCTTTCGCCAAGTGTGCGAGGAGCGCGGCTTCGACGCGCGCGCGGCGGGGCTGCCGACGACGACGGGCGCGGATGATGAGCGGGGGCGCGTGCTCGACCGCATCGCCAAGCTGCTCGCGCTGGCGGAGAGCCCCAACGAGCACGAGGCGCAGGCGGCGATGAGCGCCGCGCGCCGCTTGATGCTCAAGTACAACCTGGACGCAGTCAAAAGTGGCGTGCGCCAAAGCTACACGTATCGCCATCTGGGCGAGCCGAGCGGGCGCATCGGCGCGGAGGTCCGCTCACTCGCGTCGCTTCTGGCCGAGCATTTCTTCGTCGAGGTGATTTGGGTACCCGTGTGGCGCCCGCTTGTCGGCAAGCGCGGCACCGTGCTCGAGGTGTGCGGCACCGTGGAGAACGTCGAGCTCGCGGCCTATGTGTACACGTTCATGGGCCACACCTCCGAGCGCCTGTGGCGTGAGCACAAGCGCGCGACCGGTGTGCGACGTGATGCCGGCCGGCAGAGCTTTCTGGCGGGCGTGATGAGCGGCTTCAAGGAGAAGCTCACGCGTGAACGCTATCGTTCCGAGCAAGAGGCGTTGGTCTGGCAAGGCGACGCGGAGCTCGCCAATTTCTTTCGCACTCGGCATCCGCACATCCGACACCAGCGCTATCTGTCGCGCGCCAGCAGCAGCGCGTACGCGGAGGGACGACGCGCCGGACAAAACATCGTGCTTCACCGCGGCGTCCGCGCCGGCAGCTCGGACGGTGCGATCCGGCTGCTGCCCGAGCGTCACTGATTTCGGCTGAGTGGCCGTTCTCCAGCTTCGGTTCTGCTCGACGCGCGCGGCGCGGGCCAGCAAAATGAAGATCCGTGTCTGTTTCGTCGTGTGTCGACAGAGCCGCCATCTCGAGGGGCTCCGGCCTGCTCAGTCCTTACGGTGTCTGGCATGGGGGCTCGATTGAGCGCTGAGCCGAGCTCCGACGAAATGGTCGGCCGCGTGCTCGCCGGCCGTTACCGAGTGGAGGCGGTGCTCGGGATGGGCGGCATGGGCGCCGTGTATCGCGCCGAGCACGTGCACATGCGCAAGGCGGTAGCCGTCAAAATACTGCATCGTGAGATGACGCAGATGCCGGAGGTGGTGGCGCGCTTCGAGCGCGAAGCCGTGGCGGCCGCGCGCATCACGCACCCGAACGTGGCGGCGGCGACCGACTTCGGGCGGCTCGAGGACGGCTCGTTCTATCTCGCGCTGGAGTTCGTGGAGGGCAAGAGCCTCGGTCACGTGATCAAGCGACAAGGGCCGCTGCCGGAAGAGCGCGCCCTGAGGATCACGCGGCAGATCAGCGAGGCGTTGGCCGCGGCGCACGCCGCCGGCATCGTCCATCGCGATTTGAAGCCGGAGAACGTGATGCTCGTCGAGCGAGACGGCAGCGCGGAGTTCGTCAAGGTGCTCGATTTCGGCATCGCCAAGGTGCGCTTGGAGTCGACCACGGATCAACCCCTCACGCAGATGGGCATGGTGTTCGGCACGCCCGAGTACATGTCTCCCGAGCAAGCTCAAGGGCTGGAGGTGGACGCGCGCGCGGATCTGTACACGCTGGGCGTCATCTTGTACGAGATGTTGGCGGGCAAATCGCCGTTTCATCACGAAGATTTGGTTGTGGTGCTGACACGGCAAATCACCGTCGATCCGGACCCGCTGCCTGACACCATCTCGCAGGCCACGCGCGAGCTCGTGAGCAAGCTGCTCAAGAAGAACCCGGATCAACGCTGGTCGTCCGCCGCCGAGGTGCGGGATCGCATCGACGCCATCCTCGCCAGCGGGCCAGCCTCTGCGCCGCTGCACGCCGCGCCGCCGAGCTCCGTCACGCCCGCAGCTCAAGTGCTCAGCGCGGCCAACCACGAGGTCGCGCAGGGGCGCACGGCGCTGGCGTTGCCGGCGCTGGCGCGCGATCCGCTGCCGGTCCTCACTGAGATCGCCAAGCGCATGGGCTTGACGCGCCGCCTCGTGCTCGGGCGCTACGCGCTGCCGCTCGGCGCCGCGCTCGGCATCGGCGTGCTCGCGGTCTCCGCGCTGGTGCTAGCCGTCACGCTGTTGTTCGTCTCCAATGACGGGGCGCGCTCCGCGGCCGGAGACGAGGCGAGCCAGCGCGCGCCCGCGCCCGACATCTTGCTCTTGGTCTCGAAGGCCGAGCTCGGTGATGCCACGGCCATCGCGACGCTGGCCGCGCGCCCCGCGAGCGCTCGTTCGCTCTTGGAGTGGCGCGCCGTCGCGCACGGTTACTGCCGCATCGGCAACATCAAAGCCTGTCTCGACACGTACGCCGCTGGCCTCGCCGCCCACCCCGAGCTCGGCCTCGATTTATCGATGCAAGCCGATGTGCGCCGCGCCGCGGATCATCCCGAAGTCGGGCCGCAGGCCCTCGAGCTCGCGGCGCGCTCGCTCGGCTCGGCGGGCGCCGATTTGCTGTTCGACGTCGTGGAGAAGGGCAAATCCAGCAACCCGCTCGTGCAACGGGCGCGGGCTTTGCTCGATGCGGAGCCGGCGAAGAGCCGGATGTCCGCGGCGCTGCGCGCCATGCTCGAGCTGCAGCACCTTATGAAAAAGCCACGCTGCGGCGAGCTCAAGCGCTGGCTCGCGGAGCGCGGACAAGAGGTCGACGAGCGCGTGTCGGTCTTGCTCGCGCGGCTGCAGGAGCGCCGTGGCTGCGGCTTCCTGGGGCTCAGCGACTGCTACGGGTGTCTGCGCTCGGGAGGGGAGCTGACGCGCGCGCTCGAGACGGCGCGCAGCCGACCCAAGCCGAGCTTCAGCGTCCCGAGCGCCAGCTCCGTCCCGCTGGCGCCGAGCGCGCGCAGCCGCCGTTGAACGACAGCCTTTCGCGCGCTCAGCGCCGCAGATGGAAGGCTTGGATCAGTCGCTCCGCCTCCAGCGGCGTTAGATCCGCCGCGCGCAGCAGCCGCGCGTACTGCTCATCGCTCGGCCGCGTGGCGCCGGGCGCCGAGCTCTCCAGCGGCACCCGCGGTCGCTGCTCTCCCAGGCCGAGCAAGAAGTAGCCGCGAATCGAGCGCACCTCGTGCGCGACGCAGGTGAGCAGCGCGTGCCCGATGCCCCTGCCGCGCGCGTTGGGTTGCACGTAGAGCGCGAGCAGCGCGCCCCCCCGCGTCCCGGAGATCAAATCGTAGGTCTTCTCCCAGGCGGCGAAGCCGTCGAGATCGCCGGAAGGCCCTTCAGCGACGCAGAACTCGAGCACCGTGCCGAAGCCGTCGTCGAGCAACGCTTCCGCCGTGACCACCGCTTCCTGCTCGTACACCTCTGCTGCCAGCGCGCTGATCAGCAGGACGACGCTGCTGACGTCGGATGGAGCGGCGCGCCGCACGTGGCTCTGCATACCAGCAAGCGTAGTACATTTCAGCGGCTACGAGTCTGCTTCAGGTGACGCCCAGGCCGCCGTCCAGCGGCACCTCTGCGCCGGTCAGATAAGATGCAGCGTCGCTCGCCAGCAGCAGCGCCACACTGGCCACCTCCTGCGCCTCCCCCCTAGCGGCCGAGCGGAATTCGCGCCGAGTATTCACGCACGACCTGCTCCGCCAGCTCCGCCGGTAGCGCGAATTTGGCCTGGATGGCGGTCAGGATCGTGGCCGGCGAGCGCGGTCAAAAATTGCGCGCGGCAGAGGCGTCGCGGCGCTGTGCCGAGCGTCAGTCGAGCAGGCGCCGCGCGCTGGCGACGACCGCGTGCACGAAATGGCGATCGCGCTCGACGCGCGCGACCAACGCGAGCCCCTGCGCCAGAACGAGCAGGGAACGCGCCGTGCCTCGCGTGTCCAGCGTGGCGCGCACCTCACCGGCGCGCTGGGCTCGGCGCAGCATTCGCGTGAACGCCGCTTCCATCAGCTCGCGCTTGCGCCGTAGCACCGCCGCCAGCTCTGCGTCGTGCGCCAGCTCGGAGACCGCGTTTCCGACGAAGCAGCCGTTGAAATCGGGCGCTCGCGCCGTGCTCTCCCAGCTCTCGAAGATGCGCTCGAGGTTCTCGCGAGGGGAGCCCACGGCGCCCAACACGTCGGTGACGTAGGGCTTGAGCACGCGCTCGAAATAGCGCTCCACCACCTGTTGGAAGAGCGCTCGCTTGTCACCGAAAGCGCCGTACGAGCTCTGCCGGCCAAGCCCGGTGACGCGTTCGAGATCGGACAGCGCGGTGGCTTCGTAACCCCGGCGCCAGAACTCGGTCATCGCGCGATCGAGCACGATTTCCGGGTCGAAAACGCGCGCTCGTCCAGCCATGGCAGGCACGAACGTATCATTTAGACTGATCGGTCAATGTTGGTCTTCGCGCTTGCTCGCGTTTGAATCGCGTGCAGCCTCCCTTGGAGTGAAGCGACGCTGCAGCGAGCCTTTAATCGAAGTCTCCTCCGGCCGCCCTGTCTGCGGCGGTCGACTTGACGATCGCGCTGCCGCGTGGTGTGCCCGAGCTTAGCGCCTTGTGGAAGACAATCGACCTTCGATAGGGGATCGTGCGGGGTAGGCTGCTCTATCTCGTGTTGAGCGCGGCGCTCGCGTTCGGTGCGCCGGCACGCGCGCTCGACCCCGCTGGCTTCACGTTAGAGACCGGTTCACCCGACGCGCTGTGCCCCGAGCTCGCGACGACGCGTGAGGTGGTGGCGCGGCGTCTCGGCGCTTTGGTCGTCGAGGGCCGTCGCGGCTGGCGTGCGCGTTACACGATGGCGCACGCACCCTCCGGGAGTCCGCGAGACTTCATTCGGCTCGAGCTGTTCAACCCGGAAGGCGGGCGTGAGCTGCTGCGCGATCTACCGATCGAGGGTGACTCCTGCCGCACGATGGCGGAGGTCATCGCGCTGGTGCTCGATCGCCACTTCCGAGGTCTCAGCGGGATGGACGCCAGTGACGGCCCGGAGGAGCCCAGGGCGACTCCGGCGCGTGCGCCGGCAGCGGTCCATCAGTCGCGACCCAAGGCGAAAGCGCCTGCGCCGGCGCCCCCGACCAGGCCCGAGCTCTCCCGCGTCACTGTGCGGGAGGCCGTCGAACGCCCGATTCGCCTCGCGTTGCGGCTGGCGGATTCCGTGCCTGATGCGCAGCCGAGCCTGGGTGCTCTCGCATGGTTTCCAGTGTTTCGTGCGGTCACGCTCGGCGCGGAGCTGTCGCTCGATCTGACTCGACGCGAAGAGCAGCTCGTTCGCGGCGCCAGCGCGCGGACCTCCGGCGTGAGCGCTCACGCTTTCGTGGCGTGGAGCGCCGAGCTCGGCGGCTCGTTCATTTACGGAGGTCCCTCGATTTCGGTGAGCCTGGAGCGTGGCGCCGGCTCGGAGTTGGCCGGCCGCCGTGATCAGCTGCGCGCAGTTTGGGCCGGAGGGATCACGGGCGGTCTGGCCATCGCGCTCGGGCGTCAGTTGTTTTTCACGTGGTCGTCCAACCTGGACGTCCGTATTCCCGGGGCTGCGGGCGCCTTCGTCGTTCAGGAGCGGGAGGTGTTGGCCCCACGACCGCTGCTGTGGAGCTGGGGCATCGGCGTTGGCTACGCCTTTTCTCCCAGGCGTCGCGAAGGTCCGGCGCCCGCCGGGCTCTAAGGCTCCGTATGTCTGGCGCGGCTGCGGGCTCGATGAGCGAACTCGACTCCGACATCGAGTGGCCGCTGGTCGCCGAATGTGCCCGCGGCAACGGCTCGGCCTGGCGTTCGCTGCATCACCGCTACTATCCGGTGACGGTCGCTTTCTTGCGGAAATTCGGGGTGCACGAGCTCGACGTGGAAGACGCCGCGCAGGAGGTCTTCCTGCAGATGCACCGCTACCTGCCGCGCTTTCGTGGCAACGCAGAGCTCAAGACCTGGCTCTACCGGCTGTGCATCACCCAGGCGCGCAAGATGAGGCGCCGCCGACGCATCGGTCAGGCCATCGCCGGCTGGTTGTCGCTCGTTCCCGACGGCGCGCTGGCCAGCCCCGGGGAGTTTTGTGAGGGCACCGCTCGCCGGCGCATCGAAGCGGCGCTCGACCGCCTCACGGATGACGAACGCAGCGCCTTCATCCTCTACGAAATGGAGGGCGTCCCGGGTCGGCAGGTCGCGGAGATTTTGAAGTGCAAAGAGGCGACGCTCTGGCGCCGACTCCACTACGCGCGCAAGAAGTTCACGGAGGCGTTGGACGCCTCGTCGACGACGGAAGGGGCCGCCTGATGCGACCCGCGGCTCCCACCCGGCTGAGTAACGGCCCGGTTGGCGCGCTCATCGAGCGCGCCAACCGAGAATTCGAGGGCGGCGTCGACGAGAGCATCGCGTTTCGGAGTCTGTCCGTGCGGCTCGAGCGGCGGCGACGGCGTTCGTTGCTGTGGCTCGAGTTCGTTGCGGCTTCGCTGATCGCGGTCGCGCTCACCGTCGGTCTCGTCGTCAAGCTGCGGCGCACTCGCGCTAGCGCGCCCGTCGCGGAGCTTGCGGCCGAGCCGGTGCGGACGCTGAGACCCCGAAGCTCTGCGGACGTTGCGCGCAACGTGGCACCGACAGGGACGCTGCCGAGCGAGCGGCGCCGCGAAGCGCGTCCCGCGAGCACGGCGGAGCAAAGCGTGACGAAGCCGCGTGCGCGCGTCGCATCCGCGGTCGACAGCGAGGGCGAGGTCGCGCCGCGGCCGTCCGCTGCGGCGCCTGTGACGCAAGACGAGTCGGCGCCGGATTGTTTGAGCTTCGCGCGCAACGGCGCGACGCGCGTAGCCGAGGATTGTTTTCTGAAGCGCGCGGAGGGCAGCGGCATCGGCGCGGAGATGGCGCTCTACGAAGTCGCGCGCTTGCGCCGCGATGTGCTCGCGGATCCGGCGGGCGCGCTGCAGGCACTGAGTGATTACCGGCGTCGCTTCCCCAGCGGCTCGTTGCGTCGCGAAGCGGACATGTCGCAGCTCGAGCTGTTGGTTCAGCTCGGGCGCAGCAATGACGCGCTCCGGCAGACCGAAGAGCTCTTGGCGTCCTCTGCGGCGGGTGAGCGCGCGGCGGAGCTTCACTTGCTGCGTGGCCACATCTTCCGAAAGAATCTAGGGCAGTGGCGGGCCGCGGAGCGCGAGTATGCGCTCGCGGAGACAGCGTCGGGTGCCAGCCACATCGAGGCCAGCTATTTCCGCGGCGTGTGCTTGCAGGCGCTCGGTGAGCTCGCTGCCGCGAGAGCGGCGTACGAGCGCTACCTCGAGCAAGGGGGGCGCAACTACGGCACGGAAGTGCGCCGACGCTTGGAATCCCTGCCATGACGCGCTCTCCGCAGCACCTGCTCGCTCGCCAGCTGTGGAATGCGTGTGGTACTCCGCTGCGGCTCTGCGCGGCTTGCCTCGCGCTGTCGTTTGCTTGTGGTCGCTATGAGCTCGGCGCGCTCGACGCAGACGCGTTGGGCGGCGCCAGCGGACACAATGAGTCGAGGCACGGCGGCTCCAGAAACAACGGTGGTCGCAGCGCGAGCTCTGGCGGGCGCGGACGCACGCAGGGTGACGCGGCAACCGGCGGCGTAGTCAGTGAAGGAGCGAACGGTGGTGCAGTCGCGACGGGCGGAGAGCGCGCTGCGAGCGGTGGCAGCGGCGCGCTCGACGCTGGCGGGGCCGGCGGCGTCTCGCAGATTGTTGGCGGCGCTTCGGGCGCCACCAACACTGCGGGTGAGGGCGGCGCCGGAGCGAGCGCTGGCGACTTCGGCGGTTGTGCCGGCGACGAGAACGGCGGCGCAGGCGGGGGCGCCGGTGAGTCCGGCGCTGGAGCAGCCCCGTCTCCGGCAGGCGGCGCGCAGAGCTCGCACCTGCAGCGCTCCTGCTCGCAGTCCGATCCGCCCTGCGGCACGGAGCAGGAGAGTTGTTGCACGCGCAGGGCAGTCCCGAGCGGGCATTTCATCTACGGAGAGCGTGACGTGGGCGTGGCCGTCAGCAGCCAGGTCAGCGGCTTCTGGCTCGACCGCTACGAGGTGACGGTCGCGCGCTTTCAATCGTTTCTGGAAGCGTACGACGCGTTCAGGGCCAGCGGCGCTCCGGCGCCGGGCGCGGGCGCGCATCCGCTCATCCCCGGCAGCGGCTGGAATCCGCGCTGGGAGCTGGCTCCCGATGAAGAGCACCCGGACGAAGCGCTCGGCAGCGATCGCGCGACGGTGGAGGCGGCGGTCAATGATTGCATGGGCATGCCGCTGTCCAACGTGATGTCGATCCAGCCCGTCAACTGCGTGAGCTGGTTCGAAGCTCAAGCGTTTTGCATTTGGGATGGCGGACGGCTGCCCACCGAGCTCGAGTGGGAGTATGCGGCCGCGGGCGGCGAGCAGAATCGCCGCTATCCTTGGGGCGACAGCGCGCCAACTCATGGCGACGCCTTCTATGATTGCCAGGCCATACTCCCGCAGCTGCCCTGTCTCGTGCCACCGGTCGGCTCGCTGCCCGCGGGTGAAGCGCGCTGGGGTCAGCTGGATATGGCCGGGTCGGTGTGGGAGTGGACCTTCGACGTTTTCTCGACGCTCCCGCGCCGCGTGCCGTGCAACGACTGCGCGGACGTTCGCGAGCTCTACATCGGCAATCCGCGGGGAGTGCGCGGTGGGGGTTGGGAGAGCGAGGCCGAGTGGCTACAGGTGGATGCGCGCCACGGCTTGCCGGCGGGAATTCGCCTTCCCTATCAGGGGTTCCGCTGCGCTTACGATCTCGAGCCGCGCTCTGGGTCCGTCGAGGCGCAACCAGAATAGTCGCCGCGTGCGAGCTCCGCGATTTCGGCAGCTCTAACTAAGTCGCTCTGCGCCAGGCGTCTCCGAGCTGCCAGCCCGCGAGGCCTTGAAAGACAGCCGCGTGAGCGCCGCTGACCCACAGCTCGCCCACGACGCCGAGCGAGAGGCCGCGGGAGATCGCGCGGGGCTCGAAGGACTCGAGTCGCGGCGGTGTCTTGGCGAGCTCGGGATTTTCCGCGCTGAGCAGCGCGAGCTGCGTGGCGGGGCCCGCGGGTCCGAGGCGACGTACGAAGTCGAGCATGAGCTTGTATTCGCCGCGCTGTCGTCGGCGCGCGAGCTCCGCGCGCGGCACGGCTTGCACCGTGACCTCGTTGGCGGGGCGGGCCAGAGCGGCGGCGAGCGAGCGCGCGATGAGCAACAGCTGCGGCGCGTCGTCGGCGACCACGAGCTCGGCGCGGCCGCCGCCCCAGCCGCTGTTCGCGCCGGCCGCGCGCTGCGGCAGCGCTTCTAGGCCGAGGTGCTGCAGGCGCTCGGGGTCGACGCCGTCACACAGCTGCTGCGCGACGCCCGGCGCGCCCCAGCCGCCAGTGAGTCGCCCGGTGCGCAGGACGGCCCAGCCGTACCCGGTGCCGAGGAATGGCACCGCGTCGGCGCGCGGCCGGTGCAAGCCGCTGCCCAGCCACCCGACGTCGACAGCGCCGGACTCGAAGGCGCGCAGGCCGTCGGCGAGATCGCTCGAGGTGCGAACTTCGATGCCGTCGAGGAAGGCGGGCCCCCGCGCCGCGTTGGGGTTGCGGCTCAGCAGCAGCTGGCCGTTATAGAGCCGCGCCGCGAACGCGCCGGTGCCGTCGGGCTCGAGCGGCGAATAACCGCGCGGCACGAGCGCGGTGAGCGGGTTCGCGAGCCGCAGCGCGAGCGCTGCGGGCTCCACACCGAGCACGTCCAGAGCCAGCGCATCACCGCGCACCGGCTTCAGCGCGCTGAGCTCGGCGAGCAGCGCCGAGGCCCCGTGATGCTGAGCCCGTTCGAGGCTGGCGCGCACGTCCAACGCGGAGAGCGCGCGGCCGCGCGCGCTGACGAGACCCTGGCGCAGCCGCAGCCGCGAGCCGCCGGCGACACGCTCGGGGAGCGCTTGGGCCAGCGTGGGATAGGCGCGACCGCTCGCGTCGAGCGCAAACAGAGTATCCGCGACAGCGCTCGCAAACAGCGCCGCGACGGCATCGTCGAGCTCGTGAGGATCGAGCCGCGCGATGCCCCAGGGCACGGCGACGCGCAGCGTGCCGCCATACGGACGGCGGCCGAGCGCGCGGACGACGCCGGAGCACAACACGCCGGCGAGCAGCGTTCGGCGGCGAAGTCGCGCGCTCGCGCTCACCGTACGACCCACAATCCGTCGCCCGTCGCGATCACGAGCGGAGCCAGCGTCGCGCCCTCGCTCGGGCAGATCGCGAGCGCGCGCACGCCGGACGGCACCGGCAAACGAAAGGCTTCGCTGGGCGCGCCGCCGTCGCTCAGGGTTCGCGCGATCACCGCGTCCGTCTCCGCCGCGAGGGTATCCGTGCTGCTGACCAGCTCGGGACGGCCGTCGCCGTTCAGCTCACCGAGCGCGAGCTGCGCGCCCACGCTCGTGAGCTCGCTGCGCGTTTTATATGCCTCGAGGGTCAATGTGCCGTCTTGGCGGCGGCTCGCGAAGAAGGACGCCTCGCCGCGCGGGGTGCGCAGCTCGACGCCGGCAATGGCGTCGACCGCCGTTGGCTCACCAGCCGCGGGACGCGCGCCGCACGCCGTGCGCTCTGCGGCCACTCCGGTCGCCAGCGTCCGGGTGCAGCCGCCGCCGGGCCACGGCAGCTGGCCGCGGAAGCGGGCGACCACCTTCAGCGCCGCGTCCAAACGAAGGCCATCGGCGCGATCGGTGATGCCCACCTCGAGGCGGCCAGGACTAGGGATGCTGGCCACGGCGATCGGCTCACGGAGCGGGCGCGGCGCGACCTCGGACAGCTGCGCCCAGGCTGCGCTGCCCTCGGCTCGAAAGCGACCGTGATCGATGCGCCCGACCTGGATGCGCCGTCGCCCCACGCTCACGATCTCGAGCGAGCCATCGTCGTTCAGGTCACCGCAGGCGAGCGCGAGCGTTGGCTCGTCGAGCGGTGCTGCCTTGTCGATGCGCGAGATCACCAGCGGTACGGGCGGCAGCGCTGCGCGCAGCTCGGCGTCGAGCAGGCTGCTCGCGCTGGCATGCGCTGAAATTCCGGGCTCGCCTGCGCGGAAGCGCGACCAGAAGCCCGGCGCTGCGCGCACCAGATCGGCGCGCGCGACGAAGCGCTCGTGGCTGAGCTCGGCGGAGACGAGCAACGCCGGGAGGTCGCGCCTGGCGAGTCGCTGCGCGTGCGCGGCGTCGAGCAGCTCAGGATGAAAACGCGCGGAGCTGCCGAGCTCCGCGGTGAGCAGCCGCGCGAGCGTGCGTACGAGCTCACTCGTGGCGCTGCCTGCGGTCGTCACCGCGACGACCAGCACGCCGCTCTCGCCCCCGGGCAGCGCGCGCGCAAGCTCGCAGCTCATGCGACTCAGCGCTCCGCGCCGCTCGGCGCAGGTGGCCGCCGCTGTTCGGCCCTGAGCCCGGAGTATCGGCGTGAGCGTGGTCGCCGCGACCAGGGCGACGACGAATGGAGAGCTTCGCATCCTGCGGCGCGGATTATCTCAGAGCATCTCCCGCCTCAAACGACGACATTTGCAGGCCGCCGGGACGTCGGGGTGTGCTGCCACGGGGCCAGAGTCCTAGGTGGGTCTTTGGAGCAGCTCGCTGCTCGGCGGATTGCGAGAAATCCGCCTTATCCCAACTACTTATGATAATTCGATCGGCGTTGGTCCCGCGCACAGTCATCGAGCTCGCGGCAGCCCTGGTGGGTGGTTTGCTGGTTCTGGGGCGGCCTAACAACGCCGCCGCACAGTGCGTGGACGAAGCGCTGAAGCAGCAGCTCGTCGGGCAGCGCGCGTATCGCGGGGCGGTGCCGCGCCTGTTTCAGAAGGCGCTGCGCCACGAGCTCTCGCCGCTGGGTGGCTGGTACGCGGGCGACATCTCGGACGGCGCGCCCATTTATGGCGGCGCCTATACCTTTCATTTCACCGAAGATCTCGGGCTCGAGGCGAGCTACCTGCGCACGCGCCAGAGCTTCGCGCTGCTCAAAGCGGTGAATCAGCGACAGCCGGGGCTGGTCGACATCGTCGCCTCCGAGGACGACCCGATTCAGCTTTTTCTAGGCCATCTGATGTGGTCGCTCGCTTACGGCAAAGTGCGCTGGATGGGCGGCGCGATCAATCGCTTCGACTTTTATCTGGCGCTCGGCGGCGGGGCCACCGTGGAGCCCGGGGACGTGGGACTGACGGGGTCGGGCGGGTTCGGCATGAAGTTCTACCTCGCCGAATGGTTCGCGCTTCGCCTTGACGTGCGCGACATTGTGCGCGAGCAAAAGCGCGTGGCGCTCGGTGTCGAGCAAGTGGTCAACGACATCACGGCCCTGGCCGGCGCTAGCGTTTTCATCCCCTTCACCAATTGAGAGCCCGTCATGCATAAGCTCGTGTTGCTGCGCCACGGCCAGAGCCAGTGGAACCAGGAAAATCGCTTCACCGGTTGGGTGGACGTCCCGCTCAGCCCGCTCGGGATGGAGGAGGCCAAGAACGCCGGCAAGCTCCTGAAGGAAGCGGGGCTCGGCTTCGACGTCGCCTATACCTCCGTCCTGAAGCGAGCGATCAAGACGCTCTGGATCGCGCTCGAGGAGCTCGACTTGATGTGGATCCCCGTGGTCCGCTCCTGGCGCGCGAACGAGCGCATGTACGGCGGGCTGCAGGGGCTCGACAAGGCCGAGACGACCGCGCGTCACGGCGAGGCGCAAGTGAAGATCTGGCGCCGTAGCTACGACGTGCCGCCGCCGGTGCTCGATGAATCGAGCGAGTACTGGCCCGGCCGAGATCCGCGTTACGCGAAGCTCGCGCCGAGCGACCTGCCGCGCACCGAGTGTCTGAAGGACACGGTCGCGCGCTTCCTCCCGCTGTGGGAAGGGGAGATCGCGCCGCGCATCAAGCAGGGTGAGCGCGTGCTCATCGCCGCGCACGGCAACAGCCTGCGCGCGCTGGTGAAGCACCTCGACGGCGTCAGCGACGCGGACATCGTCGAGCTCAACATCCCCACGGGCATCCCCCTCGTCTACGAGCTCGACGACAACCTGAAGCCGATCAAGCCGCGCTACTACCTCGGCGATCCAGAGGCCGCCGAGCGCGCCGCGAAGGCCGTCGCCGAGCAGACCAAAGCGAAGAGCTGAGCGTGGTGTGGGTGGTTGTCGCCAAAGGTGACGACCACCTGCCCGGCGCCTCGCGGGCGCTGATTTTCCGCGGGCGGGCGTGATAAAGTCCCGAGCTTACATGCGAGCTCGGGACTTTACGCTGCTGTTCGCCGCGCTGACCGTGTCCGCTCCCGCGCTGTCCCAGCCGACGAAGCGCGGAAAGCCGAGCGGCGCCGCGCGCAGCCCGAGCAAGGCCGCGCCCGCGGCCGAGCGCAGCGCGCGGCCCAGCGACGAAAAAGAGAGCGACAAAGAGAAGCCGGCGACGCCCGCGGACAGCGACACGCCCGCCGCGGTGGACGCCGACGCTGAGCTCGGTCCGCCGCCGACCGCGGGCGCCGGCGACAACGGCACGAAGCTCTCGCCGCTCACGCCCGCACCGGACGAGTTCGCGAAAGGTCCGCCGCCGACGGCGCCCGGCGAGCTCGATCGTCTCTTGGGTGACATCGCCACGCTGCGCAGCCGCGTGTCTGTGCTCACGACCACGCTGTTCAAGAGCAAGCTGCGCGTCATCGTAGAGACGCGCGGGGACGACGCTCGCATCGAGAGCCTGGCCGTCACTCTGGATGACGGCGTCGTGTTCGTCGCGCCACAGCGCTTCAGCGCCGACGATGAGCGCGTCGTCTACGAGCACGCGCTGGCGCCGGGGCAGCACGTGCTCGGCGTGGACATCGAGCGCTATGACGCACGCAATCGGCAATACCGCACCTGGCAGAGCTCCCGCTTTTCAGTGCTGGTTCCGGAGAGCCAGCTGCTCGAAGCCACGGTTCGCATCAAGGATGACTCGGACATGGCCGCCGATTTCCCCGACGACAAAGACGGCGAGTACGACCTGCGCGTGCGGCTCAGGGCCCGCGTCACGGAGCGCTGATCGTGCGCTGGCGTCGCTCGCTCGCTCCAGCGCTGGTCGTCTTCATGCTCGCCGGCAGCGCATCCGCGCAGGCCGGCGGCGCCGCAGCGGCAGCGCCGGAGGCGCCGAGCGCGCCCGAGCCCGCCGCGGACGCGCCGAGCGTGCCCGCGGACGGTGCTGCGCGCGCTGACGCGACAGCGCCGCCCGCGAGCGACACGCGCGGCGAGGCGCTGCGTGCCTATCAAACAGCGCTGGAAGCGCAGAAGCTCGCCGCGACGGCGCCGCTCAGCACCGCGCGTCTGCAAGCCGACCTGGCGCAGATTGAAGAGAAGCTCGTGAACGGCCGCCGCGACGAGGCCATCGCGGATCTGGTGTACCTGGTCGAGTCGCCGCGCTTCGATGCCTTCTCGAAGTCGGAAGAAGGACGCGCGGCGCTGTTCCTGCTTGGCGACGCGCTCGGCCGCGCAGGGGCGGTGCAGCCCGCGCGCGCCTACTTGCTGCGCCTGTTCGAGGGCGCGCCGGGAGATACCTGGCTCCGTCGCGCCGCCGACAGCCTGGTCGATTTCGGCTTGGAGGCGGATCGCCCGGAGCTGCTGCTGCAGGATCTGGACAAGATCGAGGCCCAGGCGCCGCCCGAGGTCCAGGGCGACATCGAATATTTGCGCGGGCGGACCGCGGAGCTGCGCGGCGATCGCGGCAAGGCGTTGGCAGCCTACGCCAAGGTCGGGGAGCGTTCGCGGTTTTGGGCGCAGGCCACGTACCTCTCGGGCGTCATCGAGGTGGAAGCCAAGAACTTCGCGCGCGGCGAGCAGCTGTTCTGTAAAGTCGCCGACCCGAAGCAGACGCCGCGGCGCGCGGCGGTGTTCGGCGGCAGCGACTTCTTTCGTGTGCGCGATCTGTCGCGCCTCGGGCTCGGGCGCATCGCTCACGAGCAGTACCGCTTCGATGACGCTCGTTACTACTACTATCTCGTGCCGAACGACTCGGAGCGTCTGCCCGAGGCGTTGTACGAGACGGCGACCACTCGCTATGAAGCGAAGGATTATCGCGGCGCGCGCGAGGCGCTGGACGATCTCAAGCGCTTGAAAGTGGAGCACCCATACCAAGACGAGGCCGTCATCCTGGACGCCTACGTCGATCTCGCAGTGTGCCACTTTCCGGAGGCCGATCAGAAGCTGCGGCAGTTCATCGCGCGCTACGAGCCGGCGCGCAACGCGGCTCGCAAAATCGCCGCCGACGAGGGGGCGATGCGCCGGCTCGCGGAAGCGGTGCGCAGCGGCACCGATCCGGGCGGCGCCGGCCTGGGCGTCCCCGAGGAGACGGCGCGCGCGCTGGGCGCGGCGCTGCGCGTCGATCAGGCGTATCTGCGCACGGGACGGCGTCTGGCGGAGGTGGACCATCAGCTCGCGGGGCTGCGCGGAACGCTGGGCGAGCTGGACGAAGCGCGTCGCAAGCTCGCGGCGGGCAATGAAACGAAGCCGCAGAGCGAGAGCCCGCTGGGTCAGCGGCCGCTCGACAAAGTCGCGCGCATCGACGCGCAGATCGCGGAGTTGAAGCGCGTGATGCGCGAGGCGGAGCGCGCCGCGCCCGAGCGCCGCGGCGACCTCGACGCGCTGCAGAAGGAGCTTGAGGCGCTGGAGCTGCGCGCCAAGGCGCTGCGCGCGGGGCTCGGGGCGGAGGCGCAGCGCAACGCCGCGCCGGGCGCGGATCTCAACGCGCTGATCACGCAGGACCGCCAGCGCGCGAGCGAGCTGTACCAACAAGCCGAGCAGCTTCGCCGCGCGTTGGAGAGCGAGCAAGCGCGGCTCGCGCGGGACGCGTTTCAGCGCTTGGACAAACGGCTCACGCGCTTGGTCAACCGCGCGCGCCTCGGGCGCATCGAGACCGTGCTCGGCCGCAAGCGTTCGCTCGAGATCGAGGTCGAAGCGCTCTCGCAAGGCTTGCTGCCCTCGAGCATCGTGGACTCCTTGAAGGCCGAGCGCTACCTCGGCGACGACGAAGAGTACTGGCCGTTCGAGGGCGAGGACTGGGCCGACGAATACGTGGGCGGCGAAGGGCTACGCTGAGAGCCGCTTCCCTGCTGTGTGCCAGCCGCGCTGAGCGTCCGCTCAAAACGTCAGCTTCGTCAGGAAGCGCTCGTCGTGCGGCACATCGCTGCGCCGTTCGTCGGGGTCCGTCGCGAAGTGCCATTCGTAGAACAAGAGCTCGTCGCCCGGCTGGCGCTCGCCCACGTTCTTCTTCACGATCTCCAGCACGGCGTCGAGCTTGGGGTTACTCGCATCCCGGCGACGGCGCCTGTTGCGCAGCGCGCTCGTGAGCAGGTTGTGGATGGCGTTGGTATCCACTAGCGGATAATAGTTGACCTGAATTTCTCTGCGCGGGCCGTGTTGCGGCTGCAAGAAGGTGCTCAACGCCACGCCCTCCGCAGGCGGCTCGGTGCGCCGGCGTGAGAAGCAAGGGTAAACGGACAACGGCCAGGTCTCCACCTTGGCGAAGCCGACGTGGAACATCCCGAACAGCAGTGTGCCGCCAACCAGGAGCGCGCCCGCTGCCGAGCGGGATGAAGCGCTGGCGCTCGTCACCGTGGGTCGCGGGGCGAGCAGCGGGGAGCGCGCGGCCAGCCGCTGCAGCCCCGCCGCGAGCCCGCTCGATAGCCGCGTCAGCGGCGCCGCCAAGTGCGCGTTCCACGTCTTGGCCAGCCAGCGAAATGGAGCGAGCTTCAAGAGGCCGGGGTAGTCGAGCAGCACAATCAGCGGGTGAATCGGGTTGAACTCGATGCTCATCAGCAGCAGCACACCGATGTGGAACGCTACCCCCGCGATTCCCGCGAACACTCGCGTGCGGCGGTTGAACAGCGCGAAGAAGAAGCCGATCTCGAAGACGAGCGTCATCGTGCCCGCGATCGCCATCACCCAAGGCCACTTGTCGATGCGCAGCAGCGCGTGGTTGTCGGGGTGCTCGGCCATTTTACCGAGGATCTCGACGCGCAGCTTCGTGCCCGCGAGCCATAGGTCCCCTGCTTCCCAGAGCTTCCAGAGGCCGGGGAACAAGTACATGGTTCCGAGCAGCAGCCAACAGAAGCGGACGGGCACCGTGTAAGCGTGGCTGGGAGCCGGCGCGGGCAACCCGCGCCAACGACGAATCAGCGCGTCGATGGACAGCGCGTCCCCCGACGGGCTCGCCGCCACCACGAGCGCCGACAAGACGTGCACGTGCATGCCGTGCCCGATGGAGCCGTGTAAATTCGGGATCAGATAGAAGTACACGGCCAGCAACGCGGACACGGGGACGGTCACGCGGCTGAACAGTCCAATCGTGGCGAGCGTGCCGAAGATCGGCAGCAGCCACGTCTCGACGATACCGACGGCGTGCGGGCTGAGCGGCAGCACGGGCGCGAGCCACTCCCAGCCCAAGGGATACACGCGCAGCACCTGCGGGAGCTCCACGATCGGAACCGCACCGGAGCTACCGTCCACGATGAGATAGAACGTGAAGATGCGAAGTAGGGCGAGGTTGACGGGCGGCTGCTTCTCCCAAAAAAAATCACGCAGCGCAGCCCCCAGAGCCGGCCCCCTCCAGACCATCAGCGCGGCGCCGAGCGTCAGCAGCGCGATGAAACCGACCCTGGTTGCAAATAGCGGGTCCACCGGCGCCATATAATGGCAACTCGGCTTTTCCGCGAGCAGAATGTGGGATATCGGCGCTGGCCAACTGCGAGCTCGGCCAATTGAGATTTTTTCGGCGGCAGCTGCAGCCGCGCTGCGGGCTAGAGCTCGGCGCGGGCGCGGATCAGCTCGCGCAGGACTCGAATGTCGAAGGGCTTCTCGACCCAAGCATCCGGGTGCTGATTCAGAAACTCGTGGCTCTCGGCGGTGAAGGCGCCGCCGGTCATGAAGATGATGCGCTCGGCCAGATCCGGGGAGATGCCGCGCACCGCTTCGAAGAAGCCCATCCCGCTCATGCCCGGCATCGTGAGATCGCACAAGATGAGACCGAACTTCTGGCGGCCGAGGCGATCGAGCGCCTCACTCCCGGAGTGTGCGACGACGACGTTGTGACCGTTGAGCACGCGGCTCAGCATGCGCGTCACCACGGGGTCGTCATCGATGACGAGGATGTCCTGTCGCATGTCCGCCTCTCGTTGCGGGAGCCAACGCGCTCCTCACGATCCGGACTTTACACCCTACGCGCGTCGCGCGCGCTCAGGAACCAACAATAGGAGTGACCTACACGGCGCATCGGATGGGTCGTCGAAAGCCGCGCGTGAACGGCAGGCATTTGACGCCAGCGATTTGCGAGGGGCTGTGGCCCGAAGGGTGAGAGAGCACACGACATTGTCGGACGTTGCCCGCGGCCGGTCTCGCCGGTACTCTCGACTTTCATATGCGACGCTCGCCGCACGCGTTGGTCCTCGCGCTGGCTCTCGGGCTCTCGATCTCCAGGTACGGCTCCGCGCTGACCGCAGCCGAGCCGAGCATGGCGGCGGAGTCATCCAAGATACGCCCCGCCGCCGAGCGCAAGCTCGGAGCGCGCGAGCGCCCCACGATCAGGAAGAAGGCGGAGAACAAGGCCAAGGACCGCCGCGCGCTGCAGGTCAGCCTGCAAATCCCGGAGCGGCTGCGCGACGTGCTGGCCAAGAAAATCGACAGGCGCATTCAGCGCAACGTGGCGGAGAGCAAGAAGCTGCGCGCCGAAGCGCTGGAGCTCTTGAGCAAGTTCATCGCCGAGTCGAAGGAAGATTCCGCGGAGATGCCCGAGGCGCTGCTGCGCATCGGCGAGCTCGAGTGGGAGGACGCGCGCGATCGCTTCGTGGCCGCTTTTCAGAAATGGGAGAGCACGCCCGCCGATCAGCGCGGTGACCCGCCGACGCCCGACTACAGCAAGCCGCGCGCGCGCTTTTTGCGCGTGCTGACCCGCTACAAGGGTTGTCGCGAGTACGATCTCGCGCTCTACGTGGATGGCTTCCTCGCCAATGAGGAGGGCAAGTTCGCCGAGTCCGTGCGGCGCTTCGACAAGATCATCGAGTGGTTTCCGCGCAGCCGCTTCGTCCCCGACGCGCACATGGTACGGGCCGAGTACGAGTTTACCAAGGACGCGCCGAACTACCAGATCGCGTATCGCGAATACGAAGAGGTGCTCAAGTACAAGGACAGCCCGCTCTACGACCTCGCGCTGTTCAAGAGCGCCTGGACGCTGTGGCGCTTGGGCAAGACGCAAGAAGCCGCGCGTCGCTTCCTGACCGTGTTCAAGTCCACGGCGGAAGGCGGGCAGCGCGGCAAGAGCCAGAGTGAGCTCGACGAGCTGCAGAATGAAGCGCTGAAGAACCTGGTGGCGGTGTTCGTCGAGGACGAGAAGAACCGCGCCGAGGACATGCACCGCTTCCTGGTGCAGGCCGGTGGTGACAAGTTCGCCGGGCGCATCGTGCGCGCGCTGGCCGAGGCCTTCTACGAGCAGGCGCACTACGAGCGCGGCGTGGAGGCCTACCGGCTGCTGTTGAAGCTGGAGCCGACGAGCCCGGAGGCGTACGAGCACGCGCTGCACATCGCGCAGGCGCACTCCACGATGGAGTCGTGGCGCGCGCTGGAGGAAGACTACAAATGGATCGTGCGCGAGTACGTCGCTCCGCCGGCCGACGCCAAGAACGCCAAGGTCTCGGCTTGGGTCAGCGTCCAGCGGCCCGAGGTGTTGGCCAAGGCCGAGGCAGCGGCGGAGAAGCAGCTGCGTGAGGACGCCGTTGGGCTGCACGCCAAAGCTCAAGCGGATAAGACGAGCCGCGCCGAGTTCGAAGGCGCAGCGCGCCTGTACGACGTGTACCTGGCCCGCTTCGGCAAGCGGCCGCAAGCGTACGAAATCTACTACAACCTGGCGGAGATCCACTTCTACCGGCTAGAAAATGCGATGGCGGCCGCGGACGCCTACCTCGCGGCGGTGCGGCTGAACCCCCAGGGCCCGCTGTCGCGCACGGCGCTGTACAACTCGCTCGCGGCGCTCGAGGTCGCGCGCGCCGCCGAGTTCGAAGCCGCCAAGAAGGCGAACGGCAAGCAAGAGGAGACCGCCACGGACAAGAAGCTCACCGAGGCGATGGAGCTCTACGTCAAGAACTACCCGAGCGACGCGCAAATACCGGAGCTGCTCTTTCGCCAGGGCAAGCTCTACTATGACTACCAGGTGTTCGACCCCGCCGTGCGCCAATGGGGACTTTTGCTGGAGAAGTATCCGAACAGCAAGTACTCGGCCGGCGCCGGTGAGCTCATCCTCGACTCTTTCAACAAGAGCCGTGACTACGTCAATATCGAGACCTGGGCGCGCCGCCTGAAGAAAGCGCCGGCGTTTCAGAGCAGCGCGCAGCAAGCGCGCCTGGATACGCTCATCATCGGCTCCGTGTTCAAGCAGGGCGAGCAGCTGGCCGCGCAGGGCGAGCACGCCAAAGCCGCCGACGCGTACCTGCGCGCCGCGCGGGAATTTCCGCGCGAGCAGCGCGCCACGCAGGCAGCCGTCAACGCCGAGGTGGAGGCCAAGCGCGCAGGCGATCTCGCGAAGCTCGCCGCCGCGGCCGAGCTGCTCGTGAAGGAGCATCGCCAGCGGCCGGAAGCAGCCGAAGGGGTCTGGATCGCGGCGACCACGCATCAAGAGGTCGGCCTGTTCCGCGAGGCCGCGGACTACCACGCGTTGATTACGGATCTGTTCCCCAAGTACGAGCACCACCGCGACGCCGCGTTCAACGCGGTGCTGCTGCGCACGACCATCGGCGACCACGACAAAGCCATCGAGAGCGGCGAGAAGTTCAAGAAGTACTACCCGCGCGATGACGCTGCTGACGAAGTGACGTTCCTGATGGGCAAGGCCCATGAGAAAGCCGGCAAGAAGAGCGAGGCGGCGCAGCTCTACGAGCGCTACGCCAAGAACGCGCGCAGCCCGAGCAGTCAGATCGAAGCGCTGGTGCGGCTCGCGGTGGTCAGCAAGGACGAGCGCACGCGCGCCACGGCGCTCGAGCGCGCGGTGCACGTGTACGCCGGCCGCAAGGGGGCGTTGGACGAGCGTGGCAAGTACTACGCCGCGCGCGCGCGCTACTTACAGGGCGAGAGCTACTTGGAGAAATTCGACGCCGTGAAGATCGAAGGTGACGTGCGGCAGCTGAAGGATCGCTTGCGGAAGAAGAGCGAGCTGTTGAAGCGCGCGGCCGACGCGTTCCTGGCGACGGCGGAGATGGGCGTCGCGGAGTGGACGACCGCGTCGCTCTATCAGATCGGCTTTACGTACGAGTCGTTCTCCAAAGCGCTGCTGGCGTCGCCGCCGCCCGCGAGCTTGAGCGACTCCGAGAAGGAGCTCTATCGTCAGTCGATCGAGGAGTTCGTGATCCCGATCGAAGAGCGCAGCCTCGAGGCTTACGAGAGCGGCTGGCAGAAGGCGGTGGAGCTTGGCATCTTCAATGATTGGACGGCGAAGATGCGCGCGGCGCTGGGCCGGCTCAACGCCGAGCTCTACCCGCCGTTGAAGGAGATCGGCTTCGAGCTACGCTCTCGCGGACCGCTGCCGTTGCCGGCGCTGATCGACGCGCCACGGCGCGCCAAAGCGGGCCAGAGTGAAGCGTTTTTGATCCCGCAGGCCGAAAAGAAGGCAGCCAAGGGCGGGAAGGCGGCGACGCCATGAGGCGCCTGCTCTGGCTGTGCTGGCTCGGCTGGCTCGCGCTGGCGTGCGGGAGCCAGCAACGCGTCGCCGAAGCGCCGAAGCTGCCGGCGGCGAACCCCGCGGCGGTCAGCAAGATGGCGCAGGGGGTCGACGCGGCCAAGCAGAGCGACGGCCGCGAGCGCGCGATCGGTCTGCTGGAAGACGCCGTCAAGGCAGACTCCGGGCTGTGGGAGGCCGAGTACGATTTGGGGGTGCTCTACGCGGAGGCGGGCAACCTCGTGGCCGCGGAGCGCGCGCTGGCACACGCGCAGAAGCTCGCGCCCAACGCGGAAGACGTGGCGGTCGCGCTCGCCGAAGTGCGGCGGCGCCGCGGCGATCCGGCCTCGGCGATCGACGCGCTGGAGGCCTTCGTCAAAGCGCACCCTGACGCGGCGGTGGCTCCGGTGGCGCTGATGAGCGCCCTGCGCGAGGGCGGGCAGGTGGATCGCGCGATCGAGCTCGCGCATCGCGTGCTGGTGCGCCGCGCTCAGGATCCGAACGTGCTCGCGGAGCTCGCGCTCGCGCACGTGGCGCGCGGCGAGCCGGATACGGCGGAGATCTTGGTGCAAGAGGCGCTGAAAGCGGCGCCCAAGAGCGCCGTCGTCGAGCGGACGGCGGGTCTCGTCGCGCTCAAGAAGGGAGACGATGCGCTCGCGTTCCAGCATTTTGCCAAGGCGTCGGAGCTGGATCCCAACGACACCACCGCTCGCCTCAACACCGGCACGGTGCTGCTCGAGGCCGGCGTCTATGATCGCGCGGCAGAGCAGTTCCGCGCGGTGCACGAGGCCGATCCTGAGGATGTTTCGGCGACGCTCGGGCTGGCCGCCGCCAAGCGCGGCCAAGCGAAGAAGGATGACGCCGCGGCGTACGCCGCCGTCGAGAAGCTGCTCAAGGGAGTGCTCGACAAAGAGCCCGACAACGTCGCGGCGACGTTCAACCTCGCCGTGCTGTACGCCGACTGCATGAAGCGTCCGAGTGAAGCAAGCTCGCTGTTCCGACGCTTCCTGGAGCTTGCGCCAGCGAGTCACCCGGCGCGCGCAGAGGCGGAGAAATGGCTTTCGGCGCAGGCGACCACGTCGCCCGCGACCACGTCGCCCGACGCGGGCGCGGAGCGCGCTCCCTCCGCAGCTGCGACCAAGAAATAGCGCGCTCTGTAGCGTGCAGCCGAGTCGCAAATTTCTGCGCGACGTCAGCGAGCGAGCAACGCTTTGCTCAGCGTCGCCGCCTGTGCTTAGTCTGAGCCCAATGGGCGAGGAAAACAGTCGACATCGAGTGAGCTCGTCTGCGCTTCCTGCTGGGAGCACGCTGGTCTCGAGCTCGCCACCGTCGACGGACGAGATCGACGCGGAGTGGGGTTCTATGCCCGACGCGGCACCCGAGCCTGCGCTCTCGCCCGCGAGCGTGCAGCGCTCGGCGCCGACCCACGCCGCGCTGGTGAGCCCGGTTTTTCCGTCGGATCCGCCGTTGCCGAGCCAGCTCCTCGGCCAGCCGAGCGCGCCGCCCGACGCCAGCAGCTCAGCGTTCTGGCTCGGCCCTTCTGACGCGCAGCACACGAGGTCGGGAGCTCTGCGCGTCAAAATCTTCGCCGCGCTCGGCTTGGTGATGGCGTTGAGCTTCGCGTGGCTGGTGCGCGCCAACGCGAAGCGGTCGGCGGAGGGCGCCGCGCGCGCGCAGCCGAGCGTGAGCGCGCGGCCTTCTGAACCGCGTGTTTCGGCGGCGGCGCCCGCGCTGGCAAGCGCCGCGCCGTCCGCTTCGCCGTCCACCGCGGACACGGTCGCGGCGCCCGCGCCGCTCGCGTCGAACGCCGTCACGGCGGACAAAGACGGCAAGATCGCGGTGGTGATTCACGTGCGGCCCGCCAACGGTCGCATCTATTACCGCGGAAAAGACGCGGGACGCCCGCCGCTCACCGTGACGATCGAGCCCGGCAAGAAACGTGCATTCGAAGTCGGCGCGCCGGGATATCAGACGCGAAAAGTGGTCGTCGACGGTACCAAGAGCGAGATTTCGGTCGGTCTGAGGCGGCTCGCGGGCTCGCCCTAGCGAGCGGGCCCGGCTTCTGCCTTGACCTGGCTAGGCGGCGTTGCAACGCTCGCCGCGATGTCCGGTAGCTCCCGCACACCCGCCATCATCAGCCTGGTAGCGTCGTTGCTCGGGCTGCTGTTCGCCTGGAATTCGACGTCGGACTACGCCTCCCACCTCGATCGACGGCTGCATGACGTGCATTGCAGCTTCATTCCTGGGGCCTCGGTGACCTCCGAGGCCGAAGCTTGTCGTGCGGCGATGTACAGCCCGTACTCGGCGCTGTTCAAAGAGTCGTACTGGGGCGGGGTGCCCATCTCGCTGTTCGCGCTCGGGGCGTTCACGTTCTTCGCGGGCTTCAGCTTGTATCTGCTGCTCGCGGGGCCGCGCGCGCCGAAAGGAGCGCTGACCTTCTTCGGACTGGCCGGCCTCACGCCGTTTTTGGTCTCGGTCGTGATGTTCGCCATCAGCGTCACCCGCATCGGGCAGCTGTGCAAGACGTGCATCGGCATCTACATCGCGTCGACGCTGTTGATGGTGGGCGGCGTCATGGGACTGTTCGCGCTGCGCGCCGACGAGGACGCGGGCAGCGCGCGGCCGTCGAGCGGCTTGTTGATGCCGCTGGCCTGGCTCGTGGCCCTCGGCGTCACTAGCCTCACGCCGGCCGTGGTCTACGCAGCTACGGTGCCGGATCAAAGGCCGTATTTGGGGCAATGCGGTGAGATCAGGCTGCCCGAGCCCAAGAGCGGGGACCTCGTCTCCATGCGCGGCGCGCGCGCGGTGCAACCCGCGCTGCTGTTCGAAGATCCGCTGTGCCCGACGTGCAAGGCGTTCCACGACCGCCTCGTGGCAGAGGGCGTCGTGGAGCGGCTGGACGCGCGGCTCTCGCTGTTTCCGCTCGACAGTGAGTGCAATTGGATGCTCAACGAGCCGCTGCACCCCGGCGCGTGCATCGTTTCCAAGGCGGTGCTGTGCGGCGGGGAACAAGCGCGGCAGGTGCTCGAGTGGGCTTACGAGAAGCAGCCGGAGCTGTCGCGCGCCGGCAAGGCGGGACCCAACTCCCTGCGCGCCTTGATCCGGCAGCGCTGGGGTGAAGCGATGTTGCGCTGCATGGACGAGCGCAAGACCGAGGTGCGGCTCAACAACCAGCTGCACTTCGCCTCCGACAACGGCATTCCGGTGTCCACGCCGCAGGTCTATTTCGGCAAGAAGCGCATCTGTGACGAGGACACTGACATCGGCTTGCGCTACACGCTGGCGCAGCTCTCGCCCGAGGTGCTGAAATGAAAGCGGGCGCCGCGCTGGCCGGCGCCGTCGCGACGGGCACGACGGTCGTGCTGCTCGGCGCCGTCACGCTCGGCGTGCGCGGCTCGGTGCGCTCGGCGGCGGAGCGGCTCACCACCCCGGAGGCTGAGAAGCCGCGGGTCGCCATCGCCGATCAAGCCGAGGTGGCGTACTGCACGCCGCGCTTCAAGGAGGTGCTCGAGCGCGTGCTGCACTCCTGCGGCTTGGCCGGGGACGAGGCTCGGCGCGGCTGCAAGCCGTCCGACGTGAAGACCTTCGCCAGCATCAACGACGCAGATTTCAACGAGCTGTTCACGCCGCTGCGCGAGCGCGGCGCGGTGATCCAGTTCGACGAGGGCATGGACGACCTGGACGAGCCGGGCAAGAAGCTGCTCGAAGACAAATGGTTTTCGCGCAAGGGCGCGCGCTACTTCTTCGTGGTGGCTCGCGCGTCCAAGAGCGGCACGCAAGCGAAGAACCGCGCGCTGTCGCACCGTCGGGCAAACTCGGTGATGTACCATCTCAAGGAAGTGGCGAACGACCCCGAGCTCGAGAAGAAGGTCGGCTTGCTCTGGCTCGGTAACGAGTTCGCTCAGCTCTCGAAGGACTACTGCGCGTGGCAAACTTCGCGATCGGACAAAAAGTGCGACGAGGAGGCGATCAATCGCAGCGCCTTCGTCTCCTGGGTGGATTGCCGGCTGTGAAGCGCCTGCTCGCGCTCGGCTTTGGCGTTACGTCGCTCCTGACGTCGGCTTGTAAGGAGCAAGCCGACGCCTCGGTGAGCGCGCCGCGTGAGCGCAGCCAAGCCGTGCAAGCGACGACGCCATCGCCAGCGGCCACCCCCGCGGCGACAGCGGCGGACAGCGCGCCGCCCGCCAAGAAGGCCCGCGGACCGCTTTGTCCCAATCTGGCGAAGGACGGCAAGGCGCTGCCCAAGAAGCCGGTCAGCCAAGCCGCGGCGGGTGCGAGTCAGTTGCCGGAGCACCTCGCCGCGGAGCCGAACGTGATGACGTGGGTGAACTTCTGG
The DNA here is from genome assembly GCA_966250485.1 of uncultured Sorangium sp. Lineage (GTDB taxonomy): Bacteria > Myxococcota_A > Polyangia > Polyangiales > Polyangiaceae > PMG-095. The sequence goes on along the minus strand of CBINHN010000033.1, from coordinate 18,603 downwards.
GCGGCCTGGTGCGCACCTTGTAAGGAAGAAATTCCACGGCTCGTCCGCTGGCAAGCCGAGCTCGGCAAAGCCGGCCATCGCTTCCATTTGGCCTTCGTCTCGCTGGACGACGACGAGCGCCAGCTGCGGCAATACCTGGCTAGCTCAGCTGCGGTAAAGGCGACTTACTGGCTGAAAGAGGGCAAGGAACGTGAGGAGTGGATGAAGGCGGCTGGCCTGGATACCGATCCAGAGCTGCCGATTCACCTGCTCGTCGACGCGCGCGGTCATATCCGCTGCAAGATCCAGGGCGCGGTCGAGGATACGGATTTGGCTGATTTCACTCGGCTGGTCAGCGGCTATAGTGCGCCCGTTAATGGCCCGCCGAACTGATATCGCAGAAGTTGCGCGCGCTGCGCGCGTATCGAAGAGCACCGTCTCGCGCGTCATCAATGGCGGTTACGCCAGCGCTGAGGTGCGCGCGCGCGTCGCCAAGGTGATTCAGAAGCTCGGCTATACGCCGTGGACCACCGCGCGCAACTTCTCGCTCGGCCGCGCCGGCTGCTACGGGCTGGTCACGTGGGACACGCAGAGCGAGTGGGTGACCCAGATTCTGGGCGGCATCGAGGAGGAGCTCACCTCGAAGCACATCTCGTTGCTCGTCGGCAGCCTCGTGCTGCGCGGCGCGTACGACACCAGCACCGTCACTTCTTGGATCCGCGATCGCCGCGTGGACGCGCTGATCTTCGCCTGCTCGGGTCGGCGCGAGCGACCGCTGGTGGACGCGGCCCGCAAGGCCCACCTGGCCGTCGCCATCATCGCGCCGGACGAGTCGTTCCGCGGCGTGCTCGCTTTACGTAGCGACAACATCGGCGTGGGACGGGACATCGCGCAGCACTTGGTGGAGCTCGGTCATCGTCGCGTCGCCTATGTTGGCGGCCCTGAGGAGTCGCTCGATAGCCGTGAGCGTGGCGAGGGCCTCGAGCGTGGCCTCGCCGCTTACAAGATCAAGATTCCGGCGGGGAACAAGCTGTTCATGGGTCGCCACCACGCCGATGAAGGCGCCGCCTACGCCGAACGTTGGTTGAAGACGCCGCGCGCGCGCGCGCCCAGCGCGGTGGTGCTCTCCAATGACGCCATGGCGCTCGCGTTCATGCGCACGCTGCAGTCGCACGGTGTCTCCATCCCCGCCGAAGTCAGCGTCATCGGGTTCGATGACATCCCCGCCGCCGGCATGTACTGGCCGGGCCTCACCACCGTGCGGCAGGAGCTGCGCATGATGGGCTCACAGGCGTGCCGCTCGCTGATGGCGGCTCAGGATCACGACAAGATCGAGCGCGGCGTCGTCGAGTTCCCGATGAAGCTGATCGTCCGGCAGAGCACGGGTCCGGCGCCCGCGCGACCGTGAGCGGCATGCGCCCGCGCCGGCCCGAGAAGCGCGCGCCGACCGCGTCCCGCTGGCTCGACACCAGGGGCCCCGAGCCCACGCTCGAGCTGCCGCGCGCGCTCGCGGACGCGCTGTTGCTCGGCCACCCGTGGATTTATCGGGATCACGTGCCGCCCGGGTTCGAGCCGCGCGCGGGCAGCTGGGTGCGCGTTCGCGCTGGAGCGTTCTCCGCGGTGGGTCTGTGGGACGCTCACTCACCGGTCGCGATTCGCATCTTCTCACGCACGAGCGCGCCCGACGCCGCGTGGCTCAGCGCGCGCCTGCAGGAGGCGCAGGCGCTGCGCGCGCCGCTCACGGCCCAAGACACCAACGCCTACCGCTTGCTGTACGGTGAGGCCGACGGCGTGCCGGGTATCACTGTCGATGTCTACGCTCGCTACGCCGTCATCGTCACCTACGCAGAGTCGCTCGATCGCTTGTTGCCGCTGGTAGTGGACGCCGTGCGCCAGGTCGTGCCCGTCGATGGGGTGCTCGCCAAGCGGCGCAGGGGCGCCGAGCAGGTGGAGCGCTTCCGTTTGCTCTGGGGGCACGAGCCGCCGCGGCCGCTCTGGGTCGTAGAGCAGGGCATGCGCTTGGCGGCCGATCTGGAGTCCGGCCAAAAGACGGGATTGTTCCTCGACCACCGCGAGAACCGCGCCTACGTGCGCGAGATCGCGACCGGTCGCCGCGTCCTGAACCTGTTCGCGTACAGCGGCGCGTTCTCGATCGCCGCCGCGCTGGGCGGCGCCGCGCAGGTCACCAGCGTCGACTCGGCGGCGCCCGCCCTGGCCATGGCGCTCGAGAATTTTCAACGAAACAACGTCCCCGGCAGCCTGCACCGCGAGGTCGTCGCGGACGTCTTCGAATATTTGAGCGGCGCAGGAGAGCGCTTCGAGCTCGTGATCTCGGATCCGCCGAGCTTCGCGACCTCACAGGCGCAGCGCTACACGGCGCTGCGCGCCTACACACGGCTGCACACGCTCTGCCTGGCTCGCGTGGCGCTGGGCGGCCTGTTCGCGGCCGCGAGCTGCACCGCTCAAGTCTCGCCGGAGGCCTTTCGTCAATCTCTGGCCGAGGCCGCATCGCGTGCGCGCGTGCGGCTACAGCTCGTGCACGACGCCGGGCACGCGCTGGATCATCCCATCCTCGCCGGGCACCCCGAGGGCCGCTACCTGAAGTTCATGGTCGGCCGCGTGCTGCCGCTGGCGTAGCCGTTCGCGTGCGAACGCCGCGCCTCAGTGGAAGCGCTGGCCGAGCCGTCGCCGATTCTTCCCGCCGCTGTGCAGCGCGGCGAGCTCGACATAATCGACGGTCGGCGGGATGGAACGCAGCGTCATGCTCACCGCGTCGTAGTCGATCGCGCCGAACGCGCTGGCCAGCTCGTGAACGGTCGTGCTCGCGAGCTCCGGTGGCGGCTCGCTGAGCGCCGCCAACAGCTTGCCCGGCGCGGCTCCGGTGGCGTGCCAGCGCCGGGCGAGATCCAAGTAGCTGCGCGTGATCGCGTCGGCGGAGAAGGCGAAGCGCGCGTTGAACTCGGCGGCGATGCGCAGCGTGCCCGCCGCGTCCAAAAAGCCGCGCTCGAACAGCACCAGCGCCGCCTGCAGGTAATTGTAAAAAGGGATCACGCGCGAGCCGTAGCGCGCGAACAAGCTGGGCGGCGATTGGCCGTCGAGGTGAATCAGAATGCAATCGATGTGGGCGTCGCGCTCGAGCTCGGCGAGCGCTTGCAGGCAGCGCTCGGCGACCTTCGGGCGCGTGTGGCCGGCCTCCAGCACGCGCACGAGCTCGGCGCGAGTGACGCGCCCCGACGACAGATCGGCGTACAGCGAGTAGACGAAGGCGTCGGCCTCGGAGTCGTCGCCGACCAGCACCTCGCGCGCCGCGCCGCTGCCGAACATGGATTTCTCGCGCACGCGCGCCGCCAGCAGCTCGGGCAGCTTGTAGCCGAGCTGATCGCGCAGATCGCGCAGCCGGAGCTTCAGCAGGTTGTCGAGGTTCGGCTTCAGCGTGAGCTCGTCCCAGCAGACGCCGTCGAGCCGCAGCTTGGCTTCCAGCCGGCGCCGCAGCTGCCGCGGGCTTCCGCTCAGGATGTGGACGCGGCCGCCAGCGGTGCCGAGCTCGCGCAGCACCGCGGTGGCGCCGGGCACCGTGCGCTTCGCCGTGATCGGCTCGAGCGCGGAGCTCAACAACTCTGAGAGCGTGTCGAAGTGGCTGCGCAGGTATGTCTTATCGAGATCCCAGCGCGTGACGAAGCGATGCATCCTTCACGACGTCCAGGCTCGCCGCGTGTCCACGAAGGCGGCGACCAGATCGTGGGCGCCCGCCTGGCGGGCGATCTCGATGGCCTGCTCCAGATACCCGAGCGCTTCGCTGTTGCGCTGCCGGCCGTGAGCCACGTGCGCCAGGGCGGAGAGCACTCGCGCGCGATCGGTGCCGCTCGGGCCGGCGATGTCCAGCGCCTCGCGCAGCACACCCTCGGCGTCGGCCAAATTGCCCGACCGCGTCAGCGCCGCGCCCAGCTTACGGCTGAAGATCAGCACCGCGCGCAGCGGATCGTCCAGCTCGCCGCGCGCGATCTCGCGGCGCGCGAGCTCCAGACCGCGGCGCAGCGCGAGCACCTCGGCGCGCACGTCGCCGCGCGCCGTGGCTCGATCCGCGACTTGCTCGAGCAGCAGCAGCGCCTGGAACGAATCTCCGCTCTCGTAGGCGTGAATGGCGCGTGACTCCAGCGGCGCGCCGCTCTTTTCACAGATCTGCAGCGCTCTTTTGTGGAGCTCGCGACGGACCGCCACCGGGATGCTGGTGGTCACGATTTCACGCAGCAACGGGTGCGTCGCGCTGAGCCGGCCGTCGTTGCGCTCCACCATGCCGACGCGCACCAGCTCGTCGATGATGGCGTTGAAGCGCTCGCTCTTCGGCAACAGCTCGCTCACAGTGTCGGGCAGCGCGTGATCGCCGAGCACCGCGAGCGCCTGCAGCGTGCGGCGTGCTTGGGGCTCCAGCGTGTCGAGCCGGAGCGCGATCAAGTCCGCGAGGCGCGCTGGCGGATCCGTGCCGCCGTCCTGCGAGTAGCGCAGCAGCTGATCGACGTACATCGGCAGCACACCCTTGGCCTCTCCGAGCAACAGGCGCTCGCCGCTGCGGCGACCGTTCAACAAGCGCGACAGCGCGGGCGGCGGCAGCCCGACGAGCCCGCGCGAGGGCACCTGCGGCCCCCAGCCGCTGTCGAAGCCCGAGCGGTGCGTCGCGACGAACAGCACGGGCGCGGCGGGTGGCTCCATCAACACGTCAGCGAAGGCGTTGCGGCTCGGGCCGTCGATCTCGTCCAGATCGTCGATGCCGAGCACGACGCCGCGCGAGCGCGACGCGGCGACCCCGAGGGCCCAGCGCAGCGCCTCCGCGAGCGCCGCGCGGCGCTCGAACGGCGCGCGCGACTCGCTGCGATCCTGACGTGAGAAGGCGTCCGAGAGCCCGGCACGCGCTTCGGCGCGAGCCCGCTCGAAGCGCCCGGCTTCGATGTCGGCCGGTGACAGCCGCGCGAGCTGGCGGATGGCCTCGCGCACCGCGTAGTACGCGACCTCCGCGTGGAAAGGATCGGGCCCGGTGCTCGCGACGGTGTCGCCCTCCGCGCGCGCGTGGTTCAGGAACTCTTGCAGCAAGCGAGTCTTGCCGGCGCCGGGCTCGCCCACCAAGCGCGCGGCGACTACGCCGTCGACCACGCGCTGGCGCTGCTCGTGGAGCCAAGTGAGGTCGTCCTCGCGCGCGACGAACGGCAGCGGGAACGCGGCCGCCGCGGTCTCCGGTGAGCCGCTGCGCACGGGTAGGCGCGCGCCGCATTCGCCGCAGAATTTCGTGAGCGGCACGTGCAGTCCGCAGGCCGGGCACAGCGTGCTCGCGGTCGCGGTCGACAGCGGCGGCATCGTCAAGCTCGCCGGCGGGACGCTCTCGGCCAGGTGCAGCGCTTGTTTCAGGCCGTCGGCGAACTCGAGGGCGTCTTGATAGCGCTTGCGGACGTCCTTGCTGAGCGCCTTCATGACGACGTCGACCAGCGAGTCCGGGATGCGCCGCTCGGGCGCGACTTGCCGCGGATCTGGCACCGGCACCGTGAGGTGCATCATCACGACTTGCGTCGGGTTGTCCGCCTCGAAGGGCAAACGACCGGTGAGCAGCTGAAACAAGATAACCCCGACGGCATAGAGATCGCTGCGCCCGTCGATGGGATCGCCGCGGCCCTGCTCGGGCGCCATGTAGTCGGGCGTGCCGCACACGATGCCAGGGCTCGTCACCCCGGGACCTTGCTGCGCGTCGGCGCGCAGCTTGGCCAGCCCGAAATCCACGACCTTGACGAAGTCGCCGCCGCGGCGGAGCGGCTCCAAGATCACGTTCTCCGGCTTGAGGTCACGGTGCACGATGCCGAGGTCGTGGGCCTCGCCGAGCGCGGCGAGCACCTGGCGCAGCACGTCGACGATACGCGAAAAAGGCAGCGGCCCTTCTTCGTAGGCGACGCGGGCCAGGTCCTTGCCCCGCAAAAACTCCATCACCAGGTACGGCTGCCCGTCATCGGTGCGGCCGAAATCGAAGACCGCGATGGAGTTCGGGTGGTTCAGCTGACTCGCCGCGCGGGCCTCGGTCATGAAGCGCAGCGCGGAGTTCTCGTCCGAGAGCAGGTGGGGGTGGATGATCTTGACGGCGACCGTTCGCCCCAGCGCGCTCTGCTGCGCGCGGTAGACCCGGCCCATGCCGCCGACGCTGATCAGGTCGAGGATGTGATAGCCGCCCGGCAGCGATTTACCGACGAAACGGTCTTCGTTCGTCAGCCCGACCGTACCCACCGGAAACCCGCAGGCTGGGCAATACTGGTGCTCCATCGCGCAGGACGAGCCGCAATGTGGGCAAGTGCGCAGGGCGGGCTGGGTCGTAGTCGACACGTGCAAAACTCATGGCCGCCCCGGGGAAGCTCCCGCTGCACCGGGTCCGGCTCGACGCTGCAGTTTATTCCGAGCTCGAGGGCTAGAACCAGCCTTCTTGCCACAGAAAGTCTCCGCTCGGGCGCAGGGCGCGCGAATCAGCGCAGGATACGGGCGCTCGATGCAGGCGCGAGGCTTACCTCCGGTGCCGCTGTGAGCGCACGCCGCGCCGAGCGCGCCGCCTGCTCGGCGAATCTCGACCGGTCGTCGGGCCCGGCGAAATGCTCGCGGAACTGCTAGCTTAGTAGGTGATGCAAACACCGCGTGTGCGACTCGGCGAGCTGCTCGTCGAGGGCCAGGTCATCACTCGCCAGCAGCTCGACGAGATGCTCGAGCTCCAAAAACGCGACGGACGCCGGCTCGGCACCTTGCTCGTCGAGTCGGGCTTGGTGACGGAGACGCAGGTCACTCAGATCCTGAGCCAGCAGCTCAGCATTCCGTGGGTGTCACTCTATCACATCGATTTCTCGCGCCAGCTGCTCAACCTGGTGCCGCACGCGACGGCGGAGAAGTACTGCTTGGTGCCCATCTTCGTGCGTCGCGTGCGCGGCTTCGGCGACACGCTGTACGTGGCGATGGATGATCCCAGCGACGAAGCGGCGCAAAAGGAAGTCTCCCAGTACTCGGGGTTGCCGGTGCGCGCGATGATCGCGCCACCGTCCGACATCCGCGCGGCGATCCGCGTTTACTACGCTGGCGGTGCCGACACCGCGTCGCTCTCGGAAGCGGTCGCGGAGGCCGAAGCCGAGCTCACAGGACGTCCAACTCCGATGTTGGGTGAACCGAACCTGACGCGTCCGCGCGCAGCGACCGAGCGGGCTGCTGCTCCCTCCGCCGCGTCCGCAGCGGCGAGCGCGCCCGCCGCGTCGACGTCAGCGAGCAGCGGGGCGGCGCAGCACGCCTCTACGCCGCCGGAGTCGGAGCCAGCGCCGGACAGCAGCCCTACGATCGAGGCGCGCGAAGTCTCGATGCCCGCGCCCAAGCGCGGCCGTCCGCGCAAGATGGTGACGCTTACCCTGCTAGATGGCACACAGGTCAATTTGCCCGCAAAGCGGCCGCGTGCACCCTCGGAGCCCGCGCCGAAAGGCAGCGCCGAGCTCACCGCGCGTGATTTGGTGGCGGCGCTGCGGGCGATCTCGCACGGAGCCGACGCCAGCGAGATCCTCGCCGACGGCGCGCGTTGGGAGCCGCTCTTCGCCGCGCTGCTCTCCGTGCTGCTGAAGAAGCACCTGATCGCTGATTGGGAGTTCGTGGACGAGTACCACAAAGTGTAAAGCGCTCGCGTCCGACGGCCGCCGTGGCGATCCGGTGGGCTGTGGCTCGGCTGCCGGCGCCTGTCGTGGGTTGAATCGGCAAACGTCCACGAGGTAGCACTGGCACGTGTTCTGCATCGATATGCGTGCACGAGGCCGCCGATGACGTTAGCTGTTGAATGCAAATCTGGGCCGCTGAACCGGCGCTCCACCGCGTCGTCCTCGCGCTGGGCCGCGTGGAGCATGGCGCTGGCGGCGCTCCTCGCCGTGAGCGGGTGCTACGCGCACGAAACGGCGTACGTCGAGGCGGAGGTGCCAGCGCACGTCGAAATGTATCCGAGCACTTACTACCAAGGACACGTGGTCTACCTCATTGGAGATCGCTGGTACGCCCACCGCCACGGACGCTGGGTCTACTACGAGGTAGAGCCCCGGCCGCTCTATCGCTATCGGATGCATATCGACCGCGCGCCGCGCGCTCATCCGCGTCACTACGATCGCCGGCACTGGCGTTATCGCGAGAGCGCACCGGGTTACGTCGCACCCCCTGCCCGGCGTGTCGCGCCTCCTGCTCGACGGGTGCATTGAGGGGCTACATGCGCATCCGAAATTGGTTTTGGTTCATGCCGTTGTTCGCGGCGACCGGCTGCTTCATCGAAACCGATAGTGGTCGCGGCGTCGGGCGCGGCGCGCTGCTGGTCGATTGGACGATCGACGGCGTGAAGGATCCTGCGCAATGTTATCAAGGCGACGCTGACGTCATCGATATAGCCGTGCTGACGCCCAGCGGCGCGCCGCTCGGCGAGTATCAGCAGGACTGCGCCGCGTTCGCCACGAGCATCGAGCTGCGCGCCGGGAGCTACGCCGCCGACGCTGTGCTGCTCGACCCGACAGGACGTGATCGAACGACCGTCGTGCAGCTCGAGCCGTTCAGGATTTACGGTGGTGAGGAGCTGGTGGTGTACGTCGACTTCCCCGCGAGCTCGTTTTACTGAGCGCGGTGCTCTCGCCTCGCAGTGAAATCGACGATGTTCACTCGTTGCGGTTGAGGCATTCGGCCCCACTTCGCTGTTTCGCCACAGCGTTTGATGCGGATAATCGCGAGTTACCAGCGAAACGCCACACGCCAAAATCACGCCGAGAGGTTAGCCTTCTGCTGTGTGGCTCCCGTGAGCCAACGTCGGAGGCCGAATGCCCACGCGAGATGTCCTCACGCTCCCAGCCAGTAACGCCCAGAGCGAGCTTCGAGAAAACGGTCAGCGCGAGCGCGCCGCAGTCAAGCGCGGTCAGTCGAAGCGAGCCGATACCCCGGCTGAATCGACGACCACACGGCCGCGGCGTCGAAACGCCTCAAAATCCGCCGCGGCGGCGGCCAAGGCCAGCTCCAGGACGATGATGAACGCGCTCGCAGCCGAGGTCCCGATCCGTGAATGGGAGCAACTGCCGGAACCGGCGCGGCTCGAGATCGAGCACCTGGTGGAGGTGCTCAAGGCCATGAAGCACGGCGATTTTTCCGTGCGTTTCGAGTACTCCAGGCACGGTGTGTTGAGCCGCGCGGGCGAGCTCCTCAACGACATCATCGGCCTCAACGAGCACACCTCCACAGAGCTCGCGCGCGTGGGCAGGGTCGTAGGTCAAGAGGGCAAGATGCACGAGCGCGCCTCCGTCGGCGTCGCGAAAGGCGGCTGGGCGGTGAGCATGAACTCCGTCAACCAGCTGATCGCCGATCTCGTCGCGCCCACCAACGAGGTCGCGCGCGTCATCACCGCCGTCGCGCGCGGTGACCTTTCTCAAAAGATGGTGCTGGAGATCGACGGTCGGCCCGTGCGCGGTGAGTTCCTGCGCATCGGCACCACCGTAAACTCCATGGTGGACCAGCTGAACTCCTTCGCGGCAGAGGTGACCCGCGTCGCCAAAGAGGTCGGCAACGAAGGCAAGCTCGGCGGTCAGGCCGAGGTGAAGGGCGTCTCCGGTACCTGGCGCGATTTGACCGATAACGTCAACGGCCTGGCCGCCAACCTGACGGCGCAGGTGCGCAACATCGCGAAGGTGACCACGGCGGTCGCGCAGGGCGACCTCTCGCAGAAGATCACCGTCGACGCCAAGGGCGAGATCCTCGAGCTCAAGGACACCATCAACGTGATGGTCGATCAGCTGTCCTCTTTCGCGGCGGAGGTGACGCGCGTCGCGAAGGAGGTGGGCAATGAAGGCAAGCTCGGCGGTCAGGCCGAGGTGAAGGGCGTCTCCGGCACCTGGAAAGATCTGACCGACAACGTCAACGGCCTGGCCGCGAATTTGACGGCGCAGGTGCGCAGCATCGCCAAGGTCACGACCGCCGTCGCGAACGGCGATCTCTCGCAAAAGATCACCGTCGATGCGCGCGGCGAGATCTACGAGCTGAAGAACACCATCAACACCATGGTCGACACGCTGCGCTCCTTCGCGGCGGAGGTGACACGCGTCGCGAAGGAGGTCGGCACCGAGGGCAAGCTCGGCGGTCAAGCGGACGTGAAGGGAGTGTTCGGCACCTGGAAGGACCTCACCGACAACGTGAACGCGATGGCCTCCAACCTGACGGTGCAGCTGCGCGACGTCTCCAAGGTGGCGACCGCGATCGCCAACGGCGATTTGACCCAGAAGATCACCGTCGACGCGCGCGGCGAGATTCTGCAGATCAAGGACGTCACCAACAAGATGGTGGACCAGCTGAACTCGTTCGCGGCGGAGGTGACGCGCGTCGCGAAGGAGGTGGGCACCGAAGGCAAGCTCGGCGGTCAGGCGGACGTGAAGGGGGTCTACGGCACGTGGAAGGATCTCACCGACAACGTGAACGGGTTGGCCGCGAACCTGACGGTGCAGCTGCGCGACGTCTCCAAGGTGGCGACGGCGATCGCCAACGGCGACTTGACGCAGAAGATCACGGTCGACGTCAAAGGTGAAATCTTACAAATCAAAGACGTCATCAACAAGATGGTAGACCAGCTGAACTCCTTCGCGGAGGAGGTGACGCGCGTCGCGAAGGAGGTGGGCACGGAAGGCAAGCTCGGCGGTCAGGCCAACGTGAGAGGCGTGTCCGGCACCTGGAAGGACCTCACCGACAACGTGAACGGGCTGGCCGCGAATTTGACCACGCAGGTGCGCAACATCGCCAACGTGACGACCGCGGTCGCGAACGGCGATCTCTCGCAGAAGATCACGGTCGACGCCTGCGGCGAGATCCTCGAATTGAAGGACACCATCAACGTGATGGTCGACCAGCTGCGCTCGTTCGCGGCGGAGGTGACGCGCGTGGCGAAGGAGGTGGGCACCGAAGGCAAGCTCGGCGGTCAGGCCGAGGTGCAGGGCGTGTCCGGCACCTGGAAGGACCTCACCGACAACGTGAACGGGCTGGCCGCGAATTTGACCACGCAGGTGCGCAACATCGCCAAGGTCACCACTGCCGTGGCGCGCGGCGACCTGACGCAGAAGATCACCGTCGACGCGAACGGGGAGATCCTAGAGCTGAAGAACACCATCAACACCATGGTGGACACGCTGAACTCGTTCTCCGTGGAGGTGACGCGCGTCGCGAAGGAGGTCGGCACCGAGGGCAAGCTGGGCGGTCAGGCCGACGTCAAAGGCGTGTACGGCACCTGGAAGGATCTGACCGACAACGTGAACGCCATGGCCTCGAACCTGACGGTTCAGCTGCGCGACGTCTCCAAGGTCGCGACCGCCATCGCCAACGGGGATTTGACGCAGAAGATCACGGTCGACGTCAAAGGCGAGATTTTACAGATCAAGGACGTCATCAACAAGATGGTGGATCAGCTGAACTCGTTCGCGGCGGAGGTGACGCGCGTCGCGAAGGAGGTGGGCACCGAAGGCAAGCTGGGCGGCCAGGCCGAGGTGCGCGGCGTATCCGGCACCTGGAAGGATCTGACCGAGAACGTGAACGTGATGGCCTCGAACCTGACCAAGCAGGTGCGCGGCATCGTCAAGGTCGTGACCGCGGTGGCCAACGGCGATCTCAGCCAGAAGTTCGTGATCGAGGCCAAGGGCGAGGTGGCGGCGCTGGCCGAGACCATCAACGACATGACGGACAGCTTGCGCGTGTTCGCCGATCAGGTGACCACTTTGGCGCGCGAGGTGGGCATCGAGGGCAAGCTCGGCACCGAGGCCAAGGTCCCCAACGTGTCCGGCGTTTGGAAGGATCTGACCGACAACGTGAACGTGATGGCCTCGAACCTGACGAAGCAGGTGCGCGGCATCGTCAAGGTCGTGACCGCCGTGGCCAACGGCGATCTCAGCCAGAAGTTCGTGCTGGAGGCCAAGGGCGAGGTGGCGGCGCTGGCCGAGACCATCAACAACATGACCGATACGCTGCGTATCTTCGCCGACCAGGTGACGACCGTGGCACGCGAGGTGGGCATCGAAGGCAAGCTCGGCGGCCAAGCCAAGGTGCCCGGCGCAGCGGGGATCTGGCGCGATCTCACCGACAACGTAAATCAGCTCGCCGGCAACCTGACGGCGCAGGTGCGCGCCATCGGGGAGGTCTCCACCGCGGTGGCGAAGGGTGATCTCACCCGCACCGTGACGATGGCGGCGCAAGGCGAAATGGGGGTGCTGAAAGACAACGTCAATCAGATGATCGCGAATTTGAAGGAGACCACGCGCAAGAACGAGGAGCAGGACTGGCTGAAGACCAACCTGGCGCGCTTCTCCAGCATGATGCAAGGCCAGCGCAGCATCGTCTCGGTGGCGCAGCTCGTCATGTCCGAGCTCACGCCGCTCGTCGACGCGCAGCACGGCGCCTTCTATATCATGGACAGCGATGAGGACGACGGGCAGCCGCTGCTGCAGCTCATCGCGAGCTACGGCTTCGGGGGCAGAAAACAGCTCAACAACAGCTACCGCCTGTGTGAGAGCCTGATCGGCCAGTGCGCGTTCGAGAAGAAGCGCATCCTGTTGGCGGACGTGCCGGAGGACTTCATGCACATCGCCAGCGGCATGGGTGAAGCGCCGCCGCGCACGGTCCTCGTGCTGCCGGTGTTGTTCGAAGGCGAGACCAAGGCGGTGATCGAGCTGGCCTCCTTCAACGCCTTCATCCCCAACCACCTAACGTTCCTCGATCAGCTGATGGGCAGCGTGGGCGTGATCTTGAACCTGATCGCCTCCAGCATGCGCACCGAGCAGCTGCTACAGCAGCTCAAGAAGTCCAACGCCGAGCTCGAGGCGCAAGCGGGCGAGCTGAACGACAAGGCTCGGCTGCTCGAGGTCAAGAACAGCGAAGTGGAGCTGGCCAGCCGCAGCCTGGAAGAGAAGGCCGAGCAGCTGCAGCTGATTTCGAAATACAAGTCCGAGTTCTTGGCCAACATGTCGCACGAGCTGCGCACACCGCTGAACAGCCTGTTGATCCTGTCGCAGGTGCTCGCCGAAAACCGCGACGGCAACCTGACCGCCGAACAGGTCAAGTTCGCGCAGACCGTCTACACGTCCGGGCACGAGCTCTTGACGCTGATCAACGAGATCCTGGATTTGTCCAAGGTCGAGGCCGGCAAGATGCCGATCTTCCCGAAGAACGTGCTGCTCGCCGACATTCAGTCCTACATCGAGCAGACCTTCCGGCACGTCGCCGCGCAGAAGGGCCTGAGCTTCGAAATTCAGGTCGCGCGCGACGCGCCCGAGACGATGTACACGGACGTGAACCGGCTGCAGCAGGTGTTGAAGAACCTGCTCTCCAACGCCTTCAAGTTCACTTGGAAGGGCGGCGTGTCGCTGCGCATCGACGCGCTGCACAGCGAGCGCTCCGGCTACACGATCTCCTTCGCCGTCCACGACAGCGGCATTGGCATCCCCAGCGACAAGCAGCGCTTGATCTTCGAGGCTTTCCAGCAGGCGGACGGCACCACCAGCCGCAAGTACGGCGGGACCGGCTTGGGGCTGACCATCAGCCGCGAAATCGCGCGGCTGCTCGGCGGCGCGATCGATGTCCAGAGCCGGCCGGGGGAGGGCAGCACCTTCACCCTCAACTTGCCCGTGAAGTACACCGGCGCGGAGACGCCGCGCGAAGAACCGCTGCCGAGGCCCAGCGTGGAAGATGAAGAAGAGTGCCTGCCGCTCGCTGAAGACGCCGATTTCAGCGGCACCAACGTTTTGCTCGTGGACGACGATCTACGCAACATCTTCGCCATCCGCACCGTGCTGGAGGCGCGCGGCATCCGTGTGCTGCACGCGGCCAACGGCAAGCTTGCGCTCCAGGCCGTGCGCCAGCACCCCGAAATCGACGTGGTGTTGATGGACACGATGATGCCGGAGCTCGACGGCCTGTCCGCGACGCGACAAATCCGCGAGGACCTCAAGCTCACCTCGCTGCCCATCATCTCGCTCACGGCCAAGGCCATGAAGGGCGATCGTGAGAAGGCCATGGAAGCGGGCGCCTCCGCCTACGTGACCAAGCCGGTCGATCCTCGCAAGCTGCTCGCGGTGATCGACGCCTGGCGGAGGAAGCCGGCGCCTGCAGGAGGAGAGCGCTCGCCGTGAACGAAGCGAGCCAGCGTCGTGTGCCGATTCTGCTGGTGGACGACACCGAGGCGAACCTCCTTGCTCTGCAGGCGGTGCTGGCGCCGCTCGAGGTGCAGAGCGTCACCGCCCGCTCCGGGCCGGAGGCGCTCGCGCTGATCGAGAACGAGGCCTTCGCGGTCGCCTTGATCGACGTGCAAATGCCGGGGATGGACGGCTTCGAGCTGCTGCGGCGGCTGCGTGAGCTGCGCTACGGCCGCGAGCTGCCCGTCGTGTTCGTGACCGCCGTGCACCGCAACGAGGAGTACGCCGACAAAGGCTATTCCATGGGCGGCGCCGATTACATCACCAAGCCGTACGATCCGCGCATCATCCGCGCCCGCGTGAAGGCGTTCATTGACTTGTATCGCCAGCGCGAGGCGGTGAACCGCGGGCAGATGTTGCTGCGCACTCAGGAGCGCGACGAGGCCCTGCGCCGGCTAGTGGCCTTCGAGCGCATCGCCACTGCCGCGTTGGAGAGCAACGATCTGAACGCGCTGTTGTCCGAGCTGTTGGCGACCTTCGTCGACGCCGCGGACGTGGCGGACTGCGCGACGATTTTGCTGCGCGAGGGAGAGTTCTTGCGCGTCGCCGCCTCGGTCGGCTTTCGGCAAGAGGCTCACGACGACGGTCGCGTGCGCATCGGTCACGGCTTCGCCGGCTTGATCGCTGGTGAGCGGCGCGCGCTGGAGCTGAACGATGACGCCATCTCCTCGCTCGTGTTGACCCCGATTTTGCGCGGTCAGGGGCTGCGAGCTCTGTACGGCGTACCGCTGCTGCACGAAGGGCGGGTGCTCGGCGTCGCGTACATCGGCTCGAGCCGCGCAGCTCGCTTCTCACAGGCGGAGACGCGGCTGTTCTTGGCCGCCGCGAACCGCGCGTCGCTGGCCATCGCGCGTCAGCTCGAGAACTCGCAGCTCAGCGAGGTCCTGCGCGCGGTGCCCGCGCTGATCGCCATCGTCGACGCTCGCGACGGCCGCTATAGCTTCGTCAACGCGCCGCTGCAGGCGCTGTTCGGCGTGAGCTTGCTGGGCGAGCTCCACGCCGAGCGCGGCTTCGGTCCGCACGCCAGCGACGCCATCGCGAGCGCGCGTGAACAAGGAGAGACCGCCGAGATCCCCGAGCTCGCGGTGCCGCGTGAAATGCTGCCCGAGCGCGCCGAGACCCTCTACGTCCATTTCACGGCCCAGCCGCTGCGCGACGACGGCGGCAACGTGGAGCGAGTGCTGCTCTTCGCCACCGACGTCACCGCTGGCGTCTATGCCCGGCGCGAGCTCGAGCGCGCTCAGGCCGCGCGCGCGGAGCTGCTCGAGCGGGAGCGCGCGGCGCGACAGGCCGCGGAGGTCGCCAGCACCGCGAAGGACGAGTTCTTGGCTACGATCTCGCACGAGCTGCGCACGCCGCTGAACGCCATCCTCGGCTGGGCGACCCTGGCGCGCTCGCGGCCTTCTCTGGATATCGAGCGGGCGCTCGGCGTCATCGAGCGCAACGCCCGCGCGCAGGCGCGCATCGTGGAAGATGTGCTCGACTTCGCGCGCATGTCGAAGGGCAAGCTCGAGCTCTCGCTGCACCAAGTGGCGTTGAAAGAGGTGATCAACGCGGCGCTCGAGTCGGTGCGTCCCGCCGCCGAGATCAAGAAGCTGCTCATCGACGTAGAGCTGAACCTCGGCTATCCGGTCCTGGGAGACGCCGAGCGGCTGCAGCAAGTGGTGTGGAACCTGGTGTCGAACGCCGTGAAGTACACGCCCGTGGGCGGCCGCATCAGCATCACCGCCAGCTCGGACGCCGACGGGACGCGGCTCAGCATCCGTGACAGCGGGCAGGGCATCGCGCCGGATTTTCTACCGTACATCTTCGAGCCGTTCCGCCAAGCCGACGGCACCACCACGCGGCGGCACGGCGGGCTCGGCCTGGGCCTCGCCATCGTGCGCCAGATCATCGACGCGCATGGCGGCACTATCCGCGCCGAGAGCCCCGGTTTGGGCCACGGCGCCACATTCATCGTGGAGCTGCCGAGCGCCTTCGAGCGCGACCCGGCGGAGGAGCCCAAAGCGGATGGCGAACGCAGAGGCGCCGCAGAGGAGAAGGCGCCGCTCACCGGCTTGCGCGTGTTGCTCGTCGACGACGACGATGACAGCCGCGAGCTGATGGCGGATACCCTGCGCTTGAACGGCGCCGAAATCGCCCAGTCTGCGTCCTCGGAGGCCGCGCTCACCGAGCTGGAGCGCACGCGACCGCACGTCATCATCAGCGATATCGCGATGCCGGTGCTCGACGGCTATGAGCTGCTACGCCGTGTCCGCGCCCTGCCGCTGACGCGCGGCGGCGCGACACCGGCATTGGCGGTCACCGCCTATACCGGCACTGAGGTCGTCGAACGGGTGCTACAGGGCGGCTTTCACCGCTACGTCGCTAAACCCATCGACATCGGACAGTTCGTGGCGGCCGTTGCCGAGCTGGCCCAATTGGGCCTGCCGCTGCTCGCCGACGAAGGGCACAACGGCCGCTGAGGCCGAGCGCGGGCGGTCAAACACGCGCGGGGCGCGGCGGTTACCGCCGGGACCAGGTAACGCCGGCTCCTCAGCAGGCAATCCCCTCCCTGTCGTTCTCGCAATCCAGCGTATTGATGCGGTACTGGCCCTGCGGCTGGTAGCTCAACACGAGCTGCGAAAGCAGCTCGATGCCACCTTTGCGATCCAGATCGAAGCGACGGCAAAGGAAGGCGATGAAATCGGGCTGGGTGTCCGCTATTGCGGTCGGGTCAGTAGCCTCGGCATCCGGCTCCGCCTGGGGTTCCGGCTCCGGGGCGCGGAGGCGCACGCGCGAGTCTCGCTCGGAGCGGGGCTGCGATGCGCTCGGGGCCGGTGCGTCGATTAGAGTCGCCAACTTCATGAAATCTCAGTCTCCGCTAGCGGCAGCTTGCGGCTAGCGCTCGGCGATTCAGCAGTAATCGTGCCAGCCCGGGGCCAACCCCGAGGAGTGCTTTTTTCTGCTGTTTTTCGTTGGAAAGCGCGAAAGTCGGTGGGAAGCTCGCTGCAACGCTGTCACTCTGGATGTCGCTGCGAGGCACACTTGTCGGCGCACCTGCGGTCGGGGTGGGAAGCAGACCGGGTCAGCAAATGCGCCACGAATGAGGCAAAAATGCGGAGGGCCCGCCAGCACAAATCGCGAAATTTGCCGCATTTCCGTGTGGCACAATTGATGCAAACCGGTTGCGTTGGGCCGCAGGAACGCCACAAGGAACAACGCGAGATACCGGCATGAAAGAACGAGTCCTCATCATCGACGATGACCAAAGCCAATGCGACCTCTTTGCAATGGCTCTCGAGCGCCACGGCTACGACGTCGTCACCACGACCTCTCCGAAGGAAGCGCTCGAACGTGCCGCTCAAGAATCCTTCGATATCGTAGTCACCGATCTCGGCATGACCGAGCTCGACGGTCTCGAACTCTGCGAGCGAATGTTGGGTACGAGTCCTGACGTGCCGATCATCGTCGTCACGGGTCAGGGCAGCATGGACGCTGCCATCAGCGCAATGCGCGCTGGAGCCTACGACTTCTTGACCAAGCCGATCGACGCCAAGGTGCTCGGCCTGAGCGTCGCTCGCGCCGCTCAGCATCGCCGCTTGAAGTCCGAGGTGAAGCGGCTGCGCGACGCCGTGCAGCAGCCCAACGCCGAGGGCTTGCTGGTGGGTGAGAGCGCCGCCATGCGCCGCGTCGCGGATCTGATCGGGCGCGTCGCCTCCAGCGACGCTTCGGTGCTGATTCACGGCGAGACGGGGACGGGCAAGGAGCTCGTGGCCAAGGCGCTACACGCCGCCAGCCCGCGCGCGAAAGGTCCGTTCGTCGCCATCAACTGCGCTGCCGTGCCGGCGAACTTGCTCGAAAGCGAGCTGTTCGGTCACGCACGTGGCGCCTTCACCGACGCGAAGACGCAACGTCAGGGCCTCTTCGTTGAAGCCTCGGGTGGCACGCTCTTCCTCGACGAGATCGGCGAGATGCCGCTGGAGATGCAGGCCAAGCTGCTGCGCGTGCTGCAGGAGCACCGCGTGCGCCCCATCGGCTCGAACGTGGAGGTCGACTTCGACGCCCGCGTCGTAGCCGCCACGCACCGAGACCTCGACGCCGAGGTGGAGAAGCGCCGCTTCCGCGAGGATTTGTACTACCGCATCAACGTTGTGCGCATCGACGTGCCGCCGCTGCGCGAACGCGGCAGCGACGTGTTGAAGCTGGCGAGCCACTTCCTCCAGAAGTTTGCCGAGCGCAGCAACAAGGGCAAGCTCTCGCTCTCGCCGCAAGCGGCCGAGCGCATCCTGGCCTACAACTGGGCCGGCAACGTGCGCGAGCTCGAGAACGCGATGGAGCGAGCCGTCGCCCTGGCGCGCTTGGACCAGATCACGGTGGAGGATCTGCCCGAGCGCGTGCGCTCCTATCGCGC
>CBINHN010000032.1:0-70057 GCA_966250485.1 uncultured Sorangium sp. | reverse complement strand
GCACGTACTCGCCGAACGTCTTGCCGTTCGGATCCGACCGATTGATCGGATCGCCGCCCGCGTAGGCGTAAGCATAGAGCCGGCTCGGCGTGGCGAGTCCTTGCTCAGGCGTAAACACGGAGAAGGGATCTGGCGCGAGAAAGATGCCGATGTCTTCGCGGTACGGGCGCGCGTGAAAGTCTGCTAGCTCGGCGCCATCGTCATGCTCGTTGCCGACGAATCGGTGCGGATCAACGCGCTTCCCCTGGACGTGCTTCTCGGCACCATAAGGAACGTAGGTAGAGCTCGACAACACCGCGGCATGGTCGTCCGTGCTCGCCAGCGGTGAGCCTTGATGGTCCGTGAGAAAATAGACGGTGCCGATCGGCGCTTCACGAATCTCAGCGCCAAACCCGCCGGGCGTGGGTTCTCCCGATGTTGGCGTCGCCCCCTCGGTAGCATCCGTGTTGCTGCTCGAGCCGCAGCCGATTGCGAGAACGAGGCTCAGGAGAACTGCCGACGAAAGGGCCCCAACGCGCGCCCAGAGGCGCGCTCGAGCCGCAAAGACCAGCGGCAATGAGGCACACGCGACGAGCGCCAGGAAAAAACTGCTCAGCCAGCTCCCCGGAATCGATCCACCTCGCGAGCTGAGCTTCGCTCGTTGATTCGAGACCTGCTCGGAGCTGGATGTCGAACTCGGCTCTAGTGAATCGAGCCGCGCGACGCGGTCGGAGCCGACGTTCACGTAACGAACGAGCTTGCCGTCCCGGCGCTCGACATCGGCGCCGATGTAGCGCACCGTGCTCGTTCCGCTCTTGCTCGTCGTTGTCTTCAGGGCCCGCGTGTCGTCGAAGGCGTACGTGTAGACCTCCGTGACGCCGTCGCGCTCGACGCTTGCGAGCCGGCCCTTGGCGTCCCAGGTGAGCTTCCTTGTGCCGTCTTCGAGCACGCGACCCGCGGCGTCATAGCGAAGCAGCTCGTTTCCGTGATGAGTGAGCTGATCGGGTCCGGCATTGTTCTCGGCGTACTTGTTCTCGACGTTCAGGCTCGGCTCGTCGCGATCGGATTGAACCTTCCGGATCTTGCCGACCGCGTCGTAGTCGTAGCTGGTGCTACCGCGAGCATCCTTCATCTCGACGAGCTCGTAGCGGTCATTGAAGCGGAAGGTCGCCGAGGCGCTCTCGTCGTCATCGATTCCGGAACGTCGATCGGTGATCGCCGTGATACGAGACGCCGCGTCGATCGTGTACTCAAGGTCGCGGATTACCTTTCCGTCGCGAGCCGCGGCGGTGAGGCGCTCGAGGCGAAGCCGCGGGTCATAGTGGCGCTCGTCGACGATGCCGTTTCCGAGCCGCAGCGACTCGAGCTTGGCGGCAGCAGTCCACGTGATGTCAGTGACGATCGGGCCGACGCGGGAGAGCAATCCGCGCGCGTTGTACTCGTATGCGAGCGAGCTCCCGTCCGGGAATTCACGGCCGATCTGGCGATCGGCGGCGTCGAACGCCGATCGGGTTTCGTCGGCTGTCCCATCCGCCCATTCACGCCGCATCGAGACTTGCCGCGCGCGAGCGTCGTAGCCGAAGAAGACCGTTCCCGCTTCGTCCTCGACCCAGGCCAGATTTCCCTCGATGTTCTCGGTGAGCTCGGAGTGTGCACTGGCAGCCGCGTCGTAGTGATAGCGGACCGCGAGCGCTTCCTTCTGCTTGGGTTCTTGGTGCCACTCTTCCAGCACGCGGCCGAGGGCATCGTAGGTGTAGCGGACGCTCCGCCCGGTCAGATCGGTGCGCCGCTCGAGATCGTCGCCGTCCGTAAACTGAAATGTCCACGTCCCCGCGTTGGGATCTTCGATCCGAGTCCGGCGGGAACGACCATCGAAGGTGTAACGGCGCTGGGAGCCCGCGGCATCTTCGAACCCCACCAGGTTCCCGAGCGGATCATAGCTGTACTTGGTCCGCAGCTCCTTCTTGGCTTCGCGCTCGACGACCCCGACGAGCCGGCCGCGCCCATCGCTCTCGTAGCTCGTCGGAGTGTCGTAGTGCTCGGAGTGGCGGTCATTGTCGTTCTCGTCCCAAACGCGGCGGCTGAGCGGTGCGTACTCGGTGCGCGTCGCGGCGCCGTCGAGGTGCTCCGTCGCCAGCTCGCGTCCGAGCGCGTCGCGGCGTGTCGTCGTGCCCTTGGGGCCCTTCGCCGAAGGGAGCGTTAGCGTGGCTTCGAAGCTTGGAAAAGCACTGAAAGCGATCTGCCCGCGCGCATCGAACTGGCTCAGTTGCGTGAGCTCCCATTGTCCATTCTCGGCCGTGCGGAAGAGGCCGCGGGTTCGACCAAGCCCATCGCTGAACAATTCCGAGACGAGCACACCGCTCTTACCGCTCACCTGGCGCTGCGAGGTCCTCACGCGCGAGAGTGGCGAGTCGAGATCGTAATCGTAATGCACGGTCGGGAGCTCGGCGGTGTCGCCCGGCTTGATCACGTCGGTGAGGCGACCGAGCGCGTCATAGCGGAACGAGTAGCGTGCGCCGCTCGGCGTGGTGAGCGCGCGCAGCTTTCCGAATCTCACGTCCGATTCACTCTTCCAGGTGAGATCGACGCCTTCGCCGCGGCGCCGCTCGGTGGTCACGAACGTGCGGGACGGATCATAGGTGAACTCCCGGCGCTCGCCGCGCGCGGTGAGGACCGTGACGGGGTTACCGTCATCGTCGTACTCAGTCCGGTCCTCATCCACGAAGCGGTCGTTTTCGATCCAGGAGTCGCTTCGTGTCAGGTTCCCGCGCCCCACCTGTCCGAGTGGAAGGCCATTGAAAGCGTCGCCGTCGTAGTAGCGCCGCGTCATTCGCGAGCGGTGGCCGCCCGCGTCGGTCACTTCCTCCGTTGCGACGTGACCGAGCACCCAGTCTTCGACGTTGTTCGCGAAGGTGCGGAGCGTGATGGTCTCGTCGTTGCCTACGGTGAGGTCATCGTCCTTGACCTCGCCCCAGTCGGCCTCCTGGATGACGTTACCGAATTCGTCTTGCTCCCAGGTCTTCTCGGTGAACCGCACTTCGGAGTCCGCCGCACCTTCGACGTGCTGCACGAGCTCGTCGGACTTGTACGCGTACTCGAGTTCGCGACCATCCCGCGCTTCGCTCAGGTTGACCGCGGTATAGGAGTTCACGAGGCGCGAGAAGACTTTTCCGCTCGCGTCGCGCTGCTCGCTCGTGAGCACCGATCCGCGAAGCGTTCGATGCTCGAGCCCAACATCGAAGGTGCTCTCGGTGACGAGCGTCGGTGTGAAGTCGTCTCCGAGAGCCCATTCGATGCCGCCGGCAAAGCCAGCGAACGTGCGCTCCGCTGCGTCCCAGACCCCGTCCGAGTACGTATACTCCGTAGCCAGCGTCGGGTCGCCGAGCTGATCGTCGATCTCGACCTTGGCGACGACGGGCATCGCAACGTTCATACGGCGGCTCCACGGGCGGCCAGCGTCCCGAGCCGTCGCCGCGTCTTCCGCGGCCGTCTTGTAGGTGATGCGGACCACCTTGCCGAGGCCGTTCTCGATCGTCTTGAGTAGGCCAGCTCGGCCTTCTGGGAAGAGCTCGAGGTACTTCCACGAAGTACCGCCGCCCGAGGTGCCTTTCTGGATCCAGACGATGTCGACAGTGCCCGAGCCGTTCATGTCGGCCAATTGCACGCTGACATCGGGACCTTTTTCCGGTGTACCAGCGACGGCGCGCCGCTTCTCGAACGTGCCTTCGCTGATCGCGAGCGCGTAGTCGACCTGGTCGGCGCCGGCGTGCACGATGTCGACCCAACCATCGGCGTTCAGATCAATGAGCTTCCAAGGATCGGAAGCGTCGAACTCCGGAACCCCACTCGCCTTCACGGCGGGCTCGAACACGCCGCGCCCGCGGCCGAGCCAATAGAGCAGTGAGCCCGAGTGCAGGCTGCAAACGTCCTGCACGTGGTCGCCGTTGACGTCGCAGAGCGTGGTCTTGCCGTCCGAAAAGCGAAGATCTTGCTTCGGGTCAATCTTGCCGACCGCTTCGGGCAAGGACCAATCGCTGCCGCCGAGGTTGTAGCCGATCGCCACCCCCGTCGAGCTCGTCACCGCCACGTCCGGCCGCCGGTCGCCGTCCATGTCGACCAAGTGCACGTCCGGATCTTCGAACGTGATGTTTGGAACGGTCTTGATGTTCACCGCCGAGGCGAAGCTCGTCGCGTCCTTTCCGGGCAAGTAGCGAAATGAAGTCGTCCCGCTCTTAGCGAACAGGTCGAGGGCGCCATCCCCGTCGAGATCGGCCAGCCCCACGCCCGTGGTGGCTAGAGTGAGGGATGGGCTATTCGACGCGCTCCAATCGGCGACGGCGTTCCACGTCGTGCCGTCCTGGTTGACGTAGCTACGAAAGTGACCGGCCTCTGTCACTAACAGATCCGTGAGGCCATCGCCGTTCAGATCGGCGAGCGCGACGTTCGCGTCGGCCGGGGAGTGGACGGGCGCGTGCCCCATGCGCGTGATCTGACCGTCCGTGGCGAAGGTCGGTTCGGTGTAGCCGAGCGTGAGCTCCGGCAGCCCCGTCTTGCTGTCGGTACCCACGACCCTCACGCTGGTGAGGAGCGAGCGCGTCCCGTCGGAGTAGCCGAGCGTGTAACGGCGCACGAGGTCGCCTCCGAGCGTCACTTCGATTTCGACGAGCCGCTTGTCGAGCACCCGCTTGATGCCCGACGAAAACAGCGTGTGTACGTCCGGGCGGGCCTCGTACTTGAACTCGATCTGCTGTCGGACGTTCTTCGAGAAATCGTTCCAGACCACCGACTGCAAGAGCGCGTACCCGCTCGAGCTGTCCCAGCTGTACGCGATGCGATGGCCATGGAGGTCGACTGCGTCGCGGAGCAAGTACGTCGCGACATGAGCGCCTTCCGCCTCCGTAAAGCCATCACCGCCGAAGCGGAAGATCGTCCCGGCCTTCGTACGGGCCTCCCAGCGCTCGCCGTCGTCGCTACGTTCGACGCGCGCGAACGCTCCGGACTCGTACTCCGCGCGATAATAGCCGTCGAGCATTTCGAGCAGGTCCGACGGGAGGCCGAGGCCAGCGAGCTCGAACGCATCGGTCTCGTCGAACCTCGGCAGTCCGTTCTGAGTGCGGCGCCGGATGCTCGGAATCCCGGAGATGCGGAAGCCGAGCCCCACCTCGGAGACGCCCGAGCCCCCGTCGTAGTCGAGCGAGAGCTTCGGAGCGAAGCTGCCCGCCGCGGGCGGTACCGCGATGTCGATGCCGTAGGTCGCGGTGCCCGAGGCGAGGGAAGGCACGAAGCTTCGGCCGAGACCTTCGACGGAAGCAGGCCCTTGCGGCAGGCTGATGTGCGTCGCTGCAACGCTTGCCGCCCGGGCCTTCGCGCACAGGAGCGCGTGAGCCACAAGGATCGCGAGCGCGGGAAGTGCGCGCGACCAGGACCAATTTTTGAGCAGAATGCCCGCTGTCACGAAGGCCTCCGTGGAACGAAAACGAACGAAAGACCGTGCTCAGTTCGAAGCGCTCGAGTCGCCTCCGAGCGGCGTGCACGAGACCGTGTTGCCTGCGCCCGAGCAACTGAAAACGCGGTGCCCGCAAGTCGCGGTCCAGCTCGCCGCGTTCATGCCGCTCGTCTCATAGTCGGAGACTTCGACATCCGCCGGCACGCAGCCGATATGCCCCGCGGAGATCGCCTCGAGGTTCGGCTGGCAACCGAAAAGTCCCGCGGACAGTACCAGAAACAACCAGATTTTCTGCATCATCGCATCCTCCTCACTGAGCCATTCGATCCAGGTCACCGGTCAGCTCTTGCGGACCCAGCTGCACTGCTTGAACTTCTTGCACTGCGTTTCGTTCAAGATCGCGCAGGTTCCGACGGGTGTTCCCGTACAACCGCGCTGCCACTCACAGCCGACTTGCTGATCGCAGTCGGCCTCTTTCGTCTCGTAAGAGCACACAGCAGCCGTGCCAGTACACGTGTGCGGCTCGCTGAAGTCGTCCCACAGGCAGCCATCCTGAAAGGTGCATTGGCCCGCGCTCGCGATCGCGCTGCAACTCATCGCGGTGCCTGTGCATGCGCCCTTCAGCGAGCAGCCAGGACCGACTTCGCACGTCGTTTCCGTGCGGGAATTGCATGCGGGGAGAGCTCCGTCGCAAAGCCAGATTTCGGGCTCGTCGTCGCCACCGCAGCCCGTCGCTGCGAAGCCAGCCGTGAACAGAGCCAACGCAAACATGCCGATCGTCTTCATGATTTAGAGTCCCTTCTTTCGTAAGCCACAGGGCAGACTGCGCCCCTTGCCCCAATTCCTCAGGTGTCGCGCGCAGGCGGCTCGTGCTTCGTTCAGCCGCCCGCGCCGATGCTGCCGAGACAAGCCGTGCGAATCGGCACCGATCTGTTTCGGCGCGGCAACGCCGAATGAGCGATCTTGAGCACGATGTCGTCAATGTGCTCGAGGTTGAGATCCGCGTTCGCGGGCGCCTCGCTGGGAGCCGGAATCACGATCTTCCACGACGCGCGCGCGACGGACTGGCCGAAGTAGAACGTGTTCGCCTTCACGTCCCCGAAGGTGTTCACTCCCGTCGCTATCGCGACGGAGACGCCGCCGCCGATGTTCCAGCTGCGGATCTCCTGGGAATCGCAGGCCCGCAGGAGGTCGGCACCTTCGAACTCGAGGTTGATTTGCGCTTCGTTGTCGCCTTGAAAGTCACCGACGAGCTCTGCCTGGATGCTCTTGACCTTGTCGTTGCACAGATCGCTCGCCCACAGCTTGTTTCCCGGTGTCAGGTTCGTGCTGAAGGTGATCGTGAGGTTGCCCCTGGCGTCGAGGTTTTCATTCCGGAGCACCGCTCGGCGGAACAGCTCTCCCTCGCTGAGCTCCTCGCCCGTGACCTCATCCGTGCGCGGGCCGGTGATGTCGAGCATGCGCCGGACCGAGATGGTCGTTGTGAAATCCTGCGGGATGCCAAAGTCGACCGTGTAGTTGCCGAATAGGTTGGTGAAGCAGTTCCTGAGGCTCGCCGCCTCCTCCGCGTTGTACGCGCCGAGCACGGCGCGGCCGACCGCGTCTCCGAGCGGCAAGTTGAGCTCGTACTCGAGCGCCCGGCCGATCCGATAGAGCCAGCCCTGGGCCTCCGCTCGCGCCGCTACTGCTTTCAACGCGCTGCGGCTCTCGAGCACGCGATAGACGGGATCGTAAGCTGGATTCTTGCCGATCCGTTCAATAGCCCGCGCGCGCTCGCGGAACAGGCGCTTGGCGTTCTCGACGAGATTTCGCCGTGCGAGATCTGCCTGCGTGACGCCGATGACATCTTGGTTCATGTCGACGCGCAGTTCGGCGATGTCCACGAGCTGCTTCTGAATCTCGGCCATGCCATTGATGAGCTCGATTTTCTTTTCGTCCTCCGCTGCGTGGTACTGCTGAGCAGTCTCGAGATCGTTGCGCGCAACGTTGAGGGCGGTGCGCTCTGCTTCGAGCATGCCGGTGACGACCGCCATGCCAAGCGGCGCGCCGCCGTTGAAGACGCTGGCGTTCGCGGCCATCTCCATCGTCTTCTCGACGACGTTGATGTAGCCCTCGGCTACGGTGAGGACGTTCTTCTGTTCTCCAACCTCGTTGATGAACTCGAGCGCCGCCTCTCGCACGCCTTGGGTGTCCGCCAGCCGTTTCTGGTCGATCGCCATCTTCTGGTACATGCCGCCAATGCGGGTGCGCGCAGATTGCAACCGGGCCAGCGCGAGCTCGATGTTGAGACTCTGCGCGCCCACTTCACCCAAGCCGCCGGCTCCGCACTTCTCCCAGTCGGTTTCGGCTTTGACCTCGGCGAGTTTGAAGTCGGAACCGCAGATGTCCGAGATGCGGTTGTCGAGGTCGGTCCGCAAGCGCCCGAGCTCTTCGTCGAGGCTCGCCGCGCCCTGTTCGAATGCGCGGTTCGCCGTGCGAAACTCGCCTTCTGCCGCCTTCGCGTTGTCGATCGCCGCGTCGGCGAGGGCCCGCACTTGCTCGAAGTTGGTTGGTAACGCGCGACCCGGGTCGAACACCAACGGCACCTCACCCTCAGGCACGCCGAAGACCAGTGCACCTTGCTGGAGCGCTTGGAATCCCTGGTCCGAGAGCGTTAAGCTGCCCACGAACTCGCTGCCAAGGTTCGTCGGATTGCCCCAGGAGTTCACCACGCTCGCGAGCGCGACAGCTTCCAAGAGCCCCAGCACTCCGCGAGACTGAGCCTCCGCGACCTTTTCCGCGGGCGTGCGTGCGACATCCTGGGCATCGAGGCGCGCCTGCTCCCCGTCCACCGTGTGGAGAACGTACAGGGCTCGTGCCAGTGCGCGTCCGGCGGGGTAATTCGTTGCCGTCGGATCTTCGCTCCTCGGATCTCCCGCCGCGATCTTGACCGGCAGATCCTTGAGATACTGCAAGGCACCGGAAGCGAGCGCAAACGTGAGCGGGCCGTCGAGCGCGGCGCGAGCCTTGCGGAAGCGATCGACCTCCGCAGGGATGCCGTTGTCGAAGGAAGCCTTGAGGCCTTGGACGATATGGTTCTGCGCGACGAGGAGCGCCGGTGCGAGCATCCGCGCGAAGAGGCGGTTATACGTGCTCTGGGCGTTCGACAGATCCGATGGCTCCCAGCCCACTCCAGCGACGGCCCGCAGGGCGCAGCCGAGCGCGCCGGGCAGCGCGCACGAGCTCACCGTTCCGCTGTTCAGATCGGTTTCACAAGCGTTAGCGATGTCGTCCAACGGATCGCTGTTGTCGCGCTCTTGGCGGAGCGAATTGTTGAGCGGTCCATAGTACGTCGATTCGAAGCTGCCCGTGATGCAGCCGAGGTCCCCTGCGTCGCAGGCTCGAAGGCAGCCGGAGCCATTGGCGCATTGACCGAAGCAGCCGCGCTTATCGTAGAAGCCCGGGAAAACGTGTGCCGATGCGAACTCACTCCCGCTATCGGTCGGAAGCACCGCGTCAGGAACGCTCATGAACATCCGCGGCTTGGTTTCGCGCGGTTCGAGGTACGCGGTACCCTGGAGCACGATGGGCTCGGCGAGGATGCCGTAGATTGTCTCCTGAAACGTCCCTTCGAGCCGCCCGGCATCCTTTGGCTTGAGCTTGAAGCTCACGCGCCGTCCGAGCGGGCGCTGAAAGTGATTCCGCGAGCCGCCGTAATCCGCTTCGATGCGCTGCGTGAGGCTGACTGAGAGCCCCTCGCTGAGCGTGAAGACGCCGCGTCCGCCCGCGGGAGCGCCGCTCGGAGTAGCCGGAAACGTCATCGAGTGTTCGGGCTCGACTTGGACGGTCACGTCGCCGTTCTTGTCGAGCATGTCGAGCGCGATCCCCACGTCGCCGAAGGCAGTGCCACCCGAGCTGTAGCGCATTACACCCTGATACGTCCCGCTGAGACCAACGCGAATCGAGGGGTTTACAACCACGTCTCCGAGCGTGGAGTGAATGATGATCGAGCCGGGCGTGAGCGTGCCTTTGAGGTTCGAGCCGTCGACGCGGAAGCTGAGCGTCGTTTCGCCATTGAACGTTCCGCGCGTGTCGCCGTCGAGCCGCAAGAATGGCGCACGGAGCTCTACGCGATAATCGACGTCGCCCTTTGCCGTGCTCGCGATATGCACGTCGAATGTGGAATCTTGCTCACCGAGTTCTTTTGACAGCGGGTCGGCGCTGATGATGCCAATCTGCTCGGTGACGGGCGGCGGATCGGCATCGGGTTCGTCCGCCTTGATGCAACGCGCTCGAGCCGAGCACGAGAAGCCTTTCTTGCACTTCACCTTCGAGTTGCAATCCTGGATGCACTCACCGAGATCACAGTGGGTACCCTCCGGGCAATCCGCGCTGATGATGCACGCAGCCGTCGTTGATGCGGGTTTCGGTGGCGAGTTCGGCGTGCTGTTCGTTGCGTTGCCGCCGAGGGACGTGCCGCCGTCACCCGCGCTCGGGACTTCAGTCGCGGCGCCGCCCGCGCCGGCGTTCGCGCTTTCCGCGCCGCTCTCGCCGCCCTCGCCGCCTGCGCCGGCACCAGGCTCGGTCATGTCAGGCGGCCCTTCCGAACCACCGCTGCTTCCACAGGCGATCGCGGCGATTCCAGTTGCGAAGAGTATCGAGGTAGCCTTCCAAATCGTCATCGGCTTCAACTCCAAACAATGAGCGACGCCCGCTCCGCTCATTTCCCAAACTCGTAAACCGCGGCGGTGACACCCATTGCTGCCGGTTTGCCGCCCACCAGCGCGCCTCCGGAACCGGGTTGTCCGATCTCGAAACTGCTTTCAGTCACGGCTGGTGCGGTGCCGTAGTAGAGAATGCCAATAGACGGGCCGCCGCCGCCCGGACCGCCCGCTCCGCCGTCGCCACCCGGGCCGCCCGGTTCGCCTGCGGTGCCGCTCAGGGTCCCCGCACCCGCATTGCCCGGGGATCCCCCCGGTTGCCCATGTCCGCCCGGCGCGCCGGCACCGCCAGGGCCGCCTTCGCCCGTAATGATCCGAGCCCAGCTCAGCGCCACGTTGCTTTTGAAGACGACGAGGCCGATCGATGCGCCGCCTCCGCCGCCCGCCTTTCCGCCGTCGCCACCGCAGCCTCCTGGGCCTCCTTGGCCACCGCCTGACCCAGGGAGAAAGCACTCTTGGCAAACATCTCCGCTCGCCGCGTCACTTCCCCCGCCGTCGCCGCCTGATCCAGGCCAACCCGGATGGCCCGTTTCACCGTCCGTGCCCGAGTTATCTGCGATATAGATCGCGCCTTTGAGACCGCCGACTCCGAGCGCCGCGCCGTTGCCGCTCGCGCCATTTTCTCCGGGGCCGCCCGACCCACCGTCGGTCAACGTCTTCCAGCCGCTGCCATCGATTCGGTAACGGCCGCGTGCACCGGCCGTGCCCCACGTGGATCCGATGAGGCACGCAGGATCCTCGGCGGTGCGCCAGATGTTCGCGCCATCCCCACCGTCTCCGCCCTGTGTCTCGAACCAACCGCCGTTGTATGCGCACCTCACGGTATTGGCGCGACCACCTTTTGCGATCGCCTTGCATGCCGAGCTCAGTGGTGACGACGTGCAACATCCCGCGTCCGACGTGTCGGCGCCGTCCGATCCGGACTCGGGCTCTGCGGCTGCATCCGCGCCAGCTACTCCGTCCAGGCCCGCGGCCCCGTTTCCCGCGGCAAACTCCACGTGCGAGAGCTTCACGTCGCCGGAGGTCACGATCCCGGCGACCTGCGAGCTGCTCCCCGCATCGGTACCGTTCGCGGCGCGGAATGCAAAGCGATCCATCACAACCGGATCGCTCACCGAATCGACGAGCAGCGCGAGGCCGTGATCCGGCTGAACGATCGCGCGATCCTTCACGCGCCGCCAGTCCTGCGTACAGGCGTAGCCGCCGTAAACGTGCTGGCCAGTCCTGATCACGATGTTCTCGGCGTAGGTGCCGTTGCAGACGAGGACGTCGAAATGGTGAAGGCTCGCGACTTCCAGCGCGCGGCCGATGGTTAGTATCGGACTCGCGCGCGTTCCCGGAGCATCATCGCTACCAGTTGGCGCGACGAACACGGAATGGCTTCCGTCACCGTCGATGCCGTCGCAATTCGTGTCGTCGAAGTTGTCATCCGGCATATCGTCCGCCGTGGGGTCGCACGGCGGGACCTCCTCGGAGATACCTTCGCCGCCCGCACCGCCGTCCGAGCCTTCGCCGGCTGCACCTGCCGCTCCACCACCGTTCTCTGATTCACGTGAGCCAGAACCGCCCGCTCCGGCGTCGCTGTGGTTTTGGCTTTGAGCACTCCCCGCAGTGCCTGCGCTCTCGACGGCGCCTCCGGCTCCGCCTTGGCCGCCAGTCGTCTCGACATCGGCGTCACCCGCCGAGCCTGCCTCGCCAGCCGCATCTAACGAGGTCGGTGCCGCGGAGTTCGCGGTGCCGCATGCTGAGAAAGTGGTGAGCGCTGAGCCAAGGGTGGCGAAACAAAGCAGGGCTGGGAATTGGTGACGCATGGGTACTCTTGGAACGCCGATGCGTTTGCCCGAGCGAGGGCTCTTACGAGAACCTCACGGGCCCAGCTTCTGCTCCAGGCGTTCTATAGTGGTTCTCGGTCAACGCGACTGTCGGTTGCCAACAATCGTCGGCACGCTGTCGATTTCCTGATGATTGCGACCCGGGCGCCGCGACGGCTCGACGCCTTGCCTGAGCGGCGAGATTCTTTTGGCTCGCGTCGTTTCGTCCGCAACACGTGCTCCGCCGGGCCGAGGAACATTCTGGAGTCCGTCCAGAACTTCAGTGTGCCCGCGTTGATCCCGAGCTCCGACGCGTATTGCTCCGCCGTCAACCCGCTCTCCTGCCAACGCTCTACGCGCTTCTTCCACTCCTCGCGATTGGTCCGCATCGTAGGTCCTACTGGGACCGCTCTACACAATTGGAACCATCAGAGCACCGACGTGGCTGACTGAACGCTTACCATTTGGCGAGCACCGCGGGTTTCGTGCGCGTGGTGACGTTTGGGCGCGAGCCTTGGGCTCACGAGTGCCGCCGGCATTATGTACGCGAACCGTTGCAGCACTTGACCTGGCCGACGATGGCGCGCGGCGTTCGCGATCTGTTGAACCGCTTCGCCGAGCAGGACGGGAAGGTGGTCAGCGCCGAGGGGTGGGTCGAGCGCCTGACTCGTGCACTTGGGGCGCACGAAGGCGAACTTGACCGCGTCCGCGATGCCTTGGGACTGCTCGTCAGGGAAGGATTTCTCGAAGTCGCGGACGGGGTCGTGCGCGTTTCCGCTGTGCTCGCGTCCCAGGCCTGCACGGCGCGTGAGGTGCAAACGAATGAGGCCGCGCGTCGCGCCGTCGACGACGATGGCCGCGAACCGGCGCGGGGCCGGCAGACCTCCACCGAGCGTGTTCGGCGTCATCGCGCGCGCAAGCGGGCTCTTGCGGCCTGCCTCGAGTCGAAGCCGTGTACCGCGACAGTTCGATGCCAGGGCCGAGTGTTCTTGGCTTTCGTGACGAACCCCGTGGTGTGCTCGCCGTTGCCGGATTGGCTTTGCTCTCGGGCCAAAGGCTCCGGGTAAGGCGACTGCGGCGAGCGCTATGTCAGTTGGTCAGCGGGGCCGCCCCACCGTCTTCCTCAGGGAGTTGCCAGCCGCGTATTCCATTCTCAATTTCTGTCACTGCTGCCTCGGCCTGCTCCGCGGCTTCGTTCAATTGCAGCGTTCGCTCGTGCAGGCTTCGCGCCTCGACTGTTAGTCCCCGACTTGTCAGCGCCAATTGCCCGAGGTTCTGAATGATCATTCGAACGGCGTCCCGGAGTTCTTGCAGCTCCTCCACAGCTCCGGCCCTCTTCGACGTCAGATCTCGCACGACATCTTGCATGGTTCTTGGCTCAGACAGGTTTGACCTCTCGATCGCGACTGGAATTGCTTTCGCGCCTTCATCGCCCTCTACGTCAGAGCTCGCGACTGGTGGCGGCGTCTCGATCACGGACCGCGGTCGGTTGCTCGCTCCACGTTCGGCGATGCCCCACCTCCGGACGACGCGACAGAGCTCGCCGAGGGCCCTGTTGAGTTGCGAACCTTGCAATTGGGCGCGCAGCACCCGATCCTTGATCATTTCGCGCACGGAAGCCGAGTCGCGATTCAGCTCTTCTCCGAGAGTGACGTCATCCACGACTTCCCGCCACAGCTCTTCCTGAAGCGTGAAGTTCTCCCATAGTGCGTTCAGCGCGTGCTCGAACTCCTGCAGGTCGAGCAGAGCCTCCTTGTTCGCGTGCAAAAGGCTCACCACTCCGTTCATGCCCGCCGAATCCATGGACATTTTCGGGCCTCTTTCTAGCAATCAAACCGAGCGTGCCGACCGAGCCGGCGCAGCAATTTGCGGGGCCACGGAAGAACGAAGATTGGGCTGGGGATCCAACTTCAACCTCCGTGGCCCCGCTGATTGTTGCGCCGCGGGTCGTGCGTGCGAGTATCGTTCGAGCGTCGCGCCCGTCAGCTCACCAGCGGAGTCGGATCCTCCGGGCGCTCGGGCACATTCCACTCGGATATCGAGTGGTGAATGTCTTCGAGGCAGGCCTTGATTCGCTCCGCAAGAAGACTGAGATGCGAACTCCGATCCTGAAGACGCCGCGCCTCGGGAACCTTGCTCGCGAGCTCGGTCATTTCCAGCATGAGCCTGCGGCTCGTTAGAAGCAGGTCGCCGAGGTCTTGCACGGTCATGCGGACGGCACACTGGAGCAACCGCACTTCATCGAGCGCGTTCGCACCGTTGGTGGCAAGGTCGTGGATCACTTGTCGCATGATTTGCGGATGAGACATGCTCGTTCCTGAGGTGGTATCGACGTCGCGGCGACGCTCAAGCAACTGGCGTTCGTTCGCGAACCTTCGCAGAGGCGTTCTTCGAGCCCGCATGACTGTTTGTCGGCCAAGCGCGGGCGCCGGACTCCAGAATCGACAGACGACAGTGCGAACCCCAACGGTTTGGAAAACGCAGGGTCTCGTGCTTCCGGTACCCTTGCTTTCATTTGGTCCCGACAAAGTGGAACGCGCAGCGGGTCACAACCAGCATGAACAGAGCTACGACTATCGAGCAGGCAAGCGCTCCGAAAACAACGAGCAGAGGATGAGCCATCGCCAGCGCTCCAATACGGTCCAAAAACGGCGGCGCTTACGGGACGATCCGCACGATGTTCGGTGATGCGGTGTTCAACGGGATCATTCCGACGAACCCGTGCATGCTTCAGCGAGGAACGCTGAAGGGGAGCAGCAAGCAGCGCGCGGCGTACCGTGGCGCCGACGTGGAGAAGCTTCTATCCGAGCGCGTCAGCATCACCCGGCGCTTGTTCGTGTGGATCGCGTTCTTCACCGGCATGCGTGAGGGTGAAATCTGTGGTCGTCGTTTTCGCGATTGGATCCGCGCCGCAAGCCCGTTGTGGTCTCCCGCGCTATTCCACCGCCTCCCTCTCGCGCTCCATCGTGACGCGCCCGGGGCGTTCTCCCGGACTGCGTGATCGTCTTGTGACGAGCCACGCGTGGACACAAAGCGGGACGCCGGGGCGTCGCGCGTGAGCGCGGGCACCCCGGCGTCTCGGCGTTGGTCAGGGACGGGTTACGCGACTTCCTGCAAGGCCGCCTGCACGTGCTCGGTGGTGACGGACTTCGCCTTGGTGATCGCGGCGGCGAAGAGGGCGTGGTGCGCGAGGCCGTTGGCCTTGCGCGGCAAGCCGCTGGACGCCTGGAAGATGGCCTCGACAGTGGGGGGCTCGAAGAGGGGCACCTCGGTCCCGGCGAGGCGAAGGCGGTGGGTGAGGTAGGGCCCCATCTCGTCGCGAGCGAGGCCGCGGAGGTGGGCGCGGACGACGATGCGCTGGGCGAGCGCGTCGAGGGCGGCCATGCTCATGCGGCGGCGCAGCTCCGGATGGCCGACGAGGACCACGGTGAGGCGGTTCTCGGAGTCCATCGCGTAGTTGGTGAGGAGCCGGAGATCCTCGAGTAACTCGGTGCGCAGGTGGTGCGCCTCGTCCACGATGAGCACGGGGCGGAGCCGGTTTTCGGCGCAGAGGCGAGAGACCTCGGCGCGGATCTGCCGGAAGAGCGCGGCACGGTTGCGCTCGGTGGGAAGCCCGAGCTCCCACGCGATGGACTTGTAGAGGTCCATCACGTTGCCGGTGGTCATGGAGACGTAGAGCACGCGGTAAAGGCCGCTGTGCAGGCCCGCGACGAGGTGCCTGCACGTGGTGGTCTTGCCGGAGCCGCTGTCGCCGGTGACGAGGCCGATGCCGCGCATGTCGACGAGGTGTTTCAGGCGCGCGCCGAGCTCGGCGAGGCTCTGCGACGCGAAGAGATCGTCGGCGCCGAGGTCCTTGTCGAAGGGGTGGCGCGTGAGGGCGAAGTGCTTTCGGTACATCAGAAGATGCCCTGGTCCTGGTCATCGAAGTCGACGAGGTCGCGCATGGCCAGGCCGTCGGTGGGCTCTGCGCCAGCGTTCTTCGGTAGCTCGAGGTCGCGCGTGGTGGCGTTGCGCTTGACGAAGCAGTTGGCGAGAGCGTCGACGCGGCGAGCGATCTCGATGCGCCGCCCCTGGTGCCAGACCTCGACGGCGCGCTTGTCGGGCTTGCGGGCTGGGTCGAAGCGAAGAGTGACGCGCTCACCGACGAGGGCGAGGGTGGCGTCGACCTCGAAGGCCACGCCATCGAGCGTGACGGTGCGGTCGGCCCGCACGTTGCGCTTCTGCTCGGCGAGGAACAGGTCACCGAGATCCGCGCCCGGCATGCGGACGCCTTCGGAGGTGCGGGCCCACTTGTCGGCAGGCGACTCGTCGGCGAGGCCGCGATGTGGCGCGTGGTGGTATTCGCCCTCGATCCAGGCGGAGAGCGCGCGATTCATGGTGTCGAGCGAGACGAGATTTTCGGGAGTGAGGAGCGGCAGGAGCTGCATGCGGGTGGTGCGGAACCAGCGCTCCATCTTGCCCTTGCCCTGAGGCTTGTAGGGTTTGGCGTGGATGAGGGCGATGCCGAGTTTGGCGCAGACGACGGCGAGCTGCTTCGAGCGGAAGGCGGCGCCGTTGTCGACATAGAGGCGCTTGGGGATCCCCCTGCGACGCACGGCCTGCTCGAGGACGGAGAGGTAGGTGACCGCGCCCTCGGAGAAGGTGAATGCGGCGTACGGCACGACCCTTGTCGCGTCGTCGATGAAGGCGATGAGATAGGTCTGCCGCAGGCAGCGCGCGTCGCGGATCTTCGGCCCGTACATCACGTCGCTCATCCAGAGATCTCCGGCGCACTCGTGCTCGAAGCGACGGCGGTCCTTGCTCGTGGGGTCGTCGGGCTGCTTCTTCATGAGCCCTCGGCGCGCGAGCACGCGGTGCACGGTCGACTCGGGGAGCTTCACTTCGTCGGTCACGACGCCGGCGTGCTTGGTGCGGGCCACCTTGAGGAGCGAGGGTATCGATAGCTCGTGCGAGTCCTCCTTGAGCTGGCAGAGCAGGTCGACGACGTGCGGCGGGATCGAGCGGGCAGAGCCGTGGTCGGCGCGGACGCGAGGCACGAGGGCGTCGAAGCCGCCGCGGCGGTACGCGCGGAGCCAGCCGCGCATCGTCTCGGGCGCGACATGCCGGCGGAGGGAGCCGGGGATGGTGAAGTCCTGCTCGGCCTTCTTCGCGAGCAGGGCGTACAGGCCGCGATGGTGCGGCTCGAGGTGGACGAGGTCGGCGATGAGGCCGTAACGAAAGAGCGCGATCTCGCGACGACGCTCGTCGGCGTCGAGCGTCTGCGGGTCGTTGGGATTGGTCTGCACTTGGGGTGTCTCCTTTTCGTCGCCCGGAACCCTTCCGTGCGGCGTGGAGAGACGGTCATCGAGGTCGCCTCCGGTGACCGGCCCCGTTTCGTGTGGGGGGCCGCATGCGTCTGCCCATCACCCAGTCCCCCGTGCTCGGAATCCGAGCGGAACGGGCAGCGCGCCGAGATGGCGCTCGGCGAGCTCGCGGAGCTGGATGAGCACGGCGTTATCGCCGAGCGCCTCCCGGAACGCGGCGAGCGTCGGCGGCACCCCGGCGAAGCGCTCGGGCAGCAGCGTGGCGATGGCGGTGAGCACGGCGCGCACCGCCCGGACCCGTCGCCGGATCGAGCGCACGAGCGCAGCGCGCCGACAAGGCCGACGGGCTCCTTGGCGGCCGGCGGGTGGATCGCGTCCACCGCGGCGGAGATGCCCCCCGCCGCCTCCACCGTCGCGACAACCCGCTCGACGGCAGCCAGGGTGCCCTGGAGCCGGGCCGCGAGAAACGAGGGCAACAGACTGATGGACTCGCCCTGCTTGGGGCACCACCAGCGCGGGATCCGAGCCCCCGGCGGCTCGACCCTCCCATACGACCCGAGCTTCTCGAGCCCGCAGCCGCCCTCAGGGTGGAACGGGCACCTGTCGAGAATTGCGCCTTCCCACGCGCGTTGAGTAACGTACCGCTCGTCGGTGAGCGGGCATTTCCAGAACATCTGCACGACGCCGACACCGAGCCCGCGCGTGGACTAGACGCTGCGGGCTCACTCCTTTCGAAGGCCGCGATCGTCGCCCGTCCGCCCCTCTCAGGCAGAATTCTCGGCTACCCCTCCCGGAATCACCCACCGTCTCAGGTGATTGAACGCGCGCCAAGATCGGAACAACCCGGGCGGGGGATCACGACGGGGAGCGGGGCCCTACACCCGTTGACGGCGCTCGTCTGCGAGACGCAGTACAATGATCAGCCCAAGGGAGACCAGGACGAGGGAGAGACAAGACCTCGAGTCATTCCTGTCCATCCGAAGCTCCAAGCCATGCTGGAGTGGTGGTGGTCACAAGGGTGGGAAATGGTCTACTGCCGTCGACCGACACCCGAGGACTGGATCGTTCCGAACCTCTATCATCGCGACCGAAATCACACGAAGTCGAGCGGCTACAAGCTTTGGCGCAAAGCGTGCGAGGAGGCAGGGGTCGTGAACCGGTCGCTGCACTCGACCCGGCACACGTTCATTACGTTTGCTCGACGCGGGTCGCCGCGCGAGGACATCGTCGAGGCGATCACGCACAACTCGAAAGCGAAGGGCAGCACGCTCGACTTCGGCGCCGACGCGAACGACCTGCACCCGCTGGCCGGAAGGGACGCCTCGGCGCCGGGAGGTTCGCCGGCCGGGCACTCCGCTCCCGAGGTGGACAGTCCGCAGAGCGCCGGCCCCTCGGAAGCATCCAAAAGGCTCCTCCGAGCAGCCGGCGACGGCTTGTCCGATGACCAAGCGGACGTTGGTGAATCCGTTGGGATGTCACCGCAACTATCCGAAACTATTGTGGAGGCGCCGGGAATTGAACCCGGGTCCGCGAGGCGTCCAGAAGGCCTTCGTTCACGTGCGTAGCCGCTCACGTCCCTGAGCGGCTGGGTTCGCAGATTCGGCTACGACCTAGCCCCTGAGTTTCTTACCGCCGTAACCAGTGGCGCATCACGGCGGCCAGCCTTAGTGATTGATGCCCTTCCGTTACCAAGACAATCTCACGGTCGGACAGCTTCACGGTTTCTTAGGCCGCGAGAGCGATTGCGTTGTCGTTCGCAGATAAACGGCCCGTTTTGTAAGGTGGACCAGGCGCCACCGCACGCAGACTTTCCTTCAGTCCCCACGTCGAAACCGATCGCCCCCGTTGAGCCCAGGGGTGTGGGTAGCGGCTAACCTAACGCACGCGCAGCGCTTTTCAACCCCGCGCGCCGCGCCGCAGGGTGATTTCCCCGGCGGCGCTACTTCACGAGCTTGTGCGGCACGAGCGGCGAAGCCGGCGGCGCAGCGCCCGGCACCTGCGGTGCCGGCGCCGCCCCCGGCGTCGGCCCAGTCGAGCTCGGCGGCCGCTCCGCGCCCGCCTCCGTCTGCGTCCCCGCACCCGGCGCCGCACCCGTTTGCGTCCCCACACTCGGCGCGGTCCCCGTACTCGGCGCGGTCACGGGCGGACCCAAGGTGCCGCAATCGCACGGCCCGTAGGCGCTGCCGTCGGGTAGGCACGACTGGCCGCCTTCACATTTGCCCGGCCCGATGCAGGCCTGTGTGGTGCCGGGGACGCAGGCGCGCGCCGCTGTCGCGGCGCCGTTCGCGTCGGCATCGGGTCGCTTCAAACGAAAGCTGCCGGCGGTGGCGGGATCGGCGCGGCCGTCGTTGGGGCCCAGTGGGTGCTCTGCGCTGGCACACCGCACGGTGGCTTCGCTCGAGCGCACTTCGACCCGTGAGCTGCCGGCGTCGGAGCCGTAATGGTCGCGCTGGTCCCGCGCGCGCAAGACTTCATAGCTGGCGCCGCGGCAAATGGAGTCCGCTTTGGCGAGGCAGGAGCTCAGCGGACCCTGGCACTTGAGGTTGATGCTGCCATCGGGCAAGCGCGTGGTGTCGACGCTCTGTCGCGTCGCGCAGCCGCCGAGCACCACGCCGATTCCGCACGCGCCCGCGATGAGCGCCGCGCGCCACGTGAGGTTCATGCGCCCTGCGGCCACAGCTTCTGAACGACCTCGCTCATGGACTTTACGGTCTCGGGCTTCATGCCGGTCGCCGGGTGCGGCCAGCCGAAGCTGCGCGAGACGACTTGGCTGCACGAGAACGAAACGAGCAGATCGTTCACGGGCTGGCCGGGTCCCTGAGTGAAGCTGAGGCCCATCTCGGCGTAGATGGTGCCGGGCGGGCAGCGCGCGCTCTTGTTGTCGAAGTTGTCTTCGTCGCCCAAGATCTTGCCGAGCGTCTCTTTCAAATCGGGATCCATGACTTGGGTCTGCCCCAAGATGCGAAAGCCGTGAAAGCGCGGCACGTCTTGCGCGGGAGCGGGCGCGGCCGGCGCCGCACCGGTGAGGCCCGGCGGCAGTAAGCCCGGCGGCAGCAGCTGGGTGAGTCCCTGCGCGCCCTGCTGCACCCACTGCTGAATCTCGGGCGGCAATCCGGGGATGGCCGGCGCTGCGCCGGGTGTCGCTGGCGTCTGCACGGCCGTCGCGGGCGGCTCGTAGTTTTGAAGTCGAAACGCGGTGAGGTTCGAGGTCTTCAATACGTCGAAGGGGGCCGCCGGCTCGCTTGCGCAAGCCGCGCTCGCAAAGCCGAGTACTGCAGCAAAAAACCAGCCGTTTGCGGGCTTCATCATGGCCTCCTTCGTAGTCGCTCCGCGCGAAGATGTCCAAACCTAGGTTTTTTGCCGATATTCATCGCTAATTCGCCGCCGCCGCGCGCGCGTAATCGCGGCCGCCGGGCGCCCGCTGGCCAGCGGCCAGCAGCGGGCCTAAGCCTCTCCCATCGCCATGACTCGCGTGCTCATCAGTGGTGGAACGGGGTTCATCGGTCGCTCCCTCGTCGAGCGCCTGCTGGCGCGCTCGGATGAGGTGACGGTGCTCACGCGCCGCGCGCCGAGCTCGCCGCGCCCCGGTGTTCGCTTCGCGCTGTGGGACCCCAACACGAACGGCGAGTGGCAGCGCGAGCTCGAGCAGCACGACGCGGTGATCCATCTCGCCGGCTCGCCCGCAGTGGGCCGCCGCTACACGGAAGCGGTGCGCCGCGACATCATGGACAGCCGCGTGCACTCCACCGCACACCTCGTGAGCGGCATTGAGCGCGCCGCGCACCGACCCAAGGTCTTCGTCTGCGCCTCGGGCGTCGGCTTCTACGGCGCTCGCGACGACAGCGTGGAGGAGAGCGCAGCGCCCGGAGATGATTTTCTCGCGCGCGTGTGCGTGGAGTGGGAGGGCACCGCCGCGCAAGTGGAGCGACTCGGCGTGCGTCGCGTCTCGGCGCGCATCGGCTTCGTGCTCGGTCGCGACGGCGGCGCGCTGGAGCGGCTCGTCCCGCTCTTCAAAGCGGGCATCGGCGGCAAGCTCGGCAACGGCAAGCAGAAGGTCTCCTGGATCCACCTCGACGACGTCGTCGGCGCGTTCCTGCACGCGCTCGACGACGCGACGCTCAGCGGCCCCGTGAACGTGACTGCGCCCACGCCCACCACCAACGCCGAGCTCACGCGCCAGCTCGCTGAGGTGCTGCATCGCCCCGCGCTGCTCCCCGCGCCCAGCTTCGCCCTGCGCGCCCTCTTCGGTGAAGGCGCCGACCCCCTACTCACCGGCCAGGCCGCCCTGCCGCGCGCCCTCCTCGAGCATGGCTACACTTTTCGCTTCACCGAGCTGCGCGCCGCCCTCAAGGACCTCCTTAGAAGCTAAGAGCCCAGCGTCCCAACGCCACACGCGCGCGGAGCCTGGCTCGGACTCCATAGTTGCCCCCGCGCAGGGCGGCGCTGCGCGCCGGCGTGCTCGCCTGCGGCTGCGCGCGCCGGGGCCCCCAAGCGCTCGCTCCGCTCCCGCGGGGGCCCTCTCGCTTCCACACCACGTAGCGCGGCCCACACCCGTCGCAGCCGCCGTCGAGGGATTTACCTACGTACCAAGAAAGCCCCCCCACCGCGTGCGCCGACCAGAGGTAGGGATCAGGATTGTCGGCGCACGCGGTGTTCCCCCGAAGTCCCGCCTGCGGTGCCGAGCTGCTCGGACTCGGAGTGCACTCCCTAGAAAGCGGAGCGCCGTCCGATGCTCGACCGCGACCAAGCACCATCACGGAGACGATGCTTGGCTATTTCAAAACGTGGGTCGCGAGTCCCGTGGAATGAGTGTGCGGTTGCGACACTTTCCATCAAGAAATCGACCAAGGCATTTCGAGAATTCGTTGCGCCTGGCCTCGGCGGGTTCCGACAGCGCGTTTCGCGCAGCAAAACGCGCGGATCAGCCTATACCGGGCAGGTGACGAAGCCGCTCGACGCGCTCGCGCAGCAGCTCGCGGGTGGGCGCGGTGACGGTGATGTGGCCGACCTTGCGGCCTGGGCGCGGAGTCTTGCCGTAAAAATGCAGCCGGGCGCCTTCGACGCGCAGGACGTCTTCACGCGCGGGCAGCTCACCCACGAGGTTGAGCATCGCGGCTGGCTCCGGGACCTCGGTTGAGCCGAGTGGCAGGCCGAGCACCGCGCGCAGGTGGTTCTCGAACTGGCTGGTGCGCGCGCCTTCGATCGAGAAGTGACCGGAGTTGTGGACCCGCGGAGCGATTTCGTTGGCGAAGAGCTGGCCGCGCACCTGAAACAGCTCGAGCGCGAGCACGCCGACGTAGCTCAGGTGGGCGAGCAACGCGGCGGCGCAGCCCTCGGCGGTGCGCTGGAGCTCCGGCGTCACGCCGTCTGCGGGCGCCCACGTGAAGCGCAGGATCCCGTCGCGGTGCTGGTTCTCGACCAGCGGGTAGAACGCGACGGCGCCGTCACGGCCGCGCACGCCGATGAGGCTGAGCTCACGCTCGAAGGGGACGAAGCCTTCGAGGAGCAACGGCGCCGCGCCGAGCTCGGCCCAGGCCGCGGCGATGTCATTTTCTGCGCGCAGCACGAACTGTCCCTTGCCGTCGTAGCCGAAGCGGCGGGTCTTGAGCACGGCGGGAAGCCCGAGCTCGGCGACGGCCGCGCGCAGCTCGGCTTCGCTCGACACGGCGCGGAACAGAGCGCTGGGAATGCCCAGCGTTTGGAAGCACTGTTTCTCGTGCCAACGATCCTGCGCCGTCGCCAGCGCGCTCGGCGGCGGCAACACCAGCGTGCGCTCGGCCAACGCGCTGGCCGCGGCGACCGGCACGCTCTCGAACTCGTAGGTGACGACGTCGCAGCGGGCGAGCTCGCTCTGCGCGGCGCCATCTTCGTAGGGCGCCACGATTTGTCGCGCCAGCTCGCTCGCGGGTGAAGCCGGCGTCGGATCCAGGAACACGCAGCGCACCCCGAGCGGATAGCCCGCGAGCGCGAGCATGCGGCCGAGCTGACCGGCGCCCAGCACGCCCACCGTCGGAACGATGAGGCTGCCGTTACTTTCGGGGATCGGGGGAGTCGAGGACACCCTGGGTCCGCTCCGCGCGGAAGCGTCGCAGCGCTTCTCGGATCTCGGGGTACTTGTTGCCCAGGCTGGCCGCCGCGAGCAGCGCCGCATTGGTCGCGCCCGCTTTGCCGATCGCGAGGGTACCGACGGGGATCC
This sequence comes from uncultured Sorangium sp., assembly GCA_966250485.1. GTDB lineage: Bacteria > Myxococcota_A > Polyangia > Polyangiales > Polyangiaceae > PMG-095. The sequence continues at coordinate 46,622 of CBINHN010000032.1, read as the reverse complement.
CGGCCGGCATCTGCACGATTGAGAGCAGCGAGTCCATGCCGCTCAGGGCCTGGCTCTGCACCGGGACGCCAAAAACCGGTAACACCGTCTTGGCCGCGACCATACCGGGCAGGTGAGCCGCGCCGCCAGCGCCGGCGATGATCGCCTCGAGGCCGCGGCTCTCCGCGCTCGCCGCGTACTCGAACATCAGATCCGGCGTGCGGTGCGCGGAGACGACGCGCACTTCATGCGGCACGCGCAGCTGCTCCAGGGTCTCGGCAGCGTGACGCAAGGTCTCCCAATCGCTTTGGGAACCCATGATTACGCCGATCAGAGGCGGCCGCGGAGCCGAGGGGGCCATTGAAGGGGCGGGACTTTACTTCGGAGCGCCTCAGCCGCAAGCGTGACGGCAAAATTGGGCCAACTGGCCGCTTCAGGCGTCGCGGCCACCGTACTGTCGGCGGTACTCCTGAACCCGCTCGAAGCCCGCGTCATCCAGCACGACCCGCCCGTCGAGCTGCCGCCCGCGCAAGTAGCTGGTGATGTCTTCGATGGTGACGATCGAAAACGCGGGCGCGCTCAGGGTCTGTCGCAGCTCGGCGAGCGCGTTGAGCTCCCCGGTGCCGCGCTCCATGCGGTCCACCGAGACGACCAGCCCGGCGATGTGCACGTTCGCGGCCGCTTGCAGTAGTGGCAAGGTCTCGCGGATGGAGGTGCCCGCGGTGGTGACGTCTTCCACGATCACGACGCGATCGCCGTCTTTGAGCGGTCGTCCAATGAGGATGCCGCCTTCGCCGTGGTCCTTGGCTTCTTTGCGATTGAAGCAGAAGCCCACGTCGTGACCGTGCTGCTCGGCGAGCGCCATGGCGGTGCTCACGACGAGCGGAATGCCCTTGTAGGCCGGGCCGAACAGCACGTCGAACTCTCCGCCCAGGCGGTCGACCAACGCGGCCGCGTAATAACGGCCGAGCCGCACCAGCTGGCTGCCGCTCGCGTAGCGGCCGGTGTTGATGAAAAACGGCGTCTTGCGTCCGCTCTTGGTCACGAAGTCGCCGAACGTCAGGACCCCCGCCCGCACGATGAACTCGATGAAATCCTGCTTGTACGGCTCCATGGCGCGCAGCTCAAACTCCGGCGCTGACTCGGCGTCAAGCCTCCACACGCGCTGACTCCGGTCTGCGGAAACGCCGCACCCCGCCGCGTCCCGGTCTGGGCGCGACGCTCTCCGTGACGCGCCGTGCCGCCATGGAGAAGTGGTGCCTTTACGTCACGTTGCGCGCGTTTCCCGGGCTGCGCCGGTCGGCGCGAAATGACGAAAGCATGACCCTTCGTCGCGGCGCCGATCGCTAAGTTTCCCGGGCTCATGACGGTCATCTTGTTGTTTTTCGCCGGTCACTGGCTGCTGTCGGTCTTCTGCCAGACCTTCTTCCTGCACCGCTACGGCGCGCACCGTCAGTTCACGATGTCGAAGGGTTGGGAGCGCTTCTTCCACCTCCTCACGTACGTGGCGCAGGGCTCGAGCTACCTGAACCCGCGCGGCTACGCGATCTTGCACCGCATGCACCACGCGTACAGCGACACGGAGAAGGATCCGCACTCGCCCGTGTTCTATACGAACGCCGGCTCGATGATGTGGGCCACGAAGAAGCGCTACGACGACTTCGCTTATCGTCGGGTGGAGCCGGAAGCGCGCTTCGACGGCGGTTTTCCGGAGTGGCCGGCGCTCGATCGCCTGGGTCAGTCCTGGCCGATGCGCATCTTGTGGATCGCCGCGTACACCAGCGTTTACGTGCTGTTCGCGCCGAGCTTGTGGCTGTTCGCGCTCTTGCCGGCGCACTTCATCATGGGGCCGATCCACGGCGCCATCGTGAACTGGGGCGGGCACAAGTACGGCTACCGCAACTTCAAGAGCGAGGATCACTCGCGCAACACGCTGATCTTCGACTTCATCACGCTGGGTGAGCTGTTCCAGAACAACCACCACGAGTTCGCGATGAGCCCGCGCTTCGCCGCGCGCTGGTTCGAGGTCGATCCGACCTATCCGGTGATTTTGCTGCTGGCAAAGCTCGGCATCTTGCAGAACCTGAGCCCGCAGCGCGCGCGCTATCCGCTCGCCCGCGCTGAAGCGCCGGCGGAGCCGAGCCCCGCGTCGTCCGCGCTCGAAGCGGTGGAAGAGATCCCGGCGGAGTGAGCCGAACCTCGGGCGCTACGGCCTTCTGCCGCAGCGCCCAGCTTGTGATAGGACGCGCGCATGCGAACCGACGCAGCGCCGAGCCTCCGCCGAAGATCCATCGCGCTATTGGCTGCGCCGACGCTCGCCATCGCCTTGAGCTGCGGCGCTGCGCTCTCCAAGCCCTCGTCAGCGCCGAGCGCAGCGCGCGCGACCGGTAGCTCGTCCGCGGCGCCGCGCGTCGCGACGAGCGCTTCGGCCGCGCCGCGCGCCCGTGCCGCGGCGCCGCGCAGCTCGGCGCCGGCGCCGCGCGTCGTCAGCTCGGCGGCGCCGAGCGCGGCTCCGGTCGCGTCATCGTGCTCGCCAGCCGCAAAGCCCGGCGCCGCGGTCGAAGCGTCCCCGGGCGGCGCTTGTCCGCAGGGCATGGTGCTGGTCGACGGCGATTACTGCTCGGACGTCGACTACGAGTGCTTGAAGAGCTGGTACGACAAATCCAACAAAAAAACGATTTGCGAGGAGTTCAAGCCGGAGTCGAAGTGCGTCGGACACAAGACCCACAAGCGCTACTGCATCGACATGTACACCTGGCCGAACGAGAAGGGCGCTCGGCCGGAGGTGATGAATCGCTTCCATCAAGCCGAGCTCAAGTGCGCGGCGGAGGGCAAGCGGCTGTGCACGGAGTCGGAGTGGACGCTGGCCTGTGAAGGGCCGCGCATGCTGCCGTTCCCGTACGGCTACAAGCGCGACACCAGCAAGTGCCTCGGCGACGTCGAGTGGGACGCTCCGGACATGAAGAAGGTGGCCAAGCGCGATCCGGATGAGCTGGCGCGGCTCTGGAAGGGCGCGCGCAATGGCGCTCAGCCCGGCTGCATCAGCGAGTACGGCGTGGCGGATCTACCCGGCAACGTCGACGAAGTCGTGGCCAGCGAGACCTTCGACGGCACCTGGCGCTCCAAATACGACAGCGTTCACACCGGCGGGCCCTGGTACAAGGGCGTGCGCAACCAGTGCCGGCCCAAGATCTACACGCACGACGAGGGCTTCTACTATTACTTCCTCGGCTTCCGCTGCTGCGCTGAGCCCGATGGGAAGGCGACGGACTTTCGCACGCCGCGCCAGATCAGGGAGCACTGGAAGCAGGAGCGCATCGAGCGGCTCGCCGGGTTCACTCTCGACGAAATCAAAGCCAAGCTCGAGCTGAAGAAGAAGGGTCAGTGCAAGTGCAGCGACAACGATATTCGTTGCAAGACGATGTGCGGCACGTTGCTCGGACCGGGCGCCAAAGACCATCAGTGACAGGCTGAGCTCCGCGAGCCATCAGAGCGGAGAGCCACCAACAGCGACGTGGCGAGAGCGCCTCACTGTTGCGCCCTTGCAGCGCACCGCCGTCATCTGTCGGTTACAATCGAGGCGCGCGGCCCGCGCTGATTGGTCACACTCCGAGCCAGCGCGCGCCCGTGCGCACCAGCGCGCCGGCCAACAACCCCGCGAGCACGTCATCGGCCATGATGCCAACGCCGGGCGGTTTGAGGCGTTGCACGCTGTCGATGGGGCCCGGCTTCACGATGTCGAACACGCGGAACAGGCCGAACGCGATGAGCTCGCCATAAATTCCCGCAGGTCGCGCCAGGCCCATCGCGAGCAAAGTGCCGACGACCTCGTCGATCACGACTGAGCTGGGATCTTCGTCTTCCAGTGCTGCCGAAACGCGGTTCGCGGCCCAGACGCCGAGCCCGGTCAGCGCCACCGTGACCGCGAAATGTGGCACTGGTCCCAGCGCGCGCAGCGCGAAGTGCAGCGGCAACGTCCCGAGCGCTCCGACGGTCCCCGGCGCAACGGGTGCGCGTCCGCAGCCGAACCAGGTAGCCAACCAGCGCGCGGAAACAGGTGCGTTCATCGCGCGGGACGCTACCACGAGTCAGTCGGCACGAGGCGTGCAAGTACTGCACTCACGAGCGACGACTATCGTTGCTGCGTTACGCCTGATTTCAGTGAGGGAGGATGAGGCGCTCGGCGCTCATCACTCCGGAGAGTGACAACCTACGCGAGCCAATGGCGAAATCCGATTCGCATGCAAGGACACTTCAGCGAACGCGCCCTGAAACGGACGTGGGAGCATGCCGCTCGGACGGACAATCCGTGATCATTGCGCGTGTTTTTCTTGGTGTGGCACTTGCGACGGAGCTTCGATGGCGCCATTAAGGTCCAGCGTGACGATTATTGGAACGGAGCTGTCCGATTCGGCGGCAGCCTGGAGTCCTCCGTCGCCGACGACTCGCCAGGCAGCTGTCATGCGCTTAGCCGGCACGGTCTGGGAGCGCAGCACGGTCGCTGTGTTCGCGTACCAGAGCATGCTCGGCTTGGGTCGCGGCATCGCTCGGCTCGGCATTTCCGCGAACACCCTGACGTATGCCTCGTTGGCGTTCGCGGCGGGCAGCTGTATCGCGGCGGCAGCAGGTTATTTCCTGCTTGCGGCGTTGGCGGCCGGGCTCGGCGGCGTCTGTGACGCGCTCGATGGCGTGGTCGCGCGCAGCACCGGCACGGTGAGCCGCTTCGGCGCGCTGCTGGACTCGACCATCGACCGCGTCTCGGATGCGCTGCCGCTGCTCGGCGTGGTGGTGTTTCACGCTCAGTGGCCGCTGCTCGCGCTGCTGCCCGGCGTCGCGCTGCTCGGCGCCGTGGTGATTCCGTATGCTCGTGCTCGGGCTGAAGCGCTCGGCGTGCAGCTGCCCGGCTCGCTGTTCATGCGGCGGCCGGAGCGCGTGGTCTTGATGCTGCTCGCGCTGTCGCTCGGCGGCAGCCACGTGCCGCATGGCTCGGTGGCCCCGCTGCTGCTAGCCATGACCGGTCTGCTCGCCGTGTTGAACTCGATCGGCGGCGTGCTCGTGCTGCGCGCCGCCCAGAAGGCGCTGGAGCCGTCGGGCGCCGCCGCGTCACGCCCGCGCCGCGGGCACTAGTCAGCTCGTTCCCGCGAGCTTGGGATGTCGATGAACGTGAACCCAGAAGCGGGCGCAGCCCGTCTGTCCCGCTTTCGGGCGGCGGCCAAGCGGCTGCTGTTCGATCTCTGGCCGTTGCTCGCCGTCTCCGTGGGCTACCCGCTGCTGCGCTTCGCGGTGGACGCCTACGTCACGCCGCCGCGCGTGATCAACTGCGGCATCCGCGCGGCGGAGCTCGCGCTGTTCAGCGTGGGGCCGAACACCACGATCGGTGAAGCGCTGGCGGGCGCGCACACGCCGATCGTGGATCTGCTGTGCGCGCTGCCTTACGCGGCGTTCATCTACATCGTGTTCGGCTACGCGGCGTATCTGTTCTTCCGGGATCGCCCGCGCATGCGCCGCTTCGTGCTGGCCTTCGCCATCGCCAACTACTTGGCGTTCGCCTGCTGGCTGCTGCTGCCGGTGGCGCCGCCCTGGTACACCCACGCGCACGGCTGTGCGGTCTCGATCCCCACCGCGCCGAGCGCGGCTGGGCTCACGCGGGTGGACGCGCTGATCGGCTACCCCTATTTCACTAATTTCTACAGCCACGCCTCGCAGGTGTTCGGGGCGATGCCGTCGCTGCACTGCGCGTATCCGCTGGTCGGGCTGCTCAGCGCCTGGCGCGTGACGCCGCTGCGCTTCCGGGTGGTGCACGTCATTTATTGCGTGTGGATGGCCTTCTCGGCGCTGTATCTCGATCATCACTGGGCGCTCGACGTCATCGCCGGCTGGACCGTCGCCGTGGTGTCGCTGGAGCTCGCCAAGTGGTGGCTACGCAAGAGCGAACCAACGATGAACGCGATTTTGGCGCGCGAAGCCGCTCCGGCGCAGGTGCCGGCGGAGGTGCCGGTGCTGAGCATCTCGGAAGGAGGGGGCGATGGCGCGTGAAGCGTCTCTGTTCGACCGCTATCTTTCGTTTCTCTCGCGCCACGGGCGCTGGGTGCTGCTCGTCGGGCTCGCCCTCACACTCGTGGCCGGGCTCCGCACGGTCCGCACTTACGCCGCGCTGAAGAGCGACCTCGAAGAGCTGCTGCCGGAGTCGGCGCCGAGCGTGACCGCGCTGCGCACGCTGCGCGAACGCTTGCCCGGTATTCGACACCTGGGCGTGGTGGTCGCCATCGAGCGCCCCGACGCCAACGCGGACGCGGCGCGCTTCGTGGACGATCTGGCTGCGCGGATCCGCGGCTACCCGAAGCAGCTCGTCGCCGCGGTGCGGACGGATCTCAGCACGGAGCGCCGCTTCGGTGAGACCTATGCGCTACAGCTGATGGACGCCGCGGACGTGAAGAAGCTGCGAGAAGCGGTGGAGCGGCGCCGCGATTGGGACGTCTCGCACGCGCTGGGCGCGGACTTCGAGGCCGAGGACGAGTCGCCGCGGCCGGAGCTGCCGCTCGCCGAGCTACGCAAGAAGTACGAGGCGCGGCTCGGCGCGACCGAGAGCCAGGCGCCCGCTTCGGAGCGCTTCGTCTCCGCGGACGGCAAGAGCATGGCGCTCTTGGTGCAGACGGCCGGTCACGGCACCGGCATCGGCTCGGACTCGGAGCTGCTCGAGCGCGTGAAAGCGGACGTGCGCGCGCTGGGCTTCCCCGAAGCGTATGGCGGAGGGCTGCGCGTCGGCTACGCCGGAGACGTCGCCGCGCGCGTGGAAGAGGCGCACGGCTTGGAGGCGGATCTGGCGCTCTCGAGCGCCGTGGTGCTGCTGCTCGTGGCAGGCTCGGTGATTTGGTTTTACGGCTCCGCGCGCGCGCTGCTGGTCTTGGGCTTGCCGCTGTTGGCGGGCACCGCAGCGGCGTTCGGCATCGTGGCGCTGCCGCCCTGGTCGATCCGCTCGCTGAACTCGAACACGGCGTTCCTCGGCTCGATCGTGGTGGGCAACGGCATCAACAGCGGCATCATGCTGCTGGCGCGCTTCAGTGAAGAGCGGCGCGCGGGGATGCCCGTCGCGCTCGCGATTCAACGCGCCGTGGCCGGCACTTGGAAAGCGACGCTGGCGGCCTCGGCCGCGGCGGCGGTCGCCTATGGCTCGCTCGTCTTCACCAATTTCCGCGGCTTCAACCAGTTCGGCTGGATCGGCGGCTTCGGCCTGATGACGTGCTGGCTCGCCAACTACACGCTGCTGCCGGTGTTGGCCGAGCGCTTCGGCGCGGCGATCGGTGTGCGCGCGGCGGGCGTCAGCGCGGCGAGCGCGGACGCGCGGCCCGGCTTCGTCACGCGCGTGGTGCTGCGCCATCCGCGCGCGGTCGCGCTCGTGACGGCGCTGTTGTGCCTCATCGCGACGGTCGGCCTCGTGCGCCGCAGCGGCGACTGGATCGAGTACGACCTGTCCACGCTGCGCCGGCGTGACTCTTGGGACAACGGCGAGCGCTACTGGGGCAAGCGCATGGACGCCGCGCTCGGCCGCTACCTGACCCCCACGGTCATCATGAGCGGCTCGCGCGAGGAGGCGGAGCTCATCGAGCAACGGGTGGAGCAGCTGAAGGCGCAAGGTGCCGCTGGAGACCTGATCTCGTCGGTGCGCAGCGCCTCGCTGTTCATCTCACCGCAGCGCGAGGCGTCCCTGGCGGAAGCGCGCGAGCTCAAGCGGGTGCTGACGCCGCGCATGCTCTCGGAGCTCGCGCCCAAGGACCGCCAGCTCGTGGAGCGCAGTCTGTCGCCGGAGGCGCTGCAACCGCTCGACCCTGCGAAGATCCCGACGGCGCTGCTCGCGGGGCTGCGCGAGTACGATGGCCGCATCGATCGCAACGTGCTCGTCTTCCCGAAGCTCAGCACGGCCACCTGGAACGCGGAGGCGCTGGCGCACTTCGCGCATGATCTGCGTGAGGCCGCGACCGTGAACGGCGTGCAGCGGCCGGTGGCGGGCTCGCTCTTGCTCTCGAGCGACATCGCGCGCGTCATGAAGGCCGATGGGCCGCGCGCGACATGGCTCTCGCTCGCCGCCGTGCTCGGTATTTGTTGGCTGGCCTTCGCCGCGCATCAGGCGCGCGGGCTGCGCCGCTTCGCGCCGGATCGCGAGTCGCTCGGCTACTCTGCCGCGGCCATCGCTTCACTGTTCGTCGGCGTGTTGTTGATGGCGGGCGCGCTCGCTTGGGCGGGTGAGCGCATCAACTTCTCGAACTTCGTGGCGCTGCCGATCACGTTCGGCATCGCCGCGGACTACTCCATCAACCTGCTACGCCGCTTTCAGAGCCAGTCGCACGGCGCGCTGGCTCAAGCGCTGAGCAACACCAGCGGCGCCGTGGCGCTGTGCTCCGCGACCACCGTGTTCGGCTTCGGCTCGCTGCTGCTGGCGCAGAACCGCGCGTTGTTCTCGTTCGGCGTGTTCGCCGTAGCGGGCGAGCTGACGTGCTTGGCCACGGCGGTCGCCGCGCTGCCCGCGGCGCTCGTGCTGTGGGAACGGCGCGAGCGCTGGGGCGACGCTGGTAGCGCTGGGACGCCTATTGCGGCTCGTCGATGAGCTTGCAGGTCTTGGCGCGGCCGACCCACGCCGGTCCGTCCGGGTCGACCCAGTTTTGCTGCGGGTTCCAGCGCAGCTTGACGGAGTTGAACTTGCCCACGAAGTGCAGCTGACACTCGACCGCGAAGCGCGCGAGCTTCTCGGGGAGCACGCCGGCTGGCGGCTCCTGATGTAGCCGGAAGGCGACCTCGGGAGTTGCCCACAGGCCGGCCACGAACACCAGCTTGTTGTCGTACCAAGTGCGGTACGGCTGCACGATGTTGAGCTTGTTGTTGCTGTCGTCGAAAGGCTCGTTCGGATCGCGCGGCCACGCCTCGGTCGTGCTCTTGTAGGCGCAGTGCGCGCCGTCGAAAGAGGGCTCCGCGGCGCAACCGAGCAAGTTGTAGTCGGCGGTGACGAGCGTGATGCGCACCGTGGCTTCGCCACCCACCGCGAAGCGCTCCACGTGCGTCGCTTCGGGCTCCGGCGGCTCGAGCTGCTCGCCGAGCTTGTTGGCGTTCGGGATGATCCAGGCGACGGCGACCAGCCCCGCGGCGATCAGGTAGCGCCCGGAGACGACGGGCACTTCGTCGTCATCATCATCCACGCGCCGCCGCTTGCGCGGCCGGTGACGCTCGGGGCGTTTGCTGCGGGGGCGCTCTTCTTCGAGCTCGTCGTCGGCATCCAGTTCGCCAGCGGTCGCCATCGGGGCCCTGACATAGCGCAAAAATGGCGCTCCGCGCAGCCTTTAGCGGCCGGCCTCGGTGGCTATCCGCAAAAAGAGGTCATGAATTGCGAGAAGCTCGAGGCTCCGAGGCGGTGTTCGGATAGCCGTAGGAGTGCTGTCCGACCTCCCGGCCTATCACGGCTGCGCGATTCTTTTCGGTAACCGGCTAGCGCGGGCAGCCGGGGAAGGCGGCCGCGAGGAGCGCCTCGGCGAGCCGCGCGTGCCCGGCTTTGCCGAAGTGGAGCCCGTCTTTGAACGGCGCCGCGAGCTCCGGACACAGCAGCTCGGGGTCGCCGCACGAGAGCAGGGGCGTGGTTTCGATGAGCACATCGATAAGCCCGGCGTCGCGCTGCGCGCGCAGCCAGTCGTTGAGCCGCCGCGTGCTCGCCGCGCGCCGCTCGTTGTAATAGCGCCGAAAGCCGCCCCAGGGCGCGACCCCGAGCGCGATCACGCGCAGCCCCGCCGCCTTCGCGGCGCGATACATCACGCTCAGATCGGCGCTGATCTTCTCCACGGTGCGGCCCGCGCTCTCGTCACTGTAAATGTCGTTCACGCCGCCGAACACGAGCAGCGTATCGAAGCTGTGGAGCCGCGGCAGCGCTAGCGCTTCGAAGCGGCGACGCATTTGGTTCACCATAAAGCCGCCGCGCGCCAGGTTCTCGATCTGGGCGCCGCACGCGCTGAGCGGGGCGAGGTAGCCCCCGCCGTGCGCCCGCGGATCGCTTAGCGAGTCGCCGAGCACCAGCACGCGCGCCGCTGTGCCGGGCGCTGCGCGAGGGCTAGCGCTCGCGGTCGGAGCAGCGCCGGGCAGGGCAGGGCTCGAAGCCGCCGCTGCCTCACTGTGGACGCTGGGCAGGGCGGGAGCCGCGGCGACCGGCGTCGGGCTCGCGGCAGCCGCAGGCGCCAGCGCGGGCGCGGCCCTGAGCGCGACTGAGGGAGCGGCGCTGGAATTTGCCGGTGAGCGCTCGGGCGTGCGATCGCTGAAGCAAGCGCTGAGACCGACGGCGAGCAGCATCGCGGCGAGCAGCGGCTTTGACACGGGCGGTGTTCGCGATGAGAGTGGCGCGGCCGGCGTTCGCATGAGTGCTGTCGAAGTCTATCGGAAGACGCGCAAGGTTCCCGATCTGTTTTGGAACCGCTATGTGTGCCGGCCCGTCGCGGCGGTGCTGGTCGACGCCGTGCAGGGCACGCGCATCACACCGAATCAGATCACGCTGGCCGCGCTCGTCGTCGCGGGACTCGCAGCGCTGCTGTTGCTGGCGCTGCCGGGATACTGGGGCGCCGTGCTCGCGATTTTGGTGTACGAGTTTTCGTACGTGCTCGACTGCGCAGACGGCATGCTCGCGCGCTGGCGCGGCACCGCGTCACCCGTCGGGCATTTGCTCGACTTCTTGATGGACGAGATCAAGGCCTTCGCGGTGCTGGCGGCCGTCGCTGCGCGACTGTTCCTGGAGCGCGGCGACGCGCGCTTTCTGCTCGCCGGGCTCGCCGGGCTCGTGGCGCTCGCGTCTGGCGTCGCGCTGACGACGTTCATGCGTCGCCCGGAGCTCGGCGCGGCTAGCGACGCTCCAGCGCGCGAGCGGCGCTCGGGCCCGCTCGCCGGGCTCGAGCGCGTGGCGAAGTTCTTGGTGCACTATCCGTCTTATATTTGGCTCGCCGCGGCGCTCGGCCGCATGGAGCTGTATTTCTATCCGTACATCGCCATCAACACGCTCTACGCGGGCGGCGCGCTGCTCTCGGTTGCGTTGCGGCACGGGCGCTTCGAAGAGACGCGCTGAGCACGCGCGCGGCTACTCGCCGAGCGCGTGCTCCTCGCGCTGATAGCTCTCCACCACCGGCTGCTCGAAGAGCCGGCTCGGCTTCGCCGCGAGCTGCGGCTCGCGTGGCAGCCGCGCGAACAGCGCGGGCAGCGTGCTCGACGTCACGAGCGACGTGCCCGCCGGAATCGCCGCGAAGCGCGCGGGCTCGTCGAGCCGGGCGCAGCCCGCGTGGTCGCCGCTCGGGACGGCCAGCGCGAAGCCCCACTCTCCCAGCGTGGCGAGCGGCGCGCGATACGCCCGCGCGCAGAAGCCCGCGGCCTCGAGCGTGCGCAAGATCAGCGCGTGCGTCTTGGGCGTGCGCTCGGCGGAGGTGATTTGCAGCGCCAAGAGCCCGCCGCTGTCGAGGCGCTCCGCGAGCAGCCGTAACACCGCGACCGTGAAATACTTGCCGTCGAGGTACGAGGTGGGGTCGCGCAAATTGGCGATGATGACGTCGTAGCGCTCGCGCGCGCTGCTCAGAAATACCGCCGCTTCGCGCGCGTCCAGCGTGACGCGCGGATCCTCGAACGCGGACGCGCCGAGCTCACGGAACCAGGGGTGCTGCTTGGCGAGCTCGAGGAGCTCAGGGTCGTGCGGCACGAAGCGCAGCGCGCGCACGTCGGGCCAGCGCAGAATTTCGCGCGCGACGCCGCTGCTGCCATCGTCGAGCGCGAGCACTCGTCCGCGCTGGGCCGCGGCCGCGAGCGCCGGGTGCACCAGCGCCTCCGCGAAGCGGCGCGCGTCGGTGCTGGTCGACACCAGCAGCTCTCCGGAGAAGAGCAGCACGCCTTGCTGCAAGCGCACGAAGACGTGATGCTCCCGCTCACTGTCGAGCACGCACAGCACCTCACCGTTGCGGTGCTGGACATCCGCCAAGGGCACGACTCGCTGGGCCGTGAGCAGTACGCCGAGCGCGACGAGCGGCGCTGCGCGGAGCAGCCCGCGCTGCCAGCGCCTGAGCACTACCTCGAGCTCGAACCAGCGCGCGATGATGGGCGCGAGCAGGGCGGCGCCCGCGAGTAAATTGCCGAGCAGCGCGCCGCGGCGCACGATGCCGAGCCACGGCAGCGCGAGCAACACGAGCAGGCTCGCGGCCGCGATCAGCAGCGCTCGCAGCGGGTTCACCAGGTAAATGACGCCGTCCAGCGCGGCGAAGCCGGGCGCAAAGGCGCGCGCGCAGGCGCTCGCGGCAAAGCCGCAGGAGGCTCCTACGAGCAACGGCAGCGCGGCGCACAGCGGCTCGAGCCAGCGCGGGTGCGTGCACGCCAGGGTAAAGCCCATGCCGCTCGCGCTCGTGACGAGCGAAGCGACGGCCAGCGCGACGCTGGCGCCGCGCGCCGGGCTTCGTCCTCGGCGCGCGATGAACGCGGCGAGCGCGGCGCTGCACAGCGCCGCCGCTGCGATGACCCAAGTGGGCGTGCTAGTGGCGTAGGCGCGCGGGATGCTGATGCCGGCGTCGTAGAGGGCGAACGCGAGGCTCAGCGCGGTGACGACCAGGAACGCGGCGCTCGCGCCCAGGGAGGTGTGCGTCTCGTGCTCGGGATCCGCGTATCCAGGCGGAGCCTGGCTCATTTGCCGCCGGAGTAGATGCCGCCGCCGCGGAAGATGCCGGGGGAGCCGATCGCGCTGCCGACGGCGCCGCCGTCGAGCGCCGAGGCCATGACGCCGCATACGATGAGCGCGAGGATCACGACGACCAGGAACGCCCACGACGAGCCGCCCGTCGCGTTCCCACGCGCTGCCCGCGCGTGCTTCGCGAGCGGCAGCTGGAAAGCGCCGGCGACCGCCGGCCAGCTCAGCGGCGATGACTGGCTCCAGTGCACTTCGCCGGCGCCTTCTTCGCGCGACAGCACCCGCTCGCCGTGGACGAAATCCATGACGCGCGTGGTCTCCCCGATCTCACACTTCCAATACACTTCACCGAGCACGTAGGTGACCCGCGCGACGTTGCTGTTACGCCTCGTGTAGCGGCGCCCTTCGAGCTTCACCGCGCGCGGCATCTCGGAGAGGTCCAGATCCGCGGGGTTCAGCCAATTGACGAAGGACCAGCCCGTCTCCGGATCGAGCACCAACCAGCGAAAGCCGAGGCCCTGATTCCAGAGCAGAAACTCTTCCCACACGTAGAGCTCGCCCTCCAGCAGCTCGCTGTGCTGTGGGCGGGTCAGGTCGACGGCCAACGGGTTCATCTCGAAATCGCTGCCGCGCCGCACCGTCGCCAGGCACAGGTATTCGACGCCGTCGAGCGTGCCCTTCGAGCCGATCGGGATCACCGGCTTGCTGCGCTCGACCTGCTGCACGCTGATGACCCTGCGCTCGGCGATGTCGCTCACCGCGCCGCAATACGGGCAGCCGAGGCGCTCACTGCGATCGGGCGCCAGCGCGGGCACGTCTCCGCCGCAGCTCGGACATTTCAGGGTCGTGGCGCGCACCTTGTTCGCGCTGCGCGGGCCCAGCGCCACCAAGGACATCGCCGTCTCGGGGAAGGCCCAGCCGAGAAACACCTCCGGCGGGCGGCTGCGATCGCCGTAATCAATGGTGGCGAAGGCGCGATTCTTCCCCCATAAATCCGCGTAAAACCGCTGATAGCCGAGCGCGAAGACGCCGCCCAGCTCGCCCTCGGCGGAGACGATGCGGCCGCTCTTCACCTCGGCGACGCGGAAGGTGCCCGCGTTGCCGAGCACCACGTCGAGCTCTGGGCGCAGCGCTTCGTAAGCGGGCACCGCGATGCCCGGCACTGGCGTCGTCACCAGCCACTGCCCCTGCGCGTACGCGAGGTAGCCCCAGCTCTGCCCGTAGTCGAACGCGACGTAGTACTCGTCCCACGGTCCCTTGCCGTGATCGAGCTGCACGCGGCCCATCACGCGGAACTGACGCCCGGAGAGTGAGCCTTCGTCGCCCACCGCGATGAGCGCCGGCGTCTCCGCCAGATCGGCTACTTTGCCGAGCTGCTCGAGGCCGCGGTCGCTGCGCACGACCGTGTGACGGCAGTACTCACACACCTTCGCGAGCGAAGCGCCGAGCGCAAACTCGATGGGGGCGCCGCAATTCGGGCAGCCGCCCTGCGCTATAGCCATGATCCTCTACGGCTCGAGTGCGTCACGGATTCCGGGCACTCTAACATGCCCGCCGCCGGCCGCGCGCCGCCGCTAATCGCGCTCGCCGGCTTCGCGCGCGATGCCGAACGCCTCGAGCCAGCGGTAAATTTGCCGACGATCTCTGCCAAAGTGCTTGGAGGTGGCGCGCACGCTGCGGCCGCAGCGTTCATAGGCGGAGAGGAAGGCCTCGCGGCTCGGCCGTTCGCGGCCGTCGGGCGTCGCTGTGCTGCGCTGGCCGTCTGCTGCGGGCGGTGAGCTGCTCGCGCCGGCGGGCGGCGGCGTGGAGCCGGCGCCGAGCTCGGGCAGCGAGTCGATGAGCGCGCGCAGGCTGAAGGGGCGGTCGAGCCCGAGGCTGCCGAGGCGATGCACGAGCCGATCCAGCCCGCGCAGATTGTCGAGCCATGGGTGGAGCAGCACGCGCTCGGCCGCGTCGGGCAGCAACGAAAAATGCGCGTTGGCGCTGCGCTCGAAGTTCCTGAGGCGCAGCAGCCGCTCGCTCCAGGGCAAGATGTCCTGCCGGCGCTCGCGCAGCGGCGGCAAGTGAATCTCCCACAGCGCGAGCCGCGCGTAGAGATCGCGTCGGAACAGGTTGTGCGCGACGAGCGCTGGCAGATCACGGTTCGTCGCCGCCACGACGCGCACGTTCACGGGCACCGTGCGCGTGCCGCCGACCGGGCGCACTTCCCCTTCCTGGATGGCGCGCAGCAGCTTGGCCTGCAGCTCGAGGTTGAGCTCGCCGATTTCGTCCAAGAACAGCGTTCCGCCATCTGCGGCGGCGAACAGCCCAGCTTTCGCGCTCGCGGCGCCCGTGAACGCGCCGCGCTCATGGCCGAACAGCTCACTCTCGACGAGCTGCGGCGAGAGCTCAGCGCAGTTCAGCGCGAGGTACGGTCCGCTGCGCTCGCTGCGGCGATGGATGTCACGCGCCACCCGCTCTTTACCGGTGCCAGTCTCACCCGTGATCAACACCGGCGCGCGATCCGGCGCTGCGCGCGCGAGCTCCGCGCGCGCCTGCAGAATGCGCAGGCTCGTGCCGGGCAGCACGGGATCGGCGTCGAACGCGCCGTCCGCCGAGTAGTCGACCACGCCGAGCACGTCACCGAGGCGCACGAGGGATTGTGGCGCGAGCGGTTCTGGCGACGTCGCGCGCACGCCGTTGACGGAGCTGCCGTTGCGACTCGACAAGTCGACCAGGCACAACCCACCCGCGCCACCGGCGCGCACTTCAGCGTGGTGGCGCGAGATGGTCGGATGAAAGATCGAGGCGACGCTCGGCTCCGGTGCTCGTCCGAGAATAAGGCCCGGAGTCAGCGCGATGCGCAGCCCGCTGAGGCTCTCCGGATGCACGATGAGCAACGCCAGCGCCGCTTCGGAATACCCCGATTGCGGCAGCGAGGGATCCGTCGACTGATAGCCCGTGCCGTCTGGCGACATGCGCAGAAGGATACCCGCTCTGCTGCGCCATGGGGAGGCGCGCGCGCTGCGCCGCTGCTGGGTTTGTCCTTGGTTTTTCGCTACAACTGCAGAGTCTGCAACGCTGTTACTATCGTGTCAGCGAGCCTCGACGCGACTAGGCCACCGCGCCGCGGCGCTCGCGCTCGAGATCGGCGAGGCGCTGAATCACGCCGCGCGCGACGATGTCGACCACATGTAAGACGAGCTTCTGGCCGCGCGCGCGCCGGCCGCTGTAGGTGAGCTGGCTGCGCGCGGTGCGCCGCCGCGGCAGCTCACCGAGCGCGCTGCAGTGAACCTTCAGCACGTCGCCGTGTGGCTCGAGCGTGAGCGCCTCGACGCGAAACCGCAGCGCGATCGTGCTGTGCGCGCCGGCGCCCCAATCGGCGCGCCGCGCTTCGCGGCGCAGCGTCTTGCGCAGGTGGCGCAGCGTCGCTTCGGCGTCGGGTGCGCCGGCGGGCAGCGCCACGCGGTCGATGATGATGCGCGGCCGTCCGCGCGGCTTGCCGACGAGCACGGGCTCTGCCGACGCTGCCGGCGCGCTCAGGAGCAGCGCGGCGAAGCCGCCGCACAGCTGTGCCAGCGCGCGGCGCCGCGCGGGCTGGAGCGTACTTCGTTGCGGAAAGCGGGAGAGGGGCACGGGGGCGAGCCAGCAGCTTAGGGAGCGTCGGGCCGCGGGCCAAAAAGTCGGCGCATTTTCGGAGGTGCTCGTGAGGCCGGCGCCCGAGCCGTGCTTTACTGTTCGGATATGCCGGCGCATGCGGCTCAGGGAGCGGCTCCACCGTCCGAAGGCGGTGTGGCGGGCGTCGTCCCCGACGTGGACGTGATCGTGATCGGCGGCGGAGTCAACGGCACCGGCGTCGCGCGGGACCTCGCGCTGCGCGGTCTGAAGGTATCACTCTTCGAGCGGAACGATATCGCCTTCGGCGCGAGCGGAAACTCGAGCGGCATGATCCACGGCGGACCGCGCTACCTGACGGCCGATCCCGACGTGACGCACAGCTCCTGCTTGGACTCGGGTCACATCCAGCGCATCGCGCCGCACCTGTTGTTTCGCATTCCGTTCTTGATGCCGGTGTTTCACGGCGATGGGCTCGCCGGGCGCCTCGCGCTCACCGCCTACGACGCCTTCTTTTCGCTGTACGATCGCTATCAGCCGCTCAAGCACGGCAAGCCGCACGTGCGGCTCAGCAGCGACGACATCGCGCGGCTCGAGCCCGGCTTGGTCGCGCACGTGCGCGGCGGCATCAGCTTCGATGAGTGGGGCATCGACGGCGCGCGGTTGTGCATCGCGAACGCGGTGGACGCCATCGAGCGCGGCGCCGAAGTGCGCGTGCACACCACCGTGACCGAGATCCTGCGCCGCGACGGCCGCGCCTACGGCGTGCGCTTTCGCGACCGCGTCCAGGGCGGCGTGGGTCAGCGCACGGCGCGTCTGGTGGTGAACGCGACGGGCGCGTGGGCCCCGATCACTGCAAGCCTCGGCGGGCTCGCTCCTGAGGCCGCGCGCGTGCGTCCCGGCAAAGGCGTGCACCTGTTCCTCGACCGCCGTGTCACGAACTACGCGATCATCACCAGCGCGGTGGACGGCCGCCAAGTCTTCCTGCTGCCCTGGCAGAACATGAGCGTGCTGGGCACCACCGACGACGACTACTACGGCGATCTCGACGAGGTCATCGCCAACGAAGACGAGGTCCGCTACCTATTTCAGGCCGTCGAGAGCGTTTTTCCCTCGGTTCGCTCGGCGCGCGCGATCGGCACCTGGGGCGGCGTGCGACCGACTTTGTGGGGCTGGGGCGTCAACGAAGACGCGCTCTCGCGCGAGCACGAGATCGTCGACCACAAGGCTCACGGCGCGGATGGCCTGTATTCGATGATTGGCGGCAAGCTCGCCTCGTATCGCTTGTTCTCGGAAGAGATGGCCGACATCGTCGCGCGCCGGCTGGGTGTCGCGGTCGCCGGCCGCACCCACGTGACGCCGCTACCCGGAGGCGAGCAGCGCGTCGATCCCATGCGCCTCGTGCTGGAGGGCGGCATGGAAGCGGTGACCGCCAAGCGGCTCGAGTATCGCCATGGCTCGCGGAGCTTGCACGTGCTCGAGCGCATGCAGCAAGATCCGCGCGAGGCTGCGGTGGTCTGCCCCTGCGAGCCGGTCACGGAGGCGGAGATTCGCTATGTCGTGCAGCGCGAGCTGGCGGCGAACGTGGACGATGTCTCGCGCCGCACGCGCTTGGGGCTCGGCGCTTGCGGCGGCATGCGCTGCGCGGCGCGCTGCGGCCGCATCGTCGCAGAGATGACCGGCGGCTCGCCGGATGACGGCCGCCGCATGGCGCTCGCGTTCCTCGACTCCGCCGCGAAGCGGCGTATCTGCGCGCTGGGGCCCGAGCAAGCGCGGCAGGAAGCGCTCGCGCTCGGCGTCTTGCGCGCCGAGCTCGGCGTGAACGGGACGGGGCGTACGGGTGAGCATGGCTGAGGCCGCGCCGCTGACGCGCGGGCGACCGATCGTGGTGCTCGGCGCGGGCTTCGCCGGCGCCGCCGCGGCCTGGCTGTTGGGGCGCGGCGGCGCGTCGTGCAGCGTGGTGCACGCGCGCGCCGGCGCGAGCGCGCTCTACGCCGGCCTCATCGACGGCGCGCTGTCCAGCGCCGCCGCGCAGGAGTTCGCGCTGGCGCTCGGGCTCGTCTCGAGCGGCGCGCCGCGCGCCGTCGCCACGCGCGAGGGCGTGATTCGCAGCGTGCACGGCCGTGATCGGGCCTTGCTCGATCTCGACGCGCTGGCGGGCCGCCGCATCGGCGTCGCGGACGTTCAGCGCGACGACTGGGACGCGCGCCTGCTCGTCGAGAGCTTTCGCGCGAGCTCGTGGGCGCGCCGCACTCGCAGTGAGTTCGTGCTGGTGCCGCTGGACGTGCTGCGGCAAGGCGCTGAGCGACGCATCGCGGCCTGCGATTTCGCGAGCCTGCTCGACGACCCCGCGCGGCTCGACGCGCTCGCCGCGGCGCTGCGCGCGACGCAGAGCAATATCGAGGGCTGGTTGTTCGGGCCTTGGCTGGGCGTCACGAGCGACGCCGCGGCGCAGCTCGCGGCGCTCCTGAGCCGGCCGGTGGGCGAGACCACGTCGCCCCCCGGTGGCGTTGCCGGCGCCCGCTTCGAGCTGCGCCGGGACGCCGCGCTGGCCGCGGCCGGCGTCAGCGTGCTGTGCGCGCGCGCCACGCAGGTGCGCGACGCCGGAGATCACGTCGTGGTGACGCTGGAAGACGGGACGCGCAGCGAAGCGCGCGCGGTGATTTTTGCGCTCGGCGGCGTCGCGGGCGGCGGCGTGGAGCTGGTGCGCTCGCGCGACGGAGCGCTGCGCTTTGCGCTGTCGCTCGACGCGCCGCTCGAGCTGTGGCTGGACGGTGAGGCGCTGGACGCGGGTTCGTCCCGCTGGGGACCGAGCTTCGTGCGCCGGGGACTCAGCGCGCTCGAGCGCGTCGGGATCGCCTGCGACGCGGCCGGCCGGATTGCGGGCTCTGCGCGCCTGTTTGCCTGCGGCGATGTCGCGTCGGACCGGCCGAGAACCGTCAGCGAAGCGATCAACGCCGGCATCGCCGTCGCCAAGGCGGCGCTCGCGACGTAGGGCCGCGCGCCGCGCTCGTAAAGCAACGTTTCGCCTTGTTTCAAAGCCTTATTGCGCCGGACGCGGGTCGCGCTCTTTACGAAATTGCTTGCGCGCGCGCCTTGGAGTACTGCGGCGTGCATGGCCGACCGCTCCCTCGACTCCTTCAAAACGCGCTCGACGTTGTCCGTTGCCGGCAAGACCTACACGTATTTCAGTCTGCCGAAGCTCGCAGCTGCGCTCGGGCGAAACCTCGAGACGTTCCCGTACTCGCTCAGCGTCCTGCTCGAGAACCTGCTGCGTTGCGAGGACGGCAAGGCGGTCACCAAGAAGGACATCGAAGCGTTGCTGGCCTGGGATCCCAAGGCCACGCCCGACACCGAGATCGCGTTCCACCCCGCGCGCGTCGTGCTGCAGGACTTCACCGGTGTGCCGGCGGTGGTGGATCTCGCGGCCATGCGCGACGCGATGAAGAGCATGGGCGGCGATCCTTCCAAGATCAACCCGCTGTTCCCGTCCGAGCTGGTCATCGATCACTCGGTGCAGGTGGACGCCTTTGGTAGCAACGACGCGATCCAGATCAACACCAAGAACGAGTACCAGCGCAATCACGAGCGCTACGTGCTGCTGCGCTGGGCGCAGAAGGCCTTCAACAACTTCAGCGTAGTGCCGCCCTCCACCGGCATCGTGCACCAGGTAAACCTCGAGTACCTGGCGCGCGTCGTGTTCGATCAAGACGGCGTCGCTTATCCCGACAGCCTGGTGGGCACGGACAGTCACACCACGATGATCAACGGCGTGGGCGTGCTGGGCTGGGGCGTCGGCGGCATCGAGGCCGAGGCGGCGATGCTGGGGCAGCCCATCAACCTGCTGGTTCCGCAGGTCATCGGCTTCAAGCTGCACGGCGAGCTGTCGCCTGGCGCGACGGCGACCGACTTGGTGCTCACCATCACGCGCATGCTGCGCGACAAGGGCGTCGTCGGAAAATTCGTGGAGTTCTACGGCGACGGCTTGAGCAGCTTGCCGCTCGCCAACCGCGCCACCATCGGCAACATGAGCCCCGAGTTCGGCTCCACCTGCGCCATCTTCCCGATCGACGAGGAGACGCTCGCGTACCTACGGCTCAGCGGGCGCAGCGACGAGCGCATCGCCCTCGTCGAGGCGTACGCCAAGGCGCAGGGCTTCTTCCACAAGCGCGGCGCCGCCGAGCCGCGCTTCACGGACACGCTGAGCCTCGATCTCAGCAGCGTGGTGCCGACCATCGCGGGCCCGCGTCGTCCACACGACAAGGTCACCTTGCGCGAGGTGCCGGCGAGCTGGAAAAAGCAGCTGCCCGACTTGGTCCTCACCGCGAAGAAGGCCAAGGACAAGGAAGCCAAGAGCGTCAGCGCGGAGGCGCTCGCGACACGCGTGCCCACCGACTACGACAACCAGCACTTCGGGCTGGGCCACGGCGATGTGGTCATCGCCGCCATCACCTCCTGCACCAACACCTCCAACCCCTACGTGTTGATCGGCGCCGGGCTGCTCGCCAAAAATGCGCTGAACAAGGGGCTCAAGACCAAGCCGTGGGTAAAGACCAGCCTGGCGCCGGGCTCGAAGGTGGTCACGCAGTACTTGAAGTCCGCGGGGCTGTTGCCCGCGCTGGAGGCGCTGCGCTTCAACGTGGTCGGCTACGGCTGCACGACCTGCATCGGCAATAGCGGGCCGCTGCCCGACGCCATCAGCAAATCGATTCACGACGGAGACCTCGTCGCCGTCAGCGTGTTGAGCGGCAATCGCAACTTCGAGGGTCGCATCAGCCCGGACGTGCGCGCCAACTACCTGGCGAGCCCGCCGCTCGTGGTGGCCTACGCCCTCGCCGGGCGCATCGACATCGACTTCGACCACGAGCCGCTCGGCCACGGCTCCGACGGCAAGCCCGTCTTCTTGCGCGACATCTGGCCGCCGCCGGACGCGGTCGCGGAGGCCGTGCGCGAGCACGTCACCGCCGACATGTACAAGAAGGAGTACGCGAGCGTGTTCGAGGGAGACGAGCGCTGGCGCGCCATTCCCGTGCCGGCCGGCGACCGCTTCGCGTGGGAGCCGGAGAGCACCTACGTGCGCAAGCCTACGTTCTTCGAGAACATGAGCCTAGAGCCGGCGCCGCTCGAGGACATCCGCGCCGCGCGCGTGCTCGCGGTGCTCGGTGACTCCGTGACCACCGATCACATCTCTCCGGCCGGCAACATCGCCAAGGGCTCCGCGGCGGCGAAGTATCTGATGGAGCACGGCGTCGAGCCCAAGGACTTCAACCAGTACGGCGCGCGGCGCGGCAACCACGAGGTCATGATGCGCGGCACGTTCGCCAACGTGCGGCTGAAGAATTTCCTCGTCCCCGGCGTGGAGGGGAGCTTCACGCGGCACCTGCCGGACGGCGCGCAAATGAGCATCTTCGACGCCTCTATGCAGTACCAGGCGGACAAGGTGCCGCTGCTCGTCATCGCGGGCAAAGAGTACGGCTCCGGCTCGTCGCGCGACTGGGCGGCGAAGGGCACGTTCATGCTCGGCATCCGCGCCGTGATCGCGGAGTCCTACGAGCGCATCCACCGCTCGAACCTGATCGGCATGGGCGTGCTGCCGCTCGAGTTCCTGGCGGGACAAAACCGGGAGTCGCTGGGCCTCAGCGGCGAAGAGGTGTTCGACGTGCAAGGCGTCGCATCCGGCCTCGCGCCGCGCGGTCGCCTGACGGTGCGCGCCGTGGCGGCTGATGGCAGCGTGAAGCAGTTCGAGGTGCTCGCGCGCATCGATACGGCGGTCGAGCTCGACTACTACAAGCACGGCGGCATCCTGCAGTACGTGCTGCGTCAGCTCGTGAAGTCGTGACACCGGAGCTCCCGCCCTCGCCGCGGCCGCCCAGCGCGGGCCCGTTGATCGTGGGGGTGGGGGTCTTCGTCGTGATCGTGGGGCTCCTGGTATGGGCCGGAGCCCTGCGCTGGTTCGGGCGCTTACCGGGGGATATTCGCTACGAGGGAGCTTCGACGAAGGTGTATGTGCCGTGGGTCTCGATGCTGCTGATCTCGGCGCTGCTCAGCATCGTGGGCGCGGTGTTGCGGCGCTTCTTTTGAGTGGGGCCTGCGTCCGCAGCGCATTCACCGCGGGCTCTCGCCGATTACCCGAGACCGGCGGTGATGAGGCGCATGAACGCTTCCACCGTGGGGCCGAGCTCACGGCCTTTGCGATGGATGATGGCGATGGAGCGCGTGTAAGGACCATCGAGCAGCGCGACGGACACCAGCGCCTTGGCCTTCGCCTCGTTCTTGACGCTGGTCTGCGGCAGGATGGAGACGCCCAAGCCGGCCTCGACGGAGCGCTTGATGGTCTCGATGTTGTCGAACTCCGTCACGACCGAGACCGTCGCGCCGTGCTCTTTCAATAGGCGGTCGATGGTCTTGCGCGTGGGCACGCTGCGCTCGAAGGCAACGAACGGCTCGCCCGAGAGCTCTTTCAGCGCGACGCGGCGCTGCCGCGCCCAGCGATGCTCGGGGCTGCACACCAAAATGAGCGGCTCGGGGCGTAACGGAATGATCTCGAGCTGTGCGCGGCGGGTCGGCTGCGCGACCATACCGAAGTCGATGCTGCCGTCGAGGCAGGCTTCGTAGACACGGTCCGTGCGGCTGAACTCCACGCGCACGTTGACCTGCGGATTGCTGGCCAAAAACTGCTTAACGAAGGGCGGCAGGGTGTGCAGGCCGACGCTGTACACCGTGGCGACGCGCACGGTGCCGGTCATCACCTGCGCGCCGCGCCGCAGCCGGTGGTCCAGCGCCGAGAAGCGCTCGAGGATGGCCTTTCCCTCGGAGTACAGCAGGCGGCCAGCGTCCGTCAGCACCAGCGGCCGCCCGGGGCTACGCTCGAGCAGGCGCCGCCCGTAGCGCTCCTCG
Source organism: uncultured Sorangium sp. (assembly GCA_966250485.1). Taxonomy (GTDB): domain Bacteria; phylum Myxococcota_A; class Polyangia; order Polyangiales; family Polyangiaceae; genus PMG-095. The sequence goes on along the minus strand of CBINHN010000032.1, from coordinate 23,473 downwards.
AGCGCGCGCAGCTGCTGGCTCACCGCCGATTGCGAGACGAAGTTCTGCCGCGCGGCCTTGCTGAAGCTGCCGCTGTCCACCAGGTCGCAGAAGGTCTTGAGTGTCTCGATGTGCACGGCGTTGGGCTTTTCTGAGGGGCGCCTTCGCTATAAGCGGTACTTATACTTGCATTTATGCGATTGAATGCGACTTATCGGGCCGGCTCGACTAAACAAGAGCATGCAGTTTCGGCCCGTAGGCCGCAGGCGCTCGCCCGCCCGTGCCGAAACGCTGGTTTCAGCGCTGTAACAGGAAAGGATAAACCCCTTCATCATGACGACGAGGCACTTACCTGTGCTCGGCGGTCACCCGACGAATCTCGGCGGGACGCTGCGCACCGACAACTGGTGGATCGGTCCGCTGGTGACCTTCACCGTGTTCTCAGCCTTCATCGTCTACACGACGTGGGCGATGTTTCAGGGCGCGTATTACTACGCGGCGCCCTATCTCAGCCCGCTCTATGAGCCTGCGCTGCTCGTGAAGAGCGGAGTGCCCGGCGGCTTGCCTGTCGAACATGCGTGGTTCGGAGAGTGGCCCACGTGGTGGCCGGACAACCCGCTGTTCCCCGCGTCTCCGGCGTTCTTGATCCTGATGTTCCCGGGGCTGTTCCGCTTCACTTGTTACTACTACCGCAAGGCGTACTACCGCTCCTTCGTCGGCTCGCCGCCGGGCTGCGCGGTGAGCCCCGGTCAACGTCCCAAGTACTGGGGCGAGACGCGCTTCTTGCTGTTTCAGAACCTGCACCGCTACGCGCTGTACTTCGCGTTGCTGTTCGCGGTGTTCCTCAGCGTCGCCGCGGTGCGCTCGTTCTTCAAGGACGGCGAGTTCGGCATCGGCGTGGGCTCGATCATCATGACCATCAACGCGGTGCTGATCACCGGCTACACCGTGGGCTGCCACTCCTTCCGGCATCTCATCGGCGGACGCGACGATTGCATGTCCTGCGGCAAGCAGACGCTGACGTACGGTGCCTGGAAGAAGGCGACCTGGTTCAACGTCCGGCACATGGCCTTCGCCTGGGCGAGCTTGATTTGGGTCGGCCTCACCGATCTCTACATTCGGTTGGTCAGCATGGGCGTGATCACCGACCTCAATACTTGGAACTGAGCCATGCTTGACGTATCAGAACTCAAAACCGTCGAACACGACGTGGTCGTGATTGGGGCGGGCGGCGCCGGGTTGCGCGCCGCCATCGAAGCCAGCGCACAGGGCATGAGCACGGCGGTGCTCTCGAAGAGCCTGCTCGGCAAAGCGCACACCGTGATGGCCGAGGGCGGCATGGCCGCAGCGCTCGGCAACGTAGACTCGCGCGACAACTGGAAGGTGCACTTCCGCGACACCATGCGCGGCGGCAAGTTCCTGAATGACTGGCGCATGGCGGAGCTCCACGCCAAGCAAGCGCCGGCGCGCGTGCGCGAGCTCGAAGAGTGGGGCGCCGTCTTCGACCGCACCAAGGAAGGCCTGATCAGCCAGCGTAACTTCGGCGGTCACCGGCATCCGCGCTTGGCGCACGTCGGGGACCGCACCGGCCTCGAGCTGATCCGCACGCTGCAGGATCACGGCGTGCACCAGGGCATCTCCTTTTACATGGAGTGCACGGCGATCCGCCTGCTCAAGGACGGTGAGCGCATCGCCGGCGTCGTCGCTTATTTCCGCGAGACCGGCCGCTTCATCCTCTTGCGTTGCAAGGCGGTGATCCTGGCCACCGGCGGCGCGGGCAAGGCCTGGCGCGTGACCAGCAACTCCTGGGAGTACACCGGGGACGGCACGGCGCTCGCGTACGAGGCCGGCGCGGAGCTGATGGACATCGAGTTCACGCAGTTTCACCCGACCGGGATGGTGTGGCCGCTCAGCGTGCGCGGCATCCTGGTCACGGAGGGGGTGCGCGGCGACGGCGGCATCTTGCTCAACAACAAGGGCGAGCGCTTCATGTTCAACTACGTGCCGGAGCGGTTCGCGCCCGAGACCGCGAACAGCGTAGAGGAAGCCACGCGCTGGCTCGACGGCGACAAGAACGCGCGCCGTCCGCCGGAGCTGCTCACGCGCGACGTGGTGGCGCGCTCCATCCGCGCCGAGGTGAAGGCGGGGCGCGGCTCGCCGCACGGCGGCGCGTTCCTCGACATCGCCTCGCGGCGGCCGGCGGAGTTCATCAAGCGGCGCCTGCCCGGCATGTACCACCAGTTCAAGGAGCTCGCGGAGGTGGACATCACCAAGGAGCCGATGGAAGTCGGCCCCACGCTGCACTACTTCATGGGCGGCATCCGCGTGAACTCGGACACGCAGGAGACGCGCGTGCCGGGCCTGTTCGCCTGCGGTGAGTGCGGCGCGGGCTTGCACGGAGCCAATCGCCTGGGCGGCAACTCGCTGAGCGATCTGATCGTCTTCGGCAGGCTCGCGGGCGTAGGCGCCGCCGAGTACGTGCGGCGGCTGAGCACCTCGCCGCGCGCTGACGACGAGCAGATCAAGCTCGCGGTCCGCAGCGCGACGGACATCCTCAACCGCGAGTCGGGTGAGAACCCGTACGCGCTGCACGAGGCGCTGCAGGACATCATGGAGGACTGCGTCGGCATCGTGCGGCAAGAGGACGAGCTCAAGGACGGCATCTCGCGCCTAGAAGCGCTGAAGCAGCGCGTGAAGAACGTGAAGGCGCCCGGCGCGAGCCAGTACAACCCCGGCTGGCACGAAGCCATCGCGATGCAGTCGCTGATGGTGACGGCGGAGGCCGTGGCGCGCGCGGCGTTCGTGCGGCGCGAGAGCCGCGGCGCTCATACGCGGCTCGACTACGAGGGCGAGCGGGACGATTGGCTCAAGGTCAACATCGTGATCCGGCGCGGCCGCGACGGAGAGATGGAAGTCGAGCAGGTGCCGCGCGCCGAGCCGAAGCCGTATTTGAAGGAGATCGCCAACGCCAAGATCGAAGATCTGGAGGCTGGCAAGGTCGGCGCCGACGCGCCCAATGACTGAATTCGTTGGCAGCGAGAGGTAATTCGCGAATGGCGACCAGAAAATTCAGAGTGTGGCGCGGCGACGCGCAAGGCGGAAACTTCGTCGAGTACGACATCGACGTGGACTCCGGCATGGTGGTGCTCGACGTGATTCACCGCATCCAGTCCCGGCTGGCGCCGGATCTGGCCGTGCGCTGGAACTGCAAGGCCGGCAAGTGCGGCTCGTGCAGCATGGAGATCAACGGACGGCCCCGGCTCGCGTGCATGACACGCATGAACGCGTACGGTCCCGATGAAGTGATCACCGTCCAGCCGCTGAAGACGTTCCCGGTGATGCGCGACCTGGTGACCGACGTTTCCTGGAACTACAAGCAGAACCAGCGCATCCGCCCGCTCAAGCCGAAGCCGAGGGGCGCGGACGGGCAGCACCGCATGTACCAGGAAGACGTGGATCGCGTGCAGGAGTTCAGGAAGTGCATCGAGTGCTACCTATGCCAGGACGTCTGCCACGTGCTGCGCGACCGCGACGGCAAGGACCGCTTCGTCGGCCCGCGCTTCATGATCCGCCTGGCCAGCTTGGAGATGCACCCGCTCGATGACGACGATCGCATCCCCGAGATCCGCAAGGAGTTCGGCTCGGGCATGTGTAACATCACGCGCTGCTGCACCGAGGTGTGCCCTGAGCACATCAACATCACGGACAACGGCATCATCCCGCTCAAGGAGCGCGTGGTCGACCGCTACTTCGACCCGATTCAAATCCTGGGGCGCACCATCTTCGGCATCAAGAAGCGCAAGAAGACGCTGGCCGAGGAGCAGGGCGGCAAATAGCGCCCGCGCGTGAACCGGAAGCGCGGCGCTGCTTCCGGTTCCTCACTGCGCTCGCTCGCGCCAGCGCGCGTCAATGCGGCGCGGCGGGCGCTGGTTGCGGCGCGCTCGGCTTCGCTTGCCTAGGCGAGCTCTCGCCGGTGATCATGCGATAGGCGACCGCTAACGCGGGATCGACGCCGCTGCGCGGATCGTCGGGCACGCTGCGCGGCGCCGAGGCGCTCGCTTCGGCGCTCTCTTTGGATGGCGTCGAGGGCGGCTCGATCAGCGGCACTGGGGCGCTGCTGTCGCCGCCCGGCTCGGCCGGCAAATGACCGGCCAAGTTGCGCTCCCTCACGACGCCGAACTCGCTAGCTCCGGAAGCGATGGGCACGTCGGGCTTGATGCCCTGGGCCTGTATGGCGCGGCCGAGTGGCGAGAAGTAGCGAAGTGTGGTCAAGCGTAAGCCTGCGCCGCCCGGCAAATCGACGATCGTCTGCACGGAGCCCTTGCCGAACGTGGTGGTGCCCACGACGCGAGCGCGCCCGTTGTCTTGCAGCGCAGCGCCGAGCAGCTCCGCCGAGCTCGCGGTGTACTCGTTCACGAGCGCCACGACGGTGCCTTCATGCCAAGCGCCACCGGGGCTCGCGCGCACTTCATCGACGATTTGTCCGCGGCGTCGCGTGGTGAACACCACGCCTTGCGCCAAAAATTCATCGGCGATGGCGGTGGCCTCGTTGACGAGGCCGCCGGGGTTGCCGCGCAGATCGAGGATCAGCCCGCGCGGTCGCCCGCCGGCCTTGCGGCGCAACGCGCCGAGCTGCTCGAGAAACTCGCTGTGCGTCCCTTGCTGAAAGCTCTTGATGCGCAGATACGCGACGCCGCCGACCAGCGGCTTGCTCGCGATGGACGCGACGTTGATCACCTCGCGAGTCAGCGCGAAATACAAATAACGATCCGCGCCTTGGCGACTCACGGTCAACAGCACCTTGCTGCCCGCTGCGCCGCGCATTTGTCGGACGAGATCCGCCGGACTTTTTCCGCGTACAGGGCTGTGATCGATGGCTACGATGCGGTCCCCGGGCCGAACGCCCGCGCGCTCTGCGGGGGAGCCTTCGATGGGCGCAATCACCGTTACCCAGTCCTCGCCGAAATCGACCTCTACGCCGACGCCGCCGAAGTGCCCTTCGGTGTCGCTCTGAAAAATCGCGTAGTCCTCGGGCGGCAAATACGCCGAGTGCGGGTCGAGCTTCGCGACCATGCCCTCGAGCGCCCCTTCGATAAGTGTCTTGCGGTCCACCGGGTCGACGTACTCGTTCTCCACGAAGGCGAGCACGCGGCCGAGCTGGTCCAAGAGCGCGTACGGGTTCTGCTGCTCGGTGGTCGCAAAAGCGCTGCGATCAGCGTGGATCGCGAGACCCGCGACGACTCCCAGGCCGACGAGCGCAGCGCTGCGCGTGACTTTGCGCAGCCGAAAAAATGCTGTCCGAACGTGCTCGCGTTCAGAAGTTCGAGCTCGGCCCCTTAATTTGAGGTTACAAGAAACCGTTCGTCCGAAGCGCATCCTGACCCCGAGAATACCCCATTGCTTCCCAGGGTCCGTGGGTGCTACTAAACGAATTACCCAACATTGGAGGGTCGGCAGGGGCCGACCAGCCCTTTACCGCTCCGAAGAGGTAAGCGTGGCCGAGAACGAGTCCAACAAGACGGCTGGCAGCGACAAGCGCAAACAGAGCCTCTACTTTCCAGAATCCATGCTCCAGGAAATCAAGGATGAGGCGGCTCGCCTCGACCGCTCGCTGTCGTGGGTCGTGCAACGCGCATGGAAGATGGCTCGGCTCGAGATCAAGAAGATCCCGAGCGTGAACGACGTTGAAGACGAGGCCGAGGAAGCCGGAACCTGATACGTACGGCGACGAGTCCTTTGTCGAGGGGATCGACGGTACCCGCCTCTACGTCCGCCAGCGGACGGGTGCCGGGCCCGTCGTATTCCTGCTGAGCGACGGTATCGTCTGCGACGGGTACATTTACAAGTACCTGTGGGACGATCTTGCCGCATACGGCAAGGTTGCGCATTGGAACTACCGCGGTCACGGCCGCAGTGGTTTGCCGGTCGATCCGAATCGCATCGGCGTTTCGGATCACGCGCGCGATTTGGACGCGATACGGCGAGCCTTGGGGGATCCGCCCGTGGTGCTCGTTGGGCACTCGTTCGGGACTCAAGTAGCGCTCGAAGCGTATCGCGTCCGGCCGGACAAAGTGTGCGCCCTGCTGCTGATCTCAGGAAGTTTCGGCAGGGTCACTTACACATTCAAGGGGAGCGACGTTCTGGCGAGTGTGCTCCCCAACCTGATCGACTTCGTCGAGCGCCATCCGCGCCTCGCGCGCGCCTTGTGGTCGCGCTTGCCGGTGAGCTTCGGCCTCTCATTGGCCCGCTTGAGCGGTGATTTGGATTTCGGCGCGGTGCGCGTCGAGGACGTGAAGCCCTACTTCGAGCACGCAGCGCACGTCGACTTCGAGATGTTCCTGCGCATGCTGCGTGAGGCGGGCGAGCACAGTGCGGAAGATTTGCTGCCGGGCATCCGCGTCCCAGCGCTCGTCATCGCCGGTGATCGTGACTCGTTCACGCCGCCCGAGGTCTCGCGTGCGATGGCGGAAACCATGCCGCAGGGGCGGTTCGTGTTGGTCCCCGGGGGTACGCACGTGCTGCCGCTCGAAGACCGCGACGCGCTGAATCAAGCTATCGCTACGTTCCTGCGAGACGTCCCGATGGGAGAAGGATGAACGTGGCCGCGAACAGCTCCGGCATCATCGGACAGCTCCTGGCGCTCGTCGCTCATGACCTGCGCAACCCGCTGTCTGCGTTGCACAGCAACGTCGGCTTCTTGGAGGCGTCGCTTCCGGAGCGCGACTCCGAGATCGGCGAGGCGCTGTTCGACATCGCCGCGTCGTGCGGCTCGCTCGCGCACATCATCGACAACCTGGAGCTGCTCGGCATCGACGCGCAGCGTCTGCAGCCGGCGCTCGAGCGCGGGCCGGTTCAGCTGTGGGAGGCCACCACGGAGGTGCTCGAGCGCATGAAGCCCATCGCGCAGAGCTACGGCGTGCGCACGGAGTTCCAGGTGGAGCGCGCGGGCTCACCGCGCGTGCTCGCGCACCGCGAAATGCTCGGGCGCGCGCTGGGCAACCTGCTGTTCAACTCGCTGCAAAATGGCGGGTCGCAGCAGCCGGTCACGGTGGTGCTGGCGACGTCCGGCCGACACGGCGTGGTGCGCATCAGCGACGGCGGCGTGCCGGTCTCGGAGGCGCTGCGCAGCGCGGCGTTCTCTGCGGAGGGACAGATCCTGCACAAGAGCGATCCGGCGGGTCGCTATGGGCGCGGCCTGGGGCTGTTCGCGGCGCGCGTCGCCGCGGAGCTGGCGGGCGTGGAGGTCACGAGCCTCGCCTCGAGCAGCGGCTGCAACGTCTTCGAGCTCAGCGCCGAGCTCGCTTGAAGCGCGCCTCCGCCGGCGCTGCAGCCTGTCAGGGCTGCAGAATCACGGCGCGCTCGGGCTTGCGAAACAGGATCTTGCCGGTCTCGCCGGGGCAACCCCAGCACGTGCTGAAGTGCAGCCGCGGCTTCAAAGAGTTGTCGAAGGCGAACGCCACCGGACCCGGCTCGTTCTTCATGATGAAGCTCGAGGCCAGCCGATACTCGCCGTCGCCGAGGACGTAGAACGCGACGACGAAGGAGACGGTCTCGCCCGAGCGGCCGGTGACCAACAGAAACTCCGCGCCGGGCACGGGGCTCCACAGCAGCGGCGAGACGCTGAAGCTCAGGCCTTTGCGATCGCCCGGCCCGCGCGCGACGACGGTCTCGGCCGAGTCCGGCTCTTTGAAGAAGCGAATGTCCTTCGCGAGCTCCGCGGTCGCGGGATCTCGCGCCAAGAGCTTGGCGAGCTCGTCCGCTGCGATGCGCGTCTTCCTGAACGTGACCTCGGTCGTGGGTTCTGGAATCACCGCAGCGTTCGCGGGCCCGGCGCAGCAGCGGAAGCCGAGATCTTTACTCTTCGTGTCGGGGCTGAGCGCCTGGCGCGCCGCGCAGCGATGTTGAACGCCGGGCGCGCTCGCCGCCGCGCCGCGCACGGCGGCTCGGTGCGCGTCATTGTCGACGGTGACCTCGCTCTGCGTCCATTCCGCGAGCGCGGCGCCCATCGCCAGCACCTCGAAGCCGGAGGCGCACGTCGCGGGCGCGCTGGCGCAGCGCGCATCCCAGGCGTTGCCGGTGCCGTACTCTTCGTTCGCGGGGCCGCGGCAAGCGCGCTCCCACTCGAGCTCCGTGCAGAGCCGGCCGCCGCGCTCTGCGCACAGCCGCTTGGCGTCTTCGCGCGTCACGCCGGTGAGCGGCGGCAGCGCGGGATCGTTCGGGTATGGCAGGCGATCGATCTGGAACGGACCGAGCTCGAGCTTGCGCCGGCGCGGCTCGAGCTCGGGCACTCGCCCCGGGTCGCCGGGCACGCTGCCGGCGAAGAACGCTCCGCCCGGGATGTCGACGCGTTCGCCAGACAGGGGCGCGTCCTTCGGGGCTCGTGCTTTGGGGGGAGCGCTCGCGGCGACGGGAGCGGAGGCGCTGGGCGCGGCGGGCAGCGCGCGCTTGGACTTGCAGCCGTTCAGGGCCAGTAAACCGAGCGGCAGGGCACAAGCGAGAGCGAAGGGACGAGCGAGCACGTGCCGGCGCAGCAAAGATCCCGGGAGGGGCCGCCGTCAAGCGCCGCGCGCGCGAAAATGAGGCAAACTGCGCGCGATGCCGGTCTTTGATGGCCAAATCGAGGCGGCGCTGGCGGCGTTGCCGAGCGACGCACGCGAGCGCGCCGAGCGCGAGCTCGCCGCCCTCGGAGCTCGAGCCGAGCGCGAGCAGGCGAGCAGCGAGCAGCTCGCCCTCGCGACGGCGCTCGTCATCGCGCTCGCGGCGGCGAAATCAGCGCGAGACGCGGCCGCGCGTGATGAAGCCGAGGCGAACGCATGAGCCTGGCCCTCGCGTTCCCACCGCGGGTGCTCTACGTCAGCGCGGCGCCCGAGCTCGTGCTGCGGCAGCTGCAGGGCGAGCCGCTCTCCCTCGCCGAGTGCGCACCGCTCGCCGACAACGTCTCGACCGACGAGATGACGCCGGCGTGGGCCTGCTACTTCTACGATGAGCGACTGGGCGACTATTGCCTCACCGGTCTTCGCGGCGGCGCGGTCGCGCCGCGCGCGGTCCGCGCCGGCGGTTTCACCGTGCTCGTCGGCGGTCACGCCTTCGGCTGTGGCAGCTCGCGCGAGACGGCTCCGTATGCGCAGCGCGCGGCGGGCATTCGCTTGGTCGTGGCGCGCAGCTTCGAGCGCATTTACCGGCAGAATTGTCACAACCTCGGCCTATTCACGACGACGGACTTTGCGCTCCTCGAGCGCCTGCTGGTTGCGCCGCCGCCGAGCGACGAGCTCGAGTCGGCGCTGCTCGCCGGGCTCGACGCGGTGAGCCGTAGCGTCGTGATGGCCGGCGGCCTCGCGGCGCTGGCGCGCGAGCGGCGGGCGGGACGCGCGCGCGCGCCCGACGTCGGCGGTACGCCGCGCGCGCAGACCCTGGCGGAGAAGATCCTCGCTCGGCACTGGGTGGGCGTGAGCGCGCCCGCGGCGCTGGCGCCGGGCGACGCCGGCTTCGTGCGCGCCGACGTTCGCTTCAGCCACGACTACGTGACCGCCATGATCGACGCACAGCTGCGCGACGCCTTCGGCGAGGACGCGCGCGTGTTCGAGCCCGAGTCCGTCGCGTTGTTCCGCGATCACTTGAGCTTGCTCGCGCGCGTGATGCCCGAGCGCGAGCGGCGGCTTGGCTTGCTGGATGCCGCGCAGACGCTGGCCATTGAGCAGCGCGCGTTCGCGCAGCGCCACGGCATTCGGCTATTCGACGATGACGCCAGCGGAGCCAGCCCCGGCATCTGTCACAACCTCGTCAGCGAGCATTTGGCGGCTCCCGGAGACGTGGTCGTGGGTACGGACTCGCACACCTGCACGGCGGGCGTGGTCGGCGCGTTCGCGTTCGGCGTGGGCAGCACGGACATGGCCGCGGCGTTCATCGGCGGTGACGTGCGCGTCACCGTGCCGGAGAGCGTGCGCGTGGAGCTGCGCGGTCGGCTACGCCCGGGAACGTCCGCGAAGGACGCTTGGCTGACGCTGCTCGCGCGCAGCGAGGTCGCCGCGGGGCTCTTACGCGGCCGCGTGCTCGAGCTGGGCGGCGAGGGCTTCTTCTCGCTGCCGATAGATGAGCGCGCCACCTTGACGAACATGGCGGCGGAAGCCGGCGCGTTCACGGCCATCGCGGAGGTGGATGAGCGCCTCATCGCCGCGCTGGCGCAGGCGCGCGGCGTCGCCGAGAGCGAGCTGCGGCGGCGCGTCGTGCGACCGGATGCGGAAGCGCGCTACGCGGCACGCCTCGAGCTCGATCTTTGCTGTGTGGAGCCTACGGTGGCGCTGCCCGGAGATCCCAAGAACGGCGTGCCGCTCGCGCAGCTGCTCGCGGAAGGGCCGCCCATCCCCATCGACATCGCTTACGGCGGCTCCTGCACCGGCGGCAAGCGCGCTGACATGGACATGTACGCGGCGGTGCTGCGCCCTGCGGCGCGCGCGGGGCGTCGCGTGGCGCCGGGCGTCGAGCTCTTCATCCAGTTCGGATCCCGCTCGATCCGCCGCTACGCCGAGGAGCGCGGCTACCTCGAGCTCTTCGCCGCGGTGGGCGCCAGCCTGCTCGAGCCCTCGTGCGGTGCGTGCATTCGGGCCGGTCCTGGGGTATCGACGCGCGCCGAGCAGGTCACCGTGAGCGCCATCAATCGCAATTTTCCCGGACGTAGCGGTCCCGGTCGCGTCTATCTGGCGAGCCCGTTCGTCGTCGCGGCGAGCGCGCTCGCCGGGCGGCTGAGCTTACCGGCTACGCTCGACGGCGGCGCCACGCGCGAGCCCGCGCTGGGAGACTGGCCGTGACCGGAGGGCGGCGCGGCGGCAGCGACGGAGAGTTCCAGGTCGGCCCCGCCATGTGGGTCAAGGTTCGTTACCAGGTCTTCGACGAGGACGGCGAAGCGGCGGAGGAGAACCCGGCGGAGCTCGAGTACGTGCACGGCATGGGCGCGCTGCTGCCGGCGCTGGAGTCGGCGCTCGAAGGGCAGCCAGCAGGGAGCCGGCGCAGCGTCAGCCTGGGCCCGAACCAGGCCTTCGGACCGCGCAAGAAATCCGCCCTCGTGGAGTTCGCTCGCGAGGATTTTCCGCCCGACGTCAGCGCGGGGGATCGCTTCGATGCCGACACGGAAGACGGCGGCGTGGTCCTGCTGCGCGTGCTCGAGGTCCAGCCCGACGTCGTGCTCGTGGACATGAACCACCCGCTCGCCGGGCAGCGGGTTCGCTTCGAGCTGGAAGTCATGACGGTGCGTCCGGCTACCGAGGAGGAGCTGAGCCGCGCGGAGCGGCAGATGACGGTATCCTCGGTCCCTGGGCCGGTGATCCCGCTTGAGCGCTTGCTTCGGGCCCCGACCCGGCGCTACGAAATCAACCCCCCGGAGCCGGAGCCGGCTCGCGGGGACGACGATACGACGGAGAATTGAAAAACATGCCGATGCCCGAGCAGTTCAAGTACGACGTGCGCGTTCGCGAGCGCTTGATGCGCAAAGGAATCATTGCGGAAGCAGAGATCGAACGTCACCTGGAGTCGCTTCCGGACGCATCGGCCAACGCCACCGAGATCGAGCTGAAGCAGCCGGCGCTGCAGACGGAAGCCGAGCGCGCCGAGAACAGCGTGATCGTTCGTCCCGCGCCGCCGCGTCCGGTACAGATCGCGGCGCCCATCTCGCTCGACGACGAAGATGACGAGCCGGAGGAGGAAGAGCCGCGCAAGCCGGCGAAGCCCGCGTCCATCGCGGCACCTGCGCCTGCAGCAGCAGCGCCCGTCGCAGCAGAGCCGGCGAAGGCCGAAGCAGAGGCAGCCGCCGAGGACGCCGACGATGACGAAGAGGATGAGGACGACGAAGACGACGATGAGGATGAGGACGCCGCCGACGGCGAAGAGCCCGAAGAGGGCGGGGTCGGCGAATGAGTAATGGCTCAGCCGACGAGGCCGCACCGCTCGATCCAGGTGAGGAAGCGTTCGAGGCCGCACGTCGCGCGAGCGACGCCGGTCCGGAGCTGCCCGCGATCGACATCACGACGCTGGTCTTGTCGCTGAGCCACACCGTTCTGTTGAGCTTGGGCGATGCACCCGATCCGGTGACGCAGCAGGTCGTGCGCGATCTGCCGCTCGCGCGTCAGACGATCGATCTCATCGCCCTGCTGCACGAAAAGACGCGCGGCAACCTCACCGGCGAAGAGGAGCGCGTGATGCTGCAGTCGCTCTACGATCTGCGGATGCGCTACGTCGAGGTCGTGAAGCAAAAGTGATGGGCGGCTGCGCGCGGCGTATCTTCGGGCTCGCCGCCGCGCTGGCCCTGAGTGGGTGTGATCGCGGGAAGCCGACGGCGGGAGCTTCGCCGTCGGCGCTGCCCGCGGCGTCGCTGTTGCCGCCGCCTGCGCTCCCGCTGCCGCCGTACGCGGCGCCTGGCAGCTTCGCCGATCTCGTCGGCCGCGCAGATCCCGCGGTCGTCTTCGTCAAGACCACCTTACGCGAGCGGCGCATCGCGCCGGGACGACGCGTGCTCGGGCAAGCGCTCGGCAGCGCCTTCGTCTACGACGCCAACGGGCTGATCCTCACCAACAACCACGTGATCGAGGGGGCGACGGACATCGAGGTCATCCTCGGTCACTCGCGTGTGCTCAGCGCGACGGTGGTAGGGCGTGATCGCTCGACGGACCTCGCCGTGTTGCGCGTGGAGGCGACGGGCTTGCCGGCGCTGCCGCTCGGTGATTCGGACGCCGTGCGGGTGGGGGATTGGGTGGTCGCGATCGGCAACCCGTTTGGTCTGTCCCACACCGTCTCCGCCGGCATCGTCTCGGCCAAGGACCGCACCAACCAAGACCTCCGCCAGAACGGCGGCGGCCTGGATGAAGCGGGCTACTATGATTTTCTCCAGACCGACGCGAGCATCAATCCGGGCAACTCGGGCGGCCCGCTGCTGGACACCAGCGGCCGCGTCGTCGGCATCAACACCGCCATCCGCGAGAACTCGAACGGCATCGGCTTCGCGATCCCCATCAACATGGTGCGCGAAATCTTGCCGCGCCTGATCAAGGACGGGAAGATTCGGCGTAGCGCGGTGGGGGTGAAGGTGGCGTCGCTGCAGGCGGACGATTTGACGCGCTTGGGCCTGAGCTCGCCGGAGGGTGCGCTCGTCAGCGCCGTGCTCCCCGGCGGCCCCGCGGATCGCGCCGGGCTCGCCGTGGACGACGTAGTCTTGGCTTTCCAAGGCAAGCCCGTCACGAGCCCCGAGCGCTTGCGCTGGATGGCGAGCTTGGCCGGTGTAGGTACACAGGTTACCTTGCGGGTCTCCCGCGGACGGCGTCAGTTCGATCTCAAAGTGTCGCTCGGAGAGCTACCCTCGGCTCCAGAGGAGCCACAAAGTCACTGAATCGCGCGCGGGCTGCGGGAATGCGCCGCGGGAGCGTCTCGTAGGATGAGGATGCGATGTTGCTCGAATCCGGAACCGGAGCGCCCGAGGTCGGCAGCGCGCGGGCCGGACCGCGCCGGCCCAGTCCGCAATCGCTGGGCACGTCGATGGTCGTGAATAGCGGCGACCGACGAGCGTCCAACCGGTTGGCCCGCGAAGCTGACGCGGAGATTGATCGTGCCCTTATCGAACGAGCCCAGGCGGGCGAGAGCGCCGCATTTCGTGAGCTGGTGGAGCGCCACCAGCGGCGCGCTTTTGCCATCGCCATGGCGCTCGTCAAAGACGAGGAGGATGCCCGCGAGGTGGTCCAGGAGGCCTTCGTCCGCGTTCACCGCGGCCTCGCCCAGTTCCATGGGGGCTCGAGCTTCTTCACCTGGCTCTACCGAATCGTCACGAACCTCGCGATCGACGTCATTCGGCGGCCGTCCCGGCGGGACACCTCGCTCGATGACTCCCTGGAGCTCGAAGAGGCGCAGGGCGCGCCGCTCGCCCAGCTCGAGGGGGCGGATCCGGCCGACGCCGTGCATCGCGCCGAGCTGCGGCAGCGCATCGAGGCCGCGCTCATGGCCCTCCCGGACTACCACCGCGGCGTCGTGGTCATGCGGGAGGTGCAGGGCATGAGCTACGAAGAGATGGCGGAGGCCATGGGCGTGTCGAAGGGCACCATCATGAGCCGGCTATTTCATGCGCGGAGGAAGCTGCAACGCGTGCTCTCCGACTGCTACGCTGAGAGCTTCGAGACCAAACCGCAAGCGCGGTCAGATTCGGAGCGGGAGCCATGACGCGGGACGAGCTCATCATGCTTTATTACGACGGCGAGCTCGATGAGCGCGATGAAGCGCGCGCTCAGGAGCTGCTCGCGCGTGATCCCGAAGCGCGCGAGCTCCTGTCGCGACTGGAGCTCGCCGGCAGCGCGCTCGAATCAGCCGTCGTGGGTCGCGCCGCGCCTCCGGATCTCACCGACGCGATCCTGGCGCGCCTGGCGCTCGAAGCGGCGGGCAAGAGGCCGAGCAGCGCGCCGCCGCAGGTCGCCCGGCGATCATTCGCGCCCCGTCGTACGCTCGGCTGGGTGAGCGCAGGGCTGGCGCTCGCTGCGGGGCTCGCGCTGGCAGTCACGCAGACCGATTTTGGCTCGTTGGCCAAGAAGCAGCCCCAGCTCGCGGCACCAGCGGGAGCCATCGCGGTGCCGGAGCGCGACGCGCCGCAGCAGTCCGTGGCCATCGAGCGGATCGATTTCGGAGAAGATCCTGGAGCCATTTTCCTGGTACCGGGGGAAGACGAGCGCACGCTCGTGGTTTGGACGATGGATGAAGCGGCAGACAGCGCGGCCGACCAGGTCGAGCTATGAGCAGCACGCGGCGGCCGCGCGTCGGCGCCACCTTGCTTCGCTATCCGTGAAGGGCCTCGCACCATCGATGAGAAGCGCGTCGATCGCATTGTCATTTTTGCTCGCAACCGCGCCGGCGCTCGCCGGCGACCCAGCGGAGCGCAATGAGAAGAAGCCGCACGTCGAAGCGAGCTTTGCCGCCGAGGTATTGATCCTTCACGCGACGAACTCGAAGAAGGGCATCGACGCGCGCATCGGCGCCATGCCGGAGCTGCAAAAGCCGCCATTCTCGTCGTACGACAGCTATGAGCTGCTCGAGCGCGCGCGGGTGCCGCTCGACAAGCAGTCGCGCAAGCGGTTGAAGCTGCCGAACGGGCGAGTGCTGGAGGCGCGCTTGCTCGAGATCTTGAGCGGCGAGACGGTGCGCTTGTCTGCCAGCATCAACCAGCCGGGTGGGAAAGATTTTCTGCCGCTGCTCGAGGTGAAGGCCAAGGTCGGGCAGGCGTTCATCGTGGCTGGCCAGCGTTACAAGCACGGCATCTTGGTGCTCGTGATCCGCGTCACTCGCTAGCCTTCTCGAGATCCAGGATCTTGGCGGCACCTACGTAGCTCATCGTTTCGTATTTGGTGATACGGCCGACCTTGCGCACGATCTCGGCCATGCGCTGCGCTTCGTCGCCGATGATCTGCAGCGCCGCCAGGTGCTGCGGCGAGTCGGCGAGCTGCCGGCGCAAGAGCTCGCTGTAGCCGATGATGCTGGTGAGCGGTTGGTTCAGCTCGTGCGCCGCGGCGCCCGCGAGCTCAGCCACGATGGCCTGCTTTTCGTGGGCGCGCAGCTCGTCTTGCGCGCGCTCGAGCTCCGCCTGGATGCGCAGCTTGTCGCGGATGTCCGTGAAGATGCCGACCGAGCCGATGGGCTTGCCGTTGTCCACCACCAGCGACGCCGAGAGCTGCACCTGTATGGGCCGGCCGTGAGCGCCCAACATGTCCACGCGATAGTCCTGCAGGCGACCGTAGCCGTTCACCTTGGGATCCAGGATCTTCTTCATGACCTCGCGCGCCAAGCCCGGCGGATACAGCTGATCCACGCGCAGCTTGCCGACGACCTCCTCCGGTGAGTAGCCGAAGATGCGCGCCGCGGCGCGGTTGAAGAGCAGCACCGTGCCGCGCAGGTCCGCCGAGACGATGCCGTCGACGGAGCTCTCGATCACGCTCTCCAGGAACTCTTTGGTCTGCACGAGCTCCACCGCCGTGCGCCGCTCCAGCGTGACGTCGCGCAGGATGAACAGCACCGCGTCGCTCTCGTGCATCACCGAGTTGAAGCTGGCGTTCACGGTGATGCTCTCGCCGTTGCGGCGCAGCACGTTGAAATCCACGCCGCGCGGGTAGACGCCGTCGCCGAAGCCGCGCAGCAGGCCGAGCGCGCGATCGCGCTCCGCCGGATCGAGCAGGCGCTCGAAGCCGAGGCCGACCAGCTCGCTGTCGGCGAAGCCGCTGATCTCGCCCGCGCGCGGGTTGGCGAACAGCACCTTGCCGCTGCGATCGATGACGATCATGCCGTCCGCGGCGCTCTCGAAGAAGTCGGCGTAGCGGCGGAAGAGCTGCACGCGGCGCTCGGCCTCGACGCGCGCGAACGTGCTCTGCTCGCTCTCGGCGCGCAAGCTGGACAAGATGCGCGCGTTGCGCAGGGCGATCGCCGTGGCGTTGGCCACGGTGCTCACCAGCGAGAGCTCGTGATCGCTGAAGTCCACCTTCTCGCGCGAGCGCAGGAACAAAACCCCGAGCGGCCGCTGGTCGTGCACGATGGGCACGAGCGCCAGGGAGTTGAAGCCGCGCGCCGGCTCCTCGCGGCGCACCACCTCGAGCAGCGGGTGCTGCGCCGCGTCCCGGATCACGAGCATCTCGCCGCTGGCCAGCACCGCGCGCAGCTCGGGATATTTGACGAGATCGATCGGCAAATCTTTGAGGCTGGCGTCGTCGCTGGTGGCGAGCACGTAGCCGAGCTGCCCGGACTCCGCGAACAGCACGATGCTGCAGCGATCGACGCGCGCCACCTGGGCCAGGCGCTGCACCACGGTGAACAGGATGTCGCGCACGTCCAGCGACGAGGCGAGCTTCTGGGTCAGCTCGAGCACGGTCTGCTGATCGCGCTCGCGTCGGCCCAGCCGCTCGACGTACTCGCGGAGGCGCATCTGGCCGCGAATGCGCGCGATGAGCTCGGCGGGCCGAAACGGTTTGTGGACGTAGTCGTCCGCGCCGCAGGCGAACACGCGCGCGATCTCTTCATCGGAGTCGAGCGCGGTGAGCACGACCACCGGCAGATCGCGCAGCCGCTGGTCGGCGCGCAGGTGCGCCAACACCGCGTAGCCGTCGGGCTCATCCATCATCAAGTCGAGCAGCAGCAGCGTGGGCCGGTGCTCGGCTAGCCAGGCCAGCGCTTCGCGGCCACTGGAGAGCGTGGTCGAGCGGAGGCCGACTTCGTCGAGCGTGCTCTCGAGCACGAAGCGGCTGACGGCGTCGTCATCGACGACTAAAATGGTCGCGTCTGTGCTCGCGTGAGTCACGTGAAACTCGCAGAGCGTATCACCGCGCTCATCGTCCGCGTCGTGAAGCTTCGCCGGACGCGCGTGCGTTGAGTCGTTCCGCGCACTTCATCCTACTCTTCGCAGATACACGCGCGCTCTGCCGTGAGCGGCAGCGCGGCGTGGTACGCGCGAGCTCCTCGCGCGTAACGCGCCGCGCTCAGATGACGGCGCGCAGCGTCGGCGCGCGCGCCGTGACGGCGTCGTGAACGCCGCAACCCTCGCGGATCGCAGCGCTTTCGCCGCTCGCACCCGGCGCTTCCCGACATCGGCACACCTCTTTTCTAAGTCTGGCCGCCGAGTAGGGGGCCGGCTATAACCTCTCGCGAGCGTGGCCAGACACGATACCCCTTCGAACCTGCAGGAGCTCGAGGAGCTCGGCGCCGAGGCCATCATCGCGCAACAGACCGGCGCTCATCTGCCGCAGCGCCGCGTGCAGGTCGCGGAGGAGCAGCGTTCGGTCGTCATCGCCGAGCCGAGCGCTGAGCAGCCTGCGGCGGCGCCCGCGCTGAAGCCGTTTCGACACGAGCGCGGGGAGAAGACCATCGTCATTCGTGACCGGCGTGAGTTGGACGCGGCGCGGCAGAAGCTCGTCGCGCGCCAAAAGCGACCCCCGCGGACGCGCGCGCTCTTCTACACGCTGCTCGCCGTAGCGATCGTCGCGGGCGTCGCGGTCGGCGTCTTCGGCGTCGCCGCTTGGCGGGGCGCGACGCCTCGGCTGGCGCAGACGCTTCCGTCGAGCACAGAGAGCGCAGTGGTCGCGGCGCCGCCCGCGCCCACCGTGCACGCGGCGCCGGGCGAGGAGGTTGCGCCGCGCGTCGTGCCGTTGGAAGCGCTTCCGATCGAGCGCAAGCCGTCGCGCCGCTAGCCGCTGAGCGCGGCGGCTCGACGCAGGGACGGGCGCGCGACTAGACGAGTCCGTCGCGCGCCGGCCATTTGCGGCTGCTGAGTTACTCCAGCCACTCTGCGGGTGCCGCTTCGGGGTTGTGTCCGCGCTGGCGCAGCGCGGGCTCGATCTTGGCGCGATCGCCCACGATCACCACGAGCAAGCGATTGGCGCTAATGCTGGCCGCGGCTTGCTCGATGCTGCGCCGATCCAGAGCGCGGATCGTGGCGGGGTAGCGCGTGTGATAGTCGAGCGGCAGGCCCTGCACGAACAGCTCCGAGGTCACGTCCGCGATGTGGCTCGGGTGTTCCAGCGTGGAGCCCAGGTGAAATATCAGGTCGGCCTTGGCGCGCTGAATTTCTCCGTCGCTGAGCGGCGCCCCGGCAGCGGGGTCGCGGATGCGACCGAGCTCGGCGACCATCTCGTCGAGAGCCGGCGCGGTCACGTCCGTGCGCACGCTGCTCGAGACGAGCAGCGCGCCGAGCGCGCGCGTGGCGACCGGGTGCGAGAACGCGCCGTACGTGTAGGCGTGCTCCTCGCGGAGATTCATGTTCAGCCGCGAGGTGAAGAGGCCGCCCAGAATGCGACCTGCGACCTGTCGCGCTTCGAAGCCGGGCTCGGAGCGGCGCGGGAACGGCTCTACCGCGGTGACCGCGCTCTGCACGGCGCCGGGACGATCTACGATCAGCACGCGCGTCTTGTCCGGTACTTCGGCGGCGATCGTCTCCGGCTCGCTGACGGCGCTCTTGCCGCGCCAGCCGCCGAACGTGCGCTCGACCTCCGCGAGCACCACGCGCGACTCGAGCGGACCGACCACGAACAGCGCGGCGCTGTCCGGTGTGTAGGCCTTCTTGTGAAAATCGCGCAAATCAGCGGCAGTGAGGCGCTCCACGTCTTTCAAACGGCCATCGACGGGGGCCCCGAACTTGGGTCCGAACAGGCCGCGCACGGCCGCCAACGTGGCGAGTCGTTGCGGGTTCTGGCGCTCGCTGCGCAGGCCATCCAGCCACTCCGCGCGCACGCGCGTGAAGTCGGCGTCCGTGAAGGCCGGCATCAGCGCCACCTCCGCGAGCAGCTCCAGCGCGCGCGGCACGTCGTTGGGCAGCACCGTCAGCGAGACCACCGATTCATCGCGCGTGGCCTCGCTGTTCAGCGTGCTGCCGAGCGACTCCACCGCCTCCGCCAGCGCCGCGGACGATTTCTTGCGCGTACTCTCGCTCAACATCCGCGCGGTGAGCCCGGCCAGGCCGCTCTTGCCCGGCTCCACCGCGTTGGCGCCGTGGCGGATCACGAGCCGCAGCGCGACGATGCGCGAGGGGCGCGTGACGGTATAGACCGGCAGGTTCGATTTGGTGTGCGCGAGCTCGGGCGTCGGGTACTCGAAGTGCCCGGCTGGCCCCGGCTTGGGCCGCTCCTTGCGGAACGGCTCGGGATCGGCCGCCAGCGCGCTCGTGGCTGGCGGCGGCGCTGCGCTCGCGGCCGGGACCGGTGCGGGTTTTCGCGGTGGCGTGCACGCGAGCAGCGCGCTCAGCGACAGCGTGAAAACGAGCGTTCGGCCGTTCACGGTTGACCTCCCGCGCGCGCGGCCGGCTCGGTGATGACGGTGACGCGATGCTCGGCGCCGAGGTGCGCGGCGACCACGCGCTGGACATCAACAGGGGTCACGCGCTCGAGCGCTGCCACCCATTCCGGTAAGTAGCCGGGCCGTCCCAGATAGTGATCGAACCGAGCCAGGATGCCGGCGCGTCCCGTCTCACCTCCGGGGCCGTTCAAGAGCTCCAAATTGCCGAGCACGTTGACGAGGATGCGGCGCTTCGCGCGCGCCAGCTCTTCGCGTGAGGGCCCCTGCGCCGCGAGGCCTTCGAGCACGGCGTTCATGGCGCGCTCGACGTCTTCCACCTTCTTGCCGGAAGCGACCATCGCGCTCACCACCGCGCTGCTCGCCAGCTGGTTGGAGTCGAGCGAGGCGTCGACGTCGGAGGCGAGCTTGGCTTCCACGACGAGCGCGCGATAGAGGCGCGTGGCCTTGCCGCCCGCGAGGATGGCCATGGTCACCTCCAGCACGGGATCGTCCGGCGTGTACGCCGGCGGCGTGACGCTGCCGAACGCGACGCGCGCGAGCTCCACCGGCTCCTTGATCACTCGTCGCGACGGCTGGCTCGGCGGCGCGATTTTGGCCTGATTCGGCGCTGGCCGCGGGCGATCGGGCAGCGTTTGAAAGTACTTTTCGATCTGCTGCTTCGCGCTCTCCGGCTCGAAGTCGCCGGCCAGCGTCAGCGTCGCGTTGCTGGGAGCATAGAAGGTCTTGAAGAACTCCCGCACGTCCTGCAGCGTCGCTGCGGACAGATCCGCCATCGAGCCGATGATCGCGCCGTGATAAGCCGTGCCCTGCGGAAAGAGCGTGTCGAGCATGACCAGCGTGCTCGGTCCGTAGGGAGCGTTCTCGTAGGTTTGCCGGCGCTCATTCTTCACGACGTCGCGCTGCACGTCGAGGCGCTGCTGATCCAAGCCGTCGAGCATGTAGCCCATGCGATCGCTCTCGAGCCACAGCAAGAGCTCGAGCTCCTGGCGCGGCGCCGTCTCGAAGTAGTTCGTGCGATCCCAGCTGGTCGTGCCGTTCACGTTGGTCGCGCCCACCGACTCGAGCAGCACGTCGAAATCACGGCCCACGTGGCGTGAGCCCTCGAACATCAGGTGCTCGAAGAGATGAGCGAAGCCGGAGCGATGTGGCGGCTCGTTCGCGGGCCCGACGTGGTACCAGATGTTCAGGGCGACGAGCGGCAACGAGCGATCCTGATGCAGGATCACCGTGAGTCCGTTTTTCAGCGTGAACTTCTGAAATGGGATCTCGAGCGCGGCGCGCGGCACGACGGGCTCCGCGCTCGCCGGCTCGGCTGCGCGGGCGAGGGCGGGAGCGAGCATGAATACGAGCGCGGACGACGCGGCGAAGCGATGCAGGAGACCGAGCGACATGTTCACGGAAACTAGTGCAAGTTGCGTCGTTTCGCGCGAGGCGTTTCGCGGCAGTTGCTGCTCAAGTATGCTCGGCCTCGGCGGGCCGACCGAAAGGGGAGGCTCCGAAGAAGGGCAAAACAAATGTCGAATCTCGGTCCCGGACCTCTTGGCGGTGGTGCTCCGCCCGGCTCTCCACCTCCTGGTGCGCCCGCGGGCGGCGGTCATCCGCCCGCGCCCGGCTATGCGCCTCAGCCCGGCTATGCCCCAGCTGCGCCTGGATACCCCCCGGGGGGTCCCGGCGCGCCGCCGCCGCGCAAGCCGAACGTGCCGCTGATCCTGGGCCTCGGCTGCTTGGCGTTGCTCGTGGTCGGCGGCGCTTTTGCCGGTATCGGCTATTACTTCTTCGTGCGCGCCACGCGCACAGCGCTCGAAGGCTTGCCGTCAGCGAGCGCGTTACCCGAGGTCCCGAGCGCGATTCCTGCGCTGCCGGTGCCTGCGCCAGTTCCGCTGCCCACCGCGGCGCCCGTAGCCTCGGCGGTGCCGACAGCGCCCAAAGCGGCACCTACGACAGGCAGCCCCGCCGGCGCCGCGCCGCGCAGCACGGGTGCCGCGTCTTCGAGTCCTGCCGCGA
Organism: uncultured Sorangium sp.; assembly: GCA_966250485.1. Taxonomy (GTDB): domain Bacteria; phylum Myxococcota_A; class Polyangia; order Polyangiales; family Polyangiaceae; genus PMG-095. The sequence continues at coordinate 1,702 of CBINHN010000032.1, read as the reverse complement.
CGGCATCCGCGAGCGCGAGCCCCGCGGCTTCGACGACGGGCACGGCGCCGGCGGGGCCGAGCGCCACCTGCGCGCGAGCCATCGCTTGTTGCCGCACCGTGGCCGCGAAGACTCCGGTGGGCGGCGCGCTGAGCGGCAACTGCGACGCGCTGCGCGCGTTCGACGACGCCACCTGCCAGCGTTCCTTCGACGGCTACAGCCAAGCCGCGCGCGCCCTAGGGGCGAGCTGCAATTAGAAGGAGGGACACGCGGTCCTCCCGCGCGAGCGCGCGAGCAAACGGCGCCGCTCACGTTTTTGGCAACCAGCTCAGGGCTGCAGCCGATGAGCGCGAGCGATTTTCGCAAAGGAGTGTCCCTATGCCCGATCCCATCCAGTGTGACTCGCGTTCGCCTGCAGCTCTGGCCAGCATGCCGGAAGACCCAGAGACGCTGATTTGTAGCGCTGCCCCATCCAGCACGTCCCAGACACCCGCACCGCGCGCAGGCCAAGAACCGGCGCCGCTCGCGCGCGGCGCGGCTCGCCTCGTCGAAGAATACACCGCCAAGCCCCCTCGTGACGCGAAGGACTGCGGGACGAAGGCCCTAATCGCGGCCGACGCCTGCCTCACCGCGGCCGCGGCCGTGCTGGAGCGCAAATCCGGCGGCCCCGCCAGCGGGATGCTGGCGTACCCGAAGATCGTGCTGTGTGGCGTCAAGGCACTGGCCGCCTACGAATGCTACACGGATAACAGCGTGCGCTAGCGCTGCGGCTCGTCGCTGGCGACGGGCAGCCCGGGGCCGATGGGCAGCGCGAGCTCACGCGCGCGCTCCGGCCGGGGCGGCTCGTCGCCAGCGGCTTCGCTGAGTACGAGCTTCAGGTGCGCCGCCGCTTGGCCGCGCCGCAGCGCCACGAGCTCGGCAGCGACGCTGAGCGCTATCTCTTCCGGACCGAGCGCGCCGATAGCGAGGCCGATGGGCGCGTACAGTCGCTCCAAGTCGAGCACCGCGCCGCGAGCGCGCAGGCGCTCCGCGGCGCGCAGGATCTTGCGGCGGCTACCGACGAGGCCGATGTAGCGAGCCGCCGTCTGCATCGCGAGCTCGAGCGCGCGTTCGTCGAGCGCGTGATCGTGCGTCACGATGACCAGCCAATCGAGCGGGCCGAAAGCCTCACGCCGCAAGACGTCGCAGGGGTCGAGCAGGAACAGCTCGCAGTCGGGGAAGCGCTCGGCGCTGTTCAGCTCTTCGCGATCGTCGACCACGCGCACGTCGAAGCCGAGCGTGCGCGCGAACAGCGCGAGCGGTTTGGCGACGTGCCCCGCGCCGAACAGCCAGAGCCGCGGAGCGCTCTGCAGCGGCTCCACGAAGGCTTCCATCCGCCCGCCGCAGCACATCCCGAGATCTCTGGTCAAATCACGCACGACGAGCTCCGATTTTCCGCTGTCTCGGGCGCGGGACAAAGCAGCGAGCACATCAGCCTCGAAGGCGCCGCCGCCGACCGTGCCCAGGGTGCTGCCGTCGGGCCGTAACAACAGCCGAGCGCCCGCGCGCTGTGGGGTAGATCCCGACACCCGCACCACCGTCGCCAAGGCGCCGCGCTCGCCGCTGGCCAGCACCTCGAGCATCGCCAGGAGCAGGGTTCGCACGACGTGCAGCGTATCGCAGACCCTGATCGCTCGCCAATCGCGCGGCGCGGCGTGTCCGCCAGGTTTTGCTCTGCTTGCGC
>CBINHN010000031.1:0-72343 GCA_966250485.1 uncultured Sorangium sp. | reverse complement strand
CGCGAGGAGGCGGCGCGAACGCCGGCCAACCGTGAACCGGCGCGCTCGGCCGCTGAAACTGATGAAACCTTGCTCATGGAGCCGGGTAGCCTCGCCGGCGCGACGGTGTCGCGACCGAAAGCCTTGCTGCCGCGCCTGGATGATCAGCTCCAGTCGCTGAACGAACAGGACCGCTCGAATGACGCGCGCGCTCTGCCCGTCGCGCCCTGATCGCGCCGAGCGCTCGCCTCACTCTGCCGTGATTCGCGCGTGGCGAAAAACGCCACACGCCGCTCCCGCGTGCTGATATGAAGGCCTCTGACGCTGCCGTATAGTGCAGCTCGAGCCTGCCGCTCGCCCACGATGCCGGAAGCCAAGGACGCGCCCAGCCCCGAACGTCTGCGTCGCGAACGCGACCTGTATTTGGGCTTGTTGACCCTGAATTCCGAGAGCGATCTCGAGTCTTTCTTGAAGCGCGCGCTCGCGCTCGTGACTGGCATCACCGGAGCGGAGAAGGGTTATTTGGAGCTGTTCGATCCGGACAGCTCGGACAAGAGCTGGTCGTGCGCGGTGGGCTTCCCGCATGAACACGTCGAACGCGTCCGCAGCCTCGTGTCACGCGGCATCATCGCCGAGGTGATCGCCACCGGCCAATCGATCGTCACGCCGTCGGCGTTGTTGGACCCGCGCTTTCGCGATCGCGACAGCGTGCAGCTCTCGCGCATCGACGCCGTGCTCTGCGCGCCGATCGGTGAAGACCCTCCGCGCGGCGCGCTCTATCTGGAGAGCAGCCGCCAAGGCGACTTCTTCCACGAGGATCACGGGCCCGTCGAGCTCTTCACCAGGCACTTGGCCCCGCTCGCCGAGCAATTCCTGCGCCGCGTCACCGACGTGCAGGACCCCACGCTAGCGCTGCGAGCGCGGCTCGGCGCCGACGACTTCGTGGGCAAGAGCCGCGCGCTCGCCAGCCTGCTGCGCACCGTGGAGAGCGTCGCGCGGCTCGACGTCGGCCTGCTGATCGAGGGCGAGACGGGCACCGGCAAGACGCAGGTCGCACGCCTGATTCACCGCAACAGCTCGCGGGCGAGCGGCCCGTTCGTAGAGCTGAACTGCGCCACGTTGCAGGAAAATTTGGCTGAATCCGACCTCTTCGGACACGTCAGGGGCGCGTTCTCGGGCGCTGACCGCACCCGCATCGGAAAGGTCGCTGCCGCAGAGGGCGGGACGCTGCTGCTGGATGAAGTGGCCGAATTGACGCTGCCGATTCAGGCCAAGCTGCTGCAGCTGCTGCAAGATCAACAGTACTATCCCGTGGGCGCGAGCAGGGCGGTGTCCGCGAACGTGCGGGTGATCGCCGCGACGCACGTCGACCTGCAGCAGGCCATGCAAGAGCGGCGCTTCCGCGAGGATTTGTACTATCGCTTGCAGGTCATCCCGGTGCGTGTGCCGTCGCTCGCCGAGCGGCGTGAAGACATCCGAGCGCTCGCGCTGCACCTCTGCGCGCGCATGCAACGACAACACAAGCTGCCGCTGCTCGAGCCATCGCTGGCGGCGCTGCGCGCGCTCGAGAGCGCGGCCTGGCCCGGCAACGTGCGCGAGCTCGGGCATCGCTTGCTCCACGCGGCCGCCAAGGCGGTAGCGGAGGGCAGCCAATGCATCGAGGCGGCGCACCTCTTCCCGCACGAGGGCGAGAGCGGCGAGAGCCGCGGCGCGCTGACCTTCCAGGAAGAGACGCGCGTGTTTCAAGCTCGGCTCTTGCGCCAGGTCCTGAGCGAGACGGACTGGAACATCACCGCGACCGCGCGACGACTCGATCTGACGCGCGCGCATGTGTACAACCTGATTCGCTCCTTCGACCTGCGACGGACCTAGTCGGCCCGAGGGCCAGCGCGTGACTCGTAAATGCCTGCTTTTGTGCGGCAAAAGCGCGAACAACAATATTACTATGGCCGGCGCGGCGCGCCTCGCGGGGCGCTCGCTCATTCGAAGGGATTCTCCCGACGCCCCATGACAGACGCTGAGGATCGGCGCAGGCTCCAAGGACGGCTGGAGCTCCTCACCGAGGTGAACCGGGGAGGCATCGGCCGCGTCTTCGCCGCGTTCGATCCGGTGATCGGCCGGCGCGTGGCGGTCAAGATGCTGCGCGCCGACATCGCGGAGGAAGAGCGTATCCCGCTGCGCTTCGCGGAGGAGGCGCAGATCACCGGGCAGCTCGAGCACCCGAACATCGTCCCCATCTACGATCTCGCGGAAGACGCCGAGGAGCCGTTCATCGCGATGAAGCTGGTGCGAGGCAAGAGCTTGGCCGAGCACCTCAGAGAGCTCGAGCAAGCGCCCAAGCCTCCGGCGGAGCTGCAAGTATACGTCGAGATCCTGTTGCGGCTGTGTGATGCGCTCTCCTACGCGCACAGCCGCGGCGTCATCCATTGCGATCTCAAGCCCGCGAACGTCATGGTGGGCGACTATGGTGAGGTGTACTTGATGGATTGGGGCGTCGCGTTCCTGAAGTCGCGACACGAGCGCGGCGGGCCAGCGCCCCCCTTCAACGCGGCGCGCCTGAGCAATGAAGACTTCGACGCCACCGAGCGCGACTCGCTGGTGCGCGTTCCTGGCACTCACGGCGAGGGCAGCGCGATTCGCGGCACCGTACAGTACATGGCTCCCGAGCAGCTGATGGGCCGCGTCGACGAAATCGACGAACGCACGGACGTCTTCGGGTTAGGCGGCATTTTGCACGAAATTTTGACGGGCCTGCCTCCCAACGAGTGGGGCAAGGTCGTGGACTTCAAGCAGGACCGGCGCGTGCTTCCCACGAGCAGCAAGCTGTGGTCGCGCCTGCCTCCGGGGCTATGCCAAATCGCGACCAAGGCGCTGTCGGCGAAGCGCGAGGATCGCTACGGCAACATCGCGCGCATGAAGGCCGCGCTGGAGCAGTTCCTGCACGGCGGCGGCTGGTTCGACACGCGCACCTTCCGCGCCGGCGAGCACATCGTCGACGAAGGGCTCGCGGGCGATGCCGCCTACATCATCGAGCGCGGGCACTGCGACGTCTTCAAGCAGGTACAAGGAGAGATGCGCTTCGTGCGCCGACTCGGTCCCGGCGACGCGTTCGGGGAGACCGCCGTGCTCACGGGCGCAGCGCGCACCGCCACCGTCATCGCCATCGAGGAGGTCACGCTCAAGGTGATCACCGGAGAGTCGCTGAACGAGGAGCTGGACCGTAACCCCTGGCTGGCAGCGTTCGTGCGCTCGCTCGCCGAGCTGTTCCGTGAGACCGACGCGCGCCTGTCTGCGCCGCCGGAATGACCGGCTCAGCGCCGCGCAGCGCCCGCCTCGACCACGCGCACGTGCACGATGACGTGCGGCTGCACGGGGCCGCGCTCGCCGGGGTAGATGAAGCTCTCGTACAACCCGGGCGCCGCGCTCGCAAAAGCGTCCCAGCTCAGCTGCACGCCGAAGCGGGCGCCGTTCTTCGTGCCCGGCGCGATGAACTCCGCTGGCTCGATGTAGGCCTCAGCCGCCTCTATCGTTGCGCCAGCTCGTGAGCTGAACGGGGTGCGCTCGACGCGACCTGCCGCCGCGCTGGCGAGCGTGGCGTGCTGCTTGAGCGTGACCCGCTGACCGCCCCTGACCACGTGGAAGAAGAGCATATCCGGCCGCGGTAGATAGCCCGGACCGAGGCTCGCTTCGCGCGCGACATCCAGCGCGTTCTCGAGGAGCCGCGCCCAGGTCTTCATGGCGTCCTCGAAGCCGTAGTTGCCGCTCTGGATCTGCGACCAGGCCTCGCTCATGGCGAACGTGTTGGACATGAACGCATTCAGCCCCGCGCTTCCGACTCGCTGCAGGTAGTCGAGCGCAGGGAGGTTCTCGGGCGTTTGATCCATCGCCTCCGGGGTTCTGCTCATTGCGCCAGTCCTTTGCAGTGCTCCTCCACCAATAGCTCCGGCAGCTGACACACGCCGCGGTTCAAGAAGGCGTGCAGCAGCGCCGGAGCGACCCAGGTCAAGAGCTGCCACATCTCGCTCGGACCCGAGTAGGGCGCGGTAAATCGCTCTTTTTTGCTGGCGCTCACCGTTACGAGCACGTAGTCGGCGCGCACGCCGTCGTTGAATGCCTCCGCGTGCTTACGCAGCAGCTCGAGCGCTCGCGTGCTGCGCTCCACGACGTCGGGCTCGGCGCGATGACGGAAACCAAACCCAGCCTGCTGCATCGTGCTCATCCAATTCCCTTCGTGTAGTGCGCGCAGCGCGTCGCAGTCGTCGCAGGCTCTCTGTCTGAGCTCGAGCTCCGCCGCCAAATGAGCCAAGTCGCGCAAACTAAGCCGCCGCAGCTTCGGGAGCAGCACGTCATCGGCAGCGCTCAGCGGTACGGCCGACGCTTCATAGCGTCCCTCGTCGATATCCATACCGGACTCCTGCCACTCCACGAGGAAACGGCTGCGCAGGCACTCTTCGAGCCGATAATCGAAGCTCAGCGACAGCTCGTCGCCCGCTTGCTCGAGCGGTTGAAAGTTGTCGATGCGGATGATGTTGTGCACGTTGGCCGTCAGGCTGCCGTTCCACGACCAGTGCACGGACTCCACCATGTACTTGGGCTCGCTCCCGCTGCGACCGCTTCGGCTCGCATGACCGCCGTCCTCTTCCCATTCACGGATGCCCTGCTCGGGATCCGTGCGCGGCGGTAAGCCCAAGGAGCGCCGCGGATTCTGGCGCGGCAGCGGATCCGAACGGCTGAACAGCTGCTTGGCCGCCGAAGCCCAGCGTAGCGGGTGTGAGAGCCGCAGCATTTGCTCGGCGATCGCGCGCGGCAGCAGGACCTGAAAATCCTGAATGCTCGCTTCCGAAATGTTCGTGTCGGGATCGAACCAAGCGTCCACGTGGGCGCTGTGGTTCACGCGCAAGACCGGAAAATGAGCGCAGCGCGAGCGCGCGTGGGCGTGCAGCGCGCCGTGGTAAAGTGAGCAGTAATAGCAGGGGCTCTGGGACTGCCGCGCTCGCCGATAGCCGCGCCTGGCCCCGCTTTTGGCTCGAGCGCTCGCGGGCCGGCGTACGTCTTCGAGCCGGGAGAGAATGCCTCGTTCGTGCTCGTCGCGCAGCAAGCTCGCGACCGTGGATGTCGCTCGCTTATCGAGCGCATAGAGGAGCGAGGCGGCCGTCAGGCGCGCGTGACGGTGCTCGAATGGCTCAGGCTGCTCGCGCGGAGCGCTCATCAACGACGGCAGCTCGAGCGTAGACGGCAAGCGCAATCCGGGAACGGCGACCAGCCACGCCGGGCGGCGATACGCCGACTTCGCCACGACCGCGTTGCTCGCCGTCAGCAACCCTGCGTAAACCCGAGAATCACGTGTATCCGTCACCGGACGTTCCCTCTCACGACAGCACGAACGCGAGGATCTCGCACGAGCTCGTCAGCATCGACAAATAGCAAGCATGCTTTCTCCGGTCAACGTGCGCGCTCGCGCTCGCGTGCGCGCCGTGACGTGAATCAGAGCGGAAACGCTGCGCTTCGTTCTAGTGATTTGTTCGGACGCGCTGCTCCCCGCGTGCGCTCGCGGTGAGCGATGGACTATGCTGCGCGCGCCGCTCGCGATGGCCGGAGCCCTCCTCATATATGGCGCGACAGGATACACGGCAGGTTTGATCATTTCTCGTGCGCGAGACCTCGGCCTGCGGCCCATCTTGGCCGCTCGTAACGGCGACCAGCTCGAGCTCACCGCGCGGCGCTGGGACCTGGAGTACCGTCTAGCCCGGCTAGATGAGCCCAAAAGCCTCGCTGTCGCGCTCGACGGCGTCAGCGTGGTGCTCAACGCGGCAGGGCCCTTCAGCGACACCGCCGCTCCCGTGATGACGGCTTGTCTGCAGGCAAACGCGCATTATCTCGACATTTCCGGGGAGCTGGACGCGCTCCTCACACTTGAGGGATCCCATCGCGCCGCGGCGGCTCGCGGCGTAATGCTCATGCCGGGCGTCGGCTTCGATGTCGTGCCGAGCGACTGCTTGTGCGCGCACGCAGCGCGCGCTCTCCCGGATCTGGAGTGTCTGCGCATCGCCGTGAGTGGCTTGGAGCTCGTGTCGCGGGGCTCACTGAAGACGCTCGCCAGCGAGCTCGCCGCGAAGCCCAAGCAGCGACGCGCCGGGCAGCTGTGTGAGCTCGAGCCCGGCGCGCTGAACCGTTCATTCGATTTCGGCGACGGACAGCGCGCCTGCACCGCCGTAACTTGGGGGGATCTGGTCACCGCGTACTACACGTGTGGTGCGCCCGAGATCGAGACGTACTTCGAGGCCACCGCCGCCGTCACGCTGCTCACGTCCGTGAAACGACTCTTCGGAGCGGCGTATCGCCTGCCCGCCGTGCGCGCGCTGCTCGCGGCGCAGGCCCAGCTCTGGCCTCTGGGTCCCACGCCCGAGCAGCGCGCGCGCGCGCGCGCGGCCATCGTCGTAGAAGCCGTGAATGGCCGCGGGCGGCGCGTGATTTCGCGCCTGCAAACGCCGGAGGCGTACACGTTGACGGCGCACACCGCCGCCAGCATCGCGCGGCGCGTGCTCGACGGCGATCTCGAGCCTGGGTTCCAGACGCCAGCGCGGCTGTTCGGACCCGACTTCATCCTTGGCTTCCAGGGAGTTCTCCGCACCGACCTCGAGCCACATGTCGAACACTGATCGCATCGTTCGCGTCGCCATCGTCGGCGGCGGTTGCGCCGGCATCAGCGCCGCCTTCGAATTGACGCGTCCCGAGCACGGCGGCCGCTATCAAGTGACGGTCTACCAGCAGGGCTTCCGACTGGGCGGCAAAGGCGCTTCCGGTCGCGGACCGGCGAATCGCATCGAGGAGCACGGCCTGCATTTGTGGATGGGCTTCTACGAGAATGCGTTCCGCTTGCTGCGCGAGTGTTATCGCGAGCTCGGTCGCGACCCGGCATCCTGCCGCATCGCGGATTGGCAGCAGGCGTTCCGACCGGATCACTTTTGTGGGGTCATGGACCGCTCGCCCCAGAGCGGTTGGCTGCCGTGGACGGTGCATTTTCCGGCGATGCCGGGCGCGCCCGGCGACCCCGAGCCGCGTCGCTGGACAGTGGGGGACTACCTCGCGCGCAGCGCCCGGCTCGTGCTCACGCTATTGCAGGCCGTCGGTTCACGAGAGAGCTCGGCCGGCGAGGGCGCAGCTGCGCCTGAGCGCGGCTTCGCGGCAGACGACCTGCTGCGCTGGCTGCGCTTCGGTGAGCTCGCGACGCTGACCGGCTTACTGCAAGCCGTGGAGCTGCTCGACGCGGTCGTGCGCAATCTGCCCGCGTACCCGCGCGAGCTCATCCTGCAATTCCACGCGCTCATCGCCAACGCGGTGCACGGTCAGCTGAGCGCTCGTGCTCAATCTCACGATGAGTCGCGGCGGCTGCTCGAAATCGTGGATCTTACCTTGGCGGCGATGCGTGGCATCATCCGCTTCGGCTTGTTCACGGACGAGCGCGGCTTCGAGGCCATCGACGACTATGATTGCCGTGAGTGGCTGCGCTTGAACGGCGCGGCCCAGAGCTCGGTCGACGGCGCGTTCTTGCGCGCGCTCTACGACCTCGCCTTCGCCTACGAAGGTGGTGACGTGACGCGGCCGCGCATCGCCGCAGGTCAGGCGCTGCGCGGGGCGCTGCGCGCCTTCTTCACCTATCGCGGCGCGTTCTTCTGGAAGATGCAGGCGGGCATGGGGGACGTGGTGTTCGCGCCTTTTTACGAGGTGTTGCAGCGGCGCGGTGTCCGCTTCGAATTTTTTCATCGCCTGCGCCGCGTGGCGCTCGCGCCGCTCGCTGAGCTGCCGCCGGGTGAAACGCCGCATGTGCGTGCGCTCGAGTTCGACGTTCAAGCCGTCCCCGTGAGCGGCAGCTACGCGCCGTTACTCGACGTGCGCGGCTTGCCGTGCTGGCCGGCGCAGCCCGACTACGCGCAGCTCGTCGATGGCGAGCGGCTGCGCGCGGAGGGCTGGGACTTCGAGTCGCATTGGGAGCGCCGCCGCTGGGGGCAAAAACAGCTGCTCGTAGGCCAGGACTTCGATTTCGTCGTGCTGGCGGTAGGGCTCGGCGCGCTGCCGCACGTCGCCTGCGAGCTGGCGGAGCAAAGCGAGCGCTGGCGGAAGATGTTCGAGTCTTGCCAGTCTGTCGCGACTCAGGCGTTCCAGCTGTGGATGAACGTGGACATGGCCGAGCTCGGGTGGCAGGGCGACGCGGCGAACGTGTCCGGCTACGTGGAACCCTTCGACACCTGGGCGGACATGCGCCAGCTCATCCCGGAGGAGAGCTTCCAGCCAGCGGCCAAGGCCGTGGCCTATTTCTGCAGCGTGCTCGCTGAGCCGAAAGCGGGCACGGACAGCGGCGCGCCGGACTATCCCGCGCTTCGTCGCGAAGAGGTGCGGCTCAACGCCATCGCGTTTCTGAACCAGCACGTGGTGAAGCTGTGGCCGCGCGCGCAGCGTGAGCCGGGCGTATTTCGCTGGGAGGTGCTGGCGCTCCCCACGCCCGCTGCGGGCGCGAGCAGCGCGGACGCGAGCCGCTTCGCGAGCCAATTTTGGACGGCCAACGTCAACCCCAGCGACCGCTACTCGTTGTCGCTGCCGGGCACGCTCAAATATCGAATTTCCGCGCTCGACCGCAGCTTCGACAATTTGACCATCGCCGGAGATCACAGCGACTGCGGCTTCAACGAAGGCTGCGTCGAGGCCGCGGTCATGTCCGGGCGGCTCGCGGCCCACGCCATTTCCGGCCTTCCGCGGCTAGAAGACATCATGGGTTACGATCACCCCTAGAGCGAGACAGCTCATCATGACGGAGCGACTCAAACGCCCACTGCCCGAGCGCGAGCGACCGCTGCGCAGCTGGTCCACCTTGTTCGGCAACGCAAATTCTGGCGCTTCGCCGCCGGCAGGGCGCGGCGGCGCGGAGCCGTTCGCCACCCCGCAACCCGACGGCGCGGCGCCGAACGGTGCCTTTTCGGACGTCGTCGACCTCGGCTATCGCGTGGTCGAGGAGTACCTGCGCCAAGGCCAGAGAGTCGCTGAAGCGCTGGGCTCTCCGCCGCTGGGAGCAGCCGCTGGCTCACCCGAACAGCTGCAACAGCTCGCGCAGCGCTGGCTGCAATACGGCTCGGACTTCGCAGGAGTGTGGTTCGAGATGTGGGCTCAAATGGCGAGCGCGGGGCCGGCCGCGGCTCAGGGCTGGCCGCCGTTCGACGCGCAGCGCGAGTCCGCTTCGCCGATTCCGCCGTTCGCGGCGGCGCCCGCCGACGAGACGCAGAGCGCGCGGGGTGCCCCCCCAATGCGCGTGAGCGTCGCCATCACTTGCGACCGCCGCGCCGCCGTCACGCTGGACGTGAGCCAGGGCTCTCGCGCGCTCACGGTCCACGGGCTGCGCGCGGAGGGCCACGAAGCGCCCGTGATCCGGGACGTGGCGCTGAAGAGACGACCGGAGCAGGACGAGCTGTGCCTGGAGCTCAGCGTCCCGCGCGAGCAGCCCGCGGGCATCTACAACGCGCTGATCGTCGACGCCGAGACGAACCTGCCGCGCGGCACTCTCTCGTTGAAGATCGATGGTTGAGCTCGCCGCGCGAACGCTGCAGCGTTGCCCTTCCAGCGCCCCGCTCGTCACGGAGGTGCTGGAGGAGTACGGCAGCTTGGTCAGACGCTCGCTGAGCCAGTATCTCCAGGGTGGCGCGCCGCGACGTTATCTCTACGGACCAGCGGCGGACTATCCCTCTCGCAGCGGACGCATGCTGCGCCCGTCTCTGCTCATCGCCTGTGCCCGCGCCTTCGGCGCCAGCGCGGACGCCGCGCTGAACACCGCCGTCGCGCTCGAGCTGTTGCACACTGCGTTTCTCGTCCACGACGACGTGGAGGATGACGGTCTGGAGCGCCGCGGCAAGCCGACGTTGCACGTGCTGCACGGCGTGCCGCTCGCCGTCAACGTCGGCGATGGCTTGTCGGTGCTGGCGCTGCGACCCTTGCTGGCCAATCGTCATCTACTCGGGCCACGGTTGTCCTTGCGCCTCTTGGAGGAGGCGCAGCGCATGGTGCAAGACTCCGTCGAGGGACAGGCCCTCGAGCTCGGCTGGCGAGAGGACAACGTGGTGGGGCTGGGCCTGGAGGACTACCTACAGCTGGTGTTCAAGAAGACGTGCTCGTACACCACGATCTTCCCGCTGCGAGCCGGCGCGCTGCTCGGCGCCCGCGACACGGTCACGTTGGATCGCCTGACTCGCTTCGGGTTCTTCCTCGGCGCTGCCTTTCAGATTCAGGACGACATTTTGAACCTCGTGGGGGACGCGGCGAGCTACGGCAAAGAGCTGGCCGGCGACCTGTGGGAGGGCAAGCGCACGCTGATGATGATTCACCTCTTTCAGCGCTGCTCGCCCGGCGAGCTCGCGCGCTTGACGAGCGCGCTCGCTGCGTCGCGCGCCGAGCGCGCGCGAGAGGACGTGCTCTGGATGCGCGCGCTGATGGAGCACTATGGCTGCATCGAGCACGCGCGGCGCTGCGCTCACGGGCTGGCGGGCGCGGCGCTCCACGAATTCGAGGCGACGTTTGCCGCCGTCTCTCCTTCGCGCGACCGCCAGTTCGTCGCCGAGCTCGCGCGCTGGGTTTTGTCGCGCGCCTGAAGGGGCTCTCCATCACGCCGGCAGCGCCGCGGACTCGACGAGCAGCTCACGCAGGGCCGTCGTGCGCGGGTGCGCGACTTTGCGGCGCAGATGGTCGCGCACGGTGTCGCGCAGCGTCTCCCGCAAGGGCCGGCTGCGGAAGCCGAGCTCTTCTTCGGCGCGCTCGCTGCTACAGAAATTGTAGAGCGCGCCCCAGCGCACGACCGCGGGGTCGAAATCGCGATATGGATGGTTCACGAACGCAGCGCTCGCGCGCGACCACAGCGCGAACCACCCCGCGAGCAGCGTGGGCACCGGAGCGCAGCGGTGCAGGCCCGTCACGCGCTGCAGCTCGTCGAACAGCTCGCGGTGGCTCCGGTTACTGCCGCCCAAGATGTAGCGCCCCCCGCTGCGCGCGCGGGTGAGCGCAGCGACGTAGGCCGACGCGACGTCGCGCGCGTCGCAATAGCAGGCGCCGCCGAGCAGATAAAAGCGCAGCTCGCCGCGTAAGTAGCGGCGAATGAGCTGCGTGCTGCCGAACCCGGGGTCGCCGGGGCCGAGCGTTACGCCCGGGTACAATGAGACGACGTCTACGCCGCGGGCCGCGTAGGCGAGCGCGAGCTCATCGGCGGCTCGCTTCGACTCGACATAAGGACAGGAGAAATCGAGCGGCGCGGCGGCCGCGCGCTCATCCAGCTCGCGCGGCCCCGGCGTCGGCCCGAACGCGCAAGACGAGGACGTGACCAGCACGCGCAGCGAGCGCGCCGCCGCGGCCTCCAGCACGTTGCGCGTGCCGTTGACGTTGACCTGGAACAGCTGCGCGCGATCGAGCGCGCTCAACGAGACCGCGCCGGCGCAGTGAACGATAGCGTCGACCCGCGCGGCAGCGGCGCGAACGAACGCCGCGCAGCCGATGTCTCCTTTGCACCAGCTGAGGCCTGGTTCAGCCGTTTCAGCCCGCTCGGGCGCGCTGCGGCAGAGCCCGAGCACCGCGTGGCCCGCGTCGAGCAGCGCTCTCGACACGCAGCCGCCGAGAAAACCAGTGGCACCGGTGACGAGGACTCGCACCACGACATCCTACGAAGAATTCCTGCGCTCGGGTGAGCGCTGGAGTCAGCGTCGAGAGGGAGCTTGCTGCGCGAACGAGGCCGCGCTTAGCATGCCGCGTTCATGGTGAGATGCCCCGGTTGCGATGCGCCGAACCCGGCGGGAGTGTTTCCGTGTCAGCGCTGCGGCACGGAGATCTCGCTGCCTTGCCTGCGTTGCGGCACGGGAAACCCGAAGCTTGCGCGATTCTGCTGCGGCTGCGGCAGCCGCTTGGAGGCCGCCTTCGACACCACCCCGAGCTCACGGGCGCGCATGGAGCGGCGGCAAATCACCGTGCTTTTTTCGGATTTGGTGGGTTCGAGCGCGCTCGCCAACAAGCTCGACCCGGAGGACTGGCACGCGCTGCTCCAGCGACTCCACGCGCGCTCTGGCGCGATCATCGAGCAATATCACGGCCACGTCGCCCAATATCTGGGCGACGGACTGCTCGCCTACTTCGGCTATCCGTTCGCCGACCAAGACTCCCCGCGACACGCCGTGGCTGCCGCGATTCAGCTCGCCCGCGAGGTACGCGAGCTGCGCGCCGAGTGCGGCGAGACCCTGAACGTGCGAGTGGGGATCCACACCGGACCGGCCGTGGTCGGCAACGTCGGCTCGCGCGAGCACCAAGAAGCGTTGGCCTTGGGAGAGACACCGAACCTCGCCTCGCGCATCCAGGAGATCGCGCCGGCGGGCAGCGTGGTCGTCAGCCGCGACACCTATCGTTTGGTGCGAGCCTACTTCGCTTGCGAAGAGCTCGGCGAGTTCCAGCTGAAGGGCTTCGCGCAGCCTGTGCCGCTGGTGCGCGTGCTCGAGCACGGCTCGCCACGAACCAAGCTCGAGGCAGCGTCGGTGACCGGTCTCACGCCGTTGATCGGGCGGGAGGAGGAGCGCGCGCAGCTGCTACGAGTCTGGCGCGACGTGCAGGCGGGCGGCGCGGCGAGCCTGGTGCTGATCGGCGAAGCTGGCATCGGCAAGAGCCGGCTGCTTCACCTCGTCACGCAAGAGCAGCGGCGCGCTGGCGGCGCCTGCGTCGAGCTGCGCTGCTCGGAGCCGACGCGGAGCAGCGCGTTTCATCCTGTCAGCGAGTGTCTGCAGCGACTCGCCGCTATCCAGCACGGGGAGTCGGCCGAGACGACGCAGGCCAAGCTGCGCGCGCTGCTCGCGCCGCAAGGCATGAGCGAGCGAGATATCGCGCTGATCGCGACGCTGTTCGGCGTGGCGCTCGAAGAAACCACGCTGACACCGGCGCAGCAGCGCAGCGCGCTGCTCGCCGCGCTGGCCGCTTGGTTGAGCGGAGCCTCGCGTCGCGGACCGCAGCTGATCGCGATCGAAGACCTTCACTGGGCCGATCCCTCGACGCTCGAGCTCGTCGCAGCGCTCCTCGAGCGCGCCGCGGGTGACGGCTCCTTGCTCGTGTTGAGCGCTCGTCCCGAGTTCTCGGCGCCGTGGCTCACCTCAGCGAAGCTGAAGATCATGACCCTGACGCGCCTCGCGCTCGAGCAAACCCGCGAGCTCATCGCTTCGGTGGCGCGACACAAGCCGCTGCCAGAGAAGGTGCGTGACCGCGTCGCGCAGCGCGCGGAGGGCATCCCGCTGTTCCTCGAAGAAATGACCAAGGCCGTGCTCGAGTCTGGCTTGGTGCAAGAGACGGAAGACGCATACGTCCTCGGCGCGCTGCCCCTCGAGCAAGGCATCCCGGCGTCGCTGCTGGACTCTCTCACGGGTCGCCTGGATCAGCTCGGACACGGCAAGCCGATGGCGCAGCTCGCGGCCGTGCTGGGTCGAGAGTTCAGCCTGCCGCTGTTCACCGCCGTGTGGCGCAGCCTGCGTTTTTTGCCGGACGTCGACCCCGCGACGGGCCTCGAGCGACTCGTGCAAGCCCAGCTGCTCACGCGCCAGGGGGAGCCGCCAAGCGCGACGTACGAATTTCGGCACGCGCTGCTGCAAGACGCCGCTTCGGAGTCCCTGCTGCGCAGCGTGCGGCGTGAGTATCATCGCCACACCGCGACGGTCTTGCTCTCGTTGTTTCCCAAGCGAGCGGAGTTCGAGCCCGAGCTCGTCGCTTACCATTTTCGGCTCGCGCGCAGGCCCGACGAAGCTTCGCTGTAT
The DNA here is from genome assembly GCA_966250485.1 of uncultured Sorangium sp. Lineage (GTDB taxonomy): Bacteria > Myxococcota_A > Polyangia > Polyangiales > Polyangiaceae > PMG-095. Next base: position 58,556 of record CBINHN010000031.1, on the reverse strand, counting down.
TTCAGCAAAGCCGGACAACGCGCCATCGCGAGCTCGGCGCACGCCGAGGCCATCGCGCACTTTACGGCGAGCCTCGAGGAGCTCGCCGCGTTGCCACCGGACGCGGCGCGCTCGCGTCGTGAGATCGACCTGCGCTCGCGGCTCGGCCTGGCGCTGATCACGCTGCGCGGCTTCGCGGCGCCCGAGGTGGAGGAGACGTACTCACGCGCCGCCGAGCTGTGCGATGAGCTCGGCGATGAGCTCCCCGTGAAGGTGCTCTACGGGATTTGGGTCGTGAACTTGGTGCGCAGCGACGCGCTGAGCACGCGGCGTATGGTGCCCAACCTCGAGCGCATCGCGAACGGAGAACCAGCCGCTTCGACCAGCCTGGTCGTCAACGCCATGCTCGGCGCCTGGGCGTTTTTCCGCGCGGATTACGCCAAGGCGAGCCGGCATTGCCTGGCCGCGGCCGCGCAGCTCGACGACAGGGATCCCAAGCGGCAAAACGAAGCCGTCCTGCACGAGCATGGCTTCGAGGGCGCGCTGTACCCGCTGCTGTACTTGGCTTGGACGCGGGCCATGACCGGCGAGAACGAAGGAGCGTGGCAAGCCTGGCAGCGCGCGTCCGAGCTCGCGCGGCGCATGGAGGACCCGTACGCTTCGGTCGGCGTGTTGGCGTTCGCCGGAGCGCTGCACCACGACATCGGCGAGCGCAAGACCGCCGGTGAGCTCGCGCAGAAGATGCGCGAGCTGGCCGAAGAGAAGGGCTTCGTGCTGTGGCTCTCGATCGCCATCACGATCTGCGGCAACGCCAAGCTCGCCGACGGGGACGTGGACGAGGCCATCACCACGACGCAGCAGGGGCTGGACCTGATGCGCGCCGTCGGCGCCAAGAATATCTATCCATACTACTCGACCTACCTCGCTGAAGCGCTGCTGGCGCGCGCGGAGCACGCGAAAGCCAGCGAGCTCTTGACGGAAGCGCTCGGCATGACGCGCCGAAACGTGGATCGCTTCTGCGAACCGGAAATCTTGCGGCTGCTGGGTGAGGCCGAGCTCGCCAGCGGTGCGCTCGGCGCAGCCCGCGAGTATTTCAGCGGCGCGCTAGAGGTCGCTCGCAGCCACGGCGCACGCCTGTACGAACAGCGAGCCCAAGACAGCCTGTCGCGACTCGCGGCGAGCAGCGGGGGCAAGGATGCGGCGCGCGCGTCGCAGGAAGACCTTCGACCGTGAGCGCTGTCAACCTGCCTGGTGCGCTCTTCGTCTCCAACCTGTGGTGGTACGCTTTCTCCGTGCTGCGTCCCGCCCAAGCGCTGAAACCGCTGGGGCTCTACCGTGGCAGCGAGCTCGGCGTCGAGCCCGCGCGCAGCTCACCCCGCGGGCTCGGACCTCACTACAGCCGACTGCATCGGGAGCCCGTGCTGCTCGCGGTGCAGCCCGAGGGTTACGACAGCGTCTGTGAGTTCGATGCGCTGTCGACCCGCTACGAGCAGGTCGTGCAGCCCTTCGCGCGGCCCGTCTTCGAGGAGCTCGTCCGCGCCATGCGCCCGTTTGCCTGCGCCGCGAGCCGCATTTTGGACGCCAGCTGCGGCCCGGGCACGGAGGCCCTCGAGCTCAGCGAGCTGGTCCCCGCGGGTGAGGTGGTGGGCCTCGATCTCTCGGCGGGCATGGTACGAACGGCGGCCACGCGCGCGCAGCAACGCGGCCGGGACAACACCGCGTTCTTTCAAGCCGACGTCGCGCGCATGCCCGAGCATTTCACGGCCCAGTTCGACCTCGTCTACTGCTCCTGCGCGTTTCACCACTATCCGGACGCCGTGGGCGCGCTCCGAGAAATGCGACGCTCACTGCGCGACGGCGGGCACGCGTTCATCGCGGACGCCGGACCGCCCTGGATGAAGACCATCGCGTCTCCCTGGGCGCGCTGGGGCGATCCCGGTTGGATCACGTTTCGCACCGGCGAAGAGTTCCGGGACCTGTTTTACGCGGCGGGCTTCAGCGGCTTTTACTGGACCGAGATGCTGCCCGGCATCGGGCTCTCAATCGGCACCCGCTGACGGCGATTCATCGAACAGTGATGCGCCTGACGCCGCGGTGGGCGCCGCGGCGCGCGGATAGCGCAGCACCAAGTGCAGCAATAGCTCGGAGCGCCCAGAGACGCCCAGCTTGCGAAACACCGCCGAGATATGGTTTGCCACGGTGCGCGTGGACGACCCGCGCACCGCCGCGATTTGCCGGTGGCTGCTGCCGTTGACGAGCAACTTGATGACCTGGAACTCCGTGGGGGTCAGCACGTGTGAGAGCGGTTCGTCGAGGCGCGGCGTGCTGACGAGGACGTGGTCGACGCCTGCTCGTCGCAGCTTGGTGACCCGCGCGTCCACCACTGAAGCGAGCCCCGCCGCCGCGGCCGCCGCGGCCACCAACAGCGCCGGCACCCGCGACACGCGCGGATGAAACCCCATGTTCGCCAAGCAAGCGCTGATTCTGCTGGTCACGGTGGAGTTGCTGCGGTGAATATCGATGGCCACCACCTTCTGCCGCTCACCGAGCAGCGTGCGGCGCAGCACCAGCACGTCACTACCGAGCGGGCGCAGCAGAGCGCGCCGGCGCAGCAGAAAATAGAATCGGCTGCTCGTCGTGAAGCTCTCGCAGGTCGACCACGAGCCGTCGACCATGCGCTCCCAAACCAGACCCAGCGGCGCGTAGAGACGCGAACCATCATCCAGCTGAATGAGCTGGGTCTGAAGCAGCAGCTCGCCGGACTCTGGCGCACGCCGTTGCAGGCGCGTGTCCGCGCGTGCCTCTACCCCGGCCCGCTCCACCTCTCGAGGGTCGATGATCGTCGTCACGCGAGCCGAACAGCAAGCTACGTTCCAGCCTCACTGTGGCGTATTTCCCCAGAATACACGATGTCCCTGTCTATTCCGGCATACAGACCGTCAAGCACAGTTGACAGAGCCGACATCCACTCGCGGCCGACTCGACTCAAACCAGGCGGATTTCGCCGGAGGCTTTGAGGCTTTGAATGCTCCCCGGAATTGTACAAACGCGCGCTGCGATCAGCCGAGCGCGATGGCGAGCTTCGCGAAATGCGAAGCACCGCGCAGGTGCTCGTACGCAGCGCGCGCTTCATCGAAGCCGAACACGCGATCGACGATCGGGCGCAGCCGATGCGCACGAACCGCGCGGTTCATGGCTTCGAACATCGCCAGCGAGCCTACGTAGATGCGCCGCACGCGCGCGTTCACGGCGCCCATGGCCGCGAGCGGGAGATCCGCGGCGATGCCGCTCACGCCGCCGATGAGGTGCAGCTGTCCGCCGTAGCAGAGCGCATTCAGCGCGCGCGGGAGCGTGTCCTTCCCACCCACCTCGAGCACGTGGTCGACCCCTCTTCCGTCAGTGAGCTCGCGCGCCCGTTGCTGCCACTCGGGCGTCTTCTTGTAGTTGATGACATGATCGGCGCCGAGCTCTTGGGCGCGCGCCAGCTTCTCGTCGCTGCTGGAGGTGATGATGACGCTCGCGCCGCCGAGCTTCGCGAGCTGCAAACCGAAAATCGAGACGCCGCCGGTGCCCTCGAGCAGGACGACCTGCCCCGGGCGCAGCGGATCGGCACCTTCGTACAGCGCGTGCCAGGCCGTCAACGCCGCGCACGGCAGCGTCGACGCCTCGACGTCCGTCAAATGCTCTGGCGTGCGCACCACGCCGGACTCGGGTAGCGCCACGAGCTGCGCGAGCACGCCATCGGCGGACCCGCCACCGAGCGCGGTCGCCGCGCGCTCGGGCGTCTGCGCGCCGTCCACCCAGCCGCTGAAGAACGACGTGATGACGCGGTCGCCGGCGCGGAACTGCTGCACGCCGCTGCCGACCGCGACGACCTCTCCCGCGCCGTCGGAGAGCGGGATCAAAGGATACTTCGCCGCGAGGCGGTAGCCGCCCTGCGCGATCATCAAGTCACGATAATTGAGGCAGGCGGCCGCGATGCGCACGATCACCTGCCCTGGCCCCGGACTGGGCGCCGGCCGCTCCGTCGATTTCAGATTTTCGAGACCGGGCCCATCGAGCTGCCAAGCGCGCATGTCGCTCGGCTAGCACAGGCTCGTCTGCTGACCAGAGCCGGCGCGCCCAGGGAAGGTTCGCCGGCTCTTAGAGCCGGCTCTTAGGCCGCCCTGCGAAGTCTCTCGACCTCTCGTATCCGTCTGGATCCGAAGCGACAGCCCGTTCGAGGTCGGCCGGACTCTGAGCGAGGCGCTCAAGTCTTCACGGTGAGCTCCACGTCGTCACCGAACGGAACCGAGGCGAAGCCGCTGCCGCTGGCCCGCACTCGTCGCAAGTAGTCGGGGCACGCGTCGGCGTTGTCCGCGACGATGCAAGCGCCTGGGGCGAGCCGGGCCGCGAGGAGCTCCAAGATTCGCGAGTAGAGCGCCTTGTGGCCGTCGAGCAGCACCAAATCGATGCTGTCGGGCAGGTCACGCGCCAGTGTCTCGAGCGCGTCGCCTTCACGAACCTCCACCAAATCAGCGAGCCCCGCCGCCGCGAGATTGGCGCGCGCCCGCGCCGCCTTGCTCGCCTCCAGCTCACTGCCGAGCACGAGCCCGCCGCCGTTGTCGCGCAGGCCGGCGGCGAGATGAATCGTAGAGATTCCGAATGAAGTGCCGAACTCGACGACCGAGCGCGCGCGCCGCGAGCGAGTGAGCATGTAGAGCAGGCGCGCGGTGTCCTGCGACACCGCCAGATACAGGTCCTTCGCTTGGCGATAGAACCCGCGGTAGTCGGAGCTCGGATCGGACATGCGCCGCACCCGCTCCTCGGGCGTGAAGTGGCCGAAGAGCTCGCGAATTTTGGCGTTGCTCGCCTCCGCTTCGGCGTACAAATGCGTCAATACCTCGGCCACGCGGGGCGTCTCGAGTGTGTTCGTCATCGTGCTAGAAGAATACGAACAATCATTCGCATTCGCTATTCGCGTTGCCGAGCCCCACATGCCCAAGCCTCGTCGTCACCCTACTTCACCGAGAAAGCTGCCGACTCAGCAGCGCTCCACGCAGCTCGTCGCCGACATCCTGAAGGCGGCTGTTCGCGTTCTCGAGCGAGAAGGGGCCGCGCGCTTCACGACGATCCGCGTCGCCAAGGCGGCCGGAGTCAGCGTCGGGTCGCTCTACCAGTACTTCCCCAACAAGCAGGCGATCCTCTATCGGCTGCAGGTCGACGAGTGGGAGCAGACCGGACACTTGATCGAAGACATCCTCGGCGACACCAGCCAGACGCCGACGGCGCGCCTGCAGCGCGTCGCGCGCGAGTTCTTCCGCACCGAGTGCGAAGAGGCCCCGCTGCGCCAAGCCCTCGACGCGGCTGCACCGAGCTATCGGGACGCGCCGGAGTCCAAGCGACACCGGGAGCGGGGGCGAAGCGTCGTCCAAGCCTTCATCGCCGAGGCCGCGCCGCACGCCTCACCGCGCCAACGCCGACTCGCGGGCGACCTGTTGCTGATGACCGTCACGGCCGTCGGCAAAGAAGTCTCGGAGCGCCAGCCTTCGGCGGCGGAGCTCAACTACTGGGCGGACGGGGTAGCCCGAATGGCGTCGATGTACCTCGCGACGCTCGGCACGGAGGACTGAGCGAAGCTTCGTCCCAGGCCGCATAGAGCCGCTTCGTCGAGAGCCACCGTCGGCGCGGCGCGAAGCCGGCGCGCGTCGCCCAAATCAGGGAGGCAGGCGCTCAGTCGCTCGTCGAATGCTGTCGCGCGCTGCGCGTCTCAGCGGGCCCGAGCGCGTCCAGCGCCTCAGCCACGGCTCTGCGAATCGCCTTCATGTCGACCTTCGGCGAAATCGCTCGCTCGTCGAGCTCCTCGATCAGGTCCTCCAAGCCAAACAGCGCGCGGGGCAAGAGCGGAAACAGCACGCGCCCGAGCAGTCGCTGCGCCTGTTCGCCGCTCACGCGGCTCGAGACGCCGAAGGTGGCTCTCAGATAGTCGCCCAGGCGAGTCGTCACTTCACCGAAGATGACGTCGAAGTGCTGCGCCGCGCCTTGCGGCAGGCGCGCGGCTTCGGCCAGCGTCAGGCGGATCATCTGCACCGAAGGCTCGTACAGGATCACTTCCACATAGCGTCCCAAGAACAGGGCGAGCGCCTCCGCCGGCTTGCTCGAGTAAGCGGCGGGCACCTTCAGCCGCGCCAGGAACAACCGCCGTACGAGGTCGAGCACGGCGAGGAACAGTTTGTCCTTGCTCTCGAAGTGGGCGTAGAGGGAGCGCTTGGACGTGCGCGCGCGGTTCGCGACCTCGTCCATCGACGCGCGTTCGAAGCCTAGCTCCAGGAACACACCCTTCGCTACGCCCAGGATGTGGTCTCGAAGCTCCTCGCCGCGTCTCGCCATGAACCATCTTTGCGCGGCCCTCCCGCCAGCGCCAGAGCCGCCTTGACGAAGTAAACGGTACGGTGTAGTTTACTTCGCATCGAGTCACCGGAGCGCAACCGGAGGCCGTAGCCAACCGCCGTCAGGAGGCCGCATGATTGTCGTTACGACGCCCACGGGGCACATCGGTTCGAAGGTCGTTTCGGAGTTGCTAGCAGCCGGAGAAGCCGTGCGCGTGATCGCGCGCGCTCCCGAAAAGCTCGCTGCAGCGACGCGCTCGCGTGTCGAGGTGATCCAGGGCTCGAGCGACGACGAGGCGGTGCTCACTCGCGCGCTCGCCGGCGCGCACAGCCTCTTTCACGTCGTTCCGCCCTTCTTCGGCGCGCCCGACGTCACCGCCCACTACCTCCGCTTCACGCGGCCCGTGTGCGCCGCGATGAAGCGTCAGGGCGTCTCCCGCGTGGTGACCGTTTCGGGTATCGGTCGCCGCGTCGACGTCGACGCGGGCGTCGTCAGCTCCTCGCTAGCGAAAGACGTGGAGCTCGAACGCGCAGGGCTCGACGTGCGCGCGCTGTGGTGCCCCGGGTTCATGGAGAACATGCTGCGCAGCGTCGAATCGCTGCGCGCGCACGGCGTCTTCGTGGGCATGAACCGGCCCGACGTCAAAGCGCCGTATGTCGCGACCCGCGATATCGCGGCGAGCGCTGCGCGCTCGTTGCGTGACACGAGCTGGTCCGGCGCGGGCGGCCTCGCGCTGTTGGGCCCGGAAGATCTCACCCTCGACGAGATGGCGGCGATCACCGCCGAAGTGCTCGGCCGCCCGATCCGCTATCAACGCATCAGCACGGACGCCTACAAGGCGCAGCTGCTCGAGCACGGCGCCAGCGAAGCCTTCGCCGATGGCTTGGTCAAAATGGTGGTAGCGAAGGACAACGGCCTGGACCGCTCGGAGCCGCGCACAGCAGAGAACACCACACCGACGAGCTATCGACAGTGGTGCAGCGAAGTCTTGAAGCCTGCGCTCAGCGCTGGCTAGCAGCGCTGTCCGGAGCGTCACTGCGCAGCAGCGCCACGCTGAGAGCGTGGCTTCGCGGCGCTCGGGCGTTCGCTCATGTCGGGCTCGTCAACACCGCGTAGGAGCCTTTCGCACACGATGCGGGCGCTGCGCGCCGCGCGCTGACGAGCGCCGCGCTGTCCGACCCCGAGGTCGGCGCAGGGCTCGTCAGAAAGTCGCAGCGCGGCGCGGCCGAGCGTGGATATCCTGTACGCTGTGTCCTCGACCCGTCCCGCCGCTCCACGCCTCAGCATCCTCCCGGACGCGCCCGCCGCGGCTCGCGCGAGCCTAGTTCCGGCGCTCGCACCCAAGCGCGGCCGCAGCGAGCGCGTAGTGTGGACGGTGTGTGGCGTGCAGGCGGCGTTGCTCGCGGTCGATTTCGCGGCTCCGCTGCACGTCGCGGCCGTCGCTTGGCTCGGCGCGGTCGCGCTGCTGCTCTTGCCGTGGGCCTACCTCGTCCTGCGTTCGCCGGGTGCCGAGCGCGATTCGGTCCGGCAAACGCTGGGAGTGCGGCTCGGCGCGGTGGTGCTCGCCGTCGGCTTCCTCGCGGCCAGAGGCTGGGTGCTCCTCGCTAGCCGAGGGCTCGATCCGCAATATTTCGCGGGTTCGGCGCGCAGCTACTCCGTGGCGCTCGCGGCGGTGCTGCTGCTGGGGCCGCTGGCGTCGGGGTCCTGGATCGCGCGCATGGCGCGCCAGATCGCGGATCACCCGTCGCGCTCGCTCGCCGCTTCGTTCGCGGGCGCCGGTCTGTTCGGCGCGTTCCTGTTGTCTCTGCCGATGTCGATGCAACGCGTGAGCGAGCTGTCGTTCATCGATAACTTGTTCATGGCGTTCAGCGCGGTGTGCATCACCGGCTTGTCCGTGAACACCCTGTCCGAGACGTACTCGGAGTTCGGCCAGCTCGTGTTCTGCGTCCTGGTCCAGATCGGCGGCATCGGCATCATGGTGCTGTCCTCGGCGATCGCGATGCTGATCGGGCAGCGCCTGCGGGTGCGCAGCCGTGTCGCGCTGGCGACCGTGGTCGACACGCAGTCGCTCGCCGGTCTGCGGCGCACCGTGACGTCGATCGTGCTCTACACGCTGCTCATCGAGTTCGTCGGAGCGCTGCTGCTCTACCGCTCGTTCCGCGCCAGCGCGCTCACGGCTGGCACCAGCGAGCTCGGAATGGACCGCGCGCTGTGGGCGTCGATCTTCCACTCGGTGAGCGCCTTCTGCAACGCGGGGTTCTCGATTTTTCCGCGCGGTCTCGAGCCGTTCGTCGGCGATCCGGCGGTGCTCGGCGCCGTCTCGGCGCTGATCTTGCTCGGCGGAATCGGCTTTCCGGTGATCGACGAGCTGCTCGGCAGGCTGGCGGCGAGGATACGCCGGAGGCGTCCCAACCGGCTGAGCCTGCACGCGCGCGTTTGCCTCGTGACGAGCGGCTCGCTGTTGGTGATCCTGGCCGTCATTTACCTCGTGCTCGAGTGGCGTGGCGCGTTCGCTGGGCTGCACCCGCTCGCGCGCATCAGCGCGGCCGTGTTCCAGTCGATCTCGGCGCGCACCGCCGGCTTTCAGCTGGTGGATCTCGGCGGCTATCGAGCCGCGACGCTGCTCGTCACCTGCGCTGCGATGTTCGTGGGCGCGAGCCCCGGCTCCTGCGGCGGAGGCATCAAGACGACGACCGTCGCCGCCCTCTACGCCGGACTGCGCGCTGAGCTCACCGCCCGCGATCCGCAGCTGTTCGACCGCGCCCTGCCCGACTCCACGCTGCGGCGCTCCATCGCGGTGGTGTTCATGAGCATGTCCATCGTCTCGCTGGCCATCCTCGGCTTGTTCCTCGTCGACGACCACCCCCCGCTCGACCTGGTCTTCGAGGCGTTCAGCGCGTTCTCCACGGCCGGGATGTCCACCGGCATCACGCCCGAGCTCAGCCTGCCTGGCAAGCTGCTGGTGGCGGTGCTGATGTTCATCGGCAGGATTGGACCGCTGACACTTGCGCTAGCGGTCGCGTCGAAGGCAAGCTCGCCAGCAGTGCTCAAGCTCCCGGAAGAGCGCGTGCTGATCGGTTGAGAAGGGGCGCGAAATCTCATGAAACGAACCCGGAAGGTGCTGGTGATTGGCGTTGGCCGTTTTGGCGCTGCCCTCGTCGACGAGCTCTGGCAGAGCGGCTGCGAGGTCGTGGCCGTGGACAAGCAGCCCGAAGCCGTGGAGAGCGTGCGCGGCAAGACGTCGGCCGCCTTCGTCGCGGACGCGACGGAGCCCGCGGTGCTCGACAACGTCGGCGCTCGTGAGATGGATGTTGCGGTGGTCACCGCGGGCGAGGCGTTCGAGGGCGTGGTGCTGTGCGTCTCGCAGCTGGCTCAGCTCGGCCTGAAGGTGATCTTCGCTCGCGCCGCGAACGATCGCCAGGCCCACGTGCTCGAGCGCGTCGGCGCGACGCGCGCGATCCAAGTCGAGAACGAGATGGGGCGGCGCCTCGCCGTTCAGGTCCTGAACCCGATGGCGGGCCACATCCTCGATTTCGCGATGCACTTTCGCGTCGTGCCCTGGGCCGTGACTGAGGCGTACTCCGACAAGACCCTCACCGAAGCCTCCTTTCGGCGCTATGAGCTGAACGTGATCGGCTGGTTCGCCGATGACGCCAACGAGCCGCGACTGAACTTTGCCGCGCCCGACTATCGCCTGAAGCAGGGCCACACGCTGCTGCTCGTCGGCCAGGAAGACGCCATCGAGCGCTTCCTCGCGCACGCGGAGGAATAAGGGCCGGTCCTATAAGCTCGGACCGAACCCGCCAAAGAGGCGCTAGCAGACCAAGGCGCGACGACGAAGGCGTGCTGAGCACGCCGAGGGACTGCTGATTAGGTTTATGACCGTCTCGTAGGAGCGCGGCGGGTGGCCACGCCAGCTGAGCGAGCTCTTCGCACCTCGAGCCGGTCCTATGCTCTCGCCCGTCGCCCGCCCGCAGATGCACTTCGCATCCCTGCGTTGCGCGCTCACATCCCGAGCTGTGCTTCTTCTTCGCGTACGCTGCGCCAGATCGGGGAGGCCGACGATAACGCCAGAGAGGCCACGCTTGCGAGCGCGCAGAGCACGGCGACGCCGGAGAGAATGCGCGTCGTCCGCTGGCGCACGGGCTCCTTTTCGAAGAGAAAGCCGAGCCCGCAGCCGAGCGCGAGACCACCGAAATGAGCGGCGTTGTTCACGCGCAAGACGAAGCCCAAGAGCAGCGCGATGACGACGTTGCGCACCAAGAGCTCGCGCCAGCCGGGCATCCTGCGCGCGACCAGGATGCCGATCAGGCCGCCAAGCTGGCCGAAGATGGCGCCACTCGCGCCGGCGGTCGGAATGCGACTGTCGAACCCGTAGTAGAGCGTGCTGACGTAGAATCCGCCGATGCCCGTGGCGAAGAACAGCAGCGCCGCGCGCGCGCCACCGAAACGTCGCTCCAAGCTGATGCCGAGCTTCCAGAGCGCCCACATATTCATCGCCAAATGGGCGAGGCTGAAGTGCAGGAACACCGCCGATAGCAAGCGCCACGGCTCTTGCCGAACGACGATCGGCGACAGCACTCCGAAACGGTACAGCGTCGAGAGCCGAAGCGAGCTCGGTCCCTGCTCGAAGCCGACGGGGAATCGCTCGTCGACCAACGCGAGCAGCGCGAACACCAGGATGCAGAACCCCATCAACGCGCTCGTCACTGGGAACTCGCGCAGCTTCGTCCACCACGCGCTCTGCGCTGCGGGCGGCAGTCGCTCGCCGCAGCGCAGGCACTGGGTTCCATTCAGCGGGTTCGGCGCTCCGCAAGCTCGACAAACTCGAAAAGACTCGGGCACGGGCGCCACTACAACCGCTTTTTCGACGCGAGCACAAGCCGCCGCAGGGTCGCGCGCGCGTAATTTCTGGCCCGGCCCGCTTCCCGCCTCGGGACGGCCAAGCGGCGAGGTTGTCGGCGAGGTGCGGGTGGAAGACGAGGACGAAGCCGCGTCCCTTGATCAGGGCGGAGAAGCTCGAGACGCAGAAGGGCACCCGGCAACTCTGGCCGGAGCTAGCTGTCGGCTGGTTTTCGCGAAGCTGTCTTTATTGGAGCGTCGCGAGTGCGCCGACTCAGCGCGCTGAAGCGCGCGCGGCGAGCTCGTTGGCGCGGCGAGTCCAGAGCTCACCGCTCTTGGCAAAGCCCAGCCGGGTGAGCGCGCTGCCCAAGCGCGCCTGCGCCAAGGCGTTCTGCGGCTCCAGCGCGACGACTCGGCGCAACAAGCGCTCGGCTCGCGCCGGATCGGATCTCGCGCAACGCTCAGCCTCCGCGAAGTCGCGCTGAGCCATGACGCGCGCCGCCGCGGCGTCATCGAGCGCGCCACCTGCGGCTCGTAGCCACGCACGGCGCGCGGCGTCTTCGTCGCCCGCGCGGATCTGCGCGTCGCCGAGCACATTGAGCGCACGCGCGCTGCGCGGCTCCAGGCTCAACGCGCGCTCCGCCCACTCGACGGCGGCGGCGCCGTCGCGGCGCAGTAGCAGCAGCTGCGCCAGCTCAATCATGACGGTGCTGTCGGCTCCAGGTACGCGCGCGGCCTGGCAAAACGCGCGTTGAGAAGCGTCGAGGTCGCCTCGTACGAGGAGCTGACGCCCAGAACGCACGAAATCATAGGCCGGCTTACCCTGCGGGTTAGCCGGCGCGCCCGCCAACAGCTCGTCACAGGACGGTGCTTTGGCTTCCGAGCCGTCGAGAAACGGCGCGGCGAGCGCGCTCGCCTTCGGCGCGGAATTGGCCGCGGCAGCCGGCGGTTCGGGCGCGGGCGCGGCCGGAGCGGGCTCAGAGGGCGCGGCCGTAGCCGGAGCGGGCTCAGAGGGCGCGGGTGCAGGTGCAGCGGGCGCGGCGCTCGCCGGCTCCGGCCGCTGTAAGCTCGCGGCCGCAGCTCGAGCGGGCGCGCCATCCGCGGCGCTGAGCGCCGCGGATGCAAGCGGCGCGCTCTGCTGCGCAGCGCCATGCCGCAATGACCAGAGCGCGAGCGCACCGGCGACGCCGAGCAGCGCCGCGCCAATCGCCACGATACGACGCTTGCCGCCAACGCGCGCCGACGCAGCATTCGGCGGCGCGGGCGGACGGCGCGTGACGGACGGCGCGGGGGTCGCCTCGGAATCCAACGGCGCCCTCGCCGGCGCGAATTGCTCCGACTGCACGGGCTGCTCGGGCTGCTCGGGCTGCGCGAGTTGCGCGGACTGCGCGGGCTGCGCAGGCGGCGCGAGTTGCTCGGACTGCGCGAGTTGCTCGGACTGCGCGGGCGATGATGGCACCGCGAGCGCGCTGAGCGCGTGCTCAGACACGCCACTGGCGTCGGGCGTCGCAGCTGATGGCGCAGTGTGCGCTGCGAGCGGCTCGACAGCGGCCATGGCCGGCGGTTGCGCAGCCGGCGCGGGAGGCATCGGCTCGAGCGCGGCCGGCGGCGCTAGCATGGCTTCCGCCACTTGTGTCCGCGCGCCGACGCTGAGGTCGAGCTGGCTCTCGCTCGGCGCCGATGCGCGCGGAGCGCGCTTCGGCGGCGGTGGCGGCGCGCGCCGTACGGCTCCGGAAGCGGACGCATCTCGGCTCGCGCCGCTCGCGGGTTCGCGCGCGGACTGAGGCGCAGCGTTCTCGACCCTGAGCGTAGCGTCCGCTGCGCTCGTCGCCGCGTGCTCAGCGGAGCGTGTGGGTCGCGGGACGCCAGCGGCGGCGTGCGAGCCCGAGCCGGCGCGCGGCACGGTGACCACGCGCTGCGGCTTTGTTTTCGCCAGATTTTCGGGGTTTTGCTGCTGCGGGCCCTTGTGTCCGGCGTTGCTCATCTCAGCTATCCTTTCGGATGACGATCCCGCCGCCCGTCGCGTCCATGCGGACTACGACTAGCGATGATGTGTGATCGCGTAAAATACGTTTCTCAGCGCCAATCGTCGAGCGCTGATCGGGCGAGCGGCCTTTGCCGTTCGTACTTTACTCCTGGCGTGGGTCCGCCTTCGTATGAGGCCGGCTCACTTCTCGGGCCACGCGCCCCCTCGTGGCGACCAACGCCGACACCGAATCAGCTCCTCCACGGTCGCGCGTGTCGCTTTTTTCCGCGGCAGTGGTAGGCGGTGCGGTTCGAGCCGCCACGCGGCGCTCCGAGGAGATGGATGCACTCGCTCTCGTTCGACAACACCTACGCCCGCTTGCCCGAGCGCTTTTACGCGCGCATCGCGCCCACCAAGGTGCGCGAGCCGCGCATCATCAAGATCAATCAGGCGCTGGCCGGTGTCTTGGGCATCGATCCCGCAGCGCTGGCCTCCGCTGAGGGCGCCGCGCTGCTGGCTGGCAATCGCCTGCCCGAGCACGCGGAGCCCATCGCGCTCGCCTACGCCGGCCACCAGTTTGGCGCGTTCGTGCCGCAGCTCGGGGACGGCCGCGCCATCCTGCTCGGTGAGGTGCTGGGGCGCGACGGCGTGCGCCGCGACATCCAGCTCAAGGGAGCCGGCCGCACTCCCTTCTCTCGCGGTGGCGACGGCCGCGCGGCGCTCGGGCCCGTGCTGCGCGAATACATCGTGAGCGAGGCCATGGCGGCGCTGGGCGTGCCCACGACGCGAGCGCTCGCCGCGGTCATGACCGGCGAGCCCGTGCTGCGCGAAGAGCGCTTGCCGGGCGCGGTGCTCACGCGCGTCGCCGCGAGTCACCTGCGCGTCGGCACCTTCGAGTTCTTCGCGGCGCGGCGCGATCGCGCGGCGCTCGCCGAGCTCACGCGCTACGCGCTGGCGCGTCATTTTCCGGAGCGCGCGAGCGCGGAGAACGCCGCGCTCGCGTTGCTGGAGCAGGTCATCGGCGCGCAGGCGGCGCTCGTCGCGCGCTGGCTCGGCGTGGGCTTCGTGCACGGCGTGATGAACACGGACAACACGTCCATCTCCGGTGAGACCATCGACTACGGGCCCTGCGCGTTCCTCGACGAGTACGATCCGCGCAAGCGCTTCAGCTCGATCGATCACGGCGGCCGCTACGCGTTCGGCAATCAGCCGGCCGTCGCGCAGTGGAACCTGACCCGCTTCGCGGAGACGTTGCTCCCGCTGCTCGCCGACGATGAAAAGGACGCCGTGCGGCTCGCGAACGAGCGCCTGGAGCGCTTCCCGGATCAGTTCGAGGCGCAGTACTTCGCCATCCTGCGCGCGAAGCTCGGCCTCGCGCGCGAGGAGGAGGCAGATCTCGCATTGCTAGAGGGCTTGCTCGAGCGGTTAGCGGCGCAGAGCGTGGACTACACGTTGTTCTTCCGGCGTTTGTCGCGCGCCGTGCTCGACCCCGCGCAGGAGCGCGAAGTCACCGCGCTGTTCGCCGAGCCCGCGCCGCTCGAGGACTGGCTGCGCGGCTGGCGCCAGCGCCTCGAGCGCGACGCGGGCAGCAACGAAGCGCGCGCGGCCGCCATGCAGCGCGCGAATCCAGCCTTGATCCCGCGCAACCATCGCATCCAAGAGGCGATCGATGCCGCTGTGCGGCGCTCCGACTTTGCGCCGTTCGAGACGTTGGTGCGGGCGCTGGAGCAGCCGTACCTGGAGCAGCCGGAGCTCTCACATTTGAGCGAGCCGCCGCGGCCCGAGCAGCGCGTGCGCGAGACCTTCTGCGGCACCTGAGCGCCGCGCAAAGAAATCAGCGCGCGGCGTTCGGGCGCGCGAGCGCTCCGGACGCCGCGCGGGAGCCGGTCAGTGCGGCAGCGCGTCGATCCAGCTCTCGATGACGGCGAGCTCTTCGGCGGGGAGCGCCGGGCGATTGAGCGGCATGGGGCTGCCGCAAATGGACGCGTCCCCGTGCAGCTTGGCGAGCAAGTAGCTGCCCGCAGCGTCCCCGGGCAGCACCCTCGTGCGGTCGGCACAGCGCGAGCTCGGCACGTTCACGAGGTTTGCATAAGACGCCGTGGCCGGGTCGAGGTGCAAGCCGCCCGAGCTTCCCTCGGTGTGGCACGGGGTGCAGCGGCTCGTGAAGATGGCCTGCACCTCCTCGGGCACGGCGCAGCTGGCGGCGCTGACACTCACCGGGAAATCCAAGGCGGTGCTGCCAGCGTGGCCATCCTCGACCTCGACGCGCAACACGTAGTCACCCGCGGCTCCGGAGAACGCAGCGTGTGCACCGTCCACGTGAAGGCTGGCGTCTGGACCCGAGAGCACGCTCCACGAGTAGCTGAGCTCGTCCCCGTTGGCGTCGCTCGCGCGCACGCTGATGTCCAGGCTGTCACACACCGTGATGAAGGCCGATGGCGCCAGCGAGAGCTCCTCGATGCGCGGCTGGTCATTGAGGCTCACGGCGACGCCGAGCCCGCCGTCGTCCTCCGCGCCGCGGCACTGCGAGATCAAGCTGAGCTGCCGCGTCACGCCAGCCGTTATCTCGGCGAGCCCTTGCGCGCCGGCGCACTCCAGCGAAGGCGTCTCGCCCGCCAGAGGCGTCGCGCACGCGCGATAAGCGCCGGGCTCTACCACGAACAGCGCGTCGACGAAGGGGTGAGCTCCGCCGCCGGGCGCGGCCGTGTCCGCGAGCGCGATGGTCTTGCTGACGATCGGCGGCGACTGACAGTCGCTCTCGGCGGCGACCAGCTCGATGCGAATCGCGGTTACGTCATGACGGACCGCGGAGAGCGCGAGCCGCGCTTGCAGCTGACCCGGCTCCTGCTCTGACGTGCCGCCGTTCCCCGCCCCGCAGCCTGCGAGTGAGCTCGCGAGGAGCAAGCCGAATTTCCCGAATGAATCCACCACGCGCATGAGAGCCTCCTCCTGCTGGTCGGCGTAACGACGCCAGCGTGCGTGCTGACGCGCAATCCGCCGCTTCCGCGCGCATTGTAGTCAGATGCGGTGACGCTGCTGAAGCGCTGATTCGTCAGACGGCTGCGGGCCCCCGCGCGAGCGAAGCGAGCGCTTGGCGGGCCCCGGCGCGCGCAGCCGAAGGCGAGCACGCCGGCCGTGAAAATCACGGACTCCGCGGGGGCAACTAATGATTCTTTCGGCGCCCGAGCGACGCGCCTGCCCCGCTATTTCACGCGGGGGGCGAGAGTCGCTGCGCCGCGATGCGGGCGAGCTCGGCGTGCGCCGCGTTCAGGCGCTCGAGGGGGAGCCTGCTGCCGCTCAGGTAAGCGACGATGATGAGCGGCGCGCGCTTCGCTGGCCAGGCCAGGGCGACGTCGTTGACGGCGCCGTTTTCACCGGTTCCCGTTTTGTCGCCGACCACGTAGTCCTCGGGCAGCCCGGCGCGGAGTCGAGCTTTGCCGGTCGTCGAGGCCGCAAGCCAATCGAGCCAGCGCTGCCGGCTGGCGGCGGACAGCACGTCGCCGAGCAAGATCGTGCGCAGCGTCCCCGCCATCGCGCGCGGAGAGGTGGTGTCGCGCGCATCGCCGGGTAGGTTCGTGTTGAGCATGGGCTCGTCGCGATCGAGCCGTGTGACGTCATCGCCGTGGCGGCGCAGAAATCCGGTGAGGCCCGCGGGGCCGCCGACCAAAGGGAACAACAGGTTGGCCGCGGTGTTGTCACTGACGATGAGGGATGCGGCGAGCAGCGCCTCAACGCTCAGCGCACCTTGCGCCAGCTTTTCGCGCGTCACCGGCGCGTATTCCAGGAGGTCCTTTTCGCCGTACGCGATGCGCTGCTGCAGCGCGACCTCGCCGCGATCGACGCGCTCGAGCACGGCGGCCGCGAGCAGGGCCTTGAACGTGGAGCACAGCGCGAAGCGCTCGTCGGCGCGGTGCGCGAGCTCAGCGCCGCTGCCGGTGTCCAGCGCGAAGAATCCCACGCGCCCGCCGATGCGCGCCTCCAGCGCCGCGATCGCTGCGGCCGCCGCTGAGGGCTCGGCGGGGACGTCGCGCGCTGCGGCGGCGGGCGGCGTGGAGCGCGAGCTTGCACAAGCCGCGCTCAGCGAGGCGCCAAGAGCCCCGCCGAGCACCGCCCTGCGCGAGAGGTCGAATGTCATGTGGCTCGCCTTGCGTAGCCGAGAAGGGCGGCGCGCGGCAAGTCGCTTGCGTCGCTCAGATCCAACCGAACAAGCCGAACTGTAGGGCGAGGCTCCGGTAGTTGTAGTCGTAGTCGTTGGCGTTGCCCGCTGGGTCCACCTCGCCGGTCAGCGATTGGTCGAAGGAGAAGCCCGTCAAGAAGCCGAAATGCGGGGCGATGACGATCGGGAACATGCACTCGAGGTTCAGGCCGAGGTCCGACCACTGGGTGCCGTTTTCGATCGAGGTGGAGTGATACATCAAGCCGCCACGCGGCCAGATCCCGAGCACGCGCCCGAACATGTGCAGAAAGCCGACCCGGCCGTCGAAGACGAAGGTCTTGGTCTTGCCGCCGAGCAGGACCGGTCCGCCCGGACCATTGCTGCTGAAATCATTGCTGGAATAGCCGATGGCGCCGCCCACGCTGAACTTGCGCGCGACCAGATAGTCGAAGGAGAGTCGCGGCACGTTCACGGGCAGCAGCGCATTGGCGACCCCCAGGGAGATGGTGGTCGCGTCGGCCTTGCCGTCCGGACCTGCATCCGGCTCGAAGCGCGCGTGCTCGTCACGAATACCGAACAAGCGCTCCGCGCCGAACACGGCGTCACCCGCGTTGCCGAGCACTTGCGCTTGCGCGCTGCCAGCTACGAACCCGCTGCCGAGCGCTGTCGCCAGGGCCAAAGCGTATCGCTTCATGTCCACCCTTTTACACCAGCGGCACCGCGAGCAGTAGCTCAGCGGCGCGACTGGATAGCCGACAGCGCGCTACTTGACCTCACACAATGTGTCGCCCATCGCGTGCGCGCAGTGCTCGCCGGGGTCCAACCTGGCCGCATAGATCACGTGAAAGAGGCGGCACTCCACGCTGTTGCCGTCGGCAGAGCTCGGCGCCCCATACGTGAATGGAATTTTCGGCAGCGAGGCGCAGGTGGATTCACAGTCTTGTCGCGTCGGAAATAGCAGGGCGCTGTCTCTTCGGCGTTGCAGGTGGCCATCGCCACGTCGCAAAATCCGTCGCAGCGTCCATCGCCGCCCGATAAGCGCAGCGCGTGTGTCGCTCGTCTTGGATAGAGATGCGCACTCACGCTTCTGTCGAGCTTCGCCGCGCCGCGCACCGCGCCGGCTCGGCGCGCCTGCGCGAGACGCGCGCCGCGAGCTCGACGGCCGCTAGCGCCTTGGCGCGCGATCAGCGTCCCCGCCGCCTCGCTGGCGGTCGACTTGCTTCGCAGGGGTGCCGCCGCTAACGAGTGGCTCGAGGCAGGCATGACGACCGCGACGACACCGCAGCTGAAGTCCGGACGCTTCTCGATGATCCGCTCCTTTGTGCTCGCGGATTTCCTCACGCTGGGCAACGGGTTCTGCGGAACCGGGGCAGTGCTGGCGTTGATGCAATATCTAGTTTCGAATGAGGCGCGCTGGCTCGTTACCGCGCTATGGTTGTTGCCGCTCGCGCTCGCGTTCGACGTCGCCGACGGGCGAGTGGCGCGCTGGCGCCGTCAATCATCCGTGCTGGGCGCGGATCTCGACTCGCTCGCGGATATCGTGTCGTTCGGTCTAGCGCCAGCAGCGCTGGGCTTTGCGATCGGTCTGCGCGGCGTGATCGACGTCGCCATCCTGCTCTACTTCGTCGCTTGCGGCATCAGCCGTTTGGCGCGCTTCAACGCCACCGCGCAGTCGCTGTCGGATGAGACGGGCAAGGTGAAGTACTTCGAGGGCACTCCGATCCCGACGAGCGTGCTGCTCGCCATCGTGGTCGGCCTGCTGCACGCTCAGGATCGCCTCGGCTCACGCTTGTGGCTGGGGGAGGTCGAGATCGCCGGGCTAACGCTGCACCCCTTCGCGCTCTTCTACTTCCTGAGCGGCAGCGCGATGATCAGCACCATCCGCATTCCGAAGCTCTAAACTAGGCGCACGGTGCGCACCCACAACAGCGCACCCCGGCGCAGACCGCGCACCTTCGGCGCCGCTATCGGTGTTCGTTTCTTCGTAACACTCGCGGCGAGTGGCGAATTTCGGCACCCGCTCGGGAACCGATCACGCGCGAAGGTTCACTCAAGAGTGGTGATGACGCGCATCGCGACTCGAAAGTGCGTGTGACCGTTCGAGTCCGAGACACGGAACCCCGCTCGCCACGTTCGTTGCGCGACTCGCGCAGCGACCGGTCGAGCTGCGCGTCCGTTCGATAGTGCCTCGTGCACTGCAGAAAGAAGGATGAAAGCAGATGAGAAGCGCTCTACCCTGGTTGGCTCTCGGCTGTCTCGCGCTCAGCGCGTGTTCGGCGGACGTCGGCGGCGCTGGCGCGCCCCTCGAGGACGCTGAACAGCCGATTGTTCGCGCCACTTCGAACGGGGGCAAGGATCAAGTGGTGCTCCTCTACATGCTGACGCTCGCCAATGGCTCGCTCGGCGCGCGCAGCTGTAGCGGCACCCTGATCGCGCCGCGCGTGGTGCTGACGGCGGCGCACTGTTTGAGCAACGTCTGGGGCAACCAGCTGTTTGCGTACTTTGGCGACGACTTCAACACGGACTTCGCCAAGCTCAGCCGCGTCGGGCAGACCATCATGGTGCCGGCGCCGGGACAGCCCTCCAAGTTTGCGCAAGCCGACTCCTACGAGGTGCATCCGAGCTGGACGCCGGCGCGCGGAGACGGCGACCTCGCGGTGGTGTATCTGGACCGCAAGCCGCCCTATGCACCGCTGCCGCTGATGCACGGTGGAGTGAACAACTCCTGGATCGGCAAGGACGCGACGCTCGTCGGCTGGGGTGCCAGCCAGGCGCTCAGCGCCGACATCTCGCAGACCAGCGGCGGGCACACGCAACGCACCGGCAAAGCCAAGATCCTGGGTACTCCGACCAGCGCGGACTATCACGCGGACGATCCCAATCCGGCCATGCTCCTGCCCGAGATCCGCGCTCACTACCTGAAGACCGATGGCCGCGCGCCGAACGCCAACACCTGCGCCGGAGACTCCGGCGGCCCGCTGCTGCTGAACGCGAACGGCCAGGACAGCGTCGCCGGGGTGAGCTCGTGGACGGGGCTGTGGTGCGAAGAGTACTCGCTCTTCACGCGCATCGACGCGTTCCGTCCGTTTCTGGACAGCTCGATCCAGCGCGGCGGAAACGCGCCGCTCACGCCGCGGCTCGACTGCGTCGCGGCCAACGCCGACGGCACCTTCTCCGCGTATTTCGGCTACGAAAACCACAACGGTGTAACGGTCACGTTGCCGTACGGAGCCCAGAACTCGCTCGCGCTCGACACGGCGAATCACCGGGTAACAGAGTTCCAACCTGGTAACCATACCTTCGTGTTCGGCGTCGACTTCCGGCGCGAGCAGCAGCTCGTCTACCGCGTGGCGCCCGATATTGGGCCCACCACGAACCTGACGGTGACGAGCAAGTCCAAGCAGTGCGACGCCAAGGTGGCGGCCGAGGTCTCGTGCGGCAACCTATGCCGCGGAGCGCTGAGCTCCGGCTGCGCGACGCCGAGCGACGCGCAGTGCATGGCCAACTGCATGTCGAACTTCTCGGCGTTCCCCGAGTGCAAAGCGCAGATCATCGCGCAAAACAATTGCTATGGGGCGAGTCAGCCGGGCGCGGATCATTGGATCTGCATCGACGAGAGCGTCACACCGGTGTCGCTCGACTGCACGGCGCAAGACAACGCCTTCCTCTCCTGCCTCGGCTTCTAAACCCCGTTTCTTTCTCTAGTGAGCGCTGAGCGCGGGCTCGTCTGGTACGAGCCCGCGCTCAGTCATTTGTACAAGCGCCGGCGCCCCTCGTGCAGCGCAAGTGACAGTGGATCCCCTTGCCGGCGCTGCGCCAGGGCACGCGCGTTGCAGCAGCGAGCGTCGGAGAAGGCATGGCGACCCTCCGAGCTCGCGCGTCCGAGGTGCGCGCCGAGAACGGGCTCCGCCGCGCCTGAAACTGGAGGAATCATGAAAACCCAATCATTCACGTTTGCCAGCACGTTGGCGGCCGCGCTGGCTTGCACGGCGCTCGCCGCTGCCGAAGGCGACTCGCACCCGCAGCAGGGCTCGAGCTCCAGCGACGTGCAGAAGACGGCCGGCGAGAGCTCGAGCGGCTCGACCGCGATGGGCGGCATGAACAGCGATCAGGTGCGTCAAGCGCAGCGCGAGTTGTCGTCGCGCGGGTTGTACAGAGGCAGCATCGACGGCATCGCGGGCGCTCAGTTCAAGCAAGCGCTGACGCGCTTTCAGGCGCAACAAGGGCTACCCGTCAACGGCCGCATCGACACGCGCACGAGCAAGGCGCTCGGCATCCAGAGCGAGCGGCTGCCGGTGAGCGGCAGCGACGTTCAGCAAACCCGTAAAACGGGGACGGCGGACGTGGCGCAGCACTCGAGCAGCATGGGGCAGAACCGCAGCGACTCGCAGATGGACAGCTCCGACGTAGAACGCCAGGTCGGCTCGGAGAGGGGTAGCATTCAGCTCTCGTCGCTGAATGGCTCCGAAGCTCGTCAGCTGCAAACGCGGCTGCGCGAGCTCGGCTTCTACCAGGGCGAGCTGGACGGCATCGCCGGGCAGCAAACCCGGCTAGCCTTACAGCGCTACTTCCAGCACCAATCCGAGCTCGCCATGCAAGGCGAGCTCGACCAATCGCTGTTGAGCTCACTCGGTGTGAACCTGACGAGCCGCGCCGCGGTCAGCGGGAGCGACGCGCCGACGACGTCGCGGCCGCAATCGAGCACCAGCGGAACGCCGTCGAAGACCACGACGACGACGACCACCACCACGAAGTAACGAGTGTTACTGGATCACCTTGGCAGCCGAGCGTGTGGCGCTCCTCGTCGCGTCGAGGCTCGCCGTGCGCTCGGCCTTCCAAGCATCGAACGATGCTTCATCCAGGCGCGCCGCGAAGTACTTTCGGAACCGCTCGTAGGCGTAGTCGATGGGGAGCGCGAAGGCCAAGCCCTGCGTCTCGCGCAAAATGAAGGACGCGATGCCGATCACCCGTCCGTCGCCGTCCAGCACGGGGCCGCCCGAGCTGCCAGGGTTGGTGGGAATGTCCGTTTGCAGATAGAGCACGTCGTCGTAGCGGCGGCCGACGTACGACACTACGCCGCTGCTCAACGAAAAACCCAGCTTGCGCGGCGAGCCCATCGAGAAGGCAGGATCCCCGGGCATCAGCGAGGTGACCGAGGCGAGCTCGGCGTGGTTGGTGTGCCGCACCGCCGTGGACACGATGGCCAAATCGAGGATCGCGTCTTGCTCGACGACCTGACCGCTCTCTTCCGGGCCCTCTGCCACCGAGACGCGGATCGTCTTCATCTTCTCGACTACGTGCAGACAGGTGAGCAAGTGGTGCTCGTCGATCAGAAAGCCCGCGCCGTACACGCTGCCGTCCGTCACCCAGGCCGTGATGGGCAACGCCGCGCGCGCGGCGCGCCGCGCCGGAGAGCTCTTTTCACGGCCGTGCCGGGCAGCGCTGAGCGAGCTCGCCGGAGTTCCGCTGTGGCGCGCCGGTGCGAGCGCCACGTCGGGTCCGCCAGCGCTGTCCTCGCCGTTGGCGCGCTGAACCTCCGCGCCGAGCGCGGGCCGCGCGACAGCCTTGGAAGCG
The DNA here is from genome assembly GCA_966250485.1 of uncultured Sorangium sp. Taxonomy (GTDB): domain Bacteria; phylum Myxococcota_A; class Polyangia; order Polyangiales; family Polyangiaceae; genus PMG-095. The sequence goes on along the minus strand of CBINHN010000031.1, from coordinate 35,670 downwards.
TCGTGGAAGTACGCCCCTGCGACGAAGCCTGAGGCCGAGCCCAGCGCAAACAGCAGCGCCGGCCAGCCACGCCGGGCCGACCAACGCCGGTGCGGATGGCCCTCCGAAAAATGGGGCGAGCTCATCCAATCAGGCCTAAACAAAGCGCCATCGAAGGCCTGCGAGGATAGCGCATCGACGCGATCGCGCCAGCGACAGCGAGGTTTCCGCGGGGTGACACGGCGCCGCGCACGCACATCGGTGCTGGCGCGCTGCCTTGCGCGCGCTCCGTACAAATTCACTCAGGGCGGTGAGAACGCGCTGCGCGCCCGAAGCAAGCTCGGCGCTCGAGGAAGCATCAGCTCCGCCGATTCTGGTCCACTCCGAGGTGTTGACCATTGCGCGGCGGCTCGACAGCACCCGATTGGGTTCGCGGTGTCAGACAGAGCCGCGCTCGCAATGGGGCGAAGTCGCACGACGCTTCTTTCGCGATTTCGTCGCGGAAACATCCGTTCGGGACGCGGGATTACTGGCACATGGCTTGCTCATCAATGGCCAATGGCCACCAAGAGTCTCGTTGGGAAGCTGAGGGCGCCAGCGCTGCTCGCGCTGGGAGCCGGCGTCTGGCTGGCGCGACGACGCCGCAACTTCTTCTCGCTGAGAGGGAAGAACGTGCTGATCACTGGCGGAGCGCGCGGGCTCGGCCTCGAGCTGGCGCGGCGGTTCGTGGAGAAGGGCGCCAACGTAGCGATCGTCGCGCGCGATCGAGAGGAGGTGGCGCGCGCCCTCGGGGACTTGCAGCAGCATGCGCCGAGCGCCGCTCGACTCGTCGGCGAGACGTGCGACCTGCGCGACGGCGACGCCATTGACGCGCTGCTCGTCAGGCTGGGCGAAAGCTTCGGCGCGGTAGACGTCCTCGTCAACAACGCCGGCGTGATCCAAGTGGGGCCGCTCGACACCATGAATTTGGCGGACTTCGAGGACGCCATGCGGCTGCACTACTTCGCGCCGCTCAAGCTGATGTTGGCGCTAAGAGCGGACATGCGCGCGCGGGGCGGCGGTCGCATCGCCAACATTTCCTCGATTGGCGGGGTAGTGTCCGTCCCGCATTTGTTGCCCTATTGTGGCAGCAAGTTCGCTTTGATCGGCCTGTCCCAGGGTATGCGCAGCGAGCTCGCGCGTGACGGCATCAAGGTATCGACCGTCGCGCCGGGGCTGATGCGGACCGGCAGCCCGCGCGGCGCGCTCTTCAAGGGCGACCACCGCAAAGAGTACGCCTGGTTCGCGATTTCCGACTCCCTACCGGGCCTGTCCGTCTCGTCCGGGCGCGCGGCTCGCCGCATCGTACGCGCGCTCGAGCATGGCGAAGCGCACGTAGTCATTGGCTGGTCGGCAAAGCTCGCGACGCTGCTCAGCGGCCTCGCACCGCGTCTCATAGCGCAAGCGCTGACCGCCGCGAACAGCGCGCTACCACGCGGCAGCGATCCGCACGAGCGACGCGGCTTCGAGAGCGAGTCGAAGCTCGCGCCTTCGGTCCTCACCGCACTGAGCGAACGCGCGGCAACGCTCAACAACGAGCGTTAGCCAGAGCGCTGCCGTGTGCGGCGTGAGAGACAGCTCAAAAAGCGCGGCAGCTGGTCACTTTTGCAGCGCGGCTCGGCCAGCGGCACCGACGTGCGCTCGAGGCCAAGCACCAGCCGCAGGCCGTGCGAGCGCTATCGGAGGTGAATGTGCGATCTTGCTACGCTGTGGCAATGGCGACGGCTCGACTGCGCGGGGTGGCTCGGTTACGCTCAGTGAACCGGAGGATCTGCCGATGCGATCCGTTGATGCTCTGCGCTCGTCTTGGCTAGTCTGGTGCGCGGTAGTCGCCGCTGTTGCGTGCGGTGAAGCGAAGAATGATTGTGCTCCCAGCGATGGGTCGAACTCTTCCGCAGCGAGGGGCGGTAGCTCCCAGGAGATGGGCAGCGGCGGCAAAGCCAGCCGCGGCGGGCGCAACTCGACGGATGGCTCGGGCAATGCTGCGAACGAAGCGGGCGGCGATGATGGTGAGCCACCCGATGGCGACGGCAGTGAGTCACCCTCCGGCGGTCGCGATGCCGAGCCGGGGAGTGAGCCGAATGGCGGTGACGACGGCGGCGAGGCTCCTCCCGGCGCCGCTGGCGAGAGTGGGGCCGGCTCCGGCGCTGAAGCGGTTCCGTTGCGCTGGATTGGGCCTTGTGCGCCGCTCGCGGTGAGCGACGATGGTCAAACCGCGCTGGCGCGAGGAGGGATTTGGACCGCCAAGGATGGTTGGCAAGCGTTGCCCGATCTGCCGGGCGGCGAGGATCGCAACACGCCGCGCGTGATGAGCGGCGACGGTCGCGTGGTGTACGGGAGCAGCGCCTCGGAGCTGGGAGATGAAATTTACCGCTGGACGCGCGCCGACGGCATCGAGGGGCTCGGTCAGGTCTACACGCCGTCTGCGTTCGCTGACGACTTCCCGTATCCCCTCCACACCATCGACACGAACCGTGACGGTCTGATGTTGACGGGCTTCGGCACCTTTTTGGGCGGAACCGCGTTTCGCTGGACGCCAGCCGACGGCTTCAAGGACCTGCCCTTCTCCGGCTTGCCGAGTGAGGACGCAGCGCTGTCTGCGGTGGTGTCCGCCGACGGCACGACGACAGCGTTCACCGGCTCCGGCGCCAACGGCTTGCCCGTGGTGCTCTCCACCTCGCGACGTGACGTCAGCGTGAGTGACGCAACCTCGTCGGCGTTTCCGACCGCGGTATCTGGCGACGGCCACTTCGTCGCCCTGTACTACCCAGACTTCGGCGGCGTGAACGGGCTGCCCTTGAAAGATCCCGAGGCCAGCGGGGCGCCCGCGGTGTGTCTAACGTACGGCCCCACCTGTGCGTACACGAACGTGGTGGCGTTCGGCCTGGACACGCACGGCGACGCGGCGGTGGGCGTGGAGTTCCTCGGCGGGATGGGAGATCGCGAGCCAGTGGGCACGTTCTACTGGTCGCGGCAGGACGGTATTTGGCATTTGAGTGAGCGCCTGCTGCTCGACGGCACGCTCGTCGATGTCCGCATGCCCTCCGCGGTGTTCATGTCCTCCAACGCGCGGCACGTGCTCGCGCAGGGGACGCGCTACGAAGACGACGGCTCGAGCTCGGAAGAGTGTTTCATCGCCACGCTCTCGGGTGAGCCCGTTGGCTGGGACCCTGGCCCTGAGGAGGTATGCGCGGACGCGGACTGCCCGCGCGACAGCATCGCCGCATCCGGAAACAACAGCTGCGCTGTCGATGCCGAGGGCACTGTGCGTTGCTGGGGTGAGCTCGCGGCCGCAGGGAGCGAGCCCCTGTCGCGCGGCTGGTCACCCCTTGAAGTCGACTTGCCCGGCCCCGCCGCTCAGGTCAGCGTGGGCGCGGCGCACGCGTGCGCGGCGCTGCGCGACGGCACCGTTCAGTGTTGGGGCGACAACAGCAGCGGGCAGCTGGGCGATGGTACCGTTACGAGCCGGAGCGAGCCGGCGGAGGTAACCGGCTTGAGTGACGTGACGCAGGTCGTGAGCAACGCGGGCGGCAGCTGCGCGCTGCTCGCAGACCACTCCGTGCAATGCTGGGGTCACCGCGTCCAGGACGTGGACGTGGTCACCGCGCCGATCGCCGTCGAAGGCGTGAGCGATGCCGTGCAGCTCGCCGCGAGCGGCGACTACACCTGCGCCTTGCTGGCCGACGGCAGCGTGAGCTGCTGGGGTGAGTTCTATTATCCCGCCGCAGAGACCTACGCCTATGCCAAGTACTTCCCGAGCGCGACGCCGATACCCGAGCTCGGCGGCGTGACCCGAATCGCCGCCGGACCGACCAGCATCTGCGCGCTGGCTGAGGAGGGCACAGTGACCTGCTGGGGCGCGCTGCTGCACGCCTTCGAAGAGCTGGTTCCCGCGCCAGTCACGAGCGAGGTCGGCCTGACCAAGGTCGAGGCGCCCGCCGACACGGTCAAGCTCGCGATCTCTACGAACGCGCTGTGCGCGCTGCTCGCCGACGGCAGCGTGCAGTGCTCCGGCTGGAATCAGCGCGGCCTGCTCGGCAGCGGGGACCGCCACTCCAGCCTGACGCTGCGTCCAGTGATCGGCCTGGCCGGCGCCGTCGACCTGGCGCTCGGCGCGAGCCACGCCTGCGCGCGTCAAGCGAACGGCGCCGTGCGCTGCTGGGGCAGCAACGACTACGGTCAGCTCGGCATTGGAGCCGTGTTCAAGAACGAGCCGGCGAGCGTCGCTTTCCCCGTCTCAGCGCGGCTGCCGCACGACTAGCACCGAGCACTCCGCGCTGCGCATGATGCGATCGGCGACGCTGCCCAACGCCACGCGCGCGAGCCCGGTGCGGCCGTGCGTGCCGACGACGAGCAACCGCGCACCGACCTCACTCGCGTGGCGAACGACAGCGCTGGCCGGCGGCCCCTCCAACACGAGCACCTCCGCGTTCGCGCCAGCACGTGCGACGGTCTGACGTAAGGTCGTGCTCAGCGCCTCGCGCATCTCGCGCTGGACCTCGGGCGGCGGCAACAGCGCCGTGGCGCCGAGCAGGTTGCCGACGCCAGCGTCCCAAGCCGCCTCCGAAAGATCGAAGGCGTGCAGCACCTGGAGCGCGCTGCCCGTGCGCTGCGCCTCCGCCGCGCCGGCGATGATACAGGGCTCTGCCAGATCCGAGAGATCCGTCGCGACCAAGACGCTGCCCTGCGCGCCGGGGTGCCGCACGATCAGCACCGGGCAGTGCGCATAGCGCACGACGCGCTCGGCGACGCTGCCCAACACCAGGCGCGAGAGCCCGCTGCGGCCTTGGCTGCCAATGACCAACAGGTCCGCGGACCACGCCTCGGCGCGACGGATGATCTCGGCGTAGTCTGAGCCGTGCTCGACGAACACCTCGAACTCACCGGAGATCACCGCGCGAACGCGCTCTTCCAGCGCGCTGCGGGCGCGCGCCTCGAGCTCCGCGCGCGCCTGCTTTTCAGCGTCCGTCTCCGCGGCGAACAGGCCGCTCATCATGCGGCGCTCTGGCAGCACGTGACAGACGGCGAGCGCGGCTTGCTCGGCGACGGCTCGCGCGTGCGCTTCCCGCAGCGCCTCGAAGGACGCGGCGCTGAGATCGAGGGCGGCCAGAATTCGTTTCGACATGGGCTACAGATTCGCTTTTCCGGCCCCGCCGTCAACCGGGATTTCCCGGTCGGCCATGGCCACGCGAAAGCTAGGGCATCGGCTCATGCGGCTGGGAAGACTCCGAGACGCCGAGCAGCGCGCCGAGCTCCTCTACGCTGAGGCGCGAGGCTACGTCGCTGCCGGCGAGCAGCGCCTCGGCGAGCGCGCGTTTTTCGCGGTGCAACTCTAGGATTTGCTCTTCGATGGTGTCCTTCGTCACCAGGCGATACACCGTTACCGGCCGCGTCTGTCCGATGCGATGCGCGCGATCCGTCGCTTGCGCCTCGACCGCTGGGTTCCACCAGGGATCGAGGTGAATCACGTAGTCGGCGCCGGTCAGGTTCAAGCCGAAGCCACCCGCCTTGAGGCTCACCAAGAAGAGCGGCGCTTCTCCAGCCTGAAACGCGGCGACGCGAGCGCTCCGCGCTGTCTTCGGCGTCGAGCCGTCGAGGTAGAGATGCGCGATACCGCGCTCCGTCAGGCGCTCGGCGGCGATGTGCAGAAAATCCACGAATTGGCTGAACACCAGCGCGCGGTGACCATTGTCCGCGAGCTCCTCGGCGAGCTCCAGGAAGGCGTCGAGCTTCGAACACTCCTCGCTGGCCTCGGGGAACACCAGCCGCGGGTGACAGCAGAAGCGACGCAGGCGCATGATCTCGGCGAAGATGCGCAGCTTGTGCTCGCGCCGGCCGTGCGGGGTGCGAAGCTTCTCGTGGATTTGACGGCGCAGCAGCGTGTAGCGCAGCGCCTCGTCCTCGCTCAGCCTCACCTCGTGATCGACAGTGGTGATGGGCGGCAAATCGGTGGCGACCTGCTGCTTCGAGCGCCGCAAGATGAATGGTTGGATCAGGCGCTTGAGCGCCTCACCCGGCTCGCTGTCACCGTCTTGCTCCACGGGCTTCATGTAGCGCGCGCGAAAGTCTTGCCACGAGCCGAGCAAGCCGGGGTTCAAGAAGTGAAAGATGCTGAACAGGTCACCGAGATGGTTCTCGAGCGGTGTCCCCGTCATCGCCAAGCGATAGCGCGAGCGCAGCGCGGCGGCCGCGCGCGCGCGCAGTGAGTCGGCGTTCTTGATGAACTGCGCCTCATCGAGCACCAGGGTGTTCCAGGTCACGCGCGACAGGGCTTCTCGGTCTTGTTGCAATAATGCGTAGCTCGCGATCAGCACGTCCGGGCGACGTTGCTCGGGCGCGGGTTGCTCCTGCTCCGCGCAGCGCTCCAGCAGCGCCGCGCGGTGCTTTCCGACGTACTCGACGGCTAAGAGCGACGGCGCGAAGCGCTCGATTTCGCGCAGCCAATTGCTGCACACCGAGGTGGGCGCGACGACCAGCGCGGGCCCACCCTGGACGCGGCGCAGCAGCAAACCCAAGACCTGTAGCGTCTTGCCGAGCCCCATGTCGTCCGCGAGACAGACACCCAAGCCGAGCTCGCTGAAGCGACACAGCCACTCGTAGCCCTCGGCCTGATACGGACGCAGCGTAGCCCGCAGCGCCTCGGGCACGGCGTACTCGCGCGACGACGTCGCCTCTACGAAGGCGCGCCACTCGAGCACGGAAGCGTCGGCTTCGAAGCCGCTGCCCGGCTGGAGCAGGCTCTCCAGCGCGGACAGGGCGGCGTCGGAGAGGCGCAGCTCCCCGGGGCGCTCGCCGCGCACGGCGTGCAGCTTCAGCGCTTGGAGCGCCCGCTGCACGCGCGCTTCGAGCTCCAGGAAATCGCCGCTCGGCAAGCGGATGAAGCGCCCGCCGCGCGTGAACGGCATCTCGAGCAGCGCGGCCAAGTCCACGCGGGTGACGGCGTCGAGGCTGAGCTGGCCGGTCGCGATGTACCAGCCTTTGACGCGACGCACGGCGCCCTTCAGATCCTTGGCGCCCAGCCGGCCCCGTGCGTGAACGGGCCGCGTATTTTGCCACTCCAGCGCGCACTGAAGGCCGCTCTCGCGCAGCTCGCTGAGCAGCGCGAACAGCCCCTCTTCCCCCATTGCAGTGCTGAAAGGGTTGTCTCGCGCGCCCGCGGTCTGCCGTTCGCTCGCGAGCGCGGAGGCCAAGCTGGGCGCGTGCGCGAGCAGCTCGTCGAAGCGCCGCTGTTCGAGCTCGAGATCCCGCTCGCAATCCAGCAGCTCTCCCTCGACGTGCGCGGTGAGCTTACGCCGGCCGAGCCCGGGGGGAAGGAAGCGACCGCCAGCGCCGAACGGCCGCACGCCGGCTTCCAACCACAGCGCTCCAGCCGAGGGTGAAATGCGCAGACACGGCGTACTGTCTGCGGGCACCGCGCGGCGTGCGTCGGGCGTGGCGCTGCGCAGCTCCACGTGTCCCGCGAGTCGCGCCAGCACCTCCAGCGCGTCGCGCTCGTGGCTCAGCGGAACGCGCGCTCCCAGCGGCAGCAGCTGAAACAGCTTGGCCAAGAGCGGCGTGACTCGGCACACGAGCAGCCGTGATTCACTCTGCACCACCAGGTTCACGCCTTCGTGTGCGCCGCGCGGCTCGACCTGAATGATGAGGTGGCCGTGCTCCCGCCGCGTCTCGATGCGACAAATACTGCGCACGACCTCCACCGGCAGCCGCCCGCGCGCGCCGTTGAAGACGCGCGGGTGCCCGCACAGTGCCTCGAACGCCGCCTCGTTCAACTGCCATTCTTTGCCGACGCGCTGCCCGGTGGCGAGCACCGCGACATCCTCGGGCGGCAGCTCGTCGCGCAGCGCGTAGAGCTCGTCCGCGCTCGAGCGATGACCGCGCGACCATCCGCTCTCGGGTCGAAACTCCTCGAGCACCGGCCGCGCCAGCTCGGCGCGCGTCATGTCCACGAACCACGCGACCCGCAGCGCGACCACCTTCGCGGGGCGCGCGGCTTCTTCGGCGAACGACGACAGCGCGTCGAGCGCCTTTTGCCAGGCCGGCCGCGCGCGCAGCAGATCTACCAAATATAGCTCGCGGGGCCGCGGCGTGAAAGCGCCACTCTGCGCGGCGATTTCAGCGTGCAGCGCGTGCGCGAGGGCTTGCCCTTGCCGCGCGAGCCACTCGTAGCCGGCCCGCTGCCAGCGTCCCGCGCTGTTGGCGAGACGCCGCGCCCAAGCCGCACGCGCGAGCTCCGTGTCCGAGTGCAGCGCGACGTCGAGCCCGAGCAGGAGCAGCTCCCAGGCGGCGGTGTGCTGAGGGAGCTGATGCGGGCTAGGGTCTCGGCGCGCTTCGTCGGTCTGCTTCAGGCTGCGGAGCAGAACGCGCAGCGCGCGCTGTGCCGCAGGCAACGCAGAGCTCGCCTCGAAGCCGGGCAGCAACGGCGCCTCGCGCAGCGGCGCTCGCATCAGCGCCTTCACCGTCGCAGTCTCTCCCGGCGCGTCGCTGTCGAGCGCCAGTAAGGCGAGCAGCGGGGCCGCCGCGCCGGCGTGGAGCGCCTTTCTTTCGCCGCCGCGCGCGGACTCGAACGCGTCGGCGAGCGCCGCGCGCGCGGACGGCAGATCGCCGGTCGCGTAGCGCGCCGCGGCGCTGAACGCGAACGCTTCACGCAACCCCAGCCGCCCGGTCGCGAGCTGCAGCGTCGCGCCGTCGCCGCGCAAGAGCGCGTGCTCCGCGACCACGCGCGCGAAGGCCGCGGAGAGCTCGCGCTGCGCGTCTCGCGCGAGCGTCGTCACAGCCCACGCGTACAAGCCTTCGACGGCGTCTAGCTCGACGAGCGTGTCTGATAAAATCTGCTGTGCGACGCGCGGGGCGAGCTGCCGCCAAGTGCGCTCTAGAAACTGAGCGTCGAACGGCGCGCAGATGGACTCGCGCAGCAGCCGCCGCGCGAAGGCGGCGTCCTCACCGTTCGGGATCTTGCCGCGCAGCGCCGCGACCGCCGCGGGCAGCGCGCCGACGTCGCCGCCGTAGATGGCTACGATCGCGGCGGCGATAGAGCCGTCCGCGAGCAGCCGCTGCGCATCACGCAAGATCGCCGGCAGCTCGCCGGCGCCGGCCATCCGACGCAAGATCAGGGGACGATAGCCGGGCGCGAGCGCGAACGCGCGTTCACCACCCGCGCTGCGCGCGGCAGCGAGGCCGTAGACGACGCCAGCCTCGACCAGCAGCCCCGCCGCGACGCTGGTATCCAACCAGCGCCGCAGCACGAAATGGTCACCGTCGTCCGCGGTAGAGGGCGCGACGCGCTCGAGCGCCGCCGTCGCCACGCGTCGCTCACAGGCGAGGATGCCCAATAGATGCCACGCGCGCGGGTCCACGCTGTCCAGCGTTTCGATGAGCTGCTGCAAGCTCGACGCGGCGGCTTCTGAGGTCACGAGCCCGAAGACTTAGCCCAATTTTCGCGGCGCGGCGCCACGCCCGCGGTTCTCCCTCTTCAGAAGTGGCCGATGGAGCGCGGAGGCAGCCCGATGCGCGTCTCGACCTTGATCGCTGTCTCGCTGCGAGGCCACCCGTCGGCGTCGAAGGCATAGCCATGGACGATGCCGCCGCTGCGCCCAGCGTCGGCCACCATGCAAACGCCGCAAGCCGGCTCGCAAGCGATGCCACCCAGCGTGAACGGCGTACCGTCCGAGCTCAGCAGCACCTCCACGCTGTCGTCGTTCAGATCCAAGCGCAGCAGGTTGTCTTGCGCGAGCGGGTGGTTGAGCTCATCGAAGGCTCCGAACGTCGTCAGCAGCAAGACCGAATCGGTGACGTACGCTCCCGCTGCTCCGACCGGTCGCGAGTCGAAGAGCGGGCCGGAGATCACGCGCTCCAGGCGCGGCTCAGCGCGCAGATCGACGATGGCGATGCCGGAGGCCTCGAGCTCGCTGTCGCCCCGCTGCCCGCGCAGCGCGCTGCAAAACACGGCCAGCTGGTCGCCGCTCGGCGCCAGCGCCAACCCCGTGCAGTCGTGCAGCCCTTCGAGCAGCAGCGCTCCTTGCAGCGTGTCCGACTCGGTGTCCACGATCGCGAGCCGTGACGACGTCGTCGCGTCGAAGCCTTGCCGCGGTAGCGTGGCGAGCAAGACCAGCAACCGCTGCTCGCGCAGCAGCATGCGCCCGGGGCGCGGCAAATTTTCGGCCGCTTCCGCGCCCAGCGCTGGGCGCAGATCGATGCTGCCAAGAATTTGCTTGGCCGAGGGCTCGACGAGCAGCAAATCATTGCCCTGATCGAAGGCCTGCTCGCCGGCCGCGCGATTGTCGCCGAAGCGCGAGACGTACGCCTTGTGCGGCCCGAGCGTGACGTAATCCTGCGGGTTCGACGGAAAGCCGGTGTCTACCGGGAGCACGTCCGCGATGCCGCCGTTCTCGAGGTCGACCCAGGTGATTTGCGGCGAGCCATACGCGCGATCCACGAGCGGCAGGCGCCAGCCGGACGCGCGCTCCGTGGTGAGCACGATGTCGCCGCTGAGCGGCGGGGCCACTCCCGTCGCTGCCGCTGCGCTCGACACCAGCGAATCCGTGAGCACGCGACCGTTGATGTCGAGCAGCGCGATGTTGGTCGATTGATAGCTCGACTCCAAGACGACGAAGCCGCGCCCGCAGTCGGCGTCAGGGCTCGGGCTCAGCCCGCGAATGCCGCCCGTCGAGCCGGGCGGCTCGGGCACATTGCACGCGACGCTCGCGGCCGCAGCCGCGGCCGCGCACAGCACGCCGAGGAGGAAGCGCGAAACAGCGGTCGTCAATCGATGCGCCCTTCCAGGCTGAAATGCACGCTGCGTCCGGGCAGCGGCAGCCCCACCGCGTCGAGCTCCCGCACGTCGAACACGTTGCGCAACGCCACCCTCAGCGCCAGCGCTCCGCGCAACCAAGCGAGGCTCGCCTCGACGTCCACCGGCGTCTGCTCGGCGATGACGATCAAGCCCGCGCTGTCCGCGTACTTCGAGCCGCGGTGCAGGACGCGGACGAGCAGCGACGCGGCGCTGAGGCCCAAGGCCGGCAGCCCTTGCTTGGTGAACGCTTCGGCCGTGGCCGCCAGCACCAGCCGTGAACGAAACGGCAGCAGCTCGTTGCGCTCGGCGCGCTCGGGCGTCGTATCTCGCGCGTCGAGCAAGGTCAGCGTCAGCGTGCTGCGCAGGTGGCGCCACGCTTCGAGCGCGGCGCTGCTCTCGATGCCCAGCACGCGCGCGCGGCCCACGTTGTACGGCGTGATCGTCGCGAGCCCGCTCTGGCGATAGGCGATCAGATCCGAGACGCGCCGCGCGAAGCCGAACACGTCGGCGTCGAGCTCCAGCGGCCCCGCGCTCTCGGACAAGCGCACGCCCGCGTCGAGCGTATCGCCGCGCTCGGCGCGCAGCGACTGGTTGCCGTGCACGGAAGCCGACACCCCATGGAGCTCACCGAGCGTGGGCACTCGCGCGTAGTGGCCGAGGTTGGCGCGCAGCTCGAGCGCCGCGCTCAGCGGCTGGCGCAGCCCGACGCGGCCCGCCGGCTCGAGCTCATACTCGGGCTCGCTCGCGCTCGAGGCGCGGCGCTGGTGTGACTCGGCGGCCGCCAAGAGCGAGAGCTCCGTGCTCGCGCCGATGCGCAGCAAGCCCATCAGCGCGGGCCGCAGCACGAGCCGCGCTGAATCGACGCCGTCGCTGACGCGAATGTGCTCGCGCGCGAACGCGGCGCTACCCGAGAGCGAGACCCGCTCGCTCACGTCGTACACGAGCCGGGCGCTCTGCTCCAGGCGCTGCCCCTGCGACCACGCCCGCGGCGAAGCGATGACCTCGACCAATGGATCGGAGATCGCGCTCTCACCCCCCAGGTAGCTGCTGATGAGCTGCACGCGGCAGCTCGGCACCCCATCGCGCGACGAGCTGCACGGCAGCTCCGCGTTCAGCGCGACGAGCAGCCGACGCGAGACGCTGCGCGCGCGCTCATCGGGGACCAGCGCCAGGCCCGGCGAGCCCTGCTCGCGTTGATAGGCGTGCAAGATGGTCGACACCCGCGCGCCGTTCGACCAGCCGTAGCGCCCGAGCGCCCAGCCCGAGGTCGCCGAGTAGTCTGCGTTGCTGCGCGTGCGGCGTGAGCCGTCGGGGGCCGAGAAGCCGAAATCGTTGGCCGCCGCCTCGTGTTGCAGCGCGGTGAGCGCCGCGGCCTTGCCGTCGCGGACGGCGAAGCTCATGAACGCGGAGCGCGCGGCGAAGCTGCCCGCGGCGACCCCGGCGGAGAGCTCATTGCGTCGCGGCAGGCGCGGCTCGAACAACACCGCGCCGCCGATGCCGAGGCGATCCACGTCGACCGGCGAGTTGCCGCGATACACGTCGACGCGCTGGAGCAGCGCCAGCGGCAGCGTCGAAAGATCGGCCGTGCCGGTGACGTCGTCATTCAGGCGCACGCCGGCCAAGTACACCGGTGTCTGCGCGCTCGTGGCGCCGCGGATCGCTGCCGTCGCCAGATCGGAAGCCGAGCCGGTGCGCGATACCTGCACCCCCGGCACCGTCGCGAGCAAATCGGCGGCGCTCGCGCCCGGCCGGCGCAGCGCTTCGCCGCTCAGCGAGCTCGACGCCACCGTCGGATCGGCGTGCCCGCGCGGCAGCATCGAGCCGCGCACCACCACCTCGGGCTCCTTAGCCGCCGCGCGCGGCAGTCGCGCGAGCCCAGCGCCGACGGCGATGCCCCAAAAGAGCGTCGTTTTGCAGTGTCTTCGTAGCGGCAAGGACTCCAGGGCCTCACACGGGTAGGTCGTGCCGGCCCTCTTCCGCTGTTTGCGCACGGAAGACAAGTGGAGCGCGCGGGCCTCACCCCGAACCCGCGGCCCGCCGCGAAATTATGCGGCGCTAGCGTTGGTCGCCGCGCGGCTCGCGCGGGTCAGAACACCAGCGCGGCTTGCAGGCCCACCGTGAAGTACTTGAGCGCCTCCCCGTTGGCCTTCGGTAGCAACACGTTGTACGCGCCGTGCACGCCGATGTCGATCAGCGGCAGGAGCGTGAAGTCGAGCGCCAAGCCGCCGTCGATCAGCGGCGCCGTGCGACTCACCGGCGCCTCCAAGCGACCGACGCCGATATGGGCGAAGACGGAGGGCTCGATCACCTTGCCGAAGCCGAGCCGCCCGCCGGCGAAGCCGGTATAGATCCCCGTGCTGTCGTCCCCTGCGAAGGCGTGATAGCCGACGCCGAGCTCGGGTGTCAGCGACACCAGGATCAAATCGAGCTCATCGCCCACGCGCACGTTGAAACCGCCGCCGCTGCGCGCGATGTCGAGCGCGTGCCCGAAGTCCATATCGACCGCGAGGTGAACTCTACCAACGCCGCCTGATTCGGCGGCGAGCGCGGGGCTCGTCAGCCCCGCAACTCCGAAAAGCCCAAGTGCGAACGCCACTACTCGCTTCATGCCCGCTGAGGCAGAGCAACGGCTATGCCGCACGCTTGCGGCGACGCGAAGGCCTGCAATGGCGAGCGGCTTGGCGGCGAGACCTCCGCGCCCGAGCGCGCTTCCGCCACGCTGAGGCGCTTCTGGTCTCGCCGGCGCGACGACGCGGTTTGCGCTTCTTAGGGAGGGGGCTGCTCGAGGAGCTTCTTCATGCTGGCGAGGAGGCTACGCCAGTTCCCGCGCTGGCATCCAGCTCCTGGCGGGTACAATCCGCGAGTGAAGTCCCACTCGGATCCGGCGCTGCCGTTGGGCGCATCCTTGCCGGCGCCGACCGCTCGCATAAACGCGACGGAGCCGCGAGAAAAAGACCAGCCCGTTCGCGGACCGCTGCTGCAACCCTCCGGGACTAGCCACGGCCGACTGTGGCCCTCGCGTGATTTGGCCCCCTTCGTGGAACACTACTGGTGGGCGCGCTGGGACCTGCCCGAGCCGCAGACCAGCGAGGTGCTGTCGTACCCGTCGGTGCACGTGGTGTTCGAAGGCGCGGAGGCTCGCCTGCTCGGTGTCGTGCGCGCGAAGTTCACGCGTCCGCTGGTCGGCAGCGGCGAAGTGTTCGCGATCAAGTTCCTACCCGGCATGTTCCGTCCTTGGTACCGCGCGTCGGTCGCGAGCCTCACCGATCGCGAGGTCGTGCTGCGCGACGAGCTCGGCACGCCGGGCTCATTGTTGGCGGCCGAGCTGCTGCCCCTGGCCAGCCCGCTGGAGCGCGCCAGGGCGCTCGAGGCGCACCTTCGCAAGGCTACGCCGCGGCTCGACCCTCAAGCCGTGCTCGCGCGTGCTCTGGTCGAGCGCGCGCGCAGCGACGCTGAGTTGCGCAGCGCCACCGCGCTGGCTCAGCTCGCCGGCCTCACGCCACGCGCGCTGCAGCGCCTGTTCCGGGAGTACGTTGGAGTCGGCCCCAAATGGGTGGTCCGTCGCTTTCGGCTGCAAGAGGCCGCCGCGCTGCTCGAGAGCGGCAGCGCAAGCGTGGCCTCGATCGCCGCGGCTCTCGCCTACTTCGATCAGGCGCACTTCGTACGCGACTTCAAATCGGTCGTCGGAAGTACGCCGTCCGAATACTTGCGCCGGGCGCGAGAGCGCGCTCGCGGTTTCAGCGAGCCGGGATAAAGGGGGCCCCAATGCAGCACGCCGAGCCAGCGTCCAGCGCCAACGAGCTCGTGCATGGCTCGTGCACGACGCGAGGGGTGACGCTGCATTTCGTGGAGGCCGGACGCGGACCGCTGGTCGTGCTGCTGCACGGCTTTCCGGAGTTCTGGTACGCGTTCCGGCACCAGCTGCAGGGCTTGGCCGCCGCCGGCTACCGCGTCATCGCGCCGGATCTGCGCGGCTACAACCTGTCCTCGAAGCCGCGCGGCGTGAGCCGCTATGGGCTCGTGCACCTGGTCGACGACGTCGCGGCGCTGATTGAAAACGCGGGAGAGCGCCGCGCTCACGTGGTTGGCCACGACTGGGGCGGCGGGATCGCCTGGGCCTTCGCCATGCGCCACCCCGACTCGTTGCACAAGCTGGTGGTGCTCAACTGCCCGCATCCTCAGCGGCTCGCGCGCGGGCTGCTGCGCCCGAGCCAGCTCGCGAAGAGCTGGTACTTCTTCTTTTTCCAGCTGCCCGGCGTGCCCGAGTGGCTGCTCGCCCGCAAGCGCTATGAATTGCTGATCGCGAGCCTGCGTGACGAGCTCGCGGTGCCGTCCGCGCTGAGCGAGGCTGATTTCGAGCGCTACCGCGAGGCGTACGCCCAACCGTTCGCAATGACCGCCATGCTCAACTACTATCGCGCGATGCTGCGCCTGCGCGGCGTCGTGCGCTGGCGCCGCGTCACGGCTCCAGTGTTGGTGCTGTGGGGCGCGCGCGATCGTCACCTCGAGGCGCGGCTCGCCGCGCCGCCGCCGCGCTGGGTGCCGCACGCCGAGCTCGAAATGTTCGACGACGCCAGCCATTGGCTGCATCACGAACAGCCACAGCGCGTCAACGCGCGCTTGCTCGAGTTCTTTTCTCGCTAGCAGCCGCTCAAGCGATGCCGTGTTTGCGCATCAGCTTGTGCACCATCTGCCGCGAGACCTCCGCGATCGACGCCGCTCGCATCACGTTGCCTCCGGTTCGCGACAACAGCGCGGCCAGGTAGGCGCGCTCGAAGGCGTCGCTGGCGTCGCGGCGCGCCACGCTCAGCGGCAGCAACGTCGCCGGGTCGAGCTGCGGCGTCTCGCGCGCTGGCGCGTCCGACGGCTGGGAGTAGTCCGGAGCAAAGACGCGCTCGGGCGTGATCAAGAAGCGCTGCACCGCGTTCCACAGCTCGCGGACGTTGCCGGGCCAGCGATGCGCGTTGAACATGCTCCACACGTGCGGCGGTATGTCCGACGCCCGCTGCGACGACTTGGCGCGCACCAAGAAATGCTCGACCAAGAGCGGCAGATCCTCGAGCCGATCGCGCAGCGGGGGCACGCGCACGTGCGCCGTGGCTAGCCGAAAATACAAGTCTTCCCGGAAGTTACCGCGCTGCACCTCGGCCGCGAGGTTGCGGTTGGTGGCCGAGATGACGCGCACGTCGACCGGGATCGTGCGCTGCCCGCCCAAGCGCCGCACCTCGCGCCGCTCGAGCACTCTCAGCAGCTTGGGCTGGAGCTCCTTTTGAAGCTCGCCGAGCTCATCGAGGAAGATGGTGCCGCCGTCCGCCTGCTCGAACACGCCCGCCCGCGTGCCCACGGCGCCGGTGAACGAGCCGCGCTCGTGCCCGAACAGCTCGCTCTCCACCAGGTTCGGCGCCACCGAGCTACAGTCGAACACCACGAACGGCGCTTCCGAGCGCTGGCTGACCCGATGCACCGACTCGGCCACGAGCTCCTTGCCGCTGCCGGTCTCGCCCTCGATCAGCAACGTGACGTCCGTCGCCGCGATGCGCGCCAAATCCGCGAACAGCTCGCGCATGCGCGGCGAGCGGCCCAACAAATCACCGAAGCGATCGCCGACCGACTGCTCGCGCGAGACGGTCTCCGACAGCGGCTCGATGGCGATGCGCGTGTCGCCGAGCTGCAGCTGCACCGCGCCCGTCATCACCGCGTCGAAGATCCGCACGTTGGCGACGAAGACGCCGTTCGTGGAGCCTTCGTCGCGGATGCGAACGCCGCTGATCATCGGCTCGATCGAGCAATGGCGGCGCGAAACCGTGTTGTCCGTCAGCGCCAGATCATTGTCGGAGGAGCTCCCGATGCGCAGCGTGTCGCCCACGAGCTCACGCTGCGTGCCCGCGTCCGGCCCGGCGACGACCGAAACGCGAATCTTGGAATAGCTGACCAAAATCGGAAGCGGCTTCGCCAGCGTGTCGTTGCTCATGTTGGCCCGAGGGCGGGTAGCATAGCACCCCTCGTGGCTCGAGCTCACGGCGAGTGACCGCGCAGCTCTCGTGTACGCTCCGCGAGGATGCGCGCCGCCTCACGGAAGACGCGGCGCTCCGGTCGCGCTTGCGCGAGACGTTCGTACAGCTGAACTGCTGCCGCATAGCGACCCTCCGCCGCGGCGTCCGCCGCTGCGCGCTCGAGCGTGACCCGCGCTGCGCTCGTCGCCGTCGGTCCCGCGCTGTGCGCCGACGCGAGCGGCGCTGCGTTTTCGCGGGCCGGCGCAGCGCGCTTCACTGACTTGGCGACGGGTCGGCCGCTGGCAACGGCGCGGGCCGGGACCACGCTCGCAGCCCCGCTGTCGGCGCGCCGCCCCCCGAGGGCAGCGACGACGAGGCAGAGCAACACCGCCCCCGGCGAGAACGTGATCGCCTTGCGCAGCCACAGCGGAGCGCTGCGCCACCCGTCCGCGACAGCTCGCAGCGTCCGCGCGCGCCGAGCTCGCCCGATGAGCTTGCCCACGGCGCCGCGCTCCTCCGACCGCTGCGGCGCTGTGGAAGGGCTGCTGCTAGCGGGCGGCGCCGTGCGGCTGGTCGCTGCCAACGCCAGCCGGCGCGCGAGCAGCTCGTCCACCGTGAAGACACAGGTCTGAAGCTCGCTGAACGCGGGCCCGACTGCCGTCTTGGTCAGCGACGCCGGGCCGATGCTGGTTTTTACGGGTGCGTACGGCGCAGCGCTCGTATCGGCGGGCGCCGCGGGCGCGCTGGATGGCGCGCTGGATGGCGCGCTGGAGATGACGCGCAGCGCGGGCGGTCCCTGAGGCTTCACCGCTGGCGCCGCTGCTTCGCTCGTTGGCGGCGCAGCGCTCGTATCGGCGCGTCGGGCGCGCTCGACGAGCTCCGTGAGCTGACCTTCTGGGCCGAGCGTGGCGTAGATCTTAGTTGTGCTCATGAGAACGCTCCGCTTGCGCGGCGGCGTAGACCGCGGCCGGCAGCTCCAGCCCATGTTCGCGCAGGCTGCCGGCAAACTCCGGAATTTGTCCGGTGGGCACCAGCTCGCTGAGCACTCGGCCGCCGGGGCCGACGCCGTGGTACTCGCGCACGAACAGGTCGCGCAGCTGGTAGCGGTTCGTCGCCAAGTCGAAGCCGAGCACCTCCGTGATGTGGGTCACCTTGCGGCTGCCGTCCTGGGCGCGCGCCACCTGGACGATCAGGTTCACGCCCGAGGCGATCTGCAGGCGCAGCGCGGTGAGCGGCATGTTGACGTCGCTCATCATCGCCATCGTCTCCAGGCGCGTCAGTGTGTCGCGCGGATACGTCGCGTGCAGCGTGCCCAGGCAGCCGCCGTGACCGCTGACCATGGCCTGCACGATGTCGAGCGCCTCGCCGCCGCGGATCTCGCCGATCACGATGCGATCGGGGCGCATGCGCAGCGTCGCGCGAAAGAGCTCGCGGATGCTCACGGCGCCCTGGCCGCGCTCGTCCGGCGGACGCGCCTCCAAGTAGCAGACGTGCGGGCGCTGCACCTGAACTTCCTTGGAGTCCTCGATCACGATGATGCGCTCTTCCTCCGGGCTGAAGCGCGTCAAGACGTTGAGCAGCGAGGTCTTGCCGCTGCCCGTACCGCCGGCGATGATCATATTGAGTTTCCCGGCCACGCACGCCGACAGCATCTCTACCGCCACCTCGCTGAGCGAGCCGACCTTGACCAGGTGCTCGATGTCGAGGCTCGACTTCGAGAAGCGGCGGATCGCCACGTAAGGGCCGTCAGGGGCGGCGGGCGGCACCACCGCCTCCAGGCGCGAGCCGTCCGGTAAGCGCGCCTCCAAGATCGGGTGCTGCTCGTCGAAGCGCTTGCCGGCGAACTGCGCGGCGTTGCGCAGCGCGCACAAAATCGCCTCCTTGTTTTGGAAGCGAGCGGCGGTCACTTCGAGCCGGCCCTGGCGCTCGATGTGCACCTGCCCCGGCCCGTTGATCATGATCTCGCTCACGCTGGGATCTTCGAGATACTGCCGCACGGGGCCGAAGAAACCCAGGATCGTCTCGCTGAACACTTCATTGGGGATCATAGGGAGCTCCCGTTGCGAGGGACCTCGATCAGCAGCGAGCCGCGCGCCTCTTCCGCGTGCGGGCCAGACGGTCGCATGCGCAGATAAGCGCGGAAATGTTCGTCCGCCGCGGCGAAGTCAGCGAGCTCGTCGCGCAGCAACACCGCGAGCGCGAAGCGCGCCTCGGCCTGTCGCGGCTCTGCCGCCACGACCGTCTCGAGCTCCTTCTTGGCGAGCTCGTACTCGCCGAGAGCGAGGTGCAGGCTCGCGAGCAAGAAGCGCGTGTCTTGCCGCGCGGGGTGGCGCCGCAAGGAGTTTTCCAGATACTGCGCCGCGTGGCGATAGCGCTGGTCGGCGATGCAGGCTTGGACCAAGAGCGGCAGCACCTGTCGCTCGTCGGCTCCGCGCGCGAGCGCCGCGTTCAAGTACTGCTCGGCGCGGGTATGATCGCCCATCGCCGAGAAGGCGTTGGCTCGCTGGATGAGCCGCTCCGCGGCTTCGAGCTCGGCCGCGCGCGACGGCGCCTGCGACTGCGGCAACTCCGCCGCGCGCACGCAGCCCGTCAGCGCGAGCAGCACGCACAGCTTCGAGAACACTCGGTAGCTTGCAGATTTCATGATTTCTTCCCCAGGAATTTGAGATCGAGCTGCCGGTCGAGGGTCGCGAGCCAGTCGAAGAGAGCGCCGGAGCGCCGCCCCGCGAAGGACAGCAAAATGCGAATTTCCTTCTTGGCCTCGTCGTAGCGCTCGGTCACCAGCGCGCGCTCCAGCCGCACTTGGTGCACGTGGAACTGCTGCTCCAAGCTGCGCTTCAGCTCGCTGGCGCTGCGGCGCGCCGCTTCGAGCTCGGGCCGCGCGCGGGCGACGGAGTAGCAGGCCGCCGCGCGCGCGAAGTGCTCGACGGCCAGCACGCCATCCTGCGGGCTGAAGGGCGCCCGCTCGCGCGCGGTTTCGCCCTGGGCCTTCTCCTTGTCCGCCAGCGCGGCGGCCGCCGCGACGTCGTTCTGAGGGCAGCTGACGCGCTCTTCCTTCGGCCAGAGCGGCTGTGGCTCGATGTTCCAGCGCGCGGCCTGGGCCTGAGGCTCGAGCGCGAGCAACAAGATCCCGAGCGGGATGCCGATGCCGCCCAGCAGATAGATGGCGCGGCTGCGCCGGCGCTCGCTGGCGCGCGTGTTGGTCGACCCGTAGCGCTCCACGAGCGTCACGCTGATTTCCACGTCTCCGACGCGCAAGGAAGACTCCGGCAACAAGCGGCCTTGCACGAACGGAACGCCGTTCAGCAAGACCGGCGGATGCAGCGAGCGCGCCTGCGCGAACACGCCCTCCGAGCGCGCGCACACCTCGAGCTGCTCCACGGCGATGTTCTCGCCGGAGAGTCGGATCTCACAGTGCGCCCCGCTGCCGATGCGCGCGCTGTCGGAGTCGACGCTGAGCTCCCGCCGCGTGCCGTCTGGGTTGCGAAGCGCGAATTTGAGCGCCGGTGCTTCAATCATGATATTTCCGCTTTCTAGAAATTCGCTTGCAGCGACAGCACCATGGGGGCGACGATCAGGATCAGGATCGCGCCGAAGACCAGCACCATGGGCACCATCATCTTCACGCCCGCCTTGGCCGCCGCTTCCTCGGCGCGCGTCGAGCGCTGTTGACGCGAGACCTCGGCGTGGATTTGCAGTACACGGGCGAGCGGGTTGCCGTGCTCTTCCGCCTGCACCACCGCGCCCACGAACTCGCGCAGCGACTGCACCGGCACGCGCTCTGCGAGCTGTGACAGGGCCGCCTTGCGCGTCTTGCCCACGTTGAGCTCTTGCAGCAAGAACCCGACCTCTTCGATCAACGGCTCGCCGGGGTTACTGCTCTTGCCCACCACCTGGCGCAGCGCGCCGGGGAAGTCCAAGCCCGCGGACAAGCTCAACACCAAGAGGTCGATCATCGGCGGCAGCGCCAAATCGACCTTGCGCTTGCGCTCCTCTTCCAGCGAGGTGAGCCGCGAGTACGGCGCCAGCGCGCCGAGCGCGCCCGCCCCGGCCGCGTACCACAGGCTCTCGTCGCAAAGCGACGCGTAGCCCCAGCCGACGCCGACCCCCGCCGCGCCGCAGAAGAGGCACAGCGCCACGAACTCCTCCGGCAGCAGGCCCAGAAAATCGCCGGCCAGCATCAGCTTGCGATCGAGGAAGCGCTGCGCGCCCTCGCCGAGCGCGCGCCGTACTTGCATGCCGAGCCAACGCAAGCTGCCTTCGACGCTGCGAAACAGCTCACTGTTCTGCAGCGCGCGCACGCGCTTCAAGCCGCGGATGCCCAAGGTGTTCGGCTGCTGCGCGGGCACGCGCGCGATGGCGTACGTGGACACGAACAGCGCGCCGAAGCCGGCGGTCAGCACGGACGCATACACCAGCGTGAGCGAGCTCATATCTGCACCTTGAGCACTTGCCGAGCCGCGATCAGCGAGGCCAGCCACAGCACCACGGCGACGGCGACGACCACGCCGCCCGTGAAAGAGGTCAGCAGCGGGTCGAAGTAGCCAGGGTTGGCCAGGTTGAAGCCGTAGACGATGACCGCCGGCGTGAGCGCCAAGATCCACATCTGCGCCTTGCCTTCCGCGGTCTTCGAGCGCAGCACGCCTTGCAGGCGCGTCACTTCGCGCAGCGTCGCCGCGCTGGTCTCCAGCACCTTGCTGAGATCGCCGCCGACCTGCCTGCCGATCAGCAGCGACAGCAGCGCGGAGTCCAGCGTCGCGCTCTGGATGCGACCGCCGAAATTCAGCAACGCCTGATCGATGGCGTTGCCGACGCGGAGCTCCTGCAGCACGAGGCCAATTTCCTGCCTCATGGGCTTGGCCAGCAGCCCTTCGCTGTACTTCAGCGCGTTGCCCAGGCTGGGCGTGGCGCGCAGCGCGTTCGCCAGCGTCAGCATGAAGGGATCGATTTGCTGCTCGAGCTGCGCGACGCGCGCGGCGCGCCGGCGCTCGACGTACAGCGCTGGCCCGAGCACCACCAGCGGAATCAAGAAGTACAGCCGCGACTCGCCCGTCGCTGCCGCGCAGACGCCGAGCGCCTCGAGCGCGACCAGCTGGTACAGCACGTACCAGCGACCGCGCGGCGGCAGCAGCATGTTGTAGAGCTTGCGATCCAGGTGCGCGACGTAACGCAGGTAGTAGCGGTGCGGCAGCGCCTGCGGGTCGCTCATCACCGCGTAGACGTAGACGAAGGCGCACAGGAACACCGTGCCCAGGCACACCCACTTCGCCGCGGGCAAGCTGAGCTCGATCATAGATACGGCTCCCCGGGCCGAATCAGCCCGCGCACGATGAAATCGCTCAGAAAGCTGGGCAACCGCCCCGTCGCGCAGAACTGACCTTCGACCTTGCCGTCGGCGCGCGTGCCCGTCTTCTCGAATCGGTAGATCGGGTGCAGCTCGAACTCACCGTCGGGGTTCAAGCCGCACAGCTCGGCGACGGCCGTCACCTTGCGGCTGCCGTCGGTCAAGCGCGACTGCTGCACGATGAGGTGCACGCTGGCGGCGATCTGCTCGCGGATGGCGCGCGCGGGCAGATCCACGCCGGCCATCAGCGCCAGCGTCTCCAGGCGCGTCAGGGCTTCGCGCGGGGAGTTCGCGTGCGTGGTCGTGAGCGAGCCGTCGTGACCGGTGTTCATGGCCTGCAACATGTCGAGCGCTTCACCGCCGCGGCACTCACCGACCACGATGCGGTCCGGCCGCATGCGCAGCGCGTTCTTCACGAGATCGCGGATGCTGTAGCTGCCGCTGCCCTCCATGTTCGCGGGGCGCGTCTCCAGCGACACCACGTGCGGCTGCGCCAGCTGGAGCTCCGCCGCATCCTCGATGGTGACGATGCGCTCATCGCTGGGGATGGCGGCGGACAGCACGTTGAGCAGCGTGGTCTTGCCGCTGCCGGTGCCGCCGGAGATCACGATGTTGCGCTTGGCGATCACGCTGCGCGTCAAGAAGCGGCCCATCGCCTCGGTCAGCGCGCCGAACTGATAGAGGTCGCTGAGCGCGAGCGGCACCTTGCTGAACTTGCGGATCGTGATGCACGAGCCCTTCAGGGCCAGCGGCTTGATGATCGCGTTCACGCGCGAGCCATCGGCCAGGCGCGCGTCCACCAACGGCGAAGACTCGTCGATGCGGCGACCCAGCGGGGTGACGATGCGCTCGATCACCGCGCGCACCCGCTCATCGTCGGTGAAGCGCGCGTCCGAGCGCACCAGCTTGCCCGCGCGCTCGACGTACACGGTGTTGGCGTCGATGACCATGATCTCGCTGACGGACGCATCCGCCAGCAAGCGCTCGAGCGGGCCCAAGCCCAGCGCCTCGTCGGCCATTTCGCCGACCAGCTGATCGGCGTCGCTGCCGGGCGGCAGCTGCTCGCTCATGCTCGCCACGATGCGGCGCAGCGCGGTCAGCACGCGCGGGCGCAGCGCGACGTCGTCGAGGCGCTTGGGATCGAGCGCCGCGAGGTCCAGGTGCTCGAGCAGGCGGCGGTGGATTTCGCGGCGCAGCGCCGCGTCGGACTCGGGGCTCAGCGCGGGCGCCGCTTGCTCGACGGGCGCCTCTTGGAGCTGCGGCGGCTGCACGTATAGCGTATGGAGGCCGAGCAGGATCGGGGTGCCGTACGGCACGTCCACCGCCTCGTGGCGCAGCAAGCGCTCGCCCGCCAGCGTGCCATTGCTGGACACGTCCTCCACGCGCATCGCGTGAGCGTCGCAGTAGAGCAGCACGTGCTGCCGCGACACGTGATTGTCGGGCAGGCACACGTTGCAGTCGACGTGCCGCCCGACGGACAATGGTCCAGGAGCGGGGCAACGCCTGACGTGTCGTTCCCCGTTCGCTGCTTCGATGAGGATCTCTACGTTCACGATGTCTCGCTTCCCGTACGGCTCAGCGCTGAGCCGGCGCGCCCGGCGCGGGCGCCTCGTCCCACGTCTTCGTCTTGCTCACATCCCCTGAGAATGCGTTGTACTTCTCGAGCGCGTCGTCCAACACCTCGCGCGCGCCCTTGGGCACGGACTCGACGACGCTGGGCACCAGCAACACGGCGCCCTCGAGCTCCTGCGCGGCGTTGCCGTGGCTGCCGAACAGCACGCCCAGCACCGGGATCTCGCTGAGCAGCGGCAAGCCGCTGGTGGAGTGCCGCTCAGCGTGCGTCCGGATCCCGGACAGCACGATGGACTGGCCGAGCTTCAATGACACCAAGGTGTTCAGCTTGGAGACCGAGCGACCGGGCAAGTTCGTGCCGGTCGCGACCGCGGGCGTGAGATCCGCGACCTCTGCGTCGACGCGCACCTCGAGCTCGCGCGTGGCCGGATCGAAGCGCGGTAGCACCGTGACGTCCGTCCCGAAGCCGATTTGAGTCAGCGACGCCGAGAGCCCGCTGGTGACGACGTAGTTCTGCTCACCACCGCTCGAGAACTTCGCCTCCGAGCCGTTCGAGGTGATCACCGTGGAGTGCTTCAGCACCTTGGCCCAGCCCTTGGCCGCGGCGAGGTCGAGCCCAGGCAGCGGCTGGTTTACCACCGAGGCGGTGGCGCTGGTGAACGCGCCGCCCAGAAAGTCGTAGGTCGCGCCGAGCTCGCCGATGCCCGGGCCGCCGAAGCGGCCCGGATAGGCGACGCCGACCTGGTACGTCTTCGTGCGATCGAACTGGATGAAGAAGAAGTCGATGCGCACGTTGATCTTGCGCTCCGCGGCCGCGCCGCCGAGCACGACCAGCGAGTCGACCTGACCCGGAAACAGCGCGGCGATGTGCTCGATGCGCTTCAGCTCGGGCTCCGTGCTCACGCCGCCCTCGATGAAGAAGCGCGCGCCGACGCGCCGCACGCGGATGCCCGGGGTGTCGGACAGCAGCTCGTAGAGCTCACGTTTCACCCGCTCGAGCGGCTGTGGATAGACGTTGATGGTGTAGTTGACCTGGGCGTTGTCCTTCTTGATGAGCAGCAACGTCGTCGAGCCGGGCTGCTCACCGACCACCACGAACTGCGTGCCGTCCGGCGTCAGCCGCACATCGGCTACGCCGGGCGCGCCCACGGAGTAGCTTCGCACTCCGTGGGCGGACAGCGTGCGATTTTCCCCGACGGCGATGCTGAGCTCCTCCGCGTCTTGACTGAGCACCGCTGCTGGCGCGTCACCCGCGCGCGCGGCGTGCTCAGCGGGCTTGTCCTTCTGCTGTGCGAAGGCGCTCGTAGCCTGCAGCAACGCGAGCGTGAACGGCAACGGCGCGAAGCGAGACCGCATCATTTCCTGTTTCCTCCGATTGCGATCGGGCCGCTCGGGCCGCCGCGCGGAGCGGCGCGCGGCGCCTCGACTCGCAGCCTGCCGGCGAACAGCGCGCCGATGTTGACGTCCGGAACGTCGCTCTGCACCGCAGGATCGGCCACGTTGCGCACCGCGACGGACAGCCGCCCTTTCTCGAGCGCGAGCGCGAGCAGCTGCGCCTCTTGTAGGCTCAAGCTCAAGGTCAGGAGCTTCTCGCCGCGCTCGAGGCCGCGGCCGTGCAGCTCCAGGTTGGAGGCGCCGCTCGTCTCTTCACCGACGGCGAGCACCAGCACGCGCTGCAACGGAACCACGGACGTCTGCTCGCGCGGATCGCTCGACTCTACCGTGGTTACGATCACGTCCACGTAGTCTCCCGGCCGGATCAGGGCGCTGCCGGGAGCGTCGTTGAAGCCCGTAGCGTGCACGGTGACGCCGCGCTTGCCGGGCTGCACCAGCGAGCTCAGATCGCGCTCTTCGGTGGTGATGGCCAGATCGGTCCACAGCAATCCTTGCTGCGGGCTCAACGCGGTCGCCGCCGGTAGCCCGATAACCTTGGCGCGCTCCGCGGCCTTCACCGCGCGATCTTCGACGTAGGCGACGGGGACGGCGCGCGTGGCGAGCATGTCGTCCGAGATCAAGGCGCCGCGCGGCACGGCTTTGACCAGCGTGAGCAGGTTCACGCGATCGCCGCCCGACATCTCCCGCTCGTAGCGGTGAAGATAGACGACCAAGAGCGCCGTGCCGCACGCGGCCAAGAACAACGCTACCAAGAGCGCACGCCGATTCATCCGAGCTCCTCCTCGGAGCGCGCGCGCGCCGCGACGCCGAGCTCCAGCAGTATCACGTCGGTCTTGCCGCCAGCGCGAGGCGCGGCCACCACCAGCGCCGCGTGACCGTCTTTGACGAACGCGCGCGCCAGCGTGGCTACGGCGCCATCGGCGCGAGCCGGCTCCGCCACCGCGCGCACGAAGCCGCGGGCGGGCAGCGCCCGCTCGTACTCCGCGATGACGCTCGCGCCGGCGCGCTCGGTTTCGTACACGCGCAGGCCGTAGTCCGTCCCGCCGAGCCGCGCGCTCAGCCGTCGCGTGGCGCGCTCCGGGCGCGGCACCAGCGCCGAGTCCTGGCCCGGAGCGTCGCCGTGCTCGGGGAACATGGCGCGGACGTTGAGCGAGCCCGCGGCCCACATCACGAGCACGTGGCTATATCCGGTGCGCTCGTCGCGCCGCGCGATCACGTAGTGCGCGGCGCCGAGGCGCGCGAGCTCGCCGCTGAGCGCGAAGTCTCGCAGGCGGCCGAGCAAGTCGCGCACCCCGCCCCCGCGAGAGCGCGCGAAGCACGCCAGCTGCCCGGCGCTGCCGCTGGGCGTAGCGCGCCGGCGGCTGAGCCAACGCTCAGGGTCGCCGAGCTCACTCGGCAGCGCGGCGCTCAGCGCGGGCGGCAGCTGTGCGAGCGCGCCATTCAAAGCAGCTCCGTCGCTGCCACACAGTCGCTCGAAGCGCGCCAGCACCTCCGCTACGGGCAGGGGCGTGACGGTGGAGGCGAGGAACAGCCGCTGCGCGTTGATCGAGACGGCCTGCGGCGCGTCAGCGGCGCTGGCGCCGAGCTGCGCCAGCAAGGCGAGCCCCGCTGTTTGCACCAGCTCCTCCCCGCGCGCCTGCGCGAGCGACACGTCGACGCCCGCAGCGACGCTCACGATCAACAACAGACAAGCGCTAGCGCGCGCTATCCCGCGCCGCCGCGTCGAAATACGATGAATGAAGCCCATGCGCCTGCCCATCACTCGAAGCGCGGCAACAGCCGGTGAAGCACGTCCTGACGCAGCGCTTCGCGACCCGCGCCGCGGCCCGCTGCTTCGCCGCACAGGCGGCGGGCGACGCGCGGCGCTCGCGCTGACTCGCCAGCGCCGCTCAGCAGGCCCGCTCGGGCCTCCGACTCAGCGGGTCCGACCAGCTGAAACGGCGCGCGATCCACTAGCGATTCGGGGCTGGCGCTGGCGCCACGCGACAACAAATCGCGCCCGATGGCCGCGACATCCGAGTCTTGCTCACAGCCGTCGAGCGCGGCCGACCAGGCGGCGAGCGCGGCGGCGTGCGAGCCGCTCAGCTTGGCGACGGAGCTGCGGTGAACGTACATGCCGAGTCCGAGCAACGCCGCCAGCGTGCCCGCTACGAGCATGCCTTCGACGAACGCCGCACCCCGCGCCAGGTGTTTGCTCGTGCGCTTTCTCGTGGTCATCTCGTCGTTACCTCCTGAAGCTCAGTGAATCTCGGCCTGCGCCGCGCGCGCGGCCTGGATGAGCTCGGCGAGCGCGCTCGGGCGCCGCCGAAACAGCGCCTGCTCGCTCGCGAACGCGGGAGTCTGCTGCACGCGGCGCGCCGCCAAGCCCGGCACGAAGCCGCGCACGAGCGCCGTGGCAAACTCCGAGCTCTGACCCAAACGGCGAGCACCTAGGCCCAGCCATTCACGGACCGCGCTCTCGCTGGCCAGGCGCTCGCCGCGCGTCCATTTGACGCCGCCCGCCTCCAGCAGCGCGGCGAAGGGCTGCACGCGGCGCAAACGGCTGCTCCAGCGCAGTTGCCACAGCGCGTTGGGAGCGCAGCGCTCCCAGCGGTCCGCGCAGTCGAAATAAGTCTCAGCGTGCGCCCAGACGCCGGCGTTCGTCTTCTCCTCCGCGCGCGCGAACGGCGCGACCAGCGCCGTGCTGCGAAAATGCACGTTCCCGTTCTTGGCCGCTGCCCAAACCTTGGCCGGCTGCGAACAAGCAGCGTCGCTCGGCTCGCGGCGCCAGGCGTCGTCGAGCGCCGCGAACGCGCGCTGCGCGTCCGCCAAGGTGAGCAGCAGCGCCGGCTCGTCGTCGCTCGGCTCCGCGCGGCGCTCCTGCGCCTGGAAGTGACGCGCGAGGCGCGCCGCCACCGCGACGAGCTCGCGGCGCGCGGGCCCGTGTGCCGCGCAGAACAGCGCGTCGGCGCGGCCGCCCAGCAGCGCGCTCAGCTCGCGCACGATGTCCAGCGTGCGCGCGGCGCTCGAGCTGAGGCCGAGCGCGGTCAGCGCGCGGTGCCGCCCCGCGTTGTCGACGAGAAAGTCCCGGCTTCGTCCGGACAACGCCTGGGCGATGGGCTCTGCTTCTACTTTGCCGGGGTCGCCCGCGGCGCGGCACAGCAATGAGTAGTCCTCGGCCTCCACGGGCAGGCTGAACGGCATCCCGAGCTTGCGAGTGAGCGGCGGCCGCTCGCCCCCAGCGCGCGACAACGCGACGACGTCGCGCGCGACGCGCTCGCTGCCGCGCTCCGCGCTGCGGCGAACATGGCCCTCGACGCTACAGCGCGTGAGCTCCTGGGCGCGCTGCGGGTTGCTGGTGGGCAGCAGCGACGCGCTGAACGTCCCCGTCGCGACGCCGTAGCTGCGCGCGGTGTCGAGCACCGACGCGCGCGTGGCGAGGATCGGCGTGTACGTGGCGATCGCGGTCTGTGCCGCGCTGAGCCCAGCGAGCAGCGATGACACCTCTTTGGCCACGCGCGCGTCAGCGGCCAGCGCGGCGAGCAACGATTCGCCTCGTGCGCCCTGCTCGCCGACGTTGGCCTTCGGCTCCAGCAGCGTCAGCGTGACGCCGAGCAGCGTGGCGAAGATCGCGGCGGTCGCGGCCAGCCGCCACAGCACGAGCGCGGCCACCAGCAGGGACATCACGATGTTCACGCCTGCGAGCAGGTTCATGCCGCGCGCTTGCCAGGCGGCGTGCTCGAACGCCGCTGCGTCGGCGGCGTTCTGCGCCGCTTCGCGCCACAGGATCGCTTTACTCAGCCCCACGAGGTGGCCCAGCGCCATGGTGAGCAGCGCGCCGAGGACGATCCCGATCACGAGAATGGCGCCGTGCGTATCGGCGCGCAGCGCGCCGCCCCGCTGTGCGGCGTTCGGCTGCGCTGGGAGACTCGACCTCTGCAACATTCAGTATCTCGCGTCGTGGAGCGGCAGCATCAATAGGCGTAGTGCGCGCCCTGGTAGCGATAGGTCGCGCTGGCGCGCAACGTGCGGGCGGAGCCGCCGCACACGACGCTGACCCAGCCGGTGAAGCAGTGAAACGCCGCGCTGACCGTCGCCGTGAGCGGCTCGTGCCCGGAGCCGAAGCTGAGCGACACTTCAGGCTTGGACGAGAAATGCGGCGAGGTGGCGAGGACCAAGGTCGCGGCGAGCTCGATGTCCCTGCGCCGCGCGCCGCGAAACTGATTTTGCGCTAGCCCGTCGTAAAAGCGCGGATCGTCCGCCAGCACCACCACCGCAGCACGCGCAGCGGCCGAGGCCGCGCGCCGAACCAGCAGATCGCCGGCCCAGAGCTCGATCAGCTCCCACACGGAGAGGCCGAAGAACAGCACCGGTAAGAAGGCGATCAGATGCTCGACCATGACGGCACCGCGCGTCTCATTGAGCAACCGCCGGCCGCGCCTCATGGCGTCCACCGCACTGAGAGCGCGACGAGCAGCGTCGCGAGGAACACCGCGGGTCCGAACGGAACGGAGGTGAGCAGCGCCTCGGGCAGCGCGCGACGGCGCTCACGCGGTAGAAAAGGGTTGAGCGCGAGCACTGCCGTGTTGCCGAGCAAGCGCAGCAACTGGCCTTCATAGGCCAGCCGCAAAGGCGCGTAGAGCGCCGTCAAGATGAACGCGCAGAGCTCGATTTGCAGGCCGCAGAGCGGGCCCGCGCTGGCGCCCACGGCCGCGAGCAGCTTCACGTCGCCGCCGCCGGTCGCGCCGATGCGAAACAGCAGCAGCGGGACGGCAGCGCACAGCACGACCCCCAGCAGCGCGCTGCCCAACGCCTGCGCGGCCAAGGTTAGCCGCTCGCCGGACGCCGCCGTAACGAGCGCCGCCAGCGCGACGCTCAGCGCCGTGCCGAGCGCAGCGCCGAGCGCGACGAGCCAGTTCGGGATATGCCCGGTGCGGAGGTCGATCAGCGCGGCCGTGCCGGTGAGTAAGGCGAGCGCAACGAAGATGACGTCTTGGGGGTTCATGGATCCCTCGTACCGGTGCAAAGAGCAGCCAGCGCGGCGAGCCCCGCTTTCAGACGGGGCCCGCCAGCTGCGCGCTCACCAGCTGATGCCGCTGACCGCCTTGCCTTCCCCGCCGATCTTGTCTTGCACGCTCTTGCCGAAGCCCTTGTAGGCACCGATGCCCGCGAGCGCGACCAGGCCGACCAGGATGATGTACTCGACGAAGTTCGCGCCGCGCGTGTCCTTGCCGAGGCGGCGGAGCACGCCCTTGCGAGCGGTGTTGCTGGAGCTGTTGGCGCTGACGAGCTTCTGGGTGTTGTTCATGGTGATTCCTCTTTCTGCGGTTTCGTTTACGGATACGGTTGATACAGAGCCTCGCGCTGCGCGGAGTAGACTCGGACCTTGAAGGCGCCGATCGCGAGCAGCAGGGCCGCGGTCACGAGCCCGCACAGACTCAAGAGCGTGAGATGCTCCAGAAAGACTGCCCCGCTGGTGTTTGCGAGCAGCGAGCGATACTTGCCCGCGTCTCCTCCGACTCCAGTGCGTGTCACGTGAGGGCTATATTCAAGCTCCGTGCCGGGCAGCGAAGCGGCATAATCCACCGCATTTTCGCGGCGAGCCCAGGCACTGAAAACTCCTGGTTTCCGCATCTGGTTGCAGTCGACACCAGCGGTTGCACGCGTCCTCTTTCAGCGACGCAGGTTGATGATGCCGGGAGCACGGCGCAGCACCGGGCGCTTGGAGGGCGGCGGCGGCGCGCGGAACGTTTGCTCGAACACGAACACATCGTCGCGCTGCGCGACTTGAAAGCGCGCGCTCGGGTTGTGCGGGCGAAGCTTCGGGTATTGGCTGGTATCGAGCGTGATTTCGATGCTGTCGTCGGGCGGGCTCTTCAGCATGAAATGCGCTGCGCCGGAGCTGTCCGTGCGCGCGACCTCGCGGCCGAGGTAGAGCACCGGGAGGTCCGGGCCATGCTCGGCGCGCACCGCGACGACCGCGGTGCGCAGCAACGGTTCGCAGTGCGCCTGGTACTCCGGCCTCCGATCGCTCTCGGCCACCCGCTTGAGCACCACCGAGATCGGCTGCGGCGGGGAGCGGTAGCCCTCGGGGCAATGCACCTGAAAGGCGAGCACTTGCCCCTCGCTCCCGCTGGAGCTGATGGCAACACGGCCCTCGGCGTCCGATTCCGCGATCGGGCGGGCGCCCTGGCTCACGCGAGCGCCGGCCACCGGCTTGCCGGGATCCCCGTAGATCGTGAGACCGAGCTGGTATTCTTCTGCTTGCGGCGGCGGCTCACTGCAGCCGAGCACCAGCACGGCGAACAGCGAGCTGATGAGTTTACAGTTGCTGGGCGCAGTCAACGAGTGGTTCACACCCGCCGTCATTCACGCCGCGTGCCGCCGTATTTTCGGCTACGCGAAGCGCGTGCGCCGCTCCTGCGCGGCGATTCAGCGAGCGTTCGCCGGCTACGGCGCCGCCGTCAACCGCGAGTTGCGAGAGCGCCTTGCCGCAAGCAACCATGAGTTGTCAGCGCCGCGCGAGAGCCTGGCGCACGCAGCGTGAAATGCGGCCGGCGCCCGTCGCGCACGAAAGCTGCAATGGGCGAGCGCGCCTCGACGCACAGCACCGAAAGGCCGCCATGTTCATCCGCGAATGTCTCGCCTTCAGCTGGCGCATCTTGCGCTGGCGCTTCGCTGCTCTACTCTGGCTCGCGCTCGTGCTCTCGGTGATGGAGCTCGTGGCGTGCTTCGTTCTCATCGTTTCGCTGCGGGAGCTCGGCGGCTTCTTGTGTCATCTGACGGCTTATGCCCTGTGGGGCGGCTATCTGAACGCAGCGCGCGTGGCGGCGGAGGGGCGCAAGCCGAGGCTGAGTGACGCGCTGCAGCCGCTGACGACCGCTGGCGCGCGCACGTGCCTGGCCGGCGCGTGCGTGTTGGCGGGCTCGCTGGCCTGCGGCATCGGCGTGGCGCTCACCTCCACGCTCTTTCTGTTCGTGCCGCTGTACTTGAACGATGGTGCCTCGACGTGGGAGGCGCTCGGGAGCAGCAAGGACTTGGCGCTGAATCGGCCAGGAGCCATCCTCGCTTTGAATGTCTCACTCGCGCTCTTGAACGTCGTCGGCGGCGCGCTCTTCCTGGTCGGGCTGCTCGTCACGATGCCGCTCTCGGCGCTGGCGGTGGTCCGCGCCTACCAGCTCGTTTCTGCCTCGGCGTCGCGAGCGCGACGACCGGCGCCTTTCCGCTCTGCAGCGACGCTCGTCCGCGGCTAGCCGCGCGACCAGCTCGCTCGCTTCGGAGCGCGCACACGCCAACTCGCGGTTTACATTCGCAACCAGCGGTTTACAGCGCCTCCTCGCGCGTCGCTGCACGTCGTGGCGCTCACCCTCGTTGTCAGCAGCTTTCGAGAGCGCGCGCGTGACACGCCGGAGGGTATCTTCTTTGCAGGAGCGCGCGGCGATGGCGCCTCTGCCCTCGTTCGGCTCGCCCGCGTCCGATTTCGCCACGCGCTCAATACCCTTTTCATTTCCAGACGTTGCCGCCGCTGGCCGGGGCTTGGCAGGCGCTTCGGTCACCGGCGTCGTGCCGCGCGAGCCCGGGAGGGCGCTCGGCCCCGCTTTGGATAACACTGCCGTGGCCTTGTTGGCCGCCAAGTCGAAACCTCGCCTAATTGGGCGCTATCTGCTCTGCGATCCGATCGCCGCGGGAGGCATGGCGCAGGTCCACCTCGGGCGTCTGCTCGGCGGTGAAGGGTTCTCGCGCATCGTCGCCATCAAGCAGCTCTTACCGCACTTCGCGCAGGACGAAGAGTTCGTGAAGATGTTCCTCGAGGAAGCGCGCCTGCTCTCTAGGATTCATCACCCGCACGTCGTAGCGCCGATCGACGTGGTGCGGCTGGATGCCGAGCTCTTCATCGTGATGGAGTACGTGCACGGCGACGCGCTCGCGAACCTCACGAAGCGGGCGGATGCGCCGGTGCCGCCGCGCATTGCCTGCGCGATCATGAGCGCCGTGCTGTTCGGTTTACACGCGGGCCACGAGGCCTGCGACGAGGGCGGCGAGCCTCTGCAAATCGTGCACGGCGACGTCTCACCGCAGAACATCCTGGTCGGCGCGGATGGTCTGGCTCGCGTCGTCGACTTCGGCATCGCCAAGGCGGCGTCGCGTCATCACACCACGCAAAACCGCGAGCTGCGCGGCAAGCTCGGCTACTTCACCCCCGAGCAGCTGCGCCTCGAGCGCACCGATCGCCGCTCGGACGTCTTCACCGCGGGCATCGTGCTGTGGGAGCTGCTCACTGGCCGCCGTCTGTTCGCCGGTGAGAGCCCGGCGGCGCTCGCCAACGAGGTGCTCAGCAGCGACATCCTGCCGCCGAGTCGCTTCGTCGACACACCACGCGAGCTCGACGCCATCGTGTCGCAGGCGCTCTCGCTCACGCCCGCTGACCGCTATGCGACGGCGCAACAGATGGCCGACGAGCTCTGCGCGGCGCTCACCCCCGCGACTCCCGCGCTCGTGCAGGAGTGGGTGCAAGCGCTGGCCGGCGCTGAGCTGGCGCGGCGCGCTGAGCTCGTCTCCGAGCTGGAGAGCTTGCCGCTCCACGAGCTCACCTTGCCCGCCTTGCTCGCGCCCAGCGCGCAGCCGAGGACGCGCTCCAGCCCTCCCAGCGCCGAACCCGTGGCGACGCCGATCTCCGGCGCAACGGAGATCCTGGCTTTGCGCTCGAGCGCCGCGCCAGCGCGCACCGCGCCGCAGACGGGCGCGCCAGCCAGCTCGACCATCGCCACGCGGCCGACGTCCAAGCGCTGGTGGCCTGCGCTGCTCACCGCGAGCGCCGTCGCCGTTTTTGCTGGCGTGACCCTCGCGCCGCGCTTGGTCCATCTTCGCGCGCTGAATAGCGCGGCGCCTGCGCTCCCATCGGTGAGCGGCGCGTCGCCCGTCGCGAACGTGGCCGCGCCGCGGCCGACGCTGAGTGCGAACGTCGCGCTGCCCTCGGCGAAGTCGCAGGCAGCATCGCCAGCGCCGCACGCCGACGCGCCCGACAGCAGCGCGACGCGCACCGCGCGCTCGACGGCGCCGGCGCGGCGCGCCGCGCCGCGCCGGCGTCCTGCTACCAGCGCGGCAACCGCAGATGTTCGTGAGCCGGCGCGGCCCGCCTCCGAGCCGCCGCCGACGCGATCAGAGCGCGCAAAGCTGATGGATCAGATACGCCAGTCGAAGAAACCATGAACCTCGCTGCACTCAACCTAGCGGCGTCCTCGGCGCTGCTGCTCGCTGCAGGAGCGGCGCAAGCAGAGTCGACCAGCAGTCGCGATCTCGAAGGGCTGAAGGCTTATCAGGAGCGACGCTACCGCGACGCCGTCGAGATCCTGCGCGATGATCTGAGCCGTCACCCGCTGCCAACGTCCGCGTTCACGCTCGGCCTCGCCTTCGAGCAGCTGGGGGATTGGCTCAAAGCGGCCGACGCTCACCGTCTGGCGCTCGGCTTGGCCGTCGTGGGCACTGACGAGGAGCAGCACCTGCAGCTCAGGGCGCGCCAGGACGCGGCCGAGCAGCTCGCCAGTCTGGAAAAGCGAATACCGAAGCTCACGATAAGGGTCGAAGGCGCGGCCGCAGAAGCCGTAGACGTCACGCTGGACGATATGCCCCTGAGCCTCGTTGCGCGCTCGGCTCCGGTCGCGGTCAATCCCGGCACTCACTTGCTGAAGGCGACGTGCCGGCGCTCAAGCGAGACTCAGTCGACGAGCGTGGCCGCCCGCGCGATGGCGACGACGCCAGTGACGCTCGAGATCCATTGTCGTGAAGCCGCCTCGGAAGCGGCCCGGCATGGCGTAACGAGCGCCTCGCGCGCGCCAGCGCGCGAGGACGCGCGTCGGCTCGGGACGTGGGATTGGCTGGGCATCGGCGTTGCGGGCGCGGGAGTAGGCGTGCTCGGCACGGGGACTTATCTGCTCGCTGCCGCGCTCGGCAACAAGCACGACGCCGAACCCCACTGCCAGGGAGACTACTGCGATCCGCAGGGCAAGGCCCTGCGCGACAGCGCTGCGCGACAGGGCCGCCAGGCGACCGCGTGCGCGATCGGCGGCGGCTCGTTGCTGTTACTCGGCGTCAGCGTCTTCGTCGCCAGCCGCGCGGGCTGGCTCGGCGCGCGCGCCGAGCCAGCCGTGTCGTTCGACGTCGACGTCAAGCACGGCGGCGTGTCGGCGATGGTCGCTCACCGCTTCTGAGCGAGGCTGCGTATGAGGCGTGCTTTGGTCGTCGGACTCGCAGCGCTCGCTACGTTCGCGGGCTGCAACTCGCTCTTCGACATCAAAGAGGGCAAATCATTGTCGGCGAGCGGTGGTGATACGGGCCTCTCCAGCGGCGGGACGAGCGCTATCTCGGGAGGCGACGGCGCGGGTGCCGCGAATGACTCCAGCGGCGGGTCGGCGGAAGCAACGGGCGGCAGCGCGCCGCGCGGCGGCGCGGCCAGCGGCGGAGCGCTCGACACCGCAGGGGCCGCGGGCAGCGGCGCGGGCCAGCTTCACGGCAGCGGCGGCGGCGACGGTCACGGCGATGCTGGCGCGGGCGGCGAGGCCGGCGGCAATGATGACGGCGGC
>CBINHN010000030.1:0-76380 GCA_966250485.1 uncultured Sorangium sp. | reverse complement strand
GCTTCTTGCTCGGCTTTGCGGCGGGCTTCGGCTTCTTGGCGGGCTTTACGTTGGGCTTCGAGGGCCTCTTCGGCAGCTCGGCGGCGGGCGGCGAGCTCTTCGTGGTTGGGCTTGGGCCGCGCGCTCTCGCCGAGGGGCGCTTGAGACGGCCGCACCACGGTGACGCCGGGGGGAAATTCTAGCTCGGGAAGGGTGAAGCTGTAGGTGCCCTCGGGCGTCTGCAGGATACGCGACAGGACCTCGCTACCCGCTGGCGTGGTCTGTACGGAGAGTAGCTCACCCATCTTGTAGGCGATGCGCGCGGATTGACCCGCGGCCTCGAGCGCGAGCGTGCAGGTGAGCGCGTTCGTCTCGCAGTGACGCATCAGGGTGGCGGGGTGAAATTCTGCGAAGGTGCCGCTGAGCGGTAGCTTCTTCTTGAAGTCGCCGCTCAACGCGGGCAGGCGCGGCTCGACCTCGAAGCCGTGGATCGTGGCCTGACGCATGCGCGCCAGGGCGTCGTCGCCTTTGCTGAGCCCGAAGCGGGTCTCTTCGCGGATGCCGGCGAGAAATGACATCTCGCCGTCCGCTTCGTGCGCGCGCACGCGCAGAAGTCCGGTGAACCGGCTCTCGATGATGCGATTCACGACCTTCATCAACGGCGATTCGAGCTCTTCGGACATGCTTTCCTGATCGTGGTGGACCGCGGCCGAGCCGACCGCGTTCGATACACATACCGCACTCGCGGCGTTCTTACGCAAAACCCTGGCCAATCTCATGGCGTCGCAGCCGCGAGCCGGTCAGGGCCCCCTCGGGGTTAATGCCGGGCCCGTTGCGCATCAGGGATCGCTTAAGCCACGCTGTTGCAATTTTGGCAATAGCGGCTTGCAGAACTAGGGAGGGGACGCTGATTCCAGGGTGCTACTCTGTAGGCCTTCCGAGAGGTATCCCATGCCCGAATATCGCTCCCGAACCACCACCCACGGTCGAAACATGGCAGGCGCCCGCGCGCTGTGGCGCGCGACGGGGGTACGGGACGAGGACTTCGGTAAGCCGATCATCGCGGTCGTGAACTCGTTCACCGAGTTCGTGCCCGGGCATGTCCACCTGCGGGATCTCGGCCGCATGGTCGCCGAGGAGATCCAAAAGGCCGGCGCCATCGCCCGTGAGTTTCATACCATCGCGGTGGATGACGGCATCGCCATGGGCCACGGCGGCATGCTGTACAGCCTGCCCTCGCGCGAGCTCATTGCGGACTCGGTGGAGACCATGGTCAGCGCGCATTGCGCGGACGGCATGGTCTGCATCTCCAACTGCGACAAGATCACGCCGGGAATGCTGAACGCGGCCATGCGCCTGAACGTGCCGGCGGTATTCGTCTCGGGCGGCCCCATGGAAGCGGGCAAGGTGCGGCTCAAGGACAAGGGCGAGCGCCACCTCGACTTGATCGACGCCATGGTCGCCGCGGCCGATCCCAAGGTCAGCGACGAGGACGCGGCGGAGATCGAGCGCTCGGCCTGTCCTACCTGCGGCTCGTGCTCCGGCATGTTCACCGCCAACTCGATGAACTGCCTGACCGAGGCGCTGGGCCTTTCCCTACCGGGCAACGGCACGGTGGTCGCGACGCACGCCGCGCGCAAGGAGCTGTTCCTGCGCGCGGGGCGCCTGATCGTGGACCTCGTGCGCCGCTATTACGTCGACGGCGATGAGAGCGTGCTGCCGCGGAGCATCGCCACGTTCGACGCCTTCGATAACGCCATGGCCCTCGATATCGCGATGGGCGGCTCCACCAACACGATTTTGCATCTGCTCGCGGCCGCGCGCGAAGCGGGGGTCCCCTACGACCTGACGGCCATCGATCGTTTGTCCCGCAAGGTGCCGCACCTCTGCAAGGTGGCGCCGAGCACTGACAAATATCACATCGAAGATGTGCACCGCGCCGGCGGTGTGATGGCCATCCTCGGTGAGCTCGAGCGCGGCGGGCTGATCCACCGCGACGCCAAGACCGTGCACGAGAAGAGCATCGGCGCCGCCATCGAGCGCTGGGACGTGCGCCGCAACGCCGACGCGGCGACGCTGTTCCGCGCTGCGCCAGGCGGCGTGCCGACGCAGACGCCCTTCAGCCAGGACCGTCAATGGGCGACGCTCGATACAGACCGCGAGCAGGGTTGCATCCGCGACATGGAGCACGCCTACGCCAAGGACGGCGGCCTCGCCGTGCTGCGCGGCAACCTGGCGGTCGATGGCTGTGTCGTGAAGACCGCGGGCGTGGACGCCTCGATCCTGAAGTTCTCGGGTCCGGCGCGCGTCTTCGAGAGCCAGGATGACGCGGTGGACGCCATCCTCAACGACAAGGTCAAAGCCGGCGACGTGGTGGTGATCCGCTACGAGGGGCCGCGCGGTGGACCCGGCATGCAGGAGATGCTGTATCCGACCAGCTATTTGAAGAGCAAAGGGCTCGGCAAGCTGTGCGCGTTGATTACGGACGGGCGCTTTTCGGGCGGCACCTCCGGCCTCTCCATCGGTCACGTCTCGCCGGAGGCGGCCGAGGGCGGGCTCATCGCGCTCGTAGAGGAGGGCGATCGCATCGAGATCGATATCCCCGAGCGCGTGCTGCGCTTGGCGGTGAGCGAGGCCGAGCTCGAGCGGCGCCGGCAGGCGATGCAAGCGCGCGGCCCGCAGGCGTATCGTCCCGCGGCGCGACAGCGCAGCGTGAGCACGTATCTGCAAGCCTACGCCGCGCTCGCGACCAGCGCCTCGTTCGGCGCGGTGCGTGATCTCGGCCGGCGCTAGCGCCGCTCAGCCGAAGATCCGCGCGTCGTGCGCGTAGGTCTTCACCTCGATGGCGTTGCCGCTCGGATCGCTGATCACGAAGCGGCGGCGCTCTTCTTCGCTACCAGTGCGCTCGCTGCGCGGCTCCGTCAGAAACGTAACGCTGGCGTCGCGCAGCTTGGGGATCAGCGCGTCGAAATCCTGCGCGGAGAGCACGACGCCGAAGTGGTTGCCGTCGAGCCCAAATTTCGCGGCGGAGCGCACCTGCTCGGGCGCGACGTGACACGACAGCTGATTGCCGAAGAACGCGAAGTCCGCGTAGCCGGGCGCGCTGTGGCCTTCGAAGCAGCCGAGCACGCCCGCGTAAAAGGCGCGCGTGCTCTCCAGATCGCTGACGAAGATCGAGAGGTGAAACGGCGCGCTCCAGACGTTCATCGTCCGCACGAGATAGCACGAGCGCGGCGCGCCGCGCTCGGCGCCGCTCATTTCACGGTGATGTTCGGGGTCGGCGGCGCCGCCATGCCGCCGCCGATATGAAAGCTCGGGTGCGGCGGCTGGTTGTACGCGACGTTCTGCCAAGAGAGCGCGATGCGGTACTGCGCGTCGTGCAGCAGCGTGTAGATGCGGCGCTTGGTCACGGCGGTGCTCACGTACAGCCGCAGCGCGGAGTTATTGCTCTCTCTCCAAATCACCTCTTCTCGCCAATCGCCGATGATATCACCGAGCAGCGTGGGCGTGCTCTTGGTGCCGTTGTTGGAGGCGCAGCCCGAGGCCGTGAGCAGCGGCTGAGCGCCGTTGAACTTGGTGATGGTCGTGCCGTCCTCGAGCTCGCGCGACTCATCGGCGTCCCACCAGACCAAAAAATTCGTCGACTTGGGCGACCCGCCGAGGTCCTTGCCCGTCGCCGCGTCGAGGTAGTTGGTCCCAGCCCACATCTCGGCGCCGGGGTTGTCGGGGTTCACGTCGGCGGCCACGCCGCGGCCCTGGTCCTTGCCGGAGTTCGGGCTCTGGACGATCAGCGCGCAGGTGTTGGCGTCGCGGATGTCGTACGTGGGCATGCTCTTGTCCTCGTGCGGCATGAACACCTCGAGGCCCGGCCGCGAGAGGATGAAGTCGGAGACGTGCAGCGCGTCGCCGTGACCGAGGCCCGACGAACACTTGCCCTTGCCGTCGTGATCGATGGCCATGGCGCCGTACAGGATCTCTTGCTCAGGGTCGGAGTCTACGTTCGCGACGGAGAGGCTGTGAGAGCCCTGTCCCGTGTACGGGTTACCCTTGGCGTCGGTCTTGGTCACGTTGCTGTCGAACTTCCACAGCTGAGTGAGCTGTCCGTTGCGGAAGTTCCACGCGGTGAGCGTGGTGCGCGTGTAATAGCCGCGTGCCATGACGAAGCTCGGTAAGCCCGTGTCGTCGAGGTACGCCGCGGTCGCGAGGAAGCGATCTACGCGGTTGCCGTAGGCGTCGCCCCAAGCGCTCACGGTGCCGCGCGCCTGATCGAACGCCACCGTGGCGCGCTCCGCGCCGGTGAGCCCGTCGAACACCGTGAGATACTCCGGTCCGCTGAGCACGTAGCCGAGCTTGTTCCCGTCGTTGTTCACGCCGCGATAGTCCGCGTTGTCGTCGTCTTTGGCGGCGGGGCCGAGCTTCAAATACGCCCCGGTTCCGTCCTTGCTGCCGGGCGCGGTCTTCACCGCCATCTCGGCCTTACCGTCGCCGTCGAAGTCGTACACGATGAACTGCGTGTAGTGCGCGCCCGCGCGGATGTTGCGGCCGAGATCGATGCGCCAGAGCCGCATCGACGCGCCGGTGGCGAGATCGAATTTGTAAGCGTCCAGAATTTGGTTGCCGGTGCAGCCGTCTTGGGAGTTGTCGCGCGCGTTCGTCGGATCCCACTTGAGGATGATCTCGTACTGGCCGTCGCCGTCGAGATCGGCGACGCTCGCGTCATTCGCGGTGTACGTGTACGCCTCGTTCGGGTTCGCGTAGTCGCTGCCGCTGCCGCACTTGTCCGCGCCCGGCGTGGTCCCGCCTGGCGGAATCTGCAGCGGAATGCGCAGATAAGGGTTCTCCCAAACCTTGGCGCTTTCACTCACCGCGCCTTCCACGCCGCCGAGCACGGGCCGCACCGTGTACGTCGACGTCAAGGCGCCGTCCGCGTCCTGGTAGTTGGTGCTGTCCGTGACGGTCGCGATCTTGGTTCCGTCGCGATACAGGTTGTAAGCGACGTTGGCCGCGTTGCTGGCGTCGTACTCGAAGCCGAGCATGCGCCAGCCGACGTACACGCCGCCGGCCGTCTTGATGGCGACGATGCCGCGGTTCAGCCGCTCCATGCGATAAAAGCCCGTGCCGCCGCTGAGGCCTCCGCCGGGCGCCGCGCCCGCGCTGCCCGCCGTGGCGCTCGCGCCCGCGGCGCCGCTGTCGCCGCCGCTCGTCGTCGCTGTCCCCGCGGTCGCGGCGCCCGCAGCGTTGCCCGCGCCGGCGGCGCTGCTGCCGCCGCTTGCAGCGCCGCCCGCCGCGTCGCTGCCGCCGCTGCTGCTGGTGGTCGCTCCGCCACTCGGCCCCGCGCCGTCGCTGCCGCCGGACGCGCTCGTTGACGTGCCGCCGCTCGCGAGTGAGCCGCCGCCGCTGCCCTTATCCGCGCCGCCGCTGCCAGCGGCTCTCGAGCCGCCCGTCGCGGAGGGCGCGTCGCTGCCGCTGTCACTGCAGTGGCTGAGCAGCAGGACGGGCGTCAGGAACGCTGGACCCATCAGCCAACGTCGAGCGAGAGGAAGCAGCGAGCGGTGGTTCATCGAAACTGAGCTCCTGAGCAGTGCGCCGAACGAAGCGAAGGCACCCTTCAGCAGTGGCATTGCCACGTCCTCCAGTGCTCTAAATCGCATGCGACTAAGAAAAATATGATGCCCGATCCCTCGCTCATCGCGCAGCTTCGCTTCGGTTGCAGCCAGCCGGAAGGAATCCATTGCCAGCGTGAGCGGGCGACGGGTGGCCAGCGCGCGGGCGTCGCGCTGCTGCTCGCTGTCGGCGCGTTGCTGGCCGCGCCCTCGCCGGCTCGGGCTCACGACGCTT
Source organism: uncultured Sorangium sp. (assembly GCA_966250485.1). Taxonomy (GTDB): domain Bacteria; phylum Myxococcota_A; class Polyangia; order Polyangiales; family Polyangiaceae; genus PMG-095. Next base: position 70,563 of record CBINHN010000030.1, on the reverse strand, counting down.
TCGAGATCACCACGGAGGCGAAGGTGTTCCCCGATCGCTTGCAGTTGCACGTGGCGATGTCGAGCCGAACGGCGTCGGCGCTTTGTTGGGGCCTCGGTGGTAACCCGAACGACTTCGAGCAGAGCGATCTCGACGCGTTCCCCGAGCGCTTTCGAGACTGCGCGCGCGGCTTGTATCGCGTCACTTCGCGCGCCGCGCCGCTCAGCCCGACGAGCGTCCGCGTGCACCTCTCGGTCGAGCACGACTTCGAGGCGAGCCTCGTGTACCCGCCGCCGCGGCCGGGCCCGCTGCGCTTCGAAGCCACGCACCTCGCGCGCCTGCGCAGCCCCGAATACGGCGCCGTGCTCACCGCGGTCGCCGAGCGCGTCTTCCTTGGACAAGCGCTGCTGCGCGCGGACGACCCAGCGCTCGAGGTCGAGCTGCCTCCAGCGTCGCAACGGGCGACGAGTCCGGCGCCGCGCGCGCGGCCGTCATCGCGGGAGCGCGCTGCGCTGAGCGTGAGTCGCGTGCTGGGTAGCGAGCGTCGCTCTTGGCTCTCGCTGGGCGCGCTGGCTGCGGCGTTGCTCTCTGGCTTCGTGCTCGTGAGGAGCCGGCTCGAGCGCTCGTCCCGGCACCGTCGCCGGCACCGAGACTCTGGGTAAGGCCGAAATCATCTCGACCCGCTAGACCCGTATGGCTGTGTTGGTCTGGCTTTGCGCTGCCCGCAGATTTTGAGTCGCGAGTCACGTCAATCAGCGGTAACGGTGAGTGTCGTTGGAGCGCCTCCGGGCACACACAGCCGTTTTCGGTCGATTTACGATCATCCTCGTGCTCGCCCACACGAACAGCCGCTGCGCTGCGTTCGACTACATTCGAGCGTTTAAGTTGCGTTGTCGCTCTGGCAAAGGTTGCGGGAACGTGCTTCCTATTACGTTGGAGGAAAATGAGCTCGACACGTCGTCCCACGCCCGTGGCACCGGCACCACAACGCCCAGCGTCTTCTCAGCAGGCGGCGGCCGCGCCGCACGTCTTGAAGGCGCCCGTGGTGGTGGTCACGCCGACCGGCGAGTGGGAGCTCGAGGGTGGCTCTCTGGTCATTGGGCGCGCCGAAGAGGCGAAGATCGTCGTGCAGGATCCGCTGGTGTCGCGCATGCACGCGCGGCTCACCGTGCTCGACGACGAGCGCGTAGTGATCGAAGACCTGAACAGCACCAACGGAATGTTCGTGAACGGCGTGCGCTTGCCGCGGCCGCTCACCGGTCTCTCTGAGGGAGATCGCTTGTTGATCGGCACGACCGAGGTCAGCGTGTTCAGCACGCGCGCTTCGGCGACGGTGCCCATCGCCGAGCGCAAGGCGCCCGAGCCCGCGCGCCAAATGAGCAGCATCGGCACGCTGCGCGTGGCACCCGTGGTATCTGCGCCGAGCGGCTTACCGGCGACGGGCTCCGGCGCCGCGCGCGAGGCAACGTCGCCGCCAGTGTCAGGCAGCGCGGTCGGACGACCCGTGCCGCCCACGGAGCGCTCGCAGACGGTCGAGCTCGTCGGGCGCGTCGCCGAGCACTTCATGTCCTCCGGCTTGCCTCAAGAGGCGGTGCGCGTGCTGTCCGAGCATTTGAACACGCTGCTGTTGGGCGCGTCCGCGGGCCTCGCCGTGCCGGAGCCGCTCCTCGATCACGCGACGCGCTACGCGCTGAAGCTCTACTCCTGGACCAATCGCGGCTCCTGGATCGATTATCCGCTCGAGCTGCACGCCGCCTGTCAGCAGGTGCCCAGCCACATGAGCCTGACGGCGCTCGAGGCCGTGTACCCAACCGCGAAGGGCGCGGACCGCGGCTTGGTCGACTACCTGTTGCGCACCTTGCGCGGCCGCTCCGCGCCGCTCTCTCGCGAGGAAGAGCAGCGCGTCACGCGGCTCGCGCTGCTGATCCGCAAGAGCGAGTGAGCGGCGCGCGGCCGCGCGCGAATCGGCTGGATTAACCGCCCAGAAACCTCCCTGAATCCATGCCCCTGGTCAGCTCGGCCAGGCATGCGGCTCGATGACTACGCGGTCGACACGCGGACTTACGATGAGACCTTCGAGCCCGGCGGCGCACCTCGTCCGCTCTACAAAGAGCTGCTGCGCCGGCTGACGGCGCTGAGCCCGCAGGAGGTGGAGCAGCGCCGCAAGCTGGTCGAGCTGCTGCTGCGCAACCAGGGCGTCACCTTCACCGTCTACTCGGACGACGCGGGCATCGAGAAGGTGTTCCCGTTCGATCCGATTCCGCGGCTCATCGACTGTGACGAGTGGGCCAAGGTGGAGAGCGGGCTGGTGCAGCGCGTGCGCGCCCTGAACCTGTTCTTGGCGGATATTTATGGAGCGCAGCGCATCCTGGACGACGGCATCATCGACGCGGAGCTGATTTATCGCGCGGGCTCCTTTCGTCGCGAGATGGTGGGCATGACGCCTCCGCAAGGCATTTACACGCACGTCGTCGGGACCGACTTGATCCGCGACGAAGCCGGCACCCTGCACGTGCTGGAAGACAACGTGCGCAGCCCGAGCGGCGTCAGCTACGTGCTCGAGTGCCGCGACGTCATGAAGCGCGTCTTCGGCGTGCTGTTCGAGCACTATGGAGTGCGCGCCATCGACGACTACACGGACTGGCTGCGCGAGTCGCTGCTCCACGTCACGCCGCGGGCGGCGCCGGAGCCCACGGTGGTGCTGCTCAGCCCGGGCATGTACAACTCGGCGTACTTCGAGCACAGCTTCCTCGCGCGCTGTATGGGCGTCACGCTGGTAGAAGGCCGCGATTTGCTGGTGCGCGACGGCGCGGTGTGCATGCGCACGACGCAAGGTCTGCGGCGCGTGGACGTGATCTACCGGCGCATCGACGACGACTATTTGGATCCGGTGGCGTTCCGGCCGGACTCGGTGTTGGGCTGTCCCGGCTTGTTCGCGGCTTACCGCAGCGGCGCCGTCGCGCTCGCCAACGCCCCCGGCACCGGCGTCGCGGACGACAAAGCCATCTACCCGTTCGTCCCCGACATGATCCGCTACTATCTCTCGGAAGAGCCGATTTTACCCAACGTGCCGACGTACATCGCGTCGCGCCCGGGCGACCGCAAATACATCCTCGAGCACCTGCACGAGCTGGTCGTCAAGCAGACGGACGCCTCGGGCGGCTACGGCATGCTGATCGGGCCGCAGGCCAGCAAGGAGCAGCTCGCGGAGTTCGCGCGGCGCATCGAGCACGATCCGCGCTCGTACATCGCGCAGCGCACGATTCAGCTCGGCAAGCACCCCACGCTGATCGACGGAGCGCTCGAGGGGCGCTGCGTGGATTTGCGGCCGTACATCCTGTACGGCGACAAGATCCGCGTCATCCCCGGTGGGCTCACGCGCGTCGCGCTGCGGCGCGGCAGCTTGGTCGTCAACTCGAGCCAGGGCGGCGGCTACAAAGACACCTGGGTGCTCGCGGGCGAGCATGAGCGCCCAGCAGCGGGGGCGGCGTGACGCGCGAGCCGAGCAGCGCGCCGGAGGCGTCATGATGCTGAGCCGAGTCGCCGAAGCGCTGTATTGGATGGGCCGCTACCTCGAGCGCGCGGAGCACGCCGCGCGCGTGCTGGAGGCGATGCGTGGCCTGCGTCTCGACCTGGTCGAGGTCGCGCGCGACATCGCTGACGAGCAATGGCAAGGCGCGCTGCGGGCGCTGTCATTGCCGGATTTGCCGATGGCGCGGCTGGTGCTCGATCCCTCGGAGCCGAACTCGCTGCTCTGCTCGATGTCGCGCGCGAGAGAGAACGCGCGCCAGGTGCGGGAGGGGATCAGCCCTGAAATGTGGGAGGAGCTGAACCGGCAATATTGGTTGCTGCGCGATCTGATGGGCTCCGGCGCCAACGAAGGCACGCTTTCACAAACGCTGACCGGCATCGTGTCCTCCAGCTTCTTGTGGGATGGCGTCACGGACGCGACCATGATCCGCGGCGAAGGCTGGTTGTTCTTGAAGCTCGGAAAGTTCGTCGAGCGTATCGACGGCATCGCGCGCTTGCTCGCGGCGCGTCTGGAGTCGGTGGAGCAGCGCGCCGCCGTACAGTCCGAAGAAAATGTCGAGTGGCTGACGCTGCTGAAGAGCCTGGACGCGCTCGACGCCTATCGCAAAGCGCATCCCAAGCAGGTGGACCGCCGCGCGGTCGTCGAGTTCCTGCTCTTCGAGCCGGATTTTCCGCGCACGCTGCGCCACTCCACGAACCTCGCGGCGGATCTGGCGCGTCGCTTGCTGCGCGTCCACCCGCAATCCGGCCGCCGCGTGGAGCGGGACTTCGGGCGCTTGGCAGCCAGCGTCGAGTACACGGACTTCGAGTCCTTCGAAGGGCAGGGCGGCTGCCAGTTCTTGCGCGAAGTGGCGGGCCGCGTGAACGACGCCTCGTCGGCGCTGCAGAAGACGTTCTTTCTATGTTGACGGAGGAGAAGCGGTCATGCGGCTAGCCATCAACCACGAGACCGAGCTCACGTACGCGGAGCCCATCACGGAGTCCGTGATGGAGCTCAGGATGATGCCGCGCAGTGACGCGCAGCAGACGGTGCGCAATTTTGGGCTCGCGGTCGGGCCCGAGGCGCCGGTGTTCGAGCACCGCGACTGGCAAGGCAATCACGCGCATCACTTCTCGATCGTCGACGTCCACGACAAAGTCGTGATCTTGGCCTCCTCGGTGGTCGAGACGCACGCGCGGCAGCTGCGGCTGGATCACTTGCTGGACACGCTGCCGCTCGCGGGCCTCGGCCACCGGCACCAGGATTTCTTGATGTTTCACGGACCCGTTCAGCGTGACACGCGGCTCGCGCGCTTCGCCGAGCAGCGCGGGCTCTTGAACGAGCGGCGCGCGTGCCTGCTGCTCGGCTGCGTCACGAGTGAGCTGCGCGAGCTGATCCAGTACAAAAAAGGGGTCACCACCAGCGCGGCCAGCGTCGCCGACGCGCTCGACCTCGGCGGCGGCGTGTGCCAGGACTACGCGCACCTCGCGCTGGCGCTGCTGCGCATGATGGGCGTCCCAGCGCGCTACGTCTCCGGCTACTTGTTCCGCCCGAGCTCGGCCGAACTCGAGACGCACGCCTGGGTCGAAGCCTTCCTGCCCTCGGTCGGTTGGATTGGCTTGGATCCGACGCATGGCGAGCTCGCCTCCGAGTCGCACGTCGCGGTGGCCGTCGGGCGCAGCTACGCGGACGTGCCCCCCAATCGCGGCGTGTATCGCGGCGGCGCCGAAGAGCGCATTCGAGTGCGCGTGCGCATCGAGCAGCTCGCCGAGCAGGATGAAGGGCCGGCCTTGCCGCTGGTGCGCGCCGACGCGCGGCTGCTGACAGGGCATGTGCTGCGCGAGCGGCGCTTGGATCTGAACGCGCTCGAGCAACAGCAGCAGCAACAACAGCAGTAGCCGCGTGTGGTAACGGTGGAAGCCGGTATGTCCACGGTCGACGCGGGCTCCTCGCACGCGAGCTGGATCCCCGAGCGTTGGGGCTACGGCGCCGCATCCGGCGGCGGCGACGAAGCGTTCGACGAGCAAGGCGCGGTGCGTCCGCACTGGCGACGTTTCTTCGACGCGCTGCGTCCGCTCGCGCAAGAGGAGCTGTTCCGACGCTGGGCGCAGGCGCAGCGCCTGATCCGCGAGAACGGCGTGACCTACAACGTGTACGGCGATCCGCGCGGGACGGATCGTCCGTGGCAGCTCGATCCACTGCCGATGGTCGTGGATGGCGAGGAGTGGGCTCACGTCGAGGCCGGGCTCGAGCAACGCGCGCGCCTGCTCGACGCGATCTTGGCTGACGCCTACGGCTCGCAGCGCATCTTACGCGACGGGTTACTGCCGGCGGAGCTGGTGCTCGCCAATCCCGGCTTCTTGCGTCCGCTGTTCGGCGCGCCCGTCGCGGATCATGTCCGCTTGCACCTCTACGCGGCGGATCTGTCGCGTGGTCCCGACGGACGCTTCTGGGTGCTCGGCGATCGCACGCAGGCGCCGTCCGGCGCGGGCTACGCCCTCGAGAACCGCATCGTCATCTCGCGGCTGCTGCCGCAGGCGTTCCGCGACTGTCGCGTCGAGCGGCTGGCGCGGTTCTTTCGCACCCTGCGCGAGGGCCTCCAGAAGCTGGCGCGCCGGCGCACGGATAGCCCGCGCATCGTGCTGCTCACGCCCGGTCCGTACAACGAGACGTATTTCGAGCACACCTATTTGGCGCGCTATCTCGGCTACAGCCTAGTGGAGGGCGGTGATCTCACGGTGCGCGATCGCGTGCTCTACCTCAAGACCCTCGGCGGACTCGAGCGCGTCGACGTCGTGGTGCGTCGCTTGGACGACAGCTACTCCGATCCGCTCAGCTTGCGGCCGGATTCCTCGCTGGGCATCGCCGGGCTGGTCCACGCGGTGCGCGCGGGCAACGTCACTATCGCCAACTCACTCGGCAGCGGCTTGGTCGAGATGCCGGCGCTGCTCGCGTTCCTGCCGGCGCTGTGCCGGGCGCTGCTCGGGGAAGAGCCGCTGCTGTCCAACGTGCCGACGTTCTGGTGCGGTGACGACGCTGCTCGCGCCAGGGTGCTGGAGCGCTTACCGGAGCTCGTGATCAAGAGCGCGTTCTTCGGGCCCGGCGCGGGCGAGCCGGTGTTCGGCGGCGAGCTCTCGGCGTCGCAGCTGTCGGAGCTCAAGCAAAAGATCCTGACGCGGCCCACCGCTTACGTTGCGCAGGAGCGCTTGCCGCTGTCCACGGCGCCGGCGTTCGGCGCGGACGGCGTGCAGCCGAGGCACCTCTCGCTGCGCGCGTTCCTCGCACGCCGCGACGATGGTTACGTGGCCATGCCCGGCGGCCTCACGCGCGTCGCGAGCTCTCGCGACTCGCTGGTCGTTTCCATGCAGCAGGGCGGCGGCAGCAAGGATACCTGGGTGCTCGCGCGCGGTGAGCCGAGCAGCCTGACGCTGTTGCCGGCACCCGGGCTGCGCGTCGAGGTGCTGCGCTCGGGCGGCGATCTGCCGAGCCGAGCGGCGGACAATTTGTTCTGGATCGGCCGCTACGTCGAGCGCGCCGAGGGCACTACGCGGCTCTTGCGCAGCCTCTTGCTGCGTCGCGGCGACGAGCTCGGCCGCGCGCCGGAGCTCGCCGCGTTGCTCACGGCGCTGGAGCGCGAGCTCGAGCTCGTGCAGGGCTCCCTCGCTCGCAGCCCGCAAGCGCTGGAGAGCCAAATCGCCGCGCTGCTCAGCTCGAGCGCGCCGGGGCGCACGCCGTCGGCCGGCATCGCCGATGCCTTTCGCGCCGCGCGCTTGGTCCGCGATCGCATCTCGCTCGATACTTGGCGCGTCATCAACGTGCTGCACGACGCCGTGGAGGCCGCGCGCGCGCGCCAGACGGCCGACGCCGCCGACGCGCTGGAGACGCTCGGCTCGTTGCTGCTCGGCTTCTCCGCGTTCTCGGGGCTGGTCATGGAAAACATGACGCACGGTCCTGGCTGGCGCTTCGCCGACATCGGGCGACGCATCGAGCGCGGCGCGTTCATGGTGCGGCTGCTGCGCACCACGCTCGTCTCGGCCGACGATGCCTCGCTGCTCGACGCCGTGCTGGAGGTCGCGGACAGCTCCATGACCTACCGCTCGCGCTATCTCGGCACGCTGGCGTTCGAGCCCGTGCTCGATCTACTGCTCAGCGACGACACCAACCCGCGCTCGGTCGTGTATCAGCTCGCGGTGCTGGAGGAGCACGTCACGCGGCTGCCGCGCGCCGCTGCGCGTCCGCTCCTGGCGCCCGAGGCCAAGACCGTGCTGCGCGCGCTCGCGGCCGTGCGCTTCGCCGATCTCGATCAGCTGGCGCGCACGGACTCGCTCGGTCACCGCGCTGGGCTCGCTGAGCTGCTCGACGAGCTCGAGGCCGCGCTGCCGCTGCTCGCCGAGCAGCTGACGCTGGCTTATCTCGCGCACGCGCAACCTTCATTCTCCGTCGGTGGCCCCGCCGAACGGTCCTGAGCTGTCATGCGCTACCGCATCACGCACACCACGAGCTACGAGTACCGCGAGTCCGTGTCTACGTGTCACAACGAGGCGCGGCTGGTGCCGCGCTCGACCGTCAACCAGAAGCCGCGCGGGACGCGGCTCTCCACGGAGCCGAGCGCCGCGGCGCTGGTCGAGGATCGCGACTACTTCGGGAACGTCGTCCACTTCTTCATGTTGGAGGAGGCGCACCATCGGCTCAGCGTCAGCGCCGTCTCGGAGGTGGATTTGATTCCGTATCAGGCGCCGGTGCTGTCCCTCGCTCCGGCGTGGGAGGCCGTGCGCGACGCGGTGCGCGGCGAGCTGTCCGCTGAGGGACTGCGCGCGCTCGAGTACACCTTCGAATCGCCGCACGTGCGCTTCAGCGAGGAGCTGTTCCAGTACGCCGCGCAGTCCTTCAGCGCGCGGCGACCGCTGCTCGAGGCCGTGTACGAGCTCACCCGCCGCATTTACCGTGATTTCGAGTACCATCCCGGCGCGACCACGGTCGCGACGCCGCTCGACGAGGTGCTCCGCACCCGCCGCGGTGTGTGCCAAGATTTCGCTCACCTCGGCATCGGCATGCTGCGCGCGCTCGGGCTCCCCGCGCGCTACGTGAGCGGCTACGTGCACAACGCGCCCGCTCCCGGCCAAGAGAAGCTCCAGGGCGCGGACGCCTCGCACGCCTGGTTCTCGGTTTTCTGCCCCGACTTCGGCTACGTCGATTTCGATCCGACCAACGGATGCATCCCGCACGCCGAGCACGTCACCTTGGCGTGGGGCCGCGATTTCAGCGACACCAGCCCGCTGCGCGGCGTGATCCTGGGCGGCGGCGCGCACCACCTAACGGTGGGCGTCGACGTCGTCGCGCTTTGAACGCGCGAGCTGGGCATTGGTCGCGAAGAGCAATGGGGCACGGTCGCCGGCGGCTCGGTGCTGCCCAGCGAGGGCAGAGCACCGAGCCGCCGAGCGACCGAAGTCGACGCCATGCGGACGCGGCTGCATCCCGGTAAACGTCCGCTATGGCGAAGAGTAGGCCCCCCCTCGACCGGCGGACATGGAGCTTGTGATCCGCGAAACGCCGTGCCTGCCCAGCGAGCGCTTCGCCACCGTGGTCGATGGACTCGCACGAACGCAGAACACGCGGATCGTCGTCTCCAGCATCACGTCGTCGTGATTGGCCGCCGGCAAATCTATGGCGGGCGCTGCGACGTCGAAGCCGCGCGCGCTCGCCGCGCTCAAGTCCGTGATGACCGTCGCTGCTGCCATCGGCTATGATGAATAGAGCGCGACCTCGTATTCCGACAGGTTTCGGCGCCATTGCCGCTGACGACCGCGTGAAAATGCCGAGCGCTCCGGGTTCGGTTCTCGCCGTTCCGCTCGCGACGGTTTTCGAGTAGAAACGCCGGACATGATGCTGAAACACACGGTCTCGCTGGCGCTGCTCTCGGTTTCGCTCGTCGCCTGCGGCGGCGCCAACAAGCCGGCGGAAGCCGCGCCGGCGGACTCGGAGGCGAGCGCTGCCGACGCATCCAGCGAAGCCGCCAGCAACGAGGAAGCGGCGAAATCCGGCGGCGACGCTGCTGCGAGCGGCGAAGTAGCGGTGCCCAAGGACTGCTTCAAGCCGACGGGCCTCTGCTTGCCCGATCCGAAGTTCGTGAAGAAGCTCTGCAACAACCGCTTCCCCTCGCTGGCCCTGTACCTGTTCGGCAACGGCTCCAAGTGGCCACACGCCTATCTCACCCGCAAAACCGAGGCGTGGAACGCCTCGGGGGGCGCCTCCACCGGCGGCTTCCTCGAATTCGACGAAGAGGTGCTGTTGCTCTTCGAGCGCAAGGCGGACGCTGGCGGCATGCAAGTGAGCGGGGCCGGCGCCGGCTACGACGCGCTACGCTGGGACGGCTCCTGCGTAACACTCTCGGGTGAGGAGCTCACGCGCGACAAGCCGCCGACGCCGAAGACCCCGCGCATCGAGTGGCGCTTCCTCGATGACAACGTGCAAGAGGCGCTGCGCAAGGACGAAAAGATCAACCGCGCGTACCTGGAGCGGCGCAAAGAGTGCAAGGGCGCCGTGAGCGGAGACGTCAGCGCCAAGTGTGTGAAGGTCGATGCGCAGCTGAGCGATACCATCGTCGCCTTCGTGCGCGGCGGCGGCAGCATCCCCGTGCCCTCCACCTTGCCGTAATCGCCACGACCCGCGAGCGGCGCGCCGAGCTCTTTGGCGGTCATCAGCGAACAGCGTGACGTCTTCGAGTCGTTCGAAAGCTCAGCTTGGCATTGGCCCGTTCGCTTGGCGGCTCGTCGGGCCGCGCGTGCAGCCGGTTGCTTCGTATCGCCCGTGAGCGCATTCACGGCATGCAGGCGAGGTGCCTACCGTCAAGTTGCTCGACCGTGTGTGTGAATCACGGGCTGCTGGAGCAGTCGAGTTTTGCTCCGCTGCGGTCTCTGTCCTCGTCGGCTATTGCCGGAGGATACTCGTCATCTTCTTTCCTTGCGCGAGCTCGTCGACCAATTTGTCGAGATAGCGAATCTTCTGCATCAGAGGGTCGGCGACGTCTTCGACGCGTACGCCGCACACGACACCTTGGATCAGCGCCGCGTTGGGGTTCAGCCGCGGCGCTCGCGTGAAGAAGGTCTCGAGATCAACTCTGCTGTCGAGCACGCGCCGGAGCGCAGCGCGCGTATAGCCAGTGAGCCAGGCGATAATCTCGTCGACCTCTTGCTGGGTCCGGCCCTTCTTCTCCGCCTTGGCCACGTACAGCGGATACACGCTGGCGAAGGGCATGGTGTACACGCGTGGCTTCTTCTGCGCCGCAGCCCGAGGCGCGGGCTTCTGGAGAGACGGGCGCTGGGTAGCGGGCTTTTTGGCAGAAGCCTGCTTCGAGGAGGTCTTCGTCGCGGGCATGCGCTTCATTCGATAACTCCCGTCGTGCCGAGCTGCCATCCGCGCCGCACGACGCATTGGCGGCCTTTGGGCCGGTGTTGGCGACAGAAAGTCGACTCTTTTTTGACCCGATCTGCGCGGCTGTAGACGACGGCTGCGTACCGGCACCCACAGCTAATTGGGCAAGGGCAATTCCTCATGGTCATCGAGCAGTCTTCCCGCGCAAAATATCTGTCGATCGCGTTCTTTGCAGCAGGGCTGGTCGGCGCCAGCGGATGCGGGAGCTCGGATCCTGCTCCCACGGGCACGGGCGGGAAGACCAGCGGCGCTGGCGGGCAGATGATGCAGGCGAGCGGCGGCGCGCCGGCGAGCGGCGGCGCGGTGCAAGCCGGGACTGGGAACGCGCAGGGGGGCGCCCCAGGCTCCGGCGGCGCTGCGAGCAGCGGCGGCGCTTCCATTTCAGGCGGCTCGAACGCGATGGGCGGCGCCAACGCGACGGGCGGTAGTGCTCAGGCCGGCGGCGGGCTCGGCGGCTCCACCAGCACGACGGGCGGTGCTTCGACCGCTGGCGCGGGCGGCAGCTCCGACGGTGGAGCGGCGGCGGGCGGCTCGGCGGGTTCTGCGGGCTCGGCAGGGTCAGGCGGCAGCGCTGGCAAGGCAGGTTCCGGGGGAATGGGCGGCAATGCCAATCCCGGCACCTGCACAGCGTCGAAGCCCGCGAACAGCAACGCGTCCGGCAGCGGAACGCACAAAGTTACCGTCGAGACCAACTCGGACAACGGGATCCGGGAGGGCACCATCTATCGGCCGGCGGATCTCGGGGGCGAGGAGAAGTATCCCATCGTCGTGTGGGGTAACGGCGCGTGCTCGCAGAACGGATTCTCCAACACGGCGTCGATGGCCGAGCTCGCCTCTCACGGCTACTTCGTGATCGCCGACGGCACTCCCAACGGGTCGGGTTCGCGCAGCCAGACGAGCGACTGGATCAGCATGGGCAAGCCGCTGGTCGCGTACATCGACTGGGCCGTGGCTGAGAACGATAAGCCGTGCAGCGCTTACTATCAGGCGCTCGATACGACCAAGATCGCGTCGAACGGCTTCTCTTGCGGCGGGCTGATGTCCGAAGGCGCGGCGGTCGACCCGCGCATTACGGCTTGGGGCATCACCAGCAGCGGCCTCACCAGCGACGACCAGAATTACTATCCGAAGGTCCACGCGCCCGCCTTGGTGATCCTCGGGGGTACCAGCGATATCGCTTACAATAACGGCAAGCGAGATTTCGACAGGATCGGTAAGCGCGGCATTTTGACGCTGCTGTTCAGCAAGAACATCGGCCACGGTGGTGATTTGGGCAACGCGCGCGGCGGTGATTTCACCAAGATTCATCTGGCCTGGCTCAATTGGCAGCTGAAGGGTGATGAGGGCGAGACTGGCAAAGGCGTGCTCTACGGCTCCTCCTGCTCGTACTGCAAAGACAGCGCGTGGGAGGTGAGCTCGGCGAACGTCCAGTAGCGGACGGATCGGCCGGTGCCGGCATGGCCGAGACGCGTTGAGTGCTGCCGATTACACCGGCCCTGATCGCGAAGCTTATCTAGGCGTCGAGCTGCGCGGCCAACGCTCGCGCCTTCAAGCGCAGGTGATCACCCGTGCGAGCGAGGTGCGAGCGCGCGCTCGCCGACTTGGGCACCAGCGGGGACTTGCTGCCGGCGATAGCGGGGATATCGCCGATTGGTGACCACCTGGGCGCTGCCGTCGAGCTTCGCCGCGAGCGGCCCTTCGAAACCGTCCGCCGCGAATAGGCCAGGATCCGCCGCTGTGCTCAACGTGCCGCGCGCCACGGCGGGCCGGCCCGCGAGGCACAATTTGGCACGCATGAAGCTCATGCCCATGCACAGAGCGGGGCGCGTGCCAACTCCAAAGTTGGCGGCCGGGGCCGTGTCGCGTCGCGGCTTTGCTGATGCGTTCGGCATCGGACGTCGTAGAGTCGTCCGGCAATGAGCGGCGCCGCCCAGGACGAAGATGTGCGCAAAGTCCTCCGCCTCGACCAAGCGAAAAGCTCGGGAATCATTAAATGGATCCTGCTCGCCGTCGTCGTCGTGGGTGTGCTGGCCGGCGCTGTGAGCTTCGCTCGCCACCGGGCGGCGGCGCAGATGCCGCGCTATCTCAGCGAGCGCGTCCACCGCGCCGACGTCAGCGTCACCGTCTCGGCCACCGGGAAGCTGCAGGGCTTGAACACAGTGGAGGTCGGCGCGGAGGTCACCGGCAAGGTGCTGCGCGTGCTCGCGGACTACAACGATGAGGTCAAGAAGGGCCAGGTGCTCGCGGAGATCGATCCTGAGCAACTGAAGGCCGCTCTCGAAGAGGCGCGCGCCCAAGTGCTCTCTGCAGACGCGAATACGCGCACTGCCAAGGCGACGCTGGTCGAGACCAAGCAGGCGCGCGTACGCGCCGAGGAACAGGCCAAACAGGGCCTCATCTCGCAAAAGGAGCTGGAGGCCGCGCGCGCGGCCGCGGCCCGCGCGCAGGCGAGCGTGGCGAGCGCCTCGGCCAGCGCGACCCTGGCGCGCGCTTCGCTGAAATCCGCGGAGTCGCGGCTGAGCAAGACGCGCATCGTCTCGCCCATCGACGGCATCGTGCTGTCGCGCTCGGTCGAGCCCGGGCAGACGGTGACAGCGGGTTTTCAGACGCCGGTGCTATTTCGCGTCGCCGAAGATCTGACGAAGCTCGCGCTGCACGTCGACGTGGACGAGGCGGACATCGGCCACGTGAAGGAGGGCGCGAGCGCTACGTTCAGTGTGGACGCCTACCCGGAGCGCTCCTTCTCCTCGCGGGTGGTCTCGCTGCGCAATGATCCCAAATCGACGCAGGGTGTCGTCTCGTACGAGGCGGTCCTCAGCGTGGACAACAGCGAGCGCTTGCTTCGCCCCGGCATGACGGCGACCGCTACGATCACCGCGGAGACAGTGCGCGGCGCGCTGGTGGTCCCGAACGCCGCGCTGCGCTTCTCTCCGCCTGCCAGACCGGGCAGCCCGCCGCCGGCGGCGCCCAAGCGCGACGAGAAGCGTGTCTTCGTGCTGCGCGGGGGCGCGCTGACCCCGGTTCCGGTCAAGGTGGGGGTCAGCGATGGCCACGTGACGCAGCTGCTCGGCGGCGCGCTATCAGAGGGCTCGGAGGTCGTGACCGATGTCGACCTCTCCCGCTGAGCCCCTGATCGAGCTTCACGACGTGAAGAAGCTCTACGGCGCGGGCGCCGCCGAGGTGCACGCGCTGGACGGCGTGAGCCTGACGATCCAGCGCGGCGAGCTAGTGGCGGTCATCGGCGCGAGCGGCTCCGGCAAATCGACGTGCATGAACGTGCTCGGCTGTCTGGATCGGCCGACCTCCGGCTCGTATCGCTTTCGCGGCGTGGAGGTGACCTCCTTGAACCTGGACCAGCTCGCCTTGCTGCGCCGACACTACATCGGCTTCGTGTTTCAGGGCTTCAACCTGCTCGGCCGCACTAGCGCCCTCGAAAATGTGGAGCTGCCGCTCGTCTATCGCCGCGTGCGCAAGCAGGAGCGCAGAGCGCGCGCGCTCGCCGCGCTGCACGCGGTGGGCCTCGCCGGTCGCGAGCACCACGCGCCCAGCGAGCTCTCCGGCGGCCAGCAGCAGCGCGTCGCGATCGCGCGCGCGATCGTCACTCAGCCCGCCATCGTGCTCGCCGACGAGCCGACTGGAAACCTCGACTCCGCCAAGAAGAGCGAGATCATGCGCCTATTGACCGAGCTCAACGAGTCCATGGGTATCACCGTGGTGATGGTGACTCACGAGCCGGACATCGCGCGCTGGGCGCGGCGCATCGTTCAGTTCAAAGACGGACTGGTGGAGCGCGACGTGCCCAATGTGCCGGAGGCAGCGGCCCTGAGCGCCGGGGGCGGCTCCTGATGTGGCTCGCGACGCTGACCATGGCCATCCGCGAGGTGCGTCGCAACGTGATGCGCTCCATCCTCACCACGCTCGGCATCGTCATCGGAGTGGGCTCCGTGATCGCCATGGTCACCCTCGGCCGATCCGCCACGGCGCGGGTCACGAGCGACATCGCGAGCCTGGGCCAGAACATGCTCATGGTGTTTCCGGGTGCGGCGCGCCGGGGTGGCCCCGTCAACGTCAGCGCCGCGCCGTTTCGCCTGGACGATGTGCGCGCGATCGAGAAGGAGGTCCCGGGCCTCGCCGGCGTGGCGCCGACGGCGACCAAAGGAGTGCTCGCGGTGTACGGCAACGCCAACTACTCCACGGTCGCGTACGGCGTCACGAACGCCTTCTTCGCTGTCCGCGGCCTGAAGATCGTGCGCGGCCGCGACTTCTCCGACGGTGAGCTGGCCGGCGGCAGCCCCGCCTGCATTCTTGGGGAGACGGTCAGAAAGCAGCTGTTCGCCAATCAGGACGCGCTGGACGCGACCATCCGCGTCGGCAGCACGGCCTGCCACGTCGTGGGCATACTGGCGTCCAAAGGGCAAAACACCTTCGGGCAAGATCAGGACGATTATCTGGTGATGCCGCTGTTCACGTTGCAGCGCCGGCTCGCCGGCAACGCCGACGTGGGCGTCATCTACATCTCCGCCGCGGACGAGCGAGAGATCGGCCGCACGCGCTCGCGTATCCAGGCGGTGATGCGCGAGCGGCGGCGCATTCTTCCCGGTCAGGAAGATGACTTCAACGTGCAAGATACGAAGGAGATCGCCAACACGGTGAGCAACGTGACGGGCGTGCTCACCGCGCTACTCGGCTCGATCGCGGCTGTCAGCCTGCTCGTCGGAGGCATCGGAATCATGAATATCATGCTCGTCTCGGTGACGGAGCGCACGCGCGAGATCGGCATTCGGCTCGCCATCGGCGCGCTGGCCCGCGAGGTTCTCTTGCAGTTCTTGGTGGAGGCGATCTTCCTGTGCATCCTGGGCGGCGCCATCGGCGTGGCGCTGGGGCTCGGTGGCTCCTTCGCGGCGACTCGCGCGCTGTCCATGCCGTTCAAGGTCGAGCTTTCCGTTGTGGTGCTGGCCTTCGTGTTCTCGGGCGTGGTCGGCGTAATGTTCGGATACCTCCCGGCGCGTAAGGCGGCGCGTCTCAACCCGATCGATGCGCTGCGCCATGAGTAGCCTTCGCTTTGGCATCAGCGCCGCGCTCGTGAGCTGCGCGCTGCTCGGCCTGTCCCCGCCGGCGCACGGCGCCGACGCAGAGCCGCGCGAAATCGACGATCACGCGGTGGTCGAGCTATCGCTCGCGAAGAACCCCACGCTCGCCGCCGCCGTGAGCGAGCTGCGCCGCGCCGAGCTGCTGGAAGAAGCCGAGGCGCACCGCTATCCCTTCACGCTGCTCTTGGACGCGAAGGCGCTGCGCAACGCGGTGCCGATGCTCGGCGCGTACGGCGTGACGTTTCCGGAGTCGACGACGTACGCTGCAGGCGCAGAGCTTCGCCGCAAGCTCGCCTGGGGGACCGACCTGTCGCTGCGCGTGGAAGGCACACGCACGTTATCGACCACGGTTTTTAGCTTCGCTTTGCCCGGGATGCCGCTGACGCAGACGCTGTATCAGCTCGGCCCCGGCTACGGCGGCTCGGTTCGGCTCGGCCTCACGCAGCCGCTGCTGCGCGGATCCGGCCGCGACGTGGTGATGGCCGCGCTCGACAGCGCGCGCGTGAACCGCAGCAGCGCCAGCGCCACGCGGGATCGCACGGCGAGCCAGCTGCTGCTCGACGCGCTGACCGCCTATTGGGAGCTCTACTACGCGAGCCGCGCGCTCGACATTCAACGCCACAGCCTCGAGCTCGCGCGGGCGCAACGCGATGAGAGCGCCGCGCGCGCGAAGTCGGGCAGCGTGGCGCCGGTGGAGGTGCTCACCTTCGAGTCACGCGTGGCCACGCTGGAAGAAGACGTGGTCGCCGCGGAGAGCGAGGAGCGCCGGCGCTCCACCGCGCTGTCGCGCTTGCTCGGCGATGAGCAGCCGCTGGCGCGCAGGGCCGCGGACGTGGCGCCCGCGCGACGCCCCGGCGCGAGCGGGGATCTGCGCCGGCGCGCGCTGGAAGCGTCGCCCGAAATTGCCGAGCAGCGCGGCGCGCTCAAGCTCGCGGAGACGCAGGCGCGCAGCATCAACGACTCGCTGCGGCAGCGCCTGGATCTCGACGGCTACGTGCAGGCCAACGGCCTCGGCAACCGAGAGGTGCGGCCGGTGTTCGAGCAGCTCGGCGGGCTCAAGGCCATCACGGCGCAGGTCACGCTCACCTACGAAGCGCCGCTCGACGGCACCCGCCAGCGCGCGGAGACGACGCGCGCGCAGCTGGCCATCAGCGCGGCGCGCCAGCGGTTGCAGGCGACGACCCAGCGCGTGCTCGCAGAGCTCGACGACGCCGAGCAGCGCCGCACGTCGGCGGAGCAGCGCATCGAGCTCGCCGATCGCACGCTGAAGGTCGCTGAGCGCCAAATGGAGGCCGAGACGGCGCGCTTCCGCACCGGCAGCGGCACGGCGCTGGAGGCGCGCGCGGCCGAGGAGCAAGTGCGCACGGCGGCGCTGCGCGCGGTGCGTGCCCGTGTCGACCTCGTCACGGCCGAGCTCACGCTGCTGCACCTGACGGGCGGCCTTTTGCCGGCCTTTGCGCGCTGAGTTAGGCGTCGAACAGGGGCAGGTCCTCGCCGGAGAGCGGGAAGCGCTGCTCGAGCTCCGGAGCGATTTCGGCTATTTTGCGCAGCGCGCGGTGGATCGTCGCGGGGGTGAGCTTCACGCCCGTGGCGCTCGGCGCGAGCGACGCGGGATCGATGAGCTCGGCGAGCTGGTCGTCGTTGCTCGCGCCGATCACGCGGTCACCGGGGATGCGCGGACCGGCGAGCAGCATGCTGGTGATGGGCCAGTGATCTTTGCCGGCGTTCGCGCTCTCGCTGTTGTAGCGCGGGCCGCGCGCGAAATCGGAGGCGACCACCACGTAGGTGTTGTCTCCGAGCCCCAGCGCGTCGAGGCGATCGAACAGATAGCCGAGCCCGCCCCACAGCTTCACCAGCTGGCGGACTTGGTCACGGTCGTGGTTCGAATGCGTGTCGAAGCCGCCGAGCTGCAGGTTCGCGCTCACCACCAGGCCCGCCCTGAAGCCGCTCAACGCGAGCTCCGCCTGACGCTGGAACCGCTCCAGGTCATCGAGCTGGTAACTGGGGATCTCGGGCAGCTTCTCGGGTAGCTCGAGCGACGCCAACAAGCCGTCGTTGGCGCGCGCGTTCTCCAGCCGCTCCAGCGCGCGGGCGAAGCGCGGCAGCCGCTGCTCACCGCGAGCCTCGGCCAGGCGTGCGCGCGATAGCGCGCGGATGCGAGCGAACGTCTCCGGCGTATGGAAGGTCTCCGAGCTCGCGTTCTTGGGGTCGACCGTGTTCGGCGCGGCCAAGTTCCTGAGCGAGTCCACGTCCGTGATGCGCGCGAGCGGCACCAAGCCGGCGGTGGTGTCGTAGCCGCCGCTGCTCATGAACGCGATGGGCTGCGCCGGCCCGTGCGTCGCGGCCACCAGTGAGCCGATCGCCGGATAACCCTCGGGGTTATAGCCGCTGAGCGCCGAGCGCTGACCGGTCTCGTGGTTGTTGGTCGCGGTGTCGATTCCGTTGATGACCATGAGGCGCGCGCCGTAGCGGGTCAGGAACTGCTCGTTGCTCAGCAGGTACGGTGAGAAGTCCGTGTCCGTGCCCAGGCCGAGCGCCTCCTGCTCTACGGCGATCGGCGCGTAGCGGATGTTGCCGATCTGCCCGAGCTCCGTGTAGCGCCGGTTCTGCGCCGGGTTCAGCGTGGGATCGAAGTGAAACCGCGGATCCCAGGCGCCGAGCGCGGTGACGAACACCCAGTACGGGCCAGCGTAAGTTTGGCCGTCCGCGCGCCCCGTGGTGACCAGCGCGGGCAAGCTGGCGACCGCGCTGGCGCCCGCCATCAGTCTCAGGAAGGTTCTTCGTTCCATGGCGCGCCTCATTCGTAGAGAAACCGGTAATCGGAGAGCAAGTAGCTGACGACCGCCATCCAGCTGCGAATCACGTAGTTCTTGTCGTCTTCCAGGCGTTGCCCTTCGGGCAGCTCCGCGCCGGTGGTGCGATCCCAGCGACCTCGGCAGGGCCAGGGCGGTGTGTTGCCCAGCATCTTGGCGGCGACCTTGGCGCGACCTTCGCTCCAGGTGTCGTTGAACAGGCCGTAGCTGCGCTCGAGCTCGGCGCTGCCCTCGGCCAGCTCCTCGCCGAGCAGGTGCTGGTGCAGGTAGCGGAGGTTCGCGCGGATCTTGTCGGGCGCCGTCTCCGGCGTGTCGGTCACCTCCACGTGGGGGAACAGCTTGCGGCGCTCCGGGGTCTGCAAAAAATCCCAAGCCGTCGCCTGGCACGACACCTCGTTGGCCATGCGCAACATCACCGCGGACATCACGCCGTTCGGCTCTTCCAGGCGTTGCGTGACCGAGTCGGAGTCGATGCCGCCGTAGAGAATGTCGTAGGTGGTCGTGAGCGCGGGCTGCCTGTCGTAGCGAACCCAGTCGAAGCCGACCAGGGCGCGCAGCTTTCGGACCAGGCTCTCCGGCGTCGAGAGCCGCGCGGTGCCGTACGCTTGCAGTGTCTCCGGCGCTGCGCCGTCGGCGGCCACGTTCAGCGCGCGGAAGTACGAGCTCAGCAGGATTTCGCGCACCACGGTCTTGAAATTGTCGTTCGCTGCCACGAACTTGGCGGCGATGGCGCGCAGGGTCGCGTCCTGAAGCTCCCACGCGGCGAGGGCCGTCGGGTTGCCGTCATCAGGATACGCCAACGGTTGCTGGCCCGTCAGCGCGCGATACGCGTTGTACGTGACCGAGAGCGGGAAGCGCGGATCCGCCGCGATGCGCTCCGCGGTCCACTGCAGCGCGCGCGGGTAATCCGTCACCTGCATGGACTCCTCGCCGAACCCTGGCAAGTACATCTCTTTGAACCACTCGCGGTTCGGCGTCAGCTGCTCGGCGTCGCTGTCACTGAATTTCATGAACGCGCCCGCGAGCGGGTCGATCACCGAATGACAGACCGAGCACGATGGGTCCTCGCGCGTGGGGTTGGCGAAGGCGACCGCTTGCGTGGGATCGATGGGGCGGTCCCCGACCTTCAGGATGTCGGTGGCCAGGAATTTTTGCAGGATCACGCGCGCGCGGCCGCGGTTGCGGTTCGTGGGTGTGGTCGGGAAGCGGTTCAAGAACATCGGTGACGAGAGCAAGCCGGCGTGCGGGAAGCGCAGCGGCGCGCCGTCGCGAATCGCGAAAATCGAGCCGGGTCGATATTCGTTCTCGTCCTGCGGGTCCGTGAACGCGATGCTCGTCTCGTTGTAGATCTGAGCCGAGTATGGGTTCAAGAGCGTGTAGTCGGCGGTCAGGATCTCCTTGAAGGAGTGATCGTTTTGCACGATGTACGCGATGAGCTCGAGCGGTTCGCGCGCGACCGAGCGGCGATATTTGCGCTTCTCTTCATCGGGGACGGTGTCCGCCAGGTAAACGTTGACGTTCGGGAAGTCTTCCTTGCGCAGCGTGTTCGTAGAGTCACCGAGGTAGCGGTCGGTGAGCAGCAGATCGTTGAACGTGACCAGCAGCCAATCCTTGAAGCCGGGCTCCGTCATCAGCCCGTCGAGCAGGCTGGGCAGCGCGTCCTCGCCTTCGGCCGCGATGCGCGCCGACTCCTCCGCGCTGGGCAGGCGCCCTGCCAGCAAGAGGCTCGCGCGTCGATAGGTCGCTGCAGCATCCGCCAGCACGACGCCCGCGGGCGCAGCCGGGACCACGTTGGTCTCACAGCTCGGCGCGCTGCGCAGGCGCTCGACCAGCGCGCTCAGCGTCGCGAACTCGGGCGAGCCTTCCTCGAGCTGCACGCCGCCGCCGTGCTTTAGCTTCCCGAGCGGCTTCTGCAGCAAGATGCTGACGTCCTCGTACTCGGTCTTGGCCAAGTCCGTCAGCGACGCCAGGTTGTAGTCGAGAAAGCCGGGATAAGAGGTGGGGAACAACAACAGGCTCGAGTAGCGCTCCGCCGCGAGCCCGCCTGGCGCATGGCAAGTGATGCATTTCTTCGCCATCACCTTGGGCCACACCTCTTGCGCGAAGAACTCGCGCGTCGAGACACAAGCGTTCGAGTCCGGCGAGCTCCCGCTTCCGCCCGTCGCTTCGCCAGGGTTGCCCGACTCGGAGACGATGGAGGAGCAACCCGCGAGGAGTGCGAGAGCGACTACACCGGCGGCGAGCGTGCTGCGCGCGGAGCCCGGGACGTTGCGCGTGATCTTCATGGGGGAGCCCGTGCGGAGGCAGGATTCACGCCACGCGCAGGCAGCGAGCGCGCGCTCACTCGCTGGCATCGTCGGGTGCAGCCGAAACAGCAGCTGGCTAGATCATCTCACTAGCAGCGGCAGGAAAGGGGATGATTTCCCCACAAGTCGCAGAAGGTCGCCGGGGGCCGCTACACCCGCGGGTGACGGCGACGGCCCCCACACTAATGTTGACGCCGATGATTAACGCGAACGTGCGTACCAGGCGACCACCTTGGGGTGTTGGTGGACCGTCTGCCACAACGTCTCCAACTTCGGATGGCCGGCGAGCACGTCCGTCGGCACGTGGTCGAGCACGCCTTTCTTCAACCAACCCATGAGCACGTAGAGCTTGATATCGGCGACGCTGATGGACTCACCGCCGGCGTAAGGCCCGACGATTTGCTTTTCCATGTTCGCTGCCCAGTTCTTGATCGGCCCCGCGACGAGCTCGCCGCGCCGGCGCTTGAGCTCCTCGGGATCTTTGATGCCGAACGTCGCGGTGATCGCGTGACGAAGATCTTCGCAAGCCGCGAGCAGCGACTCGAGCCGTAGACACTCCCAGTCGTCTTTGGGCAAGAGCCCATAGCGACGGCCGATGTGCGAGAGGATCGCGTTCGACTGACTGACGACCGGCTTGCCCGGCAGCTCGAGCGTCGGGACGCAGCCGAAGGGTGTGCTGGGCTTCAACGCTGCCCACGCCTCCCGCGAGATGCGGTTGTCTTCGAAATCGACTCCGGCGAGAACGAACGCGAGGCGGCACTCCTCGCCGCGGCTGGTGGGAGCGTCGAAATAGGTCAGTTTCGGTTTCGTCATGCGCGCCACGGTAGACGCAAATTGAGGCAGCTGTCAGCATGAGCGCGCAGCGAAGCGGCGCCGATTTCGCTGCTCCGAGCAGCACCCATTGACCGGTGGCGCAGCAGTCGCCCTGGTGCTGGCGCGCGCTTTGCAGGGTTGCGTTCAGGAGACTCAGCCATGAACGTATTGATTTGGATCGCCGTGGCGCTCGGAATCCTGTGGGCTCTCGCGGTCACGGTGTTCAAGATGGTGGGCTTGGCCATCCACCTCACGCTGGTGGTCGCCGCGTTGCTCGTAGTGGCGTGGGCTGCGCAGAAGGTCTTCGGCGGCCGCAGCGGCGGTTCGGTCTGATGTCGCGCGCGCTCTAGCGTCCGGCTGGGACGACGGGTGCTATCGCGCGGCGACGGGCGAAGCGTGCTTCAGTAGCGGTTCGCCTGCGCGAGCACCGCCATCGTGACGCGCGAGATACAAACGAGGCGGCCTTGCTCGTCCGTGATGCGCACCTCCCAAATTTGAGTCGAGCGGCCGAGATGCACGGGACGCGCCGTGCCGATCACCCAGCCGGAGCCCACGGCGCGCACGTGGTTGGCGTTGATCTCGAGGCCGACGCAGTGGTTCTTTTCGCGGTCGACCACGAACGTCGCGGCCCACGACGCGAGCGTCTCCGCGAGCACGACCGAGGCGCCCCCGTGCAACATGCCCGCCGGCTGGCGGGTGCGATCGTCCACCGGCATTCGTGCGCTGAGGAAGTCGTCCCCCACCTCCAGAAACTCGATACCCAGCTGTTGAATCAGCGTGTTTTGGCTGCGCTCGCGCACCGCCGCTAGAGGGAATGCATCAAACCAGATCGCCATCGTCGCGCGGAGCTTACACCGCCGCGGGCGGCTTGCCCGCCGAGCGGCGCAGGCCGGCCACCATTGCTCGGCGATTTCGCCGCGTCAGCCCGCCGTCCTGAGCGCGCGGGCGCGCACCGACCTCGCCAGCGTCGCCTATAATCGCGGCGATGTCGCTCCTGATCTACGGCGCCAATGGTTACACCGGCGAGCTCATCGCGCGTCGCGCAGCGGATAAGCAGCTTCCGATCGTCGTGGCGGGCCGCAGCGGTGGCCCCATCGCCGCGCTGGCTACGGCGCTGTCGTGCCCGGCGCGGGTGTTCTCCTTGGCGGACGAGGACGCGCTTCGTGCCGCCCTCGCCGGCGTCCGCACGGTGCTGAACTGCGCGGGTCCTTTCGCGCGCACGGCGGCGCCGCTGCTCCGCGCCTGTCTCGCGAGCGGCGCGCATTACCTCGATATTTCCGGCGAGCTCGACGTGATGGAGATGCTGGCCGCGCACGCCGAGGCCGCGCGCGCGGCAGGGATCACGGTGATGCCCGGCGCTGGTTTCGATGTGGTGCCCTCGGATTGTCTCGCGGCGGAGGCGAAGCAGCGGCTGGCCACGGCGAGCGAGCTGGCGCTCGCGTTTCGGCCCAGCCGGCGCATGTCGCGCGGGACCGCGATCACGACGATCGAGAACGCCGCGCGCGGCGGTGTCGTGCGCGAAAATGGGGTGCTCGTAAAAGTGCCGAGCGGCTGGCGCACACGCAGCGTCGATTTCGGCGAGGGGCCCGAGCCGGCGATTACGATCCCCTGGGGCGACGTCTCGACGGCTTATTTCACGACCGGCATTCCCAATATCCAGGTCTATATCGCCGTGCCCTTGGCGCTGCGCGTGGGGCTGCGGCTCGCGCGTTATCTCGGCCCGCTGCTCGCGCAGCCCGCGCTGCAGGAATTTTTGATCGAGCAGGTCAAGGCCGGCTCGCCCGGTCCGAGCGCGGAGGAGCGCGGTCGCGATGAAACGCGGCTGTGGGCCGAAGCTCGCGATCCTGACGGGCGCAGCGTCGTGCTGCGCATGAGAGCACCTGAAGGTTACGAGCTCACGTCATGGACCGCGCTGGAGCTCGCGGAGCGCTCCCTGCGCGGCCGTCTACCGCTTGGATTTCAGACCCCCGCGGCGGCTTGCGGAGCTGGTTTCGTGCTGGAATTTCCCGGCGTCGAGCTCGAAGTCGTGACGCCGGACGAGAGCGCCTCGGCGACGAAGACGAGCTCACGGCTCTAAGCGACAGTTGCTCCCGCCGCAGCGCGCTCATGGTTCCCGCCATTCGCAGCCGGGCAGCTCTCCGCATATCGAAAGGTCGCAGGTTCTGAAAGCGGTTCCCGAGCAACCCTCAGGGTCCCAAGTGCAGCCTTGTAGCGTGCTGCACTCGACCTCGCTGAGCATGTCAGCGCAGCCGGGCACGCTGCCCGATTTCGGAATGCAGGCGCCGACCACGCAGTCGCCGTGCCTCGAGCACTCCTCGGCCGTCCGCTCGCTGCATGGCGTCGGCGTCGGGCCGCAGCTCTGTCGCTTGAACTTATAAGCGACCTTGGGAGCGCCGTCGTTCGTCTCGCCGCCGAGCCAGAGCTCGTCACCTTGCACGCAGTAGGGGATGCGCCTCGAGCCGAAGTAGAGATCGGTCCCTTTTTGCGTCCAGCCTTCGGTGTAATAGACGGTACCGTCGAACTTCCCCGCGCAGTCGCAGCGCCCGCAGCCGCTCGCCTGGCACCCGATCGAGGAGGAGCCCGTAAAGAGCAGCGGAGCGGGATAAAAGCTCGTCAAGCTACAGCCGCTCACGGACGTGAGCTGGAGACACGATAAGGGCAGCTGCGCCTGAATCTCCCAGGACTCGCGCCCGAGCAGCTCCGCCTTACCGCCATCCAGGAGCTGCAGGCGCAGATCGTTATCGCCCGGCATGCCCTTCATCAGGCCGTCCCCGCAGCTGGCGCTCGCGACGGAGCCAGCGAGGCAAGCGTCCTCCAGCAGCCAGGTGCCGAGCGGCTCCCCACCGCACGGCTCGAAGCAGCTCGCGCGCTCCAGCTCGCATTGTTCGGCAGGTGGGCAGGAGCAGCGGGCACCCTCTTCTGTGCACCTGGTAGTGCCCATCAGCTGCTTGCAGGTGCAGGGCGCGCCTTCGACGCAGGTGGGGGTCGTGCTGCTGCCTCCGGTCGAGGTGTTGTCGTTTCCGCCCGTCGGCGAGCCGCCAGAGTCTTTTCCCGCGTCGCCCCCGGTGGACGGCCCACTGCCGCCGCTGCCCGTGCTGCGGCCGCCCTCTGGGGGATCGAATGCGCCTGCTTGCCCCGCCCCAGCGGCCTCATCTCCGCCTCCACCCGCTATCACCGCGCCGCCCTCGCTCTTGCTGCCCCCGCGAGAGCTTGCGCCCTTCGCCCCACCCGCGGTCGAGCCGCCGCTGCTCGCGGTGGCCTTTCCATCTTCAGTAACGCCGCCGCAGCCGGTCGCGGTCGCGAAGGCGAAACCGACCAGGCCGGTGATGAGCGCGAGCCGTTCCGCTGCCGTCTGCCCCATTATCTCAAGATTATGCCCGCTCTCGTCACGACATATTTGGGCTGCGCCCAACGGCTCCGGCGGTTACTACGGCTACCGCATGTCCAAGGCGGCGCTGAACAGCGCCAGCAAATCACTGGCCATCGATTTGAAGCCGCGGCGAGCGCTTGCCGTGGTGAGCGGGTTCTAAGCGCCGCTGACTTCGTGGTTCGCGTCGTTGGCAGCGCTGTCGCTCGCGGCGAGGATGTCGGACGCCTTGGTCACGGAGTGGTACAAGCCGCGCGCGTAGAGCAGCTCGCGCGTGCGGGCGTCCAGATCGCCGGGGCGACCGCGCGCGGCGGCTTCGAGCAGGATCGCGCTGGCCACGCTCACGTTCAGGCTCTCGACGAAGCCGCGCATGGGGACGCGCACGCTGTGCGTCGCGGCGGCGCGGAGCTCCTCCGTGAGGCCGTCGTGCTCGTTGCCGACGAGCAGGGCGAGGCGAGGGATCTTCGCTAGGTCCTCCGGTAAGAGCTCTCCGTCCGCGCGCGTCGCGACCAGGGCGAAGCCTTGCGCCCGCAGCGCGGTCACGGCCGCGCTCGCCGAGGCATGCACGATGACGTCCACCCAGCGACCGCTGCCGCGGGTGACGCTGCGCGCGAACAGCGGCGCTTCACGGCGGGGCACGATGTGCAGCTCGGGGACGCCAAAGGCGTCACAGGTGCGCAGCAGCGCCGCGCCGTTGTGCGGGTCGTGCGGCGCGTCCATCAGAACGGTCAGGGCGCTGATGCGCGCGGCGATCACCTCTTGCAGCCGCCGGCGCCGCGACTCCGTCGCGAACGGCTCGAGCGTCCGGATGACGCTCGCCGCAGTCCAGCCGCTGGGCCAGGGTAGGGGCGGACCGGCGAGCTCGCTGCGCTCGACGACGCCTTCGCTACTGCGTCGCATCGTGAGACCTCGGCTTTTCGCCCGGACGGTACGGCTGATGACGCGACGACTGTGACTGTAACGAGCGCCGGGCGGCCCGGGCAATCGGGGGGTTTCGTAGACCGTTGCGGAGCATTAAGTGTAAAGGATTCCGCCCCCCGCGCCGCCGCCGGATGTGTCCGGCGACGTCAGGGCGGGTCGGTGCTACCCATATGGCACGGAGCAGTGAATGGCAGCCAGTAACAACGTGCAGGTGTTCAACGATCTCAACTTCGAGCAGGAGGTGCTCTCCTCTCAGGTCCCCGTCTTGGTGGACTTCACCGCTACTTGGTGCGGCCCCTGCAAGCAGCTCGCTCCGATCGTCGATCAGCTCGCCAATGAGCTCGTCGGCCAGGTGAAGGTCGGCAAGCTGGACGTGGATGACTCGCCGATCACCGCCGGCAAGTACGGCGTACGCGGCGTCCCCACAGTGATGGTCTTCAAGAACGGTGAACGCGCCGCTCAACACGTCGGGCTCACCACGAAGCAGAAGCTGATCGATCTGGTCAAGACTTGAGCAACCGCCGGGAATCGCGCTGGTTTTCAGCAGGCGCGCTCCTGGTCCTGGCCTGCGCGACGCGCGGCGCTGAGACGCCGCGCGGGCCGCGCCGCCAGCCGCTCATCGCTGAAGCGTCGGTGGCGTCGCCGTACACGTCACCGGCTCATTTTCGCTATCACCCGCGCGAACGCGCGCGCGCTCGCGCGGAGGTGGTGCTCGCCGGTGGCAAGCGGCTCTTGATCGGCGAGCGCGGCGAGCGCTGGTTGTTCGATCCCAAGCAACACGCGCTCTCTCCCGGCGCCACGCTCGCGCCGGAGCCGCTCATCGCGCTGCTCGGGCAAGACGGCAGCTTCTCCTTCGTAGGGGCGAGCGGCACGAGCTACTTCGCGCGCGAGCTGCTGTCGCCCTTCGAGCGCTCGAGCGCGCCCATCGAGGCGCTGAACAGCGTCGCCGCCGGAGGCAGCGCGATCGTGGGCGTGCGGCAATCGCGCAGCCTGCTGCGCAGCAGCGACTTCGGCGTCAGCTGGAGCGCCGTTGGTCCCACGGACGCCGCCATTGTCAGCGTGGCGCTCGACGGCAAAGGCGCCGGCCTGGCGCTCGCGACGCCAGAGGCCTTCTACGGGAGCGCAGATTTTGGCGCGACCTGGGAGAAGCTGGATCTGCCGCCCGTCGGCGCGCTGGAGCTCGAGAGCGCGCTGGACGGCAGCATCCGCGCCTTCACTCCGCTGGGTGAACGACGCTTCGAGGCGGGGGCCGCGCCGGGCTGGCGAGCGGCGCCGCCGGCGGCGGTTTCACGCCAGCTGCCCGCGCCGACGCGCGGCCCGGACGCCGGCGCCTTCGTGGACGGCCGCGCAGCGTTCGCGGGCGAGGGCTATCTCGAGCTCGTGCCCACCAAGGAGCGCGGCTGGGAGCTGTTGTCGGGGCCGCTCGATGGTGCGCTCACGCGGCTGCCCGTTCCGGCCGCCAAAGGCTGTCGCGCCGTGCGGCTCGCGGCGTTCGAGCGCACGCTGATGCTCGCGTGCTTTCGCGACGCGCAGGAGACGGTCACCCAAAGCATCGAGCTCTTTCGCAGTGAATCGCGGGGCGAGAGCTTCACTCCGCTGCCCGGGCGACTCGCTGGAACGCTGGGCGCTTTTCGCATGGCCGTCGGCGCCGGAGGACACTGGATCGCGAGCGGCATCTGCGGCGCTCGCGGTCGGCAGGAGGGCTGCGCGCCGAGCGGCATCGTGCGCGCGCGCGGCGCGGAGGAGGCCAAGCCGGGCGGCGCTCCGGCGGCGAAAAACGCGACCGCGCCGGGCCCCGCGGTGTTGTCCGCGACGCCGTCGCTGGCGGACGTAGCGCTGGCGTTGACCTTCTCGCGCGACGGGCGCATCGCGTACGCCGTCGGGCGGCGCACGAAGACCGGGCGCTTTGCGTTGTTCGTATCGCGCGATGGCGGAAAGAGCTTCGAGTCCCGAGATCTGGATCTCGGGCAAGTCGCCTCGGACGACAGCGACGAAGAGTTCGTGGAGCGCTCACCCGGGACGCGGGTGGACTGGATCAGCAGCGCCGAAGACGGCGCGGTGGCGATCACCTTCTCGCACTACGGCCGGCGAACGCTGGTCGTCACCGACGATCAGGGCAAGCTGCTGTCCTCCGCGGAGCCGCCGGAAGGCCGCGCGCTGCTCTCGGCGAGCGGCCTGCGCGCGATCGCGATCGCCCCCAAATCACGGCAGCTGTGGGAGTCGCTCGACGGCGGCGTGACCTGGACTCCGGCGACGCCGCTGCCGCTCGATTTGTGTGGGGCCGAGGAGCACTGTGAAGCTCCCGTGCGCTGCGCGCCGGAGGGCTGCGTGATCGGCCGCGAGCTGACGCGGGTGGGCTGGGGTGGACAGAGCGCGGAGGAGAGCTCGCTCTTGCCGCCGCCGCTGCGCGCGCTCCGCCCGCCGCCCGAGCGCAAGCTGCGCACGCCGATCGCTTGCTCGCTCTCGGCCGCCGCGTACGCGCCGCTGCCGGGCGTCAGCGAGCCGCCGCGCGCGCACGAGGCGGCCATCGGTCAAGCCGCGTGGTTCGCGGTCGGGGAAGATCCGGCGCACGCCGGCGTCACCATGTACCAGGCTAGCAAGGGGCGGGTGGAGGCGAGGCCGCTGCTCGAGCCGTCGACGCGGCCCGAGGAGCACGCCTACTACGTCGCCGATCAAGTGGAGGGCGTCGCGGCGCTGCGCTATCGCGTGCCCGAGGCCGAGCCCGGTAAGACCTCGCTGTCCGACGTCGAGGTCGTTTGGCAGAATTTCTTCGAAGGCCGCGTGGTGCATCAGCGGCTCGCTGACGGCGGGCTGTACGCGCCGGGCGACTACGTGGCGACCGGCAGCCGCGCGCAGCGCGCGCAGCCCGATCTGATCAGCATCGCCGCGGGCGGCTTGTACCTGCGCCTGCACAAGGCGGCGCGCGCCAATCAGCCCACGTTGTTCCTCGACGGTCGTCGCGTGGAAACGCTGACCACGCCCACCTGGCCCGTGGAGTCGCGCTTTCCGTCTCGCGTCGAGATGGTGCACACCGGCGGCCAGCACGTACCGATCTCGTTCGTTTCGCGCGGCGCGGCGCTCGCGCGCGCGCGCCGCGTCGGCAACGGCTTTCAGTTCGACGCCTTCGCGACGGGCATGGTGGATCCCGCGGCGTACGGCCTGGTGGAGCTGGACAACATCGCCTACGTCGGCGCGCAAGCGGGCCTGTACGTCGAGGTGCAGGACGGCACCGGCGCGGTGAGCTCTGCTCAGATCTTCCCCATCCGCGCCGATGGTCCCGTCACCGATCCTCCGGTGCCCGTCCCTTCGCAACGGTCCCTCGGGGAGCGGCCAGAGGCGTGCGACGCCGCGCGGCGTGGTCAGAGCTCACGGGTGGTCGCCGCGTTTCAGCCGGGTACGCGCCATCCCGTGATCGTCAGCGATAACGTCGAGGGGCCGCGCACGCTGCTCACGGGTTTCGCGGTGTTGTATGGCACTCCGCAGTCGCCGTGCGCCGCAGCGTTCGAGGCGACGGGCGTCTCCGAGACCGGGCAGGCGACGGGCGACGGCGCGCTGATCTTGCTCGACGATCTGGAGCACTCGGTGTTCTTCCGGCGCGTCGGTGAGCGCGCTCCGCGCATCGAGTACCGGCAGATGGTTTGCCGCTTCGATCCGGCGCTGGAAATTCCGCCGGAAGTGTATCGAGCCATCAAGTAAAGCAACCGGCCAAAGCACATTCCGTGGTAGCAAAAGCGCCCGATGATTCCGCGCTACGCCACCAAAGAATTCGTCGAGCTCTGGTCGGATGCCAGCAAGTACAAGACCTGGCTGGAGGTCGAGCTCGCCGCCTGTGAAGCCATGGAAACCGCTGGTTTGGTGCCCGCGGGGACGGCGAGGAGCGTGCGCGAGCAGAACCTGGTGCTCGATCCGCAGCGCATCGACAGCATCGAAGCCACCACACGTCATGACGTGATCGCGTTTCTGACGCACGTCGAGGAGCTCGCGGGCGCGCCGGCGCGCTGGCTACATCGCGGCATGACCTCGAGCGACGTGCTCGACACCAGCCTCTCGTTGCTCTTGGTGCGCGCATCGGATCTATTGCTCGCGCGTAGCGACCGCCTGATCGCCGCGCTCGCGGCGCGGGCCAAAGAGCACGCTCGCACGCCGATGATCGGCCGCTCCCACGGGATCCACGCCGAGCCAACGACGTTCGGCGTCGCGCTCGCCGGCCACCTCGCGGAGGTCAAGCGCGGCCGGGCGCGCCTGGCACGTGCGCGCGAAGAGATCGCGGTGGGCAAGATCGCCGGCGCGGTCGGCACCTACGCGCACCTCACGCCGGAGATCGAGGAGCAGGCGCTGGCGCAGCTCGGGCTGAAGCCGGAGACGATCTCGACGCAGGTCGTCGCGCGCGATCGGCACGCGCAGTTCTTCGCCGCCCTGGCGCTCATCGCTGCGGCCATCGAGCGCCTGGCGACCAACGTGCGCCATTGGCAGCGCACGGAGGTGGGTGAGGCGGAGGAGCGCTTCAGCAAAGGGCAGAAGGGCTCGAGCGCCATGCCGCACAAGCGCAACCCGGTGCTGAGCGAGAACCTGTGCGGCCTCGCGCGCGTCGTGCGCAGCGCGCTGACCCCGGCGCTGGAGAACGTCGCGCTGTGGCACGAGCGCGACATCTCTCATTCGTCCGTGGAGCGTATGATCGCGCCGGACGCCACCACCACGCTGGGCTTCATGCTGGAGCGCTGCACCGGTCTGGTCGAGGGCCTGGTGGTGTACTCCGCGCGCTTGAAAGAAAACCTGGATCGCACCGGCGAGCTCTTCTTCAGCGAAGCCGTGATGCTGGCGCTCGTGCACAAGGGGCTGCCGCGGCAGCGGGCTTATGAGATGGTGCAGCGCAGCGCCATGCGCACATTTCAGGGTGAAGGCGCGTTCCGCGGCTTCTTGAAGGCCGATCCGGAGGTCGCCGCGCAGCTCTCGGCGCTGGAGATCGATGAGTGCTTCGACCTGGAGCACGCTCTTCGCTACGCCGAGCGCCTCGTCGAGCGCGCGATTTCGGCCTAAGAACGGCCGCGCCGTCAGGGCGCCGCGCAATACGCGTACACGCTCAACCGGCGAGCCATCCGAGCTGAATGAGATAGTAGTAGATCACGAGGCGCGGGACGCGAATCAACGAGATGAGCGCGAAGCCCCGCGCCGGCAAGCGCGCGAGCCCGGCCATGTAGCAAAGGCCCGAGTACGGCACCGGCAAGATACTGGCGACGATGACCGAGCGCGAGCCGTAGCGGCTGAACACCGACGCGGTGATGCGCCGCGTATCCGCCAGCCGTCGCGCAATGGGGCCGAAGTGGGACGCGCGGCTGGTGAGCAGATAACCGCACCAAGCGCCGATGAAGGAGCCGAGGTTCACCGCCAGCAGCGTTTCGAGCGCGGGCACTCCCGAGCTGAGCCCCATCAGCATGTAAAATTGCGGAGGAATCGGCACGTTGAAGCCGTCCGCGAGCAGCGAGCCGAGCACCATGCCGCCGAGCCCGAAGCGGTCGACGAAGCCCCGGCCCAAGCCCTCGAGCTCGCTCTTGAACAGCCACGCGAGCAGCGCCACGAGCAGCACCAGCAGCAATAGGCCGATGCCGAGGCGCACCACGAGCTTGCGCAGATCGGGCCCCGCTGCTGCCGCCGCGGTCGGCCCCTGAACGGAGCTGGTCTCGAGCGGCGGCGGGGGAGCGCTCATGCGTTCAATGAGTCCGAGCGCTCTTTGCGGAACGCTGGCAACGCCCGCGGTTGCTGCGCGCGCTGGCGCGCCTTGGCCGCTTCCCGCAGATAGCGGCGCACGATCAGAGCAAGGATGCGCGGCACGTGCCAGGCGCGAACCCCGCTGCCCTCGTCCGCGTACACTGGACGAACCGGCGCTTCCACGACGCGCGCGCCGGCGCTGGCGAGCAGCGCGAGCAAATCATTCGGGTAGCCGAAGCGGGGCCACAGCTCCTCGAGCGGCAAACGTTCGGCGCAGCGCGCGGACAGCGCCGTGTAGCCGCACTGGCAGTCCCCTACGGCGAGCCCGGTCGCGAGCCGCGTCGCCAGCGAGAGCACCTCTCCGCCCAAGCGTCGCAGCACGGGCATGCGCCGCGCGTCCGCGTGGACGAAGCGGTTGCCCTTCACGTAGTCCGCGCGCGCGGCGACGATGGGCTCGAGCAAGCGCGGCAAGTCGTCCGGGTGCATCTGATCGTCGCCGGCCATCACCACCAGCACGTCGTGCCCCGTGCCGAGCGCCGCGCGGTAGCCGCTGACGATCGCCGCACCGACGCCGCGGTTGCGGGCGTGACGAATGACGCGCAGCCGCTCGTCCCCGCAGGCCAGCGCCGCTTCGCGCGTGCCATCGTCACTGGCGTCATCGACCACGAAGATGCCGTCCACGTAGTTGGGAACGCGCTGCAGCATACGCCCGATCAGGCGGGCTTCTCGGAAAGCGGGCACGATGAGGGCGACGCGAGCTCCCTGCCACATGGCCGGGGCCCCGTAGCATCGCCGGCGCGAAAGCTCCAGCACCTCTCGCGCGTCGTCTTTTTGTCCGCGCGCCGTGCCAGCGCCGGCGCCCTGATTTAGAGTGCGGGGCTCGTGAATCGCCCGCTGCCTGCTCCTCCGCGTGCGTCGTTCGCGGCGCGCCTGCGCCGAATGGGCCCCTTGGGCCTGACGCTCAGCGTGGTGCTCATGGCGCTGCTCGCCTGGTTTGCCGTTGCTTGGCTGATGTACCCGAGCGATCGCACCCCGGAGGGTGCGTACCTGAGGGTGGTCAGCGCCGTGAACCGCGGCCGTCCCGAGGCTTTTTTCGCCTACATCGAGACGCCTGCGCAGCACGCCTGCTACACGATCCGGGACTACCGCAAGAAGGGTCGCGAGCGCGTCTTGCAGGCGTATCCGGAGCCGGAGCGCAGCCGGCTGGCAGCCCAGCACGCCGAAGAAGCGCAAGCACCCGACGGCTCGGACGTGTTCGCGCTGTTCGCGCGCCGCCGCGGCTACATGAATCGCTTGCGCCGCGATCTATCCGGCATCGCGAAGGTCGAGCGGCGCGGCGAGCGGGCCACCGTAGAGACGGTGCGCGGTACGCGCTACCCGCTGCGGATTCGGCCCGAAAACGGCATTTGGGGCCTGACGCTGTTCACCGGCGAGCTCGTCGCCGAGGCGGAGCGCGCCGCGCGCGACTATGAAATGATCGAAAAAGCCGCGTCGGACTACGAGCGAGCGAAGAGCAAGTAGTCTCGCGCTGCTCAGCGAGGCGTTCGCGTCTTGACGTCCTCGTAGCGTTGCCCCGCCGGCAGGCCCGTCTCTTGCGGCAGCCCGCGCTTGCTCCAGCCCGGCAGCGGCCGGCCGAAGGCGTCACGCGAACCATCCCAGCCGGCCTGCATGTCCGAGATGTCCTGAAAGCCGGCTTGAATCAGCAGCTCTGCCGCCTTGCGCGAGCGCCCGCCTGCTTTGCAGCCTACGACGAGCTTTTCGTTGGGGCTGAAGGCTGCCTGCATCACGCTCAGAAAATCCGCGTTCGGCGTCATGCCCGCGGCTCCGAAGTGGGCGATCGGCACGTTGAGCGCGCCGGGCGGATGGCCCTGCTCGAACTCCTGCTCGCTGCGCACATCCACGTAGATGGCGCCTTCTTGGATCAGCGTCTGCGCCTGTTCGGGAGTAACCGACTTGATGGTCATTGGCCGGGCGCAGGCCTAACACCCGAAGCGGCTCCTGACAACGAAGAGACCCGGCTTTCCGCGCCAGCGCTGAAGGCGTGGTAAGAAGGCCATGTTGACCTCGTCGCTCGGTCCGGATCGCCTGCGCTTGGTACCGCTCGGCGGGCTCGGTGAAATCGGTATGAATTGCCTCGCCGTCGAGCAGGACGACGGCATCGTGGTGGTCGACTGCGGCGCGGGTTTCCCCGAGGACGACGTCGGCATCGACGTCTTCCACCCGGACTTTTCCTACCTGCTCGAGCGGCGCGAGCGTGTGGCGGGCGTGTTTCTCACGCACGGTCACGAGGACCACATCGGCGGGCTGCCGTATCTCTTGGCCGGGCTGGACGTGCCCGTGTGGGGACCGCCGCACACCCTCGGCTTGGTCCGGCGCCGGCTCGCCGAGCACGACTTCACCCAGGACGAGGTCGACCTGCGCGTGGCGCACGCTGGACAGCGCTATGACGTCGGGCCCTTCGCCGTCGAGCCCATCCGCGTCGCGCACTCCATCGTCGAAGCGAGCGCGCTGTGCCTGCACACCAAGATCGGTCGCGTGCTGCACACCGGCGACTTCAACTTCGACCCGGCTCCGCCGGACGGCGAACCCACGGACGAGGCGCGCCTCGCGGCCATCGGCGACGAAGGCGTGGCGGTGTTGCTGAGCGACAGCACCAACAGCGACGTGCCGGATCGCGCCGGCTCCGAGCGCTCGGTGGCCGAGCACGTGGAAGAGCTGGTCGCCGCCGCCAGCGGCCGCGTCGTCATCGCGCTGTTCGCCAGCAACATCCAGCGCCTGATCACCTTCGGGGATATGGCCAAGCGGCTCGGCCGCAAGCTGTGCTTACTCGGCCGCAGCCTCGAGACTCAATATAACGTCGCGACGCAGATCGGCCGCGTGCGCTGGCCCAGTGACTTGCTGGTCAGCTCCGAGCAAGCCAAGAGCGTGCCGCGCGAACAGCTCATCGTGCTGGCTGGCGGCACACAGGCCGAGCGAAACTCGGCGTTGCGCCGGCTGTCGCTGGGCACGCACCAGCACATCACGCTCGAGGCGGGCGACACGGTGATCCTCTCCAGCCGCGTCATCCCCGGCAACGAGCGGCCCGTGATCCACATGATCAACGATCTGCTGCGCGCGGGGATCTTGGTGCGCAGCCGCATCACCGATCCGGGCGTGCACACCAGCGGTCACGCGGGCCGCAGCGAGCAACAGCGCATGATCGAGCTGGTGCGGCCGCGCTGCTTCGTCCCCGTGCACGGCACGCTGCATCACCTGCTGCGACATCAAGCGCTGGCGCGCTCTTTGGGCGTGGATGAGACGCTCGTGGTCGAGAACGGCACCCCGGTGCTGTGCGACGGCAACAAGCTCGCCGCGGACCGCGCGGTGCCGCACGGCCGAGTCCCCATCGCGATGGGCGGCGAGCCGCTGGCCGAGAACACCTATCGCTCGCGCATCGATCTGGCGCGCTCGGGCGTCGCGCTCGTCTCCCTCGTGCTCGATCGTCAAGGGTTGCTCGCTGCGGCGCCGCAGGTGAGCACCCGCGGGGTCCCCGCTGTCGACGAGCAGCCGAGCGCGCTGCGCTCGGTGGCGATGGAAGTCGCGCGCGCCGCTGACAACTATCGAGAAGGCCGCTCGCTCGGCTTCGAAGATTTCGTGCGCCGCGTCGCGCGCCGCAAGCTCGAAGATCTATCCGGCACGCGCCCGCTGATCGAGCTCAGCGTCGTGCGCCTGGACTAAGCGCAGGCCTGCGTTGAACCCCGACGAGGCGAGCACGCCGAGAGCGCGGGGCTCCCGGCGTCGCTCGAGCCCGCGGGAACGCTACAGCGAGCCGCTCAATTCAGCGGTGTCCCAGCCGTAGTACTGAGTAGCATTGGGCTTGCTGCCCAGATCGGTAGCGAAGTTACCGGTCTCGGTAGAATCTTTGCCTTTCAGGAAGCGATCGATCATCGCGCTGAGGGAGGCGTTGTACTGGCTGCGCCACGCGCAGTGATCGCCGGAGGCGCCCTGGTACGCGAAGTGGTCCCCCACGCCGAGCGCCTCGAAGATGGCCTTGCCGGCCATGCCCGTTACGTACGCCGACTTCGGATCCAGGTTGCTGATCCCGGGATTGTCTACGATGTAGATCGCGCGCGGCGCGATCAAGGCCATCGCTTCGTGCATGTC
The DNA here is from genome assembly GCA_966250485.1 of uncultured Sorangium sp. Lineage (GTDB taxonomy): Bacteria > Myxococcota_A > Polyangia > Polyangiales > Polyangiaceae > PMG-095. Next base: position 34,483 of record CBINHN010000030.1, on the reverse strand, counting down.
GACCGGCAAGCGATCCGTGTTGTCGCCCGCGGCGTCGTTCGATTTCGCGAACGGACCGAGCGCCACCTCGGAGAGCCAGCGCACATAGCTGATCGCGTGAAACGGCCACTCTGCCGTGTTGTTCGCGCCGGGGTCGAGCTGCTCTTTCAGGCGCAGCGCGGGGGTGCCGCCGATGCCGGACTCACAAGGAATCGTCAACGCGATGCGGTTGTCGAAGACGCCGGCGGCGAACGCGCCCTTTCCGTTGCGGGAGCAACCCGTGACGCCGAGGTGATAAGGATCGATCACGCTCGGATCTTGCTCCAACAGATCGATGATGCGGCTGACCTGCCACGCTTGAGCCACCATGTAGCCCGCTGGGTGGTTGCCGCCATAGAACGTGTAAAACGGCCCGGTCTTGTTGCCGCTGCCACCGGAGCCTTCGATCGCCTTGAACGTGAGCTTGGCGACGCCGGACGGGATCGGCAGTGAGCTCCCGAGGCCGCCGTCGTAGATGATGATGGCGGGGGCGGGCGCCGTCGCGCCGTTCATGTCGACGGTGACATCGAACGAAGCGCTCTTGCCGCCTTCGCTCACCTTTACCGAAATCTTGGTCGAGCTCACCGTCCCCGTGACGGAGCCTTTGGCGGGGATCGGCTTCTCGCCGTAGATGTACTTGTACAGCTGCTTGAGGATCTCCTCACGCCGGCACGCCCACTGGCTCTTCGTCGTGATGCGCGTGCCGTCCAACATCTTGAACGGGTCCGGCAGCTTGCCGTCCGCCATCAGCGCGGCGTAGTCCGGAAGTTGCGCGCTCACCGTGCAGCCGGCGCTCGGATCCTCGGCTTTGCCCCAGGCTGCGGTCCCGCTGCTACCGCCACCTGCGCCTCCACTCGCTCCGTCACCGCCTGCTCCTGCCGCACCGCTGGCTCCCGCTGCTCCGCTGCCGCTTCCGGCGTCGCCGCTCCCGGCGCTTCCGCTCGCGCCGGCCGTTCCACCGTTGGCTTGGCCGCCGCCCGCCGCGCCGCTGCCGGCTGCCGAGCCACCCTCTCCGCCGAGCTTACCGCCCGCGGCGCCGGCGCCGGTTCCGGCGTTGCCGGCTACGCTCGAGCCACCGGTCGACACCGCCCCGCCAGAGCTGCTCCCGCCTTGGCCCGTCACTCCGCCCGTGGAGACGACGGAGCCGCCGCTGGCGCTGCTGCCTCCGGCCGACGTTTTGCCGCCGCTGCTCGAGCGCGGCTCCGCCGCCTCGCTCGAGCAACCGAATTGGACCACCGCAAGCACGGCGGCGATGGGAGCGAATGACCTCAGAAGAAATGACCTCATCGAAATTTTCCTTGAGCGGGTGTCGCCGCGGGGTTCCCGTCGAGGACGAACCCTCGTGCAGAGTTGTCGTAGCCACCCCGGATCGGCTCACGCACAAGAGCGTCGGCCGCGCTCCACGAGCCGGCTTCAGTTTCCCGTCCACCGGTGAGCACAGCCGCGCAGGCTGCGGCTCATAGTGAGCGCTCGATTCACGACAGCCTGACCCCACACTCACGGGCGAGTGGTAGGCAGCTTTTCGCTGGGGTCGAGCGGGCCCCGAGCGCGCGCTGCGCAGGTTTGGTTGGGTGGGGCTGCATTGTAAAGGGCGCGCCGGGAGGCTGCGTTCGGCGTTGGGCAACCTTGCGCGAGCCGCACGGGCCGCAGCCGCGCCTGCCCGGCACAGTTTGTTTTCGGCGTCGAACGGCAGGCGGCATAATCGCGCCATGGCCAAGGCGCACACTGAATGGAAGGTCCTGCCGCACGAACCCATTCACAAGCTGGCAGAGAACCTGTGGTGGGTTCGCGGCTCGGTGCCCAACATGTCCCTCAACCGCACGATGACCATCGCGCGCTTGCCCGACGCGCGGCTCGTCATCCACAACGCCATCGCGCTCGAGGAAGCGGCCATGAAGGAAATCGAAGCCTGGGGTGCTCCAGCGTTCCTCGTGGTCCCGAACGGCGTGCATCGCCTGGATGCGCCGGCATACAAGCGACGCTATCCGTCGTTGCGCATCGTCGCGCCCCGCGGCGCGCGCTCGCGGATCGAAGAAGTGGTGCCGGTCGATCTCACCTACGAGGAGTTTCCCGCGGAGGAGAGCGTGCGCTTCGAGACGCTGCACGGCGTCGGCGACGCGGAGGGCGCGATGATCGTGCGCTCCGCCGACGGCGTAACGCTCGTGCTCAACGACGCAGTGTTCAACATGGATCGCAAACGCGATCCGCTCGGCTTCTTCTTCACGACGGTCTTGGGCTCTGCGCCCGGTCCGCGCGTCTCCCGCCTCGTCAAGCTGCTGTTCGTGAAGGACAAGCAAGCGCTGCGCGCGGATCTCGAGCGCTATGCGGCGCTGCCGAACCTCGCGCGCCTGGTGGTCGCTCACGAGAAGGTCGCGAGCGGCCCGAGCGCGGCTGAGGCGCTGCGCGCGGCCGCCGGCTACCTGTGAAGGCGGAGCGAGCTCGCGGCGGCTGCGCGCGCGCCTCGCTACACTTCGCGCGCGCGGTTACCGAGCTCGGCCTGGCAGGTCAGGCACTTCTTCGGCACGTGGTCTTTCAGGTACGTCTCCCCGCAATTGGGGCACAGGCGAGCATCGCGCTCGAACGCGATGGGCTTGTCCGTCGCGCGACAGTGGCGGCCAGCGATTTGTAGCTCCTCGACGGTCAGCAGCTCGCCTTCCAGCTCCTTCGGCTCGCCGAAGCGCTCGAGCTCGCTGCGCGGTACGGAGACGACGTCGGGCACGCGACGACCGCCTTCGCTGAGCACCCAGGCGGTGGCGCGGGGGTGCGCCTCCACTGGAAACGAGAGCTGCGCGGCCTTGCCGCGTACCGTCAGCACACCGCTCTCGAGCGAGACGCGCTCGACATCGCACCACAGCACCCGCACGAGGTCGTTGCCCTTTTCGAGCGCTACGCCCGCATCACCGACGCGCACGCTGCCGATCTCACCGCTGCTTTTATACAGCGCGCCAATGAACACGAGCGCACCGACGCCGAGCAGGTACGGCGCGTAGGGTAACGGCTCAGCGCGTATCCATTGCGCATACACTCCCATGCCCAGCGCGAGCGCGCCGGCCATGCCCGCGTACACCGTCATGCGCGAGGCGTAGGTCGGTTCGGGAGCGAAGCGGCGCTCCTTGCGCTCGCGCTTGGTGACCTGCTTCTTTGCTTTTTTCGTCGTAGCCATCGCTCAGCGTCGCGAAAGGTACACCGAAACGCAGCTGCCCAGGAGCAGCCGTCTACCAGCGCCGCTGAGCCGCATTTGACGGCGTATTTTCCGCTCCGGCCTTGGGGTCGGCCGTGTCACGTCGCGCCGCTAGGGTGCGTAGCGCGGCGCGCGCCGGCGCCGCGCGCCAGATGTCGCGCGCGCTGGCGCGCAGCGCGCGTGACGCAGCGCTAGGCATGAGCGTCCGGCGCTCACGAGAGTGCGCGACGTCGGCGTCGCAGCTCGACACATCATCACCGCGACGGCGCCGACGCATCAACCGTTGGTGATAGTGATTCTCGTGGTCAGCGCCGGTGATCGCGCCGTGCACACCGCCGCACCAGAAGTCACGCGCGCGGACAGCGAACCACGAACGTTCACCTAATCTCGTGGCGAAGCGGTGAATGCGTCGAAGTGCCATTACTTGCGGGCTAGCGTGATCCGTTGACAGAACGGTAGTGGTGCGTGAGCCGTTCTCGCGCTCGCGTACCACTCAGATGACGATTGGCGCGCGCTCTCGCACACGGCCTCGAGCTTCTGCGATTTCGATCGCGGCGCGCGCGTTGCATCACTGATTGAGTCGGAGGCTTACGTGCATTCGAATACGTTGGCGCAGATTGCGGCAGGGTTGCTCGCGGGCTTGCTCGCGTTGTCCTGCTCGGGTGATCCCGAGGTCGTGGATCAGAACCAGGGCAGTGAGCACGGTGCCGGTGGCACCGGCGCCAGCGGCGGCACGGGCTCGCTGCAGGGCTTCGGGGGTAAGGTCATCGATTTCGGGGAGGGCGGCGACGGAAACGCCGCCGGCGACGGCTCGGGACAATGCAAGACGCGCTGCGAGCCCGGCGAATGCGGCCCCGTCCCCGACAATTGCGGGGACATGATCGAGTGCGGCGGCTGCACCGCGCCGGAGACGTGCGGCGGCGGCGGCGAACCCAGCCGCTGCGGTGGTAGCGCCGCGTGCGTCCCCAAGACCTGCGAAGAGCTCGGCTACAACTGCGGCAAGCAGTCCGACGGCTGCGGCGGCATCCTCGATTGCTGGAGCGATGAGGCGAAGGCGTCCGACGATCCCGCGTGCCCGGATCCCGCGCAACAATGTGTCGACGGCTTGTGCTCCGACGTGACGGACTGCACGCCGCTGACCTGCGCGGACTATACGGAGCCGGATCTGTGCGGTCCCGTGAGCGACGGCTGCGGCGGCACGCTCACCTGCGATTTCAGCTGTGCGTCGGATCAGGCCTGCGGCGTGTCCGAGCCCGGTAAGTGCGGCACCGTAGGCTGTACGCCACGCACCTGTGATGACGTCCGCGGCGAGCTGCCGGAAGGGTTCTGCGGCTTCGTCTCCGACGGTTGCGGCGGGGAAGTGAAGGGCTGCGCCAAGTCCTGCTCCGGCGAAGATACTTGCGGTGGCGGCGGCCTGCCCGATGTGTGCGGGCACGGCGGTGCTTGCCAGCCCAAGACGCCCGACCAGTGCGGCGACGTGAAATGCGGACCGATCAGCGACGGCTGCGGCGGCACGATCAGCTGCGGGACGTGTCCGAGCGGACAGACCTGCGGCGGCAGCGGCATCAACGGCGTGTGCGGCGCACCCCCGGAGTGTCAGGCGCGCACCTGCGCCGACTACGGCTTCGATTGCGGCCAGTTCCCCGATGGCTGCGGCGGCACGCTGACCTGCGGCAGCAACAAGGGCGGCTGTCCGAGCGGCAAGGTCTGCAACGCGAACAAGTGTCAGGCCGTGGTGTGCCAGCCCAAGAGCAAGACCGAAGCTTGCGCGAACCTGTGCGGTGTGCAGAGCGACGGCTGCAGTGGCAGCTATGACTGCGGCGGCTGCACCGCGCCGAACACCTGCGGCGGCGGTGGAACGCCCAGCGTGTGCGGCTCACCGGCTTGTACGCCGGTCACCTGCGCGGATGTGGGCGCGAACTGCGGCCTCATCCCCGATGGTTGCGGCAAGACGATTCAATGCGGCAGCTGCACGGCGCCGGACATTTGCGGCGGCGGCGGCCAGCCGAGCAAATGCGGCCACAGCAGCGGCGGCGGCTCGACCTGCACCGGGTTGTGCCAGAACGTGGCGACCTGCGCGAGCGGCCAAGAGACGCGCCTGAGCGGCACGGTGTACGCGCCGAACGGCACGCAGCCGCTCTATAACGCGCTGGTCTACGTGCCGAACGCGCCGCTCCCGGCCATCGACACGGGCCCGAGCTGCCAGCGCTGTCAGGACGAGGATCTGGGCAGCCCGCTCGCCGCCGCGGTCACCGGCGCCGACGGCAAGTTCGTGCTCAAGAACGTGCCCGCCGGCGTCTCGTTCCCGCTCGTCGTGAAGATGGGCAAGTGGCGTCGTGTGGTGACGATCCCGGCGGTGACGAAGTGCACCAACGTGAACCTGTCCGTCGATCAGACGCGCCTGCCGCGCAACATGAACGACGCCAGCGCCGGCAATCGGCAGTTCGTGAACATCCCGAAGACCGCCATGGTCACGGGCAAGGTCGACGAAATCGAGTGCGTCTTGCGCAAGATCGGCATCGACGACAGCGAGTTCACGCTGCCGAGCGGCACCGGTCGCATCCAGCTCTACCGCGCGAACGGCGCCTACGCGGCCTGCACGAACAAGCGCGGCGATGGCAGCTGCCGCAGCAGCGGCAGACAGAGCGCGCCGCTCTCGGACCTGTTCGCCAATAAAAAGCTCGACGACTACGACGTCGCCATCTTCGACTGCGAGGGCAACGACAACGAGCACGATAGCTACGATCCGATACTGAAGAGCTGGGCGGATCGCGGCGGCCGCGTGTTCGCCTCCCACTACAGCTACACGTACCTTCACGACAACGGTAACTACAAGAACACGGCGACGTGGGGCGGGCCGCAGAGCGGCAACGGCGACGAGACCACCGGCATCATCGACCAGAGCTCCGCCAAGGGCAAAGCCTTCAATACTTGGCTCGGCAACGTGGGCGCTTGGTCTTCGTCCTACGGCAGCGGCTACATCCACATCGATGATCCGCGCGAGTACGTAAAATCGGTGGCGAGCGGCACCGAGCGCTTCGTCTACACGGACTCGAAAGTGCGCGTGAAGAACAAGCAGATCAATCAGCAGTCGGCGGTGCAGCAGTACAGCTTCAACACGCCGTGGGGCGCGGACGCCGACCATGTCTGCGGCCGCATCCTCTACAGCGCGTTCCACGTGGCCGGCGCGTCGAACAACGACCAAGAGTACTTCCCGCACCATTGCTCGACCGGGCCGCTGACGCCTCAGGAAGAGGTGCTCGAGTTCATGCTGTTCGACCTCTCGGCGTGCGTCTCGGTGGGCGAGCCGCCCACGCCGCCCACGTGCACGAAGAAGACCTGTGAGTCCGCGGGCGCGAGCTGCGGTCAGATCGCCGACGGCTGCGGTGGCGTGCTGGAATGCGGCACTTGCGACAGCCCGAACACCTGCGGCGGCGGCGGCACCCCGAACCAGTGCGGCAACAACTGCAAGCGCACCACCTGCGGCGCGAAGGGCGCGAACTGCGGCATCATCGCGGACGGCTGCGGCGGCGTGTTGAACTGCGGCGCGTGCACGGCGCCCGCGGTTTGCGGCGGCGGCGGCACGGCCAACGTGTGCGGCGTACCGAAATGCATTCCACTTTCATGCGCGGACGTCGGCGCGCAGTGCGGCGCCATCTCCGACGGTTGCGGCGGCACGGTTCAGTGCGGCACTTGCCCCAGCGGCACGACGTGCGGCGGCGGCGGTACGCCGAACATCTGCGGCGCCGGCAGCTGCAACCCGAAGACGTGCACGAGCGAGGGCGCGGAGTGCGGCTTCATCGGCGACGGCTGCGGCGGCACGGCTCAGTGCGGGACGTGTCCCAGCGGTCAGACCTGCGGCGCCGCCGGCCCCAACAAGTGCGGCGGTAGTTGCACGCCGCGCACCTGCTCGGCGGCGGGCGCGGAGTGCGGCTTCATCGGTGATGGCTGCGGCGGCGTGCTCAACTGCGGCACCTGCACCGCTCCGCAAATCTGCGGCGGCGGCGGCATGGCCAACAAGTGCGGCGGCTCGTGCACCCCGCGCACCTGCGCCAGCGCCGGCGCGGAGTGCGGCGCCATCGGTGACGGCTGCGGCGGTGTGCTGGAGTGCGGTGTCTGCCCGTCCGGTCAGACCTGCGGCGCGGGCGGCCCGAACAAGTGCGGGGCCGGCAGCTGCGTCGCGAAGAGCTGCGCTCAGCTGAACGCGGAGTGCGGCAGCGTCGGCGACGGCTGCGGCAACGTGCTCGAGTGCGGCGTGTGCATGGCGCCGGAGTCGTGCGGTGGCGCGGGCGTGCCGAATCAATGCGGCGCGGGCACGGGCGGCTGCGTCCCGCGCACCTGCGCTCAGATGAACGCAAACTGCGGTCCGGTCTCGGACGGTTGCGGCGGGCTGCTCGATTGCGGCACCTGCGTCGCACCCGAGAGCTGCGGCGGCGGTGGCACGCCGAGCCGGTGCGGCAGCATCCGCTGAGTCGGGGCTGAGAGCTCGGTTCGGGGCGACGCCGGCCTCGAACCGAGCGCAGCGCATGACGGCGGAGTATCGTGGGCGGCGTGCTCCGCGCGCTGCTCACGGCTCTCCCGCTGCTCACGCTGCTCGTCGTCTTCGGGCTAGTCTTCGGCGTCGGCGCGCCGCGCCCGCTCGCCAGCGCCCGAGTCTGGGGCGGCCCTAGCGATCGGCTGTCGCGCTTCTCCTGCTGGGTGGAGGTCGACGCAGACGCCGGCGCTTCGCGGCGGGTTCACCTCCGCGCGCGTGACGTTCATGGAGCAGAGGCAACCGCCGACGCTGAGCTGGACGCGGACGGCCGCGCCGAGCTGGCGCTCGAGTTCCCGGCGCCGCCCGGCGCCTTCGAGCTCGAGCTCTCGCTCGGCGAGCGCCAGCTGGGGCATGGGACGATCGCGCTGACTCACGAGCGCTGGCTCGAGGCGCGCCGGCGCGGCGGATTTTCTCCGCTGCGCGCACCGGGCACGCTCGACGTCGCCGTCGCGCCGTTGCGCGGCGCCTTCGCGGTGCCCTTCGCGGGCACGCTGCTCGTCCGCGTCGAACGCGCCGCGGCGCCGCTCCCCGGTGTGAGCCTGGCGCTGTCCAGCGACGGCGCAACGCTAGCGCCCGAGCGCGCGACGACGAATGGCGCCGGGCTCGCACGAGTGAGCCTGACGCCGCGCGAGCACATCGTCACCTTGCGCGCTTCACTGACGGCGCCCGACGGCGCGCGCGCCGAGCTGTTCACGACGGTGCCTGTCGTGCCGGGCGCGATGGTCGCCGAGCGGCGCGGTGACGAGCTGGTGATCGCCGCGCCGAGCAGCCGCACGAGCGCCGACGTCTCGATCGTGAGCGAGGCGGGGCGCCTGTTCGGTGCGCGCGTCGCGTTGCGCCCTGACGCGGAGGTGGCTCGCGGCGTCATGGCGCTGCCCGCGCTCGGCCCGGAGCGGATCTGGGCCGTCGTCAGCAGTGACGCCGCCGCCCCGAGTCCGGCGACCATCGGCTGGCCTTTGTTCGAGCAGCAGGGGCCGAGCGAGACCTTCGATGCGGCCGATAACCTGTTACTGGATACTCTGCCGCAGGTTTCTAGCGAAGAGCACCAGCGCCGCCAGCGCGTGCGGCGTTGGGCGCTGCTCATCGGGTTGCTCGGCGCCGTGGTCAACGTCGCGGCCTTCGTGGGCGCGGCGATGGTTCAACGCCGTGAGGGGCGCGAGGTGCTCAGCCGCGAGCTGGACGACGCCCTTGCCGCGAGCATCTTGCCTCGCCAGCGCGCGCGCTCGCTCCTGGCTATCGCCTTGATCATCATCGGGTTTTTCGTGGTCGTCGGGTTGCTCGCCTGGCGCCTGCGTTGACGCGGCGCTCGGCCGCACGGGCTCCCCGTCTCAGCGCGAGATTTTCGCGAGCTTCAGATCTTCGGCGCGCGCGCCGCGTCTGACTGACACGGCTCGCCAATCCCGCCGCCAAGGAGATCTGCTCGTATGACGCTCACCCGCCGCACCGTACTCTGCACCGCCCTCATTGGAGTCGCGCTGATCGGCGCGACGGCCTTCGCGCGCGGGCCGCAACGCGCCCCCGAGCCGCGCGCGCCCTACAGCGTCGCGCTGGAGGACGCGCGCGGCAGCAGCTTACCGGCGTTCTGGCAGCACGGGCAGCGCTTCGTGTTGGGCGAGCCCGGTGAACGCTACGTGATTCGTATCGACAACCCCACGGCGGAGCGCGTAGAGGCCGTGATCAGCGTGGACGGTCGCGACGCCATTTCCGGGCGCGTGGGCGACTACCGCACGCAGCGCGGCTACATCATCCCGCCGTACGGCTCGGTGACGGTCGACGGCTTCCGGCGCAGCCTCGACGAGATCGCGACGTTTCGTTTCGCCGACTCGGAGGACAGCTACTCGGCGCGCCTCGGCACGCCGGAGAACGTCGGTGTGATCGGCGTCGCGTTCTTCAAAGAGCGTCGGCGTCCGCTGCCGCCGCCGGTGGCGCGCGACGAAGCGCAGCGGCGTCGCTCGTCCGGCGCGCGCGCCGACGCCGAGCGGCCGGCTCCCAGCGCGCCACGAGCTGACGCTGCCGCCGAAAAGCGCTCGACGCCCGCCAGCTCCGCTGTGCGCCGCGCGCCGAGCGCGAGCGCACGCGAGCGCGACAGCGCGCCGAGCGGAAGCGTGAACAACCTCGGCACGGAGTATGGCGAGACGCGCTCGAGTCACGTCAATGAGGTCACCTTCGAACGGCGCGGCTCGCGACCGAGCGCGCTCGTGACGCTGCGCTACGACGACGTACAGGGCTTGGCGGCGCGCGGCATCGACGTGCGTCCGTATCGGCGCGTGGTGCAGCTGCGCGAGCCGCAAGCGTTTCCGAACAGCCGCTTCGCGGAGCCGCCGCCCTGAGCGCGGCCGCGCTCGGGGCGGTGTCTCAGCGGCGTCCGGCGAGCAGGCTAGCGAGCACGCGGATCATCGGCGCGATGTCCGCGACTCCGGCCATTTCGCGGCACGAGTGCATGCTGAGCATCGGGTTTCCGACGTCCACGGTGGCGACGCCCAAGCGAGCGGCCGTGATGGGACCGATCGTGCTCCCGCACGGCATGTCGTTGCGTGCCGCGAAATGCTGCGGCTCGAGCTCGAGGGAGCGGCAGGCGCGCACGAACTCTGCCGCTCCCGCGCCGTCGGTGGCGTAAGATTGGTTGTTGTTGATCTTGAGCACGGGTCCGCCGCCGAGCGTCGGGCGGTGCTGCTTGTCGTGCTTGTCGGCGTAGTTCGGGTGAACCGCGTGCGCCATGTCCGCTGAAATCAGCAACGAGCCGGCGAGCGCGCGCGGCAAGGCGTCGCTGCTCGCGTTGGCGTAGCCCGTGGCCAGTCGTTCCAGGATCGACTCGAGCAGGCGCGAGCGCGCGCCCACGGCGCTCTGGCTGCCGACCTCTTCGTGATCGTACAGGGCGATCACGCGCGTGCTGGCCGACTCTCGTCCGTCGCACAGCGCCGCCAGCGCGGCGTGACACGACGCCAGGTTGTCGAGCCGCGCCGAGAACAAAAATTCTTTGTTCTGTCCGCCGAGCGCCGGCGCCTGCAGGTCGAACAGCGCCAGATCGTAGCCGACGATATCCTTGGCAGCGACGCCCGGGAGCCCGCCCTCCGCGAGCGCGGCGACCAGCAGCTCCGCCAGGGAGGCGACGCCCGCTCGCTCGAGGCCCAGCACCGGGTTCAAATGCTGCTGCGCGTTCAACCCCCCGCCGTCCTTGTTCGCCTCGCGGTTCAGGTGGATGGCGAGGTTTGGAATGCGCAGGATCGGCCGCGAAATCTTCACGAGCGGCTCACCGCCGTCGGCCAAGATGACGCGGCCGGCGAGGCCCAAATCGCGATCTAGCCAGGTAGAGAGCAGCACGCCGCCGTACACCTCGACGCCGAGCTGACGCAGGCCCGAGCTCTCGAACTCCGGCCGTGGCTTCAAGCGCAAATTGGGCGAGTCGGTGTGCGCGCCGATCATGCGGAAGCCGCTGCGCTCGGGCGCTTCTGTGCCCAGCACGAAGGCGATGAGGCTGCCAGCGCGCAGGACATAGCCGCGGCTCCCGGCGGCCGGCGTGAAGGGCTCGCGCTCGTCCCAGCGCACGAAGCCGTGCGCCTCGAGTCGCGCCGCGGCGGTGCGGGCGGCGTGATACGACGTCGGCGAATCCGAAATGAACCGGGAAAGATCCTGCGCTTCGGGCGGCGAGTCCTGGTCGGGCTGCATCGACTGACTATACTCCGCTCGGCCGATGTTGAGCCCCGACGTTCGGGTCACTGGATTTACCGCGGAAGAGTGGTCGCGGCTGTCTCACGCGTTCCGCGCTCCCGGGCGCTCACGGCCGGACAGCACGGCGCCGCGTGGCGGTGTGGTCGCGCTCACTAGTGACGGTCGCCTGCGCAAGCTGCTCTCCACGCGAACGGGTCGGCTCGAGCTCAGCGGGGTGCCCTGGCCGACACCGCTGCCGGAATTGGCAGCGCGGTACGACGCGCGCTGGGCGGTAGAGCTCTCCAGGGGCGCGCTCGAGCATTTCGCGGATCGCTTCGCCGAGCGCTTGCGTCCCGCGGACACCTACCTCTCGCAGCTGCTCGAGTTCTTCGTCGTGTTGCGCGAGCTGGAGGCGAACGGCGAGCTGCGCGTCCATCCCTGGCCCGTCGCGGAGTGGCCGGTGCCGACCGAGCGCGCGGTGGCGCGCGCGTTGGACGCGCTGTGCCCCATCGAGCGCGTCGCGCTGCTCGGCGTGTTCTCGCGCGGCGAGCTCTACACGGCGGTCGCCGCGCGGCGCGGCCCCCGCGGTATCGACGCCATCATCGGTCCGCAGGCGCTGCGCCCATTGATGGGACTTCTGTCCGGCGACTGGCAGCGCGACTACCGCTTCTTGATGGAAGCGGCGGAGAAGGAGCTCGGCCCGCTGGCGCTGGGCTGCTTCGCCGAGCTCTATACGTTGCAAGCGCTGTCCGGCGCCGCGCCCGGTGCGTGGGCGGCCGCGGCCGCCGCGCGTGACGTCGTCTTCGCGCCGATCAGCCCGGGCGTCGCCGTGCCGCTCGGGCTCGACGCCGGCAGAGCTGTGTGGGCGTCGGTGCGCGGGCTCGCCGAGCGCTTCGGCGCTGGCGCATGGCTCGCCGCGGGCGAGAGCTTCCGTCCCTCATTTGCGCGCGGGATGCCCGCCTTCGAGCAAGACGTGAAGGCCTGGCTCGGCTTCGATCCTCTGCGGCTGCTGTCCCGCTTGCTCTCGCGCTGAGCGTCGGCTGATCGCGCTCGGCTTGCTCCGCGCGGCGTTCATCGGCAAGCTTCGGCCAATGCCGGTTACGGGCCGCATCCGTCGTAGGCTGGCGCTCGCCATCGTCCTCACGGCGCTGATCCCCGTCCTGGTCGCTACCTGGTGGGCCAGCACGACCGTGCGCACGGCCGTCGCGCGCTTCTATCTGCCGGATATCGGCGCGCATTTGGATCGCTCGCTGGGCCTGTACCAGGAGCTCGCGCGCGCCGTGAAATCGTTGATGCGGCAGGAGGCGCTCGCCATCTCCGAGCGCGCCGCGCTGCGCGCAGCGGTGCGGGACGGTGATCGCGCGCGCGTGCAGGCCGAGCTCGCGCGCGCCTTCAAGGAGCATCAGAGCTTGGTCACCCTGGTCGTGCGCGCCGCTGATGGGCGCGAGCTCGCGCGCGTGGAGCGCGACCGGCCGCTGGATCCCGCGCGCGAGAACCGCTTGGAGGTCGTGCGCTCGCTCAGCGCCGCGGGCGACGATGAAGACGGGCCCACGCTGCTCGCCGTGTTCGCTGCCAGTCGCGCGCGCTTCGACGAGCTCTCGGAGATGAGCCAGTTCTTGGACACGTATCGTAAGATCGAGCATCGTCGCGAGGCCGACGAGAAGAGCTATGTGCTCGCCTTCGTCGCCTTGCTGGGGCTCACCATCGTGGCGGCCGTTGGCGTCGGCTCGCTGCTCGCGCAGAACGTGTCCGGCCGCATCGCCGAGCTGGCTCAGGCGACGAAGCTGGTGGCCGCCGGCGATTTGGCGGTGCGCGTGCCCGAGCGCGGCAACGACGAGATCTCCGATCTCGCGCACAGCTTCAACAGCATGTTGACGGAGGTGACGGACAGCCGCGCCCGCATCGAGTACCTGCAGCGCATCGGGGCTTGGCAAGACATGGCGCGGCGCTTGGCGCACGAGATCAAGAACCCGCTGACGCCGATCCAGCTCGCGATCCAGGAGATGCATCGTCGCTACGACGGCTCTGATCCGGCGTTCAAGAAGCTGCTCGATACCAGCCTGGAGATCGTCGAGGACGAGGTCGGTACGCTGCGCCGCTTGGTCAGCGAGTTCTCGGATTTCGCGCGCTTGCCGCAGGCGCGCCTGGAGCGCGCGGATCTCGCCGAGTTCTTGCGCGAGCTCTCCCATCAGCTCGGCGTCGCCGAGGGCGACGACGGCGACGAGCTACCCGAAGATCTGCGCTCGGCCTTTCGCGGCGCCGACATCGATCTCAAATTCGAGCTGCCCGCCGAGCCTGCGCGCGTGGCCATCGATCGCCAGATGCTGCGCCGCGTGATGCTGAACCTGATCCAGAACGCCGCGCAGGCGTTGAGCGCCGACGGCGCCAGCAAGCGCCAGATTCGCGTGCGCCTGCGCCCCGAGCGCGAGTTCTTCGTGCTGGACGTGGAGGACAGCGGGCACGGCATCCCCGACGCCCTGCGCGAGCGCATGTTCGATCCCTACGTGACCACCAAGCAGGAGGGCACCGGGCTGGGGCTCGCCATCGTGAAGAAGATCGTGATGGAGCATGGCGGCAGCATCACGGCGCTGGACAGTGAGCTCGGCGGCGCCAGGTTACGCATTCGCTTGCCGGGCATGGGCACCCGCGCCGCGGAGCTCGCGCAGAGCGGCATTCAACGGCTCAGCGATCGGCCTCTAGTATGAAATCATCTCGCACCAAACCCGCGCTGGACTCTGGCTGGATCACGCTCGGGGTGGTCGCGGTCGCGGCGCTCTTCTTCGGAGCCTTCGTGCTGCCGCGCTTCGGCCATAGCCTAGAGGGACAGCCCGCGCCGGACTTTGCCCTGCCCGTGATCGCCGGCGGTGAGCCCGGCGCCCGCGTGCGCCTCAGCGAGCAACGCGGCCAGGTCGTCCTGCTGGATTTTTGGGCTAGTTGGTGCGGCCCGTGTCGGCAGCAGACGGGCGTCATTCAAGCGCTGAAGAACACGCCGGTGCTCAAGGACGTGGTCGTGCTCGGCGTCAATGTGAGCGACTCACGCGAGGCCGCGGAGCGCTACCTGCAAGCGGCCCGCCCGCCGTGGCGCATCGTCGAAGACGTCGACGACGTCGCGCACCGCGCGTACCGCGTGGAGACCCTGCCCACCCTGGTCGTCATCGACAAGGAAGGGCGCGTCTTCGCGGTGCGCCGACAATTCGTGCGCGAGCGCGAGCTCTCCGCGATCCTCACCGCCCTGAACGCGAGCTCCGGCTAGCAAACCGGAATTTAGCGGGCATCCTCGCGCTCCGAGCCAGAAAACGAGCATCCCGGGCCGAGCCTGCGGGTCGCAATACTAGTCTCGGCCCAAGGGTGGTAGGAAGCGGCCAATGCTTCAGCCGTTCAGCGACGCCATCCTGCTCGGCACTCTGCAAGGCATCACTGAGTTCCTGCCGATCTCTGGCGGCGGCCATTTGGCGCTGGCCGAGCTGCTGTTCAAGATGGAGCAGGGGAGCTCCTCGTTCAACCTCATGCTGCACGCGGGCACCCTGCTGGCGACGACGATCGTGCTGCGCGAGCGCGTGACGCGCGCCGCTGGGGCCGGCTTGTCCGCGGTCGCGGCGCCCTCGCGCTTCGTGACGACCGCGGGTGGCCGGGACGCGGCGACCGTGATCTTGGCGTCGCTGCCCACGGCGGTGATCGGCTTGCTGCTGCGCGACTCGGTCGCGCTTTGGACGCGCTCGCCGCTCGTGCTCGGGCTCGGCTTCGTCGGCACCAGCGCGTGGGTGCTGTCGACCTATTGGGTGCGACCGGGCAGCAAAGAGCAGCCGTCATGGCTCGGGGCGCTGCTCATCGGCGTGGCGCAGGGTTTCGCGGTGCTGCCCGGCTTGTCGCGCAGCGCGAGCACCATCGCCGGCGCGCTGTGGCTCGGGGTGCGGCCGGACCGCGCGTTCGAGCTGTCGTTCCTGATGTCGCTGCCGGCCGTGCTCGGCGCCATTTTCCTCGAGGCGCGCTACGCCATGGCGGAGCCGGCGTCGTTCTCTCCGGCGCTGCTCGCCGCGCTGACCGCGCTCGTCACCGGCGCCGGGGCGCTGCTGCTGTTGCGGCAGCTAGTCATGCGCGGCCAGTTCGTTTTGTTCGCGCTATGGACCGTGCCCATCGCGATCGCGACCTTGGCCATGGCCGCCGTCTGGCCACATCGGATTTAGCCATGCTGCGCGCCGGTCTTCGCTCCTTCGCGCTCGCGGCGCTGCTCACGCTAGCGGTCGGCTGCGGGCGCTTCCGTAAAGCGAGAGAGTGTGAGCTCTTGGCGGGCACCGTGAGCCGCTGGCTCGCGAAGCAACCGGCGCCGAACCCGGCCCGCGTCGAGCCCAAGGTGCTCGCCGCGGAGGCGCGCGCCACGGCCAAGCGCTATGAGAATCTCGATCATGAGCTCGCGGCGCTGAACATCAAGCACGTCGATCTGGCGCCGCGCGTCCTGCGCTACCGCGAGCTCGCCGCCAACTCCGCGCGCGCGCTCACGGAGGTCGCTGACGCGCTCGAGCGTGGCGACGCCGAGGTGGCGCGCAGCAAGCGCGTTCAGTTCGACGCCACCGCCCGCGCCGAGGCGCCGCTGGTGGCCGAGATCAACGCCGCCTGCCGCCGCTAACGGCGCCGGCGGCTGGGCGGACCGCCGCGGCGGCTCGCGGCTGGCTTGGCGCTGGCGCGCTGCTCGGGCAGCGCCACGGCTTCGCCGCCCGACAGCGCTTGCAGCTTGCGGATCTCGTCGCGCAGCCGCGCCGCGGTCTCGAACTGCAGGTTCTCGGCGGCCGCGAACATCTCCTGGCGCAGCTCGAGGATTTGCTCGGCCACGTTCGCCGCCGGCGCAGCCTTGGTGCTGGACCTGGCCGCGTTGGCGCCCGCGGCCGACTTGCCGCTGCCGCGCGGCACCGCGTAGTAATCGTTCTGGCCACCCGCCGGCGTGATGTCGAGGATCGCGCGCTTGACGGTCTCGGGGGTGATGCCGTGCTCGAGGTTGTATTGGATCTGTAGCTTGCGGCGGCGCTCGGTCTCGTCAATCGCCACGCGCATCGCGTCGGTGATGCGATCGGCGTACATGATGACTTGCCCGTTGGCGTTGCGCGCGGCGCGGCCGATGGTCTGAATCAAGGAGCGCGGGCTGCGCAAGAAGCCCTCCTTGTCCGCGTCCAGGATCGCGACCAGGCTCACCTCCGGCAAATCCAGGCCTTCGCGCAGCAGGTTGATGCCGACCAGCACGTCGAACTCGCCAGCGCGCAAATCACGCAGGATCTCGACGCGCTCCAGTGTGTCGATGTCGGAGTGCAGGTAGCGCACGCGCACGCCGAGCTCGGCGTAGTAATCCGTCAGCTCTTCAGCCATGCGCTTGGTCAGCGTCGTCACGAGCACGCGCTCGTTGCGCTCCACGCGCACTCGGATCTCGCCGTAGAGGTCGTCGACCTGGCCGGCCACCTTGCGCACGACGATCTCGGGATCCAAGAGCCCGGTCGGGCGGATCAGCTGCTCCACGATGTGCCCGCCGCTGGCCGCGAGCTCGTACTCGCCGGGCGTCGCGGACACGAACGTGACCTTGCGCATGTACTTTTCGAACTCTTCGAACTTCAGCGGGCGATTGTCGAGCGCGCTCGGCAGCCGGAAGCCATACTCCACCAGCGTCTCTTTGCGAGAGCGGTCGCCGCGGTACATGGCGCCGATCTGCGGCACCGTCTGGTGCGACTCGTCGATGATCAGCAGAAAATCTTGCGGAAAATAGTCGATCAGGGTGGGCGGCGGATCGCCCGGGTTACGGCCCGAGAGGTGCCGCGAGTAGTTCTCGATGCCCTGCACGAAGCCCATCTGCTCGAGCATCTCGAGGTCATAGGAGGTGCGCTGCGCGAGGCGCTGCTTCTCCACGAAGCGGCCCTCTTTGTCGAAGAACTCCAGGCGATCGCGCAGCTCTTCACGGATCGCCGCGATCGAGCGCTCCAGCTGCTGGCGCGGCGTGACGTAGTGCGAGCCGGGGTACACCGAGTAGCGCTCGAGCTGGCGCAGGATGCGGCCGCGCAGCGGGTCGACCTCGCTCACCGTCTCCACCTCGTCGCCGAAGAACTCGACGCGGATGGCCAGCGCCTCCTCGTACACGGGGAAGATTTCGACGACGTCGCCGCGCACGCGGAAGGTCCCGCGGTGAAAGTCGG
This sequence comes from uncultured Sorangium sp., assembly GCA_966250485.1. Classification (GTDB taxonomy): domain Bacteria; phylum Myxococcota_A; class Polyangia; order Polyangiales; family Polyangiaceae; genus PMG-095. The sequence continues at coordinate 16,932 of CBINHN010000030.1, read as the reverse complement.
TGTCGTTGCGCTCGTATTGAATGTCGACCAGCCGCCGCAGCAGCTCGTCGCGGCGCAGCTCCTCGCCCTTGTTGATCTCGATCAACAGCCCCGAGTACGTCTCCGCCGAGCCGATGCCGTAAATGCAGCTGACGCTGGCGACGATGATGACGTCCGAGCGCGACAGCAACGACTGCGTCGCATGGTGGCGCATGCGATCGATCTGATCGTTGATGATGGCGTCCTTCTCGATGAACGTGTCCGTCGTCGGGATGTACGCTTCGGGCTGATAGTAGTCGTAGTAGCTGACGAAGAAGGCGACCGCGTTCTCGGGGAACAGATCGCGCATCTCGGCGTACAGCTGGGCCGAGAGCGTCTTGTTCGGCGCGATGATCAGCGTCGGCAGCTGCAGCTTCTGGATGACGTTCGCGATCGTGAACGTCTTGCCGCTACCGGTGATGCCGAGCAGCGTTTGGCAGCGCTGTCCTTCTTCGAAGCCGATCAGCAGCCGCTCGATCGCGGCGGGCTGATCGCCCTTCGGTGAAAAGTCGCTCTTCAGCGCGAAACGCATGAGGAAACCCCATACTTTTCCAGGGCAGCTTGGAGTTTCAAGGTCGAACGCACATTTCGCAAAATGGACAACGCGGGCCGGCGACCGACCCGCGTATCATCATTATCAGTGAGTGAGCGCCTCGGCGCGCTGGCGGCGTTCGGTGCCAGCGCCGACGACGAGCCGCGACTCAGCGCTTCGAGTACTGGAAGCGCTTACGAGCACCGGCCTGACCGTACTTCTTTCGCTCTTTCTTGCGATCGTCGCGGGTCAGGTAGCCGGCGCGCTTGAGCGGACGGCGGCGCTCGGAGTCCTCCGAGGTCAGCGCGCGCGCGATGCCGTGACGCACGGCCTCCGCCTGAGCGCTGTGCCCGCCGCCAGCGACGCGCGCGATGACGTCGTACTTGTCATGCAGCTCGAGCAGCTCGAGCCCCTGGCGCACCACCATGCGCGAGGTCTCGCGCTCGAAGTAGTCGTCGATGCCCTTGTCGTTCACGGTGACGGCGCCCGTTCCCGGCTGAATCCAGACGCGGGCCACGGCCGTCTTGCGTTTTCCAGTAGCGTAGGTCGATTGTACTGCGGACATCGGGCTATCGGTTCCTCGGGCTCGGCTCAGACGTTGAGCGTTTCGGGCTTTTGCGCCCGGTGCGGATGTTCCCCGGTGCCGTATACCTTGAGCTTGTCCAGCATTTGACGGCCGAGGACGTTCTTCGGGAGCATGCCTTTGACCGCCAGCGTGATAGGCGCGTCGGGATGGCGCGTCATGAGCTTCTCGAAGCTCTCGCCGCGGATCGCGCCGGGGTAGCCGCTGTGGCGGTAGTACATCTTGTCCTTCGCCTTGGCGCCGGTGACCTTCACCTTGTCCGCGTTCACCACGATGACGAAGTCACCGGTGTCCACGTGCGGGGTGTAGGTGGGCTTGTGTTTGCCGCGCAAAACACTGGCCACGCGCGAAGCCAGGCGACCGAGGGGTTGATCGGTCGCGTCGACGACGTACCACTTGCGGGTTGCTTGAGCTTCGGCGGGCTTCGCCACGTAGGTCGGCATCTTTACAGGGTCCAGGGACGGGAAGGGGCGCTTTCCTAGCGTTCACCACGCCTGCCGTCAAGGAGTCGAATGCGGGCCGTATCGCTTTGCAGGCTGCCGGCCGCGGGGCTGAGGGTGTCTCTCGTCCCCGCGGGCCCCTCTATATAGGGCCTGGCTCGTGTAGTCGAGGGTGGGCTGAGACACTGCGGTCCGCCGCGCCCCAAGTGGCCGATATACTGAGCCTCTATAGCGAATGTCGCAGACGAGCAACACCCGCCTACTCGAGCGGCTGGTCGCGGACGGTCTCATCAACGCGGAGCAGCAGGAGGCCGCGCTGAACCTGATCGCGCGCAGCGGCGACCGCGTGGAGGAGGTGCTGCTCGAGATCAAGGCCATGGACGAGGCCCGGTTGCTCAAATACCTCGCCGGTCTGCATCGCACGCGCTTCGTGTCGACCGAGAAGCTCGGTAAAGCCGAGATCGAGCGCGCGACGCTCGACAAAGTCCCGAAGAAGCTCGCCGAGCGCGAGTGCCTGTTCCCCGTGCTGTACGACGCCAAATCGGGCGCGCTCAGCATCGTCACTCCCGATCCGGACAACGCGACCGCGCTGCAAGACGTGCAGGTCGCGTCGGGCGCGAAGGAGGTGCGCGCCTTCGTCGGTCGTCCGCGCGCCGTTCGCGCCGCGATCAGCAAGGCTTACAACGGAGACATCCACGCCTTCGCCGCGCTCGACTCCGACGCGCACGCGCAGTTCGCGACGATGATGAACGTGTACGAGCGCAACCTGGTGAGCGAGGAGAGCCTCGCCGTCGCGCTCGCCAAGGACGCGGTGGGCGAGCGCGTGCTCACCGACGCGGATCTCGAGCAGGGACGCCGCGCCGCGCTCGCCGGGGTCAAGGGCCGCGGCGTCAATGACGAAGCGTACCTCGAGACGCTCAACGTGCTCGTCACGCTGCTCGAGAACGGGCGCCCGGATCTGCGCGGCCACTCCGCGCACGTCGCGCGCTTGATGAAGAAGATCTCCGAGCGCATCGGCCTGTCGGAGATCTCCGTCGCCGCCCTGCAGATCGCCGGCTACATCCACGATCTCGGCAAGATGGGTAATTATCACCTGACCGCGCTCAACGTGGCCGAGTACGAGGGGCACCGCACGTCCGCCGCCAAGCACATCAAGGCGCCCACGCGCTTGCTCGAGGCCGTCGGTTTGCCCGCGGAGGTCGTGCACTCCGTGGAGAAGATGTACGAGCGCTACGACGGCCAGGGGCTGCCGGATCGCATTTCTGGCAAGGAGATCCCGCTCGGCGCGCGCTTGCTCGCCATCGCCGACACCTACGCCGATCTGACGCAGAACCCGCGCAACCCGTTCCGAAAGACGCTGCGGCCCGCGCAGGCGTGCGAGGTGCTCGAGCGTTACCGCGCCAAGATCTTCGATCCCAACTTGGTCGATCTGTTCAAGCACACCGTCACGGGCGAAGACGTGAAGGCACGCCTGCTCGCTGATCGCCACCGCGCGCTGATCGTCGATCCCGATCCGGAGGAGACCACCGTGCTCGAGCTGCGGCTGCTGGAGCAGGGCTTCGAGGTGGTGCAAGCGCGCACGCTGGAGCAGGCGCTCAAAATCTTGGAGCGCGGAGAGACCGAGATCGTGGTGAGCGAGGTCGAGCTCCCCGGCAGCGACGGCTTCGCGTTGCTCAAGGAAGCTCGCCAGCGTCCCTGGGGTCAAAAGCTGCCTTGGGTGTTCCTCACGGCGCGCTCCGCGCGCGCGGACGCCCAGCGCGCCTTCGAGCTCGGCGCGGTGGACTTCATGACCAAGCCGGTCACGGCCGACCTCTTCGTGGCCAAGCTCCGCCAAATCATCGAGCGGGAGGCGGCCCGGGGCGGCACCTCCCGCGGCGTCGCCGGCTCGCTCAGCGAGATGGGCCTCCCCGACATCGTCCAGGTGCTCTGGCACGGCCGCAAGACGGGCTCACTCAAGATCCGCAGCGCCGCGAACACCGGCGAAATACATTTCGTGGAGGGCGCCATTTACAACGCCCTCTATTCGACCCTCAGAGGTGAGGAGGCGGTTTACGCCATGCTCGCGCTGACCGAGGGCGATTTCTCGCTCGATCCGAACTTCCGAGCGCCGCAGCAGCTGGTGCAGCAGAGCCCAGAATCGTTACTGCTCGAAGGCATGCGCCGCCTGGACGAGGCCGGGCGCTGAACTTCTGCGCGGGTATGCGCCGCGCCCACTCGAGCGTATGAAGGCGTGGCGGCACCCGCTCATGGGGTGTGAGTCGCGCGTGCGGTCGTGGGCAAGTTCGCCCCGACCGCGCAGCGTGGTAAAGTTCTGAGTTTACAGGGCTCCAGAGTGACTCAGGTCCCCCCGCCAGTTCTCGGCTTCAACAACAACGTCCGCCACCGCGGTCGCGTGTTTCATATCCAGACCGAGGACTCGGGCGTGAAGAGTCCGCGCATCGTCACGCATCTGTTCGCGGACGGCGGTCGCATCATCAAGACCACCCGCACCGGTTACGCGGATCTGATCGGGCGCGCCGATCTGGCGCAGGTGGTGCGTCAGATGATGAAGGAGCAGCACAAGTCGATGTTCAGCGCGCTGCGTACCGGAGAGCTCGACGCGTTGCTCGAAGCATCGTGTGGCCCGCTGCCGCTGCCCGCTGAGGTGAAGCCTGTGGCTGCGGCGCCGGCGGCACCCGCAGCGACCTCCAGCGCCTCGTTGCCCGCAGCGGAGTCGCAGCGCGGACCCGCGTCCGCCGCCTCGACGACGCCGCGCTCGCAGCGCGTGATCAGCAACCCGAACATCTACAAGATCCCGCCATCGGTTCCGCCCGCGTCGCGTGAAGCCATCGACATGGCGGTGGGCTCCATCTCTCAGCTCGCGAACACCGTGCCGGTGCCGCAGCCCGCGCCAGCGCCGGTGGCGCCCGACGGCCCGCGCGCGCGCAAGAGCGGCGCGCCGCAGCGCAAATCGCGGACGCCGCTCGCGCCCAGCACCAGCAACGCGCGGCCGTCCTCGCGCTACGGCAGCGCGCCTGCGAAGACCGCGCGCTCCATCTTCGGCGACGGCGTGATCAGCGAGCAGTCGCTCGATGAGGTGATTCTCAGCTATTTGGCCGAGGACCTCGACGGGCCCTCGGAGTAGCCCGCGGGCTGCGGTTCAGAAGCGACCTTCGAGCCCAGCGACGTGGCCGCTGACGAAGGGGCGCGCTGTCCATTTCGCCGTAGCGGGCGGTGTCTCGGCTTGACTCTTTCCAGTGGTGAGCAGCAACACCGTACCGATCGCCGCTCCGGCGATGCCGACACCGAAGCCGACCGTCGAGAGGGTCGCCATCGCGTTGGCGCTGTCGAGCTTGTCGTGCTGGCTCGGCGGGCAGTGATGGTCTGGGCACTCGAGCGAGCTCTCCTTGCTCGTCGCGACGATGCCGGTGATACCGCCCACCAGCAAGCCGACGCCGCCGAGCCCGAACGCGATATACGCGGGTGTCCGATTGGGGCCGCTCGGGGCGGCTGCCGGCGGCGCGGTCGCGGGGGCTGGCTCGGCCGCGACGGGCGGCGGCTCTTCTGCTGTCGGCGTCGCCGCGACGGTGGTCGGCTCCGGCGTCAGAACCAGCGTGAGCTCTTGGTGCGCGCCCTCTGCCAACGTTACGTTGGCGCGCGCCGTACGGTAGCCGGGCGCGCTCGCCTCCACGTCGTAGCTACCCGGATCGGTCGGGCGCTCCGCTCCGATGAGCGCGCTCTGCAGCGGGCTGCCCCCCAAGGTGACCTGCGAGTCTGCTCCCGCCGGCTCTACTTTGATGAGGAGATACGCGATGCGCGGCAGGGCCTGCTCGAGCACCTTCTTTGCTCGTTCTTGCGCGGCGACGAACGCTGTGGGGGCATTGGGCGGCAGCTGCTCGCGCACCACCCGATTCAAATTCTCGGTGCCGAGCACGATGCGCCCGACCTCGACCTGACATTCCCCCAAGCGACCGAGGATGCTAGGCGCGTGGTAGAGCGCTTCAGCGCGCTCCAGCTTGTCGATCGCCTCGTCGCATTTTCCGGAGTCGGCCAGCTTGACGCCCTGAATGCCGAGGGCGCGAGCGGCGGCGACGTCCTCCGCTTGTGGTTCGGCGTGTGCGCTGCGCGGTGCGCCGACAGCGACCAGGAGCGTGAGCGATGAGAGCAGAACGAAGGAGCGCATGTTGAACCGAGGCCGCTTCTAGCCTGCCCTCCGCGCCGGCTGAAGTGTCTTCCGCGTGAATCGCGCGCTGCGCGCTCAGAAGCCTAGATCGGTGCTGCTGGAACGGTGCGGACGGCGGGTCGCGGAGCTCGCGCGGGGCTCTTACGTGCGGCGGTCGACGGCGCCGCGGGCTTCGACGCTACCGGCTTCGACACGGCCGACGCTGGTGCTGACGCCAGGCTCTCGTTCGCTACTGTTGCGGCGGTGGCCGGCGGCTCCGGCGTCGTCGGCGGCGACGCTGGCGGCGCGATTTCCGCGGAGGGCTTCGTGGCGGGCGCGCGCGCAGCGGGGCTGGCCGTTGCCGCAGCGGGCGCCGCGGCGCTGAGCGCCGCGGCGGCGGGTGCAGGCGCGGATTTGCTGCGCAGAGCGAGCACCGTGCCGATGGCCGCTAGCGCGACCACGGCCGCAGCGGCTAGGCCCAACATTCGGGAGCGCGGCGAAGCGCGGTTGAGCGGCAAGTCATGGAGCGTGAGCACCGAAGCGCTGTGGCTGGCGCTGCTGTCGCTGCCGGCTGGCGCCGCGTTCAGCAGCGGGACGGGCCCCGTGTCGTTCGTGCTGAGCGCGCGGGTGTGCGGTCCGAGCGGCGCTGCGTGACCGCGCAGCGTGCCATTCGGTCCGCGCTGCTCGTCCGGTGCCGCGCCGCGCTGCACCAAATCGACGCCATCGCCGGCGGCGCGCTGCAGCGCTTCCACTAGCTCATCGGCGCTTTGAAAGCGTTGGCGCGGCTCGCGCGCGCAGCAGCGCTGAAACCAGGCCGCCACCGTGTCCGGCACCGACGGCGCCAAGCGCTTCAAATCCGGCAAATCTGCGGTGCAAATCGCGACCAAGATATCGCCGAACGACTCCCCCTCGAACGGGTAGCGACCCGTCATCATGTTGAAGAAGCACGCGCCGAGAGAATACAAATCGCTGCGCGCGTCCACGCGGTGAGCGCCGCGCACCTGCTCCGGGCTCATGAACAGCGGCGTGCCGAGCACGGCGCCCGTCTTGGTCGTCGACTGATTGGTGGATTCCTCGAGCTTGGCGATGCCGAAGTCCAACACCTTCGTGGTCCAGCCGAGCTCGTCCTCGTCGTTCCTGGCGAGGTAGATGTTGGCCGGCTTCAAGTCGCGATGCACGATGCCGCGCGCGTGGGCGCGGGCGAGCGCGCGGCCGACCTGACCGGTGATGCGCACGGCGTCCAGCAGCGGGAGCTCGCGTTCGCGTTCCAGGCGCGACTCCAGCGTCTCGCCCTCCAGGTACTCCATGACGATGAACGGCCTGCCCTCGGGCGTCTCACCGTCATCGTAGACTTGCACCACGTGACGCGACTTCAGGCGCGCCGCCGCTTTGGCCTCGACGCTGAAGCGCGCCCGCGCTTCGGGTGACCCGGCGTGTTCTGCGGAGATGAGCTTGATGGCGACGCGCTGCCCTAGGGTGAGGTGTTGCGCGGCCCACACGGTGCCCATCGCCCCCCGTCCGAGCTCGCGCTCCAAGCGATACTTTCCCGCGATGATTTCGCCGGCGCGCACGCCCGCGGGCAGCCCTTTATTCACCAACACCGTCTCGCTCATTGCCAGTCTGCTGCTTCGAGCCAACCCCCATTCTACGGCGTGCAGGTATGAAAATTCTACAGCGAGCCCGACAATTCGCCTGCGCGCGAGCGGTCCACATTGTTACCAAAATGAGAACGCTTACTGGGTAGGTGAGCGGAGCAGATCGCCCGCTCGAGCGCGCGAACCAGCTGTCGTCAGCAATCGAGCCGTCCCTCTACACAGACGCATGTCGCAACGGATGCACGATGTCCACGTGCTCGCGCTGAGCAGCTTCGCTCAGCATTGAAAGAACGCTGGCCGCGCGCAGCTCGGAGGACGAGCCGTCGTTCTGCGTACGTAAAGTCCGCGGAAATCGCAGGCTCGCCCGACCGTTGGGCCAGCCGTAGGCGCCACCCGGAGCGCCCCGGGCGGCGTAGGAACCGCGTACGGCAGCGGATACGCCACGCTGGCCGACGCTGCGACCGCCGGCGCGCTGTAGTCACCGGTATATCGGGTCACGAGGCATCGACTCGGCTTGCCGCCGGAACGCGCTGCGCGTAACGTCGCTCGAATCGCTGAGGGCGACGACGCGCGTGGCAGACGTGTTCGAAGAGCTGTTCGAGGAGCATCCCGACGCCTGGTCCATCGTCGAGCTCGCGGACGAACGGATCGTCATGGTTCGCTGCAATCGCGCGCAAGCGCAGCGCTTCGGCATGACCCCAGCGCAGCTCGAGCAGGCGGCGCTGCGTGAGTTGGTGTCGGACGCGCACTACGCCCGCTGGCTCCGGCTGCTGCGCGAGGTCGCAGAGCACAAGGCCGCGCGCTCTTTCGATTTAGCGGCAGCGCCGCTGGTGGGCGGCTTGGTGCGGGCGACCGTAATACCGCTGACTCCGGCCGCCTCGGGCCTGCCGCGTTTCGCTATCCACATTCGCGACGAGACCGCGCGGCAGACCGCCGAGCAAGCGCTGGCACGCAGCGAGGCGCGGCTCGCGCAAGCGCAAGAAATCGGCAGCGTGGGTGACTGGGAGCTGGATGTGAAGACCGGCACCGGCAGCTGGTCGCGCCAGATGTTTCGCATCATGGACTGGCACGCCGACGAGCCGCCGACCCTCGAGGAGTTCCTCGCGCTGGTTCACGTCCACGACCGCAAGGCCCTGCGCGAGTTCAATGACCGCGTCATGGCCTCGCACGAGCCCGTGAATTGGGTGTTTCGATTGGAGACCACCTCCGGCGACTGGCGGCACATCGCGGTGACCGCGGTGTGCACGCGGGATGAAGCCGGCGAGCCAGTCCGCATCACTGGCGTGAGCCGCGACATCACGCTGATCGAGGAGGCGCTAGCCAAGGCGCGGCGCGACGAGGTCGTGCTCGAGGTGATGTTCGAGGACAACGTCAACGGCGTCTACATCTCGATGCTGGACGAGCCCATCGACTGGGAAGCGGCGCACGACAAGGACGCGCTCGCCGACTGGGCGCTCGCGCACACGCGTCCGGTGCGCGTAAACCCCGTTCTGTGCGCGATCTTCGGGCTATCAGCGCGCGAGCTGATCGGGAGGCCGATGCGCGACGTGTTCCCGAACGACGAGGACGCTCGTCGTCAGTTTCGCGCCTTGTGTGAGGCCGGGCGTCTCCATCTCTCACGGGTGTCGCGTCTCCGCGCGGACGGCTCCCGCTTCGTGGCGGACTTGGACATGGTCGTGATCCGTGATGCGCAAGGGCGCATCAGCGGGCATTTCGGCACCCTTCGCGACGTGACCGCGCAAGAGGAAGCAGCCGAAGCGCTCCGCCAAAGCGAGGCGCGTCTCAGCCTGGCCTTGCAGAGCGCGGAATTTTACGCATGGACCCTGAACCTCGACACCGGGAGCATGGACACGGATCCGCGCTGGGCGGCCCACCTCGGCTACCACCCCGCTGAGCTCGCCACGTTGACGACGGCGACGAAGCTGGTTCACCCCGGCGATGTGGCGGCGAGCCGGCAAGCCTTCGGGGAGCATTTCGCGGGCAAGACTCCGAGCGTCTCCTTCTCGTACCGCTTGGCCACGAGCTCCGGCGCGTGGCGCCGTGTCGAAGTGCACGGCAAGGTGACGGAGCGCAGCGCCGACGGGGCGCCGCTGCGCATGACCGGCATTTGCCGCGACATCACCGAGCAGAACGCGATCGAGCAGCGCTTGTTGGTGGCCGAGCGCATGGCCTCGCTGGGCACGCTGGCCGCGGGCATCGGGCACGAGATCAACAATCCGCTCACGTACGTCAGCGCGAACCTATCGTTGATCGATGAAGCCGTAGCGGCGCAGCCGGCCGCGGGCGCGGAGCTGGTAGCCAAACAAGAGCTGCGGCAGATGTTGGCCGAGGCGCGCGACGGCGTTCAGCGCATCGTCCGCATCGTGCGGGATCTGCGCTCCTTGAGCCGCGGTGAAGCCGGGCGACGGCACGAGCTGGACGTGCAAGCGATTTTGGAGCGCAGCATCGAGCTCGGGCGTCACGAGATCCGGCACCGCGCGCGCGTGGAGCGCTACTATTCGCCGCTGCCGCGCGTGATAGGCGATGAAGGCCGGCTGACGCAGCTGTTCTTGAATTTGCTCGTCAACGCCGCGCAGGCGATCGGCGACGGCGCCGCGGAGTCCAACTTCATTCGCATCACGACGCGGACCTGCGCGGACAATCACGTGCTGGTAGAGGTGGCGGACAGCGGCAAAGGCATGGATTCGGAGGTGCTGGCGCGCGTCTTCGATCCCTTCTTCACGACCAAAGAACCCGGCGAAGGCACCGGGCTCGGCTTGGCCATCTGTCACTCCATCGTGAAGACGCTGGGTGGCAGCATCGAGGCCGAGAGCGTCCCCGGCCGGGGCTCCACGTTTCGCGTCAAGCTCCCGCTCGACGACGAAGCCCAGCGACCCGCCGCGCCGCCCCCGCCACAGCCGCCGTCCGCGGTGACGACGCCTGCGTTGAAGATTCTGGTGGTGGACGACGAGCCCACGGTCGGACGCCTGGTATGCCGCATCTTTCAAGATCACAGCGTGATCGCCGAGACGCGCGCCGCTGACGCCTTGCGACGCTTGGCCGCGGGGGAACACTTCGACCGCATCTTGTGCGATGTGATGATGCCGGAGATGAGCGGCATGGATTTGCATGACGCGCTGGCCCAGGCTGATCCCAGCCAGCTACGACGTGTGATCTTCATGACCGGCGGCGCCTTCAGCTCGCGAGCCGCCGAGTTTTTGGCGAGTGTTCCCAATCCCACCGTCGAAAAGCCGTTCGACCCTGCCACGCTGCGCGCGGCGGTGATGAAGCCGCTCGACTGAGCTGCGCTCAGCTGACGAACATCGCGATGCCGCGCTCGAGCGACCAGTATGCCGCGGTGGTGCCCATGGCATAGACGAACGCGCGCCTGGTCCAGGCGGGGCGCTTCTCGATGCGCGTCAGGAGCCAAGCTGCGCCGAGGAACAGCGAGATGGCCGCGAGTTGACCGAGCTCTACGCCGAGGTTGAAGAACAGCAGCGCCGAAGGGACGTGCTCCTCGGGCAGCCCCGTCTCGAGCAGCGCGGACGCGAAGCCCATGCCGTGCAGTAGCCCGAACGCGAAGGTCACGAGCCACGGCGCGCGATGCGCCAACGAGTCGGGCGGGCGTAGGCACTCGGCGCAGGCCAAGACGATCGAGAGGGCGATGGTCGTCTCGACGGCCGCCGCCGGCAACGTCAGCCAGCCGAGCACCGTCGCCGCGAGCGTCAGGCTATGAGCCAGCGTGAAGGCGGTGATCGCGAACAGGAGCGACCTGCGGCTCTGCACCAACAGCGTGACCGCGAGCACGAACATCAGATGATCGAACCCGGTGAGGATGTGCTCGATGCCGAGCTTCGTGTAGTCGACGGCGATGGGCTGGAGGAAGCTCCAGCCGGCGGACCTCGGGATGCCGTAGACGCTCAGCCGCGGCGAACGGCCGTTCACGACTCGCAACAGGCGCGCGCCGTTCAGCCAGTCGATGAGCACGGTCACGCGCGACTCACTGCTGCCGAGCCAGGGGAACTCGATGGCGCCGGTGAGGCCCAGACGGCCGCAGTCGAGCACGTCGCCTTGGCGCTGACAGGGCTTCGGGTAGCGCGCCGGCTCGGGCAGCGCCTCGAGCGTTTTGCCGGTCGCTTCCCAGCGGATGGTGAACTTCCCGTCGCTCACCTCCGTCAGCGTCAACGTCGCCTGATCCACGGAGTGCGCTTCTGCGCGCGCGCTGAACAGCGACGCCACGAGCAGCAGCAGGCTCGTCCACCACGCGAAGACGCGCAGCCGCGTCACTGCGAGCCGTCCTCGAAGCGATAGCGCTCCGCGATCGCGCGCGCCGCCTGCTCCGCGCCTTGCTGCTGCATCGCCGCCTTCCAGGCGCCTACCAAGCGTTCGTGCAGCACTTCGGGAGGCGGCAAGCCACCCTCGACGCGGATGAGCTTGACCAGCAGCAGCCGATCGCTGGTCTCGAGCTCGTGCCATTGCCCGGGTGGTAACTCCGCGATCTTCTGCGCTACCTCCGCGCCGAACTCCTGCACCATGCGCTCACGGTTCACGTGCGCCGCGACGCTGCGCAGGCCGAGCGCCGCGGGCGTGGCGCCGGTCAGCAGCTGGCGCTGGTATTTCGCTCGCTGCGCTTGGGCGGCGGGGTCGCTCTTGGGAAAGCTGATGAACTCGTGCTCGTAGATCAGCGGAGCTTCGAAATCCGCCCGGTGTTGCTCGAGGTACTCTCGAAGCTGCGCCTCGCTGGGCTCGCCGGTGCGCACCTGCAGCGCGGCGCGTTCGCGCATCTTGTTGATCAACACCATGCGCACGGTCGGATCGTCCCGCTCGAGGCCTTCGCGCAGCGCCTCTCGATAGAGGGCCTCGTCGAGCTTCCAGGACGCCAGCATTGCCGCGACCTCCGCGCTCGTCGGCGGCCTGCCGAGCTGATCGTGATAACGCCGCAAGAGATCCGCCTTGAGCCCGGGCGTCATGGTGATGGTGTGCGCATCGCCGCTCAGGAGGTGGTGGACGAGCAGCACGGCGCTGGCCAGCACGAAGAAGTGCAGCGTCGGCTCGCGCAACAGCCGCGCGAATCGCGTCCCCGCAGCGCCACTCTTGGGCAGCTCTTGTTGCCCGCCCGAGCCTCGCTGCGGCGCCGCGTCAGTCATCCGGCCCTTTTAGCGAACTTGACTCGGTTTTCCAGCGACACGTGCTGGGCGGGGAGGTGCGCGTCAGCGGCCGCACGCGTGAAGGCCCGCGTGTCCGCGGGCCCTCGTGAGCGTTGGTCGTGCGTCGCCGCGACCAGGCTATTGAACGGTGACCTCGCCGGCATCCAGCGAGATCTCGTAGTAGCCGTGCGGATCCCAGGGGATGGCTTTGCCCTTCTGCGTCACCGTGCCGCCGGTGGTGGTAATGCGCAGGCACATGTTCGGGGGGAACTTGGACGGCAGCGTCCACATGGCGCTCGTGGTGGCCGACTCCGGGATGAGCTTCTGGCCCTGCCAGTACGCGCCGACGTTGGTCATCGTCTCCACCCAATAGCCGTTCATCACGGCCTTCGACATGGCGCCAGTGACGCTTCCGATCGGCACCGGCTGGTAGGTGCCGCCCTGACTATCGAAGCCGTGGATGACGTATAGCCGCCACTTGCCGGCGACGAGCTGCCCGCTCAGCGCGGACTCCTGAGCCCCCTCGTTCGGCAGGAAGGCGGGGAGCCCATACTGGTTCGTGTTGTCACGCGGTGACACCGCCGCGACGCTGCCGCCGCACGGGACGCGGTTCAGGAACAGAGTGTTCTTCGCGGCGTTGTCCCACGCCGTCTTGCAGTTCGGCGCTGCCATGCTGTACGCGGCGACGCCGAAGTTCTGCTGAATGAACATCTGGTTATTGGTGAGATCGCTCTGGCTGCCGCTGTCGTCGTGCGAGTAGGTGTGATTGGCGACCTCCTGCCCATCCGCGATGCTCGCCTTGTAACCGGAAATAGAGGAGGCGTTGCCGCTCAGCCACTTGCCCACCACGAACCAAGTGAAGTGACCACCAGTGCCCTTCAGCGCATTGTAGTTCGCGAGCTGAGAGGGGGTGTTGTCGTCGAACGTGAAGGAGGCCGCGCCCTTGAAGCCGGCCCAATCGAGCACCTTCAGCCCGCCGGCAGCGCCGGACGGCTTGGCCACGCCGGTCATGCTCGGGGCCAGGCTCAGGTTGTCGCATTTGAACGACGCGCTCGGTGTGCCGCCTGCGTCGCCGCCCCCGCCGCCCGACCCGCCGCCGTTCATTCCGGCTGTGCCGCCGTCGTGCCCGCCGCCGCCTGCGCCGCCGCCGGAACTCCCTGCGGAGCCCCCGCTCGTGCCGGTGGAGCCCGCCGCGGCCCCGCCCGCGCCGCTGGAGCCCGCCGTAGCGCCACCAGCACCCGAGCCGCTCGAGCCGCTCGACCCACTCGAGCCACCGGAGGAGGTCGTGGTGCCGCCGGACGTGTTCACGCTTCCGGCGGACCCACCGCTACCGAGCGGCGTGCCGCCGCTGCCGACCAGACCTGCCGAGCCGCCAGAGCTCGGCGAGCCGCCCAAGCTGCTCACGCCCCCGGTGTGGGTTCCGCCTCCAGAGCCGCCTCCGCCATCGTCAGTGGACGAGCACGCAGCGAGCGACAGCACGAGAACAGGAACCGAGATGAGGTGCTTCATGATCAAGGGTCTCCAAGCGGTCGCCGAGCAAGCGGAACCGATGCAGACATTAGCACGTCGTCCTCGCTGTCAAACGTCTCCAAACTGGACAGTGAGCACTCTCATTTCTGGCTCCGTCTGCCGCTCCCGCGTTGCGCGGGATCTGCGTCTCGCGCGCTGTTTGAAAGCGTACGCAGCTTCGTGGTGCCGCGACCGCAAGATTCCGCGAGCGCTCGATCTCCGCGAGCGCGTTCTGCGCCGGAAGCGCGCGCAAGCAAAAAATCTGCAGCAAGGCTGACTCGCGCCGCTGCCAGTGACTTCACTGCTCACGTACGGAAGCCACAGTTCGGAAGAGAGACTTCCTTTGCAGCACAGTGACGCGCCGCCGCCCGGAACGTGCAGCGTCGACCTCGAACAGCGCCACGCCGCTGAGGTGGACTGCGCCGGAGCGAAGCTCGTAGAGCGCTCGCGGAGAGTGGCGCGCGAGCCGCGCTACGCGAGCGCGCGTGCTGGCTTCGTCTTCGCTGTGGCCTGGGCGCTCAATGAAGAACGAGGGCAGCGAGTGGCACGCTCGCTCGAGATGGAGACCGCGCGTCTCGATGACCAAGAGATGTTCGATGACATTAGCAGCGCAGGCGCTTCTCCAGCGCCGGCGCAGCCGTCTCTGCCGCCTTGCGAATGACTGGTTCATTCGCAGATCGCGAGCTGCGACAGCGCTGTCGCGGCTCGCGCGCGACAGGCGTGTCGCGCGCACTCTCGATTTGCTCAAGCTATGGTCTTGCGCGCGACGCGCGTACGAGTGACGATGAGAGCACGCTGCCTGACGGCGTTGGACGGGAGCGCTCGCATGCAAAAGAGGATGCCGCCGAAAACGAGCGAGATCATGGCGTGCGCGGTGTGCGGCACGTTGGGGAACGCGATTGTTCTCGAGCAGGGGACGGCGCGCTGCAACGTGCGCGCTTTTCGAGGCGAATGGTTCAGCGTCTGGCGTTGCCAAGCGTGTCTCAGTATTCACGCGCGCGAGGACGTGGAGCTTTCAGAGTACTATCGCCGCTATCCCTTCCATAACGTTCCTGACGATCCACGGCTACGCATCGTCTACGATCGGCAGCTCGCGCGCCTGAAGCGTGCGGGCGTTCTCACGCAGCATCGCATCCTCGACTATGGCTGCGGCGCCGGAGCCTTCGTGAAGCACCTGCGCGAGCGAGGCTTCGTGAACGCCGTCGGCTACGATCGCTACTCCGCGGAGTTCTCGCACCGAGCTGTGCTCGAACAGCGCTACGACTGCATCGTCTCGCAAGACGTCGTCGAGCATGTCGCGAATCCACACGCTCTGCTCGACGAGTTCGATCGCTTGTTGGAGCCCGCTGGCGTGCTGGCCATCGGTACGCCGAACGCGGAGGCCATCGACCTCGCCAACGCCGAACGCTACGTTCATTCACTTCATCTGCCGTATCATCGGCACATCTTTTCGAAGCGGGCGCTGTTGGCGGCCGGCGCGGCGCGCGGTTGGCGCTTCGAGCACTACTATCGAACACCCTACGCGGACACGGCCTTGCCCTTCATGAACACGCGCTTCTTCGCGTACTACATGCGGCTCCGCGATGATTCGCTGGATTGTCTGCTGGAGCCGCCGCGGCTCGCTCCGCTCGTTGCGCGCCTGCCCTTGACCCTGTTCTGGGGCCTTTTCGGCAAACTCCTCGCGGACGAGAGCGACATCATGGTGGTGTTTCGCAGCGGCGCCCCGCGTCACCTCGCCGCCGGCGCTTGGGTGTAGCGCGATGGCGAGCGTGCAGGGGATGGACACCGCTTTATCCATCTATGGCGACGCTCGGCGAGCGTACAAAGAAGGCCGGGCTGGCATCGCGCGTCGCCAGCGGCAACGCCTCGCGGAGCAGGTCAGTCATGCGCGCGCGCGCTCGCGATACTACGCGGAGCTCTACCGCGGGCTCCCCGAGCGGGTGGAGGATGTGCGGCGCTCGCCGGTCACCAACAAGCAAGACTTGATGGCGCGCTTCGATGATTGGCTGACCGACGCGCGCGTCACGTTGGCGAGCGTCGAAGCGCTCGTGCGCGAGCCGCGCCTCATCGTGCAAACCGAGCCGGCCACGCTGCGCATTCGTCTTCAGCTGCGCGCAGGCGCTGAGCCAGCCTCAGTTTGGCGTGAGGTGCTGAGAAGCTCTCGCGGGTGCTCGTCGAGCATGAGCTCGAGCACGTGAGCCTCGAGCGTGGAGCCGAGCCGCCGCAGCTGTCCAGCGGCGGAAAGCTCCGCTCCATCATTCCGCTCAGCTGAGCCGCCCGAGCGCGGCGCCCTCCGCCCGGATTCAGCTCGCGCTCAGTTCGCGACCACCTCGCGGCACTCGAGCGAGAGTCCGGTGAGGTCCTTGGGTTCGTTGCCGGCGGCGAAGTACGTCTTGACGGCGGTCGCGATCTGACCGGTTGGGCAGGTGACGAGCCCCGACCAGTGGTGGCAATTCGTGCGGTCGTCGCTGACCGCGCTGACGGTCGAGGTCGTGCCGTCGCTCTTGAGCTTGAGGCCAACCACGCTGATGCCCTTCACCTTGTCGTTGCCGCGATTGAGACAAACGTTCACTCCACGGATGAAGATGTGATCGTCCGCGCCGCCTGCGTTGACGTCCAGAAAGTCAGCGTGCAGGGTGCTCGACTTTGGGCCCTTCTCGCCGCAGTGGTCCTTGACTGGTACGGAGTCGATGGTCTCGTCGTTGAGGTTCTCGGCGCCCACCGCGACGTAGCAAGGTTCGTCGCTGCGCTCCCGTGAGAGCACCGCATAGATCGCTGTCTGCGTGCTGTCGGGGTCGCCGAGCGTGTGCACGTCAGAGCCCGAAACGCCGGTCACGGTCGTGGGCGTCACGCTGCCCGTCAGGCTCCAGGTGACGGAGCTCAAGGCCTCCTGCTGCAACGCCGCCTCTTCCGCGGGGTCGGCGAGCTCGGCCTGACATTGAATACACGGCAGCACCAGCGCAGCGATCGACAAACGTGTGACGAATT
>CBINHN010000029.1:0-77203 GCA_966250485.1 uncultured Sorangium sp. | reverse complement strand
CTTAGTGGCGACGGACGCCATCGGCATGGGGCTCAACCTCGACCTCGATCACATCGCGTTCGCGGCGCTGCGCAAGTTCGACGGCAAGAAGCCGCGCAGCCTGGATGACGCCGAGATCGGCCAAATCGCGGGACGCGCCGGCCGCTACACGCGCGACGGCTCGTTCGGCACCTTGCTGCCCCTGGATCTCGAGCGCGACCGCGCCGAACGCATCGAGCAACAACGCTTCGAGCCGGTGCGGCGCGTGCGCTACCGCAACTCCGACTTGGATTTCAGCTCGCTCACGGCGTTGACGGAGTCGTTGCGGGCGCCGCCGAGGCGCGCGGTGTGCGCCTCCGTCCCCGAAGCGGACGATCAGCGCGCGCTCGAGGCGCTCTCCCGAAGGCCGCACATCGCGGCGCGAGCCCGCTCCGCCCGTGACGTCGAGCTGCTCTGGCAGGTCTGCCAAATCCCGGATTTTCGCAAGATCCTCTTCGAGGTGCACGTGGACCTGCTCGAGCAGGTGTTCGAGCTCGTCAGCCAGGGCCCCATCCCACGCGCGTTCTTGCGTGCGCGCGCCGTCGAGCTCGATCGCTTGGACGGCGACGCCGACGAGCTGATGGCGCGCATCGCGCGGCTGCGCACCTGGGCCTTCATCGCCAATCAGTCGAGCTTCACCGCGGAGCCCGAGAGCCGCGCCGAGCTCGCGGCGCTCGAGGATCGGCTGAGCGACGCGCTGCACGCGGCGCTCGTGCGGCGCTTCGTGGAGCGCCGCGGGCGCGGGCGCGGCGCGGCGCGCAGCCGAGCGCGGCCGTTGTCGCTCTCCGGTCACGACGAGAGCGCGTCCTACGCGTTCCGTCCCTTCGCCGAGCTCGATACGCTGCGCGCGCGCCTAACGCCGGCGAGCGAAGCGCCGGCTCCTCACAACGCCGAGGACGAGCTGTCCTCGCTGGTCACCGCGCCGCACGAAGCGTTCACCCTGGATAGTGACGGTACCATTCGCGCCGGAGCGCTGGCCTTGGCCCGGCTCACGCCCGGAGCCTCTTTGACACTTCCGGAAATACGCCTGCTGGAGCTGCCCAATGCGGGGGCAGGGCTGCGGTCGGCCCTACAGCGGCGCTTGCTAGCGTTCGCGCGCGACGTCCCCAACCGCTTGCTGGCCGCCGTGCTGGAGCTGAAGCGCTCTTCGCACGGCAGCCTACGCGCGGTTGCGTACCAGCTCGAGCAAGGCCTCGGCACCGCGCTGGTGGCAGATCTTCGCGCGAGCCTGGAACGGCTGGATCCGGACGCGCACGCCACGCTCGCGCGGCTCGGTGTCGCGCTCGGCCGCGTCAGCGTCGGCCTGCCCGCGCTGCTCCGCGGCTCGGCCCTGGACACCCGTGCCACCCTGGTGCGGGCCCAGCTCCCGAGGTCGGCGCTGCCGGCGCTGCTCGGGCAGCCGAGCTACCCACATGGTGCGCTGCCTCGTTCTGCTTGGCTCGCGCTCGGCTATGTGTCGCTCGGCCCGAGAGCGTTGCGCTGCGACCTTGCCGAACGCGCTGCCGTGGCGGGTACCGACGGAAATGTCCTGCGCGTGCTCGGCTCGCTGGGCGTCCCGCGCGGCGAGCGCCCGCGCGTCGCTGGAGCCCTCGAAGCGCTGTCAGCGGCCTGAAGGCCTGCGCAATGACGATGGGAGCCCCTGGGCTCTGGCCTTTCGGGCGGGTCGGCGCTATTTGTGCGTCGACACATGGTCGCTCCGCCCCGACTTCCGCCCAAGAAGGACGTCGCCATCGCCCTGCTCGAGCAGTCGATGGTCTTCGTTCACCTCGACCCGCGGAACGAGGCGGTCAAGGTGCCGCCTTGGTTCAAGAAACAGCCGCAGCTGGTGCTCCAGCTGGGCCTGAACATGGCCATCCCGATTCCGGATCTGGACGTCGGGGACGAAGGCATCTCTTGCACGCTGAGCTTCGATCGCTCACCGCACTATTGCTGGATCCCGTGGAGCTCGGTTTACGCCCTGGTCGGTGACAAGGGCCGCGGCATGGTTTGGCCGGACGACGTGCCGCGTGAAGTGGCCGCGCAGACGGCGCAGCAGCAACAACGCCCCGATCCCGCGCCGAAGCTGCGTGCGGTGGCTGACGAAGAGAAGCCCGCCGCAAAGCCGGCCAAGAAGAAGAAGGCGCGCAAGCCGAAGGCCGCGCCAGCGGCAGCCAAGGCAACCAAGGCCACTCCTGCACGTGGCGCAGCCCGGCGGGCCGAGCCAACGCCGCTCGCCGAGCCCGCCGCAGAGGCTGCACACGACCGTTCTGCGAGCGGAGCGGACAGCAAGCGCAAGCGCGAGCTGCCGCCCTATCTGCGCGTCATCAAATAGCGCCGCCGGCGCCGGACGTGCCGCCGGTAGCGCTCGCCGCGCCACCCTCGGCCGCGCTGTCACTTCCGCCTGAGCCGCCCTCGCCGCTCTGAGAGCCACGCGGGACGCACTCCCAAACTCCGGTCCCGCGCGAGCAGACGTAGCCCGCGACGCAGCCGTTCTCCGCCCAGCTGCAGTCACCGCGCCGGCAAACACCGTCGCGCGTGCAGGTCGCGCTGCCACAGTCGCTCGGCTTCGTGCACGACAGGTCCGACTGCGGCCGGCACAAGCCGAGCGTGCCATCGCAGACATAACTCGTCGGACAGTCGGTGTCGTAAATGCAACCTTCGTCGCTGCCGTAAATGGGACAGCCCGGCAGCATCGCTCCCGCAGCGAAGACCAGGAGCACGAGCGCAATAGGTTTCATTCCGAACGCCTCCACGAGCCGAGCTCAGTCGGCAAGGGTCAATGCGCCCAGAGGGTAGCAAGCACGCCCTGGCTGACAAGCGCGACGAGCCGCGCGAGCGCTCGAAAACCCCTGAGGCGGCTGAGGTCATGCTACTTTTCCGGCCGCCCTCGCCCCGGCCGTCAGCGATTCGACCACGGGCCTGGCTCCCTCGGCGCAAGCTCAACTCCCGCCGCACCCACTCGAGTCACTGATGGACGTTCGCTGCAACCGCTGCGCTACCGAGTACGATTTCGATGACGCGCTGATCTCGGAGCGGGGCACCACCGTTAAATGCACCAACTGCGGCTACCAGTTCAAAGTGTTCCCGGCTACGCCTCAGGCGCCGGACCGCTGGGTCGTGCGCAGTGCGAACGGGGGCGAGATCATTTACACGTCGCTGCGCGAGCTCCAGCGCGGCATCGCGGAGCGCCAGGTCGGGCCGGACGACTTGCTCTCTCGCGGGCGGCAGCCGCCGCGCCCGCTCGGCTCGATCGCGGAGCTCGAACCCTTCTTCAATAGTGCGCCCGCCCCGGATCGCACGGCGCGCACGCTGCACGGCGTCGCGCCCGCGCGGCCCGGGCTCGGGCCGACGAGCGACGCGGCGCCCGCGGCCGGCTCGGAGCGCATGCCGACGCTGCCCGACTTCACGGGCGTGACCGATGTTCCCACCCCGGCGCTCCCCGAGACCGAGCCGATCGCGAGCACGTTGCCCGCGCACCAGCCGCGCGTGGTCACTCCTCTCGCCGCACGCCGCGCGGCGGCCGCCGCAGAGTCCTCGGCCCTGAGCGTGCCGCGCGCTGCGGAGGCGCGCGCCGTCGGCAGCGGCGGCTTCGGAGTGGGCCTACCGACGCCAGCGCCCGGCTTCGTCACCACCGCGCGCAGCGCCGGCGTCGAACCGCCGTCCACGCGCGCGCCGCTCTCCGCGCGCGGCGTGCAGCCGACTGGCAGAGACGACGCGCGTCCGCCGACGAGCGCTCCCTTGAACGCCACGCCGACGAGCTCGAGCGGAGAGTATCGGCAGCCGCTCGGCAGCTCACCCTTTTCGGAGCGCAACCCGTACGCGGCCGCGCGACGCGAGCTGCGTTCATACGATGAGCTGACGCACGAAGAGCTCACGGAGGGCGGCCGCCGCGCGCGCTCGCGCTGGATCGCCGCGGTCGTGATCTTGGGGCTGACCACCTTGTTCGCGGTCACCGTGGGTCGACGCTATCTCGCTGGCATGACGCCCGCCGCGCAAGGGAACAACGGCAGCAACGCCAAAGTGGCGAGCCTGCTGCGCGAGGGCAACCGCTTGATGGACGAGGGCGATCTGGAGGGCGCTGGTGAGCCGCTGCTGCGCGCCTCCGCGCTGGCCGACAAAGATCGCGCGGTGCTCGCTGCGCTGGCGCGACTGCAGACGCTGCGCGCCGATATCACCTGGCTGAAGCTCAGGCTGCTCGATCCCGCGGCGAGCGAGCTGCTCCAGGCCACGCGCGCCGAGCTCGGGCGCCGCGTCGGGCGCGCACGCAAGGCGTCGGACGATGCGTTCGCGATCGCTCCGGAAGATCTCGTGGTGCTGCGCGCCCGCGTCGATACGCTGCGGCTCAGCGGCGAGGCCGACAAAGCGCGGGAGTGGATCCGTCCCATCGCGAGCAACCCCGGCGATCCGCAAAATGCCTACGTGCTCGCGGCCCTGGATCTGGCCGATGAAAAGCCGCCCTGGCCGTCGGTGATCGATCGCCTGCGCGTCGCCGCTGGCGGCGAGCGCAACCCCGGCCGCGCGCATATCGCCCTCATCTATGCGCTCGTCCGTGGCGAGCGCGTGCACGAGGCCGAGGCCGAGCTCGCCAAGCTCGACTCCAGCGCGAACGCGTTGCTGTTGGACGAGCTGAAGACCTTCGCGCGGCGCGCCGGCGCGCACCTCGACGGCGCCGCGGCGCCCGCAGCGGCCGCCAGTGACGCGCACAAACCGGCCAAGCCCGAGCCAACGCCGAGCGCCGAGCCGCCGCGCAGCGTGACGCCGCCGCCCGCCGACGATTTGCGCATGGGCAGCGTGGATTTTCGGCGTGCGCTGACCGACGCGGCCGCGGCCGTGCGGCGCGGAGCGCTGAGCGAGGCGGAGCAGGCCTATAACCGCGTGCTGGCGGTGCAGCCGGGGAACACCGAAGCGCTGGCCGGCTTGGCGGACATCGCCCGGCGCCGCAACGACAATGCGCAAGCCGCGCGCCTGTACGATCGCGTGATCGCGCAGAACCCCAGCTATTTGCCGGCGCTGCTCGCGCGCGCCGATCAGCAATGGGAGGCCGGTAACCGCAAGGCCGCGCTCGCGCTGTATCACCGCGTGCTCGACCAGGCGGGCGCCGGTACGGAGTACGGACAGCGCGCTCAGCAGCGCATTAGTCAAGCCGCTGCCGCGGAGAAGGTCGATGCAGAGAAGGTCGAGGTCGAGCAGAAGCAACCCGAGAGCGATGAAGAACCGGCTCCGCCGCCTTCCCCACCGCCGGCTAGCCCGCCACCGGGCATCGACACGACCGACTTGCCGGAGTTGAAGTGAGGCGCTGGACTTTTGCGCTGCTCGCCCTCGCGCTCGGCTGCGGCCGGCCGCGCCATGGCTCGAACAAGACGGAGGACGAGCCGGGGCCGAAAGATCGACGCATCGTCGAGGTCGATCTCTCGCGCGGAGCGCCGGAGAGCACGAGCGGCGGATTGTTTCAGCTGCCCGCCTCTCGCACGTACACCGGGCTCGTGCGCGCGCTCGAACGCGCTCGCGACGACTCGCTCACCGCGGGGGTGTGGGTGCGCTTGGGCGCTCAAGGCGTGGACTTCGCGCGCTCCGAAGAGCTGGGGCGCGCGCTCGGTGCGCTGCGCGACAAGGGCCTGCCCGTGGTGTGCCACGCGCATGGGCTCACCAACGCTTCAGCGATGCTGGCGGCTCGCGGTTGCAGCAAGCTGTGGCTGAGCCCCGCTGGCAGCGTCGATACCGTGGGCATCGCCGCCGAGCTCGTGCACTTGAAGGGCCTGCTCGACCGGCTCAAGGTCGGCGTCGATTTCCTCGCCATTGGTAAGTTCAAGAGCGGCGCCGAGCCGCTCACGCGCGAAGAGCCCAGCGCGAACGCGCGCGAAGCGCTGAGCGCGACGCTCGCCTCCATCCGTCAAAGCTGGCTCGACGGCGCGGAGCAGGGCCGACCAGGGCGCGATCTCAAGCAAAAGCTCGAACAAGGCCCGTACAGCCCGGAGGAGGCCAAGGCCGCAGGCATCGTGGACGCGGTGGGCTTCGAGTCGCAAGCGCTGAGCGAGATCAAGAAACTGGCCAAGACCGAGCACGTGCACGCCGCCTTCGGCGACCGCGCGAAGCGCGGTGGCGGCCTCGACATCGGCGAGCTGATCCGCGTCCTCGCGGGCGGCGACGATGAGGGCAAGGGCAAGCCGCACCTCGCCGTGGTGCCGGCCGAGGGCGCCATCGGCATGGACGGCAACGGGCCGCTCGACGGCTCCGGCATCACGGCCAAGGCGCTCACGCGCACGCTGAAGCGCCTCGCCAAAGACGACAGCGTAAAAGCTGTCGTGCTGCGCATCGATTCGCCCGGCGGCTCTCCGCTGGCGAGCGATCTGATTTGGCACGAGCTGCTCGAGCTCCGCAAAAAGAAGCCGGTGATCGCCTCCGTCGGCAGCATGGCCGCGAGCGGCGGCTACTACATCGCGTGCGGCGCGCAGCGCATCATCGCCGAGCGCACCAGCATCGTCGGCTCCATCGGCGTGTTCGGCGGCAAGATCGTGATCGGACCCGCGCTGCGTGAAATCGGCGTCAACTCGTTCGCCATCCCTGCCAACCCCGATCCCGTCGCCGGCGCGCGCGCCGTCTACCTCTCGCCCTTCGATCCCTGGGATGACGCGACCCGCGAGCGTGTCCGCGCGCACATGCAGAGCATCTATGATCTGTTCATCGCGCGCGTCGCGCAGGCGCGCAAGCTGCCGGAGGCGCAAATCCGCGAGAACGCCGAGGGCCGCATTTGGAGCGGCGTGCAGGGCAAGGAGCGCGGCTTGGTGGACGAGCTCGGCGGACTGTCGCTGGCCATCGCGGAGGCGCGCAAGCTCGCCAGCCTCGACGCTGACGCGCCGGTGAGCGTCGAGGGGCCGCGCGATGGCGTGCTGGAGATGCTGCTGTCCGGCGCAGAGGCGAGCGAGCACGCGAGCGAAGGCGAGCTGGCCGCCGCCCTCGCCCGCTACGAGAAAGAGCACGCGACGTTGGGCCTGCTGCCGCCGGCCCTGCGCGTGAGCGCCGCCTCGCTGGCGCCGCTGTTACATGGCGAGACGACGCTCGCGGCGCTGCCCTTCGCGCTCGAGCTGCGCTGAACGCTCGGCGCGCTCCGGAGGCGCGCCGAGCGCGCTGAAAACGGCCGTTCGACGCGAATCGCCTTGCCAGCCGCGGGCGCGCTTTCCATAACTGCCGCCAGCCATGACCACGTTGAGCACGCAGCCGCTGAAGGGCACGCGCGATTTCTACCCGCGCGACATGCGCGTCCGAAACTACATGTTCGATCGCGTGAAGCGCACGCTGGCGAGCTTCGGATACGAAGAGTACGGCGGCCCGATGCTGGAGCCCTTCGAGCTCTACGCCGCGAAGACCAGCGAAGAGATCGTGAACCAGCAGCTCTATTGGCTCATCGATCGCGGCGAGCGCAAGCTCGCGGTGCGACCCGAAATGACACCCACGCTGGCGCGCATGGTCGCCGCTCGCCAAAACGAGCTGCCGCGGCCCATCCGCTGGTTCTCGATCCCCAACCTGTGGCGCTACGAGCAGCCTCAGCGCGGTCGCTTGCGCGAGCACTGGCAGCTCAACGTGGACACCTTCGGCGGCGATCCGGAGGCGGAGGATCTGGAAATTTGTCAGGTCATCGTGGCGTTGATGGAGGGCCTCGGCGCCAAGAGCGGCTACGAAGTACGGCTCAATCACCGCAAGCTCACCGACTATATTTTTCGTGATCTGCTGGCGCTTCCGGAGGCCAAGATCGCGAACGTCGGCGGCCTGCTGGACGCCGCGCGCAAGCTCGGCAAGGACGCGTTCGCCAGCGCGCTCGCCAAGGAAGGCCTCGACGCCGCGCAAATCGAGCTCTTGCAAGGGCTGCTCGGCGAAGACGCCGCCGAGCGCCTCGCCCAACGCTTCGCGAATCAGCCGCACTTTGCGCACCTGAGCAGCTTACTCTCGCGGCTCGGCGCGCTCGGCATCGGTGACCGCTTCCGCTATGACCCCAGCATCATGCGCGGCTTCATGTACTACACGGGGCTCGTGCTCGAGGTCTACGATCTGCACCCCGAGAACAACCGCGCGCTGTTCGGCGGCGGCCGCTACGACAACCTGGTCGGCATGTTCGGCGGTAAACCGTTGGCCGGCGTCGGCTTCGGAATGGGCGACGTGACGTTGCAGAACTTCTTGGAGACACACCAGCTGCTACCGGAGCTCAGCGCGCCGAGCGGCGTTCTGGTCGCGCACCTGAGCCCGAACGAGCTGGTCCCGGCTCAGCTCGTCGCGCGGGCGCTGCGCGAGCTGTTCGCGCACGCCGGCGCCGAGCTGCCCGTGTTCACCACGCTGTCGGCGGAGAAGCCGAAGAAGGCCTTCTCCACCGCCGAGCGGCTCGGCGCGCGCGCCGTCTTGTTCGTCGGTCCTGACGACGTCACGAGCGGCAAGTTCCCAATGAAAGATTTGGTCAGCAAAGAGCAGACGCTCGGCACTCCGGCAGAGCTCGGCGAGCTGTTCCTCCGCCGCCGCTAGCAGTAAAGGGCGGCGGCGCTCAGTACATCAGGTTGCCGGCGCCGAGCTCGAAGTCGATGTTGGAGCCGAAGAGGGCGCGCGCGCTCTGACACTGCGAGAGCGCGCTGACGGCTCGCGCGCGGCGAGCCGTCCAGGACGTCGCCTCGCGCGCGAGCGCGAGGTCGCGCTTCGCGCTACGCAGCAGCTCCTGAGCGGCCGGATAGATGGCCTCGGCGAGCACCTCGAGCGCGTCGTCGAGCTCCACCTCAGCGAGCTCCAGCAAGCGCGTCTGAACGTCGGCGCGAGCGTCGTTGAAGCTGAGCGCCAAGGTATCCGCGGCCTTCAGCCGTTGATTCGCGAGGTCGATGTTGAAGGCGCCGTTGAGGATGCGCAGGAAGCGAGCGATCGCGGAGGCGTCGAGCGGCTTGAGGTCGAGCGGAGCCCCGAAGCGCTCGTCGAGCAGCTTCGCGGCGGGCGAAGCGAGAAACGCGGGCGTCGCGTAAAAGGCGACGGCGGAGTCGATGTCACCGCCTCCACCATTTTTGTCGGTTGCGCGGAAGGCGTTGTGGAAGAAGGGCGCCGTGTCCGCGGCCTCGATCAGCGGCGGCGGGTTGAAGGTGCCATCGCCGAACGCATTCAGGACGCCGAACGTCTCCAGGTTCGGACGCGCCAGCTCGGCGCCGCCGAAGCCGCCATCCTCCAACGAACCGCCGTCTAGCTCGCCGCGCGTCAAGAAGCTCACGCTGCTCCCGTTGCGAATACCGGTGTCGAAATTGCGGTTCTTGCCGCTGTCGATGAAATTCGCGCCCGCGTTGTTGTGACAGACGTTGCAGCGCCCGCGCTGCGGATCGAGGAACGCCTGTCGCCCGTCTTCGCCCTGCTCATCGAAGATGCGCACCTGCTCCAAGGTCAGCTCGTTGAGCCGACCCAGGCTCAGCTGAAACGTGCGGGTCAGCTCGGCCTCCTCCGCGGTCGGTAGACGGAAGTCGATGCCGGGGCGGCGCGCGAGATCTTTGGTGAAATGTTGCTTGATCGCTCCTTCGAGGAAGGCGCGCAGCGAGCCATCTCCGGGTGCGCCGTCTCCGGACCATCCGGTGCGTTCCAGCGGCGGCTGCGCGGTCCCGTCGGCAGGGTCCGGCGCAAGGCTCGTCGCCAAGGAAAGAACGTGCGAGACGGAGCGTGACACGAAGCGCCGGGTGGGGTCTTGAGAGCCGTCGACGTTCTCGAGGATCGTGGCGAACTTCAGCAAGTCCGCGGTCTCCAGCTCGCTGAGCGCGGGGTTCGTCTCGAACACGAACAGCGGGTCGTCGGGCTTGGCCTTATGCAGCGCCGTGACGAACGGTACGTCCAACGTCGTGTTGTTCGCGACGGGGTGACAGCTGCCGCAGGTGCGTCCGTTGCCGCCGAACGTCTCACGAAAGAAGATGTCCGCGCCTGCGCAAACGCTGTCCGGGACCAGACCCGCCATCACCCGCGGATCCTGCGCGCATGCGGCGAGCCGAGCGGCAGCGGAGGGCGTGGTGCTGACCGCTGCGTCGCTCGGCGACTCACCTGCCGTGGACTCCGCGACTCCGTCGGCTCTGCGCGCGCCCGCTTCGGCGCTCGAGCAAGCGACAGCGAGCCCCGCGAGCCACAGGACCTGCCACACACCACCACTCAATCTCGCAAACATCGGGCGCACTCCTTCGTCTGCGTGGCGCTGAACTGCGCCGCCGCCGCTCGCTGCCTCACGCTCCGCGCGCCGCGCACCGGCCGTCGTCGGTGATGTCGCAGCACTCGCGGGACAGCTAGTCAGTAGCGATTCGCGCGCGTTCGGGTGAACGGCTTCGAACGAAGCGGCACCGCGGCGTCTCCGCCGGCCACGCTGCGGTCCTCGGCGTGCTCAGACGCGCGCCGGTCAGTGGACGGCGGCGTGCTCGTGCGCGGACGCTGCGCAGTCGTGGTCCGCCAACACCGGACGCAACAGCGCGCGAAACCCGAGCCGGTAAGCGCGGCGCACACCCAACGTGAGCAGCACCGCCGCGAAGGCGCGGGCCAGCACGGGATTCAAGGCCAGCGCGGGCTGCACCACGAACGGTCCGACCAGGAACGAGCCCAGCGTCACCACCACCACGGCGACGACGACCTTCAGCCCGGCGCGCTGCGAGCGCAGCGGCGACAGCACGACGAACAGCAACGTCGCCGCGGCGGGCAGCCCCTTCGAGTACAGCGCGAACCCGATCACCGGCGCAGCCACGGCGTGCACCGGAACACTCACGGTGAACAGCAACACCGCGGCCAGCGCGAGCCACGGCGCCGTCTGGAGCGCGCCGCTCGGAATCGTCGCCTCGATCACCCCGCTCACCAGCACCCCCACGAGTCCCCAGCCAATCACCGAGTCCACGCGCGCGTCGAGGTGTGCGAGCCAGCGCAGCAGGCCTGCGCGAGCGGGCTCGGGCGCCTCCGCCGGCGTGTCAGCGCGGGGCTCCAGGGAGCTCGGCGACAACGCCAACGCGACTAAAATCAGCGCATCACGCGTGATCGCGAACAGCCAGCCCAGGTGGGACATCGTCAGTAGAAAGGGCTCCGCGCCCAAGCCGCGCTGTAGCGCGGCGCGCGCCGCGCTGGTGGGCGCGCGCCGAATCGCGTCGAAGATGCTGCCCAGCAGCAGACCAATCAGCAGCGCCGGCGCCGCACGCTCGATGCTCGTGCTGAAGAAGGGCCCCATGACCAGCGCGTCGGGCTCGGAGGCGCGATCCAGCGCGACGCCCAGCCAGCCGAGCGCCACGCCGAAGAACACCATCAGCAAATCGAAGCCGCGATCCAGCCCATCCGCGGGCAAATCACGCTCCAGATCGTGAGTCAGCCCGTGCAGCAAAAGCCCGGACACGCCCGCCGCGATCCACGCTTGCGCGTCGGCGACCAGCTCGGCCGGCACCGAGCCGGCGAGCAGCACGCCGAGGACGCTCGCCGCGGCCAGCTCGGCGCTGCGCAGCACGGCGCTGCGTCGCCCGCGCGTGCGCGCGTAACCCGCCGCGACGACCGCCACCAGCGGCACCGTATGCAACACCAGCGCGAGCAGCACATCGAAATTCCGGTGACCGCTCTCGCGCGCCACCCGCACGTACGCGCCGAGCGCGAGCCCATCACCGATGTGATGAATGACGAGCCCCCAAAACCCGAGCTCCAGGCCCAAGCTGTTGGCGCGTGGCGCCCCGTCATGTTCGCGCCCGAACGCCGCCAACCAACGCGGCAGGGCCAGCCCCACGGCAAAAACGATCAGACCGAGCGCCTTCAGCTCGAGCAGCGCCTCCGGTAACAGGTGCAACGCGACGACCGCCACCACCGCCGTGAAGGCCAGCGTGCGCAGCGGCCCGAGCGCGCGGCGCCCCGCACGCGGCGTCAGGCCCAGGGCTAAACCCAGGGCCACGGCCAAGACGGCGACGGTGAGCGCGAGCAACAAGGCCGGCCGTTTTAGCGGATCGCGCCCCGTTCAGCACGCCCGGTGCGGCGCGGCCGGGAAGATCTTGCCCGGATTCAGCAGATTTTTGGGATCGAAGACGCGCTTGAGGTCCCGCTCGAGCTGGATCAGCTCGGGCCCCTGCTCGAGCGGCAGATACGGCGCCTTCAGCACACCGATGCCGTGCTCGCCGCTGAGGGTGCCGCCGAGCTCCACCACGTCACGAAACAGCTGAGCGATGGCCTGGTCCACCCGCGGCAACTCGTGCTCTTCGTCCCATAAAAAATTGACGTGCAGATTGCCGTCCCCAGCGTGGCCATACGTGAGCGAGCGAACCCCGAGCGCTTCCGTGTGACGCGCCACGCGCTCGAGCAGCGCCGGGATCTGCTGACGCGGCACGACCACGTCTTCACTGAGCTTGCGCTTGGCGAGGCGGCGCACGGCGTGACTCATCTCGCGACGCGCCGACCACAGGCGCTCGCGCTGCGCGGGCTCTTGCGCCGCGAGCACCTCCAGCGCGCGCGCTGCTTCACAGACAGCGCCGACACGCTCGGCCTGCAGCTCGCAGTCCGCGTTGCTGCCGTCCACCTCTATGAGCAGCATCGCGTTGGCGCGCGAGTCGATCGGATTGTTCGCTTCGCGCATGGCCTGCAGCGTGGCCGCGTCGAGCAGCTCGATGCAGCGCGGGACCAGCCGCGCGTTGCCCGTCATCTCCGCTACTGCCAGCGCCGCCGAGCGCAGGTCGGGAAATAGCGCGAGCAGGGTGATCACCGCCTCCGGCTTGGGCAGCAGCTGCAGCGTGATCTCGCCGAACACGGCCAGCGTCCCCTCGCTGCCCACGAGCAGCGCCGTCACGTCGTAGCCGGTCACCCCTTTCAAGGTGCGGCGTCCCACGCGCAGCCGTTGCCCGCCGATGAGCAACGCCTCCAGCCCGAGCACGTAGTCCCGCGTGACACCGTATTTGAATGCGCGCGGACCGCCCGCGTTTTCCGCCACATTACCGCCCAGCGCGCAGCTCGCGAGCGAGTTGGGGTCGGGAGGGTAAAACCAACCTTCGGCCTCCACCGTGTGATACAGCTCGCCCAGCACGACGCCGGGCTCCACCACGGCGATGCCCTCGCGGCGATCGACCTCTTTCACCTGGTTCATGCCCAGCGTCGCGAGCACGATGCCGCCCGCCATCGGCACGGCGCCGCCAGTGCGCCCGGTGCCGCCCGCGCGCGGAGTGATCGGCACCTCCGCTTCCTGCGCCACCGCGAGCGCGGCACGAATGTCATCCACCGACTCAGCTAGCACCACCGCGTCCGGACGTACGCCCTCGGCTTCCGACTCATCGCGTACGAAACGCTCACAGGCATCGCCCCCGGTGAGCACCTTGGATGGGCCGAGCGCACGCTCCAGCAACAGCACCGCTTTCTCGCGTGCGCTGATCGAAGGGCGAGGCACATCAGGGCGGGACAGCAACACAGCCGCCAGTCTAAAAGATCACGGCCAGCGCGCCCGAAATCTGGCAAAACTGCGGAATTTCGCTGCGTGCGGATGTTCCGCGCGCTTTCGTGCCCCGCAACGACCCATTCCGCCGCGCTCGATCGTCAGCTGAGCGATCACCCGCGCGGTGTTTGTCTTGGAGCAACAGCACCCTTTTGTACCGCTGAGAAATCAGCTCACGCGTTGATGCCCGCGCCCTTCTCTCGGGAATTGGTGTGCAACAAATAATAACCCGCGGCGTGCATGGAAGGCGCGCCCGCCGGGCACCACTCAATGCGGATGGCTGCGAGGAACGCGACATGCGAATGACGAGCTTCAATCATCTTGGTTCGGCGGCGATCCTCGGCGGGCTGCTCGCCGCGCTGGCCTGCTCCGGCGGCGAGGAATATCCCCGGCTCAACGGAAGCGGCGGAGCGCCAGCGGCCAACACCGGCGGCGCGACCACGGGCGGCGTCAGCACCCTGGGCGGCTCCACCAGCGGCGGCGGCCTCGTGAACGGCACTGGCGGTTTCGCGTCGAGCACCGGCGGCTCCACCACGGGCGGCTCCAGCAGCACCGGCGGCTCATCGTCGAGCGGCGGCAGCTCGATGAACCGCGGCGGCAGCGACAGCGCGGGCAGCTCCTCCTCGAATCGTGGCGGCAGCAGCAGCTCGCCGTTCAGCCGAGGCGGCAGCAGCTCGACGTTCGGCATGGGCGGCAGCACCGCGACGGCGGCAGGAGGAAGCTCACCCTTCGGGCAAGGAGGCTCCGCGACGATCGGCGGCTCGGGCACTGGCAGCAGCAGTGACGCGAGCTACTCGAAGGTTGCGAGCATCGTGCAGACTCGATGTACCAGCTGTCACGGCGGCTTCACCAGGCCGAACCTCAGCGCGGCGAACCTCTACAACACGTTGACCACGACCTCTGTCCGCGAGTGCGGCAACAACAGGCTCATCACCGCCAACGACCCGAGCAAGAGCGCGCTCATCATGCTGGTCAGCGGGAAGTGCGGGACCCTGAAGATGCCGCCCGATTGCGGCGGAAGCACTTGCATCCCGCAGGCGGACATCGACGCGATCACCGCGTGGGTTCAAGCCGGCGCCAAGATGTGAGCGGCTCCAGCCCTGGCCGTCCTTGGCTCGAACTATTGCCAGAGCTGTCAGGCGCCCGCCCGCCCGCAAAGCCCGGTTTCGGCCAAAGTCGCGGCAGGAGCGCTGCCGGCGCCTCCGGCCGGGCGTGCGGCGCGTTGCGTCCAGGCCGGACGGCAATTCCGCGAGCCGAGCCGCGCCGGAGCTTGACGTAGCCGCGGAGCCGACTACGTTGGCGGCCTCCGTCGACGGAAACCGGAGAGGTGACCGAGTGGCCGAAGGTACCCGCTTGCTAAGCGGGCGTAGGTCAAAAGCCTACCGCGGGTTCGAATCCCGCCCTCTCCGCAAAGTTAGCGAAGCGTCACTGCTTGCAGTGACGACCGCTCTCGGCGCGTCGCGCATCCGTCGCATCACGCGAGCCTTCGCCCAGCGAAGGTGAATGACAGTTGGCAGCGCTCGCTCTCAATTGGCGGCGCCCGCTGACCAACACTTTTGATAGCGAAGCCAGCGCGGGTTGCCTAACGGGATGAGGCAACTCTGTCTCATGCCTTTCGCGCGTTCGGAGCCTCGCTCCGCAGCAGCAAGGTGGCATCTCGCACGAGCACAGCGCGGTCGTGGCAGGAGTGTCGCCGATCAACTCGCTCACACTCGAGCGCACGCGCGATGTAGCTCGGGCTCGCGCGCGCAAACTTGATGCGGCCTCAACAGCAGTGATCACTGCGTCTGCCTCGCTGCGCTTTGCGTCCAATTCGTACGCAGCGTCGCGCCGAAAAAAGCGAGCGAGCGAGTCGAAGTCGCTCACCCGTTTTGGTTGCGCCCTACACTGATCGGCGCGGATGCTGCGTGCCTTGCCGGTTCCAGAATTTCGCGCTCCTCCGGGTCCGAGGGCCGAGGATGAACTGTTGCCGCTCGCGCGCGCCGCGATGGATGGCGACTCGGTTGCGCTGCGAACGCTGCTGACGTCGGTGGGGCCGAATATCTTGCGGGTGGTTCGCCGGGTGATCGGTAGCTCGCACCCGGACGTGGAGGATGTGACGCAGGAGTGCGCGGTGGAGTTCGTCAGCGCGCTGCGGCGCTTTCGCGGCGAGTCGTCGATTCAGCACTTTGCGGCGCGCGTGGCGCTACGCGCAGCGATGAATGCGCGTCGGCGACAGCGCGCCGCAAAGCGCAGCCACAACGGGCCGGAGCCAGTGGAGGCGGACGAGACAGCCGGTCAGGATTCACCGCCAGACGCGCTGGCGGCCTCGCGAGCCAGCGCGCAGCTCGCGCGCGAGCTCTGTGACTCGTTGCCGCCAGCGCAAGCAGAGGCGCTCGCGCTCCACTGTGTGCTCGGCTACACCATGAATGAAGTGGCGTCCATTTGCGGCGCTCCGCTGGAGACCGTCCGCAGCCGGCTACGTGCGGCGAAGGCCGCGTTGTTCGCGCGCGCGCTCGCAGATCCGCGCCTCCGCGAGCTCGTGGAGGAGACGGCATGAGCCAGCCCGACTGGACGGATTTGGTGCACCAGGCGCACCGTCGCGAGCTGAGCGCGGAAGAGGAGCGCCGGCTGCGCGAGCTCGTCGAACACTCGTTCGAGGCGCGGCTGATGAACCAGCTGCTCAGCGAGTTCGACCGCGAGAGCCGCGTTCAGCCCGGAGACGATCTGCTCCTGGCTCGCGTCAACGCGCGCGTGCTCGGCGCCGTCGACCGTCGCCCGTTTTGGCGTCGCCGCTTTACGATGCTGCTCGTCGCGGCGGCGGTGCTGCTTCCTGCGAGCTTGGCCGGCGCCTGGTTCGGAGGGGTTCGCCCGCTGCGAATACTCGAGGCCACGCGTCCAGAGCCGAGACAGCCCGCGCCGGTCAAGAGCTCGGCGCCCGCACGGCGACGAGCCACCGCCAAGCCGCGAGCGAGCGGCGCCGAGCGAACGGAAGAAGTGGTGGCCACGCCGGAGCCGCTCGCTTCCAGCCTGGAAGCCGCTCCTAAACCTGCGCCGAGCGGCGCTCTCGGACGTCATCATCACGGGGAC
This sequence comes from uncultured Sorangium sp., assembly GCA_966250485.1. Taxonomy (GTDB): domain Bacteria; phylum Myxococcota_A; class Polyangia; order Polyangiales; family Polyangiaceae; genus PMG-095. The sequence goes on along the minus strand of CBINHN010000029.1, from coordinate 60,720 downwards.
GGCGTGGCGACCGCCAGTGAGCTGTTCACGAAGGCGAACCTCTTGCGCCGCGCAGGACGCAGCTCCGAAGCGGCGGAGCTCTATCGCCAGTTGCTCGAGCGCCATCCGGACGCGCGTGAAGTCGGCCCAACCCGCCTGGCGCTGGCCAAGTACTTGCAAGCGAAGGAGCCAGCACAAGCTCTGAACCACTATCGCGCGCTCGCTGCGCGCGGCGGTGGCCTGCGCGCGGAGGCGCTGTGGGGCGTCGCAGAGACGGCGGCGACCCTAGGCGATGCGAGCCTCTCCACGCAGGCGCTCAACGACTTGATCCGTGAGTTTCCGGATTCCATCTATGCAGAGGTCGCGCGCGCGAAAATTTCGAATGCTCCGCGTTGATTGCTCCGCCACGCTTTTGTGCGCGGCCGTCGTATGTGCGTTCGCGCCAGAAGCGAGGGCAGCGCCGCCAGACGCGGCAGCGGCTGAGCGAGCTCCGCTCACCAACGTAGAGATTGCTCTGGTCGCTGAGGCCGACCGCGACCCGCTGCTGTTCGAGCGCATCCGCAGCCTCTTTGCTGCGGACACCGCGGTCACGCGTCGCGGGGTCGACCGCCTCGACGTCAACGCCGTGTTGCGCCCGGAACGCACGGACACCGTGTACCTCTGGATCCGCATCAGCGAGCAGAGCGCGGCGCGCGTCTATCTTTCGGTGACCGAGGCGGACGGCAACTCACGCTACTTGGTGCGCGAGCTGCAACTGGACGCGGGCCTCGACGAAGTGGGCAGTGAGATGCTCGCGCAAGTCGTGCATTCTTCGGTGCAGGCGCTATGGCGCCGCGAGCAACAAACGTCGCGCCAAGCCGTGCTCGCGGCGCTCGAGCGCGAGATCGAGCCGCCGCCTCCAGCGCCAGCTCCCGTGCCAGTCGCGCCCGCGCCGCGCCCTGCCGCCAAACCCGAGCCGAAGACCGCCTCCCTACGCTTTGCGGTGGGCGCCAGTGACACAGCGCACGCATCGGGCGCCGAGGGTTGGCTGCACGAGCCGGGCGCGTTCCTCGCTTTCGAACACTCGGCGCGGCTCTCGTTGCGCGTCGCCGTCCGTTACCTGGTACCGACCGAGTTCGACGTGCTGCCGGCGCGCGTGCGCTTGAGCGGCTCGTCCGCTGAGCTTCGCGCCGGGTGGCTGTCGTCCGGCCCCACGCACGTGCGTGTGCGGCTCGAGGCTGGGCTCGGCATCTTGTTGGCGCACGTGGGCTCGTCGCTCGCCGCGATGGAGCCGCCCGCGCACGCCAGCACAGGGCGTGACGTGGAGCGAGTCCACGCGCTGGCCGCCGCAGCGATCGAGTGGCCGCTCGGTCCCGCATGGCTCGCCGCGGGAGCGGATCTGCGCGTTCCGCTGCGAAGAACGTCGTACGACATCGGGGGCGGCAGCGGAGGCCGCGAGAGCGCCTCGCTCAGTCCCGGCGGAATGCTCGAAATCGGAGTGGGCTTCGAGCCCGGAGCGAGGTGATGCGCATGCGACATCTATTGCTGCTGACGGTGACGATGCTCACGGCCTGTTCGGCCGAGCACGTGATGGTCGCCACGCTGGACTCGAACAGCGCGGGCGGCTCTACGGGCGGGCAAGACACGGCGTCCGGCGCGAGCGCCGGCTCCGAAGCGACGACGGCGCGCGGCGGCAGCGGCGGTAGCTCCGGCGGCACCAGCGCGCGGACAGGAGCCACCAGCAGCGGCGGTACCACGGCTACGGGCGGCTCGACGACGGCCGCCGGCTCGACGACGATCGACGCCGCCAGCGAGTCCGGCGGCACGACGACCGCCGGCGGCTCGGGCGAGTCCGGAGCAGCCGGCGCGGGAGGAAGCGTCGCCAGCGTGGACTCAGGCGCGGACCCCGGTGTGGCTACCAGCATCGGCGGCATCTCCACGGGAATTTCGATCGGCCGGGGCGGCGCCGGCGCGGGCGGCAGCAACGACGACCTCGCCAGCGCCGGCGCGCCCGATTTCGGTGAGGCCATGATCTGCTCCTGTCTCGGTGACTCCGCGCAAGCTTGCGGCGTGGACGGCGTGACCTACGACTCCGATTGCGGAGAGAGCGGCACCTGCCTTCGCCCCGAGATCGCGTGTTGGCACGCCTGTCCGTGCGCCGATGACAAAACCAGCGATCCGGCGACGCTCTGGTTCATACCGGAGTGCGACGGCGGCTGCCGTGACGGCGCGAGTTGCTTCGTCTACTCCCGCGCGCTGATGCCGGTGCCGACCGGCTGCGCGACGACGAGCAACTGAGCACGCAGGCTCCTCGCTGCATCGCTCGCCTCGGTCCTCGCTACCGCTCGGCTCCGGTCGCAGACCAAAAGTCGCGATAGACACGGCCTTCGTCCGCCACGCGGCCGTCGGGATCGTGATTGATCAGACATATCGATTTACGGCGCACCCCCAGCGTGTCGCGCTGCTCTCCCCTCCAATCAGCGACTAGGTATTGTGCCTCGTTGCCGCCGTTGCCATACACGAGCGTATGATCGACGTTGCCGTCGCGGTCGGCGTCGATCAACACGTTATTGCCGCGCCGCACCGCCACGCTGTCGCGACCGCTGCCGTCCCAGTCGCCGGTGAGATACTCGTCTTCCGAGCGCCCGTTACCGTAGCAGTAGCCACGCTCGTCGATGATACCGTCGAGGTTGGTGTCGAAGGCGAAGCAGCTTCCGGTTTGAATGGCCAGGTCGCTGCGCCCGTCGCCGTTCCAATCGGCGACCAGCACGTCGAAGGGCGCTTCATCTGCGAAACACAGCGGCCGCTCGGGCTGCACGTCGAGATACAAACATGGGCCGCGCCGCCAGGCGAGGCCACTCGGACCCGCGACGTCCCAGCGGCCCACGAAGTAGTCGTCGGCGGCGGGCTCGGGCGGGCACTGCTTCAGCGCGTCGTCCGGGCGTTCGTCGTGGTTGGCGTCGGGATAGAAGCACCCCTCGTGCATGACGGCGAGATCGCTGCGGCCATCATTGTCCCAATCTCCAACCCAAAAATCTCTCGAGTCGTCGCTCAGGGAAGCGATGGTCTCCGATACGGCGGCGAGCGCAGCGACCGTCACGCCGTAGTTCTCTCCGCCATCGCTGGTGCAGCCGCCGTTGGTGTGGATGCCGACGAGCTTCCCCGTCGCTACGTCGAGGATCCCCGCGCCGGAGGAGCCGCCCAGCGTGTCGATGGTGTCGTACACGATGCGCGAGCCGTCAACGCGCGCCACCGAGCCCACCGCGAGCTTCATCGGCAGCGCCGCGGGGTGCTGCAAGATGGCGATGGGCGAGCTCGCCGTCGCGTCGCTCGGCGACACTCGCGCCACGCCGTGGCGCAAGCCGGGGTGACCGCTGAGCCGTAGCAGCGCGTAGTCCACGCCGCCCGAGCGATACTCCTCCAAGCGCACGACCTCCACGGTGTCGCGCGCGACCTCGAGCTCGGGTTGCAGCGGCGTCTCGTAGCCGAATTCGACCACGAACTCGCGCGCCAGCTCGCTCGCTGACAACGGCACGCCGCCCTTCTCGTGCGGCAAAGACCATACCCCCGTCTCGGTGTTGTCGAGACAGTGGCCTGCCGTCAGGAACAAATCATCGTCGATCAGCGTGCCCGTGCACCAGCCCTGGCCAGCGACGTTGCCGGCCTCGTCTCGATAGCGAACCGCGAGATCGCGCTTCCAGCGCAGCAGGCCCACGGCTCTACGATGCCGCGACACGAAGCGCGTGGAGACGCCGGCGCTGCCGTCATAGAGCTGCACGTCGCGCAGATCCGTAGTTCTGCCGCAGAGGGACTGTAAATCAGCCTCCGCCGAGGAGCTGGTAGGCGCGCAGGCGAGGAGCAACGGGCCGCCCGAGATGAGCAGCAAAGCGACGGCACGCCACTGGACGTCGCTGCTCATTTTTCCACCTCGACGTCCGGGATGAGCCGCCCGATTTTCCCGGAGCCGAACTCGGTAAACCAGATGCTGCGATCCGGTCCCACGGTGATATCGCGCACGATCGCGTCGCGCGAGGGAATCGGATACTCACTAATGACGCCATGCACGTCGATGCGCCCGACCTTGTTCGCGCCTTGCTCGAGGAACCACAGCGCGCCGTCCGGCCCGCTCACGATGCGCAGCGGCGCGCTCGCGGGCGGCAGATCGAAGGTTCGCCCCAACATCCCGTTGAGCTCGATGCGACCCACTTGACTCAGGGTGGCGTCGGCGTACCAGAGCGCCCCGTCCGGCCCCGCGCAGAGGTGGTCGAGGTAGCCGCCGTTGATGGGAAACTCGCTGCGCTCTCCAGCCGGCGTCATGCGACCGAGCAGGTAATTGCTCGGAAACCATGCGTTCGCATCTGGACCGATGATGACGTTGCTGCTCGGAGCTGCGTCCCAGCCCTCGATGGCCGCAGTTTCGACGTTCAAGCGATGGATCGCGCGACCAGGCTCGGCGAGCCACATGTTGCCATCCGCCGCGAGCGCGAGCGCCGACGGTACGAAATCGAGCAGGTAGACGGTGGCTTGAAGGTCTGACGAAACCTTCGAGAGAGTGCGCGCCGTCGAGTCCGTGTACCACAGGACGACATCGCCGCTGCCCGCCAGTAGCGCGCGCTGGCTCTCCTCCGCAGGTAGCGCAAAGCGCGCGCGCACCGTGCCGCTGGGGTCGAGCTGCACCAGCTGATGACCGCTACCGTCGTCGAACCAGAGCATGCCGTCCGAGCCGGCAGCGATGGAGGTGGGGGCGGTCGCGACCGGAAATTCGACGATGCGCTCGACGCACTCACCGTCCTTCAGTCGAGCTCGTGTCGGCGACGGACAGTCCGCGACAGCGGGTTCATCTACAGCTTGCGCGCCGCCCTGCTGAGGCTCGGACGGATTCGCGCTGACTCCGCCGCTGCCAGGAGACGCCGCCGCGCTGTTGGTCGCGCCTGCGACCGCTGCTGGCGTGCCGCCGCTTCCATCGTTGTTGGTCGCGGCAGAAGCGGAACCGCCAGAAGCAGTGACGTCAGCGGAGCTCGCGGAAGCGCCGGCACCACCAGAAGCGCCGCCCGTGGCGACGCTCGCCGCGCCGCCCGTCGCGATGCTCGCCGCGCCGCCGCGCGTGCTCGCAGCTCCGCCAGAAGCGGCGGCAGCCCCGCCGCTGGCAGCAGTCTTCGCGGCGCCGCCGCTGCCCGCTGAAGCGTAGGGCGGCGTCACGTTGAACGAGTTCGTTGGCGTGCCGTCGGCAGACGTCGCGGAGCGCGACGCTTTGGGTTTGAGCTCAGGCGATTGCTCGCTCTCTGCGCAGCACGAGAAGAGCAGCGCCGTCACAATGATCCAATCTCTGGAACGACATTGCATTGGGTACACCGTCGTTCGCATCGTGTCGTCGCCGCCGAAAACGGGTCAGCGCGGCATGCTTCACCTGGCGAAGCTCGCTCATGTTGGATATCCAAACATTTACACGAATGCCCCGGCGGAGTTTCTTGACGCATCGCGCCTGAGCCCGCATAGTCCGCGTTTTGGGGTCGTGGCTTCTTGCCACGGCAGGTTTTGTCGGAAGGTCGTACCGCCTCCCGAGGGCGGTCATTCGCGGGAGCACTGCTTACTGCACCCCACCAGCAGGTAGAGATGTCTCGTTTGGTCGTTATTTCGAACCGCCTACCCGTCAGCATCGAGCGAAAGGACGGAGAGCTCGAGCTCGTCCCCAGCGCGGGCGGGCTGGTCACCGCGCTCGGCGCGTACCTAGAAGGACGCCGCGCCTCCGAGCCCGATTTCGAGTGTCTATGGGTTGGTTGGCCCGGCGCCGCGGTCGATGAAGAGGCTCAGCCAGAGCTGAAGCAACGCCTCTACGAGCAACACAACGCGCACCCGGTGTTCCTCACCGCAGAAGAGGTTCACGCCTTTTATCACGGCTTCTGCAACGACACGTTGTGGCCTCTGTTCCACTACCTCCCGTCTTACGCCGAGTACCATGCCGAGCAGTGGGACAGCTACGTGCGCGTCAACCGTAGATTTTGCGACGCGGTCCTGAACGTGCTGCGGCCGGACGACACGATCTGGGTGCACGATTATCAGCTGCTGTTGCTGCCTGGCATGCTGCGAGAGGCTCTGCCCAACGCGACCATCGGGTTCTTCCTGCACGTCCCGTTCCCCTCTCACGAGCTGTTCCGCCTACTGCCGTCGCCGTGGTGCCGTGAGCTGCTGGCCGGCATGTTGGGAGCGGACTTGGTGGGCTTTCACACGTTCGATTACACACAGCACTTCCTGCAGTGTGTGTTCCGCACGCTCGGCTACGATCATCACCTGGGTCAGATTGACTTCGGAGTGCAGACGCGCCGCGCCGACACCTTTCCGATCGGTATCGATTTCGATCGCTTCATGACGGCGGCCGGGAGCGAAGCCGTCATGCTGCGGCGCGCTGAAATCGAGCGTGGCATTGGCGGCCGCGCCGCCATCTTCTCGGTCGACCGCCTCGACTACACCAAGGGCATCCTGAACCGCTTGCGCGGCTACGAGCGCTTCCTCTCGACCTGCCCGGAGTGGTGCGGCAAGGTGGTGTTTCTGCTGACCGTCGTGCCCTCGCGCGCCGAGATGCCGCGCTACCGCCGGATGAAGCAGGCCCTCGACGAGCGCGTCGGCAAGATCAATGGCCGCTTCGGCACGACCGAGTGGGTGCCGATCCTCTATCAGTATCGCTCGCTGGACTTCGCGACCTTGGTCGCGCTGTATCAGCTGTCACCCGTCGCGCTGATCACACCGCTGCGCGACGGCATGAACCTGGTCGCGAAGGAGTATCTCGCGTCCAAGCCAGACGGCACGGGCGTGCTCATCTTGAGCGAAATGGCCGGCGCAGCGCGGGAGCTCGGCGAGGCGCTCATCATCAACCCCAACCACGAGACCGAGATCGTCATCGCGCTGCAGCAGGCGCTCGCGATGCCCGAGGACGAGCAGATCCGCCGCAATCGCCCGATGCAGCAGCGCCTCAAGACGTATGACGCGCGGCGCTGGGCGACGCATTTTCTCTCGGCGCTCTCGAGCGTCAAAGCGCGGCAACGAGTCATCGCGACGCGCTACCTGACGCCCGAGCTCGCGGCGGACATCCAGCGCGCGTACTCCCGCAGCAAGCGGCGGGTCATCTTCCTCGACTATGACGGCACGCTGGTGCCGTTCGCGTCCGAGCCCAACGCGGCGGCGCCGGACGCGGCGCTGCTCGAGCTGTTGCGCGCCCTGACGAGCGACGAGGCGAACCACGTCTACGTGATCAGCGGGCGCGAGCGGGGCAGCCTGGACGCTTGGTTTCACGGCCTGCGCTTGAATTTCGTGGCCGAGCACGGCGCCTGGTTGCGCCAGCGCGGCGGAGAGTGGCGGCTGCGTCGGCCGCTGGACGTGGCGTGGAAAGAGCGCTTGCAGCCCATCCTGCGCGCTTACGTGGACCAGCTCGCCGGAGCGTTGCTCGAGGAGAAGGAGTTCTCGCTCGCGTTCCATTATCGGCGCTGCGACCCCGAGCTCGGCGCCCAGCGCGCCAAGCAGCTCATCTACGAGCTGACGCAGTTCACGGCCAACTTGGACGTGCAGGTGCTCGAGGGCAAGAAGGTGGTGGAGGTTCGCAACGCGGGCGTGACCAAGGGCGCCGCGGCCATGCAGATCGCGACGGAGCTCGGCAATGACTTCATCCTGGCGCTCGGCGATGACGAGACGGACGAAGATCTCTTTCGCGCCCTGCCCCCGCACGCCACGTCCATCCGCGTGGGGACGCCATTTTCACACGCGCAGTTCAGCGTCACGAGCTACACGCAAGTGCGTGAGCTCTTGGCAGCGCTGGTCGCCGGCGACGCCACCCGCAGCGCGCCGCGCTGAGCGTTCAGCTACTCCGCGAGTAACCGCGAGCACCCACGCTCTAGGCCGCCGCGCGCGTCGGTTGCGCGCGGCGGGTGCGCAGCGAGGCGGCGAGCGCCAGGCCTGGCAGCGTCAGACGCAGCCGGCGAGCGTCGAGAAACCCGCTGTTCTCGAGCGCGAGCAGGTGGCGTTCGAGGACCGGGCCGGTCAGCCCCAGGCGCCGCGCCAGTACTGAGCGCGTGACGGGTACGGTTTCAGAGCACATCGTGAAAATAGCCTGCAAGACCACGAAAGTGAGCGCGAGCTGCATGCCCGTTCAGTAACAAATCCCCTGAACGGAGATCTAGTTTTCAGCGAAGGTTTTTCCGGCCAAACAGCCGAGAATGGCCCCGTGGCGCTCGCCGACGAGGGCCACGCCTCTCCGCGGCGCTGCTCGCTCGCGCTGCGCTGCATCGCTTGGGGAGCCGCTGACTCACGCTCGCGCGGCTCCTCGAAGCAACGCTTCTAATCGTCGCGGCAGACGTCGTGAATGGACGACGCGTCCGAACAACGTCGTTGAACCGACGCAGGTGAGGACTCACGCCAGCACTCTGGCACTTTGATGATGTCCGCGAGCGCTCGCTTCGATCCCTAGAATCTGCGTGTGCGCGCGTTTTTAGAAACCGAATCCGGCCGCTGTCTACAGAGCAAGCGGCGCGCACCGCGAAATGATCAGCGAGAGCTTTTCAAGGGCGCACGCGCGCGCTAATGGCTTCTTCTCGGACTTTCGCGGCGCGACCACGTCGGCAGCGCCGCGCAGCTTTGGAGCAAAACGCATGACCAAGTTGCAACTCGCACTCATTCCTTCACTCGCGTTCGCTTTCGGCCTCTTCGGCGCGGCTTGCTCGGGAGAGAACGACAACCGGAGCACCAGCAGCGGGAGCGGCGGTGCCAGCATGAGCGGCGGCGCGAGCACGAGCGGCGGCAGCGGTGCCATCGCCAATGCGGGCTCCAGCGGCAGTGGAGCAGGTGATAACGGTGGCGCCAGCGGCGGCGCTGGAACGAGCGGCAACGGCGGCTCCAGCGGCAGCGCCGGCGCTGTCGCGGGCGGCGCTACGAGCGGGAGCGGCGGCGCAGCAGGCGCTTCTGGCGCGAACGGCGATTCGGGCAACGGCGGCCAGACGAGCGGCGGTGTTGGCGGCAGCAGCGCAGGAAGCGGCGGCGCAGCAGGCGGGAGCGCAGCTCCGGAACCAACGTTGATCACGTCCGGGAAGGGCGACTATTGGAAGGTTGGAGAGGTGAAGGAAGGCGGCAGCAGCGCGACCGTCACCGTGAACGCCAGCAAGACGTACCAAACGTGGCACGGCTTCGGCGGCACCTTCAACGAGAAGGGTTGGGAAGCGCTCTCCGTCCTCAGCGACGCGGATCGCGCCCGCGCCATGCAGCTCCTCTTCGACGTCGAGGACGGGGCGGGATTTACCTGGGGGCGCATCCCAATCGGAGCCAGCGACTACGCCAGCGATCGCTACACGTTGAACGACAACGCCGGCGATCTGGCCATGGAGAAGTTCTCGATCGAGCGCGACAAACAGAAGCTCATCCCCTTCATCAGGGCCGCACAAGCCGTCAAGTCGGACATCAAGTTCTGGGGCAGCCCGTGGACTCCGCCGCCGTGGATGAAAGACAACGGCATGTACGACAAGGGCGCCATGAAGAGCGACAAGGAGAACCTCGACGCGTACGCGCTGTACCTCGTAAAATTCGTGCAGGAGTACGCGAAGGAGGGCATCAAGATCGACCACGTGCAGCCGCAGAACGAGCCGGGGTGGTCGCAGAGCTATCCGAGCTGCGCCTGGGGCCCGAGCACCGACAACAACGTAACGACGAATCGTACGGCGTTCCTTGGGCAGTTCGTGGTCGACAACCTCGCGCCCGCGATCAAGACGGCCGGTCTCGACACCAAGATCTGGTACGGGACGCTCTCGAACGACGGGACGTTCAAGGCTTACTGGGAAAACCTCTCCGATGCTGGCCGGAAGCTGGTCACCGGCGTGGCGTTACAGTGGGGAACCGCGTCGCACGTCGCGGAGGTCGCGGCCACCGGCCTGCTCGTCATGCAGTCCGAGCACAAATGCGGCAACTACCCTTGGCTGGACGCCAAAGCCTCGAGCGTCGAGACCGCCAACCGAGACAACTTCCTCGCCAGCACCGCTCCCAACAACCACGCGTACGCGGAGGAGAGTTGGGACCTCATCAAGGATTGGATCGTCAAGGGGGTGAACGTCTACAGCGCGTGGAACATGGTGCTCGACACCAAGGGCTTCAGCATGGATACGGTGCGGCCCTGGCCGCAAAACGCGCTGATCACCGTCGACACCGCGGCGAAGAAGTTGATCCCGACGCCCGCCTATTACGTGTTCCGGCACGTGGCGCAGTACGTCGAACCCGGCGCCGTGCGCGTGGACGTGAACGGGGATGCGCTCGCCTTCAAGAACCCGGACGGCAGCATCGTGACCATCATCTACAACTCGGGAGCCGCTGAGAAGGCCACCACGCTCTCCGTCGCGGGCAAGATGCTCCAGTTCAATATCCCGTCTCACGGCTGGGCGACCGTGAACTGGCACGGCTAGAGCGCCGCGAAGCGCACCTGAGCGAGCCACGCGCTTCGCTCAGGTGCGGGCGCCGGCCGCAGCGACCTGGCCCGCCATGGCGCGCCCTTCCCCGAGCCCTAGCCGCGTTCGCTGATCTCCGCCGTCCCCATGCCCGACGCTCGGGGCTGGGGCATTTCTTGCTACCCTGGCGGAACGTGCCTCCTTCGACTCCGCCGCGCGAGCTTACGGCCAAGGTTTACCAGCACTTCACACCGTACGTGCGACGCGCGCTGTCCGAGCTCGGCGTGCCCGAGGCCGACCTCGCCGATCTGTCGCACGAGGTATTTCTAATCGTCCATCAAAAGTCCGAGCACCTCGAGGAGGTCGCGTACTTCGATTTGTGGCTGCGCGAGATTTGCCGGCGCGTCGCCGCTGGCTATCGGCGCCGCGCGCGTCATCGCTTGGAGCTATTGTCCTCGGAGCCGCCGCTGGCGGAAGTAGAGCTGAACGATAACGATCCCGCCGCCCAGCTGGAGCAAGAGGCTCTGGTGCGCCACGCGCTCGCGGAGCTCGACGAGGAATCTCGAGAGCTCTTGGCGCTGCACGACGTCGGAGAATTGCCGATCACCGAGCTCGCCCGCTTGACCCTGCGGGACAGAAAGACCGTCCGAAAACGGCTCGAGCTCGCGCGGCGGCGACTCGCGACGTTGATGCGCAGCGCGGAGGCGAACGGGGCCGGCTGGCGCGCGAGCGCAACGCTGCCGCCGCGCAGCCCTCCCCCGTGCACGGCTGGCTCCCTGCAACCACTGCAAAGCCTACAACTGTTGACGGTAACCGAAGACATCGCGGTGGCGCTGTGCGGCAACGTCGCGATTACGGTGTGGCCCGGTGTGGCTTCCACGGAGGCGTTCGACGTGCTCTCGCATTGGGCGCCCAGCGTCGTCGCGGCGTGCGGCGGCCAGTTTTGCTATCTCGCGCTCGTCGAATCGACGGTGCGGCCACCGCCCCTCGCCGCCCGCCGCAAGATCGTAGAGATGCTGGATGTCTTCGGCCCGCACTTGTCGAAATACGCGACCGTGCTCTTCGGTGGCGGCGCGTGGATCGCTCAGCCGATCATGAGCGGCCTGATGGTGCTCGCGCGCCCCCGCTTCCCAATGCGCTTCTTCAAGACGATGGACGCCGCCAGCGAGTGGCTCGCGGACGTCAGCCGCGGTCCCAACGGTCCGCTGCTGCCGCCCGAGCTCGCCGCGGCGGCGGAGCGCCTGCGAGAAATTACTCATGCCCACGTGGCCAAGGCCCAGGCCGGATAGTCCTTGGCCATCCCCGTCCCGCCGGCTGCTGCGGATGTGCGCTGCGGTGGCCAGGCGTGCGCTCGAAAGAAATACGTCCACCGCTCGATTTCTTCCCCACCCCGCCTCGCCCACCGCACTTCTTCTAAGGCACGGCGGCGAAGCCTCGTCGTGCAGCGCCGGAGGCCCCCACTGAGTCAACTATCGTTTTCCCCCTTCGAGGGTCATCAGTCTTGCAAAGGTCCTGGCCGGAGCATCAGCTCCGGGAAGCGTCGCAGCGCAGCTCCGTCGTAGTCGACGTCGATCGCTGGCAGGCCCGCGGCCGAGCTCCGAGCACCCGTGGGAAGGGTGGCGCTGGAGCCGCCGCCAATGAGCCTGTTCATCGCTGCTGACGCGCGGGGGTTTGCACCGCACGCGCGCGTCTATCCCCGGCGCGCGCGTGCGGTGCTGGTGGCGTCCGTCACGCTAGGCGCCGCCGCCACGCTAGTGAGTCCGCGTCCTTCACTGCAGCGCCGGGGTATCCCAGCTGATCCATTTGCTGAGATCTGCGGTGGCGACCGGCTGCGGCTCCATTCTGCCGTCGGGCGGCGCTGTCCGCGTGAGGTGCGCGCGAATGGCCCGGCGTAGCGGCTCCGCTTGCTCCGGGTAGAACGTGCAGTGGTCGTGCGGGTCCATCGCTCGACCGCCGTGGTAGGCGATGTTCTTCTCCACGCCGAGCGCCTTGTACACCTGCGCCCCCGCCGCGCTCGCGGCGTGTTGAGCGACCGACCCCAGCTCTCCGATGCGGGAGTTATCCAGGACCAGCAGTCCGCGCGGCGCATACATCGCGACCAGGAAATGCGTGTCCACAGGAATGGAATTTACGTTATTTTTGTAGTCACCGAACATGGTCCCGAACCAGCCCTGCGCTTCGGTCCACGCCGAATCGAGCGACTGCGCTGGTTTGCCGTTCGGGCCGACGGGCTTCGTATTCACGACGCGAAACGCGGACACGCCGCCCGTGCCGGACTCTTGCGGAATGCCGAGGGCTATGCGCTCGTCGAAGGCACCGATGGTGAAGGCGCCTTTGCCCAGCCGCGAACAGCCGGTCACGCCGATGGCCGTAGGATCGATGATGTCGTTGCGGCCCGCCTTCTTTTCGTCAACCAGCACATCGATGATGCGGCTGACTCCCCAGGCCCAGCCGATCTGCGCGCTGGCGCCGCCGTTGCTGGGATAGAGCTTGGAGAAGATGCCGCTGCGGGTCTTCTCATCCGAGATCGCGTTGTTGCTGTAGTTGATGAGCGCGACGCCCTCCTCCTTCAAAATGGAACGATCCAAGCTGCCGCCGCCGAGGCCGATGATCGCCGGCGCGGGGGTCTTCGCGCCCTCCGGGATGCTGACGGACACACTGAAGTCGGCGCTGTTGCCGCCTTGCTCCACGTGCACCTTGATGGTGGTGCTCGTGACCGAGCCGGTGACGGTCGTTGGTCTACCCGGCTTCGGTCCGTGAACGTACGTTTCAACGGCCTTCTTCAGCTCAGCGCGGTGACAGCGCCAGTCCGCCTTCTTGGACATGCGCGTGCCGTCGAAAGACGCAAACACGTCCGGCAAAGTGCTGATGTCGCCCTTCTTCGGCTCCCCTACCGCGCAGTCCGCGCCGTAGAACTCGACGAAGTCAGGGTTGTAGCCGTCGCCGCTGGTGCCGACATTGCCGGCCTGACCGGCGCTACCACTCTGCCCAGCAGCGCCGGCGCTGCCACCCGCGCTGCTGCCCGCAGAGCTGCCGCCAGCTCCTCCCGCGCCCGCGCTACCGCCACTCATCGCCGCGCCGCCCGCTGCGCTGCCCGCGCCGCCAATCAAACCACCACCCGCGCCGCCGCTCGTCGTGACGAGCGCTCCTCCCGCGGAGCCGCCGGCGCTCCCTGAGACGTTACTCGTCCCGCCGCTCGTGGCTGAACCTCCCTGCGCCGACGCTCCTCCGCTGGCGGGCGCACCTCCCGACGTGACGCTCGAGGCGCCACTCGCTGTGGCAGCCCCACCTGTTTGGCCAGCGTTTGGCGCGGGGTCTTGGGGTCCACAGGCGAGCCCCATCACGGAGAGAACAGCAGCCCTGGCCGTCCACTCCAGGGCTCCTAAGCGTACGAGTTTTGCCATGAGTTCTGATGCCCGCGACTCGGGGACGTGATCTGCCGAGCGGCGATAAAGTTCTCATCGTGTGAGCCGTCGAATGTCGTTTATTGCGACGGGAGCCCTTTAAATCCAGGGTCTCTGTCAATTTCAAACAAGACTGCGCGCGCCGAGCGCATGGCTTCCGTGCCCGGCGCACGCAGTCGCGACCAGCAGCCACGGCGCACGGCGCGCGCCGCCGCTCTCCTTGACACGTCCACTAAACTGGACCCATAGTCATCATAACGAAGCCCGACGACCGCATCCGCGATGCCGCTCCTCACCATCCAAGATCCCAACGCTCATTCGCTGTCGGTCAGAGCCAAGGCACTGGTGTTCGAGGACGCCAAATCACGGGCACTGTTGGCGCGCCTGCGGCAGCTCGCTCCCAGCGAGGCGACTGTGCTGGTGCTGGGTGAGACCGGCACCGGCAAGGAGATCATCGCTCGCCACATTCACGAGCTGAGCCCCCGCCGCGGTCGCCCATTCGTGGCGATGAACTGCGGTGCGCTCGCCGACACGCTGATCGAAAGCGAGCTGTTCGGCCATGAGAAGGGCGCCTTCACCGGCGCCATCGGCAGCAAGGCTGGCTGGTTCGAGACAGCCAGCGGCGGCACGCTGTTCCTGGACGAAGTGGGGGATTTGCCGCTCACGATGCAGGTGAAGCTGCTACGCGTCTTGCAGGAGGGTGAAGTGGTGCGCGTGGGCGCGCGACAGCCCACGAAGGTGGACGTCAGGCTGATCGCCGCGACCAATGTCTCACTCGAGGAGGCCGTGGCGGCCGGGCGCTTTCGCGAGGACTTGTTCTACCGCCTGAACGTCGCGGCGCTCGCTTTGCCACCGTTGCGCGAGCGACCAGGCGACATCCTGCCGCTCACGGAGTACTTCGTCGACTTCTATCGTCGGCGCCTGGGCCTGCCGGAGGTGACGCTCAGCGCGGCCGCGGCTCAACGGCTGTTGCAGCATGCCTGGCCCGGCAACATTCGCGAGCTCGAGAACGCCGTGCATCACGCGCTGCTGGTGTGTCGCGAAGCCACCATCGCGCCCTCTGACCTGCGGCTCACGCTGCTGCCGTCGCGAACCAAGCACGCCGAAGTCGTGGGCGCGCGCGCGAGCGACCCGCTCGACACGCTCTCCAGCGTGCTGCGTGAATTGTTCGAGGCCGGGCTGCCGGACCTGTGGGACCGCATCGAGCGCACCGTGATGAGCTCGGCCTACGACTATTGCGAGCGCAACCAGGTGCAGACCGCGCGCTTGCTGGGCGTCAGCCGCAACGTCGTGCGCGCACGCCTGCTCGACTACGGCGAAATTCCGGGCTCCGCGCGCGGAGCAGCGGAGACCGCGGCCAGCAGACCGTCGCCGCTGCCCGCCACCGTCACCAGCTGATCCCGCGCCCGCTCAGCGTGCGCGCTGAACGAGCTCGTGCTGCCCCGGCTGTTGCTCGAAAGGCGCGCACGGCAGCGCTTCGAAGCTGTTGCTGCGCGGGCACTCGCTGTTGCTCAGCTGTTGCTGGCGCAGCAGCGCTCGCGCGGTTCGCGGCGTTGCGCTGCTGTAGCCGACCAGCAATCGACTTCAATCCTTGGGGTTGAGCGACTGGCATCGTTACTGCTTAGCGCTCGGCGATTGGAGATTCGCCGCACGCAGCGGCTCCGCAACAATGAATAGAATTCCGTTCGCTCGCTTCGCTTGTTTGCTCCTCTCCTTTGCCACGCCGACGGCGGTCACCTCGGCGTGGGCCCAAACACCCGCCGCGCCCGTCCCCGAGCAGCCCGCCCAGCCCGCCCGCAGCGCGCCGCTCGTCAACCCGGCGGGTGGGCTGCCGAAGCCTCCCGAGGCGCCAGAGCCCGCGCCGGCGCCGGCAGCGAAGGCGCCCACGCAGCTGAAGCTCGAGCTTTCGAACGGCACGAGCATTCGCTTCGGCTTGCTGCTGCAGCCCCAGTACGAGGCGCGCGGGAACCCCAACGACGACGACCTCACTCAGAACCTCTACCTTCGTCGCTTCGCGTTGCTAATCGGCGGCACCGTGCTGCACGATTTCGAGTACTTCTTCGACAGCGACTTCGCAGACTTGATGAAGGCGCCGAGCGGCGAGCAAGCGCTCAAGAGCGGCCCCGCGATTCAGACGAAGGACGCCTTCGGGACGTTTCGTGCCCTGGATGATCGGCTCAAAATCGACGCTGGCCTGCTGATGCCGGCGGGCACTCACAACTACCTGCAGGGCGGCGGTTCCATCTACTCCTGGGACTTCTTCCTGAACACTTTCCGTCACGGCAACGTGTTCGGCTCCACGGCGAACGCCTACGGTCGCGACCTCGGCGTGCAGCTGCGCGGCCTCATCCTCGACGGTCTGCTCGAGTACCGAGCTGGTGTGTTTCAGGGCAAGCGCAACGCGCCGGTCACTGGCGCCGCTTCGCGCAATCCGTTCCGGTTCGCCGGACGTATCCAGCTCAACCTGCTCGACCCGGAGACGAACTACTTTTACGCGGGCACTTACCTCGGCACGAAGAAGATTTTCTCGCTGGGCGCCTCGGTCGATTACCAACACGGAGGCGAAGACTCCTATCGCGCCTTCGGCGGCGACGCATTCCTGGACCTTCCCGCCGGACCCGGTGGGGTGACCGCGCAGGTCAACGTCCTGCACCGCAACGGTGGCTCACGCGTCGCGCTCCCGAAGCAGACGGCGCTCATGGCGGAGGGCGGCTATCGCTTCGACGCGCTCGCGCTGAGCCCCATCGCGCGCTACGAGCGGCGCTGGGGCGAGGGCGCGGCCGGCGACGAGACCGACTTTGGAGGTGGGCTCGCGTTTTGGGCTTACGGACACACCAGCAACATCAAGGCGTTCTACACGCGCCTCGTCCCTGAAGCGCCGTCGCAAGCCTACGACCAATTCAACGTGCAGTGGCAGCTCTACTTCTATTGAACAGGCGGCACCCGTGAATCGAAGATATCTCGTCTCCTTCGTAGCCAGCGCGGCGCTCGCGCTCCTCGCATCGGCCTGCCAGAAAGGCAGCGCTGCCGACCAACCTTCGGCTGAGGCGGCGAGCTCGAAACAGCTCGGCGAGCGGCGAACGGCCAGCGTCGTCCACCTCGGCTATCAGAAGATCGGCGCGCCATTTCTGTTGAAGTCGCGCAGCGCCGAGCTGGATCGCCGCCTCGGCGACGCTGGCGCGAGAGCAGACTGGAAAGAGTTCAAGCACGGGCCCGCGCTGCTCGAGGCCATCAACGCCAAGGAGGTGGACGTGGGCTACGTCGGCGAGACGCCGCCGGTGTTCGCGCAAGCCGGGGGCGTGAGCTTCGTCTACGTCGCGACGGACCCGCCCGCTCCCAAAGCCGAGGCGATCATCGTGCGCAAGGACTCGCCCATCAAGAGCGTCGCCGATCTGCGCGGCAAAAAGGTCGCCTTGAATCGCGGCTCGAACGTGCACTACCTGCTCGTCAAAGCGCTGGAGAGCGCGAAGCTCAGCGTCGCAGACCTCGAGGTGGTGTACCTAGCGCCGGGCGACGCGCGGCCCGCGTACGACAGCGGCAAGGTCGATGCGTGGGTGATTTGGGATCCCTTTCTCGCCGCCGCGGAGCTCGCCGGCTCACGCACGCTCGTAAATGGCGATGGCCTGGTGGAAAATCGTTTGTTCTACGTCGCGCGCCGCGAATTCGCAGAGCAACACCCCAAGCTCTTGCGCATCGTGCTCGACGAGTTCAAGAGCCTCAGTAACTGGGAGCGCGAAAACGCGGAGGCGGCTTCGAAGATCTTGGCCGAGTCGTCCGGCGTCTCCTTCGAGGCGTTGCTGCTCTCCGAGAAGCGCCACGCATACGGCATTCTGCCCATCGATGACGAGGTGTTGGCCGCGCAGCAAGCCATCGCGAACACGTTCCGCAAGCTGGACTTGATCCCGAAGGACATCGCGCTGCGCGACGCCTTCTTACCCTCCGCGGTGTACGCGAAGCAGCCATGAGCACGGTGACCCGCTCCAGGTGGCAGCACGCGTTGCTGCCCTGGCTCGCGCCGGCTCTGCTGCTGCTGTTGTGGCAAAGCGGCTCCCTGCTCGGCTGGATCCCGGGCAACCTATTGCCAGCGCCGCTCGACATCCTGGCAGCCGCAGCGAGAGCCGTGCAACACCAGGGGCTGCTCACTCACTTGGCGGTGAGCGCAGGTCGCGCCGCCGTAGGGCTCGCGCTCGGGGCGGCGCTGGGGCTCACCCTCGGCTTGCTCACGGGCCTATCACGACCGCTGCAGCTGCTGCTGGACGGCCCGCTGCAGATGCTGCGCGCCGTGCCTGCGCTCGCGCTCGTGCCGCTCGTGATCTCGTGGTTCGGCCTGGGGGAAGCCGCGAAGATCTTCATCGTCGCGATCACGGTCGTGTTCCCGGTGTACTTGAACACGTTTCACGGCGTGCGCAGCGTGGATCCGCAGCTCATCGAGATGGCGCGCGTCTATGGCCTGCGCGGCTTTTCGTTGTACCGAGACGTGATCTTGCCCGGAGCGCTGCCTTCGGTGCTGGTCGGCTTTCGCTTCGCGCTCGGGATGTCCTGGCTGGTCATGATCGTGGCGGAGACGCTCGGCGCTAGCCGGGGCCTCGGCTACGTGGCGGCCACCGCGCGCGAGTTCATGCAAATGGACGTGCTGGTGCTCACCATCGTGCTGTGGGCCGTGCTGGGCAAAGCCGCGGACATCGCGGCGCGACGAGTCGAGCGCGTCCTCTTGCCCTGGCAACCGAAATCCCAACGCTCGAGCGCGGAGTAAACATGGTCAACTTCCAGTCGGTCTGCGGCGCTGCCGTTCAATTTGCGGGTGTCGCGAAGCACTTCGCTGAGCGCCGGGTGTTGTCCGAGCTCACGGTCGACGTCGCCGCCGGTGAGTTCGTCGCCATCGTGGGCCGCAGCGGCTCGGGAAAGAGCACGCTGCTGCGGCTGCTGTGCGGGCTGGAGCAGCCGAACGAGGGCTGCTCGCGCGTTCTCGACGGCAAGGGACGCGACGCGCGCGCGGCGGTGCGGGTCGTATTTCAGGAGCCGCGCTTGTTGCCCTGGAAGAACGTGCGCGAGAACGTCAGCATCGGAATCACGGCGCACGGCCCCGCCGAGCGCCGCCGGCGCGATGAAGCCGCGCGAGCGGTGCTCGCCGCGGTGGG
This sequence comes from uncultured Sorangium sp., assembly GCA_966250485.1. Lineage (GTDB taxonomy): Bacteria > Myxococcota_A > Polyangia > Polyangiales > Polyangiaceae > PMG-095. The sequence continues at coordinate 41,808 of CBINHN010000029.1, read as the reverse complement.
CCTGCGGGATCGCTGCGACGATTTCCCGGCGGTGCTCTCGGGCGGACAACGTCAGCGCGTGGCGCTGGCGCGCGCGCTGCTGCAAGAGCCCTCCGTGCTCTTGCTCGACGAGCCGTTCGGCGCGCTGGACGCGCTCACGCGCATCGAGACCCAAAACCTGCTCGAGTCGTTGTGGCTCGAGCGTCGCTTCACGGCCCTGCTCGTCACTCACGACGTGCAGGAAGCCGTGCTGCTCGCGGACCGTGTCTTGCTGATCGAGGAGGGACGCTTTGCCGCCAGCTTCGACGTACCGCTCTCACGGCCGCGCCGCCGTGATGACAGTGAGCTCGCGCGCATCAGCGGCGTCGTGCTCGAGCGCATCTTTGTTTCGCCCGCCGCGACCAGCGCGGCGCGTCAGCTCGTCGCGGCTAGCGCGGACGCGGCCATCATGTCCGTAGCGGGCGCCAAGCCCGCGCACGTTTGAGAGCAGGAGGACCATGACCACCGAGAGCACGCTGGAATGGCGCCAGAAGCTGGGCGGCTCCGCCCTTCCCTTCGTGGATAGCCGCATCTACACCGAACGTGACCTCTTCGACGCCGAGCTGCGCAGCATCTGGCGCAAAAGCTGGCTGTTGGTCGCGCACGAAAGTGAGCTGCCCGCGCCGTTCGACTTCAGGACCACGAGCATCGCCGATGAGCCCGTGATCGTGGTGCGCGGAGAGGACGGCAAAGTGCGCGCCTTCCTCAACGTGTGCCCGCACCGCGGCGCGCTGCTGCTGCGCGCCCCAGCCGGTAACCTACAGCAGGCCAGCCCCTCGGGCGCGCCGCGGCGTATCACGTGTATGTTCCACGCCTGGCAGTTCGATGCCGCCGGACACTGCCTAGCGATCCCGCGTCGTAACGCCGGCTACCAGGAGCGGCTGCAGTGCAACGACGTCGCCCTCCACGAGCTGCCCTGCGAGGTGGCCTACGGCGGCTTCATTTGGGTGCATCTCGAAGCCGACCCGGTGCCGCTGCGCGAGTACTTCGGCCGAGCCTTCGACGCGCTCGCGCCGCACCTCGAGACGGAGCCGCTCGAAGTATTCCACCACCACAAAGCCATCGTGCGCACGAACTACAAGCTATGGCACGAGACGAACAGCGAATTTTATCACGACTACATGCATCACTTCAATCGAGTGACCAGCATGCAACAGAAGGGCTATCACGAACGGCGCTATGAGGCCTTCCCGGGCGGCCACGCCAGCGTGAGCTCGATGGCAGTGAAGTACACCGCCTACGAGCACGAGTCCGTGAATTTGGCGGATGATCGCGACCTCTCATTCCCGTTGCTCGAGCGCAACGGCTGGAAGCTCCTCGACCTATTCCCGGGCATTACGCTGAACCTGCGCGGCTCGGCGCTACGCATCGACACGGCGACGCCGCTCGCGCCGGACCGCGTATTGCTCGAGTTTCGTGGGCTCGGACTGCTACGCGACACACCCGCCGAGCGCGCGCGGCGCGTGCGCGATCACAACACGATTTGGGGTCCGTTCGGGCGTAACCTGCCGGAAGACCTGCTGGGCGTGACCAACCAGACGCTCGCTATGCGCCCCGGCTCGCAGCCGTTGCACGTGCTGCACGGCCGCGTCGAAGACTCACGTATCCACGACGAAATCGGCTTACGCCATTACTACTCGGAGTGGTCGCGGCGGCTCGGCCGCTCCGCGAGCGACCCGTATGGGGAGCGCGCGAGCGCACCGTTGCCGGAGGGCGTCGCAGCGTTGCGCGCCGGAGCGCGCCGATGAGCGTCGCCTGGCAGCTGCGCGCCGCGCTCACCGACCTAGTCGTCGGCGGTGCGCGGCTCTTGGACGAGCGCCGCTTCGGCGAGTGGCTCGAGCTCACCGCGCCCGAGTTTCGCTACCGCATCGAGGCGTTCAGCCCCGAGCTCCGCAAGAACATGACCTGGCTGGAGCACGATCGCGCAGGTCTCAGCGCGCTGATCGAGCTCTTGCCCAAGCACCACAGCGACGGCTCGGACCTGCTGCGTCATGTCAGCGTCGGCCGAATCGAGGCGAACGGCGGCGGCGAAGCCGCGAGCACGAGCGCGCTCGCGGTGTTCCGCACGCTGCGCGACATCGGGGACTCTCACGTGGACGGCGGCAGCTCCCAAATATTCCTCGTCGGCAGCTACCAGGATCGCTTTCGCCGCGATGGTGAGCGCTGGTTGCTGAGCGAGCGCGTGGTACGGCTACAGACGCGACAGCTGGGTTTGGGTTCGCATCTCTTTCCCTGAACCCGCGCACCTGAACGCTCAGCGGCTACGCAGCGTGGCGGCGTGGGGCTCCAGCTGCTCGCGGATGCGCGCCTCGTACTCTCCGAAGGCGTAGTCGTCCGTCTTGCTCAGCGCTGGCGCGATGCGCGCGAGCCAGGAACAGCCGCAGCCGCCGGTATACTCGTCATTCCGTTCGTACACCGGATCGCTCAGCGCCTCTTCCAGCGAAATGAAGTGCCAACCGCGAACGCGTAGCGCGGCGAGCACCTGCGCCAGGTGGTCTCCGGCCAGACGATTGACGTGCAGCAGCGTGATTTGCTTGACCTGGCGCCAGCCCTTGCTCGCGGCGAGCTGCTCCGCCGTTTCCAGCGTCTCCACCATGTGCGCGATGTATCGCTGCGCGACGCTGCGAGCGAACGCGCCGTCGCCCGCCTCCAGCGCTAGCTCGTAGTATTGAGCGAGCAGCCACTCCGAGGTGGCGGCCGTGACATGCGCTACGCGGTAGCCGAGCGACGCCAGCCGTTGCGCGGCTTCGCGCTTGCGCGCCTCGTTGGCGCCATAGCGCAGGTAAGGGAAGCGGAAATAGCGCACGTCACCCGCCGCGCTCTGGGCCAGCCGCTCATGGCAACGCGCGACGTCACGCCACCACAGCTCGCTGAAACCAGCGTCCGCGCCGCCGTCGAGCGAGGCGTGGCTATAAGTGTGGTTCCCGATGGTCGCGCCGGCCGCGCGCCACAAAGCGAGCGTCTCATCCTTGAGGTGCTCGCAGTTCACGAACACGGCGACGGGCGCCGCCGCGTCAGCGAGCTGAGCCAGGATGCGCGACGAGAGCTCAGGGTCGGAGCTTGCTTCATCGACGCCCAGATCGTCGATCGTGATGGCCACGTTGCGGCGCGCGCTCGTCGCTTCGGGCGCGCTCGGCGCCGGGTTCACGGCTCCGCTCGGAGGTGCGGGCACTGAGGTCATGATGGGCGGCGCCGAGCAGCTGCTGAGCACGAGCGCGACGATCAAGAGCCTCATTTTAGCACGCGCCAAGTCCAGCCGGCGACGCGCTTCTTAACGCCGGCGGCGCCCGAGCGCAAACGGGTGCCCAACGCCGCTTGGCTACGCAGCCAAGCGATGCGTGTCGCGCGGCGCCACGACGCGCAGCGCCGCGCGACAGTAGCGAACGTTACTCCGGCCGCGCTTGCGCCGCGGCGATCCAGGAGCGGACCAGCTCGAGGTGCTCGGCCTCTTCCGTCAGAGCGCGCTCGAACAAGCGGGCCAGCTCTTCCTCTCCGCTCTTTTCGGCCAGCTCCGAGAGCGCTTCCCAGCACTCGTTGTCGGCGAGCTCCGCGACCAACGCCGCTTCCAAGCACTGCGGTAGCGTCGTCCGCGGATCCACCATCACCTCGAGGATGCCTTTGCTCAGCGTCGCGTGAAGGTCGGCTGACGGCGTCATGACCGTCGGATCCGCGCCGAGCTTGGCGAGGGCGTCCGCGAGCATGCGAAAATGCGCGAACTCCTCGCGCAGAATGTCCTCGAGCTCCGCGCGCGTCGGGCCGCCTTCGAAGCTGCCGAACGCGGTATGCTTCGAAATCAGGGCTTCGTACAGGCGAATGCCGGTACGCTCGAAGGCCAGGCGCTCGCCCAGCTTATCGATGAACTGCGTCGGGCGACGGCCGAGCACGCCCTGCTTCGCCGTCTTGATCGCGCCCTTCACGCTGGGCGGCGGCGGAACGCTACCGATCGGCTCCGCCTCCTTGGCGTAGTCTTCGCGCACGCGGGCGATCTCCGTTTCGTCCCCGACGGTCGCCGGAGAAAACTCCTCCATGCCCTCCAGCATGGCCTCACTGAACGCTCCGGCCGAGGCGATGCCGGTACGGTTATGACCGATCTCTGCTTGTGTCGTCATGATGACTCCTAATCCTTTAGACTGTGCTCTGGGACGCGATCGACGCGACGCGCGGCGCTTGACGGCTGAGCTCCGTTCCGGGTGACCACACATAACCCGCGGCCACCAGCTCGGACGGGGAGCCCTGCGAGTTCAGCTGCGCGCGCTGCCGAGCCGAGGGTGACTCCGGCCCTTCCTGGCTGAACGGAATGAAGTTCGGGCCCTTGGCGGTGAGGCCCACCTCCGAGCGCAGCACGTCACGCACGAACTCGCGATGACTCTCGTACGCGATCGGCTGCGGGATCTTGCCGGACAAGACCTCCGCGGCGTCCCGCCGCTCGATGCGCTCGAAGAGGTTGCACACGTGACGCAGCTGGCCGAGCTCGTAATCCAAGAAGCGCTCCCAGATGGCTTTGATGCGCTTGTTCTTCTCGTACTCGACGCAGCTATAGTAGTTATAAACCTCGTTCGCCTCGTGCAGCACCCACTTTTCGAGCCAGGTCTCGCTGGCGTCGATGATGGATTCGTACTGCGTCACGTGCTGCTCCTCGATCGACGCGATCTCCGCGTACAGCTGGCGACCGATGGGATCCGCGTACGTGGGACCAACGGTCATGTAGTAATCGTGAGTTTGATATTCGCCGCCGACAAGCGTCAGCGCGTGCAGCTTGGTGAGCAGCTCCGCGTCGCGGCGATCATAGCAGTTACGGAGATCGTCCTCCGGCGCGCGGTGCTCCACCACGGTGGGCCGCCCCGGCAGGATGTCCGTGTAGCTCTGCAGCAAGTTATTCGCATCTTTGCCCTCCACGCGATCCATCAGCGCGGAGTAGCGGTACATGTGATCGAAATCCTCGAGCAGCCCAAAGCGGTAGACCTGCGCCAGGTACGGGTTGGGCTCGACCATGGCGATGGCCGCCGTCACTTCGATGGCGACCTGCTCGAAGCCGATAGTCGTCTCGAGCACGTTCTGGTCCGCGGGATTCAACCAGTTCACCATGGTCTGCTGGTGCTGCTCGATGCGCCGGATGCGAGCCAGCTCCAGCTGCAGCTCACGATTCATGCGACCGCAAGCATGGCCGAAGCGCAACGCCTCGGCCTCCAGCCCATTCATCAAAATGACGCGCACTCGCGTGAAGGCGTCGTCATCCAGCTTGCTGTAGGTGGGCTGGACCAGCTCCTTCCACGTGAAGCGTTGCTGCTCGATGGGGGTCCCTCGGTCCTTCAACAAATCAATGGCCATCTCTCCTCCTTGGAGCGCGGGCGCTACTCGCAAACACTTCGCGCCAAATCACGCGGTCGGCTGCAACCGCTCGGTAAACGGACGGGCGTTGTCAACGCATCGCGCTCAACGGTCGCTCCGCGGCGCGACCCTACGCGGGCGCGCACCGCAGACGAAACTCCAAGTTGGCGATTTCAGACGCCCGCCGAGCGTCGAGTGCCAAAGCAGATCTCGTGCCACGCCGAACCCCAAGCTTCACCGCTGCGAACATCGCGCTCACTCGCCCTGCGCCACCGCCGTCGCATGAAGAGCCGCTCCAAACCGGCACAGCTGAGGCGCGCGCGCAAGGTCTCTTCACCGGCGCACCACCGCCGAGCGCGAGCGCGAGCCGCCCGCTCTGTCCGTATTTCTCCGCAGCCGGCCACGGCTTGGGCATATAGCAGCGCGTGGCGCTTGGGCGCGATGCCATCGACACTACCCGCGGCGCGTGGACGACTGGCCCATCCCGTGTTTCTCCGAACCTGTTGCGGAGTGCGATAGAACAGCTCCCTGACCCGAAACGTGTCAACGAGTTTGAGACAGCGGCGGCGTGAGTTTACGTAGAGAGAGGTTGATGCGGAGCCACGCCGGGGCTGACAAGGTGGGAAAGTCTTCCGGGCCCGCGCCCACGGCCGGCGACGACAGAGAGCTCGCTCTTTGCGGCTAAACCGAATGCGCCTCTATCGCACGAGCACGGTGGGCGGGAAATCGAAGCCCCAGGGGTTATCGGTGTTGGTCAGCGATGTGGGAAAGGCTGAGATGTGCCGCGTTCTGGCGCGCGGCGCAGCGTGGACACGCGGCGCGAGCCGAGGCGCGCGTGAGGTGAGCGAGAGCAGCTGCATGTACTGCAGCATCGCCATTTGTTGCTGTAGGATGGCGAGTTGTTGTAGCTGGTAGACGTCACCCTGGTGCACGTTGCCCATGTAGATATTCTGGTGCACGTCACCCACGTACGTGACCGGCGCCCGCGGCTCTTCACGGGGAGTGCTCGCGCCGTCAACGTTGGCGGTGATGTCCGCCGGCAGGTCTTCCGCTTGGCGCACATTGCGCGCGGCAGCAGCGGCTGCGGCGACGGCGACGGCGGGTGCCTCTCGCGGCGCGAGCTCACGCGGCGCTTCATTGACCTGCTCGGCCGGCGACGGCGGGGTGCTGGGCTCCGCCGCCGCAGCGGCTCCGGCGCTCACGGGGGCCGTCGCTTCGGGACGGTTCGGCGGCGGCTCTCGCGACGCTGCGGCGGCTAGCTGGCGGCGGTACTCCGCTTCCAAGCGACTCAGGACGTCCACGAGTGAGGCGCTCGTCTCTGCCGCCGACGCCAGCGCCGCTTCCTCAGCGGATGGCGGCGCGCCGTCTCGATCGCCTTTATGCTCGTCCGCTGTTGCGCCGGCTTGCTTCACCAGGGCAGCCTCATTGGCTTCTTCCGAGGTGGCGGCGGACACCGTGCGCGAGGCGCCGCTCGTGCGATTCGGCGCACGCCGTGAATCCGCTGCGTCGCTGCGCTCCGACGCCTCGCTCCGCTGCGGCCCCCGGTTTCCGGCATCGGCCCGCCATAGGCTGATGAGCACCGCTCCGCTCAGGCAACCACCGACGAAAGCCCTGAGCAGGGGGAGGCGGCGCCGCAACATCGGCCCCAGTCTAGCATCCTGGCCGAGCGGGGCCGCACCCGATTGTCGGATTGTGTCGGGCGAGTGAGCATCCGACGCCTTCTCCGAGGAGCTGCGTGCAGGGCGCGGTTTCGTGCAATTCTTCCGCCATGTCGGACCTGCTCGCAATGGTGCAACGCTCGAGCGAAATCATGGTCGTTCAGCGGCGAGAGCTCGCCGAGCTGCTGGGGATCGAGACGCGAAACAAGTATTCGATCGAGGCCAACGGCATGAAGGTCGGCTTCGCCGCCGAGCAGGGCAAGGGCGGCTTGGCCTTTCTGGCGCGCATGATCGCCGGCCATTGGCGCACCTTCGAGATTCACTTCTTCGATGAAGCGCGGCAGCTCGCGCTGCGAGCGCTCCATCCCTTCCGCTTCTTTTTCCAGCGGCTCGAGGTGAGCGCCGCCGATGGTCGTCTGCTCGGCTGCATTCAGCAGCGCTTCGCCATCTTCTCGAAGCGTTTCGACGTGCTCGACGCTTCCGGGCGCTTGCTGCTCACTGTGTCCTCGCCGCTCTGGCGGCCCTGGACGTTCGAGTTTCAGCGCGACGGACGCCCGCTCGCGCGCGTCGAAAAGAAGTGGTCGGGGCTGCTGCGCGAAGCGTTCACCGACGCGGATCGCTTCCGGATTGCGTTCGACTCCGCGGAGCTCACCCTCGATGAGCGGTCGTTGGTCCTCGCGGCGGCGATCTTCATCGACGTGCAGTATTTCGAGAAGAAGGCGTCGTGAGCTGACGGCCTCGCGCAGCCGCCACACACGACGTGAGCCGCTCCGGAAATGTTCGTCCGTAGTGAACGTTAAGGTAGCGAAAGCGACCGCGGGTGCGCGCGGATCGGGTTGCCGGCGGCGAGGCGACGTGGAACCGTTCCCATATCGATGTTCAACCGCAGCCATTACACGCTACGGCGCTCTTCGCTGACGCTCAGCCTGGCCATCACCGCTTCACTTGCAGCCTGCTCAGAGCCAGCTGAATCCAACCGCAACTCAGAAAGTGGCAGCGGTGGCTCCAGCGTAACGCCCGCGACGGGCGGCTTCGCGCAATCCGGAGCTGGCACCAGCGCTACCTCCGGCGGAGGCAGCCCTGCGAGCGGCGGCGTAAACGCGGCGAGCGGCGGCGCGCCGACGACGAGCGGCGGCGCGAGCTCCGGTGGCGCGAGCTCCGGTGGCCTTGGCGGCGCCGGCGCCGGCTCGAGTGGCGCGTCGGGTATGGGCGGCGGTGTTGCCGGCGCCGACGCGGGCTCCGGCGCCGGCGGCATGAAGACGTCCATGGGAGGCGCGGGCGGTTCGATGGCTGGCAGCAGCAGCACCGGCAGCGGCTCGCTCGGCAACGGCATGATGATGGGTTCGGGAAAAACCGACATGCGCTACCAGACGGTGTCGATCTCCCGCGACAACGTCCCGTACATCCTCATCACCAACGGTTGGGGTCCGGGCTTCGGCAGCCACACGGTGTCTTGGAACGGCACGGCGTTCACGGTCGAGAACATGATGGGCTCGCCTGGTGCGATGTATCAGCCCGCGTCTTACCCCAGCGTGTTTTGCGGCAAGTACTCAGTAAAGGAAGTGCCCGAGTGCGGCTTGCCGGCGAGCATCGACTCAATCAAGACCTTACGCACCGGCTGGCGTTGGGCCGCGAACGGCAACAGCGGGCAGTACAACGCCGCCTATGACATCTGGCTCGGCAACGGGAACAACCTGCAAGCTTACCTGATGGTCTGGCTGCGCGATCCACCGGGACAACAGCCCGCCGGACAGCCCAATATGCAATTCAAAGGCGTCACCGTCGCGAACGCGCCCGGCGTCTGGGACATTTGGAACGGCAGCGTGAACGGCTTGCCCATCGTGAACTTCGTGCGCGCGGAAGGCAGCGACAGCTCCGAGATCGAGTTCGACGTGATGGACTTCGTCCGTGATGTGAAGACTCGCGGCTTGAACCTACCGGGCACCTCCATCAACGCTGTGGCGGTGGGCTTCGAAATCTGGTCGGGACCCATCACCAACTTGCAAACGCTCGACTTCTACGTGGACGTGAACTGAGCCGCGCGGCGGGTCTTTCGCGCGCGGCCGTGAACGGGGTTGCGCGGACGCGAGCGTCTCAATGGCTTTGCGCATTCCAAGGCCGCTTGCCGCTAGCGCTGCGCGTCCAATACAGCGAGGGCGCGAGGTCATCTGCGTCGCCCAGATTCCAGCGCAGGAAGCTCACCGCCCGCCGGACATGATCGTACGCGCGAATGAACACCGTGAAGGCTCGCTGGCGCAACTCGCCGGCGGCTGTGATGTTCGCCATGCCTTGCTCGCGGAGGACCAGCGCGCGAATCAACTGCTGGGCGACCTTCGCCGCGCGCTCGAGCTCGCTTTGCGCGACCGTCGTCTTGCCCTGAATTCGCGACCAGCTGCCCATGAGCACTCTGTAGAGAAGGCTCAAATCCACAGCCACGTTCTTGTAACCGACGGGGCCCCTCACCTCCGCGAGCTTCTTGCGATCGATGACGCCGCGCGCGCCGAGCGCCGTCGCCTCTGTCAGGAGCAGAGCGCGCAAGCGACTAGCTTCTATCACCAGCTCATCCAAGTCGTCCGCCGGCTGCGTTGCGGCCAAGTACGCGCCGTGCGCGTCGTTCAGAGCCAGCGTGTAGTCTTCGAGCCTGTCGAACACCGCCAGATCGAAGCTCGACATCGCTCTCGCGATGTCCTCACGTAGCCCGCGCAGCTCCGGCAAGCAGCCGAGCACCAGCGCGACCGCGTAAGGAATATCCACGTTGATTTGCTGCAGCTCCTCGGGCTGCAATGCCTTCAGCTCCGGCATCACGCGCGCCAGCGGGGCGCTGTCGAGCGCCTGCGGCGCGCTTTCTTCGACGTCAACGTGGTCGGGACTCTTATTGGTGAACATGACATTTCCATCTCCGAGTACGGTCACGAGGGCACGGCGGGAGACCACATCATCTAGTGATGGTCACGTCAGTTGGCGAGCCTGACGCGTGTAGCCTGCCGGCAGTGCCTCAAAGTTCCCGACCCGTTGGCACCCTAGCCCAAAGAACCTAGGAAGAACCGGCGATTCCCCGACTACATCATCGAGAGTCGCGAGGCGAAATCGGACACCGTGAGAGCAATCATCAAAACCGGATTGCCGCCTGCAACCCAATAAAACATATCGAATCTCACTTCCGCGCGCAAGCGAGAACATCGATACGCCGAAGCGGCGCGAGCCCACTCGCTTTGGGCTCGAGAATGGATAAGAGCCGGTCCGATAAGCTCGGTGTGCGCCAAAGAGGCGCGAGCAGAGCAAGGCGCGACGACGAAGGCGTGCTGAAGCACGCCGAGCAGGAGCAACGCAGGGATGCGAAGTGCATCTGCGGGCGGGCGACGGTAGAGATTATAGGCCCGGTTCTTTAGATTCATTCCAGCGCTTGAGCGCTCTCGTTCGTGCTCCTCGCGGCGGATCTCTGTAACGATGTCCTCGGCAATCCTCTCGAACTTGCTCGCACGCCGTGTAACGCGCCCTGTTGCGCAATGCGGTTGCGTCAGGGATTCCAGAATGCACGCTCGCTGAGCTCTCGACGGCACGCGCCCGCTCTGCCTCGTCATATCGCTCAGCCACGCCGCGCGAGCTCAGACGGCTCCACGAACAGAGCGCGCTACGGCAATACCGCTCGTCGAAAATGTGGAGGCGCGGAGCGAAGCGTTGCGCTTCGTGCGCAGTGCAGCGCTCGAATGTCGCGTTGCGGCCGCACGGGCCGTCAGCGATCGTATGCGAGCTCGCGGCTCACGCGAGCTCGTCGCGGATGAGCCGCGCGGTAGGTGGCGCCGACCGCTGCACGGCCTTGACGCAAGACTCTTTACCTACTGTTTACGCTGGAAAGATGCGCCGCGTCGCAGGCTCCTGAGCCTTGACCGGTCACAAATGATGAGAGCATGCTTGCGCACCCTTACATACGCGAAACCCGCCGCGTTGTGCTCCTCGTCGTCGTCCGCCCACCAAAGCGAATCTTATGATGAATAAGCGTTCCGTCCTGGTTCTCAGTCTGTTCACCACCTGTTTGGGCGTGGGCCTTGGGGCCTGCGGCGACAGCAGCAACGGCAGCAGTAGCACTGGTGGCGTTGCGACAACCGGCGGCTCGAACGGGACGCCCGGCTCCGGTGGCGCAACAGCGACCACTGGTGGCGTAGCCACCGCAGGCTCTGCCGGCACGCTCACCGGCGGTGGTGGCGCCGCGGGCGCAGCTACCGCGGGCACAGCAGGCAACGCCGGTGCGAGTGGCGAGGGAACCGCAGGCGGTGGTGGCGCTGGCGGAAGCTGCGACATTCCATCGAACCTGACCGTCTTCACGCGCTCCGACACCGAAGAGTCCTGGGACGACAACGATTTCAGCACCGAGGTGCTGCTCGAGCACGCCTGCCCGACGCTGGTCAACGTAACGTGGCCGCACGAGCCGGGTTGGGAGAACGCTGACCCGGCTGAAGCCAATCACGAGCAGACTCACTTCACGCTCGACTCCGAATACACGAGCGACCTCAGCAACAAGCAGCTCAGCGTAACGATCGAGCTCACCGCGGATCAACGTGGACCGATGGCGATGGCCGGCGGCTACATCATCTCGCTCGTCTCCGTTTCGACCTGGGACAAAGTCGTGGAGCCGACGGGTGGCGCCGGCGGCGGCGGCGCTGGCGGCGTGGCTGATCCTATTGCCGGCTCGAGCGGCGGTCCGGGCGGCGGCGATGCTGGCGGAAACGCCGGCGATATGGGCAACGCCGGTAGCGCCGGCAGCGGCGTCGCTGGCGGCGGCGCGGCAGGCGGTGGTGGCGTGGCGGGCGGTGGCGCCGGCGGTGATAGCGGTGGAGTCGCCGGCACGGACGGGGCCGGCGGTGTGATGACCACGACGGCTTATAGCGAGGCGGAGACGCCCCCCGAGGATCGCGCCATTCTCCGTCACGTCGGCGACCGCGCCACGGTCACCTTCAACCTCCCGAACAAGACGTCCAAGCCGGACTCCTACGATCCTACGCGCGTCATCAAGATCAACGTGCGCATCTACTCCATGTATCCGACCCCGATGACCATGGACGATGACATGAACACTGGCGGCGCTGCGGGCGCCGTCGCTGCGGCTGGCAGCGCTGGTAGCGCCGGTAGCGGCACGGCCGGCGGCGGAGCGGCGGGCACGGCGGGCGGCGGCACTGCCGGCGACGCGACCGCGGGTGCAGCGACGGCGGGCAGCGCCGGCAACGCCACTGCCGGCGCGGGCGGTGGCGCAGCCGTTCCGGTGTTCGACTATCTCACGTCGACGTTCGCGATCACGAACTTCAGCGTCAAGGACGTCGGCGCTCCCTAGCGCCGAGCGTCCGCTTCACTGCACCTCGATGGCGCCGATATCGGGGCCCTTGCCGCGCGGCCGTGGGTGACCGTAAAAATCGACGCTCGGCATCAGGTTCGCGGCGGCGTTACCTTTGTCAATCGCCGGTGAGCCCGCGGCGGGCGTGTAGTCGTCCTTGGCCGCGTCGGTAAACTTCGGATCCTGGCTCGTGTTGCCGCTGCCGGGCCAGGTGGTCTCTGAGATGGAGTTGCTCAGGGCCGGAGCGCCGACATAGACCTGGTCGGGGCACGCCGGTATGCCAGTGGCGGAGTCGCCCAGCATGTTGCCCCACGAAATGTTGCTGCTCAGCGTGCCGCACTTGGTGGGCCCGCCTTCACAAGCGACCAACCCGCCCTCGTAGCTGCAGTGGTTGTCGTTCCCGACCATCGTGTTGTAAGCGAAAATGCCGGACGTCGCTGCGATGGGGCGGATGATACGGACGTAGGACTCGAGCCCGTTTCTGAGGAACAGGTTGTTACGAATCAGGAACGTAGCCGCGTCGACGGCGATGGCGGTCGTGTTTCCTTCGAAGCGCGTGCGTTCGACCGTCAGCGACTGCGTCGCGGAATCATTCTTGCTGGTCGAAGAAATTGCTATCTTGTTGCCCTTGAACTCTGCTTGCTGGACGTTGGCGTCGCAATCGACGAGCTCTAGCCCCGCGCTCCCGAAGGTGGTGTTGGCGTTCGTGACGCTGCCCTTGAAGAAGTTCAGCTGCCCGCTGGTGCAGGAGATGGCGCTGGTCGCGCTGCTGGTGGCCACCGTCGAAACGACGACATCGTCGAAGGTGACGCTGCCGCCTTTCACGACGAAGGCGCCGGAGCCGTCGTAAGGTGCCACCTTCACGTGGTTGCCGATCACGTACAGGGTCGTGTTGGCGGGGAAGGACGCGCCGCCGTCGAAGGCGAGCTGCGTCGCCATGAGCACGAGGTAGGGCCGAGTGCTGCTCAGCTTGAGCGCCGCGCTGGACAGTAGCGCGCACGGCTTGTCGATCGTCCCGCAGGCCGCGTCGTAGCTGCCGGTCTGCGCGAGCGCGTAGACGATCTGAGTGTCGCTCGCGCACACGCCCTTGTCGGTGCACGCCAGCGTGCCGCACTCCGCGCTCTCCGCGCATTTGCGGCACTTACCGTCGCTGCCGCACACCGGAGCCGTCGCGGGGCAGCTCGAGCTATCCAGGCATTGCACGCAGCGGCCGTCGTCGGCGCAGAACGGCGTGCTGGCGCTGACGGCGCTGCATTCTGCAGCTGCCTTACAAGCGCGGCACTCTCCAGTGGCGCAAATAGGGGTGTTGCCCGAGCACTCGCCGCTCTTCATGCAACCCGACGTGGACATCCCGGCGCCGCCCCCGGCGCCCGCTTCACCCGCAGCACCGCCGCCACCTTCGCCGACGCCGCCCGTCTCGCTGACACTACCGCCAGCGCCGCCCGCACCACCAGCCCCGCCTATGCCACCTTCGCCGCCCGCTGCCGCGCCCGCCTCTCCGCCGCTGACGTCCGCGCCGCTCGCTCCTGCGTCGCCGCCACGCGCGCCACCGGCGCTGCTCCCACCGCGCGCAGCGGATCCCCCCGAGCCACTCGCGCCACCGCTGGCATCAACGATGATGATTTTGCCCTTATCGAGGCTGCCACAGGCGCCCGACGCGGCGAGGGCCCACGCTGCGCTGAAACCGACGACCACTCTCAGCGTTCGCATCAGAAGCTCCCCCTCACGCCGGCGGCGCCCGGACCCACGAACGGCGCGAGCGTCGCAGACTCAGTCGCGCCCTGCTTCTTTCCGCTCAACACGAAGAGCGTCACCCCCGCTGCGACACCGAGCCCACCGGCGACGAACCCCACGACGGAGAGCGTCTTCGCGGAATCACCGTCGCTGCCCAGCGATTCGCGCCGGGCGGCTTCCGCTTGCGTCAGCTCACAAGGGAACGAGGCGCACAGCGCGTTCGCGTCTTTGTATTTGCTGCGCGCCGAAAGAGCGAACACGGTGCCCAAGCCGAGACCGACGGCGCCCACGCCAAACGCAATGTACGAGCCAGTCCGCAACGCATTACCGCCGCTGCGCTCTTGCGTAGGGGGCGGCGGCGACGCGAGCGGCGCGGCCGGGGCCACCGGCGGCGCTGCGACGGGGGCTTCCGGCACCTGCGTGAGCGCGAAGTCGTGCTGCAGTTGTTCTCGCGGCGCGGCGTCGAACTCCCAGACCGCCTCTTCATAGCCGTCGAGCTCTACGCTGAAGCGATGGTGGCCCGGACGCACACCGAGCGTCGTGCTCGCTGCCACGGGCCCATAGCGGTTCACCACCCTGCTGCCGGACACCGGGACGCGCTCATCCGTGAGCAGACCACCGGCAGGCGCAAAGCTCAGGCTCACCATGACGACGCCGGCTTGCAGCGTCTTCAAGTCGCGCTCGACCTGCTGGCGTTCATCGCGCTCGAGCTCCTTGCCACCTTCGGCGAGGTACTTGCTGAAGGCCTCGATGGCCTCCCCGTCACGCTCGAGCTTCATCGCCGCGAGGCCCAAATTACCGAGGATTTTCCAGGATGGGGACGCGGCGTACGCCGCCTTGAACTCGCTGTAGGCGTCGTTGTAGCGCGCGCCGTCGGGATCTTGGAGAAAGTTCACGCCCGCCGCGAAGTGCGTGCGCGCCTCCTCGCTGATCGCGACCTCGGCGGCGCAAACCGATCTTGGCGCCAGGCTGGCGGCGAACAGCACGCCGCAGAACAAAGTGAAAGCAGCAGTCCTCATCCAGAAACCTCGCTATTTCGAGCATCTTGCGGATCGCGAGGCGACGCAAGAGCGTGGGGCATTGACGCACACGCAACGACAAGGTCCACGCACCACCTCGGCCGCGAACCCA
Source organism: uncultured Sorangium sp. (assembly GCA_966250485.1). GTDB lineage: Bacteria > Myxococcota_A > Polyangia > Polyangiales > Polyangiaceae > PMG-095. Next base: position 26,613 of record CBINHN010000029.1, on the reverse strand, counting down.
CTCCGGTACGAGGACGCGGTACTACAACCAGCGGTACGCGCTAGACAGCGCTTCACGGCCGTGGGCGGCGAGTGGCTGGCCGTGACCGACGACGAGACGCTCGAACGGCCGCGCGAGCGACTCGTCGACGCTTCAGCGTGCGAGAGCGCGCTCGAGTCGCCTAGGATCGCACAGCGACAATGGCTATGATGCCAGGAATGCGCCTCCTACGCCTCGCGTTGCTCGCTCTGGTCCTGACGCTCGTAGCCGCGTGCGGCGGCGCGCTCTCCGTCCTGCACACGGTCGGCAAACCGACCGGCGAGGGCCCTGCCGAGCTCACCATCAAGAACTCGAGCGGCACCAGCATCAACCAGCTGTACGTCGCGACCACCGAAGCAGTGGACAAAGCGCGGCAAGCCGGCACCCACCCCGGCACCGAAGCCGATCAGGCGCTGTGGGGAGAGGACCAGCTCGGCAACGCCGGCATCGCGGAGGGCAGCGCGTGGACGGAGCTGCAACTACCCGCCGGGCGCTATGACGTGCTCGTGCTCGCCGCCGACCGTCGCGAGCAGCTGGTCAAGCGCTTGAATCTCCAGGCCGGCGGCCACTACGTGCTCGAGGTGCGGGACGCGTGGCGGCAAGGCCGCGACTAGCGCCGCGGCCGCCGCAACGTGCCGTCTGCGCTCAGAAGAGCTTCCCGAGCAAGCCCTTGGCTTGATCGACGGCGTTGCTCACGTTCTCACCAGTGAGAGCGCCCTCCACCGGACCGCGCAAGGCTTCCGGCAGCTTGCTCGCCAAAAATCCGCGCACGACTTCGGCTACCTTCGCAGCCTGCGGCTCGGACAGATCGGCCTTCGCAACCAGCTCTGAAATCAATGCTTTCATGCGCGCCATTAGAGCACCGACGCGCGCTTCAGGCGAGCAGGAAGCCGGCGACCGGCCGTCGCTTACTCGGCGTCCATCATGCCAATTTTGGCGTCGTAAAACATCGAGCCATTTTCGGGATCTTTCACCACGATCGAGTAATCGTTGGGCAGCTCGATCTCGAGATGGCGGGGCACGCGGGCCATGGGTGCGATGCCTTTGTCCTTGCCAATCAAGTTCAACGTGATGCGATCGGCGCCCTCCTCACCGGGCTGAAACTGCACGCGGTGCCACTTGAGCAGGTTGCCCTTGTAACGGTTGTACGTGACCCACCAGAGCTCGCCGCTCGGCTCCTTGATGAAGCGGATCAGCTCCACCGGCACCTTTCCGCGCGCCTTCTCGATGCATGCCGCGACGTCGCGCGGGCTCTCGTTCTCTTCGCTGCAACGCTTCTTGGCAGCGACGCCCACTTCCGACTCTTTGAAGTTGAACACGTAGACCAGGTTGGGCCCGGTGATGAGCTCGGCTGGCGGGCGGCTCGCCTTGCGCAGGCCGTCGGCGCGCGGATCTTTCGTTTCGCCGTCTGACGCGGGTGCGCTGGCGGCTTCCGCAGCCGCCGGCGCGTCGCTGGCAGGCTCTTGCTTGGCAGGTGTAGCCGCGTGTGTGTCAGCCTCGGCGACAGCTCGCGGAGCTCGCGCCGCCGGAGCGGGGGCGGAGGCGCAAGCCGACATCAGGACGAACAGCACGGAGAGCGAGGTCAGGGCGCAGGCGTTCTTCAGCATACGATGCTCCTGAACGATCGCGCCGCGCGCGAATGAAGACGTTGCCGCGCGATCGGTGTGAGCTGCGCCGCGCGGCAGCGCGAAGCGGCAACGCGAGCGTGCGCTGTGCGGTGCCAGCACGTCTTGTGGGCGCGCGGCCCGCACGCGCGTCTACGCGGGCGGGACCACGACGGTCACGAAGCTTCGAGGCGGCAAGCGGACGCTCTGGCGGCGCGCGTTCGCGATGAGCTCGAGCGACACCGGCGCCGCGCTCTCGTTCAAGAGCTCGACCACGGCGCTGCCGTCTGGGTTACTGAAGGCGATGCGATCCGCATAGCCGCCGCTGGACTCCACGCGGTGTGCGCCGCGCGCGATCAGCGCGGAGAAGTGCTTCGTAGCCCAATACATGGGCGTGTAGGTCACGCGGCGCTGCTTGCGGTCGACGACGACCGGGCTGTTTTGCGGCCAGGGGCGCTTGGAGTCGAGGTTCTTGCCTTCCTCGTCGAGCACCATGTTCCACAGCATGTAGGAGGACGCGCCTTGGTTGAAATAGTCGCGGAACTTGCGCCAGGTGTATACGGCGTACGCGAAATCATTGGGTGGCTCATCGGGGTTGAAGCCGGGCTCCCAGTGGTTGTTGCCGCACTCGGTCTCGGACTGCAAAATCGGGAGCTCGGGTCTCAGCTCACGGATCTTCGCGGCGTGCGGCAGACCTTGCCATTGTAACGTCACGCCGGAGATGTAGGCGGCCGCGCCAGCGTCGCGCAGCACGGAGAGCACGTCCCACTGATACTGGTTGATGGTGCCGACGAACAGCTTCGTCGTGAGCCCGCGCTGCTTGAACAACGGTCCTGCGTGGTCGCGCAGGAAGGTCGTGTATTGCGCCGGCCTCCAGTCACAGCTCGGGTAGTCCGTGAGCTGGCCGGGCTCATTTTGCGGCACCACCATGTCGACCGGGATGCCCTGCTGCGCGTAGCTCTCGACGAACTTGGCGAGGTACAGCGCATAGGCGTCGTAGACGCGCGGCTCGTCCTTCATGGCGCCGCCGTCAAACGCGGCGTTCGTCTTCATCCAAGTCGGCGGCGTCCACGCGGAGCCCCAGAACCTCAGCTCCGGCCGCCAGCGCTGCGCCGCCTTCACGTACGGGATCAGCCGCTCCTGATCGCGGGCGATCGAGAAATGCTCCATCGCGTAGTCGCCGGGAGACTCGTCCAGCGTGTAGCGGCTCATGGCGTAGTCGCTGGCGCCGATCGGTAAGCGGCAATAGTCGAATGCCAAGCCGTTTTTGGCGTCGAACAGCGCGCGCAGCACGCCGTCACGCTCTTCCGCCGAGAGCACCGACAGCGCGTCCCAGCCCTGTTCGTTGAAGGCGCCCCCGAAGCTCTCGATGCGCTGCGCGCGCCGCGCGGAGTCTACCGTGATGGCGTGCGCGGGCGGCTTGTCCCCGCCGAGCGGCGCGCTGTCCACGTGAGAGCTGGCGAAAGGCGCCGCCGCGACGGTGACCACCACGAGCGCCTGCGCTGGCTTGCGCTGGCTCTCTGCCTTGGCGCTCGGAGGGGGTGTGCGCTGGGCGCGACAAGCGCAGCCAGTCACGACGAGCAGCAAGAATGAGCGCGCGAGCGGGGCTATGAAGTGCATCCGGCGTAGGATCAGCCGCGCAGACCGAGCGAAGCAAGTGCGATTGTTACGCTTCTTTGCACCTCGCCAATCGCCCTGAGCGCTGGGCGCGCAGCGAAGCTGCGACGGCGAGCGCGGCGCGTGACGATTTTTGTGATCACGAGAGCGCGACGCGGACATTTTCAGGCCAGCATGGACGCTATCGGTTCAGCGCGCTCGGATCCCGAGTACGAGCCTGGCTGGGGCAGCCGCTACTCCGCCGCGGAGCTCCTTCAAGCCGAGACCACGGCCGCGGCCGCTGACACGCGAGCGGCAGCGCCTCCGCAAGGGCCGCCGCCCAAGTATTCGGCGTGCCCGCGCGACCGCGAGCGAATCAGGACCGTAGTGAACCGAGAATGTGCCTTCGTGGTGCAGACGCTGCGTCGCTTCGGCGTCCCCGAGGCGCTCGCCGATGACGCTTCGCAAATGGTCTTTCTTACGTTTTCTGCTCGTGTCGCGCAGGTGCACCAGGAGAGCGAGCGCGCGTTCCTGACGGGGACCTGCATCCGCATCGCGGCGAACGTGCGTCGCGGCCTCGCGCGCTGCCGCGAAGTGACCGGCGTCTTCGTCGAGCAACAAGCGCCGTACGATCCCGAGGGCCTATTGCAATTGAAGTGCCGGCAGCAGGCGCTCGGCTCGGCGCTCGCTCGACTCCCCGAAGAGCAGCGCTCGGTGTTCGCGCTGTTCGCCATGGATGGCCTGTCTCTGCCACAAATCGCGAGTCGCCTAGCTATCCCGCTCGGCACCGCGACCTCGCGTCTGCGCCGTGCGCGACTAAGAGTCGAAGCCCTGCTCGAGACCCCCGGGCTCGAGCAGGGCGGACACCGCTGAGGGTTTAGAGCCGGTCCTACAAGCTCGGAGCGAGCCCGCCAAAGGGGCGCGAGCAGACCAAGGCGCGACGACGAAGGCGTGCTGAAGCACGCCGAGGAGGAGCAACGCCGGGATGCGAAGTGCATCTGCGGGTGGGCGAACAGAAGAGCTTATAGGACCGGCTCTAAACCCAATCAGCGCGACTCCGCCCGCGTCGCGTGCGGTCTCGCCGAGCGCGTAGGGCTCAAGGCGGAAGCTCTTGTCCGGCTCCGCCCCAAGGCGGAAGCTCTTGTCCGGCTCCGCCCCAAGGCGGAAGCTCTTGTCGCACGATGATGCAGCACCGAAATCGCGCCCAGCGACGGCCCACGAACTTTTCGGCGAGACTTGGCCTCGTGATGCTGACGCTCGCGTGCAGCGGGCAGCCGAGCACGGCTCCGGCAGCGAGCAGTACAGGCGGCGTGATGAGCGGCGGCGTGATGAGCGGCGGCGTGATGAGCGGCGGCGTGATGAGCGGCGGTGGTTCGGGCGTAACCGGCGGCGCGCTTGGCGCGGCTGGACGTGCGAGCGCGGGCGACGGCGGCAGTGACAGAGGCGGCGCCCTGACGGGCGGCGCTGCGTCGCTGAGTGGTGGCTCGAGCGGCGCAGGGGCGCGAGGCGGGAGCGCCGCATCGGGCGGCGCCGGCGCAGTATCCGGCGCTGCCAGCTCCGGCGCAGGCGGAGTCTCGGGCGGCGCTATCAGCGCCATGGGCGGCTCAGCCAATCAGGGCGGCAGCGCCGGCGACGCGAGCGGCGGAAAGAGCTCGGTCTTTCCGGCGAGCGTCAGCAAACCCAAGATCATGATCGTGGGCGACTCCATCTCGGCCGGACCCGGCTGTTACAAGAAGTATCTCGACCAAAACCTCAAAGACCACCAGATCACGAACTACGAGTTCGTCGGGCAGTACAGCGACGATTGTGGCGGCGGCGTGCGGCACAGCGCAGTGAGCTGCGCGACAGCGGCGCAGTTCACGCAGGCCACGTTCATGATGCCCAACTGCTCGGTGGGCATGACGTTCCCCGGCATGTCGACGCTCGTCGCGACGCACGACCCCGACCTCATCATGGTACAGCTCGGCGTCAACGACATCTGGAGCGGGAACACGCCGGTGCAGGCCGTGCTCGACAACTACACGAAGCTCGTGCAGCAGGCGCGCGCGCACAACCCCAACATCGTGATGGTCGTCGCTCAAATCCACAAGATCATCACGGACAATTGCCAGAACAGCGCCAGCACGGCGAACGCCGAGGCGCTCGTCAAGGCCGTGCCCGATTGGGCGCGCCAGCTCAGCACCAGGGCGTCGCCGGTGCTCACCGCCGACCTGTGGACGAACTCGGATCCGCACGAAGCCATGGATTGCGTGCACCCGAACGACGCGGGCGCGCAGCGCATGGGCCTCAATTGGTTCAACGCGCTCGCGGGCATCTTGAAATAGCCGAGCGACGCTGCGCGATCACTTCCCGGCGAGCTTTACGTCCACCCACACGGCCAGCGCGAGCACCACGCCGCGGGCGATGTATTTCACTTCCGGTGAGACCGCCATCAAGGTGAGCCCGTTCAACAGCGTCGCCATGATGAGCGCGCCGAAGATCACGCCCGGCACGGTGCCGCGGCCACCGCGCAGGCTGGCTCCGCCGATGACGCAGGCCGCGACCGCGTCGAGCTCCATCAGGCTGCCGATGGTGGACGTCGAGGCGCCCGAGTACGCGGTCTGCATGAAGCCGCCGAGCGCGACGATCAGGCCCATCAGCGCGAAGGCGCCGATCACGGTGCGCTGGATCGGGACGCCGGAGATCAGCGCCGCCTCCTCATTGCCGCCCACCGCGTACAAATAGCGGCCGAACGGCGTGTGCTGCGTGAGCACGTGGGTCGCGTACGCGACGGCGCCGAGGATAACAGCAGCCAGCGGCAAGCCGCGGTACTGCTGCATGACCAGCATCAACAACAGGGTGAGCTGAGCGGTCACGAACAGCTTCAAGAACGTGACCTCGTTATCGTCCACCTGGAAGCCGAAGCGCACGCGGCGCGCCCGCGCCTTGAGCGTCACGACGACGAGCGCCGCGATCACGGCGACCGCGAGCCCGACGCCGACCACCGGCGGCAGATAGTACGTGGTGAGCAGCGAGTAGATGTTCTCCTTGCCGCCCTCGACGACGGGGATGGTCTGGTTACGGATCGTCAGCCAGTGCAGCCCTTTGAAGACCAACAGGCCGCCCAGCGTGATGATGAACGCCGGGATCTTCTGGCGAACGATCACCGCTCCCATCGCGGCCCAGACCACCAGCGCCAGCGCGGCGGAGACCAGCAACGCCAAGGGCGCCGGCCAGCGGGCGTCGAAGACCAACACCGCCGCGATGGCGCCGGTCAGGCCGACGCCGCTGCCCGCGGACAAATCGATGTGCCCGGGCAGCAGCACGAGCAGCATACCCAGCGCCAAGATCGCGGTGACGCTGAGCTCGATCGAGAGCAGCGAGAGGTTGCGCGCGGAGAGAAACACCGGCTGCTCGAACGCGAAGAACGTCGCGATCGCGAGCAGCGCGATGACCATCGAGAAGTTGCGAAGCGAGATGCGTTGCGACATAGCGAGACTCGAGCGTAAAACCGCTACTCTGGCTGCTCTGGCTCGGCGTCGAGCTTGCCGAGCGCGGCCGCGAGCAGCCGCTCCTGCGTGACCTCTGAGGGCTTGAAGGGCCCGGTGATGTTGCCCTCGTGCAAAATCATGATGCGGTCGCTCATGCCGAGCAGCTCCGGCAGCTCACTGGAGACGAGCACGACCGCTGCGCCCTCTTGGCTGATGCGGTTGATGATGCCGTACACCTCGAGCTTCGCGCCGACGTCGATGCCGCGGGTGGGCTCGTCGAGCAGCAGCACCTTGGGCTTCGTGTTCAGCGCTTTTCCGAGCACCACTTTTTGCTGATTGCCACCAGACAGGGCGCCGACGGGCGTCTCCAGGTTCGGCGCCTTGATGCGCAGGGCTTGGAACAGCTCCCGGCAAACGCGGTGTTCGCGCGGCGCGTCGATCAAGCCGAGCCGCTCCACGCTGTTCAGGCTGGACAGCGTCAAATGGTAACCGATGCTCGCCTCCAGGATCAGCCCGTAGCGCTTGCGATCCTCGGAGACGAGCGCCATGCCCGCGGCCAGCAACGCCTGCGGGTTGGAGGGTGGCAGCTCCTTGCCGAGCAGCCGCACACGGCCGGCCATGCGCTCACCCCAGACACCGAACAGGTGCATGAAGAGCTCACTGCGCCCGGCGCCCATCAGGCCACCGATGCCGAGCACCTCGCCGGCGCGCACCTCGAACGAGATATTGCGCAGAAAGGGCTGCGCGCCGCGGCGCGGCGCTACGGAGAGGTCTCGCACCTCGAGCAGCACCTCACCGAGCTCGCTCGAGCGGCGCGGAAAGAGCTCACTGATCTCGCGGCCCACCATGTGGCGGATCACCTCCCTCTCGCTCGTCTCCTTGGCGTCGAGCGTCACGATGCTGCTCCCGTCCCGCAGCACGGTGATGCGATCCGCGACGGCGAACACCTCATCGAGCTTGTGAGAGATGTAAATGCACGAGATGCCGCGCTCGCGGTAGCGCCGCACGAGCTCGAGCAGCGCGATCACCTCTTGATCGGTGAGCGCCGCGGTCGGCTCGTCCAAGATCAAGACCTTGCTCTTTTTACCGATGGCGCGCGCGATCTCCACGAGCTGGCGCTGCCCGACGCCGAGCTCCGCGACGGGCATCACCGGATCCAGATCGATGCGCGCCTCGTCCAGGATCTCTTTGGCGCGCGCGTAGAGCGCGTTCCAGTCCACGATGCCGAAGCGCTTCGGCGCGTGGCCCAGGAGCAGGTTCTCGGCCACGGTCATGTCGGGGACCAGGGCGAGCTCCTGATAGATCACGGAGATGCCCGCCGCCTCCGAGTCGCGCGGCGCATGGAAGCGCGCGGTCGCGCCCGAGACCAATAGCTCGCCCTCATAGCTGCCGAACGGATGCAGCCCGCCGAGCAGCTTGATCAGCGTGCTCTTACCGGCGCCGTTCTCACCGCACAGCGCGTGGACTTCGGCCTTGGCCAGCTCGAAATCGACGGACTTGAGCGCGGTGACGCCGCCGAAGCGCTTCGTCAGCCCCCGCGTGCGGAGCAACGCCTCCGAGCTCATGGCGCGGCGGGCCGCGGCGGGCGATTGGCCTCGGGGATGCCGCGATAGACCTCGTCGAAGGGGTGGAAGCCGTCCTTGATCACGGTGTCGACCATGTTGTCCTTGGTCACGACCACCACCTCGTTCAAGAGCGCTGGCACGTCCACCTTGCCGTTGTTCACGGTCTGCTTGGCGACCACGATTTGATGCTTGGCGATCTTCACCGCCAGCTCCGCGGCGCTCGCGGCGAGGCGCGACAGCGGTTTGTAAATCGACATCGACTGCGTGCCGTTGACGATGCGCTGGCACGCCACGAGCTCCGCGTCCTGCCCGGTGACGAGCTTCTTGCCGGCCAGGCCTTCTTCCGTGAGCGCCTGGATCGCGCCGCCCGCCGTGCCGTCATTGCTGGCGAGCACCGCGTCGAAATCACTGCCCTTGGCCGTGATGGCGGCGTTGACGATGCGCTTCGCGTTCTCCGGCTTCCAGTCGTCGGCCCAGTCTTCGTGGATGACCTGAATGTCGCCGCGCTCGATGTAGGGCTTCAACACGTTGTCCTGCCCCTGCTTGAACAGGAACGCGTTGTTGTCCGTCTTCGAGCCGTAGATGCGGATGATCTTGCCCTTGCCGGGCGTCGGCAGGTGCTCGAGCACGAACTTGGCTTGCAGCTCACCGACCTTCACGTTGTCGAAGCTGACGTACAGATCCAGGTCGCTGTCCTTGATGATGCGATCGTAAGCGATGACGGGGATGCCGGCCTGATGGGCCATGCCGACGGCCTTGGCCATGGCCTTGCCGTCGTGCGGCACGATGACCAGCACGTCCACCTTCTTGGTGATCAGCTTCTCGACGTCGCCGATCTGAACCGCATCATCGCTGTTGGCCGACAGATCGACGACCTCACCGCCGAGCTCTCGCGCGCGCTTCACGAACAAGTCACGATCGCCTTGCCAGCGCGCCTCCTTGAGCGTGTCCAGGCTGAGGCCGATGGTTACCTTGCCGCCGCCGCCCGCTGTGACTTCATTGCCGCCGCGCGCCAGCACTAGGCCAACCGCGATGGAAAGGACGAATGAGGCTACGACCAGTACGATGCGCACGTTCATGATTGACGCGTCCAGAGAGACCGCAGAGCGCCCGCGTGAGCACGCGGGCCGGAAGGGCGCCCGAGAGTACAGGCGAGGCTGTGCGAAATTCAAGCACCGCCGCCTCCGGGCGGCCGGGCGTCGCGCTGACGCTTCAGGGCCGGCTTCCGAGCGGCTCGTCCGCGCGGCGCGAGGCCGCAACTTTCGCGACCCAGCGCGCGCGGACGCCGTGCAACGGCTGCCTCGCGGCGCGGCTAGCTGAGACGGACCCTGAGCGCCCCGTCGGCGCTGACGCTCACTGCAGGAGCGTCAGATCGATCGTCTCGGCGAGCTTTTGGTAACCCTTGGGGTTCATGTGCAAGCCGTCGGTGCCGACCTCCGCGGGTAGCTGCGCGTACTCGGACAAGAGCTTGGTGGCATCGCCCGGATCCTGAACCGCCGCTGCGAAATCGAAGGCCGCGTCGAAGTTTCCCGGCGCCTTGATGAACGTGTTCACCTGCTGGCGAGTCTGCTCGTGCTGCAGCGGGTTTTCACCGAGCGGCGTGATGGTGGCGCCGAAGATCTTGAGGTTCGCCGCGTGCGCCTTCATCACGAACTGTTTGTAAGCGTCGGTCAAATTGTTGGCTGCCGCGCCGCCGCGGATGTCATTCACGCCCTCGAACACGATCACCCATTTTACGCCCGGCTGCTTGATGATGTCGCCGTCGAAGCGGTTGAGCGCCGAAGGACCACCGGTGCTCCCGTCCGCCAGCACCGCGTTCGCGCCGATGCCCAGGTTCAGCACGCCGATTTTGGAGGTGGCGGGGTTCATTTGCAGGCGTTTGGCGAGCGCGTCGGGCCAGCGATCATTGCCGTCGGTCGTCGAGCCGCGGCCATCGGTCAAGGAATCACCGAGGATAGCGAGCGCGTGCGTGGAGCTGTCGGCTTCCACATCGAGCCCGGCGATGTACCACCAGTGCGGCGCGCTCGCGGCGGGCTTCATCGTTGCCGAGCTGACGACGTCACCCGTCTGAAGATACGAGTTGGTGCGCGACCCGGGATGGCCCGTCGGCGCCCCGGACTGGCTGCCGAACAGGATCGAAATGGCCACGTTCGAGAGCGGCGTCAGCGAAAAATCCACCGGATCCGAGGTCACCACCTGCTTGGGCGGGATGGTCACGGAGGCCGAGCCGGAGAACGTGAGCGCGGTGTCCGTGCTCGCCGTGATCGCGCTGCCACCGGCTGAGGTCGCCAGGTGCACCTTCGTCAGCGTGACGGCGTTCGCGCCGTACTCGTTGGAGAGCCGCAAGCGGACGCGACTGCCGCCAATACTCACGTGCACGATCTGACGGAGCGTGTTGTTGGCGAGGCCCGGCGAGGGGGCGAAGTCCTTCATTTCGGGCAGCTGCTGGCCTGAGGCCCACGTGCCGACCCAGGTCGCCGCGCCGGAGCCCGCGCCCGCGGCGCCAGCGCTCCCGCCAGCTCCTCCCCCTGCGTTGCCGCCAGCGCCAGCGCTACCGCCCGCGACGCCGCCCGCACCGCCGGCCGCGACCGAACCCGCGGAGCCCGCGCTGCCGCCACCCGCGTTGCCGCCAGCGCCACCGCCGGCAGCGCCACCGCTCGAAGTGCCAGCGCCGGCGTTATTCATGGAACCGCCGGAGCCCGGCGAGCCACCGGAGGTCACCGAACCACCGCTGCCCGGCAAGCCGCCGCTCGCGGGCGCGCCCGAAGCCGCGCTGCCGCCAGAGCTCGTGGAACTGCCGCCCATCGCGACTTGCCCGCCTTGGCCAGCCGGCGTTCCCGGTGACGAATCCGAGCTGCAGGCGCTCATTAGCGCGAGCGACGCCGCCATCGGCAGCAGCTTTTGCGTCCGGCTGCGGACTGTCAGAGCTTGAAGCCAAGAATGCGCAAGAAACGATGCCATTCGTGAATCTTTCTGATCTTGGGCCAATCGCACGCCACGCCTGAGCGCGCAAATCGGAAGCTCGGCGTCTGAGCAGGGCTGGCCATGGCCCCGCGTCAGTGTCCGCCGACACCGCTGAGCGGCTCACTCTGCGGTGAGGAGCGCCTGTGGTTTTTGCTCAGTGACACCAGGCCCACATCATTGCTGTCCAAAATTGTCAGCGAGCGTGACCGGCCCATTGACCCATCTTTGGTAAAGCGTCATAACCAACTATTGGTCTCGCCACTCACGTGAGGGACTTCACCTCGTCATCGCCCGGTTCCCGGCGATGGCTTCGCCGGCGCCGCGTGCGCCGCTTCGAACGAGGCAAAGCATGGCTGTCGAAATTCCCGTACCCGCGCCAGGCGATTCGGAGAACGTGATCAGCTCGCTGCAGAACGCGGCCCTGTTCGGGCGCATCGGGCACGCGCAGGAAGCGTTGCGCTGGCTGCAGCGCGCGGCCGAGTCTGCCGCGGACGCCGACGATGACGCGCGCACCCTCGCGCTCGCGCGCTGCGTGGCGGAGCTCAGCGGCGCGATCAGAGCGGGCCTCGAGTCGGTGCCGCCCGCCGCGTCAACGAAGGCCGTCAGCGCCGGGGCTTCGGCCAGCGTCGCTCCGCTCGCCGCGAGCGACCCGTCACGCTCTCGACCGCCGCCGCCGAGCTCTCGCGCGAGCGGCGCGCCGCGTCCTAGCCTCCCTTCGCGCGCGCCGCTCACGTCACTGTCCAAGAGCTCAGCGCCACGCGACTCGAAGTTGCCGCGTCCGCGCGAGCTGCCCTCCCGCGCGCCGACCGCGAAGGCGGTCTCCACGCCAGCAGCGCCGCGCGCACGGCCAGCCGCGCCGAGCGCGGAGAGGCCCACTGCTCTGCGGCAGGCGGCGCGCGTGAGCGTGACGCGCAGCGCGAGTGATCCGGGGCTTTACCTCGTCCGGCTGCTCGAAGAGGGCAACAGCGCCGACGCGGGCTCGGTGGAGGCGCTGCTCGTCTCGCTGGATCCCAGCGCGCGCCCGTTTACTTCTTGAGGCGTCGCCAGCTCACACGCGTCGCGGCTTCAACGTGAGCCGGGGCTCACATTGTAGCGCAGCGCGAGCAGCTCGAAGCGACCATAGACGAGCTCTCCGTCCGGCGTCGCCCAGAATGGCTCACCGCGCGCGGCCACGCGAACGCCATCGTACTCGCGGTAGTCGCTCAGCGGGGTGCACCAGCGGTAACGCTGATAGCTCTTGCCGTCCGCGCTTTGATAGCGATCGTCGGAGCAGAAATTGACGAGCTCGTTGCGCGGGTTGAAATAGAGCAGCGCGGAGACGTCGTGACCGCCGTTGGAAAAGCGCGCGCGCACGCTGAAGAGATCGATCGCTTGCCAGCGGATCCGCCGGTCGATGAGCGTCGCGGGCGCGAGCACGCACATGTCATTGAAGAGCGTGACGGTCTCGCTCTGATCCATTTCCGGCCCCTTCGCGTCGGCGACCGTGAACAACGAGAGCGCCTTGATGTGCATCGTCGCCGTGTCGCCCACGTAGCGGTGCAGCCCGTCGAACGGCACGACGCCGTAGAGCGAGCTCTCGATGTAGAACCAACGCGCCGCCGGCGCGAAGGCGTTCACCTGCTCGGCGCGAAATGGCATCCAGCCGCCCTGCGGGCGCGCGCGGATCTGGCCGCGAAAGCGGGCTCGAAGGTCGTGCACGTGCGGCTTGCCGACGACGCCCGCGGCGCGCAGGTACGCGCGGACCGCCTCGGGCAAGTGCGCCAGCTCCGCTTCCTGGACCAACGTCTGCGGGCGACTCGGCAGCGCCGCGGTCTCCCGGCGAAATTGCGAACGAAAGCTGGACGGTTGCCCCTTGAGCGCGGCCACCAGCGCCGGCACCGCGATCAGGACATTGGCGACGGTCCCGAGCTTGGCGTCGCTCCACGCGCCCAGGATCAGCGCTTGCGAAATGATGCTCCCGCACGCAGCCGGCAGCCACCACCAAGCCGGCGCCACGAACAGCAAGGCGGCGGCGCTCACCAGCAGCAAGCCCGCGAGCAGCCAGGCCAAGCCCTCCAGCTTCGAAATGCGTCGCGGCGGCAGCGTCGAGAGCCCGAAGCCCGTCGCGAAACCGAGGCCATGAATCGCGCCGTGCACGACGAGGAGCAACGCCAGGAGGGAGGTCAACTGCGCGGCAAGGTAGCAGAGAGCGTTCACGTCGCGCACGCAGGCGGCGCTCGTCGCGCTTTTTACAAGACGACCGCGCACGGCCGGCGTACGACAGCGCCATGAAAGCCCAGGGAACCTTCGAGGTGAAGGTCAGCCGAGAGCCCCCCTACGAGGAAGCAGACGGCGTGGTCTTCGCGCGAGCTCAAATCGCCAAGCGCTTCAGCGGAGCGCTGGACGCGACGAGCACCGTTCAGATGCTGAGCGCCGGCACGCCCGTGCAGGGGTCCGCCGGCTACGTCGCTCTCGAGCACGTGAGCGGCACGCTCGACGCCAAGCGCGGCAGCTTCGCCTTGGTGCACCTCGGGCTCATGAAGCGCGGGCAGCCGTCACTGACCATCAGCGTCGTTCCCGACTCGGGAACCGGTGAGCTCGTGGGCCTATCCGGCCAGATGGCGATCGAGATCAGGGAGGGACAACACTTCTACAGCTTCGAGTTCGAGCTCGAAGGGTAGCGTCACTCTCGGCTGCGCTGGGCGGCCGCTCAGTGGTGTGAAGCGTAACAAGCTTACTTTAGGGGCAAACTACCCGTCGAATTGCTCGGTGGCTCTTTCGACGCGACAAGGCGTTCCATCCGAGCCGGAGCCGCAGTAGTCGTCTCTGCGATGAGCGCGCAAGCGTTGGAAGGGACTCTCGACGACGCTTCGAGAGCGGCGCTGTTTGGAACGCTGACGGGCGTGATGGACGCCTACGTGAGCTGCATCGATCACGAGCGCCGCGTCGTCTTCATCAATCGCACGTTGAGCCGCGACATGTCGCAGATCCTCGGGCGGCCGCTCGAGGAGTTCATCGAGTCATCGCATCGCACGAAGGCCATCGACGAGGTGGAAGCCGCCTTCGCGAGCGGCCAGACGCGCGAGTTCGAGTACGTGGTGCAGCTGGCGGACGGTGCGCGGCGACACATGTGCAGTCGGGTAGTGCCGCTTCAACGGCCGGCGGGCTCGTGCGCCGCGCTGATGCTCACGTTCGATCTGACCGAGCGCCGTCAGCTGCAAGAGCAACTCGAGCACAGCCTGGAGTTCCGGCGCCGCGTCGTCGAACACCTGCCCGACTTCGTAACCCTCGTCGACCGCGAGCGACGCTACCTGTGGGTGAACCGCCTAGCGCCCGGCTTGACGCTCGAAGACGTGCTCGGAACGCCCTTCGATCGCTTCGTCTCAGAGGAGGCAGCGCCGATGGTGAACGCTGCCGTCAACGCCGCCTTCAACTCCGCGACCGTCAGCCAATATGAGGTCGAAGGCTACGGCGACGGTGTCAATAAGGCTTGGTATCTGGTTCGTGTGGTGCCCGTCACGGTCGACAACCGGGTCGAGAACATTTTGTTCATCACCTCCGACATCACCGAGCGCAAGCGCGCCGAGCAGGCCTTGCGACAGACCGAAGAGCAGCTGCAGCGCGCGCAACGGCTCGAGAGCCTCGGGCAGCTGGCGGGCGGCATCGCGCACGACTTCAACAACTTGCTGCAGGTCATCGGCGGCAATCTGGCGTTCGCGCAGCAGAGCCTGCGCCGCGGGGACTCCGCCGAGGAGGAGCTCGACCAGGCGCTGCGCGCGACGGAGCGCGCCGCCGAGCTCACGTCACATCTGCTGACCATTGGCCGACGCCAGCGCGTCGATTGCAAGCAAGTCGAGCTCGCGGGTCTGGTCGAACACAGCATTCGCATGCTGCGCCGCGCGCTGCCCGAAAACATCACGTTGACCTGCGACACGCCGGCAGAGCCCTATTTCGTAGAGCTGGACGCGCCGCAGTTCGAGCAGGTGTTGCTCAACCTGTGCGTCAACGCGCGGGACGCGATGCCGCGCGGTGGCGCGCTGACCGTGCGGATTACTGCGGACGGACCCAAGCACGTGCTGTTGAGCGTCTCCGATACCGGCAGCGGCATCGCCGCGGAGGCGCTCGGCCGCGTCTTCGAGCCCTTCTTCACCACGAAGCGCGCTGGCTCCGGCCTGGGCTTGGCGGTCGCTGCCGGCATCGTCGCCGCACATGGCGGCGTCATCAGCGCTGAGAGTGACGGCGTCAGCGGTACCACGATGAAGGTGCGACTGCCGCTCGTGGAGCCGGAGCGGGCGCGACCCACGCCATCATCAAAGCCCCCGCCGCCCGGCTCCGGTGTGATTCTGGTCGCTGAAGATGAGGACTTGGTTCGCAACCAGGTCGTGCGCACCCTCGAACGCGCTGGCTATACCGTGCTGCAAGCCGCCAACGGCGCTCGCGCGGTGGAGCTCTTCAAGGAGCACACCGCCCAGATCGATCTGGTGCTGCTCGATGTGGTCATGCCAGAGCTCGACGGTTGGCAGGCATTCCTCAAGATGCAATCTTTGAAACCCAACGTCAAAGTCTTGTTCACGACCGGCTATGCCGCCAACGTGCTACCAGAAGACTTCGCGAGTCGCGGCGCGCGACTCTTGAGCAAGCCGCACATGCCGCAACGGCTGCTAACTGAAATTCACGCGCTGCTCCAACCCTCGACCGCCGTTGGACCGCAGTAAAAGTCAAAGCACGAGACCGTGCTCGACGGCCAGGGAGCGCGCGTGACACCCAGCAAATAAACACGGGCTCGCGAATGGATAAGTCACACTGCGCCGGCCGCCGCAACAAGAAGATTGGCCGGCGCAGTATCAGCTATTTTCGCGCAGGGACGCGAGGGCGCTCAGCAACTTCGAGCGCGTGGGTGCACTGATGCCGTGCACCCACGCGCCGTGAAGACGCTCACACCGCCCGCGCCCCGACGATCTTCCGCTTTTCTCGGTACCGCAAACGGACGTCGCTTCTAGACGCCAGCTGCGTTCACGGACAATTCACACGTGTTTGGCAGTTCGTAAAGGTGCTGGAATTGTTGCCAGTGGTGTTTCCGTGGCAATCGTTCGTCCCGGCGTTGCCGTCGAAGCTGTTGTGATTCAGGCAATCACTCAGGGTGTCGTCGCCGTCGCCTCCGCGCAGCTGATCGTCTCCGACGTCGCCGTTCAAGGTGTCGTTGCCAGCTTCACCGAAGAGACGGTCCTGACCGCCCCCGCCCGAAAGCGTATCATTGCCCGAGCCACCGAAGAGTTGATCGTCACCATCTTCACCGTTCAGGGAGTCGTTTCCGGCACCGCCTTGGATATTGTCTTGCCCGGTTCCACCGAACAGCTGGTCATCACCGTCCCCGCCCTGAACCACATCATCCCCGTCTCCAGCGAATATGATGTCGTTCCCGCCGCCGCCATTGATTGTGTCTTGTCCCCCGAGACCGACGATGCAGTCCGCCGCTGCGGTACCCACGATATTATCGTTCATGCTAGTCCCGATAATCACGTTCAAGCCGGACGCGCGGCAAAAGGCCACAGGATCCGCCGGCGCGGAGAGCGCAGCCTGCCCCTGCGCGATCTGCTCATCTCCCTCACTCTCCGTTTGCCCCACACAATGAGTCACCCCGATGGACAACACCGAAAACAGCGAAGCACGAGCGAACAATTTTTGAAGCTTCATGACGATACCTCCCTAAACACCTGGACACCGCGCCGAGCGAAGCACGGCGCAGCATCACGAACTCAACATGAAACCAACAAGCAAAGTGAGATAAGCCGTGCGCCCGGCTCTGCGCACGTAAGACAGCACAACCGTCCCCGCAACGCCGGTGGCCACCACCCAGCAACTGCGGAATACGCTAAATAGCGCGTCCGCGCTTCCATTCACGCTTCACGCCAGCATCACCCAGCCCCGCGTCGATCGCCACCGCTCGTCAGCTTACAGCGCTACCATCCTCCATTGACGCCCACGAGCTCTCCACGGCTGAGCAGGTATTCGTATAGTGCCACGCTCAAATCTTGTCAACGGCGATTCAGGCACTGAGACATTCAACGACAGAGCCGCTTATTTCCATTACGGCTCATTCTTGCGCGACGCTGCAGCCAAGTTCACTGACGCGCTTTTTTGGTTTCGACACTTGCAAATCGCGCGTTCGCCGCTCGACCCGACGCAATACTAGTCAAAGCTCGCGAACGGATGAACCACTAGCAAGCGGGCCGAATTCACGACCTGCGAAACGGATATCGCAGTCGAACGGCTCAATCCTCCGGCACTTCCCCCAGGCCCCCACGAATGGCTAAAGAGCCGTCCTATGATGGGAGAGCTTATAGCACCGGCTCTAAGTCCAGCGTGAGCAGGCCGAGAGCGCAGCGACCAGGCGGAGCGGCCGGCGCAATATGACTCAAGCCATTCACGAGCTCTTAGCGATTAGCGGTTCCCCAAGGGGGCCTGCAATCAATGCATATGATGATAGGCGCGCGTTCAGCGGAGTTGCTAGCTCGGCGCGAATGAAGACTCGGATTTTCGAGCTCGCGACGCTCGATGATGGAACGATCGCAGCGCCCGAGGACATTTGGTGGACAGGGCGGCGTGTCCGTGGGCGTTGCCGTTGCCAGCAACCCGCGCGGACGGTGAAAGAAGGAAACGTCGGCGCTCGGGCTGGGCTGGATACCGTGCGCTGCGGGGCGACGCAGCGCCGCTGGCGGGGGCATTCCCATTGCGTCGCAGGGGAATGCGTCGTGGAGCCGGGATGAAGCGGTACCCGCGAAGCTGCCCGTGAGGGGTGCCAGGGGCTAGCCTGGAAGCGGCAGGAACCAAGCGGCGGATGCGCGAGGCCCGATTCAGCGAGCCATCGCGCGGGTCACTTGCTAAAGACGGCGGATGCTCGCTCGCTATCGAATCGTGCGCGGCCAGCGACCGCCCGATGATCCGCTGCCCAAGGGACGCCGGCTCGACACCCGCAAGCACACGCAGCACTGCCTGCGGCCGTCGGCCGAGAGCGTAGAGACGCTGCTCGAGGATCCCAGCCCGCAGGCCTTCGAGCGCTTTGCCCGCGAGTACCGCGCCACGCTGACGCAGCGCTACGCCGCGGATCGTCAGCCTTTCGACGAGCTGGCGCAGGCGGCGATGCACGAAGACGTGTATCTCGGCTGCAACTGCCCGACGCGCTGGAACCCCGACGTGAACCATTGCCACACGGTGCTCGCGCTCTCGTTCATGAAGCAGAAGTACCCGAAGCTCGTCGTGAAATTCCCAAGCTCGGGCCGCGAGCGATGAAGCTAGCAGAAGAGGGCGAGCGGCTCTCGACGAAGGAATATCTGGGCTACGCGCTGGGAGACACCGCCTCCAATCTGTTCTTCCAGACGTTCAACATCTTTCTCACCTACTACTACGTCGATGTTTGGGGACTGACCGCTGCGGCGATTTCGTGGATGATGTTGCTCGTGCGGCTGTGGGACGCCGTGAACGATCCCCTCATGGGTATGCTCGCGGACCGGACCCAGACGCGCTGGGGCAAATTCCGGCCCTACATCTTGTGGATGGCAGCGCCGTACGGTCTCTGCGGCTACCTGGTATTTGCGAATCCCGCGCTCGGCGCGCAGGGCAAGCTGATTTACGCCTACGTCACCTACACGTTGATGCTGATGGCTTACACGGCGATCAACGTCCCCTACTCATCGCTGCTAGGGGTGCTCAGTCCGTCGTCGCGCACGCGCACGGTGGCGTCGAGCTGCCGCTTCGTCGGCGCCTTCGGCGGCGGGCTGTTGGTCTCGCTCGCGGTGCGTCCGCTCGTCGCGCAGCTGGGTCACGGCGATGAGGTGCGCGGCTTCCAGCACACGATGGCCCTCTTCGCGGTGCTCTCGACGGCGCTGTTCCTGGTCACCTTCGCCACGACGAAGGAGCGGCTAGCGCCGCCAGCCGGACAGGTCAGCAATGTGTTCGGCGAGCTCACGGAGCTCGTGCGCAACCGGCCTTGGCTGTGGTTGCTGGTCACCGCCGTGTTCTCGAGCACCTTCATCGTTTTACGCTCCGGGAGCACGCTATTTTATTTCAAGTACTGCGTCGGCGACGACGGCAGCCCCTGGTTCGCAGGGCTCGACCGCACCAGCCTGTTTCTCGCGTCCAGCATGGCGAGCATGATGCTGGGGACCGCCGTGGTCGGCCTGCGCTTCGCTCGCAAGGACAAGCGCACGCTCGCCATCGCGCTGACCTTGGTGACCGCGGCGTGCTTCGCATCGTTCTACTTCCTGCCCACCGATCGTTTCGGGCTGCTCTTGGCCGTCAACGCGGTCGGCGCGTTCTGCATGGGGCCGACCTCCGCGCTGGTCTGGGCCATGTATGCGGACGTCGCTGACTACGGTGAGTGGAAGTTCGGGCGGCGCTCGACCGGTCTCGTGTACTCGGCGTCGTTGTTCGCGTTGAAGACGGGCTCCATGGTCGCCGGCTGGCTCGTGCCATTGTTTCTCGATCGCTTCGGCTTCGTTCCCAAGGCCGAGCAGACGCGAACGGCGCTCTTCGGCATCACGCTGGCGTTCTCGCTGCTGCCGGGGGCGTTCGCGCTGTTGAAGGCAGCGGCTCTGGTCGCGTATCCCCTGAAGCAGCCGCTGGTCGCACGAATCGAGGGAGAGCTCGCGCAACGCCGCTTCGCGGCGAGCGCACCGCTCGAGGCCGCGACGCAAGTTGCGGCGCCCTAAGCTAAGCGCCCCCTCAGCGAGCTCGACGCGCGACAAATCGCGTTGCACGGCGGCGCGCGTCGCACACCGACTCCCGAGCTGGCCAGCGCGCGGCAACTTTGCTAGCTGTGCTGAGGCGATGGTGACAGCAGAGCCGCTGGGAGCGGAGGCCAAATGAGTGACCACAGCCAATCCGGCGGGAACGTCGAGACACTGCGCTTTCGTGACGGACGCTTGGAGCTGATCGATCAGCGAGTGTTGCCCGCTGAGTTCACGTACTACGGCTGCGACAGCGCGGAGACCGTCGCCGAGGCCATTCGCACGATGGTGGTCCGCGGCGCGCCCGCCATCGGTTGCGCGGCAGCCTTCGGCGTCGCGCTCGCTGCGGAGCGCGCCAAGGGCTCGCCCGCTTTCGACGCCCGACTCACCGCGGGCTTCGCCGTGCTGAGAGCCAGCCGTCCCACCGCGGTGAACCTGTTCTGGGCGCTGAACCGCATGCAACGAGCCTGGCGTGCGGCGCTGCCGTGCTCGGACGCTGTCGTAGCGGCGCGTTTGCTCGCGGAGGCGCAGGCCATCTTCGCAGAGGACATCGCGAACAATCGGCGCCTGGGCGCCTTCGGCGCGGCGCTGTTGCCGCACGAAGCGACGGTGCTCACTCACTGCAACGCGGGCGCGCTCGCGACGGCGGGGCACGGCACCGCGCTCGGGGTGATCCGCTCTGCCGTGCAAGACGGCAAGCGTATCTCCGTACTCGTGGACGAGACTCGCCCGTTCCTGCAAGGTGCGCGCTTGACCGCTTGGGAGCTGACCCACGACGGCATTCCGACCACGCTCATCACCGACAACATGGCCGGTCACCTCATGAAGCAAACCCAGGTGAGCGCGGTGATCGTCGGTGCGGATCGCGTCGCCGCGAACGGGGACGTGGCCAACAAAATCGGGACTTACATGGTGGCCGTTCTGGCGCGCCATCATGGCATCCCGTTCTATGTGGCCGCGCCGATCTCGACCATCGATCCCGAAACGCCCACGGGTGAGCAAATCGCCATCGAAGAGCGCGACGCGCGTGAGGTCACGGACATCGGCGGTCGCCGCTTCGCGCCGCTCGGCGTGCAGGTGAGAAACCCCGCTTTCGACGTCACGCCCGCCGAGCTGGTCACGGCCCTGATCACCGAGCGCGGCGTGGTGCAAGCGCCGAATCGCGAACGAGTACTGAAGCTGCTCTCGCAGAGCTGAGACGCGGGCGCAGCCCGCTGCCGCGCACGCTGAGCGCGTCATTCGGAGAGCGCGCTGCGCCGCGCAGCCTTAGAGCAGCTCTTACTTTTGCGGCAAGCAGTATTGCCCTTCGCTGGCCGTATCCAGCACATAGCCTTCGGGGCACGCCGCGTGATCCGGATAGTTCGCGAACGGGATCGGCGTGCACGAGCTGGCGCCCTCCGTCGCCAGATACACCTGATAGTTCGGCGGACAGGCGCCCGTGCTGCCGCCGCTGCCGGAGTTGCCGCCGTTCGCGCTACCGCCGCGCTCACTAGCGCCGCCCGCGCCGCCGACCTCTCCCATCCCGCCGCTGCCACCGCTTCCCGTCCCGCCGCCGGAGCCAAAGCAACCGGACTCACTCGCGCCCGGCGGACAGTACGGCGTATCCCACGTCGGCGGGCAGGGCGTGGGCTCCACGTCGAGCGTGTCCTTGCCCTTCGCCGGTGAAGAGTGCGTGTACGTGATGTACGCTTGGCCGAAGCCCTGGTCGCCGAAGGCGCCGAGGTCGATCCAGACCTCGTAAACTTGACGATAGTCCCAGTTGGGGGTCTGCGGGTTGGGCGTGTACTCAGCGTCAGTGGTCGGCGAATCGACGGTGCAATCGCCGCTCGAAGCGCAGGCCGAGCTCTTGCAATAGCCGCAGCCGTTGAGGTTGCGATCGAGCGACGTGCTCACCGCGAGCACGTCCGCCGCGTCACCGACGATCACCGAACCATCGCCGCCGGTGACGCCCAGCGTGCCGAACTTGCAGTCGGCGCTGGGATCGGCGCTCAAGAGATCGATCTTGAAATTCATGACCGTATCGCCAGCGGCGTTCGTCAGCAAGAGCTCGGTGTGATCGCTCGAGGTCAGATCGCTGAAGCGGTGTCCGCGCTTGGCGGGCCAGCCGCAACAGGAGCCCGCGCCGAAGGTGGTATCGGTGAACGCCGGATCGAACGTGACGCGGATGTGGACGTAGGCATGTCCACCCGAGCTCTCGATCACCTGCTCGATCACGGCGGACGGATCGTCGGGCGTCGGATCGCCCTCGCCGGCGAAGCACAGCGTCGCCGGTGGACGAATGACCTTGGTGTCCGGCGCGCCGCCCTGCTGCTCACAGCTGCCCGTGCACTGCCCCGCAGTCTCTGGGCCGCAGCCTACCGTCAGCGGTCGAAAGCTCACGCCGGTTCCGCTGAAGTGCGGCCCCGTCGTCATCGTCGGCGGCGTACCGGGCGTGCCCGTGCTGCCAGCCCCCCCCGCGCCGCTCGACAGCGACCCGCTGCCTGCGCTGTCGTTCGCGCCGGCGCTCCCCGGGTCGTTCGCGGCGCCGGAGCTCCCGGGCATGGTCGCGGCACCGGAGCTGCCGTGCGTATCCGAGGTCCCCGAGCCGCCGTTCGCGGTTGCAG
The DNA here is from genome assembly GCA_966250485.1 of uncultured Sorangium sp. Classification (GTDB taxonomy): domain Bacteria; phylum Myxococcota_A; class Polyangia; order Polyangiales; family Polyangiaceae; genus PMG-095. The sequence continues at coordinate 4,088 of CBINHN010000029.1, read as the reverse complement.
AGCCGGACGCCCCGCCGCCACCGCCGTCGAAGGGATCCCTTTCGCTGGCGCCGCAGGCAAACACGGCGGTGACGAAGAACAGCGGAGCGAAGCTCGAGAGGATGGTGCGCTTGCGTGTGGGCATGGTTCGGGAAACCTCGCGTTCGATGGTCATTGAGAGACTGCTCGCCGTGCTCAGCGCAGAACGAGCGTTTCGCAGCCGAGCGAGTAACTCAGGCGTCCGCCGGGCGCGGAGACCAGCTCACAGCTGGACGGACACAAGGAGATCTTGTGCGGATTCTGCGGCTCGTCGTAGTACCAGCCGCCCCGAGCTCCGCAGCGCTCCGCGCTCTCCACGTAATAGAACGTCGTCTCGTTGCACTGCGAGTCGGAGTACCTCAGGTTCACCTGATCGTAGCGGAGCACCTGGTTGTCGGGCGGCGTGGGCAGCTGGAAATCACAGGGGATGGCCGCGTCGCGGCGAATGCGGTTCAACGCGTTCAACACCTCTTGGCTGACGTCGCCGCTCTCGACCAAGTAAGCGTGATCCGTCCCGCCGGCGGCGGCGATCTGAGCCAAGTTGGCCAGCAGCGGTCCGACGCCCAAGACGTAGGTGCGGATCGACGGCGTCGCCTTCAAGCAATCGCTCGCAGCGGCGACGGCATCGTCCAGCGTGGGGCAGCACGCGGCGTCCGGATTACCGCACGTGATGGGCGCCTCGGGCTTGCCATCGGTCAGCAGCAAGATCACGACCTGGTGGCTCGGCACCGAGCGCTTCCAGGCTTGCGCATAGCTGCAAGCACCGCGGATGGCGGCGCTGGTCGGCGTCTCGCCGGTCGGCTTCACGGCGCTCAGCGAATCCATGATCGCCTGCGCGTGGCCGGGCAGCTCGCCCATGCCCACCGCCGCGTCGGCGTACTCGGACGCGGCGCAGCTCGCCTCTCCGATCGGCTGCTTGCCGAAATATCCGATGCCCACGTTGATGCCAGCGCTCTGCGGATCACGCAGGAAGCGATCGGCAGCGTCGCGTACGGCGCCCATGCGCGTCTGGCGGCAGTTCGGATCTGGGCACAGCTGCCCGCCCGCGGGCTCGATGCAGCTGCACATCGAGCCCGACTGATCGAACATGATGTAGATGTCGAGCGGGATCGCTTCACCCTCGAACGACTCGCCGACGCAGGCGTTCTCGTCCGGCTGTGGGTCGCAATCGCCGGGCATCGTCGACGAGCCGACCATGGAGGACGCGCCGCCAGACGAGCTCTGACCTGCGTTGTTGCCCAAGACCACCCGCACGCCACCTGTCGCACCGCTCGCGCCCGCGCCGTCGGAGTCGTCGCCGAGCGAGCACGCCAGCGCGCTCAGCGCCATGCTCGACGCGAAGCAAGCGCGCGTCAGCGCTCGGCGCGACAGCGCCGAAGCACACCACTTTAGTAACCCAGCGAATCGCGTTGGAGAGTGCATCGGCGTACGAAGGCGTCAGAGCGGTGCCCGCTCTCGAGTGAGCTGATTCCGTCCTGTCTCTTCGTAGGTGGAGTGAGCCGATCGCATTTCTGATCTCGACATCACGATTTCCGAGTACAGACTCACTCCGGCGCTGATGGCGCGACGCGCGCTCGCGCGAGCGAAGCGCGACGCACGATTCGTGCAAAACCGCGTTCAGGGAGACTGTCACAATGCACCCCAGCAGAAATTTCGCTAGACCGCCCTGGCGTGACGGCCGGACGTCCGTGCCGGTCCTGTTGCTGCTCGCCGCGCTCGTCGCTTGCAGCAGCAAGGACGGTGATGACGACGCTGCAGCTCACGGCGGCAGCGGCGCACCGCCCGTGAACGTCGCGGACAAAATCAGCGGTGGCAGCGGCGGAGCTGAAGCCGTCACGCGCGGCGGCGCCAGCGCGACTGGCGGCACGCACAGCACGTCGGGAGGACAGAGCTCGCCAGCGAGCGGAGGGCGCAGCTCCGGTACGACGAGCAACGGCAGCGGCGGCAACAGCTCGAGCGCCGGCGCAGCGTCGAATGGCGCGAGCGCGGGCGTGCCGAGCGAGCCGCCAGGAGCGGGCCCCGACGGTCGCTCACCGTACGCACAGGAGTGTCACGGCGACTCGCTCGAGTGCGGAGACATGGCGCTGCGCTGTCTCGGCATTCGCGATGCGTCCGCGGTGTTCGGCTTCACCTGCTCGAACCCGTGCAACGACGTGAGCGACTGCTCAACGCTCGACTCCGGCGCGGAGGCGAGCGCCGGCTGTGTCGAGCTGACGAGCGAGCGTCATTGCATGCTCGTGTGCAAAGACGACTCCGGCGAGAAGACATGCCCGGACGGCATGTCGTGTTACCAGTATCCCGGGTTTCCAATCGGGTTCTGTTTGTGGCGCTGATGAAGCGCTGCGTCGCGCGCGTGAACTGACGCGGAATCGTCGCGCGCGGAGCGGCGCCGTGCGCGCTGAGCTGCCGCGCGCTAAAGTAGTGAGTGACGACCTCTTCCCTGCCCTGTCCGCCGAGCGCCGGTACTCGCGGACAGGAGCTCAGGGTCGTCGCAGAGACGTCGACCGCGGCGAACGTCGAGAGCGTTACGACGCGGCTGCTGCGCTTCGTGCGCGCGATCGTAGTCGGCGCCGGCTCGACCATCGCTGATTTGGCGACCATCTCGCTCGGCGTGCGCGTGCTGCACTGGGACGCGACGGTCTCGCGCTCGCTCGCGCTGGCCGCGGGTTGTCTGGTTTTGTTCTTCGGCTACCGCTCGTACGCGTTTCGCGCTCAAGCTGGCAGCATCCGGCGCCAAGCGCTGCTGTTCGCGCTCTCCGAGCTCTTGGGGTTTCCGCTCAATTTGCTGATCTTCCGCCAGCTGATGGCGCTGCTGCCTGCGTTCGCTCCGGAGCTCTTGGGGCTGGCCGCTAATTTCTTGACCTTCATCGTTTACTACTACCCGGCGCGGCGCTTCGTCGTTTTTCGGGTGCCGTCGCCGCCGCTCGGCGTGACGCCAGGTGCAGCCCGTCCGCGCTGAGCGCCCGCGAAAACTTGGCCCGCGGCTCGCGATCATGACAGCGGTCGGAGCCCGTGCAGCCATCCGTCCTGCTCAAGTTACTCCTGTTCGCGGCGCTCTCGTCGCCCGCCTCCGCGCTGGCAACGGCCAAGGGCGCACCGCAAATTCACGTGGTCAGCAAGGGCGACTGCCTCGAAGCGATCGCGAAGCACTACGGCGTCTCCGTGGCAGCGCTGCGCAAAGCGAACGGCCTGAGCTCGAAGGCCGTGCTCAAGGTGCGCCAACGGCTGACCGTCCCGGACGCGCCGCGCCAAGAGGAGAGCGAAGCAACGCCGCCCAGCAGCGCAAAGGCAGGTGCCTTCACGACGGCGTCCATCTCTAGCTCCGCCGCGCGCCACCGCGTCGTGCCGGGTGAAACGCTGAGTCACATCGCGCTCCGCTACGGCACCACCGTGGAGGCGCTCTCGAACGCCAACGGCATCACCAAGAGTGACTCCATCCGCAGCGGGCAGCTGCTCGCGGTGCCGGGCCCGAGCCAGCAGAGCAACGCGCCCTGGCGGCGCTATGCGAAGCGGGTCGCCAAGCCCGGCCACCTGAACCTGTGGACGTCAGCGGCGCGCTTCAACGGCGCCGTGGTCGATCGCAGCGGGCGCTTGCTACCCTCCGCCGTGCGCGCGCTGAACAACTTGCTCAACGCTGGCGGCGCGCATCCCGCGCTGCCCGAGCGGCTGATCCGCCTGCTCGTCAAAGTCAGCGATGATTTCGGCGGCCGCGGGATTCGCGTCGTCAGCGGCTACCGCAGAAACTCCTATTATCAGGACTCACGGCACAAGGTGAGCTGCGCCGTAGACTTCATCATCAGCGGCGTTCCAAACGAGATAGTCCGCGATTATCTGCGTGAGTTCGAGGACGTCGGCGTCGGCTATTATCCGAACTCGTCGTTCGTCCACCTCGACGTGCGCGATCACTCGGCGTATTGGGTCGACTACGCTGGCCCCGGCGAGCCGCCGCGTTCGTCGCCCAACGCTCCGGCGCATCCCCGCCGCGCGGAGCGGAAGCTGTTCGCCGAGCTCGACGAGCTGCTACAACGCGCCAACAAGGCCATCCACCGCACCCAAGGCGAGGCCGTCGC
>CBINHN010000028.1:0-78404 GCA_966250485.1 uncultured Sorangium sp. | reverse complement strand
AAATGGCTCCAGCTCCTGGACTCGAACCAGGGACCCGGCGGTTAACAGCCGCCTGCTCTACCGACTGAGCTAAGCTGGAATCGGGCGGAAGACTAGCCATGGCGAAGCTTCCGTCAAGCGAATCTCGACGCCGGTGGACGATTGAATCGTGCGTTCGCCCGGCCGGGCCCTAGGCCAATTGAGCGTTGACGGTGGGGCTCGCAACGCGGTACCGCGACGCTGTGACTCGTCCGGAGCAAACGGCTGCGCTCGCGCCCAGTGAAACCGAAGAGCAGGCTGCGGCCATCGCTGCGGCGGCTCCCGCTGCCGCAGATGGCGGCGAGGTGGCGCGCACCGCGGGGCGTGGCGGGCTCGCGGTCGCGTTCGCCAAGGTCTACTTCATCCTGCAAGGGCTGGTGCAGCAGATCGCGCTGCCACGGGTGCTGGGCCTGGACGGCTACGGCGCGTGGTCGACGGTGAACTCGATCGCGAGCGTCACGTACAACCCCGTGGTCTCGATGTCGATCCAGGGGGTGAGCCGCGTGGTCGCGGAGACGTCCCCCGCCGAGCAAGGGCCCGCGCTGCGCCGCGCGCTGTGGGTGCACGCGGTGTTTGCCGCGGTCACGGGGCTCGGCTTTTATTTCGCGAGTCCATTCATCGCGCGCAGCACGGGGGCGCCGCACGTCACGGTGGCGCTGTCGCTGCTGAGCGCGGCGCTGTTCTTGTACGCGCTGTACGCACCCCTGATCGGCGCGCTGAACGGCCAGAAGCGCTTTCTCTGGCAAGCGGGCTTCGATGTGCTGGCCGCAACGCTGCGCACCGTCGGTCTGATCGCCGGCGCCTGGCTCTTCATCGCGCACGGTACGAACCCCTCCGCCAAGGTGGGCGGCATCGAAGGCGCCGCAGCGGGCTTCATCGTCGCGCTGCTCGGCTTGACGCTGTTGGCAGCGTTCGTCGTGGGCACGGGTAAGCGCGGCGCGACCGCGCTGCGCGTCCGCGAATATATTTGGTTCATCGTTCCGGTGCTGGTCGGCCAAGCGCTGCTGAATGTGCTCTTGCAGGCCGATCTCACGTTGCTACGGCGCTTCGCCTCGGAAGCCGCGGTGGCTCGCGGGCTGGGGCCGACCGCCGCGGATCCTTTGGTCGGCGCTTATCGCGCTACGCAGCTGTTCTGCTTTCTGCCGTATCAGCTGCTCATCTCGGTCAACTTCATTTTGTTCCCGATGCTCGCCAGCGCGGTGCGCGACGGCGATCGCGCGGCGATCGCCCGCTACGTGGCGACCGGTGTGCGCATCGCCATGGTGGTCGCTGGCGCGATGGTGAGCGTGACCGCAGGGCTCTCGGATCGGATGTTGCGGCTGGTGTTCGGCGCTCGCGCCGCAGAGCTGGGCGGCCGCTCGCTGGAGCTGCTGGCGCTGGGCTTCGGCGCGTTCGCCATCTTCGGCGTGCTCACCGCGGTGCTCAACAGCTTGAAGCAGGAGCGCGCCAGCGCCCTGGTCACGTTGATCGCCGCGTCCGCGGTGGTCGTGCTGTGCTTCGCGCGCGTCCGTGGCACGCCCTTCGGCGAAGAGCTGCTGTTTCGCACGGCGACGTCGACGTCGGTGGGTCTGGTGTTCGCTACGCTGAGCGCCGCGGTGCTGGTGCGGCGCGCCGCCGGTGCCGTGGTTCGTCCGCTCACGGCGGTGCGGGTCGTCCTCGCCGTGCTCGCTACGGTGGTGCTCGGGCGCTGGCTGCCAGGTGACGGTAAGCTGCTGACGGTGCTGCTCGCGCTGGTGCTGGGGGTCGTCTACCTCGTGGTGCTGATCGCTAGCGGAGAGCTCGGCAAGGCGGACGTCGCGCTGATCGCCAATGTCGTCTCGCGCCGGCGCGGCGCGCGCTAGGAGCCGCTCGCCGACACTTGTTCGATCGCTTCGCGCACGAACAGCTCTTCGAGGGTCTCGTGACGAGGGATCACCTCGTTGACGCTGGCGCGCGCTGCGAGCGCGGCTTGCAGCACCTCGGGCACGCGGCTCTCACCTTCGACTTCGATCACGGCGCGCGCGCCGAGGCGGCGCACGCCGTGACCGGCGGCGAGCAACGACTCGAGCAGCGCCTCGTGGGCGTTGGCCAGCACGATGTCCGTGCGCCGCACTTCACGCTTGAGCAGCTCGTCCAGGCGCCCGCTGACGACGACCTCTCCGCGCCGTAAGATCGTGACGCGATCGCACAGAAGCTCGACGTCGCTCAAGATGTGCGTCGAAAAGAAGATGGTGCGGCCCTTCTTGCGCTCCTCGAAGATGATGTCGCGCACTTCTTTGCGCCCGACGGGATCGAGACCGCTCATCGGCTCGTCGAGCACGAGCAGCTCGGGATCCGCGACCAGCGCGGCCGCCAAGCCCGTGCGCTGCAGCATGCCTTTGGAGAGCTTCGCGACTTGGCGATCCGCCGCGTACAGCACGCCAACTTGAGCGAGCACGCTGCGCGCGCGCTCGCGCACGACGCGCCGCGATAGTCCGGAGAGTCTGCCGCACAGCTCGACGAACTCGAAGGGCGTGAGGTACGGATAGACGTACGGGCTCTCCGGCAAAAAGCCGAGCCGCTGGCGCGCGCGCGTGTTCGGAATCGGCTCACCAAACAAGCGCGCGCTGCCGCCGCTCGGTCGAATGAGGCCGGTGAGCATCTTGATCGTGGTCGTCTTGCCCGCGCCGTTCGGACCCAAAAATCCGAAGATGTCGCCGCGCTCGACCTCGAACGACACGCTCTTAACGGCTTGAACGCGGCGCATGAAGAAGCCTTGCCGGAATTCTTTCCGCAGACCGTTCACCGATATCAGCGCTTCGCTCACGGAAAAGGAGTGTAGGTCAGCGCGCTCGCGCGCGGTCGCGCGCAGCACTTATCGAAGCGCTAGCCGGCGCGCCGGCCGAGGCTCGTGAACATCGCCAAATCATTACGGACGGCCGGCAAAGATGCTACAAGTCGCGTGTGTATGCTGGGGCCGGAAACCTGCGCAGCAGCAGGTCCAGACCAGGGAACGAGGAAACGATGAAACGGGTTGGTACCGCGTCACTCTCACTGTTGGGGTCGCTCGCCGTTACGGCTCTCGCTGCCGCGCAAGCTGGTGATCCCCCGCCGCCGCCACCACCCCCGCCCCCACCTCATCCTCCCGCGGCCACAACGCCGGCACCCGCTCCGGCGCCGGCAGCTCCTGCCCCTGCGCCGAGCGATGCCGCGGCGGGACAGGTCGCGCCGCCCGCGCCCGCCACCGCTCCACCATCTGCAGCCGGCAGCGTCAGCGCGGGAGCGCAAACGACGGACTCAGGCTTGGACACCTGGAGCAGCCGCAGCGGGGACAGCGAGGAGGGCGATGAACCCGCTGACGAGAGCGACGAGGAGTCCGAGGCGAGCGCTCGCGCGAGCTCACTCCTGCTCCACCCTGCCCTCTCGGGCTCGACCGGAATGATGCGCGTCACGCAGGCGGGCTCGGGCGCGCCGGGCACGTTCCGTCTTTCAGCAATGTTCGGCTTCTTCAGCGGCTCCGGCGTGCTGTGCGGCGGCGGCGCGCGCTGCCCCAGCGTGCGCGGCGAGCCGGAGACGGACGCCGACGATCTGAACTCGTGGGCCGCGCACTTCGGCGTGTCCGCGACGATCTTGCCGTTCCTCGAGGGCTATCTCGGATTTCACAACCGCGTCGCCAGCGACTCGCGCGGCCGCCCGCGGATTTTTCAGACGCTCGGTGATCTGAACCTGGGCGTGAAGGCCTTCACTCCCGCGAAGCCCGATCAGTTGTTCTTCTTCGGCGGTGAAGCCGAGCTGTGGATGTTGCAGCAATCCGGTCAGGTGGGCCCCAGCGGCAGCTCCACGAGCTTCGCCTTTCGAGCGCTCGCCACGCTGGACGCCAGCAACCGCACGAAGCCCGAGGATCGCATCCCGATCCGCGCGCACCTGAACCTCGGCTACAAATTCGATAACTCCGGCAAGCTGGTCGAGGATTTGGAGGAGACCGCGCCCCCCAATGGTCGCGGCGGGCGCATCTCGCGCGTGGAGCGCTTCGGCCTGGGCATCAATCGCGTCGACTTCTTCCAGCTCGGGCTCGGCGCGGAGTACGTGCACCCGCTGATTCGACCGTTCGTGGAGTGGACGCTGGATGCGCCGCTCAACCGTCAGGGTTACGTGTGTAACATCGACCAAGCGGCGGCCCGCGGTGACAGCTGCTTGAAGATCGAGCAGGGCTTGAGCATCGCGCCCTCGCGCTTCACGCTCGGCGCGCGCTTGTTCCCCTGGGAGGGCCGCGGCCTGGGCGTGCTGGCTGCCTTCGACGTGGGCACCAGCGCGACGAGCACGTTCATCGACGAGACGGTGCCGGAGCTGCCCTGGAGCTTCTGGTTCGGCCTCTCCTATGCCGTCGACACGCAGCCGCCGAAGCCCATCATTCAGAAGGTCAACGTGCCGGCGCCGGTCGCTACCGCGCCGACCGAGCGCTTCATTCAGGGCTCCGTGGTGGAGAAGGGCGCGCAGACGCCGGTACCGAACGCGCTAGTGCGCTTCGACGGGCGTCCCATCACGGGTCTGATCAGCGATGAGAGCGGTCGCTTCCGCAGCAGCAAGCTGCCGCCCGGCACGTACACGCTGAACCTCTCCGCGCAGGGCTACAAAGACGGTCAGTGCACCGTGACCATCAGCGACGCCGCGACAGCGCCGGCGCCCGTCGGCGGCTCGGTCGCGCCGCAGCCGATCACACCGGGGCTGCCGCCGCCCGGCAAGGGTGAGGTTTTGATCCCGGTCACCTGCGAGCTCGAAGCGCTGCCGAAGCTCGGCATCATCAGCGGCACCCTGATCGACGGTGAGACGAACCAGACCGTCCCCGGCGCGCGCATCACGGCTATGGACAAGAAGAACCGCCGGCTCGAGCTGGCCGGCGATGCCTCGGGCGCGTTCCGCATCACCAACATCCCGCCCGGACACATCAAGCTCAGCATCGAGGCGCCCGGCTACTTCCCGACCACGGCCGAGCTCGACGTCAAGGCGCTGGAAGATCTGCAGGCGCGCATCGTCGTGAACAAGCGCCCGGCGCAGCCGAACGTCGTCGTGCAAGGCAACGAGGTGAAGCTGAAGAAGCAGGTCCACTTCGACACGGACTCGGCGGACATCCTGCCCGACTCGATGTCCCTGCTCGAGGAGATCGCGGACGTGCTGCGCACGCACGAGGAGATCATCTCGGTCGAGGTGCAGGGCCACACCGACAACACCGGCACGCCGCAGCACAACCTGCGCTTGAGCGCGGATCGCGCGCAGGCGGTGGTGGACGCGCTGGTGAAGCTGGGCGTGGATCCCTCGCGGCTGCAGGCCAAGGGCTACGGCCAGGAGAAGCCGCTGGTCCCGAACGCCACGGAGGCGATGCGCGCGCGCAACCGTCGCGTGCAGCTCATCATCCAGAAGAAGTAACGGCAGCGGGCGCTCGGGGCGCGCTGCGCCCCGAGCCGCAGCGGCTCAGTCCTTCTTCGACTCTGCGTGGATTTCGCGCAGCAGCTCTTCCACGCGGCGCGTGGCGTCTTCACCGCCGTCGTAGTGCACGCGCAGCGCCGGCGCGCGACGCAGCTCGAGGCGCGGCACGATCTCGCGCGTCAGGCGCGGCAACGCCTGGCGTAGCTTCTGCAGCAGCTTGCGCTGCTCGGCCTCGGTCTCGACCCCGACGAAGCGCAGGCCCAGATCGATCACCGACAGATCGTCGGACACGGAGATGGACGCGACGATCAGGCTACGCAGGCGCGGATCGTCGATGCGGCGCTGCACGGCGCGCGCGAACTCGGCGCGCGCCAGCTCCGCGACGCGCAGGCTACGTCGACCCTCTTGAGTCATTCTTCCTCTTCGCTATCCGGCGCCTCGCCCGGCACGCGCGACAGCGCCTGTTCGATGCCGCCACGGACGCCGCGCCCGCCGGCGCCGAACGCGATCACCTCGGTCGCGACGTCGGCGAGCAGCGCCTCACGCAGGCCGCCGGCGAGCGCGGTGACCTCCGAGAGCAGCTCGTGACAGCGCGTCGCTTCGCGCGCGACGACGCACGCGCCCAGCGTGGCGACCTGGAGACGATCCAGGTCGCCCACTTCGGCGATCGACGCGCTCAAGCGCGAGCGCACGCGATCCCGGAAAGAGCGCACCACGCTGCGCTTGTCCTTCAGCGAGCGCGCGCCGGGGATCGAGAGGGTCATGCGGGCGACGCCCACGAACATGGGGTGGTCACAGCGTCTGGCGCACCTCTTCGACCTCGAAGGCCTCGACGACGTCCCCTTCCTTGAAGTCCTGGAAGCCGTCGAACGCCATACCGCAATCGAAGCCCTCCTTGACCTCTCGCGCGTCGTCCTTGAAGCGCTTGAGGCTGGAGAGTTTGCCGGACCAAATCATCGCGCCGTCCCGCATCAGGCGGATGGAGGCGTTGCGCCGGATGGCGCCGTCCACGACCATGCAGCCAGCGACGCTGCCCGCCTTGCTGACGCGGAAGACCTGGCGAACCTCCGCCTTGCCGATGAGCTTCTCCACCAGGGTCGGCGCGAGCAAGCCCTCCATCGCCGCCTTCACCTCGTCGACGACGTTGTAGATGATGTTGTACTGGCGGATCTGGACGTTCTCTTTTTGAGCGAGCGCCGCTGCCTTGCCCGCCGGGCGCACGTTGAAGCCGATGATGATCGCACCCGCCGCGACGGCCAGGTTCACGTCACCCTCGGTGATGGCGCCGGCCGCCGAGTGCACGACGATGACCTTGACCTTCTCGGTCGAGAGCCGCGTCAGCGCGTCAGCCACGGCTTCCACCGAGCCCTGCACGTCCGCCTTGATGATCAGCTTGAGCTCGAGCTGCTCGTTCTCGGCGAGCACTCGCGCCAGATCTTCCAGCGTGGTGGCGCGCGCGCCCGTGGAGGGCGCCAAGCTGCGCTTCTCCTTGGTCTTGCGCGTCTCGGCGATCTCCTGCGCCGTCTTCGCGTCCTTGATCACGTGAACCGGATCGCCGGCGCTCGGCACGTCGCTCAGGCCGATGACGGCGACGGGCATGGACGGCCCAGCGCTCGCGACCTGCCGACCCTGCGAGTCGTGCATCGCGCGCACCTTGCCGTACGCAGCACCCGCGAGGATGACGTCGCCGCGGTTGAGCGTGCCGTCGGTGACCAGGATGGTCGCCACTGGACCGCGCCCGCGATCGAGCTCGGCTTCGATGACGAGACCGGTGCCGGGCTTGTTCGGGCTGGCGCGCAGCTCGAGCACCTCCGCCTGCAGCGCGACCTGCTCGAGCAGGTTGTCGACGCCCTCGCGTGTCAGCGCCGAGACGTTGCAGTACAGCGTGTCGCCGCCCCACTCCTCAGGGACGAGCCCGGCTTCGCTGAGCTGACGCTTCACGCGATCCGGATCCGCCGACGGCTTGTCGATCTTGTTCACCGCCACGACGATCGGCACCTTGGCCGCCTTCGCGTGGTTGATGGCCTCGCGCGTCTGCGGCATCACGCCGTCGTCCGCGGCGACCACCAAGATCACGACGTCGGTCGCTTGCGCGCCGCGCGCGCGCATCGCGGTGAACGCTTCGTGACCTGGGGTGTCGAGGAACGTCACCGGACCATGCGCGGTCTCGACGGAGTACGCGCCGATGTGCTGCGTGATGCCGCCGGCCTCACCAGCGGCCACGCTGGACTTGCGGATCTGATCGAGCAGGCTGGTCTTGCCGTGATCGACGTGACCCATCACGGTCACTACGGGCGGACGCGGGACGCGTTCCTCGCTGGAGGTATCACCCTCCATGCCCTGCGCGGCGACCAGCTGATCCGCCTCGCTCACGGCCGTGTCCTCGACTTCCCAGCCGAACTCGGTGGCGACGATCTTCGCGGTGTCCGCGTCCAGCGTGCTGTTGATGTTCACGCCGGTCACGCCGAGGCGCATGAGCTTCATGAGCATCTCGGTGGCCTTGACGCCCATCTCGCCGGCGAGGCGCTGCAGGGCGATCGACCCCTCCATGCGCACGATCTTCTTGTGCGCCGAGCGCTCCAGCGTCGCTGGCGGCCCGCCGGGCTTCGGTCCGCGCGACATCGAGCCGGGGCCGCGCTGACCGGGACGCATCGGCCCGCGACCACCATGCATCCGGCCAGCGACGCCGGACGGCGGCTGCTGCCCGGGGCGACCACGCATCGCGCCCGCTTTGGGATCGTACTGGACGCGGCGCGGCGTCGGAGTGCCGCGCTGCACTTGCGGCATCGGCACGCCAGGGCGTCCGCCCCACACGTCGATGCCGGTCTTTGCCACGGCGCGCGGCGGATCCGGGACGGGAGCCGGTGCCGGCGCGGGCGCCGGAGCAGGGGCCGCTGCTGCTGGCGGCGGAGCGGCTGCCGGAGCGGGTGCTGCAGCAGCCGCTGCCGGCGCTGCGGGGGCCGCAGCGGGCGCAGGCGTCACGCTGGTTGCTGCCGCGCTGGGCGCAGCAGCGGCGACGGGGGCCGGCGCGGGCGGGGCCTCAGGCGTGCTGACGGCTGGCGACGGTGCCGCGGTCTGCGCTGCGGGCGCTGGCTTGGCGTTCGGCTCTGGGGACGCTACGGGCGCCGCTGGAGCGCGCTCGGCAACCTCTGCCACGGGCGCCGCTGGAGCGGCAGCCGCCGGCTCCGCGGCCGGAGCCGGCGCAGCGGCTTGTACACTCGTCGCGACCGCTGCGACCTCGACGGGTGCGGCGGGCGGCTGGGGTGCGGCCGGTGCAACGGCGGGCGGCGGCTCGACCGGCGGCGCTTCGACCGCGGGCGCGCTGGGCTGCTTCACCTCAGCGGCAGGAGCAGCGGGCGCCGGCGCTGACGAGCGCGAACGAGCGCGAACGGACTCGGCCGGAGGTGTCGAAGGGGTGGACACCGAAGGTGCGGCGCTCGATGCGCCCGCAGAGGACGGGGGCGCCGCCGACGCGGGACCGGTAGCGTCCGGTTTCACGGCCGCTCGTCGTTTCACGACGGTCGGGCGGATCCGCTCCTCCACCACGGCGGGCGACTTCTGCTTCTCGAGGTGGCGCCGTACGCGCTCCACGGCCTCAGGCGCGATGGCGCTCATGTGATTCTTCGCGTCGGTCACGCCCACGGACTGCAACAGCGCAACGAGCGCCTTGTTTTCCATCCCGAGATCGCGGGCTACTTCGTAGACACGCATCTTTGTCATCCAGCCTCCGATGATACCGCACGCCGCGCTCCCTCGGACTGAGCGCGCGGTCCTTGGAGCATCGTCCAAGAAATCGCCTCTTTGAGCTCGCGAGCTATCCCTGCATCCGTCACGGCGAGCAGCGCCGTGTCCCTGCGAGCGAACCAGGTACCGAACAGCGCCTTCTCGCCGAAGGCGAGCGCCCGGCCGCTCGCGATGAGCGGCTCGAGCCAGGGCAGCTCTGCGGACGCACGTGCGTCCGTCGCAACCAACACCAACTCTGCGCGCCGATTTAGCACGCACTCCTCGACCGCCGTCGCGCCCGCCTCCAATTTCCGGGCGCGCCGCGCCCCGATCAAAAGTCCCTGCACTCGCCGCGCCGCGGCTTGCGCGAGCCGTTCCACAATCTGCGCCGATGTAGTCCGCACGCTGCCGTGCAGCCCGCGGGACAAGCCCGCCGGCACCGCCTTCTCGATACAGCGCACGGTAGGGTGCACCCAGGCCCCGCGCCCAAAGCTCCCGCCGGCGAGGTCCACGACGACCTCGCCTTCCGGCGCTAGCACCAAACGCACGAGCTCTCGCGGTTCAGCCACCGCGCGGCAACCCACACACGTTCGCTGCATTCGAGCTCAGGCCTCCAGTTCCTGGCCGGCTTCATCGTCCGGCAGCGGCACGCCCGCGGCGACGTCCAGCGCGGCCTGCGCTTCGAGCTGCGCGCGCCGCTCGCTCAGACGCTCGCGAGCTACTTGGATTTCTTTGGCTACGGTGCGCTGGAAATCGACGGCGCCCTGCCAGACCTGCCGCGCCTTCTTGTGGCCGAGGCCCGACTTGATCGAGAGCCGGTCGGGGTCTTCCTTGGCGACGTCGCGCACGCTGCGATAGCCGGCTTCTTCCAGCGCTTGGGCGGTACGCGTGCCCATGCCCGGGATGATCAGCAGCGCGTCGTGGTCGGTGAGCGCGCCGCCCTGCTCCACCGCACGGCGAATCCGCTCTTGGCGCAAGCGCTCCAGCGCGCGCTCGGCGGCTTGCTGCAGCTCCTTGGCCCGCTCCTCCGTCTCCACGCCTTCGATGCTGGCAAGCTCCGCGATCTCGGCCTCCGCGATCTCGTCGAGCGCGCGGAAGCCCAAGCCGAACAGGTTCTTGGCGAGCTCCTCGTCCATGCCCTCGATTTCCGCGAGCTGGATCATGGCGTCGTCCTCCATCTGGCGGAACTTGCTCTCGCTCACGATGTCGAGCTTCCAGCCCGTCAGCTGCGAAGCAAGGCGCACGTTCTGACCCTTGCGGCCGATGGCGAGGCTGAGCTTCTCGTCCGGGACGACCAGCTCCATGCGGTGGTTGGCCTCGTCGACGACGACGCGGTTCACCTCTGCGGGTTGGATGGCGTTGATGATATAACGCGCCGCGTCCTTGTCGTACGGCACGATGTCGATCTTCTCACCGCGCAGCTCCTGCACCACGGCTTGCACGCGCGAGCCCTTGATGCCGACGCAGGCGCCCACCGGATCCACGTCGGGATCCCGCGAGGTGACGGCGATCTTGCTGCGCGAGCCGGGCTCGCGAGCGACGCTGACGATCTTGACGATGCCCTCGTAGATCTCGGGCACCTCGGCCTCGAACAGCTTCTCCACCAGGTGCGGCGACTGACGGCTGAGGATGATCATCGGGCCGCGCGACTCGCGATCGATGTTCTTCACGAAGGCGACGATGCGATCACCGGGGCGATACGTCTCGCGCGGCGTCTGCTCGCGCGCGGGCAGCACGCCCTCCGTCTTGCCCAGATCGACGATCAGGTTGTGACCCTTCTCGAAGCGCCGGACGATGCCGCGGATCAGCTGACCCTGGCGATCCTTGTACTCGTTGTGAATGATGTCGCGCTCCGCGTCGCGCACGCGCTGCAAGAGCACCTGCTTGGCGGTCTGCGCCGCGATGCGACCGAACGCGCTGCGCGCCTGCTTCATGTCGAGCACGGCGCCGAACTCTTTGTCTTGCTGACGCGCGCGCTCGGCGTCGCGCGGATGCCAGAACACCTGGAAGCCGAGCTCTTCACCGACCTCCGCGTCGAGGCCGTGCTTGCGCGCCACGTCGAGGGCGATCTCACGCTCGGGCTGGGCGACTTGCTCGACGACGGTCATGTACTGGAAAAGGTCGATGTTGCCCGTATCGGTGTTGTAACGCGCTTCGAGCTCGCGGTTGGGGCCGAACGCGGCCTGCGCCGCCTTGAGAATCGCGGCTTCCATGGTCTCGATCAGGATCTTTTTGTCGATGCCCTTCTCCTGGGCGACCTGTTCGACGATGGATCCGAGACCTTCAGAGTAACCCGCTGCTTGTGCCATGATGAACCTCAACGTTGCGGCCGCTGGGCAGATGGCCCACGACCCGAAGCTGGCCCGCGACGGCCTTTTCCTGGCCGCGGACCCGCGCCGCCCATCTGAAAGACGAGCCGCGCGTTTTCTACCTCTTCGAGCGGGATGGCAATCAATTCCCCGCGCTCGCCCTGCAACTGCACTTGTCCCCGTTCATCCAGGCCCTGCAGCGTGCCGTGAAGCACGTGCTGCCCGGCGACAGGCGTTTTCAACTTCAGCCGCGCGTTTTGCCCGGCGAAGCGTTGATAATCCTTGGCCTCGTAGAGGCGACGATCGAGCCCCGGCGAGCCCACCTCCAAGCGGTAACGCTGCGCGATGACCTCTCCGACGTCGAGCGCTGCCGAGAGATCGCGCGAGATCTCGGAGCACAAATCGATGGTTACGCCCTCACCGGGTACGCGCGAGTCGGGCCGCTCTACGGTGAGCTCGAGCAGCCGACCCGCGCGATCCGTCTTCCACACGAGCTCCACGCCTTCTACGCCGTGCGCGTGCAGCACTGGGGTGACGACCTCGAGCACTCGCTCGCGATCGAGTCCATCCAGTTTCACGTGGGCGATGGTCATGGTGGGTATGGAGACGGCGAAAAACAGCGAAGACGTTGAAGGTTGTTGTGACGGGTGGGTGCTAGAGAAAAAAAAACGGACCCTGCGTGAGCGGGTCCGCTGAGGCGGGATCCACCCGATTTTTCGAACGCGCGCAGTCTAGCTACAGGGGGGGTCTGGTGCAAGCGCGGAAGCCGCCGAGGGACGCGGAACTCATCAGCTTCACCCTGGCGGCGAAGCAGCGCCGCCGCGCGAAAACGACGCCGGTAGCACGCGCCCGCCGTGACGCCCGTTTTCCGCTCATCGCGCGCGCCGGGCTCCCGCGTCGCTCGAGCTCACGCCTCCGCCGCCGCGCCGTGAGCCGAACCCTGCCCTAGCGCCGGGCCGCGCCTTGACAGAGCGGAAGGCGAGAATTAGACGTGTCTTTACGATATATCTTTTAGATGTATCGAGGACGAGCACCTCGCTCGTAACCACCTGAAATGATTGTTGTCACAAGGAGAATCAGATGATGTTTGCCAGAGATTGTGGACCAGGCTATGGCGCCTGGATGGGCTCACGCTGGGGCCGCCGCGGTGGCCCCTTTCCTCCTCACTTTGCTCGCCTGGCTGAATTCCTGAACGAGCCTGCGCCGAGAGCGGAGCGCGGGGAGGTGCGCTACCTCGTGCTCGACGCGCTCGCGAGCAGCCCCCGCCACGGCTACGAGATCATGCAGTACATCGAGAAGCGGAGCGGTGGGGGCTACCGGCCGAGCCCGGGCGTGATCTATCCGACGCTGCAGTTGCTCGAGGAGCTCGAGCACGCGCGCAGCGTCGAGCGCGACGGCCGCAAAGTGTACGAGATCACCGACGCTGGGCAGAAGGACCTGGCGGCGCACCGCGACTCGGTCGAGGAGTTTTACGACC
Source organism: uncultured Sorangium sp. (assembly GCA_966250485.1). Classification (GTDB taxonomy): domain Bacteria; phylum Myxococcota_A; class Polyangia; order Polyangiales; family Polyangiaceae; genus PMG-095. The sequence goes on along the minus strand of CBINHN010000028.1, from coordinate 65,495 downwards.
GCTTCGGAGAGCAGCCGTGGGAGGCGCACGCCGAGGAGATCGCGGAGTTCTCGAAGCGCATCGCGCGGCTCGTGCGCGCGCTGCGACGCGCCGCTCGGCGCGGCCGCGTGCGGCCCACGACCATGCGCGCCGTGCAGCAAGTCTTCGACGAGGCGCTCGAAAAGATCGAGCAGATCTTCAGCGAGGGCGACGGCGAGCGCGAGCGCTGAGCGTTACGCCAGGTTCGGCAGCGTAACGAGATCGACGTGTAGGATCTCGTCGGAGAAGGCCATGATCTCGGACAGGCAGTCCTCGCTCGGACGGCTGCCGAGACGGATCTTGGCGCAGGCTGCGCGGCCCCCCTCGAACACGGTGTTGTCGAGCTCGTGAATGTCGATGCCGTGCCGCTTCAGCACGCCGAGCACGTTGGCGAGAGCCCCGACGCGATCGATGTGACGCACCACGAGCTGGTACCGCGACCAGAACGTGGCGCTGATGTTGACCACGTTGGGGACCTCCCCCTTCGTGAGGAAGCTGCGCAAAATCCGCACGCACTCCGCGGCGATGGCGGTTTGAGCTTGATCCGTCGAGGCGCCGATGTGCGGGGTCGCGTACACGAGGCCGCTCTCCAGGATCACATGCTTGAACGTGGCGCGCCGCGTAGTGGGCTCATCGGGGAACACGTCCAGCCCGATGCGCAGGTGCTTCTTTGGCGCGAGCTCTGCCAGCGCTTCGTAGTCGACGAGCTCCGGCCGAGCGGTGTTGATGAAGAAGGCCTCGTCGGGCAGCGCGCTCAGCACCTTGCGGTCGACGATGCCGCGCGTGCGCTCCACGAGCTCGAGGTGCACGCTGAAGATCTCCGACTCCGCGGCGAGCTCTTCTGGTGTGCGCGCCACCGTCACGTTGAGCTCGGCCGCCCGCGCCTGCGTGAGCGAGCGGCTCCAGGCAAAGGCCTTCATGTTGTAGGCGTGCGCGATGCGCAACACCGCGCGGCCAACGTGGCCCAGGCCGAGCAGACCGATGCGCCGCCCCGAGAGGCCGACCGCGCGCGCGAACTCGTCTTTTTGCCACTGCCCGGCGCGCAGACTGGCCACTGCGTCGGGCACTCGGCGGTCCAGGCAGCCGATGAGCGTGAAGGCGAGCTCGGCCACGGCGGAAGCATTCTTGCCAGGGCAGTTGGCCACGTAGATGCCCCGCTCGCTGGCCGCCACCACGTCGATGTTGCTGACGCCGGCTCCGGCGCGAATGATGAGGTTCAATGAGCGGCCGGCGCGCACGGTCGCGCGGCTCACCTCCGTGCCGCGCACCACCAGCACGTTGACGTCGTCTACTGCCTCGGGGAGCCGCTCGGCCTTGAGGTCGGGGTCATAAATGACCTCGACGCCGAGGGAACGCATTTCATCGAGGCTGTCTTCCGTGAGCCGATCGGCAACCAACACGCGCATCGCAGGCGGCCCCTTCTATCACGCTTTTTGGAGGTCCAAGGGAATCGCCGCGCGACGGCCCCCGAAATCGATGAAAAGCCGGCCCGACGCATCCTGCTCGAGGTACGGAGCGAGCGCCAGCTGCGCGGAGCGGCTGAAGCGCGCCAAGAATTGTCCTTGCTTCACGGACACGTACAAGGCGTCACCGCTGGGGCAACTGAGGCGCTCCGCGTCTAGCGGCTCGCGGCTGCCATCCGAGAGCTCGAGCTCGAGGCCCGCCTGCGTCGGGCGAACGGCCACGATTTGAAAGGGCGCGTCCTCGACGCGGAAGTAGGTCCAGTCGTAGCCGTTGTGCAGCACGTAGCGCCCGTCGTCCGGGTGCCGCGCGATCCAGCGGCTGAACGCCTGCTGCATGCCGGGATGGGTGATCAGCGCGCCGTCGTGAAAGAAGCGGCCCTCCGCGTCCAGCACGATGCTGCTCTCGCGCGAGCGACCCTCCGGCGCCGGCAACCTGAAAAAGTCGGGGTGATCGCTGGGTTTGGCCATGACGCACCTCAATCCGGGCTGCTGCGCAGCGGCGGCGCCGGGGCCGCGAGCCACGCCGCGGGGCGGCGCTCCGAGCGCGGCTCAGCGAGCAGCTCGCGCAGCTCGGCGAGCGCGCCGAAGCACAGCACGCGGTCGCCGACGCGCAACGCGAGCTCGGGCGCCGGGTTCGGGAACACCGCGTCCACGCGCGTCACGCTCAAGATGGCGGCCCTGAGCCCCGCGCTCGCCAGCGCCCCAATGCTGCGATTCGCGAACAGCGACTCCGGCCCCACGACCAGCTCCGCGACGCCGTGCTCCGGGCTGCTCGTGAGCCGCTGCTTGAGATCGATATCGGGAAAGACGATCTGTTGCTCGAGGTGCTCGACGATCGCACCCGCGACGTCCACGCCCGTCGCGGATTCGATGCCGTCGAGACCCGGCGAGGAATTGACCTCCAGCACCATGGGCCCCTCGTCGCTCTCGATCAGATCGACGCCGGCGACGCGCAGGCCGAGGATCTGCGTCGCGCGCAGCGCGAGGTCTTCCAGCGAGCGCTCGAGCCGCACGCGCTCGGGACGGCCGCCGCGGTGCACGTTGCTGCGAAACTCGTCCGGCGCCGCGCGGCGCCGCATCGCCGCCACCACGCGCCCGCCCACGACCAGCGCGCGTAGATCGCTGCCCGAACATTCGCTCACGAACTTCTGCACGATGACGCTCTGGCGCGCCAGCAGCAGCGACTCCAAGATCGCCTCCGCGCCCTTGCTGCTATCCGCCAGGATGACGCCCGCGCCTTGCGAGCCTTCGGTCAGCTTGATGATCACCGGCGGCCCGCCCACCTGCGCGATCGCGGAGCGAACGCTCTCACGCTCGCGGACGAAGGCCGTCGGCGGAAAGGCGACGTCGTGACCGCTCAAGATCTGTAAAGCGCGCAGCTTGTCGCGCGAGGTGGCGATGGCCTGCGCGGAGTTGAGCGCGAACACGCCCATTTGCTCGAGCTGCCGCACCACGGCGGTCCCCTGCGCGCTCACCGACGCGCCGATGCGCGGGATCACCGCGTCATAGTCGGAGAGCGGCCGCCCGCGGTAGAACAGCTGTGGCCGCTGGGTCTCGAGCAGCAGGCTGAAATTCAAGGTGTTCAGCACGCGCACGGCGTGCCCGCGGCTAGCGCACGCCTCCTTCAAGCGCTGCGTGCTGTAAGAGCCCGCGATGCGCGACAAGATCAAGACGCGCAGGCGGCTCACGCCGGCACCCGTTCGCGCCGCGCGCGCGCCGATTTCGCCCTGCGGCGCGCGGCGCCGCTCAGCAGGTAATGACCGCTGGGGTCGACCAGGAAACGCCCCGTCAACGCCGTGCGCCCGAGCAGCATGCGGTACAGCATGCGACCGCGATCCACGAGGCCGAGCTCGATGGCCAAGGGCGTCTTACCGATGAAGATGCGCGCCGCCACGAACACGCGCGCCGCGGAGACGCCGGTGCTCGCGCGCACGAGCGCGCGCCGCACGATGGGTGCCTCGATGGTCACGCGCCGCTCTGGCTTCGAGCGGTGCAAACGGACGTCGAAGCGCACACAGCCGTTGGCGAGCTCCTCGAGATTTTCGACGTGCAGCGCGCTCGAGCGCGCGCCCGTGTCGACTTTCGCGCGCAGCCCGACGATGCGCCACGCCGGGATGTCGACGTATTCGGCAAGTCCGATGACCAGGCGGTTCGACCTGAGCTCGCGCAAAGCCGCCCTAGGCTAGCATCGCCACGCTGAGCTCGTCGCGAGGCGGTTGGCCAAGCGGCCAAAGGTGATTCGGCGCGCGCCGCTCGACAGCGCCGAGCGCGCCTGATACTCGGACTATCTTCGCGTGGCCGATGAGTTTCCGACGCTGGAGGTCGCTCTCGCAGCGCTGAGCCCTTGGTTGGCGTTCCGCGGCTTCGTCCTCGGACGCTCCGCCCTGCGTGCGCGGGCGGATCTCGCGCGCCTCGGCGCCGCGCTGGAACGCGCGGCGCCTGGCCGCGTGGGTGACTCACTGCGAGGCCTGCAAGCGAGCTGGCTCTCGCCGTTGTGGCGCGCGGCCGCGCACGGCGGCGCGGAAGCTGACGCCGAGCTGCGTCATCACCTCGAGGAGCGCTCGGCGCACCTCGGCCAGCAACTGCGCAGCGCGGCGGCGCGCGATCTCGTGGTCTGCGCGGTGCTGACGGGCGCGCTCGGCTACGCGCGCATCTCGAGCCTGGGCGTCGAGGATTGGTTTTACGGCTTCGGCCTCGCCAACGCCGGCTTGATCTTGCTCGCCGTCGGCTTCCGGCTGCGCATGGCGCGAGAGCTCGCCGCCGGCACCGCGCGTCTGCTCTCGGCCGTGACGGCGCGCCGCAGCCCGAGCCTGGGCGACGCCACGAGCGGCCGTTGCCGCGTGTGCGGCGAGACGAAGCTCGCGCGGCTCACGACGCCGGCCGAGCTCGGCTCAGCGCTGACCGAGCTGGGCGTCGAGCTCGTCACTGTTTGCGCGAAATGTGGGCACGTCAGCGGCCGCGCGCGGGGGCGTGACTGAGGCCGCGCGCGCGCGCGGGGCCGAGGGCCGCTGCCGCAGCCGAAATCCAGCGCTCCGAACAGGTCGAACGCCGCGGGCGGACGTGGTAAAGCGCGCTGAAATGGACGCTTCTGGCAGCCACGAATCGAACCGCCGCTACTATGACGCCTTCGCCGAGGGCTACGAGGCGCAGCGGGGCGCCAATGATCCCGGCGGTTATCACGAGCTCGTCGACGAGCTCGAGTCCGCTTTCGTGCAGCGTTTCGCGGCCGGCCGCGACCTCTTGGAGGTGGGCTGCGGCACCGGTTTGCTGCTGCAGCGCTTCAGGGAGTTCACGCGCAGCGCGCAAGGCGTCGATCTCTCGCCCGGCATGCTCGAGCGCGCCCGCGCGCGCGGCTTGAACGTCATCGAGGGCTCGGCGACCGCCCTGCCCTTCCCGAACGAGAGCTTCGACGTGGTGTGCAGCTTCAAGGTGCTGGCGCACGTCCGCGAGATCGAGCTCGCCCTCGCGGAGATGGCGCGCGTCACGCGCCCGGGCGGACACGTGATCGCAGAGTTTTACAATCCGTACAGCTGGCGCGGGCTGCTGAAGCGCTTCGGCCCCGCCGGACGCGTCGCCGCCGACACGCACGAGAAGCACGTCTACACGCGCTTCCATTCGCCGCGCGAGGTGCCCGCGCTGTTGCCGTCCGGTTGTGAGGTGGTCGCGACGCGCGGCGTGCGCATCGCCACGCCGACGGCGCACGTGATGAAGACGGCGCTCGGACGCCAGCTCTTCACGCGCGCCGAGCGCCTATTGTGCGACTCGCCGCTCAAGGTGTTCGCCGGCTTTTACGTGGTCGCGGTCGAGAAGAAGCCGGGCTGAACACGTGGCGAGCACAGCGCAGAGCGAGCGATCGACGGCGTGGTGGAAGAGCACGCTGCAGCGGCGCGCGAGCCGCATGGAATCGGAGTACCTGGAGCTCTCGCGGCCGGTGGAGTGGGCTTCGCCCGAAGAGCAGCGCGCTGCCATCAAGTTCTTCAACGCCGCGTTCCGCGCCGAAGAGTCGGGCCTGCGCCAGGCGCACGAGCTCGCGGACGAGGTCGCGCAGTGGGACGCGGAGCTCGCCGACGTGCTGCGCCTGTACGGCAACGAAGAGGGCTGGCATCGCCAGCTGCTCACCGAGTTTCTGCCCTTCATCGGCGGCTCCGTAGAGCCGATGGGGCGCGTCACCCGCACGCTGTACGGGCTCTACGCGCGCGCGCGGCGCATGGAGACCATCGTGCTCACGAACCTCATGTTCGAGACCATCGGCTCCACGACGTACCGCATGGCGCTCGCCAACGTGCAAGCGCCGGCCACGCGGCGGATGCTCACCATCCTGACGCGCGACGAGGCCTTCCACGTGCCGCTCAACGTCCATTTTCTGCGCCGCGTGCTGGAGCGAAAGTCGCGCTGGGAGAAGCTGCGCCTGTCCGCCATCTACCAGCTGCTGTTCCTGAGCCTGATCGCGCTGCCGCTCGCGAGTCGCCCCAAGGCGTTCGCCTTCGACCGCATCCCGACGCTCGCGCTGATGCGCGGCTACGCGAGCAAGCTGTCCGGGCTGTTCGTCAATCAGCCCGAGCTCGGTTTGCAGCCGCCTCGCGTGCTGCTGGCGCTGCTCGGCATCGCAGAGAGCGCCGCTGAGGACGACTTGCTGGCGACGGACGCCGAAGCCGCCGAGCGCGCGGCGGACCGCGAAGCCGTGCAGGTCACCGCGCTCGCGAGCGACAACTGAGCGACGCGCGGGGCGTGCGTCAGAACGAGCCGCTGAAGCCGAGGAACAGCTCGTGCGGGCCGGCGCCGAAGCTCGGCACGAGCTCGCGTCGCGCCACGGGTCGCTTCAGCCGCGGCGGCAACGGTCGATAGCGCTCTTCGCGCACCTCCGGCACGAACGCGAGCTGCGCCTGCAAAATGCCGGCGGCCGCGACGCCGATGAAGCTGTAGCTGCTCACGGTGAGCAGCGTGTGCCAGGTGCGCAGCACCGCGTTGTTGTCCGGGTTCTTCAACTTCTCCGCCTGCACGCCCAAGTACGACTGCATGCCCAGCGAGGTGAGCGCGGTGGCCGCGAGCGCGGTCTCGGCGGTCAAGAACACCCAGCCGAGGCCGTCCGCGCCGTTCTGAAACTGCCCGACGCCGAACGGGACCATGGCGATCCAGCGCCGGTTACGGATCAGCACGGTCTCATGCGTGGCCAGGCGCTCGATCTCGGCGAAGCGCGCCATCTCCGCGCGCTCGCGCGCGGCCTGCGTCTCCGCCGCCCGGCGCGCCCGCTCCACGCGCTGCTCCTCCGCCTTCTTGATCTCTTCGTAGCGCAGCTGCCTCACTCGCAAGAAGTGCTCGATGACGGGCGGCGGAAACACCAGGCTGTCCGGCGGCCGCATCTGCGGGTTGGCACGGATGGCGTCGTCGAGCGCCTGATCGGCGGCCTCGGGGTTACCGCTGCCGAGGAAACACGCCGCGTGATAGACGCGCGCGAGCTCCACGATGTCCGGCTCCTGCAAGCGGCGCTTGGGATCGCCCTTGAGCAAGCGAGTGAGCTCGTTGGCGCACTCGCCGTACTTGCCGGCTTCGTACAGGCTCTGAACGCTGGCGAGCTTCGCGTCGTCGCTGAGCTCGATCTCACGCGGCTTCGACGCCGCGCCGCCCTTCGTGGCTCGCTCGCGGCTCGGGTGCGGCGCTTCTTCGGCCCACGCGCTCGGCGCGAGGGCGAAGACCGCCGCCATCACCATCACCTGTGCCAGAAGACGCATCGAACCGCCTCGGGCACCAGTACCGATTCATTGCCCGAGGTTAGTAGAGAGTCGTCCGGGCCTGAGCGTCACGTCAAACTCTTTCGGCGGCTCGGCGCTGCCCGGCGGCGGCAGCAACTGACAGCGGACCCGCCGCTCGGCGGACGTGAGGGGGATGGCATGCTGGCTCGGCACCGGGAACTCGCCGAGCGGGCCGCAGCTCGCGGAGCTTCCAGGCGGACCGCGCAGGTCGAGGGTGGCCGGCCGGAACTCGATGCGGCCTTGCACGATGTGCACGTCGTCCGGGCTCGCCGAGGGAGGAACGCGCACCTTCATGGTCTTCCCCGGTAGGCAGCACTGCTCGTTGGGCGCCACGAACTCGAACGTGTGCTCGCCCGGCTCGAGCTCCTGTATTTTGCCGAACCAGGGCGTGTCCGCGCCATCGATGCGAACCGTCGCATTCTGTGGACCACTCACGACCACCTGAACGCGAGCTTTGCGGTCGAGCGGCTCGGCCTCCGCGGGCGTCACTTTGGTGGTGGGGCGTCCCGGCCGCCGCCGAGGCGCGGCGGTCGCCGTCACCGCCGGTGGCTCGGCGCTCGCCACCGCGGGAGCCACCTCCTTGGCGCTCGCAGCGGTCGTAGCGCTGGCCGCGGTCGCGGGCGGCGGAGCCAGCACCGGGGCAGCGCTCGGCGCAGGCTTGGTGCTGGTCGATGGCTGTGGCAATTCCGCACGCTGGCGCGCCAGCGAACGAGCCAGCGCCAGCGCGGCGGAGCCCGTGAGCACGACGCCCAGCGCGCTCAACGCGAGCCCGCGCAGCAAGCGTCGCGTCTTCACGCCGCGCGCCAGGTTCGACACGCTGGCGATGAGCTCCGGATCATCGGGGCGGTAAGCGAGCGCGCGGTTGTAGCAAGCCGCGGCGAGCGGCACGTCGCGGCGCTCGCGCGCGGCGCGCGCTCGCTCCACGAGGGAGCTGACGATGCGCGCCTCATGCTCACGCCGGTACGTCGCGGGCTCCGCGAGGAACGCGCGCAGCTCAAGGTTCAGCGCCGTATAGCCCGAGAGCTCGAGCTCGCCCTGTAGCGCGCGCTTGAGCTCCGCGGCGCTCGCGAAGCGATCATTCGCGTCGTGCGCCAGCGCGCGGGAGAGGATCGCCGAGAACGCGGCGCCGATGGTGGCGCGCGCGCGCTCCGCTGGGACGAAGCTGCCGTCGAGCACCCGACGCAGGACTTGCGCCGGGTTCTTGCCGTCGAACGGCAGCTTGCCGACCATGCACTCGTAGAGCAGCACGCCGAGACCGAAGACGTCGGCGCGCGCAGAGACGTCGCCGCCTTCGATCTGCTCCGGCGCCATGTGCGCGGGTGAGCCGAGCACCTGCCCGGTGGAGGTGACGCCCTGGGCGTCGAGCAGCTTCGCGATGCCGAAGTCTGTGATCTTTACCGGGGCGACCTCACGCTCGGAGTCGGGCCCAGCGATGAGCACGTTCTCGGGCTTCACGTCGCGGTGGATGACGCCCAGCCCGTGCGCGTGATCGAGCGCGTCCGCGAGCTCGACGCCGATGATGGCCGCGATCTCCGGCGGCAGATAGCCTTCGTTGGCGAGCAGCTTGCGCAGCGTGGTGCCGCGCACGAGCTCGACGACCAGGTAACGCTCGTCCTCGTCGGCGTCCGAGACGTCGTAGACTTCGACGATGTTCGCGTGCTTGAGCTTGGCGACGGCGCGCGCCTCACTGTCGAAGCGCTGCGCCACCTCCCAGTTCTCACGCAAGTGACGGTGAATGATTTTGACCGCCACTTCGCGGTCCAGGCGACGGTCGCGTGCGCGATACACCGTCGCCATGCCGCCATGGCCGATTTGCTCCAAGAGCTCGTACTTGGTGAGCCTGGGGCTCAGCTCAGCCGAAGCGGTCAGAGCACCCCTCCCTACCCCGCGCGGCCTGGCACGGACTCACCACTACGAGACGCACGCCCGCCCATCGAGCGCGCGAACGAGTAGTGAGCCCTGTGCTCGGCCGCCATCGTCACGGCAGCTGCTCCACGCGCACGGCGTTGGTCGCCCCCCGGACGCCCACTCGAGCTCCATACACCATCACGTAGCGTTCTCCGGACTTGATCAGGTTCTTTTCTAACAGAAATTGCGTGGTTTCGCGAACCTGATCCTCGAAATTCGCCTGTTTCGTGCTCATGAAGCGCGGCGCGACGCCCCAGAGCAGCGCCAACTGGCGCAGAGTCCGCTCCCCGCTCGAGAACGCCATGATCGGCACCATCGCGCGCGCCTTGGAGACGAGGCGCGCGGTGACGCCCGATTCCGTCAGCGTCACGATGAGCTTCGCGCCGACCTCGCGGGCGATGGCGACCGCCGCGTGGGCGATCGAGTCCGCCGTGGTGTGGTCGGGCTCGGACGGATTGGGCAGGAAGAAGCGGCTGCCCTCCGCCTGGCGGATGATGCGGTCCATCATGCGCACGGCGGCGTGCGGGAACTTACCGGTCGCGCTCTCGGCCGAGAGCATGACCGCGTCGGCGCCGGTGAACACGGCGTGCGCCACGTCGCTCGCCTCCGCGCGGGTGGGGCGCGGCGAGTCGACCATCGACTGCAGCATCTCGGTGGCGACGATCACGGGCTTCCTGTGAATACGACAAGTCCCGATGATTTGCTTTTGGATCACGGGCACGGTCTCGGGCGGCAGCTCCACGCCCAAATCGCCGCGCGCGACCATGGCCGCGTCCGCGGCGCGCACGATGGAGTCCAGCCGCTCGACGGCCGCCGGGGTCTCGATCTTCGCGATGATAGGGGTGGGGCGGCCCTTGCGCTCGCACAGCTCACGCAGCTCCTGCACCTCCTCGGCGCGACGCACGAAGCTCAGCGCGACGTAGTCCACGCCCTTCTCGAGACCAAACTCGAGGTCGGCCTTGTCCTTCTCGGTCAGCGCCGCGAGCCGCAGACTGCCCGAGGGCAGATTGACGCCCATGCGCGGGCGCATCGGGCCGCCGTGCTCCACGCGGCAGTGCACGCGCTCACCGCGCACGTCCAGGACGCGCAGCTCGACCTGCCCGTCCGAGAGCAGGATGCGATCATCGGGGCGTACGTCTTGCGCCAGGCTCTCGTAGTCGACGGCGACGGTGTGGTCGTCGCCGTTCTTACCGGCGACGAGATCGATGGTGCCGCCGTTTTCCAGCGCGGCGGGCCCCGTGACCCCCGTGCGAATCTTGGGGCCGCACAAATCCTGAAGAATGGCGACCGGCTTACCGAGCGCCTCGCTTTCCGAGCGGATGAGATCGAAACGCGCGCCGTGCTCGGCGTGTTTGCCGTGCGAGAAATTCAGGCGCGCCACGTCCATGCCGGCCTCAATGAGCTCTCGAATGGCCTCTCGACTTTCAACCGCAGGACCGATGGTGCAGACAATCTTGGCGCGACGAGCAATCATGAATTGTTCCGTAGAGATGAGCTAAGCGGGCGGCGCGAAGGCGGCCGCTCAACCGCCAGTTCAGTGTGCCGCGGAGCATGCCACAGGGCACGCCCACTCGGGTAGGACAGACGTTTGCGGAGAACGAGCGAGCTGGTAAGAGCAGCGCGCTATGTTTGGATTTCGACGCGATGCGCAAGGCGCGGCTCTGCTCGGATCCGCCCGTTTGGCCGATCTGGTCCAGCGGTCCGGGGTCGATACTCCTGCGTATTTCTACGACCTCGACGGCGTGCGCGACGTCGCCGAGCGACTGGAAGCTGCGTTCGAAACACAGCGACACCTTGTGGCCTACGCCGTGAAGGCGAACTCTGCCGGCCCGATTTTACGCGCTGTATTTTCCGCAGGGCTGGGCGCCGACGTGGTGTCCGGCGCCGAGCTCGAGCTCGTGCTGCGCGCCGGCGCAGCGCCGCGCCGCATAGTGATGAGCGGCGTAGGAAAGACCGACCGCGAGCTGGACAGCGCGATCGCCGCCGACATTCTCGCGATCCAAGCGGAGAGCGCGGAGGAGATCACGCGCATCGCCGCGCGCGCGCGCGCCCTCGCCCGCAGCGCGCGCGTCGCGCTGCGCATCAATCCCGGCGTCGCCATCGACTCTCACGCGCACATCGCGACCGGCCATGACGACGCCAAATTCGGCGTGCCCGCGGCCGACGTGCCAGCGCTGCTCGCCCACGTCGATGGCGAGCCAGCGCTCGTCGCCGTCGGGCTCTCGACGCACATCGGCTCGATGCAGACGAACACGCTCGAGTACCAAGCCGGAGCTCGCCGTGTCGCAGAGCTCGCAGTCGCTCGCCGCGACGCGGGCCGCAGCCTCGAATACGTCAATTTCGGCGGCGGCTTCGGCGTGGACTATGGCGCGCGGCCCGCCCCCGCCCCCGAAGCGTTCGTAGCCGCCGCGCGCGCGGTGCTGCGCGAAGCGCGCTTGGAAGACCACCAGCTGCTCGTCGAGCCCGGTCGCGCGGTGGTGGCGCCGTTCGGCGTGCTGGTCGCGCGCGTCGTGCAGAGCAAGACCACTCGCGCCCGACGCTGGCTCGTGCTCGACGCTGGCATGAATGACTTGCTGCGGCCGGCGCTCTACTCGGCGCACCACCGCATCGAGCCGCTGGCGCACGCGCCGCAGGCCGGCGAGTGGCGCGTCGTAGGACCGGTGTGTGAAAGCTCAGACGATTTCGGGACGCACCCGATCGGCGAAGCGGTGCCGGAGCTGGTCGCGATCCGCGAGGCCGGCGCCTACGGCTTCACCATGGCGAGTGAGTACAACGGCCGCGCGCTCCCGAGCGAAGTGTTCGTGAGCAACGGGCAGGTCGTCGCCGTGCATCCCAGCCCCGGCGTCGAAGCGTGGATCCGACGCCGGCTCGGCTGAGCTCCGCGCGCATTACTGACACAAGCCGCACGCGCCGATGGTCGCTTCCTGGTCGCCGACCAGACAACGCGCGAGCGCCACGTAAGGGTCGACCCCCTCGGGCGTGGCGTCGGCGCAGGCTTGGACGCAGGCCGAATCATCGAGCTCGCACGGCTCGAGACACGTGGTCAGCGTGTCGCAGGGCGAACCGGCCTCGCATGCCGCGGCTGGCTCCGCGCAGCACGCCGTCATCGCGCTCGTGATGCAGGTGTCGCAATCCTGACCGCTGCCGCCCGCGTTGCAGGAGCTCACGCACGCGCCCACGCCGGGCAACTCGGTGGACAACGGGACGCAATCGAAACCGGCGGCGCAGTCCGTGCCGCCTTCACGGCACAGCTGGTAGCAGCGCAGTAACGCGTCCTCGCTGCCGCCGAGGTCCGGCAAACACATGCCGCGCCAGACAGCTCCTTCATCACCGCAGCGATCCAGCGCCTCCGCGTCAGCGGCGCACGACTCATCCACCTTCGCGGCGTCGCCCGCGGTCTCACGGCAATAACCAGAGAGGTCGCAATGCAGTCCCGCGGCGCAGCCGGGCTGCCCCGTGAACACGTCGCACACGCCCGTGCATTGGCCTTGAATGCAGAGCGTACCCGGCATCGCGCAGCCCGTGGACGTGAGATCGCCGTCGTCGCACGCGCCGGTCGCGGTGCCGCGCTCGTAACAGGCGCCAACGGTGTTGTCGAAGCTAACCGAGACGCACTCCACGTCAGCGCCGCACTCCTCCGAAAATGGGGTGCACCCGGCGTAGCAGGCGCCCACCGTCGCGTCGTCTACCTGCGGTACGCAGACCTTGTCGGCACCGCACGCGAGCGTGGGTGAGCATTGACCAGCTGCGCACTTGCCGGTGCTGGGATCGCACACGAACCTGCTCACGTCCCCGCAGTCCTCGGGCTTGGTGCAGACTTGGTCGGGCACGCCGCCGGCGTTTTGACTTCCCGCAACGGCCGAGCTGCCCCCGCTCGCCGAGCTCGCGCCGCTACCGCCCGAGCTGGCGCCGCTGCCGCCCGAGGTGGCGCCGCTGCCGCCCGAGCTCGATGCCCCACCGCTCGAGCCAGCTCCGCTGCCGCTCGCGCCGCGATTGGTCCCCGCACCTTCATCCGAGCCGCAGCCGACGGAGCCCGCAACACCTAGCGCGAGGAACAAGGTCCAATGGAGTCGCTTCATTGTCGCACCAGCGCCGGTGGCGCATGCCTTCCTGCAACGAAGCCTATCATCTCGGGCTGCGCGCCTCGCAAGCCGAGTGCAAGTCGTGAACCCGAGTCTGCTGCGTTCTTGTCAGGCACAGCGGCATAATCCCGTGCAGGCGCACGAGACGGACTCACCAGGTCTTGAGCATCTCGCAGGCGTCGTAGACACCGAGATAGTAGCGCGGCAGGTGTCTGCAGACGCGGAAGCCAGCTTTGAGGAACAGCTCGAACGCGGCCAAATTGGCCTGCGCCGTGTGCAGCATCAGCCCGCTCGAACCAGCGACGCGAGCGCGCTGCTCGGCCGCTTGCAGCAACGCGCGGCCGACGCCGCGGCCGCGCTCGGCCTCGATCACCGCGATGGCGACGAGCTCCGCCGGGCGGCTGCGCTGCACGCGCACCACGGCGAAGCCCACGCGCCGCTCTCCGCGCGCAGCGAGGAGACCGGTGAAATGCTCGGCCATCCACAGCGTGGGCCGCGCGGGATCGCGAGAAAACTCAGAGAACGCGCTGCGCGAAAGCTCGAGCACGAACTCGGCGTCATCCCCTCTCAGTCTGCGCACCGAGAGCGCTCGAGCCATCCTGTGCGTGGCTTACGGCTTTACGAAGGCGAGCGCAAAGCGATCGCTCGTGCCGCGCCGCTCGCCGGCCACGCGCGGTGAGGCGCTCCAATCCCGCGTGTCCGCTGGGCTGCGTAGAAAGTCCGAGCTCTTCGCGAAGCGGAAGCCCACCGCTTCGATCTCGCTCTTCAGCGTGCTCTCTTCGATGCGGTGTAGGCTCTCGACGTCCTTCAGCCCGCTGCCGGCGCGCGCGCTGTGATCGATGACGACGTACACGCCGCCCGGGCGCAGCGCGGACAGAATCGCGCGGTTCATGCGCGGCCGATCCACGCCCTGCCACACGGTGTCGTGATAGAAGAGCACCATCACGACCGCGTCGAGACCCTTGACATCCGCGGGGAACGGATCGTCAAAGGGGCGATCCAGCCGCACGACGTTCTTCATCACGGGCTTGGCGAGCCGTTCGCTCCAGGGCTTCTCCGCGAAGCGCTCCAGCAAAAGCTTGGAGTTCTGGCCGTACACCGTGCCCGTCGGGCCCACGGCGCGGGCGAGCAGCTCGGCTGTGTACCCGCCGCCGGCGCCCAGCTCGGCCACGCGCATGCCGGGCTTTACGCCGATGAACGCCAGCAGCTCGGCGGGCTTACGACCGGCGTCGAGCGCGCGGTCCTGCTCCGAGCGATCGGGCGCCGCGACGATGGAATCGAAGGTTGCCTGGGGCGCGGCGGCGCTGGCGGCTGGAGCGCTGGCGCTCGCTACGGGGGTGGCAGCGGGGCTCGCTACGGGAGCCGCGCTGTTATCCGGAACCGGCGCGAGCGGCGCCGCCGAAGGCTGAGCACAAGCGCTGGCGAGGGCGCACGCGACGAAGAGAGCACGCTCGAAATTCATTGCGCGAGGCTAGCCGAACCCTCGCGCCGGCACAGGCTCGAGACACCGAGTTTATTCGCCGCTACGCTTCATGGGCGACGGCGTCGCGTTCCGGACCGCGGTGCCGCGCGAGGTGCTCGGTGAGCGCGACGCGCGCAGCGCGGGTAGCGTCGCGCTCGACTCCAAGCGACGGGCGCCGCTGCCGCGGCCGGGCGGCACCGAGCGGGTGCGATAGACCTCGCCCTCCACCATCAGCTCGACACCCAACGAACGGCAGCGCCGCGCCAGGCGATCGAGATCGACACCCGGTACGATCAAGAGCCCCGAGGGCGGGGATGGATCGATGAACAAATCGCTCGTCTGACGGCGAGTCCGCAGCAGCTCGCGCACCTCGGGATCTTCGACCCAGATGAAGCCGCTGGTGGTGACGAACTCGGCGCGGCCAACCACGGCGCTGGCCTGCGTCAACAGCCGCGCGATGGGATCCGGCAGCGGCGCGAGCTGCTCGATGCGCGCCCGGATCACGTCGGCTTCGAACCCCGCGCTCAGCGCGTGGGCGATGGCTTGCGGGGTGATGTGCAGGTCGAGCGCGCCTGCGACGCCGCCGATCTCCACGAAGGGCGCCAGCGCCACGACCGAACCGACGCGCGCGTTGCGGCCGACGCGGATGGCTTGGTTGTCGAGAAAACGGCTGCTCTCGGCCGCGCGCCGCGACTCTGCCGCGTCGTTCAGATAGGAGCGGCCGCGCGGGGTGATGCGCAGCGTGGGCCCGATGCCATCCGCTCCGTCGCCCTCCGCGTCGCCGATGTCCACCACGCCGAGCGCGTGCAGGCTCTCGAAGGCGATGCGCCGCGCGATCTCGGCGGGCGCGGTGGGCTCGCAGCCAGCGCGTTGCGCCCAGCGCTCGATGAGCCGGCCCACACCGGGCGTGCGCGCGTCCGAGCGCACGTAGCCGGCGATGGCCTCCCACGGCACCCAGCGCCCGTCGCCGAGCTCTTGCAGCGCTTCGAGCACGAGATCGCGGAGCACGCCGACCGCGCTCGGCTCGCGCGCTTCCGGCGGCGCGCGCAGGACCTCACCGTCGGCGCGCGCTTCGTCCCAGGCGCCGCCGCGGCGCCAGGCGTCGAACAACGCTCCGCCCACGTCCTGCACCTCGAGCGACCCGGGAGGCGCCGCGAGGCCAACCGCTGACGGATCCCAGAGCCCGATGGCGCGACTCAAGGCCGCGATGAAGCCGACGTGATCCGCTTCACCGCCGAAGCGCGCCGCGAACTTGCTGATCAAGGAGCGCGGAGTGCCGACTCCGGCGCGCACTTCGACCGAAGGATCGCGCACCGCGAGGGACATGGCCAAGGCCAAGGGCGCCGGATCTTCCGCGAAGCGCGCGCGGTGCGGCGCGTGATCTTCGGCCAGCACGAAGCTACGGATTTGATGGCGATGAGCCTCGCGTTCGGCCTGCCGCTGCGCGCCGACGATCAACGCCACCTCCGACGGGATCACGTGTCGGTTCGGGTGCACGGGGATCAAGAAGCCGCGCCGCTCCAGCGCAAAGCCGACCCCGCGACGAGACGGCGTGGCGCCCGACGCGCCACGCAAGCGCATCGGCTCTCGCTCGAGATCCAGGAGCTCTTCCGTGTCGACCTCACCGCCGACTCGCTCGATGGCGATCAGCAGCTTGCGCTCGAGCGGCGCCAGGTCCTCGACCTCAGCGCGCAGCTGAGCCGGCTCCGTCAAGATCTCCCACGCCGGCTCGAGGCAGAGCGCGACCGGCGGCGTCGCCGGACGACCCAGGTAATGAGCGGCGATGGTGCCTGCCACATCTTGCCCCAGCTGGTGCAGCAATGCGCGGGCTCCCCGCGGATCCTCGCCTTCCCACGAGCGCATCACCAACATGTGGGCGATCGGTAACAGCAGCTCGATGCCGCGCGCGCCGTTGCGCGCGAACACGACGCCGCGCGCGATCAGGGGCTCGACCGCCGCCGGCAAGCTGGGAGCGATCAACAGGCCGCGGGCCTCCGCGATGCGGTAGAGCAGCTCCCGAGTAGGGCCAGGTAGGATGCTGGGATCCCGCAGCTCTGGCAGCTGGATCAGGGCGCGCGCGACCTGGGACGGGACGTCGATACGCTTGGCTTCATCGACACGGATTTTGAGCCGGTCGATGAGCGACTCGAGCTCACGGTCCGGGAGTTGCCGCAAGACGTCTACTAGACGAATCGCGCTTGGCTTGGGTTGCGTATCCTTGGACGACATGTGCTCGGGAACGGTGTTGGCGGGTACGGCCGACTAAGCCAAGAGAGTAACCAGCTTACTTCAGCTCGAAACGACCTCGGCTGCAAGGCTCGACCCCTAAACGGACGGCTCACGCGGCGATTTATCGCGCTTTAAGGTGGCATTCGTGCGCTCCAGTCCGTCCCTTTACGCCGGCCAGCAGACTGGCGGCCTCCGTCAGGCCTTGGGGTGCCCCTCGGCCCGCCAGGCGCGAATCGTCGTGAAATCAAGATCTTGCATTGCGGCGGCCGAGCCACCGTAGACTCGGCGGTCATGATCTTGCGCGACCCCGTCCATGGGCTCGTCTCCTTCGAATCAGCCGAGGAGTCCATCATTCCGAGCCTGCTCGAGGCACGCGAAGTGCAGCGGCTGCGCCGCGTGCGACAGATGGGTTTGGCTTCACTCGCTTATCCGGGCGCCGATCACACACGCTTCGCGCACGCGCTCGGCGCGGCGCACGTGATGACCCGGCTGCTGCGGCGCCTAAGGGACATCCACGAAGAGCTGCCGTTCTGGCAACGCGTGACGACCGAGCGCGCGCGCGACGCGCTCGCCGCCGCGCTGTTGCACGATCTCGGACATGGTCCGTTCTCGCATCTGTTCGAGGAGGTGTTGCCCGGCAGCCCGCGACACGAAAATTGGACCACGCGCATCGTGCTCGACCCCAGCACGGACGTGCACGCGATCTTGAGTCGACACGACGCCGGCCTCCCGCAGCGCGTCGCTGATTTGGTCCACGGCAAGCATGAGCTCACTTTTCTGGCTCGCGCGGTGAGCGGCACCTTCGACGTCGATCGTTGCGACTACTTGTTGCGCGACGCTCACTTCACGGGCGTGGGCTACGGCAAGTTCGATCTCGATTGGCTGCTGCGCAGCCTGCGCTTCGGCATCCCCGATCATCCGGACAAGGGACCTCCGCTCGCCATCGACGGCAGCAAGGGCATCCCCGCCATCGAGTCGTTCTTGCTAGCGCGTCTGTTCATGTTCCAGCAGGTGTATTTTCACAAAACCGAGCGCGCCAGCGAGTGGATGATCTCGCGCATCTTCCAACGCGTCGCGGAGCTGATCATCGACGGCACCTGGGTGAACGGCACTCCGCCGGCGATTCAAGACATCGCGGGCGGCCACGAGCCTGAGCTCGGCGCGTATCTGGCCCTGGACGACGCGGTGTTGTGGGTCGCGCTGGTGACCTTTTGTGACGCAAAAGACCCGATCTTGTCCGACCTAGCGCGTCGCTTCACGCGTCGGCGGTTGTTCAAGACCTTCGAGCTCTATGACGAGCAAGCGAGCCCGGAAGGTCGCCTGGATGCGCTGGATCGCGCGCGCGAGGTGGCGCGCGCCGCGGGGCTCGATCCTGAAGTTTACGTCGGGCTCGACACCCCCGCGACGGTCGCCTTCGACGACAGCAGCGATCCGCTCATGGTGGTGTTTCCGGGCGGTAGCGCGCGGCCGCTCGGGCAAGTGTCGTTCTTACTCGGTCGCCTCTTCGGTCAGAGGATGGAGCGGGTGAGATTGATCTTCGCAGAAGAGCTGCGTGAAGATATTCGGCGAGCCCTGCAATGAGCGCGCGGCGAGCTCCGGCACTCACGTCGTGCACCGCAGCGCTGCTGCTCGCAGCGCCGGCGAGCGCGCAGGTCTGGCCTGGTGATCGCGTGGCGGCGCCGGTGCGCGGCGAGGTCGCGCCGACCGATCGCATCGACGAGACGGACGGCGTCTACGGCCGGCTCGACGGCGACGTGACCTTGACCGCGGGCCTCGGCGCAGAGCTCGGCGCGGGCACCCGCGCCGCCGCCCTCGTGCGCGGCCTGTTTTATCACTCGGCAGGGCTCGTGCTGGGTTACTCGGACAGCCTGGGGCGTTCGCTCGACCCGGAGCGCACCTTCTTCGGCGGCGTGGAGCTGCGACCGTTGTTCTTGCCCCGCTGGGCGCTGGATCTCGAGTTCAACGAGGCGCTGCTCGATCTCACGCTCGACTCGCTCTCGCTCGGCGCCGGCGCTTACGCGAGCGGCGGCGGGCCAAGCGGCTCGCGCGGCGGCGTCGAGTTCTCGATGGGCATGGGCATCCCGCTGTTGGCCCGCGCTCAGGGTCCCTGGCTGGAAGCGCGCGGCTTCTTGCGCCCGGCGCTCGACGAGGGCCAGGCCGGCGTCCTGATCGCGCTGAGCTACTACGGCGCCATAACGACGCCGCTCGTCAAATAGATGTCTCGGCCTCAGCGTCTGCGTCAGCCGACTCGTCCGCGCAGCGAAACCCGCGCGCCGCGCGGCTCTCGGCGATCTCCGCGAGCAGCGCGGCCTCTTCGCGCTGCATGAAGTCACGCGCGGCGCGCTCGAAGTGCGGCTCTCGAAAGCTGTGAACGCTGCGCGTCGGGGTGGCTTGAAAGCCGCGCGAGAGTTTGTGCTCGCCGCCAGCGCCAGGCTCGAAGCGCACTAGCCGCCGCGCGATGGCGTCCTCGATGCCGCGGTAAAAGCAGACCTCGAAGTGCAGGAAATTGCGCTCCTCTAGCGCGCCCCAGTAGCGACCGTAGAGTGTGTCGTGACCGAGCAGGTTGAAGGCGCCCGCGAGCGGACGGCGCGAGGCGCGATCGCGCGCGACCACCAGGTGAACCTTGTCGCGCATCCGCGACAGCACCTCTTCGAAGAAGGCGCGGTTGAGGTAGCGGCGGCCCCAATAGTATTTGTCCACCGTCGAGCGGTAGAACGAGTACACGAAGTCGGCGAGCTCCGGGCTCAGCTCGCTGCCCGTCAACGTCTCGATCTCGAGGCCGTGAGCCAGCACCTCACGGCGCTCTCGCCGAATCTGATGTCGCCGCTTGGCGTTGAAGCGCGCCAAGAACTCGTCGAAGCTTTGATAGCCCGCGTTGTGCCATTGAAACTGCACGCCGGTGCGCCGAATCATGCGGGCGGCCACCAGCGCGCTCGCCTCTTCCTCGGTCGGGAACAGCACGTGCGCGCTCGACACGTCGAGCGTCTCACACAGCCGCTGCAGCGCCGCGCTCAAGGCGCGGCTGAGCTCGGCGCGATCTTCGCCGGCGCGCACGAGCAAGCGCGAGCCGGTCGCCGGCGTGAAGGGCACGGCCACTAGCAGCTTCGGGTAGTAGCGGATGCCGAGCGAGCGCTCCGCGAAGCGCGCGAAGGCGTGATCGAAGACGAACTCCCCCTCGCTATTTCCCTTCAAGTAGCACGGCGCGAAGGCCACCAGCTCACCGGCGCGGTGCAGGGTGAGGTGCAAGGGCCGCCAGCCGCGCTCTTCGTGCACGCAGCCCGTCGCTTCCAGAGCGTCCAGCCAGGCGAAGCTCAGAAACGGGGACGTGCGCGCGTCCGAGAGCGACGCCAACACGGGCTCTCCGAGCTCGCGGATCGACGACCAGGTGCGCAGCTCGTACTCGATCACGAGCCCGTCACCGCGCGGCTTGCGGCGGCTCGCTCCTGCGTCGCGCGGCCGAACAAGGTGCTCTCGACGAGGTCGAGCGGACGCTCCGCGCTCGCCAGCAGCGCGAAAATGACGGCGTTGAGCCTGCCCTGCGGCGGCGCCGCCACCGCGCGGATGAAGCCGGGCGGAAATTCTCCGCAACCCTCCGCCAGCTCCGCGCCGATCGCCGCGATGACGCTGGACGACGGCGCGCGCTCGCCGCCGAGGCGGCGTTTGACGGCCAGCGCGGCGCGCATCAGCCGATGGTAGCGGCACATCAGCTCGAGCCAGGGCTGCTCTGGGCCGCCGGCGAGCACCTGCTCGACCTCGGCCAAGCGAGCTTCGAGCGCCTCGATGGTCAAGCCGTCGAGCTCGCGCAGCGCTCCGGGGAACTCGCGCGACAGCTCACGCAAGGCGTCCGCGGAGTGTGGCGTCAGGCCGCGACGGAGCGCCAAGATCACTCGGTACTTGCGCGCCAGCGCCGTGACCTGAAACTTCGGTACCGTGCTCGTCACCGGCTTAGCGTAGCGGCAACCCCGCGCGCCTTCCAGCCCGCGCCCGAATCGCGGCACGCGCGCCCTTACAAGAACTTTCGCAGGCGATAGGCCAGCATCTCGAGCAGGCGCGCGCCCAGCGAGCGAAAGCGAAACGTGTGCGCGTCCACCAAGTACGCGCGCTCGAAATCGCGCTCGTAGGCGGCCTCCATGGTGGCGCCGAAGCTCTCGTCGAGGAAGGCGGCGCTCACCTCGAGGTTGAAGCGCAAGGACAAGTGATCGAGGTTGAAGGTGCCGATGGTGCTCCAGCGACCGTCGATGACCGCGGTCTTGGAGTGCAAGATGCCGCGCGTCCAGGCGTAGAGGCGCACGCCGTGTCGCAGCAGACGCGGCCATATGTGACGGCTGGCCCAGTCGGTGAGCGGCACGTCACTGCGCCCGGGCAGCAGGATGCGCACGTCCACGCCGCGATCCGCGGCGCGGCACAGCGCGCGCACCACCTTGCCATCGGGCACGAAATACGAGTTCGCGATCCACACCCGACGCGTGGAGTGATGGATGCGCGCGAGGTAGTGGTCCGCAATTTCACGGCGGCTGTGCCCGAGGATCCGGACGCCGTCACGCAGCTCAACCTCGGTGCCGCGGACGCCCTGTCGCTGCGGCGCCGGCATGCGCTGCAGCGGAGCGCCACCGACATTTTGCCAGGTCGTCTGAAAGCACTCGAGCAAGCCGTGGACGGCGGGCCCCTCGACCAGCACCATGTCGTCGCGCCAGCCGCCACCCTCGTCCTCCTCAGGCAGCCATTGGTCCCCGATGTTGATGCCGCCCGTGAAGCCGATGCTGCCGTCGACGACTAAAATCTTTCGGTGATCCCGGCGCGTGAGACGAGACAACCGAAAACTGCGTTTCCACGGCGCAACAGGGTTAAACTCGATGATCTTCGCGCCAGCCAAGGCCAGCGCGTCGAACATGTCGGGATCCGCGCCGATGGAGCCGAGCGAGTCGTAAATGACGGCGACCTCCACGCCGCGCTCGAGCGCGGCGTGGAGCGCGCTCGCGAAGCGACGACCGATGCGGCTCGAGTCGAACCAGTACATCTCGAGCAGGACTTGCTCACGCGCCGAGTCGATGGCCTGCAGCATCGCGGGAAACGCCGCGCGCCCATCCTGCAACAGCTGGACACGGTTGCCGGAAATGAACGTCTCGGCACCCCGCGCGCGCGACCACGGCAAGCGGAAGCGCGCTGTGTGGAGAGGGTTGCTGGCCATGAACGCTTCGCTGTGGACGGTCGAACGGCGACGTGACGCTTATGCGCCCGACTCTTGACTCGGGGATACCCGCTGCATGCTAGTCTGCACGTAGCTTCGTAGCCGATGCCTGTCATGCGCGCTCGCTCTCCCCTCCCCTTTTCCCTCGCGCTCGCCGGAGCGCTGCTGGCCGTTTCGTGTCACCGCGAGCCGCGCCGCCCGGCGTATTACCCCACCCCAGCGCCCGCCTATACGGCGACCGCTCCCGGGTACCCTGCCCCGGCTCCAGCGCCGCCCGGCGCGCCCGCGCCGGGTTCACCCGCGCCCGCTCCGGTGGTGACGCCGCCCGCGCCCGCCGCCGCAGCGCCCGCGGTCGTGCTCTCGGATCCGATCAACGCCGTCGACATCGGCTTTTTGCGCGGCCGCGCGGCGGCGATCCTGACCGAGCTGGTCGCCGCGTTGCCCGAGCCGCAGCAGAGCCGCGTCAAAGACATCCCGCTCATTACGGACAGCACCGTGGGTGAGGTCAACGCCTTCGCGACGTGCACGCGCAGCGGCAAGAAAGCGATGGCCATCACCGACGGGCTGCTCGACATTCAAGCGCACCTGGCGCAAGCGCGCGCCGCCGACGAGCTGTTCGGCGGCGGCACGGTGCAGCGCTACGTCACCTTCATCGCGCAAAATCAAAAGCCGAAGACGCCGATCGTGCAGCCGCCGCCCGGCATGTTCGACGCGCAGCAGATGGTGGACGGCCGCAAAGTGGCGCGTCAGCGGGACGTGCTGGACGAGCAGCTCGCGTTCGTTTTGGGGCACGAGCTCGCGCACCACTACTTGGGTCATTTGCCCTGTGTCGCCACGGGCGGCGTCACCCTCGCCGACATCGGACAGGTGCTGGCCGACGTGGTGCCCGCCTTCAACCAACCGAACGAAGTCGCCGCCGACGTGCAGGGCATCAACAACACGCTGACCACCGGCGCGCGGCGCGCCGGCTACCATCTCACTGAAGGCGGCGCGCTGCTCACCATGCAGTTCTTCTCGGCCATCGATCAGTTCAGCCCGATCGACATCGTGTTCGGCTTCGAGCGCTCGCACCCGCCGCCCGGTGTTCGCATCCCAATCATCCAACAAACGGCCCGCGCCTGGGCCGGGACCGGCGGCCGCGGGCTGCCGATTCTGAGTTTTTGAGCGCGACCGCGCTTCTTCCGCAACCGCGCGACAACGCCAGCCGATCACCCCCGCGCACGCCATGAGCGAGAAGACCGAGCAGCCCACCCCTCGCCGCCTCCGTAAAGCTCGCGAGCAAGGTGATGCGCCGATCTCGGGCGCGCTCGGCCAAGCCGCGGGCTTCGTGGCGGCGCTGGCGCTGGCGCCCGCAGCGCTCACGCACACTGCGCTACGCTTCACTGAAGCCTGGCGCTCGGCGCTGAGCGGCCGAACCCTCGCCCTTCATGAGCTCGCGGCCGTGGTGCTCGAGTGCGCGCTGCCGCTGATCGCTGCGGCCGCCGGCACCAGCCTGATCGTCGGCGTGGTGCAGACGGGCGGCTTGTTCGCGCCCTCCAACGCGCTACCGCGGCTGAACCGCCTGGACCCCTTCGCGGGCATCAAATCACTGGTGTCGGCGCCGCGGCTGCTGAGCGTGCTGCGCGCGCTGCTCGCGGCCACCTCGCTCGGCTGGATCACGTTCTTGGTGCTGCGCCGCGCGCTGCCGTCGCTGCTCGTTCGCAGCGGAGAGCTGTTGCCCACGACGGAGGTGGCGCTGCGCGCGGCTCGACAGCTGGCGCTCGCCGCGGCGGCGATCGGCGCGACCCTCGCGCTGGTGGACCTGCTCGTGGTGCGCCGCGCGTGGTTGCGCCGTTGGATGATGACGCGCGACGAAGTGCAGCGTGAATACCGGGAGAGCGAGGGCGATCCGGAGGTCAAAGCCGCGCGCCGCAGGGCGCACCAGGAGATGCTCACCAGCGCCCAGATCCACGCCGTCAAGGACGCCTCGGTGTTGATCGTGAATCCGACGCACCTCGCGACCGCGCTCCGCTACGAAGAAGCCGAGGACGGCGCGCCGCGCGTGCTCGCCCAAGGCGCGGGCGAGCTCGCGCGACGCCTCATCGACGCCGCGCACGCCTATGGGGTGCCCGTCGTTCGCGACGTGCCCGTAGCGCGCGCGCTGGCCGAGCTCGCCGTGGGCGACGAAATCCCGGAGGCGCTCTACGAAGCCATCGCAGAGATATTGAATGAGGTGTGGGCCGAGAACGCCAAGGCGCCTTGATCACGGCGCCGGCGCGCTCATTTGTCGCTGACGCGTAGCTTCTGCTTCAGCACCTTGAGCTCCGCTTCCACATCAGGCGCGGCTTTGGCCTCGCCGCCACCGCTCTCGAGCGCGCGAAACTTCGCCTCCAGCTCGGCGCTCGAGAGACCGGTCGGGCCGCGGTTGCCGAGCGCCCCGTCGAGCTCGCGCTGCGCCTGAACCGCGGCCTCGACGCCCTCGATTTGGTCTTCCATACGGCGCAGCTCATCGAACGGGCTGGCGCCGGCGCCGCTGCGACCGAGCGCCTCGGGACCCGAGCCGGCGCGCGCGATCTGCGCCTGATTGGCGATCGTGGCCTTGCGCGCCGAAAAGTCCTTGAACTTCTGCTCCATGCGCGCGAGCTCGGCGCGCATCTCGAGCGCCGCGCCGCGCTGCTCGGCGCGCAGCGCCTCCGCGCGATCGCGCTCACCGACGAGCCGCTGCTTCTGCGCCAGCGCTTCGCGCGCCAGGCCTTCGTCGTTGCCGCGCAGCGCGAGCTCGGCGCGCGACTCCCACTTTTTCACCTCGGCGTCGAGGCTGTCGACCTTCTCCTTGAGCTGCTTCTCCGAGGCGACCGCGCGCACGATTTCCTGCCGCGCGGCCCGCAGCTCTTGCTGCATGTTGTCCAGCAAGAGCTCGATGGACTTGCTCGGATCGTCGACTTTATCGAGCAGCGAATTGAAGTTGCTCGAGATGACGCGGCCCATGCGATCGAAGATCCCCATGGCGGGGATTTGCCACGCCCGCGGGCCTACGGCCAGGCCCGCCGCTCAGCGGTTCATCATGTGGATGGCGCTGCCGATGGACGCCGCGGCCGCTTCCATCATGGCTTCACCCAGCGTCGGGTGCGGATGGACCGACATCGCCACATCTTCCGCGGTAGCGACCGTCTCCAGCGCCAACACGGCCTCGCTGATGAGATCGCTCGCCGACGGGCCCACGATGTGAATACCCACGATGCGCCCCGACTTCTTGTCCGTGACGACCTTCACGAAGCCGTCGGTCTCGCCGATGCTCATCGCCCGGCCGAGCACCGAGAATGGGAAGCGCCCGACCTTGAAATCGATGCCCTGCTCCTTGGCCTCTTGCTCGGTGAGACCGGCCGTCGCGATCTCCGGCTCGGTGAACACGATGCCGGGGATGGTGACCCAGTCTTTCGCGGCGGGGTGCCCGGCGATGACCTCGGCGCACACCTCGCCTTCCTTCGAGGCCTTGTGCGCCAACATCGGTCGGCCCGAGACGTCGCCGATGGCGTACACGCCCGGCACGTTCGTCTCACAGCGCTCGTTGGTGGTCACGAAACCCTGTTGGCTGATGCTGACGCCGATCTCCTCGAGGCCGATGCCCTTGGAGCGCGGCTTCATGCCGACGGCCACCAATACCGCGTCGCAGGCGATGCGCTCGGACTTTTCGGCGGTCGCGATGCTGACCTGCACCTCGCCGTTGCTGACCTCGTAGCGCTCCGCGCGCGTGCTCTTGAGGATGCGCCCGCCGCGCTTGGTGATCACCTTTTCGACGACGCGCGTGCAGTCCGGATCAACGCCCGGCAAGAGCCCGGGCGTGAGCTCGACCACGGTCAGCTCAGCGCCGAAGCTCTGGTACACCATGCCGAGCTCGAGGCCGATCACGCCGCCGCCGATCACCACCAAGCGCTTCGGCACCTCACGCAAGCTGACCGCTTCACGCGCGCCGATGATGCGCTTGCCGTCGAACTCGAAGCCGGGCACCTGGATCGTGGCCGAGCCGGTGGCCACGATGATGGCCTTGTTGGCGCGCAGGACCTGCTTCTTGCCGTCCTTGCCCTCGACCTCGATCGTGCGCGGGCCGGTGAGCTTACCGCGTCCCTCCACCACCGTCGCGCCGTTCGACTTCAGCAAGTTGCGCACACCGCCGGTGAGCTTCTTGACGATGCCGTTCTTCCAATCCTGCATGCGATTGGCGTCCAGGCTGACGTTGCCGACGCTGATGCCGTGCTCCGCCATGTGCTGAGACTTTTGATAGAAGTGCGCGTTGGCGATCAGCGCCTTGGACGGGATGCAACCCCAGTTCAGGCACACGCCACCGTATTCCTCTTCTTCGACGCAGGCCGTCTTAACGCCGAGCTGCGCCAAGCGGATCGCGCAAACGTAGCCACCGGGGCCGCCGCCGAGAACAATTGCATCGTAGGTCGAGTCCATTGCGACGCTTCGCATAGCGGACTCCCCGGCCCATCACAAGGCCCGGGAACAGCTAGAGCGACAAACGGGTTTAGAGAACCGAGAAAAAGCGACCGAACCGCGTTTTACTCTTGGGCTCTTCGCGCCGCCGTCAATCCCGGCTCCTTAAATGAGCCGCGCCTGCCGCGCCACGGTAGCGGCGACCGCGAGCTCGCTGCGCTGCTCGCGTAGCGGCCATGGCTCGACCGCGTAAACGTCGTCGAACAAAGATGTCGCTTCGGGCGCTGGCAGCGCTTCGACGGCCGCCAGCGCCGCGTCAATCTCTAGATCCGTTGCGGCGTCGAGCGCTGCGGCGTCCTGGCGGCGGCCTTCTCGCTCGAGATAGCGCTCCAAGCGCAGCAGCGGATCGAGCGCGCGCCAGCGCTCCACCTCGTCATCGTGGCGGTAGAGGCTGGGGTCGTCGCTCGACGAGTGCGGGCCCATTCGGTACGTCACGCACTCGATGAAGCTCGCGCCTTGGCCCTCGCGAGCGCGGGACAACGCTTGCCGCAGAGCGTCGAACACGGCCAGCACGTCGTTGCCGTCGACGCGCTCTGCCGCGACACCGTAGCTCGGCGCTTTGGCTGCGAAGCTTGGCGCGGCGGTCTGACGCTCGGCGGGCAAGCTGATCGCGTATTGATTATTTTGACACAGGAACACCACGCCGGCGCGGAAGACGCCCGCGAAGTTCAGCGCCGCGTGAAAATCAGGGTGGCTCGTGGCTCCGTCGCCGAGAAACGCGAGCATCACCTCGCTGCGCCCCAGCTGCCGCGCAGCGAGCGCAGCGCCGACCGCGTGCGGCAGCTGCGTCCCGATACAGCTCGACCACGACACTTGTCGAAACTCGCGGCTGGCGTGGTGGCTGGGCATTTGCCGGCCCTTCAGCAGATCGAGCGTGTTGCCGAACAGCTGCGCGATGAACACCTCGAGCGGTAAGCCGCGCACCAAGAGCACGGCGCTCTCGCGCAGCGCTGGGAACACCCAATCCTCGGCACGCAGCGCCAATCCGGCGGCGACCGGCGCGGCCTCTTGCCCGCTCGCAGCACCATAAAACCCGATGCGACCTTGGCGCTGCAGCTGCGCCATGCGCGTGTCCACGCGCCGCACCCGCCGCAGGTGGCGATACGACGCTTCGGCCAGGGCCAGCTCGATGGGCTCGCTCGGCGGGTGCGTGATGGAACCGTCCGGCGCGAGCACGCTGCGCAGCGCGGCTGAGCTCGGGGCAGGTGGCAGGCTCATGATTTCGGCTCCGTTTCCGCGCTCGGTTCGGCCGCGAGCAGCTCCAGGGCTTCCTGGGCCAGCGTCTCGTCGACGCGGCCGGGCTGTTTGACGAGCTCGCGAATACGGGACGCGAGCTCGACGAGCCCGGCACGCCCAGCCGCGACGACGGCCAGCGTGCGCGCCGAGAGCGTCCAGGCCTCTAGCCCGCGCGCGATCTCGGCGCGCGCTCGCTCGTCCCCGAGCCGCGCTAGCGCGACGCGCGCGTGAAACGCCATCGGATCGCGCGCGAGCCAGCCGCGCGTACGCCGCTCCAGACGAGCGCGCGCGCCGGGCAAGGCGAGCTTCGCGGCCGCCTCGATCGCGGCCTGCTCGTCTTCCATACTGGCGCCCTTCACGCGTCGTTCGATCAGCGCGTAGAGCGTGTCTTCGCCGCTGGCGTCACCGAAATGCGCGAGCAAGAGCGCCGCCGCGCAGCGCACGAGCGCGTTCTTTTCGGAGAGCGCCGCGCGCGCGCGGGCGCGCATCAGCTCGGGCAGCGCGCGATCCGCGAAGTGTGCCTCCGCGACGCGGAACGACAGCCGCCGCACCTCCGCGTCGGGGTCTACGGTGCCCTCCACGATGGCTTGCTCGGCGCGCTCCGCGCCGAGCTGGTGCAGGGCCAAGAGCGCTTGGAAGCGCTCGGCGGGCTCACTGGCGTCCCTGGCGTCGAGCAGCGCTTGCAGCACGAGCTCGTCTTCGCGCCCGGCGAGCTCACCGAGCGCCAACAACGCCATCTGGCGTACCTTTGTGTTCGCGTCGCTCGTGGCGCGCAGCAAGTGCGGCACCGCGCGCTCTACGCCTGCGTCGGCGAGCGCGAGCGCCGCGCTGGCGCGCACCTCCGCGAGCGAATCCTCCAGCGCGCCGAGCAACGCCATCGCCGCTTGTGCGTCCCCGCCTCGCGCATAGCGCGTGAGATCGGAGAGCGCGGAGAGCCGCACCTCAGTCTTCTCATGGCTCGCGTCGCGCAACGCCGCGCTGAGCTTGCGCGGCAAGAGCGGGAGTTCGAACATCGATCTCACGGCCGCACCGTCCGCGAGCACGTCACGTGACGCGGGCTCGTCAATCGCCGCTGCCGCCCGAGCCGGCCTCGTCTGGCGTCGACGGCGCGCCGCCCTCCGCCGCGGAGTCGCCCGGCGCCGTGCCCGTGCACACCTCGGTCGCGTGAGGCTCGGCCGCTTTGCCTACGGGTTTGGCGTTGAAGGCCGCGACACACACCTTGTTGCCGCGGTCGGAGTCGATGATCAGCGCGTTGTAGCGCGCGCGGTTTTCCTCGCTGGCGAGATCCGCGCAAACGTAACCGGCGCGACACTCGCTGTCGGAGTCGCAGTTCAACATGCAGAACGAGCGTTCGAAGCGCGAGAGGCCGTTGAAATCGCGACACTCTGCCAACGGCGAGAGCTGCGCGTCGAACGCGACGCACGCGGACTCCGACGGGCAGGCGCCGGGCTCACAGTTGTAAACGGTGCAGTAGCCGCCCGGCTGCGTGATGTCGCAGAGGCGATCCCCGGCTTGCGAGCAGTCCACGGAGGTTCGACAGTCATCCCCGATGTGGGGACGACAGCCGACTCCCAGAGCCGCTGCGCAGAGCGTCAGGATCCAATGGAGGGTGCGGGGGGACATGGGCGGCGGGACTCTACAAGATAAGCCCCGCCCGAGCCACGCGGGATCCGTCCGCCCGAGCGAAAGCCGCGGGCGCCGCGACACGCGTTGCGCTAAAACCGCCCGCGGAATGGCCACGCGAATCACCGACGACTGCATCAACTGCGGAGCCTGCGAGCCGGAGTGCCCGAACGGCGCCATCTCGCAGGGCGACGACATCTACGTCATCGATCCGGACCTCTGCACGGAGTGCGTCGGTTTCTACGATCACGAAGCTTGCCAGGCGGTGTGCCCGGTGGAGTGCTGCCTGCCCGACCCGAACCACGTCGAGAGCGAAGAGGAGCTCATCGAGCGCGCGATCAGGCTGCATCCGGAGGACGGGGATCTGCAATCCCGCGCGTCCTCCGGAGCTTTTCCCTCACGATTTCGTAAGTAGGCGAGCGGCGCGGCGCCGGCTCAGCCCGTCTTCTTGAGCTGCTGCGTGAGCGTGGTGTCGCCCTGCTTCCAGTTGCAGGGGCAGAGCTCGTCCGTCTGCAGCGCGTCGAGCACGCGCAAGATCTCGTCGACGTTGCGGCCGACAGAGAGGTCGTTGGCGCTGGCGTAGCGCACGACACCCTGCGGATCGACGATGATGGTCGCGCGCAGCGCTACACCCGCCTCGGGGTGGAGAACGCCGAGCGACTGCGCCAGGCTGGCCGAAAAGAACGCCAGCGGATGCTTGATGTTGCGCAGATCGGCGTGCTGCTGGCGCCAAGCGAGGTGCGAGTACTCGTTATCGGTAGAACCGCCGACGACCACCGCGTCACGATCCGCGAAGGCCTTCAGCTTGTTGTCGAACTCCACGATCTCCGTCGGACAGACGAACGTGAAATCCTTGGGGTACGTGTAGAGCACGAGCCATTTGCCCTCGAACTCGCGCGACGTAATCTCGCGAAACTCCTTGCCCTTGTCGATGCCGACGCAGGCTTGGGTCTTGAACTCTGGCAGCTTGGAACCCGGAACGATCATGTGAATTTCTCCTTTATATCGAACACTTGTGGGCCAAGGACGAGGCCTCGAATCAATCGTCGAATAGACTTAGTCTAAATCCGGTGCTTGTCAAAGGTGAAAGTTTGTCTTTCGGGCGGGCTGAGTTGTCGCCCTTCGCCATTCCGGCGGGCGCGGAATAGCTGCTGGGGCCCGCGGCGTTCGCTTGCTCGCGCTGCGCGAACTGCCTATTGTTGGGGAGTGCGGAGTCTGGTGCCCTTTGGCCTCGTTACCCTCGGCTGCCTAGCAGCCGCCTGCTCGGGGTCCACCGCGCCATACACCGCCGACGCCGACCGTGGCAGCACCCACGCGCTCATCACGGTGGAGCGGCGGGACAGCCTCGTCGCTCCTTCGCAGGCAGAGGCGTTCGCCAGCTTCGTGCGCTCTCCGCCGGAGGTGGACAGCGCGCTGGTCACGCGCCTGACCGGGCTGGATTTGCAGCTGCCCGACGTCGGTGAATGCCTGGGCGGCGCTGCGCCGCGCGATGGCGCGCTGGCGTTGAGCCCGCTGCGGCGCATCGAGCTGCTGGCCGCCGGAGACGTGGCCCTCGAGACGCCCGAGGGTCGCGTCGAGCTCGCGCCGCGCGCGTTCCCGGCCGTGACCGACGTGGTGGGAGGCGTGGTTTACAGCACGCGCAGCCGCGTGGCTGCGCTGCCGGCGGGTGTCTCCTACTCGCTCAGCGCGGCGGGCAGCGCGTCGCTCGGCCCCTTCGCAGTGAGCGCTGACGCGCCGCCCGTGTTGGAAGACGTCCAGCTCGCTGGCGCGCAGCTCGATGCCACGAGCGTATTGCCCGCCGGCGACGCGGAGCTCAGCTGGAAGCCCGGCAGCGCCAGGGATTTCGTGTACGTCACCGTGACTGGCAGCGACGGCGCACAGAGCGTCACGTGCACGTTCCGCGACGACGCCGGCCGCGGCGTCGTGCCACAAGGTTTGGTGCCGCGCTCGTCGACCGTGACCATCGCGCTGCATCGTTTGCGCAGCGTCGCGCTGGGCGGCGCACTGAGCGGCGGTATCGACGCGGGCGAGCTGCGCTTCGACTTTGGCCTCTCCGTGATCGTGAACGGCTCCGCTCAGTGAGCGCCCGCCCTCTCGCGCCCTGATGAGCGCTCCGCATCGCGTCTACTTCGTACCGGGCATGTTCGGGTTCGGTCAGCTCGCGGGCTACGACTATTTCACGCACATGCGCAGCGGGCTCGAGCAGCGCTTCAAGGCGGCCGGCGTCGAGGTCGCGTTCGAGGACGTGCCCACGCCGCCCACATCTTCATTGCGATATCGCACGCGCGTGTTGGCGACGACCATCGCGCGCAGCGCGAGCCTCTCCGGCGGGCCGATCCACCTGGTGGGCCACTCCACGGGCGGCCTGGATCTGCGGCTAATGCTCTCGCCCACCGCGAACCTGGGGCTACCGCCGGAGCTGCTCCGTTTCCGCAATCAGGTGCGCACCGCCATCACGGTGAACGCGCCGCACTACGGGACGCCGCTAGCCGGCTTCTTCGCGACCGTGTCCGGGACCCGCGTGCTGTACGCGCTCAGCGTGCTCACGGTGGTGTCACTCTCGCTCGGTGAGCCGTCGCTCAACATCTTCTCGCGGCTGTTGAGCGGCGTCGGCAGCATCGATAGCTTGTTCGGCCCGGATCTCAAGCTGATCAGCCGCATCACCGACACGCTGCTGCGCTACGTCGACCGCGGCGCGCGCGAGGAGATCCATGAATTTTTGAGCAAGGTGCGCGTGGACCAGGGCGGCGTGATCCAGATCACGCCGGAGGCGATGGACCTGTTCAACGCGGCGACCGAAAATCACGACGGCGTGCGCTACGCCTGCGTGGCCAGCGCCGCGCCGCCGCCGCGCTCGTTGCGCGCGGCGCGCCGAATTCGCTCGCCCTACGCGGCGCTCACCGCGGCGTTCTACACGACGATGTACCAGTTTACGAGCCAACAGCCGAAGGTCTACCCCTACGCGCGGCCCACGCCGCGCGAGCGCGAGCTGCTGCGCGCAGGGATTGATCACGACGTCACGGAGAGCTCGAACGACGGCATCGTGCCCACGCTGAGCATGCTGTGGGGCGAGCTGATTTGGGCCGGTGAAGGCGATCACCTGGACGTGCTCGGCCACTTCCACGACGAGATTCAGCCCTCCAACCACACCGACTGGGTGACCAGCGGCTCGCGCTTCACGCGCCAGCGCTTCGGCGCGTTGCTCGACGCGATCGCGCGCGTTCAGTTGACGTGAGCGCGCGCCTCCGCCAATGGCGCGACCTTGGGGCGTTCCACGATCTCGAAGCTCAGCGTGCGCGGCTGGCCGTCGCGGAGGCACTTCACGACCAGACGCGGCGCGGTCTTCAACTGCACGAACACATCGTAAGCCTGCGTCTCGCGCTCGATGGCTTGGCCATTGATGGCCGTCACGATGTCCCCCGGGCTAAGGTCGATGTTCTCCCAAAAATCGCGCGGGTACAGCGCCTCCACCAGCCAGCCGTTGAACTTGCCGTCGCGAAGCTGCGCACTGACCTTCACTTTTTGTAAAAATCGCGCGAGACCCGCGTCGACCGCGCGCACCACGTCGTCGCGGTACAGCTTGTCGAGCGGCCGGCGCGCGCTGGCGAGCTCCGCGCTGCGCGGCGGGGCCGCGGGCAGCAGAGCCGGCGCAGGGCCCTCCAGAGTGGGCGTGGAACCGCACGCGAACGCCAGGCCGACCAGCGCGAAGAGCCGTGTCACGGCGTCAATATGCCGGAGCCGCGCAGGACGGGCAAATCGAGCGCTGAGCTGGGGTCAGCGCAGCTCGGCGAACTCGCGGCGCACGGCGCTCATCACCAGCGACGCGACGGCCTCGGCGTCCGCGCTCCCGGAAATTTGGACGACGCGCTGTCCGGGCAGCAGCTGCTCCGCGCGGGCATAGGCGCTGGCCAGTCGTTCTTGCAGCGACAGGTCGTCGAACAGCTCCTCGGGGCCGCCGCGCGCGCGCCGGCGCTCGGCAGCCAGCGCGGCGGGGACGCCGAGCACGAGCGTGAGATCGGCGGGCGGCGCCTCGCGGTTCAGGGTGGAAACCCAGCCGAGCGCGTCCGGGCGCTGCTCGGCGGTCACCGATTGGTAGACCAAGCTCGACAACGTGTAGCGATCACTCACGACCGTGATCCCTGCATCCAACGCGGGCCGTACCAAGCTGCTCACGTGGTGCAGGCGATCAGCGGCGAACAGCAGCGCGAGCGTGGCCCAATCCAGCCGCTGCGGCGTCTCTCCGTCTGGACCGCGCAGACGACCGGTCAAGGCCGAGCGGAGCAGCTGCCCGACGGCGCCGTCGCTGGGCTCACAGGTGGACTCGGCGCGCCGGCCTTGCGCGCGCAGCGCGGCCACGAGCCGCGCCGTCTGCGTGGTGGTCCCCGCCCCATCGATGCCTTCGAGCACGATGAAGCGCCCGCGTGGAGAGCTCGACTGTTGCGTCATGACTCAGCGACGGGCGGCGCATCCTCACCCAATACGACGTTGTCGATCAGGCGAGTTTCGCCCAGAAACGCGGCGACGGCGAGCAACGCGCGCTCCGGCAAGCGCTCGTCGTCCGCGATGGGGGCGAGCTCCTCCGCGCTCACGAGCTCCACGTAGTCGACGCGGAAAGTGTTGCGCTCGAGCTCCGCGACCACGGCGCCGCGCAGCGTCCCGGCGCGCCGCTCCCCCGCCGAAAATGCCGCGATCGCTCGCGAAAGAGCGCGCGCGATGTGCGGCGCGCGCGCTCTTTCGGCTTCGCTCAGGTAGGTGTTGCGCGAGCTCATGGCGAGCCCGTCTGCCTCACGAACGATGCGATGACCGACCACCTCGACGGGCAGCAAGAGATCGGTCACCAGCCGGCGAATGACCTGCAGCTGCTGGTAGTCCTTGCGCCCGAACAGCGCGACGCACGGCCCCGCCGCGGCGAAGAACTTGGTCACGACGGTGGCCACGCCCTCGAAGTGACCCGGCCGCTTGGGACCGCACAGCACGTCGACCAGACCCGAGACCTGAACTCGGGTGCGCTCGCCCGGGGGATACATCTCCTGCACCGACGGCACGAACACGAGCTCGGCGCCGCGCGCGCTCGCCAGCGCGAGATCACGCTCTACGGTGCGTGGATACTTCTGGAAATCATCGTTCGGGCCGAACTGGGTGGGGTTCACGAACAGCGTGAGCGCGACGCGATCCGCGCGGCTGCGCGCGGCGTCCAGCAGCTGGAGGTGCCCTTCGTGAAGGGCGCCCATGGTGAGCACCAGGCCGAGCCGCTGGCCTTGCGCGCGCACCGCGTCGCAAGCGGCGCGGAACTCCGCCACCGTGTGCACGACGTTCAGCGTCATGACGGCTCGTCAGCGGCTGGCCCGTACGCGGCTGGCCCGCCCTCGGCGACCTTGCGCGCGCCCGTCTCTTCGGAGACGGGCTTCGGGCGCGGCGCCGCGCCGCCGAAGGAGTGCTCTGCCGCGGGGAAGGCGCTGCTCTGCACGGCGGCGACATAGTCCTGCGTCGCGGCGACCACCGCCTCACCGAGCTCGGCGAAGCGCTTCACAAACTTGGGGCGCACGTGCGAATACATGCCGAGGAAGTCGTAACACACCAGGACTTGGCCGTCGCAATGGGGACCGGCGCCGATGCCGATGGTCGGGATAGCGACGCTCTCGGTAATGCGGCGCCCGAGCTCGGCTGGAATGCCCTCGAGCACCAGCGCATACGCCCCGGCATCCTCGAGCGCGCGCGCGTCGCGGACGAGGCGCTCGGCGGCCTGCTCTTCGCGTCCCTGCACGCGAAAGCCGCCCATCGCATGCACCGACTGCGGCAATAAGCCGAGGTGACCCATGACCGGAATACCGGCGCGCACGATGCCGCGCACGTGCTCCGCGTAGTGCTCGCCGCCCTCGAGCTTCACGGCCTCGAAGCAGCCCTCCTTCATCATGCGCCCCGCCGACTCCAGCGCCTGCAACGGCGAGAGCTGGAAGCTCATGAACGGCATGTCGCCGACGAGGTGAGCGCGCTCCGTGCCACGCGCGACGGCGCGGCCGTGATAGCAGATCTCCTCCAGCGTCACCGGCAGCGTGTTCTCGCGGCCCTGCACCACCATACCGAGCGAGTCACCGACCAGCAGCACGTCGGCGCCGCCGGCGTCGAGCAAGCGCGCCATGGTCGCGTCATAAGCCGTCAGCGTGGCGATCTTCGGTCCGCGTTGCTTGCGCGCGCGGAGCTCGGGAACCGTAACTTTGGCTTTCATGTGCACCTCGGCCGAGAGCGGCTGCCACAAGCCTGGCACAGCTGCGGCGGCGCGGGTAAATGGCGCGGGTTTTAGGGCGCGTTCGCCGGGTCGCGCGCGCGGCGCCTGGACCGGCAGCGGACGAGCTCGTATCCTCGCGCCAGCTCATGCTCGCCGGCGGGCGTCGCGCGGCGACTCCCCTGCGCCATGATCAGACTGAACACGCACGTACTCGCCGCCATCGCGGTCGCCGTCGCCGCCGGCCTGGCGTTTTTCGGACGCAGCACGCCAGCCGCTACGCCGTCGAGCGACGCGCCGGCTGCGCCCGCCCCGGAGCTGTCCGGCGCGCAACACGCGGCGCTGCAGGCCGCGCAACAGCCGGACTTGAACCCGCACACGGCGAGCGGCCCGCGCGCCGAGGCGGTCACGGTCGGCAAAGTCGAGCGCGCTGCCGGCGCGCTCGGTCACACCATCGCGGAGCTCTTCGAGCAACGCTCGAGCCTGGTCGGAAAGACCGTCCGAGTAAGAGGGGTGGTGGTAAAGAGCATCGAAGGGATCCTGGATCGCAGCTTCGTCCACCTGCGCGACGGCAGCGGTGACGCCGCGACCAAGACCCACGAGCTCGTGGTCACGACCGAGGCCACGCCGCGCGTGGGCGAGCTGCTGCTCGTGGAGGGCACGCTCGGCGCCGACAAAGACTTCGGTTTCGGCTATCGCTATCCGGTGATCATCGAAAACGCGCGCGTCGTGAGCGAGTAACGCCAGGGCGGCGCAGAGCGCTTACGCTGCCGCAGCGGGTTTGCTAGCCTGCGCCGCGAGGTGCTCCGATGAAGACGCGCGCGGCCGTCGCTTTCGAACCTGGAAAACCGCTGTCGATCGAGGAGGTCGAGCTCGATGGACCCAAGCTCGGCGAGGTGCTGGTCGAGCTCAAAGCCACCGGCGTCTGCCACACAGACGAGTTCACGCGTTCGGGCGCGGATCCGGAGGGCTTGTTTCCGGTCATTTTCGGGCACGAAGGCGCCGGCGTCGTGCGCGACGTGGGCCCGGGCGTCACCAGCGTTCGGCCGGGCGATCACGTGATTTTGCTCTACACGCCGGAGTGTCGCGCCTGTAAATCGTGCCTCAGCCGCAAGACGAACCTGTGCACGGCGATCCGCGCGACGCAGGGCAAGGGCGTGATGCCGGACGGCAGCAGCCGCTTTCGCATCGGCAACACGCCCATTCATCACTACATGGGCTGCTCGAGCTTCTCCGAGCACACCGTGCTGCCCGAGATCGCCGTCGCCAAGGTGCGCGAGGACGCGCCGTTCGACAAGATTTGTTACATCGGCTGCGGCGTCACGACCGGGATCGGCGCCGCGATTTACACCGCGCGCGTGGAGCCGGGCGCCAACGTCGTGGTGTTCGGCCTGGGCGGCATCGGGCTGAACGTGGTGCAGGGCGCGCGCCTGTGCGGCGCGGACAAGATCATTGGCGTGGACCTCAACCCGGCGCGCGAAACGCTGGCACGCCGGCTGGGCCTCACGGATTTCGTCAATCCGCAGACGCTCGGCCGTGATCTGGTGCCGCACTTGATAGAGCTCACCGGCGGCGGCGCGGACTACAGCTTCGAGTGCGTCGGCAACGTGCAGCTGATGCGGCAGGCCCTGGAGTGCTGTCACCGCGGCTGGGGAGTGAGCGTCATCATCGGAGTCGCCGGCGCCGGCCAGGAGATCTCCACGCGACCCTTCCAGCTGGTCACCGGTCGCGTCTGGAAGGGCAGCGCCTTCGGCGGCGCACGCGGGCGCAGCGACGTCCCCCGCATCGTCGACTGGTACATGCAGGGCAAGATCGAAATCGACAGCTTGATCACGCACAAGCTGCCGCTGTCGCGCATCAACGAGGCCTTCGACTTGATGCATGAAGGACGGTCCATCCGTACCGTGATCGAGTACTCCTGACCGCAAATTCCCGGGGACCGCTGCCGCTGTCGCAGCCAGAGACGCTGACGAAATCCGCGAAGTTTCCCGCTTAGCTGCGCCACCACTCAAAAGGCTTGCTGAAATGCGCCGGGCCGACCACTCTTCGAAGCCCCTGTAAGGTTCCTATGTCGGAAGCTGACAGCGACGCCCGCAGCGCAGAAGCACCGGAGGCCCCGGCCTCGGGAGAATCGCTCGTCTCCGCGCGTGATGAGGGCGAAGCACCGGCGAGCTGCTCGGGCGAGCGCGCACCGGACTCGGCTGTGCCGAGCAGCGGCGAAGCGCCGCGGCCGAAGCGCCGCTCGAGCATCCGTCCCGTCGCGCCCGACTGGCGGCCTCCACCGCGAGCGATGTCGGAGCCGCCGCGGCCAATGGTCGTCGTTTACAGCGGAGACAGCGAGCGGCCCTCCTTCTCCGCGCCCCCCGACACCGAGAGCGCCGAGACGGTGCGTCCGCCGCCCGCGGCTCCCCTTCCCTTCCTGCTCAAGCGCGATTTGGCCGCGCCCGCGCTGCCAAGCTTCGCTGATGTCAGCGGGCAAGGAGCGCTCGTCGGGCCGAGCAGCGCGCCGAGCTCGGAGCCGAGCAGCGGCGAGCTCGCGTCCACGCACGACCGAGCAGCGGAGGTGCCCTTCACGCCGGCGCAGACGGCGGACGACGCACCAGGGGTCGCGCTAGCGAGCGACGCGGTAGCGCCGCTGCGCGACGCGCCAAGCCCCGTCGAGCGACGACCGAGCCGAGCGCCGAGCGAAACGTCCACGCGCCGACGGGGGCTGGTCGTGCTCGCCGCGGCGCTGCTCGTGGGCGCGAGCACCGGCGTCGTGATTCAACGGCTCCGCGCGCGAGGGCTGGCGGACCGCAACACGCAGGCACAGCCCGCGCTGGTCGCGAACGTCTCGGCTGCAGCGTCAGCGGCGTCCGCGCCGGCGCCGGTGGCCAGCGCGGCGAACCCTGCCCCGCTCGTGAGCGTCGAAGAGCCCGCCGCCGTGCAGGCGCGGCCAACGTCCACGCTCGTCGTGCTGGACGTCGTTCCACCCGACGCCAAGGTCGCCGTCAAAGGCGTGCAGCAGCACGGCCCGCCTTTCGTGTTCGATATTCCACCCGGCAAACGCATCGCGGTGGAGGTCATGCGGCGCGGCTACGTCACGCGGCGCGCGGTGCTCGACGGCAGCGCGCCGCGCGTCACCGTCGGTTTGCTGAGCGTCAAGGTGGCGCACTGGCGTGACAACTTGAAGGCCAGCGTGCCCGGGGCAAAACCGAACCCGCAAGCCGTCAAAGAGCCCGAAGCGCCGGTACAAAGCGGGCTTTGAGCCGCGCCGCGCGGTCGCGCGCGGTGGACCTGCCCGAGCCGCGGCGCTAGGTTGAGACTTCAGGTTCGAATGCCGGCGGTCGACTCCGACGCTTTTTTGCGCCAGCTGCGGCGCCACGCGCGACGGATCCACATCCGGCAGGTGTTCCGTGGTGCCCTGAGCGGCGCCGCCGTCGGTGCCTTGCTCACGATGACCGCGGCCGGGCTCGCCTGGCTCGCCCGCTTCGAGCCGCGCGGCGCGGCTTTCGCGCTGGCTGCGCTGGCCGGCATCGCCGGCGCGCTCATCGCCTTCCTGCGACGCTTCAGCGCGGCGGAGCTGGCGCTGTTCCTCGACGCGCGCCTGGGCAGCGCGGAGGTCGTGAGCACGGCGCTCGCGACGCTGGACAGCAACGGCGACGCGGCGACCACCGTGCGCGCGCGCGCGCTGGCCGCGCTGTCCGGCGCGGAGCCGCGGCGCGCGCGCTTCGTCGTGCTGCGGCGCCTGCACGCGTTGCTCCCGCTCGGGCTGGCCGCCGCGGCGGGGCTCTGCGCGCTCCCGGCGCGACCGCTGCCGAGCGCTGCTGCCCCCGCGCGCGGCAGCGAGCTGGTGCGCCGCCCCGTAGCGGGCCTGGAGCGCATCGAGGCGCTCGCGACGGCGCCGACGCTGTCCCCCGCCGACGCGGAGCGCATGAAGCAGCTCGCGGCGGAGGCGCGCAAGCTCAACGCTGACCTCACGCGCGGCGTTGAAAAGCGTGAAGCGCAGGCGCGCATCGCCGGCCTACGCGACGCGGTCAGCGCCGCGCGCCAGCGCTTCGGGGATCGCGCTGAGCGCGCCGGTCTGGAAGCGGCGCTCGGCGCCTTGGAAAACGAGCGCACGACCGCGCGCGCCGCCAAAGCGCTGGGCGACGGAGACATCGTCGCCTTCGACGAAGAGATGCAGCGACTCGCCAATCGCGCCGAGTCGAGCGCGCGGGAGCGAGCACGCGAAGCGCTCGCCGCGGCCGCGCGCGCGGCGAAAGAAAAAGGCGCTCAGCGGCTCGCCGAGATGCTGGAGCGGCAGAAGCGCTCGTTCGCGGAGCGCGAAGCGAAGCTCAACGCGTTGCGCGAGCTCGAGCGCCAGCTCGGCGAGCAGCTCGGTCCGGAGGCGCGCCGCGATCTGGCGGAGCTCGACGCCAGCGGGGATCCCAACGCCGCGCGCCGCTTGACGGAAGCGCTGGCTGACGCGCTGAGCGGCCTCAGCGCCGAGGAGCGGCAGGAGCTCGCGAAGAAGCTCAAGGCGCAGCTCACAAAAGGCGCTGCGCCGCCCATGTCCGATGAGGACTTGGAGAAGCTGCTGCGCGAGCTCGGCAGTGAGCGCGGTCGTGAAGAGCTGAAGCAACAACTGCGCGAGCTGCTGCGTGACGACAACACTGACGCCGAGCGCGAGCGCGCGCTGCAGGATGCGGAGCGCGGTGGCGCACAGGCCGAGCAGGGGCTCGGTCACGGCGTACCGCTGCCCGTGCCCACGCCCAACGCCTCGAACGGCGCTCCCGGGTCGACAGCGGGGAATTCGGGCCCTGGCGGCGGGCCCGGTCCCGGCGGCGCCGGCAAGCACGAGGGTCAGACGGAGAAAGTCCAGGCCGAGGAGCTCCGCGCCAAAGCACCTGGGCGTTGGTTGCCGGGCGCGCCGCTCGCTGCGCGCTCGCTCGGTCGCGCCCCGGGCCGCAGCGGCGAAACAGCGAACCAAGTCGGAACCGGGGAGCTCGGTAGCCACGCGAGCAGTGAGGTGGGCGCCGTGGACCGCGCCGACATTCCCGAAGAGTACCGGCAGCAGGTCGGCCGTTATTTCGAGCCGTAGCGCCGGACCAGGAGCCGGCGTTCACGCTGCACAGAAGCGCGCGCGCCGGCCTATAGTTGGCGAGATGGACGCCTTCGAGGCTCGCGTAGCGAAAGCGCGGACGGACTGCGCCGCGCTGCGCCGAGCCATCTCTTCGGTCGTGCTCGGGCAAGAGGAAGTGTTGGAGCAGGTGCTGTGGGCGCTGGTCGCTGGCGGGCACGTCTTGCTCGAGGGCAACCCCGGCCTCGGTAAGACGCTGCTCGTGCGCGCGCTCGCGGCCTGCCTCGATCTTCGCTTCTCGCGCATCCAATTCACGCCCGATCTGATGCCGAGCGACATCATCGGTACCAACGTGCTGCTGCTGCACGCGACGAGCGGCACGGAGCGGCGCTTCGAGCTCCATCGCGGACCGATTTTTGGACAGGTCGTGCTGGCGGACGAAATCAACCGCGCCACGCCGAAGACGCAGAGCGCCCTGCTCGAAGCCATGCAGGAGCACGCCGTGACCATCGCCGGGCAGCGCAACGTCCTGGACGAGCCCTTCTTCGTGCTCGCCACCGAAAACCCGATCGAAATGGAAGGGACGTACCCGCTCCCGGAAGCGCAGCTCGATCGCTTTTTGTTGAAGGTCCTGGTGCGCTCGCCGACCGAGGATGGCTTGAAGGAGATTTTGGCGAAGACGACCGGGCAACCCGTAGGCCTGCCGGCGCCCTGCCTCGGCGCGAGCGACGTGATCGCTCTCCGCGCGCTGTGCCGTGACGTGCTGGTCTCGGACTCGGTGCTCGGCTACGCCGCGCGCTTGGTGAGCGCCAGCTCCCCGGATTCCGAGCGCGCGACGCCGCTCGTGCGCCGCGCGGTGCGCTACGGCGCCGGTGTGCGCGGCGGACAAGCGCTGATCCTCGCGGCCAAGGCCGTCGCGCTGCTCGACGGCCGCGCCAACGTCTCCTTCGCGGACATTCAGGCGACGGCCCAGCCCGTCTTGCGCCACCGCATTTTGCGCAGCTTCGAGGGCGAGGCCGACGGTGTCAGCACGGACAGCGTCATCGACGAGCTGGTGCGGGAGGTGCCCACATTGCCCGCGGCCGTGGAGCGAGCGGTAGGCGAGCGATGAGCGTAGCGCGCTGGTGTTCGCGCGCGGCCGCGCTGGCCACCGCCGCGCTGCTCGGCACAATGTCGGCGCCGGCGCGAGCCGCGGAGCCGCGGCTCGCGTTCGACGCCACCCCGTTGCTGGGCTCCACGGCGGCCGAGGACGGCGGCTGGCGCAGCCTGCTGGTGCGCCTGGAGAATCCCTCCGCGCAGCCGCTCAGCGGCGCCATCGAGGTCGAGAGCCGACCGGGGTGGGCGCGCAGCAACGCAGAGCTCGTCACGAGCGTGCCCTTTTCGTTGTCGCCGAGCGCGCGCGTCAGCGTCGAGGTGCCGACGCATGGCTTCGGCGGCGGCTCTCCCGGGCTCCGCGTCGTTGCGCGCGATAGCCGCGGCGTCGAGCTCGGCGCGACGACCATCTCCGGGCTGAAGCCCGCCGACACTCTGGTGCTGGATCTGGCCACGCCGAGCCGACTCGCGCCGCTGCTGCGCAACACGTCCTTCGCCTCACGGCGCAGCACCAGCTACGGAACGCCGCTTCGCGCAGCGACCATCGGCGTGGCCCAAGCCACCGAGGATACGACGACCGGCGACCTGCTCTTGCCGGAGCTCCCTGCCAGCTATAACCAAGCCACGCTCGTCCTCGGCACCGGGCGCGATCTAGCGCGGCTGGGAGACAAGGCGCGCGCGGCGCTCACCGATTGGCTGCTCTCGGGCGGCGCGCTCGCGCTGGCGCTGGATCGTCCGGAGGACCTGCGCCAGCCGCTGCTCACGACCATCGTCGGCGGCGCCATCACGCAGCAGAGCCCGGCCGCAGAAGAGCTGCGCGCCGTCGCTCGCTTCCTGCTGCCGAGCGACGACGCCAGCGCGGGCTCGAGCGGCGTCGGCTCACTGCGCCTGCGCGAGCTGCGGCTCGCGCCGAGCCCGGAGGTCGCGAAGCGCCTGGTCAGCTACGCCGGCGGAAACTTGAGGGCGACGCCCTGGGGCGCAGCGGCCAGCTACGGCTTGGGAGAGCTGCACCTGCTCGCCTTCGATCCCCACGACAGCTCGAACCTGCGCGATCCGTGGGTGCGCAACAAGCTGCTCGACCTCGCGCGCCATGCCTTCGACCGCGAGCCGCAAGCGCTGGTGCGACACAGCACGGTGGGCAGCGCGGAGACGAACCTCGAGCAGGTCCGGCGCGAGCTCGATCCCAACCAGACCTCGCGCTGGACGATCGTGGTCTCTGCGCTCGTGCTGCTGATTTACGCTGCCGCCGCCGGGCCGCTCAATTTCTACCTGGCCGCGCGCAAAGGCCGGCCGCTGCGCGCGCTGTGGCATCTGCCGCTCTGGTCGGCCGCGACGTTCCTGCTCATCGTGCTGTTCGGCGTGATCGGCAAGGGAGTCGCCGGACGCGCGCGCAAGCTGAGCCTGTTCGACATGGGCGCCGGGATGACGCGCGCGGCGGCGCTGCGCTTTCGCGGCTTCTACGCGCCGTCGTCGCGCGAGCTCGTGGTGCGCGCCCTGCGCCGCGAGCATCTCTTGGACGTCATCGCGGTCACCGACATCGCTCGCACGTTGCTGCTGGATCGCGACGGACCGCGGCTGGAGGGCTTGCGCACCAAGCCGTGGCAGACCGTCCTGGTGCGCGAGGAGGGCTTCATCGACCTGGCTGGCGGCATCTCGATCGTGCCGAGCGGCGAGACGTTCTTGGTCAAAAACCGCAGCGGCCGTGACTTGGTGGGGGTACTGATTCGACAACCCTCAGGGGTGACTAGCTATTTCCCGCGGGTCAAGGAGGGGGCCAGCGTGCTCGCCAGCGAGGGCCGAATGCTCAGCGCTGGAGGGGGACACGCGGCGCCGGGCGCGCTCGAGGCGCACCGCTTCGAGGCGGAGCT
The DNA here is from genome assembly GCA_966250485.1 of uncultured Sorangium sp. Classification (GTDB taxonomy): domain Bacteria; phylum Myxococcota_A; class Polyangia; order Polyangiales; family Polyangiaceae; genus PMG-095. The sequence continues at coordinate 21,836 of CBINHN010000028.1, read as the reverse complement.
CGAGCGGGACTATCCGGGCCTGGGCCACTGCTGGGCGGCGCTCGAGCAAGCGCTGGCGAATGACAGCGAGTGGTGGCCGAGCGACGCGCCGGCGCTGCTAGGCGCCCTCGACGGCGGCGAAGGCAAGCTCACCGACTCGGGGCTGCGCGTCGACTACGATCGCGCGCTGGTGCGGGTGGTCGGCATCGGAGGCAAGCCATGACGGACGCCGAAGCCGCGCCCGAGAGCGCCCCGGCCGCCCTCGACCCGACCCCAGCCGCGTCTCCGCCAGCCATTCGAGTCTCCAACCTCTGGCACCGTTACGGCACGCGCACGGTGCTCTCGGGCGTGAGCTTCGAGGTGGGCCACGGTGAGATCTTTGGCTTCATCGGGCCGAACGGCGCCGGTAAGACGACGACGATTCGGGCCATGGCGACCCTGCTCGAGCCCACCGCTGGGACGATCGAGATCGACGGCGTTGACGTGGGCCTCGAGCCGGCGCGGGTTCGCCGCATCATCGGCTACATGCCGGATCACGCGGGCGTCTACGAGCGCATCACGATCCGTGAATATCTCGAGTTCTTCGCCGACGCTTACGCGATCCCGGACGCCTCCGTGGTGGACGCCGTGCTCGAGCTCACCGAGCTCGCCAAGCTCGACCAACGCCTGGTCGCCGCGCTCAGCAAGGGCATGAAGCAGCGGCTACAGATCGCGCGCATCCTGCTGCACGACCCCAAGGTGCTGGTCTTGGACGAGCCGGCGAGCGACCTCGATCCGCGCGCGCGCATCGAGGTCCGCGACCTGCTGCTCGAGCTGCGCGAGCTCGGAAAGACGGTCTTCCTCTCGAGCCACATCCTCACCGAGCTCAGCGACGTGTGCACCTCGGTCGGAATCCTCGAGCGCGGGGCGCTCGTCGCCTGCGGTCCCATCAACGAAATCGCTCGGCGCCTGGCGCATGGTCGCGAGGTCAGCGCCGAGGCCGCCCCGGAGACGGCAGGCCCAGCTTATTTCACGCAAGGGGGCGCCCCCTTGCCGGAACAAGCGCGGCGTCGCCTGCGGCTCCGCGTGCTGGGCGATTCGCGCGCCGTCGTCCCGCTGCTCGCTGGCGGAGGCGGCGTGTTAGCGGTCGAACCCGCGCCGGGCGGCTTGCTCACGGTGCTCTACACCGGAGACGAGCGCTTCGTGGCCGACGTGGTGCGACACCTCGTGACGAACGGCGTCGGGGTGGTGGGCGTCGAACCGGAGCGTAACGAGCTCGAGCGTATTTTCCTGGAAGTCACCCGCGGCGAGGTCGGTTGAGACCATGAGCGTTCAAACCCACACCGCGTCCCTGCCCCCGCCCGCCAGCGGCGTCTGGCGACGCCTCGTTTGGCATCTCCAGCGCCTCGCCAGTGACCCCAACCCGGTCTGGATCCGGGAGCTCCGTCAGGCTGCGCGTCTGACGCGAACGCCGGTGATCCTGGCCGTCATCACCGGCATGATGACGCTGCTGATCGCCTCGATCGGCGGCGTGTTGAGCGCCACGGCCGAGCCCGCGCAGGTCGGGATCGGCGTGTTTCACACGTTCTTCTCGCTGGCGTTCGCCGTCGTGACCTGGGTAGGTCCCGCCGTCGCGGCGGCGACCATCGCGAGCGAGCGCAGCGGGCACACCTGGGAAGCGCTGCTGCTGACGGGCATGACGCCGGCGGCGCTCGCGCGCGGAAAGTTCCTGGCCTCTTTCACCTACATCGCGCTCTACATCGTCATGCTGGCGCCGGTAGGCGGGCTGGCGTTTCTGTTCGGCGGCGTCACGCCCGCGGAGGTGTTCCTCGCCTTCCTGCTTTTGCTTCTCATCGCCGGCCTGGCGGTCGCTTTCGGTCTGGCCATGAGCTCGAAGCTGGCGAGCCCAGCCGTCGCCATCCTCGTCACGCTCGTCATCGCGGTGCCGTTCTCGATCTTCGCCTATCTCACGCTCGGCGTTGGGCTGAGCTTCGCGGTGCGCGAGCAGCTCTGGCCGCAGATTACGCCGGGAGCGCCCGTTTGGCTGCCGACCGCGTATGTCCGCGCTGACTTCGGCATTTCCTACATCGTGTTCTTGCTGCTGGTGCCGCTCGCGCTGCTCATGCTGCCAAGCTGGCTGTTTTACGAGGTCACGGTCGCCAACATGGCGGGCGCGAGCGACGATCGCTCGACGCGGCTGCGCGTCTGGTTGTTGGTGACGACGCCCCTGCTCACGCTGGTATTGGCCGCGGCAGGGATCGCGGTGCGTGACCACTTCGACTGGTACCTGGTCTCGCTCGTGCTGTGCTGGACCTTCATCGTGTTCGCGGCGTTCCTGATCGCGGGTGAGCCGCTCGGCCCCCCGCTGCGCGTCGAGGCGCAATGGGCGCGCGAGCGCGCCCCACGCTGGCGGCGCCTGCTCGGCCCTGGTGTAGCGCGAGCGACGCTGCTGCTCGTGGTGCTAGCGGCCAGCTGCCTCACGGCGTTGACGTTCGCGGCCGAAGCGTACGCTAGCACGCGCGACGATCGCCTGTCCGCGCTCGGCCTCGGCGGCTATGCGCTCGGCTTCTCGCTGTTCTGCATCGGCTTCGCCGCCTGGGCGCGGGCACGCGCGAACGGCGCGGGAGTGCCGCGCGTGCTGCTCGCCGGAGTGTTGTTCTTCGCGCTGTTCGGCCCCTATGTGGCGATGGCCATCGGCGGCATTTTCGCGACCTCGGCGTCGCACGTGCTGCTCGTCGCGGCCCCCTCGCCGGCGTTCGCGCTCGCGGTGGTGGAGCGCTGGCGATCACCCGGGGGCGACGCGGACCTGTACGCGCTCGTGGGCGCTGCGTCGGCCGTGGGCTGGGGACTCATCGGGCTCGGTTTGTTGGCGGCGGGCAGCGCGCGCGCTCGTCAGCGCTGGGGCGCCGAGCGCGCGCTGCGCGCCGGGCTGACGGCGCCGAAAGCCGTCGAAGCGGCCGCTTCGTGAGCGACGCCCTGCTCGACGCCGCGTTCTTGCGCCGCCTGGAGCTGCTGCGGCGGCGCTTGAGCGCGCGCGTGCAGTCGGGCGAAGCAGGCACGACCAGCGCGCCACGCCGCGGCTCCGGCGCGGAGTTTCGCGAGCATCGCCCGTACAGCGCGGGAGACGATCCGCGCCGCATCGATTGGATGGCTTATGCGCGCAGCGGTGAGCCCGTGATCAAGCTCTTCCGCGCCGAGGAAGACCGCATCGTGCGCTTGCTCGTGGACGGCTCGGCGTCGATGGGCTTCGGTAGCCCGTCCAAGCTGGAGCGCGCGCAACGGCTCGCCGCCGCCATCGGCTATTTGGCGCTCTCGAGCTCGGAGCGCGGTCAGGTGCTGGTCGCGCGGGACTCGGACAAGCAGCGACCCCTGGCGGAGAGCCATGCGCCACGCCGCGGACGCCGCGCTTTTCCGAGTCTGTGCCGGGAGCTTGCCGCCATTCGCGCCCACGGCACAGCCGACCTGCCGCGAGCGCTGGACAACCTGCTGCTCAGGAGCACGACTCCCGGCCTACTCGCGTTAATCAGTGACTTCTTCGATGCCGGGCCGCTGTCGTCGGCGCTCACCCGCGCTCGCGCCGCGGGACACGAAGTGCTGCTGGTCCAAGTGCTGGATCCATTGGATATCACTCCGCAGCTCGAGGGCGACGCGCTGCTCGAGGACAGCGAAACTGGCGCGCGCTTGGAGCTCACGGCTGACCCCGCTGCGCTGGCCGCCTACGCGCGCGCCCTGGGGAGCCTGATTGACTCGCTGCGCAGCTGGTCGCGGCAGCACGGCGGCGTGTATGTGCGCAGCGTCAATGTCGACGATTTCGAGAGCTGTGTAGAGCGCGTCGTCGCGCGCGCCATCGACTGAGCGCTGGTTCCGGCTCGCACCCTCTCGGGTGGCAACCAGGGCTCCAGCAAGCCTATTAACGAGTGAGTGCGAGCGCCGCTCGGGTCACCCCGAAGGCGGCCCGAGCGGCGCCCGCATCACACGGAAACACTTCACGCCTTCTTGCGTGCGCGCTTCTTGCGAGCCTTCTTAGCGGTCTTAGCGGTCTTAGCGGTCTTAGCGGTCTTGGCAGTCTTGGCGGGCTTCGCAGCCTTCGACGCCTTCGCGGCCGCCGGCGCAGCTGCCGCCTTCTTCTTGCGGCGCTTCTTGCGCGCCTTCTTGGCGGGTGCGGCTTCCTCAGTAGCCGCGGCCTTGCTTGCCTTCGACGTCTTCTTCTTGCGTACGGCCATTCTCCGTCCTCTTGTGTTCGAGCAACTCGTCCCGCGAGCGCTCTTTATGGCGCACACTTTTTCACTAAGCGGCATGTGCCGTCAAGTCCGTCGTCGCACTTCGTCCGCGCGCGCGTCACTACGAACCGCTCCGCGCGACACGCATACGCTTCACGAAGTCGCGCGCAGGGGTCGCTGCGCACCCTGTGCGCGCTGACCGAAGACGTGACGCTCGAAGCACCGAAGCGCGGCCGCGCAGCGCGCAGCACGAGACGACAGCGATGCGCGTGATCCAGCATGGAACATGCTGTTTCGTTCAACCACGCGGCGTCTCGAACGCGCGCGCAATCGCCGCTGCGCGAACGCGATCCGAGGCGCTGACGCGCAGCGTGTCACGCGCGCTCGACCCAGCGCGTGCGCGACCCTGACCCCCGCCGCTGACGAGCAGCAACGGCGAGCGGTTCTCCCTGAATTATTTTTGCGAACCGCCGTAGGATGAGCGCCCTCCCTGGTTACCCGAGGCAGACAGCTGACCACGTCCCCTGGTTTCAAAGGCACTGAGCGCGACATTCGCGAGCAGGTCCTGCGCATCTACGAGCGCTACGCCCGTGAGGTCGTGGAGGCCTTCGACCTGTGTCCGTGGGCGGCTCGCTCGCGGCGAGAAGGCGCAGCAAAACCGTATGTTTTGCTGCAGACCGACCTCGATGATTTCGGGCCGTCGCTCGCGCTGATCGATGAGGTCGCGGGGCAGACCGAGCTCAGCGTGGTGTTGTTCATCTATCCCGCGTTCGCCTCTGGCCGGCTCGACTTCGAGCACTTCGTGCGCCGCTTCCGCCACGCCGACAGCGAACGCCACGCAGCGGGACAGATTCCGTTCGCGATGGCCGCGTTCCATCCGGAAGCGCGCCCCGCGCTGGACGAACCGGAGCGGCTGATCCCCTTCCTGCGGCGCTCGCCGGATCCGACCATTCAGCTCGTCCGGCGCCAGGCGCTCGACGCGGTCCGCGGTGAAGGAGTCGGCACCGGCTGGGCCGAGCTTTGGATGGTTTCAGCGCGCGGCGTTCGTGCGGAGCCGCCGCCGCTGGGCGTCCGAGAACGCATCGCGCTGCGCAACCTGCAGACGGTGCAGCGTGTCGGAACGGCTGCCATCGAGGCGGTCCTCGCCGATATCGACAAGGATCGAAACGAAACCTACGCGCGGCTTGGGCTACCGACGCGCTGAGCGACTCGCGCGCCGCGTAACGTGACGCGCTGGCCGCGCGGGCAGCGCGGCCGTATCCTCGAACCCGGTGCCCTGGGAGCTCACGCAGCCCGCTGGACTCGGCCTTCTCGGGCTCATGGCTCCGCTCGTGCTGCTGTACGTCTTGAGGGTACGCCGCGAGCGCCGAGTCGTACCGTCTACCTGGTTGTGGCAGGTTGCGCTGCGCGACCTATCCGCCAAGACCCCGTTTCGGCGGCTACGCGCGACGCTGCCGCTCGTCTTGGAGCTGCTGGCCATCGCTCTGCTGGCGCTCGCTGTGGCGCGTCCCGTAGCCCGCAGCGCGCGGCTAAAGGGCCCCCGCGTCGTGATCGTGGTCGACGCGAGCGCCTCGATGGCGACGCGCGAGGGCCAGACGACGCGCCTCGAGCTAGCGCAGGCGGCCGCCGCCAAAGTCTTGGGTCGCATCGAACCCGGGAGCGAGGTCATGGTGCTCGCGGCAAGCCGTGAGCCGGAGCTGCTCTCGCCGTTCGAGCGGGACGCGGCGCGCATCGAGGCGGCGCTCGGGCGCGTCCAGGTGCGTGAGGTGGAGGGCCAGCTGGGACGCTCCCTGGCTCTAGCAGCCGACCAGCTTCGCCAGCGTGGCGGGGGCCGCATCGTGCTCATCACGGATGGCGCCGTGGCTGATGCGGCGAACTTGGTAGCGCCGGGTCTACCGCTCGAGATCGTGCGCGTGGGGACCGCGCGCGACAATACCGGCATTGTTCGCAGTGAGGTCGTGCGGGTCGCGGACGCGGTCACCGGGCACGAGCGCGTCGAGGTGTTCGCGCTGGTGGCCAACCACGGCGCCGCTCGCGACGTGTTCGTGACGCTCTCGGAGCGCAACGTCTCCGAGCCGCTCGCTTCACGCAAGCTGTCGCTCGCCGCGGGCGAACGCGCGCCGGTGGTCTTGGCGTTCGATGCGGCTCCGGGGGACATCGGGCAAGGGCTCGAGCTCGAGCTCTCCCCTCATGACGCCCTACCGAGCGACGATCGCGCTACGGCCCGCGTCCCGGCGGGCCAACGCCTCGACGTGGTGATCGCGCCGAAGAACGCGAGCGCCTGGTTGGTGAGAGCGCTCGCCACGGATCCCAACGTCGCGCTCTATCGCAGCGACCTCGCGGGCCTCTCGGCCGAGGCCGTCGCCGCTGACGCCCTGGTCGTCATCGATGGCGCATGTCCGGCTCGCATTCCTGGCAGTGACCTCTTGATCGTGAATCCGCCGCCCGGGCCGTGTCGCGGTCTCAACGTCGGCGCGGCGCTGCGCGAACCGCTGCTCACCTCCTGGAGCACCGGCGATCCCCGCTTCCGCTTTTTGTCGTTCGAGGGTATCCAAGTCGCCGCGGGTCATGATCTCGGCGTCGATTCGCCGCGTGCGGCGCTGCTGCATGCGCGCTCGGGTGTGCTGATGGCTGACGTCTCCTCACCAGGACGCAGTGGCACGCTGATCGGGTTCGACGTCGGGGAGTCCAATTGGCCGCTGCGCGCCTCATTCGTGCTCTTCATGCGCAACGTCGTGGAGCTCGCTCGCGCGCATCGCCTCGGCGGGCCGGCAGCCACGGCGCGCACCGGTGAGCCCGTCAGCATTCGCGTCCCACAGGACGTGGACACCGTCTCCGCCGAGTACGCTGACGGACACCAAGAGCAAGTACGCTGCCACGACGGCGTGGCGGTTCTGCCAGCTAGCAGTCGCATCGGCTTCATTCACGTGAGCTGGAGCGGCTCACGCCCGGGCAGCACCTTGATCCCGGTCAACCTCGCGAGCGAAGCCGAGACCCGCAATGTTCCGAGTGAGCTGAAACTGGGTCAGGGCAACGCGGCGCCGAGCCACCAGGCCGCGGCACAGACGAGCTTCGACTGGCTCTTCGGTGCGCTCGCGCTGTTGTTGATCGCGGCCGACGTCGCGCTCGTGACCCGCCGCGCGCGAGAAACAACGATCCTGCCGCTCTCACCTCCTTCGCACATAGCGCGAGGCTCGAGATGAAAGCGGGGCTGCTGCCGCTGTTCGCGCTGGGCGGCTTCATCCTGCTCGCAGCGGCTCTGCTGCGGCTGGGCATTCGTCGCGCGGGTCTCGCGCGCCGTCCGATCGTCCTGGCCGTGGTGCTCCTCGCCGCTGCTCCCGCCTTGTTGGTGTTGCTCGGCTGGGCGCGGCTGTTGGACGTGCCGTATGTTCGCTTCGAGCGCCCCTGGTTGACGCTGCCCGTCGCGGCGCTCGTGAGCGTTACGGCGCTACGGCTGCTGCAGCTCTCGCCGCTGGTCTCCCGCGCGCGAAGGCGCTCGATCGAGGGCCTCACCGGGCTCGCCCTGCTGCTCGCCGCGCTCGCCTGCGTCGGGTTGGAGCTGGGCTATCCGCTGGACCGCATGACCGTCGTGGTCGCTGTCGATCGCAGCCGCAGCATCGACCTCGTGGCGCGCGCCAGCGAGCGAGTGCAGGCCGAGCTGCGCGCCGCCGAGCTCGGCATGCGCGACGACGACCGCATCGCGGTGATCGCCTTTGGCGCGAGCGCCGCCGTCGAAGACCCAGCGCGCCCCCGCTCACGGCTGGCCAGCGCACAACGCGCTGACGTTCCGCGCGACGGGACGGACATCGCCGCCGGAATCCGCCTGGCGCTGGCGGAGATCCCCCCGGACTCCGCCGCGCGCGTGGCGCTGCTCAGCGATGGAGTCGCGACTCGCGGTGATACCACGGAGGCGGTGCTCGCCGCGAGCTCGCTGGGCGTCCCCATCGATACGATACCGCTCGATCAGGGCGCGATCCCGGACGTGCGCGTGGTGAGCGTTCACGTGGCGCCGCGAGCCGCTGAAGGCGAGACCCTGGATTTGCGCGTCGTCACGCATGCGAGCAGCGCGACCAGCGTGGAAGCGCGCGTCTATCGGGACGGCGAGCTCGTGCGGCAGGGTCCGACGACGATCGCCCAGGGCGAGGACGTGCTGTACCTGCGGGAGCTCGCCCCCGGCCCCGGCCTGCATCGTTATGACGTCGAGCTCAGCGCGCCGAGCGTGAGCGTCGATCGTCTGCCAGACGACAACTCCGGCGCGGCCTTCGTCCGCGTGCGCGGCCCCTCCACGGCGCTGGTGCTCGAGGGCGAGCCGGCGCTGGCAGCAGCTCTGGTGCGCGCCCTGCGCGACGCCGCATTTCAGGTCGACGTCGCCGGCGTCGACGGCGTCCCGGCCGATCTCGGCGCGCTCGCCCGCTATGACCTGGTCGTGCTCTCGGACATCAGCGCCGCCGAGCTCAGTCACGCGCAGCTCGAGGCCTTTCACAGCTACGTGCGCGACCTCAGCGGCGGCCTGCTGTTGATGGGCGGTGATCGCTCGCTGGGCCCGGGAGGGTACGCCCGCACGCCCATCGAAGAGATCAGCCCGCTCTCGTTCGACCTGAAGCAAGAGCGCCGCCGCGCGAGCCTGGCCGAGGTCATCGCGGTGGACTACTCGGGGTCCATGGCCGTGAGCGTGGGCGGCAAGACAAAGCTCGACCTCGCCAACGAGGCTGCGGCGCGCTCGGCGGATCTGCTGGGCGCGGGCGACCGGCTCGGCGTCATGCACGTCGACACCGCCGTGAAATGGACGGTCCCGCTCGCCGCCCTGGACGACAAAGCCGCCATCGAAGCCGCCATTCGGCGCGTCGCGCCCGGCGGCGGCGGCATCTTCATCGATCTCGCGATCAGCGCAGCACACCAAGCGCTCGCGCGAGAAAATGTGCAGCTCAAGCACCTGTTGCTGTTCTCGGATGGCAATGACGCGGAGGAGCGCAGCCGCGCCTTTACCCTGGTGTCACAAGGGAAGCGCGCCGGGATCACGACCAGCGTCGTGGCGCTCGGCACGGGCAGTGACGTGGCCGCGCTCTCGCGCATGGCCGAGCTCGGCGGCGGCCGCTTTTACTTGATCGAAGACGCCACGCGCTTGCCCGCCGTCTTCGCTCAAGAGACCATCCTCGCCACGCGCAGCGCGCTGAACGAGGTGCCGTTCGTGCCGCGCGCGGCGAGCGCGAGTCAGGTGCTGCGCGGCGTCGAGCTGGCCTCAGCGCCGCCGCTCACGGGCTACGTCGTGACCGTCCCCAAAGCGCGCTCGCAGGTGCTGCTCCTCGGTCCGGAGGGAGATCCCATTTTGGCCACCTGGTCCGCCGGCGTGGGCCGTGCCGGAGCGTTCACCAGTGACTACAAAGATCGCTGGGGGCGCGCCTGGACGAGCTGGGATGGAGCAGCTCGACTGTTCGGACAGCTCGCTCGTGACCTGTCCCGAAGACTCGATGATCCGCGCGTGCGTTTGGAGGCCGAGGCCACGGGCGGCGAGCTCTCGCTACGCGCGACGGTGTTCGACGATCGCGGGCGGCACGACGCGCTGCGACGCTTGCGCGCGAAAATCGCGGGGCCCGACGGCTTCTCACGCGAAGTGACGCTCGAAGCCGTGGGCGCTGGTAGCTACGCCGCGAAGGCGCCGCTCTCTCGCCCCGGAGCGTACCTGGCCACCTTGGTCGACGATGAACGCGAGCAAGCGCTGGCCACCACGGGCGCGGCCCTCTCCGCCGGGGAAGAGCTGCGCCCGACGGGCACCGATCGCGGCGAGCTCAAGCGCATCGCCGCGCTCAGCGGAGGCCGCCTGCGCGAGACGCTGGCCGGCATCTTCAATGATCGGGCGCGGCGCTTCGCGTACCGCACCGTCAACGAGTGGCTCGCCGGGCTGGCCGCTGTCTTTCTGCTCTGCTCGGTCGCCAGCCGGCGCTTGATTTTGCCGAGCTTTGCCCGGCCGCGAGCGGCCGCGAGCAAGCGCGCTCCAGCGCCACCCGCGAGCGCTCCGGACGCCAAATCGACGCTGGCCGCGCTGCGCCTCAAGCGCGACCGCAGCCAGGCCTTCCAGGAGCCTCGTAGCGAGACCAAGCTAGACCCGTTGCCACGCCGCGCGGAGCCGCCAGCAGCAGCACCGGCGAGCGCCGCACCTGCCGCGCCCGAAAGCCTTCAGAACGGGCCCCCGGAGACGAGCCCCGCGCGCGCGCGCACCGCCGCGGAGATCCTGCTCGAGAAGCGCCGCTCGCGCTCGCCGCGAAAGTGAGCTCGCTGACCGAAACACGCTCGTTTACTGGCGCGAAGGTGACGATGATAAGGTGTCCGCGTGCGACGCGCCTGGTCCTCTCTGCTGATGCTCCCCTTCGCGACCGCGCTCGCCGCTTGCAACGCGTTGCCGGAGCCGTGCGCCGGAGCACAGAGTTGTTCGGCCGGTCGAGAGTGTCTCGCAGCGCGCTGCACGATCGAGGGCGGCCTGCCCGTCGCGGCGAGCACGCGCCGCGTGCGGGTCGCTCCCGCGGCGCTGGCGCTGGCCGGTCCCAAGCCGGCGCTGTCAATACCGCCGAGCGTCGTGCTCGGCGCGCGCTGGCACGATACGCGCGCGCTGTACCTGCGTTTCCCGCAGACATGGCGCGGCGGACGCGTGCGCTCCGCTTTCTTGCTGCTCGAGCCGCAAGGCGCCGCGCGCACTGGCGCGGACGTAGTTTTGGAGGTCGGCTGCGCGGGACGGGATTGGCACCCGCGCGAGCTCAGCGTCAACGAGCAACCCGGTCTCGTAGCGCCGTTCAGCCGGGGTATCGCCCGCGCCGCGCCCGCGCTCCCCGTGCGCGTCGATGTGACGGAAATCGTGCGGTTTTGGGCGGAGCACCCTGAGCGCGACCACGGTCTCGGCGTCCGCGCGAGCAGCGTCACGGACGTCGGCGTTTCGCTCGCCACCGGCGCGGCGGGCGGCAGCGCGCCGCGCTTGGACGTTTACCTGGACGAGTAGTTTCAGCGCTCTTTTGGTCAATTTCTTACGCGGCGCGGCTCGCTGAAGGCGGCGTTTAGGGTTGGGGTCGAGCGCTCGGATCGTGCTCTACTCCGTGGGAGGATTTAGCTTCGATGAGCGCCATCGCACCCGGACCTTGCGCGCGAATGTTGGCCCTCCTGGGCGCATTCGCCGTCGCCTGCCAAGCCGCGCAGCGCCCGAGCCAGAGCAGCCAGGTGCGCTCGCAAGCCGTGGAGGCCAGCGCCGGCATCTGGGCGGACACCGCCAACACCATGAGCGACGCCCGGCAGTATCACGGCGCCGCCGCGCTGGACTCCGGGCGCGTGCTCGTTTGCGGCGGGCGCAGCACGCTCGACAGCGCGATGGAGCTGAGCTCGTGCGACGTGTTCACGAGCGCGACGGGGGCGTTCAGCGCGGCGCCCGCGCTGGCTGGCCCGCGCGCCTTCCTCACGTTGACGCAGGTCGGTGACGGGCTGGTTTACGCGATCGGCGGGCAAGAGCCGCTGTTCACGCCGAATTATCACGCGGATGTCTGGCGCTTCAGCGTAGAAGATGGCGCCGTGAAGCGCGCCGCGGCGGAGTCGTTGAAGACGGGACGCGTGCGTCACACCGCGTCGTGGCTGCCCGCAGCGCGCGCCTTGGCCGTGATCGGCGGCCGCAACGGGGACGACCTGGTGAGCGATGAGCTCTCGCGCGTCGACGGCAACGGCAACGCGCTCGGCTTCAACAAGGTAGATCCTCCGAGCCTACGCACGGGGCACACCGCTACGGTGCTGGCAAGCGGCAAGGATTTGCTGGTGCTCGGCGGGCGCGGCGACGACGTCATCCGCAGCGTGCGGCTGCTGACGGTCCCCGAGAGCGGCTCGCCGAGCTGGACCGAGCTCAGCGAGCTGGCCGAGGGCGGCTTGAGCGAGCACACGGCGACGTTGCTCGAAGATGGCCGCGTGCTCGTCGCTGGCGGCCGCTCGCTGCCGGCGGGCACGTCGCTCGCGAGCTCGTTCATCTACGATGTCGCGAACGGAGGCAAGCTCGTGGCCATCGCCGCGGAGATGAGCTCGCCGCGCCGCGAGCACGCGGCGGCGTTGCTGGCTCACCGCGTCGTCGTGACCGGCGGCTTGACGAGCGCAGACGCGGCCACCGCGAGCGTCGAGGTCTTCGACCCCAGCCGCAAGACTTGGTTCCCGCTGGATGCCATGAAGCGCGCGCGCTACGGTCACACCATCACCGTCTTGGACGAGCACCGCTTGCTCGTCAGCGGCGGTCTAGTGGACGGCAAATCGAGCGCGACGGCCGAGGTTCTCAGCGTACGCCTGCAAGGCGAGCCGTGCGCGGCGGGGCAGCACCAGTGCATCACGGGCTACTGCGTCGACGGGGTGTGCTGCGACAGCGCGTGTGACGGCGCCTGCTCGCGCTGTGACGCGCGAGGCCACGCCGGCGAGTGTCGCAGCGACGTGAGCGGCGATCCCGTAGGCGCTCGCTCGTGCGGCGGCGGCTTGGCTTGCAGCGACGGGGAGTGCCGCGAGAGCTGCGAAACGCACGACGACTGCGTCAGCACGCATTTTTGCAGCGACGGCAGCTGCAAGCCGCGCTTGCCGCTCAAGGCCGCCTGCAGCGATAGCCGCGAATGCGGCGGCGGCGCGCCGTGCGTCGACGGCTATTGCTGTGACAGCCCCTGCGCTGGAAAGTGCGAAGCGTGCGGCGAGCCCGGCAGCCTCGGCAAATGCGTGCCCGTGAGTGGCGCACCGCGCGGCGAGCGCGATGGCTGTGGTGAGCCGAGCGGTGACTGCGGTTTGTCCTGCGACGGCGAGGACCGCGAGGAGTGCCACTTCCGCGAGCCTGGTGCGGTCTGCGGCGTGAACAGCTGTCAGGACGCGCTGCTGCGAACACCGGCGCAATGCGACGGCATCGGGAACTGTACGGACTCCCCCGCACCTTGCCCCGGAGGCCTAGCCTGCGCGGCCGATGGCGTGAGCTGCCTGAGCGCTTGCACGAGCGACGCCGATTGCGCCGATAACGGGCACAAATGCAGCACGGAGACAGCGCCGGCGGTCTGCGTCGCCAAGCCCGGGCTCGGAAAGCGCTGCGCCGCAGCGAGCGAGTGCAGCGACGGGCTCCGCTGCGTGGACGAGCGTTGCTGCGCCGACGAGTGCCCGGACGCATCGTGGTCCTGCGCGCTGCCCGGACACGAGGGGGAGTGCCGTAAACGGACGGGCGAGAGCTGTGAGGCAGACTCGCAATGTGGCAGCGACTTCTGTGTGCTGGGAGTCTGCTGTGAGAGCGCGTGCAGCGGGCAATGCGAGACCTGCAGCGCGGAGGGCCATCGCGGCGAATGCCGGCCGCAGCTCGGCCAGCCCGAGCCGGGACGCAGGCCTTGTGAGAGCGACGAGGACGACTGGTGCGGCGCGCGCAGCTGCGATGGCGTCGATCAGGCGTCACACCGCGAGAGCTGCCAGGGCTACGCCAACGATGAGGCGCCGTGTGAGGACGCGCGCTGCAGCGACAACAGCTTCATCCCCGAGCGTCGCTGCTCCAAAGGCGTCTGCGTCGCCGCCAAGGCGCAGGATTGCGCGCTCTACAGCTGCACGATGAGCGGCTGCAACACCGAGTGCGGGCGCGATGACGACTGCAGCGGCAGCGCTACGTGCCAGGATGGCGCCTGCAAACCCGCCAAGCCTCAGTGCGTCGACAATCGGCTGGTCACCCCGGGCGCGCCCCCCACCAGCTGCGGCGGCTACCGCTGCGTCGGCGACCGCTGCCTCACCCGCTGCGAAGACTCGCGAGAATGCGCTGACGATTTCGTGTGCGATGACGAGACCCATCGCTGTCTGCGGCTGGAAGCGCCGATTACGAGCAGCGCGGCTCCCTCGGACGACGGCTGCCAGTGCGCGCTGCCCGGTCGCGCCGCGCCGGGTCGGCGTCCGCTCGCCGCGCTCGCGGCGCTGCTCTGCGCAGCGGGCGCGCTGCGACGGCGTGCCGCGCGCCGGCCAGCGCCGCTGCCAGGAGCCGCTCGGTGATGCGCGCGATGCGTACCGCGTACTTCGCGCTCGCGTGCGCCGCGCTCACCCTGCCGGCCTGCTCCACACGCGCTCCAGCGACACTCGAGCCGACGCCGACGCCGACGCTGCGCGCCGCCGCGGCCCCACTACCCGCGCTCTGGACGTTGGTCGATACGTCATTGAGCTCGCCGCGCGCCAACCACGACGCGGCGTTGCTCGCTGAGGGTCGCGTCCTGATCTGCGGCGGGCGAAACGGCGGCGCGACCACCGAGTACCTGGCCTCGTGCGATGTGTTCGACGCGGCTGCGGGCACCATCGCGCCGACGACGACCGCATTGCCCGCGGCCGCCGCCTTTCTCACCGTGACCGCCGGCGACGCGGGTCGCGTCTATGCGCTCGGCGGGGAGAACCCCAAGCTCAACCCGACGTATCGCGACGCCGTCTCGCTCTTCTACGCCGCGAGCAACGGCCCCCTACGCAGCGAGCAGCAAAAGCTGCGCAGCGCGCGCTCGCATCACACGACGTCGTGGCTGCCAGCCGTGCGCGCGCTGGTCGCCGTCGGAGGCTTCGACGGCGCGCTGGTCGCCGAAGACGAGCTCGGTCGCGCCGACGAGAGCGGCGCGATAACGACCTTCGTGACGGTCGGCCCTGCCAGCAAGCGCATCTATCACAGCGCCACCGTGCTCTCCTCGGGCAATCAGCTGCTCGTCGTCGGCGGCGGCGACCCGACCAGGGCCGACTACATCAGCTCGAGCGTGCGACTGCTCACAGTGCCCGCCAGCGGCAGCGCCACGTGGAGCGAGCTGTCCCCGCTCTCCGGCGCTGGTCTCGCCGAGCACAGCGCGACGCTGCTCCCCGATGGCCGGGTGCTGATCGCCGGCGGCCGGCCCGCCGCGGCATACATCACGGACGAGACCGCGATCTACGATCCGCGCGACGGTGGCACGATGACCGAGGTCGCCGCGATGGCGACGCGACGCACCGCCCACGCCGCGGTCTCGCTCCATGGCAAGATCATCGTGATCGGTGGCGAGACGCCGAACGGCGTTAGCCGCAGCGTCGAGGTCTACGATCCGGAGCGCGACGTATGGTCTCCGCTCGGGCCCCTGAACGTCGCGCGCCGCAACCACGTGGTCACGCTGCTGGACGATCGCCGCGCGCTGGTGAGCGGCGGTATCGGCGCGGATACACGCGCGCTCGACAGCGCAGAGATCCTGGCCCCGCGGCTGCAAGGAGAGCCGTGCCTGGCCGACGCGCAGCAATGCCTGAGCGGCTACTGCGTGGACGGTTACTGCTGCGACCGCGCCTGCGACGGCGCGTGTGAACGCTGCGATCAGAGCGGCGCGCTCGGCGTGTGCCAGAGCGACGTCAGTGGTCTGCCGGTGGGTAACCGCGACTGCCCGGGAGGGCTAGTGTGCAACGACGGCGCCTGCTTGGAGCGCTGCCAGCTTAACGAGCAGTGCCGAGACGAGCTGTATTGTAGCGACGGCCAGTGCGTGGCGCGTAAACCGCTCAAATCGACCTGCACGGAGGCGCGCGAGTGCGCTGGCGGCGCCCCCTGCGTCGACGGCTATTGCTGTGACAGCGCGTGTGACGGCATTTGCGAGGCCTGCGGGGAGCCGGCGAGCGAGGGGAAGTGCGTCCCGGTCAGCGGCGAACCGCGCGGAGCCCGGCCGAGCTGCGGCGAGCCAGCCGGCGAGTGCGGGCTCACGTGCGATGGCGAGCGGCGCGACGCGTGCAGCTACGCCGCGGCCGGCTCCGGCTGCGGCGAGGATCGCTGCGTGGACGGACGCGCCACTACGGTCTCCGAATGCGACGGCTTCGGCAATTGCGGCTCGGTGCCGCAAGACTGCAAGGGCGCCTTCGCCTGCAGAGCCGACGGCCGCGCCTGCCGCAGCGACTGCGAAAGCGAGGAGGACTGCGCCGGCAACGCGTACACCTGCAGCCTCGAGACCCAACCGGGAGTCTGCGTGTTCAAGGCTGACGTCGGCAAAGCCTGCAAAGCAGACCGCGACTGCGGCGGCGGGCTGGTGTGCGAAGACTCCGTTTGTTGCGCCGAGCACTGCTCGGACGCAGGCTCCTCCTGCGCGACGCCGAACCACCTCGGTGTGTGCCGCAAAGAGCTCGGCGAAGCCTGCGAGAGTCCGTCCGACTGCGGCTCCGACCATTGCGTGCTCGGCGTCTGTTGTGACAGCGAATGCAGCGGCCAGTGCGAGACCTGCGCCGCAGAGGGCCACGTCGGGCAATGCCGCCCGCAACGCGGCGATCCCGAGCCGCGCCGCCCGCCCTGCGCCGGCGGCGACGATTTCTGCCAGGCGCTCACCTGCAGCGGGCTCGACGAGCCCGCGGACCGTGAGAGTTGTACCGCCCTGCGCAACGTGGGTGAGAGCTGCGAGGCCGCGCGCTGTGACGCCAACGTGTTCGTTCCCGAACGTCGCTGCGCCGCGCACGGCGGCTGCGCCGAGAGCACGCCGCAGCCCTGCTCGCTACAAGCCTGCACCAGCGACGGCTGCACGGAGGGCTGCAGCAGCGACGCGGACTGCGCGAGCGACGCTCGTTGTCGAGAGGGCGCCTGCGTACCGGCCGGCCCCTACTGCAAGGGCAACACGCTGCTCTTGGCGGACGGCAGCAGCCAAGACTGCGGGGGGTACCGCTGCACGGCGGGTCACTGTCCGAGCGCTTGTCAGAGCTCCGAGCAGTGCGCCGACGACTTCGTCTGCGATGACGCGAGCGGCACCTGCACCGCCCTTCGCGGGAGCTCGGATAGCGGCTGCGGCTGCAGCGTGCCTGGCAACCGCAGCCGCAGCGCGGCGCCGCTATCCTTGCTCCTTGGCGTGCTCGCAGCGCTGACGCGACGTCAGCGCAGGAGCTCCGTGGTCAGCGCGTTGATCAGCCGCTGAGCGAGGGAGCGGCCGCTCTCACCGTGAGCGGCTTTCTCGGCCGCCGCGGCGCCCGGCTTCGCCGCCAGAGCCCCGCTCCCGGCTGCGGCGCCCACGCTCAGCGCCTGGCTCTCCGCGCTTCGCGCGAGCTCCATGCCCGCGAGCTGCGGCTCGTCGGCCGCGCCGCGCCGCTCGCGCGTCGCCAAGCACTCGCGCTCAGTGCGGGTCAGCGTGGTGTAGCTGAGCTCGCGCTGGAAATCGCCGTGCGGGATGCGCCGCCCGGAGGCCATGATGCGGAACGTCGTGACGCCGGGGCGCGTCATGGTGACGCGCGCTTCGTAGCGACCCTCGCTGGTTTCGCGCAGCGCCACCTTGCTCTTGCCGCCGTCCGGAAAGGTCACCTGCGCGACGACGCGCGCGCGATCGCTGGTGATGGGTACGCCGGACTCGTGCAGCTCCGCGCTGATGAACGCGGTGCCGCCGATGACCTCGGTGTCTTGGTGCACGCTGGCCGTGAACTCGAGCCGGCTGCGCGCGAACACCACCAGCGAGTACGGCACGCGGCTGGGCCGCTCCCCGCACTCGCGCGCCTGCTTGCTCAGCGAAATGACGGCCTTCCACTTCCCGGACTTCGGCGGCGGGAGCGCGTCCGGCGCGTCGTGCCGAGCGGGCGGGTGGGCGTTACCGCGGCCGCAGCCACAGTCCGGCATGTGCTGCGGCACCTGCCCGTAATCGCGCTCGATGCTGACCTCCAGGAACTGATCGCCGCGCCGGCGGAAGCACCCCTTGCTCCGGCCCGGGATCACGTGATGATCGTCCGACTTGAGCTCCAGCTCCACGAGCTCCGGTGAGTCAGTGAGGACCAACGCGCGCACGTCCGTGTCGGCGTCGCTGACATCGAAGCTGATCTCGCCCTGTTGGTCCCCCTGCAGACAACCGTCAGGATCGAAGATCGTTTGAATGCCGCTCGCGGTCGCCACGATTTGCAGCAAGAACTTGCGCAGCAAGAATTGGTTCGTGGGCGTGCTCGGGTTCGGCACATGAAACGCGGTGTACGCGCCCGCCGGCGGCGAGGACGGCACGGTGCCCAGCCACAGCGCGTAGCTCGAGACACTCGGAGCTACAGCGACCGGACTCGTCGCCGTCGCGGAGACGCAAGACAGCAGAATCTGCGACTTGAGCGGGGGAGCGCACACGCAATTGAAGGTCATGGCCCGCAGGCTCGCCCCTGTGCGATTCAGCGCCAAATCGGCCTTGATCGGACCGGCGGGTTTGCTCGGAATCGTGTCGATCAGGCCCTTCAATTGGGTGCGGATGGCCGGCGTCAGATCGCGCGTCAGCAGGTGCGCCTCCGGCAACGTCGGGCCCTCGTCGGGCGCCAGGTACCAGAGCCCGGCCCAATCCGAAGCACGCATAAAGTCGAGGACGAGCTTGGCCGCGGCCTTCGCCGGAGCCATGACATTGATCGATGGATCAGCCATCGTCTGATCCATGATCAGGTTGACCGTGGCGCGTTGATCCAACGGCGGCGTGACCTCCCCGGTGAGCTGCGCGTGTGCGTTGGGGCCACCACCCACCGGGGTAATGGTCAAATTGGCGCTCTGCGGCGTACCGGGCAGCACGGCCGCGTCGGTCTTGATTTCGATGAAGGCCGAGACCGCCACGCCGTTGACCGAGACGTGTGGCAGCGTGAGATCTCCGGCGCCCGGCTGATACGTGTACGCGCTGGCGGTGCCTGTTCTCCACGCCAACAGCGTCACGGTGCCCGACACCACACTGCCGCTGAACCGCACGGTGACGCTCACGCCTGGCGGGTCCTCCCCGGTGAAGACGGCGACGTCCATGCGATAGAGGCGAGTTGATCCCGCCGGTGTGTCCCAAGTACCGGGGCCTTGATCCGGAACGATGTCCTGCAGCGTCACAGTCGCGGTCATGCTCGATGCTCTCCTCTGGGCTGATGGCGATCGTCGTCAGCTGACTCCGCCAGCCGAACTTCGTCAATCGGAGTTTTGTTGCGCTGCGGCGACCCGCCGCGCAGCGCGCCATCCAATTGGCCGGCCCCGTATCGCACGATTACTCACAATATCGTCGCCGATCCTCGCAGCCTGCGCCGTAGTAACTTGTTGGCGCGTTTGACCAACATCGAGTGAGACTCCGCCCGTGGAAACCCTGCTCGCCGTCGCCCCTCATCCCCTGCTCGCGCCAGTGGCGTGGCGCTCGCGGTTCAGCGCGCCGCTCGGCGAGGCGCCGAGCCCGGCGTGGCTCACCGCCCTGCTCGCCGCTGACGCGGCGACGCCGCTGCCAGCGCCTGACGACGCGCTGCGCGCCAGCGTGCGCGACTTACTGCGGCACGGCGGCTACAAGCCAACTGGGCGCGGCAAGCCCGCGTCGGAGTACCTGCTGAGAGCGGCACAGGAAGGCGCGCTGAGATCGATCAACGCGGCGGTAGATCTCGGGAATGTGCTCTCACTCCACAGCGGTTTTCCACTGAGCGTGGTCGATCTCGCGCGCACGGAGCCGCCGCTCTCAGTACGCATCGCCGAGCCCGGAGCGCGCTACGTCTTCAACGCTTCGGGACAGAGCATCGAGCTCAACGGCCTGTTGTGCTTGTGCGACGCCAGCGGGCCCTGCGCGAACGCCGTCAAGGACTCGGAGCGCACGAAGACCAACGCAGCGACGCGCGAGACGCTGACGTTGCTCTGGGGTGTTCGCGGCCAAGAAGCGCGCCTCGAGAGCGCGTACACGTTCGCCAGAACACTCTGCGAACGGCTGCAAGCGAGCTGCGAGCGGCTAGCGCTGTGAACCGTCGCGAGCGCTCAGTTGCGTTCCCGCACGGCGTGCATCCAGCGCTGCCGATCCGGTGCTTGTCCGTGCTGGATTGCCAGGAGCGCCTCCCGCACGCGCATCGCGACCGGCCCGCTCTCGCCGCCGTTGATGGGCCAGGAGCCGCCTTCGAACTTCACGGTTCCGACCGGCGTGATCACCGCGGCCGTGCCGCAGGCGAACACCTCGGTCAACGCGCCGCTCGCGAGATCGCGCTCCCAATCCTCGACGCTGATGGTGTCCTCCGCCGCGTCGTAGCCGAGCTCGGCCGCTAGCTTCATGATGCTGTCCCGTGTGATGCCGGGCAGCAGTGAGCCCGTGAGCTTGGGCGTCACCAGCCGCGGACGCGCGCCAGCACCGTACACGAAGAACAAATTCATGCCGCCCATCTCCTCGACGAAGCGGCGCTCGCAGGCGTCCAGCCAAATCACCTGTTGGCAGCCCTGCTCGATCGCGCGCTGCTGAGCGACCAGGCTCGCCGCGTAGTTGCCCGCGCATTTAGCCTCGCCGGTGCCGCCGGGCGCGGCGCGCACGAAATCTTTACACAGCCACACGCTCAGCGGCTTCACGCCCTGAGGGAAGTAGGCTCCCGAGGGCGAACCGAACAACATGAACAGGTACTCCCGCGCGGGCCGAACCCCGAGCGCCGCCTCGGTCGCGATCATGAGCGGCCTCACGTACAGGCTCTCCCCAACGCCGGGCGGCACCCACTCCCGCTCGGTCCAGATCAATAGGTCCGCCGCCGCGACGAAGGTTTCGACGGGCAGCTCCGGCATCGCGAGCCGGCGCGCCGAAGCGTTGAAGCGCTGCGCGTTGGCCTCGGGACGGAACGTCGCGATGCTGCCGTCCGGCTGTCGGTAGGCCTTGAAGCCCTCGAAGATCGCCTGGCCGTAGTGCAGCGCGGAGGCCGCAGGATCGAGCGAGATGGGCGCGTAGGGCTCGAGCCGACCCCGCTGCCAACCCGAGCCGGCTTCATACCGCAGCGTGACCATGTGTTCGGTGAACACCCGCCCGAAGCCAAGGTTTTGCATGGCCTTAGCGCGGTCTTCCGCGCTCAGCGGCTGGGACTTTTTGTGAATCTCGAACCCGGGAACGCCCATGATCGTATCAATCTCAATAGCATACAACCGCGCTTGCCAAAGCTCGGCGAGCGACGTGCCCGCGAGCGCGGTCCCCTTCATTCCGAGCAGCGCGGCGCTCACCAGAGGTAGAACCAGTTCGGCGGCCAGCCGACGCTTTTGTTAGGGTACAGCATGCGCACGAAAGCCCGCAGCGTCGCCGTCATCGTGTTCGACGAAGTGGAGCTGCTCGATCTCGCCGCTCCCCTCGAGGTGCTGTCCGCCGCGGGACGGCGCTGGAATTTCAGGCCCTACAAGGTGACCGTGCTCGCGAGCCGCGCCGGCTTGGTGAGCACGCGCGGACAACTGCGCGTCGAGGCGAGCAGCGGCGTCGACGTCGCGGAGCCGGCGGAGGTCGTTGTCGTACCAGGGGGCTACGGCGCGCGTCGTGCGGCGGCGGACGAGGCGCTGGTCCAGCACGTCGCCCGTTTGGCGACGAGCGCCGAGCTCGTCGCCGGCGTCGGCCTGGGAGTGCTGCTGTTGGCGAAGGCGGGGCTGTGCGGCGGCGCACGCGTCGCTGCCGCGCCGGAGCTCGAGCCGGAGCTCGCCGCGCTCTCGGGCGAGCTCGTCGTCGAGCGAACGGAGCCGCTGATCCGCGACGGCCGGCTCATCACAGCGCGCAATAGCGGCCAGGCGATCCCGCTCGCGCTGGCGATCGTCGGCGCGACGATGGGGCCCAAGCTCGTCAGCATGGTCAGCGCGGATCTCGGGTTGGAGCCGGACAGCCCGGCGAAGATCGAGATCCGCTACTGATGCGACTAATAGCGCGGACCGGCTCTAAGGCACGCCGAGGAGGAGCAACGCAGGGTGTATCTGCAGGCGGGCGACGGGAGAGCTTATAGGACCGGCTCTAA
>CBINHN010000027.1:0-80927 GCA_966250485.1 uncultured Sorangium sp. | reverse complement strand
TGTCGCGCTCGGCGTGGGGCTCGCGTCCGGCGTCGGCGCGCTCGCCGCGCTGCTCGCGCTGCGGCAGAGCGACGCGCCGACGCCGTCGCCGCTTGCCGCAGCTCCGTTGCTCGCGGCCGAAGCAACGCCGCACGTCGCCGCTCGAGCGCCCTCTGCAGCGCCGCTCAGCGCCCCGCGCCCGTCGTTCAGCGCAGCGACGGGTGAGCGGCCGTCGGCGGCTGCCGGTGAGCCGGCCATTTCGACGCGTAGCGCGCAGCGGGAGCTTGCGCTCATGGGCAGCACAGTGAGCGTGAAGCGTCGCTCGTCGCCGCCCAGCGAAGCTTCGCCGAGCGTCGGTGAAATATCCGCCGCGGAGCCGAGCGACGCGCTCGAGCCGACCACGGCCGAGCCCGCGGTAACGGCCGACAGCGCCTCGCTTGCGGCGCCCCGGCCGGCAGCTCTGCCGAACGCCGCCGCGGTGATCGCCCGCGCGATGGTTCCGGCAGCCGCCGCTGCCGCGTCATTGAACGGCGCGGCACGGCGCGGTGATGAAGCGGGCCGCGCTCGCTCCGGCGACGCGCCGCGACCGGCGCCGAACCTCGGCGCCGTCGCGCGGGCGCACAGCGCGCGAATCCAGGCCTGCTTCGAGCGCGTCGGGCTCGATTACGAGCGCTTCCGCGGCAAGGTCACGATCGAGGCCGTCTTGGATCCCGCGGGCAACGTGGTGCACGCGTCGGCGCCGGCGGCGCTCGACGCCGGAGTTCCGCTGGCCCGTTGCTTGAGCTTGGCCGCGCGCAGCTGGAAATTCCCCGAGCGTCCGGGCGCGACGGGCCTGGCTACCTACCGCCTGCTGCTCGAATGAGATTTTTGCGACGCCATGTCACCTCTGCAGCGGCTCTCTCGTCTTGTCATTGCGAGCCGACGTGCTCACGGAAAAGAGGACGAAATGACAGCGAGATTGGACTTTAGGGCAGCAGCGCCGGAGATGATCGAGGCCATGTTGGAGCTCGAAAAGAAGGTGCGCGCGAGCGGGATCGATCACACGCTGATGCATCTGATGAAGGTCCGCGCTTCCCAGATCAACGGCTGCGCGTTCTGCGTTCACATGCACACGCGCGACGCTCGCAGCGCCGGGGAGAGTGAGGAGCGCCTGTATCTGCTCAGCGCGTGGCGAGACTCCCCGCTCTATAGCCCGCGTGAGCGCGCGGCGCTCGCCTGGACCGAGGCGTTGACGCTGCTGGCACAGGGGCCCGTCTCTGACGAAGTCTACGCCGAGCTGTCCCAGCACTTCTCCGAGGCGGATCGGGTGAAGCTCAGCATGGTCATCGTCGCGATCAACGGCTGGAATCGCCTCTGCGTGGGCTTTGCCGCGCAGCACCCGACGAGCGGCGGGCGTGCCGCAGCTTGAGCCAGCCTTCGTGGCCGGCGCTCGGCCGCGCCTGGTCCGCATCGCGTATCGCATGCTCGGCTCGCTGGCGGAGGCGGAGGACGTGGTGCAAGACGCGCTGCTCCGCTTCCAGCGCGCCGAAGCCATCGAAGTCGACAACCCCGAGGCGTTCTTGGCGAAGACGGTAGCGCGCTTGAGCCTGGACGTCCTGAAATCGGCCCGTCGCAAGCGCGAGACCTATGTCGGACCGTGGTTGCCCGAGCCGATCTTCGAGCGCAACGAGGACGTCGGCGACGACGTGACGCTGACGCTGATGCTGGCGCTCGAGCGGCTCTCGCCGCTCGAGCGCGCGGCGTTTCTGTTGCATGACGTCTTTGGGCTACCGCTCGCGGAGGTGGCGCACACGCTGCAGCGCGACGCCGTCGCCTGTCGTAAGCGCGCGAGCCGCGCGCGCGAGCACGTGCGCGCCGCGCGGCCGCGCTATCCGGTGTCACCCGAGCAGGCGCGTGAGGTCGCGCACGCGTTCTTCGTCGCTTCGCGGGCGGGCAACATCGAGGTCCTACAGCAGCTCTTGGCCGAGGACGTCGTCGTCTATTCGGACGGTGGTGGCAAGCGGAGCGCGGCGACCAAGCCCGTCTCGGGCCTGCCGCGCGTGACCCGCTTCTTGCTCGGGTTGGCGCGCAAGTCCGGCTATGAGCAGCCGGCGCTCTATCAGCCGGTGCGCATCGATGGCTTGCCTGGCTTCATCACCCTGGCGGCGGACCGCGTGCCCCAGACCACGGCGCTGGCGCTCGAAGCGGGCAAAGTCACCGCCATCTATATCGTGAGAAACCCAGACAAGCTGCGGCACCTGCCGCTCTCCGCCGAGCAGCTCGCGGCCGCGTCCGCGCGCGACGAGCCGTAGCTGCGAGGGACGGCGCCGGCGCAGAGGACGGGTCTTTACTCGTCCTCTTTCTTTTCCTCGCTGCTCGGCGCGTCGTTGTCTGCGGGTTCGTCGGGCGGCGGCGCGTCGTTGACCGCTGCTTTCAGCTTGCGGGTGCAGAGCCACTCGCAGCCGCATTGGACGAGCTTGCCACCCACGTCCGTGCACGCGTCCTGAAAGGCGCCGCTGCTCTCGGCCATCTCGCAGCTCTCCTTCGGCGCGGCGCATTCCTTACCGTTGTTCTTCTGGTCGAAGTGCAGCTCGCTCTCGACGGGGTTGCCGGTGCAGTACTCGGCGCAACCGCAGCGCACGATGCGATAGCCGGCCTTGCCGCAAGCGTCCTCGAACTCGTCGCTGGCCTCTCGGACCTTCTCGCAGCTTTGCATGCCGCGCCGGCAATCGTGGCGTTTGCCTCGGGCGTCGAAGACCCCGCCGTCCTCGTACGAGTCGGCCTTCTTGCCGAACCAGTGACAGCCGACGAGCAGAGACGCGCACACCCAGCCGCAAAGCCATTTCATGGCGCGGAGAATAACCTGAACGGCAGGCACCGGAAGCCTGCGGAGAATTGCAGCAAAACTAGAGTGCACGGCGCCTCTATTAGCGTGCGTCGTCCGGCGCCCGAGCCTTCTGGTGTATATCTCTCCTGCATGGTCGTTTGGATCCCCTGGAGTCGGGCGCACGCCCTGCTGCTGCTCGTCGCGAGCGGCCTGGCGTGTTCGCTCGGGCTCCCAGGGCTGGTCGCGCTCGTCGCCGTGCCGTCGTTCACGGCCCTGCTCTGGAGCATGCGTGGCGCTTGGACGAGCAGCGGGCGCTTCGGGCTCGCCAACCTCGTCACGAGCCTGCGCCTGATACCGGCGTTGATCCTCACTGTCGGCGGCGTGGCGCTGCCCGCGTCGGTGCTGGCTGGACTCGCGTTGTCGGTCATTCTCCTGGACGGGGTGGACGGCTGGGCGGCGCGGCGCTTCGCGACCGCTAGCGAGTTTGGAGCCCGCTACGACTGCGCGGTGGACTCCTTCTTCGTGTTGGGTCTCGCGGTGGTGCTCGTGACGCGCGAGGTGTTCGGCCCCTGGCTGCTCATCGCGGGTCTTTGGCACTACGCGTTCACGCTGCTGCTGGCGCTCTTTCCCACGTCGCGAACCGCGACTCAGCGCACGCTGTGGGGCTGCACCGTCTTCATCGCGCTGGTGAGCGCGCTCGGCGCGGCGCTGGTCCTTCCGCGCAGCTGGGCGCTGCCGGCCGTGCTCGTGACCATGGCCGGCCAGTGCGCCTCGTTTCTCCGTTCGCTCTGGGAGCTCTACGGTCCGCTGCCGAGACTTCAAACCCTGGCGGCGAGCGAGCGCTCGGCGGCCCGCTGAGACGGCGCATGCCGAAGGAGCTCAAGCCATGAAGCTCGGCGGCTCACACCCGGCGGCGGCGCAGCTCGGCATCCGCCAGCGGCTGCGGCGCCGCTTGATGCCGATGAAGCTGCGCAACACCTTCTTCGAGGATTTGGTGCTCGGCGCCGAGAGCTGGCTCACGCGCGGCACCTGCGATTTCTTCATGGTCGTGGAGGTGGAGACCACGACGGCTTGCAACCGCCGCTGCTCGTATTGTCCGAACGCGCGGTTCGAACGCGGCCTCTTGCGCAACGAGCAGCGCATGAGCGAGCGGCTGTTCGAGCGGCTAGTCGAGCAGCTGGCGGACTTGAACTTCAGCGGGCGTCTCTCGCCGCATTTCTACGGTGAGCCGCTGCTGGACGAGCGCCTGGAGCAATGGGTGGCGCTGGTTCGCCGCAAGCTGCCGCTGGTCAAGGTCGTGATATTCAGCAACGGGGATTATCTGGACCTGCCGCGCTATCACAGCCTCGTCGCGGCGGGCGTGGACGGCTTCTTGATCACCCAGCACAGCGAGAAGGAGCTGAAAGGCGTGACGCGCATCCAGGAGCAACGGCGTCGCGTCGGGAGCCAGGGCGTCCTCTTCGAGTTTCGCAAGTTCGACGCGGGGACGGAGCTCTCCAATCGCGGGGGGCTGGTCGACCATGACACGGTCGAGACCAAGGTCGATTGCCGAATGCCGTCGGAGAACGTCACCATCGACCACGCCGGCAATGTCATCTTGTGCTGCAACGACTACTTCGGCAGCGTGAAATTTGGAAACATCGCCGAGCGGCACCTGCGGGACATCTGGCGTGAGCCCGAGTACGTGCGCATTCGCCGCGAGCTCAAGCGAGGGCGCTTCGAGCTCGAGCTGTGCCAGCGCTGCGCGCAAGGGAAGCGGGGCTTGGCCACGGCCGAAAAGCGCTCCTTGCCGCTGCTCGCGCGCCGCGGGACGCCGTGAGCGCGGGCGCGCGGCGATTTCAACGGATTGCGAGCGGTTTCGCCCAAGGCGCGGAGCGGTCTAAGATGCCCGCGTGAGGCTTCGATTGACGTGGGTTCGCGCCGCGCTCGGCGGCCGCTTGGTCCTGCTGCTTTGCGCCCTGACAGCGCTATTGGGGACGCCACAGCGGGCGCTCGCGCAAGCACCGGCCGGCGAGGCGCCCGCGCCGCCCAGTGCCGAGCCCGACGCGGAAGCGAGCGCCCGCGAGGCCGCGAAAGTGCGCTTCTTGCGCGGCATCGAGCTGGCGAAGCGCGCTCGTTGGGACGCCGCGCTGGCCGAGTTCTTGGCTTCCATCGAGCTGTTTCCGACCAGCGTGGCGCGTCAGAACGCGGCGCTCTGCCTGCGCGAGCTCGGTCGCTACGCGGAGGCCTTGGAGACGTATCGCGCGTTACTGGCGGATCCCGCGGCGAAGCTCGAGCCGAGTGAGCGCAGCACCGTTCAAACTCAAGTGGACGCGCTGACCGGGCTCACGGCGGAGCTCGTCGTGCAGTCCACGCCGCCCGGCGCGGTCGTGGTGATCGACGGCGAGCAGCGCGGCACCACGCCGCTCGCCAAAAATATCGTGGTCAACTCTGGGACGCACTCGCTGCGCGTCCTGAAGCCGGATTTCCTGCCGTATGAAGCGGTGATCGCCGCGGCCGGGGGACAACGGAAAGTCTTGAGCGTCAAGCTCGAGTCACTGCGTCAGAGCGGTACCCTCATCGTGCGCGAGGCTGAGGGGCGCGTCTGTGACGTGAGCGTGGATGGCGCCATAGTGGGCAAGACGCCGTGGCAGGGGGTGCTGCCACCCGGCCGTCACAGCGTGCAGCTGCACGTCAGCGCGGAGGTGGGCTCGGCGCCCAGTCTCGCGCTGGTGCGCGAGCAACAGAGCGTGAGCCTGGTGCTCGCGACCGGGAGGCTCGACTCAGCGCTGCGCGTGGAGCCCGCGCCGTCGAACGCGTCCGTCTTCGTGGACGGTGTGGAGGTGGGCAGCGGCGTTTGGCAAGGCCGGCTGCCCAGCGGAAGACACCGCATCGAATTGACGGCTGCCGCGCACGTCCCAGAGTCGCGCGTCGTAGAGCTGCGCAGCCACGAGCGGCGCGTGCTCGCGGTCAGCTTGGAGCGCGACCTCTCCAATCCGCTGTGGCACAGGGGGTTCGCGCCTCACTTGGCGCTCGAGGCGTTCGGCGCGTTCGCTTGGTCTCCGTCGCTCGGCGGCGGCGCCGACGCGGCCTGCGGTACGCGCATCAGCGCGGACGACGTCGCCTACGACGCTTGCTCGGACCGCTCTCCGCCGCTCGGATTTGCGGTAGGTGCGCGCGCCGCGTGGGTGCTGCGCGAGCCGTTGAACCTGGAGCTCGCGTTCGGCTACCTGACCCTGAAGGAGTCGATGACGCGCGCGGTGTCGGCCATCGTGGAGCGGGAGGCGAACCGCGCTTTCGCGCCGGCGCTCGCGGATAGCACGAGCCTCGGCGGCCCTTTTGCGGCGCTGTCCGCCAGCTACCGCGTCGCGGGGCCGTTGCGCGCGAGAGTGTTGCTCGGTGTCATGCGCGGCACCGTTCAGACCAGCAACGGAGCTCACTACATCGGCCAAAACGGCGAAGACGATCCATTGCCCTCGGAGATCGTCATCCCAGAGCGCAAGAACCGCGTCTGGATCCCCTTGTTCGGACCCGAGCTGGTGGCGGAGTTTCCGCTTTCCCGCCGGTTGTGGCTGGACGTCGGGGTGGCGGCGCTGTTCTTGTTCCCGGGTGACACGCCGCGCACCGGCGCTTTGCTGCAGGGTGAAGTCGAGGGTCGCCGTCGCGCGGAGGCGCAAGTGGGTGGACGTCTGCGCGTGCTCGAGCTTCCGCCGGAGCAAGCGCTGGGGACGATGCTCGCCGTTTTGCCCAACGTCGGCGTGCGCATGGATTTCTGAGCGGCGCCACAACCGCGCCGCTCAGGCCGCACGGAGAGCGCGGGCGCGGTTGACAGCGTGGGGAAGCTGGGGGAAAGGAGCGGCCCCGGGCGTCCGTCCGGGTCAGCTCGGAAGCACGACATGAAGCCAATGGATTTTCGCGGCCGCTGGCTGCTGCTCACCGGAGCCTCTTCCGGCCTCGGCCTCGAAATGGCGAAGATCCTCGCCAACGAGTACGGCGCCAACCTCGTCATCGCCGCGCGGCGTGGTGATCGCCTGCTGGCGCTCAAACAGGAGCTCGAACAGAGCGCCGGCGTCGAGGTCGTCTGCTGCGTGACCGATCTCTCGAAGCTCGAGGACGTGGATCGCTTGTTGGCCGAGGCGACGCGCGGCCGCGAGCTCTACGGCGCGATCTTGAACGCTGGCGTGACGCACTTCGGCATGCACGCGCACCTCGGATGGGACGCTTTCAAGCAGATGTTGGACATCAACGTCACCAGCGTGGTGCGCATGGCGACAGCGCTCGTGCCCGAGCTCGAGAAGCGGGCGGGCGGCTTGATGCTGGTCTCGAGCATGGCCGGCATGGTGCCGGTCGCGTATCAGACCGCCTACTCCGCGACCAAGGCCTTCCTCGTCCACTTCGGCAGCGGTCTGTGGCATGAGCTGCAGGGTCGCAGCGTGTCCGTTACCACCTACGCGCCGAGCGGCGTGGTCACTGAGATGACCGCGGGAGAAAATTTCGACCCGCTCCGGCGCTGGCTCATGCCCGTGGACGCGGCCGCCCGTGAGGGCATCGAGGCGCTACGGCGCCGCAAGTACCTGCACATCCCGGGCGCCGCCAACCGCGTCGGCACCGTGTTCGCGCGCATGCTGCCGCAACGGATGACCACGGGTCTGGTGGCCGCGCAGTACCGCAATGCGCTGAAGAAGCTGGGTAAGCACGCCTAGCCCGGCGGAGGCGGCGTGTTCGATCCCATCACCCTCGATCAGCTCCGCGCGCTGGTCGCCGTCGTGGAAGCGGGCAGCTTTTCGGCGGCGGCGCGCCGGCTCGGCCGGGTGCAGTCGGCGATCAGCACGTCGATGAGCAACCTCGAAGAGCAGCTCGGGGTCGTGCTCTGGGATCGCAGCGGGCGCACCGCGAAGCTGACGCGCGAGGGGCAGGCGGTGCTCGCGGCCGCGCGTCGCGTGCTCATGGAGGTGGACGCGCTGCGCGAGCTCGCGCTCGGCATGGAATCCGGAGTAGAGGCGCAGGTGGCCTTGTGCGTCGACGCGCTGTTCCCGCTCGACGCTCTGGTGGACGTCTGTTCGCGCTTCGCGCGGCAGTTCCCGACGGTGGACTTGCGCGTCGACACCGAGGTCATGTCGGCCGTGTCCGAGCGAGTGCAGAAGGGCACCGCCACGCTCGGCGTCGCTGGTCCCATGGGCCTCGTCGCGGGGCTCGAGCGGCGCGCGCTGGCGCCGATCCGCATGCTGCCGGTGGTCGCGACGAGCCACCCGCTGGCGGCGCGCCGGGAGCCGATCCCGACCTCGGTGCTGGCGAGCGCCGTGCAGATCGTGCTGTCCGAGCGCGTGGAGAGCGGCGTGGCGGATCAGGCGGTGCTGTCGCCGCGCACCTGGCGCGTCGGGGATCTGCACACCAAGCACGCTCTCCTGCGCGCCGGTCTCGGCTGGGGAAACTTGCCCGAGCACTTGATCCGTGACGAGCTGGAGCGCGGCGAGCTCGTGCTGATCCGACCTGCCGCCTGGGGCGCAGAGCCTGAGCTCCTGACGTTGTCCGCCATCTTCCGTGAAGGCGCTCGCTTCGGTCCCGCTCACAGCTGGCTCATCGCGGAGCTGCAGAGCGCCTGCGCGCGGGACGGCGCAGCTGCGCCGCCGCCGCTGGCCGAGAAGCGCGCCAAGCGGCGGCGGCGCGCTAAAAAGCGCTGAGAAACGAGCGCGCCGGGCCATGCATCTCTATTTTAGATGATAAGTATCGACATTTCGTCGATTCACACGATGGTTGCCGTGGCCTATGCTCCTCTCATTCAAAGAGGAGCAACGACAACCATGGCTAGCTACAGCATCGATACCGCCCACTCCGAAATTAGCTTCAGCGTGCGTCACATGATGTTCGCCAAGGTGCGCGGGCAGTTCAAGAGCTGGAGCGCGGACCTCAAGTACGACGCGGCGGCGCCCGATAAATCCACGCTGCGTGTCGAGGTGGACACCGCCAGCATCGATACGCGTGAAGAGCGACGTGACGGTCACCTGCGCTCGGCGGACTTCTTCGACACGGAGAAGTTTCCCAAGATGGTCTTCGAGAGCAAGCGCATCGAAGCGCAGGGCAAGGGCCGCTACAAGCTGATCGGCGAGCTGTCCATGCACGGCGTCACGCGCGAGGTCACCCTCGACGTCGAGCAGACCGGGCACGGGAAGGACCCCTGGGGCAACGAGCGGCTCGGCTTCATCGCCAGCGGCAGCATCTTGCGCTCGGAGTGGGGCCTCACCTGGAACCAAGCGCTCGAGACCGGCGGCGTGTTGGTGAGCGATAAAGTGGACATCGAGGTCGACGTTCAGGTCGTAGAAGGCAAGTAGCGCGCACGGCGAGCGGCGCGCTGCGCTCGCCTGCCAGCGCCACGTCGGGTATCAGGGTGTGCGTGGATAACGCCACGCACGCCCTGGTCGGTCTCCTGCTCGCAGAAGCGGCGATCCAACTCGCACCGGGCGGCGACGCTGAACGGGGGCGGTTCTTCCGCACAGCGGCGCGCCTGAGCAGCGTCGTCGCCAACAACGTCAACGATCTCGATTTTTTGTATGCGCGCCGCCTTGGTGAAGAAAAGCTCGGCTATCTGCTGCATCATCGCGGTCACACGCACACGCTGCTGTTCGGGCTGGCCTGTGGCGCGCTCATCGTCGCGGCGGTGCTGCTCATCGCCAAGCGGCGCGGCCACGCGCTGACGGGAGCGCAGCGCAGCGCGCTGATCCTGCTCGGTGCGCTGGGGCCGTGCGTGCACATCGGCTTCGATTTTCTCAACAACTACGGGGTGCACCCGTTCTGGCCGCTCGATGAGCGCTGGTTTTACGGGGACACGCTCTTCATCATCGAGCCCTGGCTGTGGACGCTGCTGATCCCGGCGCTCTTTTTTCAAATCGAATCACGGGTCGGGCGCGCCAGCTTGGGTTTCGTGTTTGTCGCAGGGCTCGCGCTGGCCTGGTCGCTCGGGCTCGCGCCGTGGTGGCTGGCCGCATTGCTCAGCGGCGGCGGGCTCGTCTGCGTGCTTTGGAGCCGGCGCGCGCGGCCGCGACAGCGGCTGATCTTCGCGAGCACCGCGCTGGCCGTCGTGCTCTCGCTGTTCGCGCTCGGCTCGCGCCAGGCGCGCGCAGAGGTGACGGCGGCGCTACAAAACGAGGTGGTGACGGTCGGCGGCGCCCGCGAGCGTCTGGTCGACGCCGTGCTCACGCCGGCCCCCGGTGACCCGCTATGCTTTAGCGTGGTGACGCTGCACGTAGCAGGGGACAGCTACGTCGCTCGCGCCGCGGCGCTGACGCTCGCGCCTGGGCTGGTCAGCGCAGAGGGATGTCGCGTGCAGCCGACGGGACTCACGCTGGGCTTGGGCGCCGCGACCCGGCGTTCGTCGCCTTCACTGCTCTGGCAAGGTCAATGGACCGGTTCGCTCGCCGAGCTCACGCGCTTGCGGCGTGAGCACTGCGAAGTGGCGGCGTTCCTGCATTTCGCGCGCGTGCCGTTCTGGCGATCAGACGGCGCCGCGCTTCTGATCGGCGATCTGCGCTTCGATCGCGATCCGGACCTGGATTTCGACGAGCTGCTGCTGCGTCCGGGCGTCACTGCCTGCCCGCCCTGGGTCCCGCCGTGGCGCCCGCCGCGCAGCGAGCTCCTCGGCGAGCGTTAATTTCAATTCCAGTCGCTCGCGCGGCGGCCGCGGCTGCTGCGCTGGTCGCTCTCGCCGCGGCGCTCCTGCGGCTTGCGGCGCGGGACGAACGAGCGGCGGCCCGCGCTCTCGCGAAAGAGGTGCCGCAGCGCGCTCACGGTGCTGACGCCGAACTCCGCGGCGATATAGGCGTGCGTCGTGCACAAAAGCAGGGTGCGCTCCTCGAACGGAACCGCGACGACGCGAATCGTGCTGCGCTCGAGCCGGGCCCGCGAAAGAAACCCCGAGCAGATTTCACAGCAGTTCTCCATGCCGAAATGCTCGCCCGCCTGGCGGAGAGAGGGCAAATTCTCGGTCCGGCGTCAAGCTTCGATAAGAGTCACCTGCCGGCCCAGTAACGCCGCGAAACGCAGCGGGACTTCAGCCCAGACCTGAAAACGCGCGGCGGAAATGGCAGGCTCGGGCTCGTGATGGGCGACGACCCCTCGACTGGGACCGGGCAGCGAGAAGCGTCGGGCGACGGCTGGCCAGCGCTCGACTGCCAGCTCGCCTGGCGCCTGCTCCACGAGCTCGGGCGCCGAGCGCGCGCCGGCAGGCCGCTCGCAGCGCGCACGGGGCTGCGCCTGAGCGCAGCGGGTAGCGTCGAGCAGGTCGCGCCCGAGCACGGCGCGTTGTGGATCGATCCGGGGCGCCAGCCAGCGTTCGGTCCGGCGCCCGCGTTGGACCGTGAGCTCAACGCGTTGATGTCGCTATATCTGCCGCTCTGCACTGGAGCTGAAGCCTGCGGTCTCGTGGTCGGGCACTTGGGCCAGAGCCTCGACGGACAGATTGCCACGGCCAGCGGTGAGTCGCGCTATGTCACCGGGCGCGAGAACCTGGAGCACCTGCACCGGCTGCGCGCGTTGTGCGACGCGGTGGTCGTGGGCGCGGCCACCGTCGAGCGCGATGATCCGCGGCTGACCACCCGGCTCGTGGAGGGGGACAGCCCCGTCCGCGTCGTGATCGATCCGACGCTGCGCACGGTCAACCAGGGCTCGTTGTTTCGCGATGGACTCACGCGCACGCTGGTGATCGCCGCCGCTGACGCCGCCGTGCCGCGCGACTTCCCGAGCGCCGTCGAGCTCGTGCGGATCGCGCCAGAAGACGGCGCGCTGTCGCCATCGGCGATCGTGCTCAGGTTGTGGCAGCTCGGCTTGAAGCGCCTGCTGATCGAGGGCGGCGGCGTCACCGTTTCCCGCTTTCTGGCCGCGCGCGCGCTGGATCGCCTGCACCTCACCGTCTCACCGATCCTGCTCGGCAGCGGACGGCCGGGCTTGGCGCTGCCTCCCATCGACGGCATGGCAGCGGCGCTGCGCCCGACAGCGCGTCGCTTCGAGCTCGGTCAAGACGTCTTGTTCGATTGTGAGCTGAGTCCCTGCGCCGACATCGCGGCCGTGCGCGCCACGCCGTCGAGCGGCGCGTCGCGCACGGCGCGGGCATGAGCGCGGCGCGGCCGAGCCGTACGCTTCGGCAGCTCTTCATCGTGCCGGAGCTACGGGGCACGCCCAGCGGCGGCACCGTCTACAATCGCAAGCTGCTCGCGGCGCTCGCGGCGCTCGGCGCGCCGGCGACAGCGCTGAGCATCGACGCCTTGCCCGCGGCGCTCGCCGGGACGGCGTTCGACGTGGCGTGGCTCGATACGCTGTATCTCGAACGCGCCAGCGCGGTGAAAGCGGCGCTGCCAGCGGAGACTCGCTTCGGCCTACTGATGCACTATCTGCCGACGCTCGTGACGCTCGGCGAAGACTTCGATGTAGCGCTCGCGTCGAGCGCGGAGCGCAACGCGCTCGCCAGCGCGGACGTCGCGCTCGTCACTGGGAGCGCCATGCGCCGCGCGCTGGCTCGCCTGCGGCCGAGCTTACCGACGACGCTCGTGACGCCCGGCTGCGAGAGCGTCTTGTGCGCGTGTCCTCCAGCGCCGCAGCGCGGCCTGGAAGCGCTGATGGTCGCGCACGTGGTGCCCGGCAAGGGCATCCTCGAGCTGCTCGAGGCGCTGGCGCCGCTGCTCACGCCGGCCGATCGCCTGCGTCTGCACGTCGTCGGCGAGCTGGGCGCCGACCCCGAGTACGCGCGAAGCTGCCGCGAGCTCGTCGCGCGCGAAGCGCCGCTGCGCGAGCGCGTGAGCTTCAGCGGCGTGCTCGAACGAGCCGGTGTGGAGGGCGCGCTGTGCGCGGCGAACCTGTTCGTCTCCGCTTCGCGGATGGAATCCTACGGCATGGCCTTGGCCGAGGCGCGCGGCGCTGGCCTACCGATCCTCGCGCGCGCGGGCGGTAACGTCGGCGAACACGTGGTGGCGACCGCGGGAGGCGAGCTCGCGCTCGACTGCGCGACGCTGGCGCGTTCGTTGGTCGCGCTGGCGCGAGACCCCGCCGAGCACGCCCGCCGCGTGGCGCTGGCTCGAAATGCCGCGCCGCGCGCGCGGCCCTGGACCGCGCCAGCGCTCGAGCTGCTCGCCGCGCTGCGGTCGTTCCACGGATCGTGTTAGACAGCGCGCGTGACCGAGCTCTTGCCCGCGCGCGCCTTCTGGGTCGAAGGACCTCTCGCCGGCTCGGTGCGGCCGGCGGCGCTGCCCCCGCCGCGCGACGGCGAGCTGCGCGTCGACACGCTGTATAGCGCCGTCAGCCGTGGCACGGAGTCGCTGGTTTGGGCCGGGCGCGTCCCGCACGCGGAGCGCCAGCGCATGCGCTGCCCGCATCAGGAAGGTGAGCTCCCTTTTCCCGTAAAGTACGGCTACTCGAACGTGGGGATGGTGAGCGCTGGGCCGCCGTCGCTCGTCGGGCGCGCGGTGTTCTGCCTCTATCCGCACCAGAGCTCGTACGTGGTGAACGCGGACGCGGTGTTGCCGTTGCCCGCCGACGTTCCGCCCGCGCGAGCCGTGCTCGCCGCCAACATGGAGACCGCGCTGAACGCGCTGTGGGACGCCGGTGTCATGATCGGCGATCGACTCAGCGTGGTTGGCGCCGGCGTCGTCGGGGCGCTGACCGCGTTCTTGGCGAGCAAAATCATCGGTGTTCGCGTGGAGCTGGTGGACGTGCTGCCCGAGCGAGCGGAGCTCGCCCGCGCGCTCGGCGTCGAGTTCAGCTTGCCCGACCAGGCTCGCCGCGGGCGCGATCTGGTGTTCCACGCGAGCGCGAGCGCCGCTGGGCTCGCGACGGCGCTCGCGCTAGTGGCGGACGAAGGCAGCGTGATGGAGCTCAGCTGGTACGGCGCAGGCGAGGTCGCCGTGGAGCTCGGCGGGCGCTTCCACTCCGGACGCCTGGCGCTGCGCGCGTCGCAGGTCGGCCGCGTGAGCCGCAACGCGCGGCCGCGCTACGACTTCCGTGAACGGCTCAGCCTAGCGCTCGGCCTCTGTGCGGACGCCGCGCTCGACGCGCTGATCACGGGAGAATGCGCGCTCGAAGAGCTGCCGGCGTTGATGCCCGAGCTCGCGGATCCCAAACGCGGCGTTTTGTGTCAGCGCGTTCGTCATCGTTAGCCGCAGCGCGCCCAGCTACGGAGAGTTGCCCAATGTTCACGGTTTGCGTTCGAAGTCATCTAATGATCGCCCACAGCTTCCGCGGTGAGTTGTTCGGACCCGCGCAGCGCTTGCACGGCGCGACGTACGTCGTGGACGTGGAGTTCAGGCGCCGCGAGCTGGGCGTGGAAGGCGTCGTCGTCGACATTGGGCGGGCGACGACCAGCCTCACGGAGCTCTTGCACGAGCTGGATTTTCGCAACTTGGACGAGGTGCCGGAGTTTGCCGGAAAGAACACCACCACGGAGTTTCTCGCGCAGGTCGTGTTCGAGCGCATGGCCCAGAAGCTACGTACCGGCGCGCTCGGTCCCGGCGCAGAGGCCATCGTATCCATGCGTGTCACGCTGCGGGAGTCACACATCGCCTGGGCCGCATACGAAGCCTCGCTCTGAGCGGCGCTCAAGAGAGCTGGCAGGGCAGCAGTCCCTTGCCGCAGATCGCGATGCGGCTCAACGTCTCCGCGGTCTCGCTCACGGTTCTGGCGTTCGGCAATTGCATCTCCAGTCGGAAGCGTTGACCGTCTCTGAACACCTCGATCGAGAGGACGTCGCGGCAGGAGTCGTGCGCGGCGAGGAACGCCTCGAAGGTCGCGGTGGCGGAGCCGTTCACGCTGGTGACGATGTCGCCGTAGCGCAGCCCCGCTTGATCCGCTGGGCTACCCGGCAACACGCCGAGGATGGGAATGCCGCCGAGGATGCTGGCAACGTTGTGGAGCTCGCGGGGGTTCATCATTTGAAATTCACCTTTCGCGCGCCATCGGGCGCGTCGTTGTGAAGCTCTCTTCACGTTCCGTGCCAGCGCTTCGTTTAGGTGATTTGGAGAATCAATTCAGAGACTTGCGCCCGCGTCACTTTTTCAGGCGGCGCGAGCGTGCGGTCTCACTTCGAGAAGGCCGCGTCCGAATTCGAGACAACGTCCGAACGCTGGCGTGCAACCGAGCTCGACGCGCGCCAGGCCGAGCTCGGTTCGCGTAAGGCAAAGGATGATGCGCGCTCCGCCCACTACCCCGGCGGTAACACGTGGTTCTTCGCGACGGGCACGAGGACCGGTCCCGGATCGTGAAGCGTCGTGTTCGTCGGCGGCACCTGAGAGAAGAGCGGGTTCATGTGCTGGAGCGTCAGCGGGAACGCTGGCGGTGTGACGGGCCGATCCGTCTGGTAAGAGAGCAGATCGATGTACTGGACGCGCTGCAGGACGTCGTCGGGGATGACCTCCTGATTTTTGGCGACCGGCACGCACAGGTGGCGAGCGCGCTCCAGCGTCGCGAGGCGATTCGGAAAATTGAAGGCCCTGACGACGGGGTTCAGGTGCGAGAGCCAGAGCGGGCGATTGGCGAGCGACGTCGGCTGCTCGAGCTCGTAGCAGGCGAGATCGATGCTCTGCACGAAGCGGCGCACCGCCGGCGCGATTTGCGCGAAGTTCTTCCGCACGGGGGTGCAGAAGTGACTGAGCCGGCGCAGCCTGACCTCCTCGTCCGGGAGGTCCTGCAACACGGGGTTCAGGTGGCTGAGTGTCACGCCGACGTCGACCGGGTCAGCCTCCGCACGGTAGCAAGCGAGGTCGACCATGCTGACGTAGGGCAAGACTTCGTCTGGCGGGATGTTGCCGTTCTTCGCGACGGGCAAGCACGTGTGCGTCATCTCGTGCAGCTTGACGCGCTGATTGGGCAGCTTGCCCTTCAATACGGGGTTGAGTTGACGCACGCCGAGCTCGGCCACCGGCGGCGCGCCGTCCGAGCGATAACACTCCGTATCGATGCGCCGTGCCAGCGCCGCTGGCGACGGCAACGGCGGCACCACCAGCGCTGCGTTGCCCGTCCCAGTGCCGTTCGTCTCTGCAGCGTCGTGCGTCGCGCTGCAGCCCGCCATGACTCCTAGCGCGGCGAACAACGCGGCGCTCATCCCTGGCCGTACTAGAAGTAGATTGCTGAAACGTGTAGACATGAGCATCTCCCTGCTCGCGGTGAATGCGAGCCCGCGCGGTCGAGAGCAACGCCGGTGCCAGCGCGAAAAGCGCGTGAAATGCCGCGCTCGCTCATATCCTGGCCACTGGCGCGCATGGGACGTCACCCTGAGACGGGCTGGGACCGCCGCTGCGACGCGGCCCATAGCCGTGGCGTTCTTGTGACGCGCAGCGACGGCGTGAATCGCGCGCCTCGAGCGCGGGCCCTTACCACGCGCGGCGGTCGGATCTATGGTGCGACGGCAGCCGGCCACCAGACCGCCGTCGCTGTTCGTGCCCATGCCAACACATCCACTCGCCGGAAGCCCAGCACCCGAGAACGTCCTGATCGATCCCGACCGCCTGCGCGCGGCATATTACGACCAGCAGCCTGACCCCGCCGTCCCCGAGCAGCGCGTCGCGTTCGGTACCAGCGGTCACCGCGGCTCGCCGCTGAAGAGCGCGTTCAACGAGGCGCACATCCTCGCGATCACGCAGGCCATCTGCGAGTACCGCGCCGCGCACGGCGTGACGGGGCCGATCTTCGTCGGGCGCGACACGCACGCCGCCTCGCAGCCCGCCGAGCGCACTGCGCTCGAGGTGCTCGCCGCCAACGGCGTCGACGCCGCGGTAGCGGCGAGCGGCGGCTACACGCCGACGCCAGTCGTTTCACACGCCATCTTGACGCACAACCGCGCCGCCACGGCGCCGCGCGCCGACGGCATCTTGATCACGCCGTCGCACAACCCGCCGGAGGATGGCGGCTTCAAATACAACCCGCCGCACGGCGGTCCGGCGGACACGGACGCGACGCAGTGGATCGAAGCTCGCGCCAACGAGCTGATCGCGGGCGGCTGTCGCGAGGTGCGCCGCGTCGCGAACCCGCGCCCGCGCCCGCACGATTTCCTGTCGAGCTACGTCGATGATCTCGTGAACGTCATCGACGTCGAAGCCATCCAGCGCGCCAAGCTCCGGCTGGGGGTGGATCCGCTGGGTGGAGCCAGCGTGGAGTTTTGGGCGCGCATCGCGGAGCGCTGGAAGCTGGATTTGACG
This sequence comes from uncultured Sorangium sp., assembly GCA_966250485.1. Lineage (GTDB taxonomy): Bacteria > Myxococcota_A > Polyangia > Polyangiales > Polyangiaceae > PMG-095. The sequence goes on along the minus strand of CBINHN010000027.1, from coordinate 63,992 downwards.
GTGGTAAACCCCACGGTCGATCCGCGCTTCGCGTTCATGACGCTGGACCACGACGGCAAGATCCGGATGGACTGCTCGAGCCCGTATGCGATGCGAAAGCTCGTAGACTTGAAGGATCGCTATGACGTCGCGTTCGGCAACGATCCCGACGCCGACCGACACGGTATCGTCACGCCTTCGCTCGGGCTGCTGAATCCGAATCACTACTTGGCCGTCGCCATCGAGTACCTGTTCACGGCGCGCTCGGGCTGGCCCGCGCGCGCTCGCGTCGGAAAGACGCTGGTGAGCAGCGGCCTCATCGATCGCGTCGCGCGCGGCATCGGGCGCCAGCTCGCGGAGGTGCCGGTCGGCTTCAAGTGGTTCGTCTCCGGCTTGTGCGATGGCTCGCTCGCGTTCGGCGGTGAAGAGAGCGCGGGCGCTACCTTCTTGCGCCGCGACGGCTCGCCGTGGACCACGGACAAAGACGGCATCTTGCTCTGCCTCTTGGCCGCCGAGATTCGCGCCAACACCGGCCAAGATCCGGGACAGCGCTATCGCGACCTCGCCGCACGCTACGGAACCCCTTATTACTCCCGCATCGACGCGGCGGCGACGCCAGCGGAGAAGGCGGCGCTCAAGCGCTTGAGCGCGGCGCAGGTGCGCGCCTCCACGCTCGCGGGTGAGACGATCCTGCTACGCCTCACCGAGGCGCCGGCAGGTGGAGCCATCGGCGGGCTGAAGGTGACGACCGAAAACGGCTGGTTCGCCGCGCGGCCTTCGGGGACCGAGAACGTCTACAAGATCTACGCGGAGAGCTTCCGTAGCGCCGAGCACCTCGAGAGCATCATCGTCGAGGCCAAAGCCATCGTCAGCGCCGCGCTGGCGTCCGCGAGCAGCTGACGCGCGAGCCCTCGTCTGCGCGCGCCTGCCGCCTAGCCGGCGGCGGGCGGCGCCGTCGGCGCGGCAGTGACGTCGAGGTCCCAGCTCTTGAAATTGCCGACGGCGTCCGTCGCGCGATAGCGGCCGCGCTCATCGCGAGTCGCGCGCGCGGCCGCGATCTTCGGATCGTGCGTGAAGAGCAGGAATGCGTTCCGCTGCGCCAGCTCTGCGAAGAGCTCGGCCTTCTCCTCGATCAGGCGCTCCGGGAAGCGGTCGTAGCCCATGGTGATGGGCAGGTGCACCCAAGCGCTACCCGGCACCAAATCCGAGCAAAAGAACGCGGCGCCTTGCGCCCCCTTCACGAGCACGTGCAGTAGACCCGGAGTGTGCCCGTCGCTGGTCCGCGTCTGAAACGCCGGCCCCAGCAGGCGCGCGGCGTCCGCGTCGCTCTCGATGACGCGCAGGCGACCGCTCTCGACCAACAGGTCCGGGAGCTCGCGGATAAACGAGGCGCGATCGCGCAGGTGCGGATGGCGGGCGCGCTCGAGCGCGCCCTTGCCGACGATGAACTGCGCCTTCGGAAACAACAGCCGCGGCGCCTCTCCGGCGGCGTAGGGCGCGAGCAGCCCGCCGGCGTGGTCGAAATGCAAGTGGCTGAGCACCACCGCGTCGATGTCCGCGTCGCTCAGGCCGAGCGCCGCCAGTGACTCGAGCAGCACGTGTCGCTCCTCGACCACGCCATAGCGGTCGCGCAGCGCGGGCTCGAAGAACGCGCCGATGCCAGCCTCGAGCAATGTACGTTTCGTACCGTCCTCGAGCAGGAAGGCGCGGCACACGAGCTCGATTCTGCCGCGCTCGTCGGGCGGCGCCCAGTCGCTCCACATCGCGCGTGGCGCGTTACCGAACATGGCGCCACCGTCGAGTCGCTGTGAGTTACCGAGCAGAGCGCTGAGTTTCAGCATGGCAACGAGTCTCGTTCCGGTGCTAAAAGGGAGTTCATGGCGGAGACGGTCTTCAGCAAGATCTTGCGCAATGAAATCCCGTGCCACAAGGTCTACGAGGATGATCTGGTCCTCGCGTTCATGGATATCAACCCGCTCAGCCGCGGGCACGTGCTGTTGATTCCCAAAGAGCCCGCGGAGACGTTGGATCGCCTGTCGGACGCCTCGGCGGCGGCGCTGGGTCGTGTTTTGCCCCGCTTGTGCCGCGCCGTCATGAAGGTGAGCGGCGTCAGCGCGTACAACGTCCTCGAGAACAACGGGGCCGCCGCGCACCAAGCCGTAAATCACGTGCATTTTCACATCATCCCCAAGCCCGACGAGACGCGCGGCCTCGGCATCCGCTGGCCCTTGACCGAGCTTGAGCCGAGCGAAGGCGAGGCGCTCGCGGGTGAGCTGCGCGCCGCGTTGGCCGCGGAGAGCGCCTCGTAAAGAAGCGCTCTCCGCCGTCGCTCAGCGCCCGCGGCGAGCGCGGTAGCGACGGATGAGCTGGTTGGTGGAGCTGTCGTGCTGAAGCTCGGGCTCGCTCTTCGCTTGGAGCTCGCTGGCGACGCGCTTGGCCAGCACCTTGCCGAGCTCGACTCCCCACTGATCGAATGAGTTGATACCCCACACGGCGCCTTGCACGAACACTTTGTGCTCGTAGAGCGCCACCAGCCGACCCAGCGCGGCCGGCGTCAGCTCATCGAGCAGCAGCGTGTTCGTCGGACGATTGCCGCTGAAGGTGCGGTGCGCGACCAGCTCTGCGCGAGCGCCCTCTTTGGCGACGGCTTCGGCGGTCTTGCCGAAGGCGAGGGCTTCCGTCTGCGCGAATAGGTTCGACATCAAATGATCGTGGTGTGACCCGAGCGGGTTCAAGCTGCGGCAGAAGCCGATGAAGTCGCAGGGGATGAGCTTCGTGCCCTGATGGATCAGCTGATAGAACGCGTGCTGTCCGTTCGTACCCGGCTCGCCCCACACGATCGGCCCGGTCTCGTAATCGACGGCGCGCCCGTCGAGCGTCACGCTCTTGCCGTTGCTCTCCATGTCGAGCTGCTGCAAGTACGCCGGGAAGCGACGCAAGTATTGGTCGTAGGGCAGCACCGCGTAGGTCTCGGCCTCGAAGAAATTCGCGTACCAAATCCCGATCAGGGCCATGAGCACGGGCAGGTTTTGCCGCAGCGGCGCCTCCTGGAAATGGCGGTCCATCTCATGGAAGCCGGCGAGCAGCTCGCGGAAGCGCTGCGGGCCGATGGCGATCATCAACGACAGCCCGATCGCGGATTCGAAGGAGTAGCGCCCGCCCACCCAGTCCCAAAATCCGAACATGTTCTGCGTGTCGATGCCGAACTTGCTCACTTCGGCGGCGTTGGTGCTGACCGCGACGAAGTGACGGCTGACGGCCTGCTCGTCCTTCAAGCGCTCGAGCAGCCACGCGCGCGCGCTCACGGCGTTGGTCAAGGTCTCCAGCGTGGTGAAGGTCTTCGAGCAAACGATGAACAGCGTCTCTTCCGCGTCGAGGTCGCGCAGCGCCTCTTGCAAGTCGGTGCCGTCGATGTTCGAGACGAAGCGCAGCCGCAAGCTGCGGTCGCTGTAGTGGCGCAGCGCTTCGTAAGCCATGACCGGGCCCAGATCGGAGCCGCCGATACCGATGTTGACGATGTTCTTCAGCGGCTTACCGCTGTAGCCGCGGAAGCTCTCGGAGCGGATGGTCTCCGCGAAGGTCGCCATCCGCTCCAGCACGGCGTGCACGTCCGCGACCACGTCCTTGCCGTCGACCAGGATGCGTTGCTCGCGCGGAGCGCGCAGCGCGACGTGCAGCACGGCGCGATCCTCGGTGCTGTTGATCTTCTGCCCGTCGAACATCGCGTCCCGCCGCTCGCGCACGCCGGTCTGCTCGGCGAGCGCGACCAGCAGGTCCAGCGTTTGGTCCGTGATGCGGTTCTTGGAGTAGTCGAGGTACACGCCGGCGGCGTCGAGCGCGAGTCGCTCGCCGCGCGCCGGATCGGCCGCGAACAGCGCGCGCAGGTCGGCGCTCTTCAGCTCCGCGTAGTGATTGCGCAGGGCGGTCCAGGCGGGCAGGGTAGTCAGCGCGGGGTGCGAGGTCATGGCTCGCGTTTAGCAGCTCTTCCAGCGCGCGGGAACTCCAGCGCCGCCGCGCTCAGACCAGCACGAGCTCGGCGACCAACGGCAGGTGGTCGGAGGCAGCGCGCGCCAGCGCGGTACGCTTCGGCGCGCACGCCGTCGTGCGCAGATCACCGCGCACGAAGATGCCGTCGAGCGGGCGCAGCGGCATCACCGCCGGGAACGTGTTGGACAGCGCGCCGGCGCGGCTAAAGCCGGCGGGCGCCAGGAAACGCGGACCGAGCGAGCCCCACAGGTCGTTGAGATCACCGCCCACGACCACCGGCGTGCGCGCGTGCAGGCCCGCGAAGGGATGACACTCGAGGAAACGTGCCAGCTGCTGCGCGCGCTCGGAGCCGGCCAGGCCGAGGTGCAGGTTGAACAGCACCACGCTGCGGCTATGTCCCTCGTAGTGCACGTGCGAGCGCGCGGTGATGACGCCGCGCTTCTTGCGCCAGCCGATGGTGAGATCGACGTGATGGATGTCGCTGAGCGGGAAGCGGCTCAAAATCGCGTTGCCGTAGCCGCCGACCTTGAAGCGATGCTCGCGGCCGTAGGCGATGTGGCGCAGCCCCAGCCCCTCGCGCAAGAGCTCCGCTTGATCATGGAAGCGCGAGCTGGGCATGCCCTCCGCGACCTCCTGCAACAGCGCGATGTCTGGCTCTTGCTCGGCGAGCACCGCCATGACCCGCTGCAAATCATAGCGACGATCGACGCCGCCGATGGCCTTGTGGATGTTCCAACTCACGACCCGAAGGCGCATTCCGAGTCATCAGTATCGCACAGGCCGGCGCTCGTGTTTCACACGACAGCGGCCATTTCGGCCGCGTGGCTGGCGTGGCCTTTCTGATCACTAGACAAATCGGCCTCGGATCCCGCATCGTCTGGCGAGGTTCGTCCTCGCTGTCGCATGACCGAGCCCACCATCAGCTACGAGGGAAAGATCGTCGCGGGTCGCTACCGTGTGGAACGGCTGCTGGGAGAAGGCGGCATGGGGTCGGTGTGGGCTGGGCGACACCTGACACTGGATCAGCTCGTCGCGATCAAGTTCATCCACCCGCGCCTGGCGACGAGCGGCGAAGCGCTGCGCCGCTTCGACGTCGAGGCCAAGGCCGCGGCGCGCCTCAAAACGCGCCACGCGGTGCAGGTCTATGACCACGGAGTGACGCCCGACGGCGAGCCGTACATCGTGATGGAGTACCTGGAGGGGGAGTCGCTCGAGGCGATGCTGCGCCGGCGCGGCCCGCTGCCATTCGCGGAGGTGCAGGAGCTCGTCGAGCAAGCGGCGCGCGCGCTCGCGGCCGCGCACGAGCGCGGCATCGTTCACCGCGATCTCAAGCCGGACAACATCTTCTTGTCGCGCGATCGCGAGGCGGGACCGCGCGGTTATACCGTGAAATTGGTCGATTTCGGCATCGCCAAGATCGTCGCGGACGAGGCCGCGCGCGGCGCCGCCGCGACGCAGGCGGGTACGGTGTTGGGCACGCCGCACTACATGAGCCCGGAGGCGCTCACCGCGACGGCGCCCGTCGCCGCCGCGTCGGACATCTGGTCACTGGGCGCGTGCGCGTTCGCCGCCGCCTGCGGTCGCGTGCCGTTCGAGGGTGACGCCATCGGTGACGTGGTGTTGAAGGTCTGCGCCGCGCCGCTGCCGGTGCCCACGCGCGTGCGGCCGGAGTTGCCGCGCGCGTTCGATGATTGGTTCGCCAAGGCGTGCGCGCGCTCGGTCGCGGCGCGCTTCGCGTCCGTCGCCGACGCCGCAGCGGCGCTCAGCGGCCTGGAGCGCTGGCACGGCGAGCAGCGCGACCTGAATGCCTATGAGGTCAAGGCCGGCTCGGCCGCCGCCGCCGCGGCGACTGACGAGCCGGTGACCTCGCGGCGGGGCCTCGTCATCGCCGGCGGCCTCGCCGGGGCCAGCATCATGCTCGCGCTCCTCGGATACTACGTCATGCAGCGGACGCGCGCGGCCGACGCGGAGGCGGCGGCCGTCGCCGCCTCCGCGCGCGCCGTGATCGAGGCGGAAAACGAGCGAAAGCTGCGCACGGCAGAGGCGGCGTTCTGGGCCTCGCAGCCCGACGCGGGAGCGCCGCCCGACGCCGCGGCCCACAGCGGCAGGCGCAAGAAGCGACGCTGAGCCGCGAGCGCGCGGCCAACCGAAGTCGTGGAACCAAAACCCGTCTCGGGCTATACCCCCGAACCCGGCGGACGCTCGGCGGCCCGCCCCCGAACCGCGAGTAGCAGCGATGATCGAAGATGTGTTGAGCGAGTTGAAGCAGGCGACCGAGCGCGCCAAGGAGGCGCTGAAGCGCGAGCTTGCCAAGCTTCGCACCGGGCGTGCGCACGCTGGCATGTTGGACTCCTTGCGGGTCGACTACTACGGCTCGATCACGCCGATCTCCCAAATGGCGACGGTCAACGTGCCCGAGCCGCGGATGATCACGGTGAAGCCATGGGACAAATCGCAGGTGCAGGCCATCGAGAAGGCCATTCGCGAGAGCGATTTGGGGCTCAATCCTCAGACTGACGGGGACAACATCCGCATTCCGATCCCGGCGCTCAGCGAAGAGCGGCGCAAAGATTTGGTCAAGGTCGCCCGCAAGCAGGGGGAAGATTCGAAGGTGGTGGTGCGCAAAGCCCGCCACGAGGCCCTGGATATGCTCTCGGAAATCAAGACCGAAGGCGGCGCGAGCGAGGACGACGTGGAGCGCGGCAAGAAGAAAGTGGAAGAGATCGTCTCCGACGCGGTCCACGGCATCGACCAGATCATCCAGCAGAAGGAAAAGGAGATCCTCACCATTTGAGGTCGGAACCTCGCCTTGGGCGGGCGGCCGAGCTTGACAGGGTGGCCCCGTCATGAAATTTTTTCGAAAGTGCCGGGCCAGCGGTCCTCGGAAGGAATCGTTTGAATGCGTGCGCTAGCGTCTGGAATCACCGACGTCGGTCTGCAGCGCGACCACAACGAGGATAGCTTTGCCATTCTCAAGGAGCATGCGCTCTACATCGTCGCCGACGGCATGGGCGGGCATCGCGCCGGTGACGTAGCCAGTCGCTTGGCGACGGAGGCGATCGTCGACTTCTTCCGAACCACCGCCTCGGACGACTTCACTTGGCCGTTTCACTTCGACGCGCGCTTGTCGGAGGAAGAGAACCGCCTCCTCACAGGGATCAAGATCGCCAACCGGCAGATCATCGATCGCAGCAACCGCTCGCGCGAGTACCAGGGCATGGGCACCACCGTGGTCGGCGCGCTGTTCAACAGCAAGCGCGGCAAGATGTACATCGGTCACGTCGGTGACAGCCGCGCGTACCGCGTCCGCAACGGACAGATCGTGCAGATGACGCGCGACCACTCGCTCGTCAACGACTACCTGCTCGCCATGCCCGAGCTCACGGAAGAGCAGCGCAGCGAGCTACCCAAGAACGTGATCACGCGCGCGCTCGGCATGCAAGAGCAAGTCACGGTCGATCTGCAGAGCGACGACGTGCAGACGGGCGACTACTATGTGCTCTGCTCCGACGGGCTGAGCGGCATGATCGACGACGCCGAAATCGCGCACGTGGTGCAGAGCACGGGTGACCTGGAGGAGATCTGCCGTCGCCTGGTCGCGCTCGCCAACGAGCACGGCGGTGAGGACAACATCACCGCGCTCGTCGTCCGCATCGACGCGGACAACGCCGAGGCCCAGCGCGTCGCGGACACGCTGCCGGCCGTGGACGGCGCCTCTGCTGCGGTAACCGCCGCGGGGCGACCGGACGCCACGGCGGATACGCCGCCAGCCGGCAGCGCGGGCCCAAAGAGCGACGAGTAGCGAGGCGCTGAGGGCTCGCGCTCTCAGCGCGCCGGATCGCTCACTTCGAGCAGTTCTGCAAAACGAACTCGCCGTGTGCCTGGCAGATGGGTGAGGGGTTACCACTTAGGCGACTGCAGTCGAAGTGGGCCCAGAGCGCCTGCTTGTCCGCCTGGATCGCGATCACGCTCAACGTGCACGGCGTGTCCTTGCTGTCGATGGTGCTCTCCAGCGACGTGCTGTTGATGCTGACCGCCCCGGTGCCCTTGCCGTCGGCGATGTTGATGGTTCCGTCGTTCAACCCGAACGCGACGCGCGGGTCTCGCGAGGTGATCGACGCGCTCACAGCGTAAGAGCCGCCGCCGGTGTCACGCAGCGTGCAGCTCACGCTCACGCCCGCCTCGCCGTTGAAGACCGGCGCACCGGAGCTCGTCATTGTAGGCGGTGGGTTGCCGAGGTCATCGGGGAAGCCGGACATCATCGGACAGGAAGCTGCGACGCCCACATTGAGATTGAGTCCGGCGGCGGCGGAGCTCGGCACGGGATCACTACAGCCTGCCGCGGCGAGCATCATGGGCCCCACGGCGAAAACCCGGTCGAGACTTCTTAGCATCACGTGCCTCCAGGAAAGAGTGTACTCCGAGTTTTACTGAGAATGATCGAAGAGAATCCACATTGCGTCACAAGAAGTGGCGCTGAGTTTTCGGCGCGTCGCCGACGTCTCTGGATGTGGGTAGCTACCTACCGCTCGCGCTCGCTTCGGCGAGCGCTGAATGAGGCCGCGAGGTGATCGAGCGCAGTCGTCGGCAGGAGTGAAATCATTCGATGCCGGTGTGCCCGAAGCGCGCGACGTCGAGCGCGAACGGTGATCGCTCGCTCGACGTCGCGACGCTTGCCGGAGGGATCGCACGCAACCGCACCGACGGCGTACCGATGAACCGTCGCTGGGCGGCTCCGCATCGCGCCGGCTCCCGCTGCCTCCCTCACCACCTGCGTGGGGGCCGCGCTTCGGGGCCGCCCAGCATTTGCGGCTCTTCCGCGCGCCGCCGAGCGCGGCTCGTCCGTAGCTACGCTACGGACGAGGGCCGGCTTTATTGGGGTGAGTGACGGGGATCGAACCCGCGACAACCGGAGCCACAATCCAGTGCTCTACCACTGAGCTACACCCACCACGGGGTCTGCGAATCCCGGAACTGACGTCCCGGGACCGCGCATTTACCCCAAGCTCATGGGCGGCTGCAACCCTCGCGCGCGCAAAGGCCGCGCCGAGCGCGATCTTCCTGGCGTGGCGGGGCCGCTCGGCCCCAACGGCGCTCAATCCAGGTGCCAGTGGTGGCGCTGGATGGCGGCCGCGCGCTCCAGCTCGCGCTCGAAGAGCGACGCAATTTCCCGCGAGGGCGGGGCGTCCAATGGCTCGCCAGACAGCGCGCTGATGGTGCCGCCGAGCGCTCCCTCGATGCCGACGAGATCGTAGCCGCCCTCGAGCACCACGCCGATCGGCGTCGTAACGTCGAGGGCGGCGACCAGTGAGCGCGTCATGCGCGCGTAGCTGTGGTCAGTGAGGGTCATGCCGCCCAAGGGATCGCGCTCATGGGCGTCGAAGCCGGCGCTGAGCAGCAGGAGCTGCGGCCGGTATTGCTCGACGATTGGGTGCACGAGACGCTCGAAGGCTACGCCATAAACCGCGTCGTCGGCTCCCGCGGAGAGCGGCACGTTTACCGTGTAGCCTCGGCCCTCGCCGGCGCCCACTTCGCTGTGCGCGCCGGTTCCTGGATAGTAAGGGGACTGGTGCAGCGAGACATAGAGGATGTGCGGATCGTCGTAGAACATCTCTTGGGTGCCGTTGCCGTGGTGCACATCGAAGTCGACGATCGCGACGCGTTCGACGCCCTTGGCTCTGGCGTGCGCCGCGGCGATCGCCACGTTGTTCAATAGACAGAAGCCCATCGCGCCGTTGGGTCGAGCGTGGTGACCCGGTGGTCTCAACAGCGCGACTCCCCAGCGCGCGCGCCCAGCGAGGAGCTCGTCCGCGAGATTTACGGCGGCGCCCGCCGCGCGCTTCGCCGCGGCGACGGATTCCGGGCAGTGAAACGTATCTGCATCGAGCATCCCCCAATGGCCGGCCAATTGGCCCAGATTGCGCAGGTAGTCCATTGTGTGGACGCGGCTCAGATCATCATCTTCAGCGTCGCGCGGTGCGATGTTCTCCCACGTTATTTGCGCTGCGGCGTGCTGACACGCGCGTTGTGCCGCGGCCAAGCGTTCGGGTCGCTCCGGATGTGCGCCACGCGCTCGGTGCTGCGAGAAAATAGGATCGTCGAGGAGAAGCGCGCGCACCGTCATGAAACGAGCGCCACCACAGGTGCGCATCGCGGTCAACTGCTTGGTGGCGCTCGGACTTTGGCCAAAGCGCGTCGTCTCGCGAAGAGCCTAGAGCTCCCGGGCGCGAAATAGTAGCGTGGCTACGCCGCAGTACGTGTGACCCCGCGCGGTGTCCCACGGCTGCAAGTAGAGGAACCTGGCGCCCTTGCGGACGCGCGGGTTGTCACAAGGGGTCCCGATGCGCTGGAAGATCATCGTCGTAAACGCAGGAATTCTGATCGTGGTTGGCCTGCTCACCTACGCCCTGCTGGCGACGTCGCTGCGGGAGATCGTAGCCAACCCCGCGGAACGTAAGCGCGAAGCGGAGCAAGCGTTGCGCGCGGCGAGCGCCCAGCTGAGTCTGGACGGCCTGCGCTTGGAGCGCTGGCTGGAAGAACAGGCGGGCTCTGACTCATTGCGCGCCGTGTTCAGCATCAGCTCGCCGGAGGCGCGCTCCGACGCGGCGACGGCGGAGGCCAATCGGCTCCATGACGCAGCGGTGGGCGTGCCGGAGTTTGCCAAGATGGCGCCGACGCTGGTGCTGCTGGTCGACGAGCAGGGCGTCGCCTTGGGCCGCAATGGCTCAGCGTTGATGCGCGGTGAGAACGTGGCAGCAGCGCATCCCTCGCTGCAGCAGGCGTTGAAGTCGGGCCGCACTGGCAGCGCAATCTGGTGGAACCGGCAGCGCCAGGAGCAGCTGTTCGTCAGCTACACACCGATCCTGGCCGATGGAAAGCAGACCGGCTTTTTGATCGTGGGCACGCCGCTCAACGACGGTCGCATCGCCCGCACGAGTGAGCTCACCAGCGGCCATACCCTGGTCTTCGTCATCGCGGGCGAGAAAGGCAACGAGGTGCTGGCCGACAGCAACGCGGGAGCCGACATCATCTCGGCGGTCGCGAGCCCCGCGGTCAGCGCGGCAGCGCGCGCGGCGCAAGCTTCGGGCACGGTGACGCACGCCGAAGGAGAGCAACAGGATCACGTGTTCGGCGCGATCCCTGTGCGCGGCTATGCCGAGCAGAAGGCGGTGCTCGTGGCCGCGGTGCAGTCCTCGCTGGTGGGTAGCGTGAACGGCTTATTGTGGCCGGTGTTCGCGGTGGTGGGCCTCGGCTTGGTGCTCGTCGTCATCGGCGGCACGCTGCTTGGCAACTACATCTCTGGACCCGTTTCGGAGCTCGAGGACGGCTTGCTCGCGATCATCAACGGCAACTCCGAGCTCCGCTTCCAAATCGAGCACGACGAGCTCGGCGGTCTGGTGTTCCGCATCAACTCACTGCTCAACGCCCTGATGGGAGTCGCGGAGGACACGACGGACGAGCAAGGCCGTCCCTCGTATTCTCCGCGCGCGCAAGACTTCCAGGAGGCGCTCGCCGTGGACGAGAGCGCGGTCACGGGGGAGGGGGACCCGTCGGTCGCGGTCACCCTGGCCAAGGAGCCAGCCGATGAGTACTACCGACGCCTGTTCGGCGAGTACATCGCCGCCAAGCGCCAGCTCGGCGACCCCGTCGACCACATCACGCCCGCGGCGTTTCAGGCCAAAATCCAGGCTAGCGAGCAAGAGATGGCGCAAAAGCACGGACGTCCCGTGCGCTATCAGGTGGAGCTGCGCGGCACTTCGGTGGTGCTGAACGCTGTGCCGTTGCCGTAAGGCTCGCGCAGGGGCGTCGCGTCTGACGCTAGGTCGTCGCGCGGCGTGAGATCGCGCTCGCGGGCGCGACCAACTCGCGCTAGACCGCCATTCGTAAGATCCATGGGACTCTTCGATCTGTTCTCGAAAAAGAAGGCCGAGGCTCCGAAAGCATCCGAGCGTGATCTCGCGCGCTACGAGCGGCTGCTCGGCAGCAAGCTGTCGCAGAACCTCGACCGCCAGGAGGCCATCGAGGCGCTGTGCCGCATGGAGACCGCGGCGGCGGCGCGCGTGCTGCTCAAGCGCTTCGATTGGACGCTCGATCCCTCAATCACCGATCAGGAGGAGAAGGAGGCGTGCGCGCGCGGCATCGTCGCCGCGGGCGAATCGGCGCTCCCCGCGGTGCGCGCGTATTGCAAGAAGGCCGAGAGCCTCATGTGGCCGCTCAAGGTGCTAAAGAGCATCGTGCCGCCAGAGGCGCTGGCCGAAGAGCTCCTCACGCTCCTCGATCAGTTCGACACCGAGTACGTCCGCAACACCGAGCCCAAGGTTCAGCTCATCACGGAGCTCGCCGAGCACAAGAGCGAGGACGTGCGCATCGCGCTCGAACCGTTTCTGCAGGACGCGAGCGAACCCGTTCGCTTCGCGACGGTGACCAGCGTGTTTGCGATCGCCAACCCCGCGAGCGTGCCGGCCTTGGCCGCCACGCTCGCGGCCGAAGAGTCCCTGCGCATCAAGAATCGCATCGCGCAGCGCTTGGCGGAGCTGGGCTGGCGTATCGGTCCGGAGCTAGCGGACATGGTGCGCTCCGCGCTGCCCCCCGAATACCGGCTGGTCGACGGGGTCGTGAAGCCGGTAAACGGCTAGTCCGCTCGCGAGCTCCGCGCGAAGCAAGCGACGCTCCGGTCAGCGTTGCCGCGGGTTCCCTGTGCGGCGCAGTGTGTTGCGCGCCACGCGAGCGCGCGGGCCGTACGAGCGCCGCGCTCCATGTGACGCGGAGCGGCGGCGCCTTGCCGGCTCGAGCGCAGCGCCGCAGAGAGCGAGCAGGCGCACAAAACGTTTCCGGCCGCGTTGAGCGGCCGGAAATCGCAGCTACGAGGGCCGAGGCCCGGTTGCTTACTCGCTGACGCGATACTGCGTCGGGAAGTAGATGTTGTAGCTAACGGTCAGCATCTGATTGAAGTTGAAGCGCTGATCGTCCGCGCCGATGGAGTTGTCAGGGAACTTCTTGTCCTTACCCCCACCGGCGGTGTCGAAGCCGCCCGTGTTCCAGGAGAAGGGCAAAAAGCGCCACTCGAAGCCCACCGCGCTCCACTTATTCGCGTAGAAAGAGAGACCGAGACCGAACGTCGGCGCGATCGCGACGCGGCTGGCGCGCTTGAAGGCGCTGTCCGCGCCGCAGTCCTGTCCGCTGGCGGAGTCGCAGTTCTTGCGCTCGTTCAAGCCGACGAACGCCGGGCCCGCGAAGAGGTAGAGATCGGTATCGATATAGATACTTTGGAACAGCGCGATCTTGCCGCGGAAGGGCACGGCCGTGAGCTGCGGCGCCAAGATCCAATCGATTTGTCCGATTTGGTCCTTGAATTGACGACCGAGGTTCACGTGCGTGAGGCGACCGCTGGGCGAGCTCCCGTAGTTGTCCCCGAATTCCGCTCGGCGCGCCTCGTTGACTTCCTGGATGTGATCGGTGAGAGCGGTGGGGATACGCAACAGACCGCCGTAAGCCCCGAACACGCCGATGCCGAGCCAGTCGGTCAGGTTGTAGTTCAGGCGCGCACCGAGCAAGATCGTGCGTTGGTATTCATCCAGCAGGGTGAAGGAGACGGCCGGCGCGAGCTCGAACCGGGCTTGGCGGCGCAGGCGCAGCTTGCGCACCGCGGGCGCACCGGCGAGGGGTCCGGTGAGCAGGATTTCCTGCGCTTCCGCGTGCTCGGGGAAAGCGAAGAGGGCGAGGCCGGCGGCCAGAGCTGACAGGAGCCGCTTCTTTGTCTTGCCTATGATCGTGTTCATGTTCGCCCTTCGCTCACTTCGGTAGCCGGTACTCGAAAGAGAACGGCAGGAAGATGGACACGCCGAGCTGCGCCTGAACCGCGTTGGTCAGTCGCACCTGGGCCTTATCGTAGCTGGTTCCCCCTCCCTTACCGTTGTCGAACCACGTGCTCTTGTCCTCCGGCGCCATGCTGCTGATCGTCAGGGCTTCGAGCTTGTCGGGGAAGATGTAGTCGCGGACTTCCGCGGTTACGGCGAACCAACGATTGAAGAAGATACGCAGACCGATACCAGCGTTGAAGGCGACCTTCATCTGGTACTCGAAATTCCGATTGTCCGGGTCGATGACCGGGATCGGACGGCTCGAGAGGGCGCCGACGCCACCGACCACGTACGCATCGTAGTGGAAGATGAAGTCGCCGAAACCGGCGAACTTGCCGTACGCAGGCACGTACGTGAAGTTCAGGTTCGCGCCCCAGTCATACTCGGTGAGCGGCACCGCGACGCGCGCGGCGCGTCGTACCTGCGCGTTGAACGCCTTGTCGGTGTTGAACCAGCGGTAGTAGTTACCGTTGATGCCGATGGCGAGAACGTTGGTGATATAATAATTGAGTGCGAGTCCAGCGCCGGGGTGCGACACGAATTGATCGTTGACGCTCAGCCCCCAGTACGGATTCACCTCGAAACGACGCACGCGCAGCGCGAAGATCTGCTGCATGGCATAGATCGTCTCGCGCAGCGGCCGCGCTGCCTCCTTCTCCATATCGAGATTGGGGCATGCCGCAGGATCGATCTTACAGATTTCCTCGAGACCGCCGCCTTCGGGAGTGGCCTCTCCAGCATCTGCCGGAGTCTCATCGCCACCTGCCGCCGCTGCTTCTCCCTCGGCGGGAGGTGCGGCCTCTCCCGACTCTTCTGCATCTGCGGTTTCTCCCGCAGCTGCCGCTTCCTTGGCACCTTTTCCTTGCGCCCAGCCGTTGGCGGGGAGGATGCCGAGGGCTGCTGCTACGAGGAGCCCGACGCGCTTTTTCTTCATCGATGCCTCTTTCGGTTTCCCCTTCGACGACCGCTGCTGATAGTCCGCAAATGCATGGAACTATTAAATAATTCCGCCGTCCACAAACGCCGGCGCACTATATCACGCTGAAATTCTACCGATCAACAAGCAAAAAATTAGAGCGAGAGTTAACTCGTTCGACTACTTCAATTCGCTCCGCCGGCCTCTCGGCCAAGCAGTGCTTCCACGAACTCGACGGCACGAAACTCGTGCAGATCATCGGGGCGCTCTCCCAATCCGATGAAGCGCACCGGCAGCTTGAGAGTGTGTGCGATTCCCAGAACGACACCGCCCTTGGCGGTGCCGTCGAGCTTCGTCAGGACGATGCCTGTAAGCGGCAGCGCTTCACTGAACTCTCGGGCTTGCGCCAGCGCGTTCTGACCGTTCGTAGCATCGATGACGAGCAGCGTTTCGTGGGGAGCACCTGCCAGCGCCTTCTCCGCGGTCTTGGCGATCTTCTTCATCTCCGCCATCAAGTTGCTCTTGGTGTGCAAACGCCCGGCCGTGTCGGCGAGCACGATGTCCGCCCCGGTGTCTTGAGCGCGCTTGATCGCTTCGAACACCACGCTGCCTGGATCGGCGCCATCTTTGCCGCGGACGACCTCGCAGCCGATGCGTTCGCCCCAGACCACGAGTTGCTGCACCGCGGCCGCGCGGAAGGTGTCGCCCGCCGCGAGCACGCAGCGGTGACCATTGCCTTGCAGCTTCGTCGCGAGCTTGCCGATGGTCGTGGTCTTGCCGGCTCCATTGACGCCCACCATCAGCACCACAGTCGGCTTGGCGACGAGCGGAATCCCTGGACTGCCGCCGACGTCCAGGAGCCTGCGCGCCTCCGAGGCCAGCGCGTCCCAGGCCTTCTCGGGATCCGCGTGCTCGCCCTCGCGCAGCTCTTCGCGCACGCGCTCGAGCAAGACCTTGGTCGTCTCAACACCGACGTCGGAGGTGAGCAGCACCTCCTCGATGGAATTCGCGAGCTCGGCGTTGAGCTCGGTGCGACCGCGAAACAGCGCGCGCAGTCTGCCGAAGAAGCCCTCGTTGCCGCGCGAGCGCGAAAGCCCCTTGCGCAGCTTCTCCAGCGCGCTGGGCGCGGGCGGCGGCAGAGACGGAGCGCGCTGTGGCGCCGGCTCGGGCGCGACGGGCGCAACCGGTTGCGGTTCCGGTTCATGCTGCGCCTTGGTGGCTTCCTCCGCAGCAGGCGGCTCAGCCGCCGGCGCTGGTTTTTCGGTTTTCCGCTCCGATGGAGCCGCTGATTCACGCGCCGGCGGCTTCGCCTTGGGCGTGACCGATGTGCGCTCGGGTCGGCCGGAGATAGGGCGCTGATTCGGCGCCGGGGGTACCTCGGGCGCCTCTCTTCGCTTGAAAAACAGGAAGTAGGCGCCGACGAGGACGATCAGCGCGATGAGAACGTAGACGAGCTCCATCGAGTCAGCGCAAAGTTGGGACGGCGCGCGACTATAGGAACCTGCAGAGAGCCCCGTCAACCTCCGCGTGGTTCGCTCGTCGCGCGTTTTGCGGCGGCATCTCCAGAAACTGGCTGGTTCGAGTCAGCTCTGAGGCTTCTGAGCATCTACCTCGGCCTCGCGTTCCGCATCGACCGGGTTCGGACCAAAGGCCGCCGACTCCACGGCAGCGGCCCAGGCAGCGATATCGGGATGGTGTGCGCCAGCCGCGCGCGCCAGCTCCGCCGGTGTAGGTTCTCCAGGCCCGAGCTTTGGGCGGCGTTGCTCTGTCCATTCGACGAAGCGCGCCAACAATGCACGGCGCCGGGTCACGAGCGACACCGTGAGACTCCCAGGTGGAGGCAGCGGGCGCTCGAGCCGCGCGTGCCAGGGCGATTCGACGGAGATGACGCCGCCCTGCGCGACGGCGCCGTCGTATTCGATGCGAAAGGCGCCAGCGCTGTCGGCGTCGCTTTCGAGCACGCCACCGTGCGGCCACGCGATTCGAACCCTCGCGCCGGCGATGCCATGGCCGTCGTGTGCATCGAGCACGCGCCCGGCCCAGCCGGAGAGCTTCCCGTCGCTCGCTGAGAGCCACTCGATTTCCGGGCGAATCGGCTTCATGGCGGGTGGCGGGGCAGCGCGCAGCTCGTTGCGCTCAGGACGGCGCCAGGCGAGCAGCACCCACGCTGCCACCGCCAACAAACCGGCGCCCCAGGGCAGCCACTTCCATGGCGCGCCGCGCAAGACCATCACCGCTACTTCTTCGCCTCCGCCGGGCAACCACCATGGCGCCGCGGACAGGTAGCGCACGGTGATCGTGCTCTGTCCCGGCGCCGGCGGCAGGTGCAACGGAACGCGCGCCGCGCCGCGCGTTACGGAGGCGATGCCAGCTGTTCGACCGGCGAGCACTGCTTCCACGGAACCCGAGGGTACGGCTCCAAATACCGAGCGCACTTTCACGTCGAGCCAGGCCTCGCCATCCGCGTTGGCCTCGATCGCCGTGGGGACGTCCAACGTCACTTTGGCCGTCACCGAGACGGGGGCGCGCGCTTGCACGCTGCGCGAGCCAATGTGCGCCTCGGCGATCAGCTCGCCGGGGCCGGGAGCACCGAGGCCGCGAGGAGCGAACGACAGTCGCAGCGCCTCATCGGGACGCAGCTCTCCCTGGGCCAGTAAAGTAGGCTTGGCACCTACACGCTTTAGCTCGAGCGTGACGTTGCCACGCTGAGTGCTGCCATCGCTCCCCTTCGCCTGCAGCACGACCGTGAGCTCCTCATCCTCTGCCGAGAGCAGGCGTGGCGGCGGAGCGAACGCGAGCTCGAGCGCGGGTCGATGATCGAGCTCCACGACGGTGGAGGTCGGATCGAGCAAGTGGTGCTCGTCTTCGAACTCGAGGGCGAGGTGACCGCCGCTGAGCTGCAAGGGCCAACGCACGCAGAAGCGGCCATTGCCGTCGCTCCCGGCGAGCGCTTCGTCTCCGGCCTCCGAGGGCAGTCCGTTCCGCGGCGCAGGCGCCCCGCACGCGAATGGACGCGGCAAGGGGCGTGGACCGCTGTCGGTGTGCCAGCGCACGCGCACGTGGGCGTCGGGAATCGCGCGGCCAGAGTCGTCCACCAATTTGCCCGCGAGCTCGGTTCCGCTAGCGCTCACGCTTGCTGTCGCTTCGATGCGGGCGCTGCCGCGAACGCGCACTCGGGCTTCAGGGCCGGCGAGCGCCAAGCGAGGCACGCTGGCGAGCAGGAGGAGGTTGATGACGGGGCGAAGCTTCATGTCCGCTCGAGTAGGTCGCGAGCGTAGCAGGAATCCGCGCGGCACCTCGCGCGGCTCATGTCGGAGCTCGACGGCGCAGCACGCCGGTTTGGAGCGGGAGAGCTGTCGCTATTGGCCAGTAATCGTTGAAGGCGCGACGCCGTTTACTCGTCGAAACGAAGTGCGTCGGATGATCGAAGCACGTGAGTACAGCGTGAGATGACGAAGCAGAGCAGATCGGGCCGCGATGGTGCCCTTGGCCCGACATCGGCGATAGCGGTGAAGGCGCAGAACGAGTCTGGTTCGAGTCGCGAGCCTCACGCCCCGGCGGGCGAAAGAAGCGTGTTATCGTCAAAGGTCATGCGCTCTCGTGTGCGTAGGTTGTTTGCGCTCGGAGTGCTCCTCGTCGCTGCTTCCGCTGGCGCCGAGGAGCCGGACGTCAGCCGCTTGCTCACGAACCTGCGTCACGAGGACTTTCGCGTGCGCACCCAAGCGGCGCTCGCGCTCGGCGCGTCCAAGAGCGCGCGCGCCACTGCGCCGCTCTGTTCAGCGCTCGACGATCAGAACGGCAGCGTGCGCGCGGCCGCTGCGGCGGCGCTCGGCCGCCTCGCCCTCGGCGGAGATGAATGTTTGGAGAAGCGACTTGCCAGCGAGACGGCGGCCAACGTCAAGGTAGCGATCGAGCGCGCGCTCGAGCTTTTGGACGGCGGCGAGCCCGAGTTCACCAAAGAAGTTCGTTACTACCTCGCCATCGGCAAAGTCTCGGACAAGACCGGCCGCAGCGGCAGCAAGCTCGAGCGCCTGGTGCGAAAGAGCATGCGGGGCGCGGGCTCCGAGCTGAAGGCGTTCGCCTTCGCGCCTAGCCACGAGACGCCCGGTCGCGCCAAGGAGCGGGTGTCGAAGCACCCCCGCGTCAAAGGCTACTACCTGTCGCCGCGGCTCCCTCCATTCGACTACACGGGTGGTAACCTCACCGTTCGCCTCGAGATCGCGATGTTCTCCTATCCCGACAAAGCGATGGTCGGGAACTACTCGGTGAAGCTCACGCAGCCCGACGTACCGGCTCCCGACGTACAGAGCGAGAACGAGCTGGTCTCCATGGCCGCAGAGCGCGCGATGGAGAAATTTGCCCACATCGTCACCTCACTCTGAGTCGTGTCGTGAAGCCGTGCTTGCGGAAACGTCGAGTGCAAACCAGCCGCGCGAAATCTTTTACCCGAGCTCGCGCTTGCCGCTAACCTATTACTTTTGCGGGGTCCAGTTGGCTCGCTCGTGGACCCGGAGCTTGAGGAGTCCCCGGTCATGACCCAATCGCCGTCGCTCGGCTCATCCTTTCCCGCCAGCAAACACCAACGGCGGCTCAGGAACTACCTGCTCGATCCGCCCTTCCAGCTCAAGTACACGGGGTACTTGCTGGCCATCGCCCTGCTGCTCAGCCTGACGCTGGGGACCGTGCTGTGGCGCACCAGCCGCGCCGTCATTCAGCAGAGCCAGCAGGCGGTGCGCGAGGGTGAGAAGGTCGTCGCGCGCGGTCGCGAGGTGCTGTCCGAGAGTCAGAAGGTGAGCGCCGTCGTGCAAATGAACATCGTGCGCGACCCGGAGTACAGCCAGAACCCCGCGTTGCTCGAGGCGTTCAAGTCGGACGCAGAAAAGCAGGATCAGCGCTTGGCGGCGCAGCAAAAGGCGCTCGTGGCGCAGGCCGAGGCGCTGAAAGCGCAAGCAGCCCAGCTCGAGGCGCAGCACGCGCGAACCTTCTTCACTCTGTGCGGGGCGCTAGGGCTCCTCGTCATTCTGATCGGCTGCGCCGGCATCGTCGTGACTCATCGCGTCGCCGGCCCGGTTCACAAGATGAAACGGCAAATTCGCGAAGTCGGGCGGGGACACTTGGAGATTCCGAGCCGGCTCCGTCGCGGCGATGAGCTGGTCGACTTCTTCGAAGCCTTTGAAAAAATGGTGCTTAGCCTGCGCCAGCGCCAAGAGGCAGAGATCGCGGATCTCGAGCGGGCGATCGGGCTGCTCGCCGAGCATGCGTCGCCGGAAGCCTTGGCGCCGCTCTATCGCGTGCGCGACGAGATGAAAGCATCGCTCGACACCAAGCCTTCGCTGAACCGCTCGCTCGCGCCGTAGGGCAGGGCACGAAGCGCGCGTCTTCGCGCGCGCTTCAGAAAGCCGCGGGCACGTACTCCACGTGCGGCACGCCGCCGTCGAACGAGACGCTCGCCGCGTCGAAGCGCAGTCGCTCCGCGCTGGGATCGTGACGGTAGCGCCGCTCCCAGAGCCACGCGCCGGCGCGCCGAATGCGCCGCTGCTTGCCGGCGTCCAGGCTGCCGAAGCCGGACGTCCACGCGGAGCGACCGCGATTGCGAACCTCCACCACGACGATCAACGGCCCCGAGCGCGCCACGAGATCGAGCTCGTAGTGCCCGACACGCAGGTTCATGGCGACGATCGCGAACCCGCGCTGGCCGAGCCACTCGGCGACCGCGAGCTCCGCCGCCCGTCCCCGATCGAAGCGCGCACGCGGGCTGCTGGATACTTGATGGGTACTAGAGACGCGCCCGGCGGCGCGTCCCTTCGGTCTGTCTGCACGCTGCGGCGTGAGCCGCGAGCTGCTCAGAGCGGCTCACCCGTCGGCTTGATCGGACCGCAGTTCAAGTTGTCGGGGTCGTACTTGCACGTATCCGACGTGTTGACGGAGTTCTTTTCGTAAGCCGTGTTCTCTTTGATGCAGTACGAGCCGGCGAGCTGACCGCCCTTGCCGATGGGCAGCTTGTCTACCAGCTTCACGCAAGAGAAGCCGGACGGGCACTCGCAGTAGCGCGCGTTCTTCTCCGGACCGTCACAGCGGCACGAGCAGTACACCGCTGAATCGGCGCGGCGCTTGATGATCTGCGGATCCACCGGCGCGGTGATCACCTCGGTGGTGCTCGGGATGACGCAGTCTGGTGGCGGCGTTGGACTCTTCGTGGAGCTCAGCGCGTTGCCGTAGGGGCAGCTGACGCGCCCTTGGAAATGATTCACCAGGCAGATGCGCGTCTCGCACTGGAAGGAGCGGCTTTCGACGTTCACCTCGTCGACGCTGAAGCCGCTGAAGTTGAGCCCGTACTCGTCCTCGGGCGTGCAGGGATCACCCACACCACCGGTTTGACAGCCCGCGACCAAGCCGGCGAACCCAACTGCAGCGAGAACACTTGTTATTCGGAAGATTCGCTTCATCACGCCCATCACCACGAACAGAGCCGCCAAGGCCTCGGGACCGGGGTACGGTAGTCGAGCGCCAGGAAAACAGTCAACGTCGAAAGCATGGCATTTATCCAACCGATTCGTCGGCCCCGGAGGTCCCAAGGAAAATTCGAGCGACTGTGTCCCAAGCAACATGACCAGACGCCCGCGCGCGCAGTCCTTCGGAGCAGCGTCCGGTTCCGTGCGGCGCGCTGCCGGCGCTTCGGTATCGACCGTCGGACGCGCTCACGGTCGAGCGCATGACGTCGGTAGTTCAATGTGCGCTAGAGCGACGAACGCCGTGGCCAGCACGCCGAGCGGTGCAACGGCTCCGCGCTCTCGCCCGTCAGCGCGCGAGCCGCGCGCAAACGTTCCATCGCCGCGCGGGTTTCATGAGCTAAAGAGTTGGATCAATCGCACCAAGAGGGTTGGAGGCGAGTCTTTTTCCTGCGGCGTGCACCCCCATTACAGATTTCTCCAACAGCCAGCGTGGTGGCGTCTGAAAACCCGATGTAGTCACGACGCTTGCTGTCGAGAACCGCTTAGCGAGTTGCTCTTTCACGGCGCACGAATTTTCGCGCAGCAGGGAAGTTCGAGAAAAACCCTTTCGCAACGCCCCGACGACGCTTGACAACGCTCTTCGCCACTATCTAACATGCCGGCGGCCGCGACAGGTATCTAGCGGTAGTTATTACGTTTTTCTGGTTCCTCGATTTCGAGGGCCGGCTCGGTAACAAGGACACGCGGCGCCGCGCCGCCCGTTGGGGCGCGATGTCAAAGAGAGGATTCATGTTTCGAAAGCGCCTGGCGGTTTGCATGTTGGCAGCTCTGGCCGTTCCCGGCCTGGTGACGACCGCGCGCATCGCGCATGCGGAAGACGTCATCGATCTCGACGAGGAGCCCGCGCCGAAGAAAGCCAAGCCCGCGAAGAGCGGCGGCGGAAAGAAGGGTGTCGACATCGACCTCGACGAGGGCAAGGGCGCTGCGCCGGCGCCGGTCACCGCCGGCACCATGACGGAAGCCGCGGCAGCCGCGAAGCAACTCTTCGACAAAGAGCGTTGGAACGAGGCGGCGCAAGCGCTTCAGCGTGTCGTGAGCGGCGAGACGGGGGACGATCCCGGCAACAAGCAGCTCTCCGAGTATTACCTCGCGATCTCGCTCTACCGGCTCAAGTTCTACCAGGCAAGCTACGCGATCTTCAGCGTCATCGCGGACAACCCGAACCACCTGAAGTTCAAGGAGACCCTGCTGTGGCTGGCCAAGCTCGCGACGCAGCTGCCCGAGCCGGCGGACATCATCGAGCGCGTCGGCAAGTACAGCGACGAGCAGGTGAGCCGCTTCGACAACGAGCAGCAGCGCGACCTGTACTGGCAGCTCAACTACATGCTGGGCCGCTACAAGTATCGGAACCGCCAGTACGAGGAGTCGATTCGGCTGTTCCAGATGGTGGACCGCCGCAGCGAGTACTACGTCAAGGCGCAGTTCTTCACCGGCATCAGCTATGTGCAGCTCCGCAAGTCGGTGCCTGCGGTGAAGGCCTTCCAGCGCATCTTGGACGCCCTCGATGAAGGCGTCGAGGGTGTGGAGGACGAGGATCGCATGCGCGACCTTGCGAACCTCTCGATCGCGCGGACCTACTACTCGGCGTCCATCAAGCTCGACCCAGAGACGAACGCCCCGCAGGTGGACGAGCGTCACTTATCGGCCGCGGTGAAGTACTGGAACGCGGTGCAGCCGAGCAGTGAGTACTGGCTCGACGCGCTGTTCGAGGAGTCGTGGGCCTACTACATGGCCGGGCAGTATCCGTTCGCGCTCGGGAACATCCACACGATTCAGGCGCCGTACTTCCCGACCGCGTTCTATCCCGAGGCCGACATCCTCAAGGCCGTCATCTACTTCTTCAACTGCAACTACGACGCCGCGGTGACGGTCGTTGCGCGCTTCAACAAGAAGAACGTCCCGATCAAGGACGCGCTCACCAAGGTGATGAACCGCTTCTCCGGTGAGAATCAGGAGGAGGCCTTCTACAAGTTCCTGCTGCAGGTGCGTGAGGGCAAGGGTGACCTGGATCCCAAGATCAAGCCGATCGTCGAGGCCGCGCTGAGCGACCGCCAGCTGCTCCGCAACATCGAATACGTGAAGGTGCTGGACGAGGAGGAGAAGCGCTTCAAGGCCTCACCGCCCAGCTTCCAGAGCTCGGGTCTCGGCAATCAGGTCGCGGACGCCTTGAAGCTCGCGCGTGAGCTGGCGGTGCGCCAAGCCGGCGAGCTTGCGATGCTGCGCTACAAGCGCAACGTCGAAGAGCTCGGCGAGCATTTGCGCAACGGTGAGAAGATCCTCATCGACGTCACCGCCGCACAGCGAAACATCATCGATCAGAAGATTACGGCCAACAACGTCACTCAGGCCGAAGCGAAGATTTACGGCGTCGTCAAGCCAGACGAAGAACACGTGCTGTGGCCTTTCGACGGCGAGTACTGGCGTGACGAACTCGGTTTCTACCGGCAGGTCGTGCGATCTGCCTGTGGGAGGTAATGACAATGAGCTCCAAGAGAGCGGTTTCCCTCCTCGCGCTGGCCGCGAGTTTGGTTTTTTCGTTTGGCACGGCGCGCGCGGCGTCGTCCTCGGACATCAGCCTCGAATGCGTTGGCCCGGAAGCGCCCAAGGCGCTCGCGACTTGCCCCGGCGGTCCCGCGAAGTTCGACATCGATCGCAAGAAGCACGCCGCTGCCTTCAAGAGCGCGCCGCCGCCGCAAGAAGCCAAGAAGCGGCAAGACGACGTCAAGCCCATCAACCCGGACGAGCTGAAGAAGTACGCCGACCGCGATACGCGTAAGACGCGTCTGCAAGCGCGCGCCCGCCAGCTGCTCACGACGGAGATCATGGGCCTCGAGCGTCTGTACGCTCAGACCAAGAAGAACTCAGCGGATCGCCCGCAGCTGATTCGGCGACTGGCAGAGGGCTACGTCGAGCTCGAGTCGGCCGCGCAGCGCGACAAGATCGCCGCCGACATCAAGGCGCAGGACGCGAAGAAGCACAAGGGCAACGCGGCCAAGTTCAAGTCCGACGCGTCGCAAGCCCAGAAGATCGCCGTGGCCGCCCGCCAGAAGGCGATCAGCTACTACTCGAAGATGAAGGACGAGTACCCCACGTACTCGAAGATCGACGAGGTCCTGTACTACCTGGCCTACGAGTACGAGCAGGCGCAGGACTACAAGAACGCTCGCTCGGTCTACTTCGAGCTGATCCAGAAGGCGCCGAAGTCGCCGTACATCCCGAACGCGTACCTAGCGTTCGGCGAGCTCTTCTTCCAGGAAGCGCAAGGCGATCCGTCGAAGTGGGATCTCGCGGCGGCTGCCTACCAAGAGGTGTGCAAGTACCCGCCGCCCAACAACAAGGTGTACGGCTACGCTCGTTACAAGCTCGGCTACGTGCACTGGAACAAGGGTGAGTACGCGCCGACCCTGGCCGAGTTCAAGAAGGTCATCGAGTACGGCGACACCTACAAGGATTTGCCGAACGCGACGCAGCTGGCCAAGGCCGCGCGCCGCGATCTCGTTCCGGTCTACGCGGTGAGTGGTGCGCCCGAGAAGGCGTTCAACTTCTTCCGCCCACTGTCGGGTGATGCCGCCGGTGAGACGAAGAAGACCATCGACATGCTGAACGACCTCGGTCTCAACTATCTGGACACCGGTCACTACAAGGAGGGCATCGTCCTCTATAAGGACCTGCTGAGCCGCGATGGCGGAGACAAGACCTGCTTCTACCAGGCGCAGATCACCGCGGCGACGCAGGCGGTGTTCTCGGGTGACAAGGAAGCCGTCAAGAAAGAGCTCGATCAGCAGCTCCGCGTGCGCGCCGACTTCGTGAAGGCGAACCACCCGGAGAAGAACAAGCTCGAGTGCTCGAACCGCACGGCCGAGCTCGTCGCGGAGACGGCGATGAGCTGGCACCTCGAGGCCGTGGGCTCAGGCGGTGTACGCGGCACCGGCGACAAGAAGACGATGGATCTCGCGGCGTACCTCTACAAGAAGGTCACCGAGAATTTCACCGCTCAGGACTTCGCCAAGTTCCAGTTCCCGCGCATCGTCAAGGACGACTGGCCAACGATGTACAAGATCCGCTACGCGATGGCGGATCTGCTCTACTTCCAGCAGCGCTGGGAGGAGTGCGGTCCCGCGTTCGACGCGGTGGTGGACGAGAACCCCAAGGCGCCCGAGGCGGCCGAAGCCGCCTACGCCTCGGTGCTCTGCTATCAGAAGATGTACGACCAGATGTACAAGGGCGAGGCCGACCGCAAGGGCAAGGGCCTCGGTCCGACGGGCGACGAGAAGGATCGCGAAGGCAAGAAGGGCGAGTGGGAGAAGTTCAAGCCCAAGCCCCTGACCGACATGCAGAAGGGCATGGTCCAGGCCTTCAACCGCTACATCTGCTACATCAAGCCGCCGAAGGGCGACAAAGAGGCCGAAGAGCAGTTCGTCGAAGTGAAGTACGCCCGCGCGCGCACCTACTTCGAGGCGCAGCATTGGGAGGAAGCGGCGATTGCGTTCCGTGACGTGGCCCTGAACCACGCCGACAAGGACGCTGGCATCTTCGCGGCTCAGCTGTACCTCGAGTCGGTCAACGTGCTCGGCGCTCGCGCGGAGCCGCCGCGCCCCGCGTGCTTCGACGACATGGCGCGCGACGTCCCGCAGTTCATCGAGCTCTACTGCAAGGGGCAGAAGTTCGAGGACAACAAGGAGCAGTGTGAGCTCCTGACCCGCATCCAGTTCGACATTCAGCGCTTGAAGGCGCAGAAAATCGTCGAGCTCGCCGACGGCCAGTCCGACAAGGGCAACTACAAGGACAGCCTCGAGAACTATCGCAAGGGCGCCGAGGCTTACCTCGAGCTCTGGCGCGGTTACTGCGAGGAGCCGCTGAGCAAGGGTGAGAAGCCCAAGCAGTGCGAGAAGGCGAACGAAATCGTCTACAACATGGCGCGCGCCTACCAGGCAGCCCGCTTGCTCGCGAAGTCGATCCAGGCGCGTCAGATCCTGCTCAATCCCAAGTACGGGATGAACGAGTCGGACCTGGCGATGAAGGCGACTTACGAGATCGGCGGCAACTACCAGGCCATCGCCGTATACGACCGCGCCGCGGACTGGTTCGAGCGCTACGCCAAGGCGACCAACTACAAGGGTGAGTTCGCCGATCAGGCGCTCAGCGACGCCGCTGTTCTGCGGCTCGGCCTCGGGCAGGAAGACGAAGCCATCGCCGACGCGGCGAACTTCAATAAGTACTTCGGTGCTCGCAAGCCGGCGCAGACGGCGCAGATCGCCTTCGCCGTCGCCGCTCACTACGGCGAGAAGAAGGACTGGGCTGCGGTCGAGAAGCGGCTCGGTGGCTCGATGCGGCTGATCGACTCAAAGGCCACGCTCGACATTCGTCTCCAGGCTCACGCCCTGCTGGCGCGCGCCTACTCGAAGACGAACAAGGGCGCGACCGCGGAGAAGGAATACGCCATCGTCTCCAAGATGTGGGCGGATCCCAAGGCGGGCGTCGCTCAGATCGAGAGCATCGAGGGCGAGGACACCAGCGCCAAGCAGCGTCGCTTGGGCCGCGCGCTCGAAGCCGTCGGTGAGGCCGTCTTCTACTTCGCGGAGCAGAAGAAGGCGAAGGTCGACAAGGTGAAGTTCCCTGAATACAAGGGGCCGGGCACCAAGGAAGCCGTCGTCAAGCACATCCAGACCAAGGTCAAGGACTGGATCGGCAAGAAGCGCCCGCTCATCGAGGAAGCGACCGCGGACTACAAGAAGATCATCGACTTGCAGCCCGTACCGCCGCCGCGCTGGGTCATCGCCGCCGGCTCTCGCGTCGGTGAGATGTGGGGCACGTTCGTTCGCGAGTTCCGCGCTGCGCCGATCCCGAACGCGATCAAGCAGGACTACGAGCTCCGCACCGCCTACTACGGCGCTTTGGACGATGCGTCCGAGCCGCAGAAGCAGGTGGCCAAGTCGGCGTTCACGACCTGCCTCGACTACTCGGTGAAGTACCAGTACTTCGACGAGTTCAGCCGCGCGTGCGAGGAGTGGCTCGCCAAGGAGTACAAGAACGAGTTCCACCTGGTCGACGAGTTCCGCGGGGCTCCGAACCGCGTGAACAGCGTGCTGCGCGAGCAGGGCAACCCGCTTCGCATCGGTGGTGACCCCATCGCTGCCACGCTCAACGACGCGGCGCCTCCGCCGAAGAAGAGCGAAAAGGCCGGCAGCGACGCCGACGCGGCTGCGGACAAGAAGCCGGAGAAGAAGAAGCGCAAGAAGTGAGCGCGCGAGGTGCGCGCCGGCTGCGAGTCCGCGGCTGGCGCGCACCGTTCAGAGCTCGGTTGGCCAGTCCGCGCGCGGCGCGGCGGCCGCGCACAAGCAGTCTCGAGGAGATCGGATCATGATGCGTACCAAAGTCTTTATTCTGGGCGGCCTGCTGATGGCGCTCCAGGCGTGCGGTGGCGCCGCGTTGACCGCTGGCGGCAAGCTCGACCCCCAGCACGACAGCGGCAAGAAGACCGGAACCGGCAAGCAAGTCAGTAAGGCTGCGGCCGCGAATTTCGACCAGGCGCTGCAGTCGTTCATCGAGCACGACAAGAAGCAGGACTGGGCGGAGGCCAGCTGCACCAGCGTCGCCAAGATGTTCGAGGACGCGGCCGCCACGCAGAAGTCCGAGGCGAACACGGCGTTTCCGGAAGCGCTCTACAACTCCGGCCTGGCCTACCAGCGTTGCGGCAAGGACGAGCAAGCCCGCGAGAAGTTCGAAGCGGCGGCGCGCGCCGACGCTGGCTTCCATCGCGCCAAAGCGCAGCTCGCGCTCTATGACTATTCGAAGACGGGTGATTTGGAGGGCACGATCTCCAAGCTCGACACCATCATCCGCGACGCGAAGTTCCAGAACGCGGAAGCTCTCGTCAGCTTGGCGGCGCTGCAGATGGAGCGCGACAGCGACCGGGCTGACTCCGACGGCAAGGACGATCTCGAGCGCGCTCATAAGAACCTGCAGCGCGCGCTGGCCGTGGACGACTCCTACATGCCGGCCTTCAACCAGCTCGCGGTGTACTACCTCGAACAGGCGAAGAAGAAGGCAGGTGCGAAGGAGAGAAGCCGTCGCGGTAAGCGCGGAATGGAAGTCTCCGGCGCTCGTCGCACCGAGGTGAACGAGCAGCAGCTCGACCTGGCGGCGCTGGTGGCCGCGCAGGCGCAGCGCAAGAACCCGAACTACGCCGCGATTCACAACACGTCGGGTCTGATTCAGGTCGAGCTCAAGAACTTCAACGGCGCCGTGAAGAGCTTCTCTCGTGCGCGCCAGCTCGATCCGAAATTCTTCGAAGCGCAGATGAACTACGCGGCGGTGAACTTGTCGTTCCGCGGCTACGCCGAAGCCGAGAAGGCGTACCGCGAGGCGCTCGCGATGCGGCCGAAGGAGTACGAGGCCTGCCTCGGCCTCGCGCTGGCGATCCGCGGCCAAATCAACGACAGCAACTTCGACAAAGCCGTCAACGAGGCCCAGAAGTACCTCGACGAAGCGAAGAAGATCGACGGTTCGCGTCCGGAGGCCTACTACAACGAGGCGATTCTGACGCACGAGTTTCGCGCCAAGCGCTCGGGCGACAAGGCCATCCCGGTGCTCGAGAAGGCCGCCGGCCAGTATCAGGATTTCGTGTCGAAGGCGGGCGACGACCCAGTGTTCGCGGCTGCCGTGAAGCGCTCGAAGGAGCGCATTCAAGACATCCAGGACACGATCACCTTCTTGAAGGAAGGCGAGAAGGCTCGGCAGGAAGAGGAAGAAGCGCGCAAGGCCGCCGCTGCCAACCCGGTTCCGCCGCCGGCGCCGGAAGGTGCGCCAGCGGATGCCAAGGGCGCAGCGCCAGCAGCGGACGCCGGCAAGGCCGCGCCGCCCGCCGACGCCAAGCCGAAGAAGTGATCGCGCTGCGACGCGTCGGGAAAGGCCCTGCGCCGTTCCCGACGTGCACCTGACGAATCGGGGAACGATCCGGCTGCTCTAATGTCCGAAGCTCCGGCCTGTTTAACGGTTGACGAGATCAGGTCCGCGCAAGTACAATATCACTGTAACGTTGGTTCAGAATTCCTAGGAGACTGTAGATGAAGCACCCCAAAGTTGCACTTTCCGTGGTTGCAGCTGGTCTGACGTTACTCCTGGCCGCGCCCGCGTTCGCCCAAGACGCGGCTGCCGCCGGTGGCGACGATAAGAAGGACGGCGACGGCTACGGCTACGAGTTCGAGGACGATCCGCTCAACGCAGGCGGCTTTGGACCGAACGACGCCACGATCAAGGTTCGGCCGCGTGCGGCGCGGACCACGCTGATCCGCCCGCGCACGTCCTTCGTGACCGAGATGCTGAAATCGGTCGAGAACATTTGAGCTCATTGGGTGACTGAGGGTCGAGGTCGAGAGCCTCGGCTCCAGCGCACCCAAGATTCGTTGATTCGGCGGTTAGCCCGCGGGACAGGTTAGGAAAAGCATCGCATGGCAAAGGCTGTTCTGACATTCGCGCTCTATCAGTACGACGCGCTCCAGCGCCGGGAGACCGTGACGCAGGATATCGTCAAGGTCGGCAAGGATCCGAAGAGCCATCTTCGCGTCGACGACGAGATGGCATCGAGGATGCATGCGGTGATTGAGGTCGCCGGTCCCGAGGACATCACGCTGATCGACCTCGGTAACGAGCCGGGGACGATGGTGAACGGCGCGCGAGTCAACAAGTGCAAGCTGCACGTCGGCGATCAGATTCAGGTCGGTGAGACGAAGATCGTGCTCGAGAGCGCAGAGGGCGCCGACGCTCAGCTGCGTGGTGGTGCCTCTGCTCCGTACGCTGCTCCGCCGAACCCCTTCGCGGCCGCTCCGTCCGCGGGTTACGCGCAACAAGCCGCGTTCGCCCCGCAGCAGCAAGCCTTTGCGCCGGCGCAGGCCGCTTTCGCGCCGCCGCCGAATCCGTTCGCGGCGGCACCCAGCGCTTACGGTCACGGCCACATGGGCGTGCCTGACGACGCTCCGCCCGGGACCTACACCTACACCATGGTCAAGAGCGGCCCCGACGTGAGCCCCGACGAGGTCGAGCTCCCGTTCGTGCAGGCCGTGGAAGTGATGGTGCTGTGGGGAACCAACGTCCTCCATGTGTCGCACCTAACGCCGCCGCGCAGCTTCTATGTCGGTGAGGAGCAGGGCAAGGGCTCTGCCTGTGACTTCTTCATTCCGAGCGAGCGCATCGGTACGACGCGCCTACCCGTCGTGGTCGGCGACCGCATGGGTGTCTCGGTCGTCATCCCGCCTGCCGCGCGGGGCTGGGTCGAGCTCCCGGGACAGCCGCGCATGTCGCTCGACGAGGTTCGCGCGCGCGCACAACCGACCGCCGAGGTGACCGGCGGGCACCAGTTCCAGCTCCCCGGTGGCGCGAAGGCGCGCGTCGAGCTCGGTGACTTCGTGTTCCAGGTGGCCGCGGTCAACGCAGGCAAGCCGATCAAGCACGGCGTCGCGACGACGTGGGATTGGACCGTCGCTGTTTACTTCGGGCTCTCGTTCCTGGTTCACGCCGGGTTCATCGCGGCGATGGCGTTCTTCGTTCCGCCGCTCGGCCTTACCGACGACGAAGATCTCGATAAGGATCGCCTCTACCTGATGCAGCAGTTCCTCGACGCCGCCGCCGAGCGCGAACAGGAAGAGAAGGAGACCGAGGTCGTCGAGGAGCAGGCGGACAACAAGGAAGGTGGCACCGGCACTCGCGCCAAGGGCGAAGAGGGGTCGATGGGTAATCCGACCACCAAGGCGACCAACAAGCGCTACGCCGTCCAGGGTCCGAAGGACAACGCCGATCCGCACATCGCGCGTCAGGCAGCCCTGCGCGAAGCCATGGAATTCGGCATGATCGGCCTGCTCAACACGGGCGCGGCCGGTGACCCGAACGCTCCGACGGCTCCTTGGGGCCGCGACACGTCGCTCGGCACGGACGAAGTCAGCGCCCGCGGTAACATGTGGGGCGACGAAATCGGTGACGCGTTCGGCGCCGGCGGACTTGGCCTATCCGGCATCGGCGAAGGCGGCGGTGGTCGCGGCGAGGGTATCGGTCTCGGTAACATCGGCACGCTGGGTCATGGCGCCGGTACCGGAACCGGGCAGGGCTTCGGCGCGGGCCATGGTCGCCTAGGCGGTTCGCACGCCACGCGCGCTCCCAAGGTGCGCATGGGTGCGACGACCGTCAGCGGTCGTCTGCCGCCCGAGGTCATTCAGCGCATCGTGCGCCAGAACTTCGGCCGTTTCCGCATGTGTTATGAGCAGGGCCTCGGTCGCAACCCGAACCTCGAGGGCCGCGTCTCCGCGCGCTTCGTGATCGGCCGCGACGGCGGTGTTTCCAACGTCTCGAACGGTGGCTCGGATCTGCCGGACAGCGGCGTGGTGAAGTGCGTGCTCTCGGCGTTCTATGGCTTGAGCTTCCCTCAGCCGGAAGGCGGCATCGTCACCGTCGTCTATCCGATCATGCTGGCGCCGGGCTGAACCACAGCTCACTACAATGCCGAATGGGCGCGAGTTTCGACTCGCGCCCATTGGCGTTTTTGTAGGTCGGAGCGCGGCGTCGTGTTGCCTTCGTCGGTGGTAAGTGCGCTTGCGGATCAGGCGAGTTCCACCTTTACTTCACGGCCTGCGTCCGCCTATGCTCGAGCGCCCTTTTTGGGTTGGCCTGCATCGTGAAACCGTGGTTTCCGTCAGCGCCCTGGTCGATGGAAGCGGCGAAATTCCCAAAGAACCCGCGTGCCGCAGGATCCCGGTCGGGATTTTGAGAGAGGTAAAGCTTGCGATGAATCTCTGGAAGCTCACGAACGTTGCCGTGCTCACCATGGGTCTTCTCTCCGCTGCAGCGGGGTGTAGCCGAGATCACATCGAAGCGATCAACCTGGCGAATGAGGGCGACCAGTCCGTCAAGGTGAACGTCGAAGGCGCGATCCAGAAGTACGAGCAAGCCATACAGCTGGACCCTACCAATCATCGCATCCTCTGGAAGCTCGCGAGCGCGTATGAGAAAAAGGAAGATTGGGACAAGATGGCGTCCACTCTGTCCCGTGCCGTGCAGGTGGCGCCGGACTTCGCCAACTATTGGTACAAGCGCGGCGTGGCGTTAAACAACCAGGCGGAAGCCGGCAATCCGGACGCCTACGAGCAGGCGAAGGAGCCGCTCAAGAAGTGCATCGAGAAAGACCCGAACATCGCGGAGTGCTATTTCCTGTTGGCGGAGTCCTATCTTTGGACCGGCGACGAACAGGCAGCGATCGAGAATTACCACAAGGCGATCGAGCACGACCCGACCAAGCCCTTCTTCTATTTGCCGCTCGCGGAGCTGTACCTCACGTTCAAGAACGTCAACGACGCGGAGCAAGTTCTGAAAGAGGGCACGCGCCTGGTGCCGCCCAGCGAGTCGAACAACCCGAAGATCTTCAGCATGTACGTGTTGCTCGCGAATGCGGCGCAGATGAAGAAGGACACCGCGGGGCAGCTCGCCGCGTTGGAGCGCGCGCAGCCGTTCGCGGGCGACGCACATCCCGAGTTCCCCTTCGAGCTCGGCAGCACGTACGCGAAGACGGAGCCGCCGCAGAAGGAGAAGGCGGTGCGCTTGTTGGATCAGTTCACGAAGAAGGTCTGCCGCGGCGCGCAGGCGCAGAAGTTCAAAGAACAGTGCGAGCAGAGCGCATCACTGGTCCAAAAGCTGGGTCAGTGATCGAGTTTTGGATGTCGACGGTCAGCACGGAGAGCGCAGCTAGCAAGGTCGTGCCGGGCCGTTCGACGAGCTCACGGGGGGGAAACCGCAAATTTTTGGGTGAGGGGGTCGCGCTCCGACTCCAGCGCCCGTTAGTGTTCAGCTTGTCCGAGGGAGCATGGATCTAGAGCAGCGACTCAAAACGCTCGAGGGCTACCACGACTGGAACGGCGTAGTCGAAGCGCTCGAGCAGGGCGTTATCGCGACTGACGATGCCGCGCGCAAGGCCGACTACCACCTGCGCCTCGGGCGCCTCTTGTACCGGCACCTGCTGCAAGGCGTGCGCGCGTTGAAGCACTTTCAGGACGCCTACAAGCTCAATCCCAGCTTCGTCGGAGCGCTCGCCGAAGCGCGCGATATCTACTGGGAGCTCGGCAAGCTGAACATGGTGCAGAAGCTGCTCGAGCTGCAGCTCAAGAACACGCAGGACGCCGCCGTGCGCGCGAAGCTCTCGACGGAGCTCGGGGACGTCGCGTTCGATCTCGGTGACTACGAGAAGGCGCGTGACGCGTACACCAAGGCCGCCAACGGTAGCGGCGCCGGCTCGGACGTCGCCGAGCGCCTCAAGGACGCGCAAGCCACCTCGGACAACTGGGAAGAGCGCGTCGCGACGCTGCTCCGTCAGAGCCAAGAAGACGCGCCGCGCGCGACGCGCGCGGCGCTGTTGCTGCGCGCCGCGCGCATCGCGCGTCGCTTCGCTCCCTCCGAGCTCGAGGAGCTGCTCACGAAGGCCTACCGCGAGAACCCCATCGACGCGAGCGTCGCCGCCCTGTACGAGGGCCTGCTCGTCGAGGGGCAGCGCACCGATTCCATCGTCGAGACGCAGCGCCAAGTACTGAAGCAAACGCAGTCGACCAGTGAGCGCGCGGACTTCGCTCAGCACTTCGGGGCGCGTTGGGCGCTCCGCCATCAGAACCCGGAGCTGGCCGCTCAGTTCTTGGAAGAGGCCCTGCGCTTGGATCCCAAGCGCGAAGAGGCGTTCACCTTCGTGCGCGAGTTCTTCGGGGTGAAGAGCGGCAATTGGGAGCACGTCATCCGCATCGCGGACGAGCTCGCGGATCGCGCGGGCGTGCAGCAAGAGGCGCCCTACCTGCTCGCGCTCGGCGGGCTGATGGCTTGGCGCGAGCGTGGCGATTTGATGTTGGCTCGCCGCTTCTTTCAGCGCCTCGCGCAAGTCGAGCCGCAAAACCCCGCGCTGCTCGCGTTCGAGGCGCAGATCGGTGAAAAGCTCGGTCAGCCCTCGGCGCCGCCGCCCGCGCCAGCAGCGGACGCGACGCCGATCCCCGCGCCTGCAGCGCCCGCCGCGAGCCCCGCAGCTGCTTCGGTAGAGGCCACACCCGTGCCGGTGGCTGCCGCTCCAACGCCGGTTCCTGCGGCCACGCCCGCGCCAGCGGCCGAGGCGACGCCTGCGCCGCGGGCGGTTGCGCCAGCGCCAGCGTCAGCACCGGCCGTCGCTGCGCCGCCAGCCGTCGTGCCCTCGCGTCCCCCCGCTGCAGCGGAGGATCAGCGCCTGGTAGCCGAGCTGCGCGAAAAGCTCGCGCAGCAGGAAGCCGCCAAGCGCCACCACGAGTACGTGAAGACGCTGATCGCGCTCGGTGACGCCGTCGGTGATCCGGAAGAGCGCGAGACGTATTACCTGCAAGCCGGCGAGCTGTACGTCAACAAGTTCGCCAACCAGGCCGAAGCCGTAAAGGCTTACGAGAAGGTGCTCGAGGTCAACCCCGGGAGCAACGTCGCCATTTCGTACCTGCGCGAAATGTACGAGAAGCGCCGGGATTGGGAGAAGCTGATTCAGCTCAGCAGCCGCGAGGCCGCGGCGCTGCCGTTCGGGGCGGAGCGGCTGGACGCGTTCAAGCGGGTCGCAACGCTCGCGGTCGAGCGCGTCAAGAAGCCAGAGGTGTGCATCGACCTGTGGCGTCAGGTGCTGGACAACGATCCCGACGACGTCGACGCGTTGAACGCGCTGTCGCAGCTCTACGATCGCGCACGTGACTACGAGAAGCTCGCGGACGTGCTGCAGAAGCTGGCCGAGGTCACCTTCGACACGGGACATCGCATCGAGCTCTTGAACAAGCTCGGTCAGGTCGCCGGTGATCGCCTGAAAGACGACGAGCGCGCGGTCGAGGCGTACCGCACGTTGCTCACGCTGCAGCCCGATGATCGCCGCGCGCAGGAGCAGCTCAAGAAGCGCTACGTGACGCTCGGTCGCTGGGATGATCTGGAGGTCTTCTACGCGGAGAGCGGCAAGTGGGACGAGTTCATCCGTGTGCTGGAGAGCAACGAGAGCCGCGCCACCAGCGACCAGCAGCGCATCGGCATGCTGATGAAGATCGCCGAGCTGTGGATGACCCAGAAGGGCAAGATGGATCGCGCGGCGCGATCCTACGAGAAGGTCCTGGGCATCGATCCCAACAACCGCGAAGCGGCCGAGCACCTCATCCCAATCTACGCGAGCGCCAATAACGCCAAGGGGTTGAGCTCGGCGATCGAGGTCAAGCTCGCGCACTCCGAGGATCCGCTGGACCGCCTCGAGTTGCTCCGCGAAGCGGCGCAGCTGTACGAGACCAAGCTCAACGACAAGGCCAAGGCCTTCGAGCGCTACCTGTCGGCGTTCCAAATCGCGCCGGGTGACGAGCGCAGCCAGTCGGACGTGGAGCGCGCGGCGGGCGTGACCGGGCGCTGGCAAGACGTGGTCAGCACGTATCGCGAGTGCGTCGCGCGCGCGGAAGCGGAGTCGGACATCGACACCGCGAGCGCGCTGCGCTTGCGCCTCGGGCGCGTGCTGGTCGACGAGCTGCAGGACGTCGATTTGGCGCTGCGCGAGTACCGCGCCGTGTACGAGGGCGATCCCAACAACGAGACCGCGCTGGCCGCGCTCGAAGGGCTGTATCGCCGCACGGAGCGCTGGCGCGAGCTGCTCGACGTCTACCAACGCAAGCGCGACCTGTCCGTCGATCCCGACGAGCGACACCGCATCTTGTTCGAGATCGCGAAGCTGTATGAGTCGCAGCTGTCCGATCCCGCGAGCGCGATCGAGACTTACGCCAGCGTGCTCGAGGACTCACCCGCGGATGGCGGGGCGCTGGCCGCGCTCGATCGGCTCTACCTCGCGACGAGGCAGTGGGACAGCTACGCGGACGTGCTGCGTCGTCGCATCGAGATCGAGACGGAAGACGGCGTGATCGTCGATTTGAAGTACCGGCTCGCCGAGACGCTGCACCGCCACCTGGGCGATGACGTCGGCGCGCTGGAGAACTACCGCGAGATCCTGTTTTTGGACGCGGATCACGAGGGCGCTCGCACCGCGCTCGAAGGCCTGCTCACGAACCCCGGGTTGCGCGGCGAGGCCGCCCTGATCCTGGAGAGCATTTACGAGACGCGCGGCGACTGGAACAAACTGATCGGCGCGCTCGAAATCCTCAGCGAGACGGCCGACGAGCCCGAGCGCAAGGTGGAAATTCTGCGCAAGATCGCCGGCATCGCGGCCAACCAGCTGGGTGCGCTGGATCGCGCGCTCGACGCGCAGGCGCGCGCGCTGAAGGAGGACCCGACGCTCGCGGAGACGCGGCAGGAGCTCGAGGAGCTCGCCGGCAGCGCCAACGCCTGGGACGCGCTGATCCGCATCTACGCGGACGTCGCGGCGGGGCTGAGCGATCCGCAGCTGTCGCGCCTGTACTGGATGCGACTGGCCAGCATCGAGGAACGACTCGACCGCGTCGATGACGCGGCCAAGAGCTACGAGCGCGTGCTGGCCGCCGATCCGTCGGACGGCGAAGCGCTGGCCGCGATGGACGCCCTGTATCGCCGCACTGGACACTGGCAGCAGCTGATCGGCGTGTATCGCCGGCGCATCGAGCTCTCGGACGACGTCAGCGAGCGCGAGGGTCTGTATGCGCAAATGGCGCAGGTCTACGAGGATCGGCTGGAGAAGCCGGACGAGGCCATCGCGGCCTATCGCGAGGTGCTGGCGCTGGATCCCACGAGCGCGGTCGCGCTGGGCGCGCTCGACGCGCTGTTCACGCGCCGCGGCCTTTGGCAGGAGCTCGCGGAGAACCTCGAGACGCAGCTCGGCCTGGCCGACAGCGACGAGGAGCAACTCGCGCTGATGCTGCGCTTGGCCGCGCTGCGTGAGCAGCGCATGGGTGAGGTGGACTCCGCGATCGACGGCTACCGTCAGGTGCTGGATCGCGATCCCACGAACGCGGAGGCGCTGGCCTCGCTCGAGCGCCTGGCCGCCAGCGACGCCAACTCGCTGGCCATCGCCGAGATCTTGGAGCCGCTGTATCGCAGCCAAGGGGACTACCAGAAGCTGATTCGCGTGACGGAGGTGCAGGTCAGTCGCGCGGACGATGCAGAGCGCAAAGTCGAGCTCCTGCACCAGATCGCCGGCCTCTACGAGGACGCGGCGGGTGATCTCAACGCGTCGTTCGACACCATGGCGCGCGCGCTGGCCGTCGATCCGGCCAATGAGTCGACACAGGAGGCGTTGGACCGCCTGGCGCGCTCCACTGGGCGCTTCCAGGACCTCGCGCGCGTGTTCGAAGAGCTCGCGTCGCAGCAACGCG
Organism: uncultured Sorangium sp.; assembly: GCA_966250485.1. Lineage (GTDB taxonomy): Bacteria > Myxococcota_A > Polyangia > Polyangiales > Polyangiaceae > PMG-095. The sequence continues at coordinate 26,446 of CBINHN010000027.1, read as the reverse complement.
ATCCCGAGCTCGGCAGCGCGCTGTACTCCGCTGCGGCGCGCGTCTACGAGCAGGACGTCCGCAACGTGGAGCGCGCGATCGAGCTGTATCGCCGCGTGTTGTCCATCGATCCCACGAACCTGCCCGCGACCGAGGCGCTGCAGGCGCTGTTTCAGGCATCGGAGCGCTACGCGGACATGTCGCTCATCTTGCAGCGGCGCGCCGAGATCTTGGACGACGTCGACGCCAAGAAGGAAGCGCTGTTCCAGGCGGCGATGCTCGAGGAAGAGGTCCTGGAGCGGCCCGACAACGCCATCGGCGCGTACCTCAAGGTGCTCGAGATTGACGGCGAGGATCTGCGCAGCATCGACTCGCTGATCAAGCTCTACCTCGGCCTCTCGCGCTGGGAGGAGCTGCTCTCGGTGTACTCCAAGAAGGCCGACCTGATGGTCGACCCCGAGGAGAAGAAGCACATCCTGTATCAGGTGGGCGCCGTCTACGAACGCGAGCTCACCGACGTGCCGCGCGCGATCGACAGCTACCAGAAGGTGCTGGAGCTGGATCCCGACGATCTCACCGCGCTCGGTCGCCTCGACGTGCTGTACCAGACCGCCGGCAACTGGCAGGAGCTGCTCAGCGTGCTGCAGCACGAAGCCGAGCTCACCGCCGATCCGGCGGAGTCGGTCAGCTACCAATATCGTATCGCCGAGCTCTACGAGCGACACCTGGGCGACGTCGAGCGCGCGGTGGAGCTGTACCGCGACATCCTGCAGCTCGAGCCCGATCACCAGCCGACGCTGGCGGCGCTCGAGGGCATCAAGAGCGGCGAGCAGGCCCCGCTCGCCGCCGCGTCCGTGCTGGAGCCGATTTACGACGCCAGCGGCGCGTGGGAGCACCTCATCAGCGTGCTCGAGGTGCAGGTGCGCTTCAGCGACGATCCGTTCGCCAAGGTCGAGCTGTTGCATCGCATCGCGCGTCTGTACGAGGAGAGCCTGGGCGACGCGCGCAGCGCGTTCGGCACTTACGCGCGCGCCATCGCCGTCGACAGCCAGAACGAAGAGTCGCTCGGCGCGCTCGAGCGACTGGCGATGTTGATCGAGCGCTGGCCCGACGTCGCGCAGCTGTACGACACGGAGCTGGAGAAGCTGACGGACTGCCCCGAGCGTTTCGTCGAGCTCGGGCTGCGCGTCGCGCAGGTCTACGAGGTGCAGCTCGAGAACCTGGCAGAAGCCGTGGCGCGCTACCGACGCGTGCTGGAGGTCGACCCCGAGAACCAGAGCGCGGTCCGCTCGCTGGATCGTCTCTTCACGCAGACCGAGAACTGGAGCGATCTGGCGGAGATCCTGGCGCGCGAGGCCGAGATTGGTCAGAGCCCGGACGAGATCCTCGAGTTCAAATATCGCCTGGGTCAGCTGTACGAGACGCGGCTGAACGATCTCGAGAGAGCCATTCAAGCCTACCGTGAGGTGCTGAACGCGGCGCCGGAGCACGCTGAGACGCTGCGCGCGCTGGAGGCGCTGTTCGAGCGCGGCGTGAAGCAGCGCGAGATCGGCGAGATCCTGGAGCCGCTGTATCAGGCCAGCTCCGAATGGGAGAAGCTGATCCGCGTGCGCGAGGCCGGCCTCGCGCACATCACCGAGCCCGAGGAGCGCATCGCCACATACCACCGTATGGCCGAAGACGCGGAGGAGCGGCTGCTGGATCCGGTGCTGGCCTTCGACGTCTACGTGCGGGCCATCAAGGAGAGCCCGCTGAACGAGCGGAGCGGAGAGGAAATCGAGCGCCTCGCGGCCATGCTCGACGGCGGCTGGGAGCAGCTCGCCAACGCCTATGCCGACGTGCTCAGCCTGGAGGGCGTCGAGACCGCGACGCTGACCACCATCGGTAAGCGGCTGGCGCGCGTCTTCGAGGAGGAGCTCGCCGACGTGGCCAAGGCGGAGGAGACGTATCGTTACGTGCTCACCGTCGCGCCAGACGAGCAGGATGCGCTCGCGAACCTGGATCGCATCTACTCTTCGCTCGAGCAGTGGCCCGAGCTGGCCGGAATCCTCGAGCAGCGCGCCGCGTCGGCCGAGGACAGCGCGGAGAAGGTCGAGCTCTACACGCGGCTCGGCCAAGTCTACGAAGAGCGGCTCGCTCAGGTTGGCAACGCCATCCGCGCGTATCGCGTCATCTTCGACGGCTTGGCGCCGACGAACGAGGACGCCATCGCTGCGCTCGGTCGCATTTACGAGCAGACGGAGAACTACGTCGAGCTCGACAAGGTGTACCAGCGCGAGCTCGAGAACGCGGTCGGTGACGTTCAAGAGGCGGAGATCCGCGCCAAGATGGCGCACGTCGCCGCCGAGCGCCTCGGCAACGTCGAGGGCGCCATCGAAGGCTGGAAGCGCGTGCTCGATCTGCGCGGTGAAGATCCGGAGGCGCTCGGCGCCCTCGCCGGGCTGTACGAGCAGCAAGCCAAGTGGGCGGAGCTCACCGACGTGCTGGAGCGTCACTTCGACATCGCCGAGAGCGACGAGGACCGAGTTCAGATCCTGATCCGGCGCGCGCGGCTGTTCGCGGAGCGGCTGAACCGCGATGACGAAGCGCTGGAGACCTGGCAGCGCGTGCTCGACATCGACTTCTCCAACGTGACCGCGCTGCGCGCGATCGCGGACGTCTGGCGCACGCGCAAGGACGCGAGCGAGCTCGTCACGGCGCTGCACGCCACCATCGACCGCGCCGCGTCGCTGCTCGACGCCGCCGAGCTCACCGCCATTTATCGAGAGCTGGGCAAGACCTATGGCGAAACGCTGGGGCAGCCGTTCGAAGCGGCCGACGCCTGGCGGCACCTGCTCGAAGCCGATCCCAACGACTTCGAGGCCATGGCCGAGCTCGAGCAAATCTACCGCGCGGACGAGCGCTGGGTCGACGTCATCGGCGTGAAGATGCAGCGCGCCGAAGCGCTGCAAGAGCCCGAGGAGAAGATCCGCGAGCTGCTCGAGGTCACCGAGATCTGGAAGAAGGACGTCAACGACTACGACCAGGCGACGCCCGCCTTCGAAAAGGTCCTCGTCATCGACCCCGCGCACCAGGAGGCCTTCGAGGCGCTGGAGCGTCTGCACACCTCCGCCGGACGCTGGGAGCAGCTGGTGGAGCTGTACCTGGCGCGCCTGGAGACGCGCGAGACGGTCAGCGAGCGCAGCGATTTGCTACGCCGCATCGCGCGCGTGTTCGACGAGCACCTCGAGGACAAGAACCAGGCCTTCGACGCGCTGCTGAACGCCTTCAGCGAAGACTTCGGCGACGACGAGACGGCGCGCTACCTCGAGCTCATGGCGCAGGCCACCGGGCGCTGGAGCGAGCTGATGAGCACGGCGAACGCCTGGCTGCCCGAGCAGACGGAGGACAAGAAGAAGATCCTGCTCTGCCTGCGCGTGAGCAAGTGGTACGGCGAGAACCTCGGTCACCCCGAGTACGCGACGCCCTACTACCAGCAGATCATGGCGCTGGACCCGAACAACGTTCAGGTCCTGCGTCAGATGGCGGCGATTCATCGCCAGTCGGGGCAGTGGCAGAAGGTCGGTGAGACACTGCAGCGCGCGTACGACGTGGCGGTGACGAACGAGGATCGCAAGGTGATCCTGGTGGAGCTCGGCGAGCTGCTGGAGCGGCACATGGGTCAGCTCGAGCAGGGCATCACGTACTACAAGCGTGGGCTCGAGGTGGATCCGCTGTTCCTACCGGCGTTGAACGCGCTGGAGCGCATCTACGAGGCGCAAGGCCAGCACGCGGAGCTCGTGCAGATCCTGCAAAGCAAGGTCAAGGCTCTGGGCCAATCCGACCAGGTCGCCGGCTACAAGCTGAAGATCGCGAACCTGTACGAGAACCAGCTCGGTGACTACGAGCGCGCCGGCAAGACGTACCGCGAGGTGCTCGAGCTCGAGGGCGATAACCTGACCGCCCTGCGCGGCCAGGAGCGCATCTGCGAGCGCGTGAACGACTGGCCGGAGCTGGTCCACGTCCTCGAGCGCGAGCTCGAGGTGGTGGAGACCGAGCGCGAGCGCGTCGAGGTGCTGCTCAAGCTGGCTCAGATCCAGGAGGAGCACTTCCTCAAGTTCGATCTCGCGGCGCAGCGCCTGGAGCAGGCGCTCGAGATCTTCCCCGCCGAAGAGCGCGCCTACGTCGCGTTGGCGCGCTGCTACCGACGGCTCAAGCAGTGGCTGGATCTGATCACCACCTACGAGCGGCACATCTCGGAGGCGGCGTCGACCGCCACGCGCGTCGAGCTGTACGGCCACATCGCGGCGATCTACGCGGAGGAGGTCGGCGACGTGGATCGCGCCATCGACGCCTACCGCAACATCGTCGATCTCGAGGACAGCAACGTGCCGGCGCTGGAGGCGCTGAGCAAGTTGTACGAGAAGCAGGGCGATACGGCGCAGGCCATCGACGCCATGACTCGCGTCGCGGATCTCACCGCCGACGGCAAGCAGCGCGTCGAGATGTACTACCGCATCGGTAAGGCGCTCGACGAGAAGCTCGGGGACCGCGGGCAAGCGCAAGAGCGCTTCGAGATGGCGCTCGATCTGGATCCCAGCCACCTCCCGACGCTGGCCGCGCTGCGCGTCATCGCCATCGATGAGTCCGACTGGGATCGCGCCGCACGCTACTTGGACCAAGAGCAGCTCAACACGCAGGCGCCGCGCGCGCGGGCGCGCTTGCTGGTCGAGCTCGGACGCCTGCGCGACGAGATGCTGGGCGAGCACGACCTAGCCGTGCAGGCCTACGAGCTCGCGATTCAGTGCGATGACGACTGCGAGGAAGCGGCGCTGCCGCTGGTAGAGGAGTTCAGCCGCACGGGGCGCTGGTCCGAAGCCGAGCCGCTCGCCGAGATGCTCGTCCGCAAGAGCAAGAACAAGGACCGCGGCGAGCAGCACACGCTGTACAAGCTGCTCGGCAAGGTCCACGCCGCGCTCGGCAACTACGAGAAGGCGCTCAAGGCCTACCAGACGGCGAACCAGCTCGATCTCACCGACCAGGAGAGCATCCGCGGCGTCGCCGACGTCGCCTTCGAGCTGCAAGACTGGCCGACGGCGCTCACCAACTATCAAAAGGTGCTGACCTCGCTGGCCGAGGAGGACGTCGAGGCACGCACGGACGTGTATTACCGGCTCGGCTGCATCAAGCGTGAGCAGGGTCAGGCGCGGCAGGCGATCAACAACTTCGAGAAGGCGCTGGCGCTCGACAGCGCGCACCGCCCGACGCTCGACGCGCTCGTCGGCGTCTACGCCAAGAACAACGATTGGAAGCAGGTTGCGGCCTACAAGCGCCAAATCCTGGATTCCACGATGGACGGCGAAGAGCGCTTCCAGCTGCTGAACGAGATCGGGGACATCTGGTCCGAGAAGGAGAAGAACGCGCCCAAGGCCATCGAAGCGCTGGAAGAGGCGCTCGATTTCAAGCCCCGTGACCACGTGCTCTTGCACAAGCTGCTGCAGCTGTACCAAGCGGCCGCCGACTGGCAGAAGATGGTCAGCTCGTTGGAAGCCATCGCCGAGCTGGAGGAGCGGCCCGAGTATCGCTCGCGCTACATCTTCACGCAGGCGCAGATCTACCGCGACAAGATCCAGGACGTGGATCGCGCCGTGGAGCTGTTCAACGAGGCGCTGGATCTGAACCCCAGCTATCTCGAGGCCTTCGAGCGCATCAACAAGATCCTCACTCAGAAGAAGGACTGGAAGGCACTCGAGCGCTCCTACCGCAAGATGCTGCACCGCGTGGCGGGCAAGGGCAACGGCGAGCTCGAGCACACGCTGTGGCACCAGCTGGGGCTCATCTATCGTGACCGCTTGCAGAACAACGAGTCCGCGATCGAGGCCTTCCGCATGGCGGTCACCAGCCAGCCGGGCCAGCTGCTCGACAATCAGATCCTGGCCGAGCTCTACGAAATGAGCGAGCGCTGGGACGAGGCCATCGAGGAGCAGCGCGCCATCCTGAACAACGACGCGCTGCAGGTCGACGCCTACCGCGCGCTGTATCGGCTGTACCTGCAGAAGCAGTCCTACGACGAAGCCTGGTGTCTGGCCGCGGCGATGGTCTTCCTGAAGAAGGCCGACGCCGAGGAGACGCGCTTCTTCGAGGACTATCGCCCGCAGGGCATGTTGCAGGTCAAGGGCCGCCTCAACAACGAGCTCTGGGTCCGCCACGTCTTCCACGAGGACGAGAACCTGCACATCTCGAAGATCTTCGAGATGATCGCGCCCGCCGCGCTGCAAGCGAAAGCGCAGCTACTGCAGAGCCAAGGCAAGGCGCCGGTGCTCGACCGCCGCTTCCGGCAGGATCCGATGACCTCGACCGTCACGTTCGCGAAGACGTTCGGTTGGGCGGCGCAGGTGCTCGGTGTGCCGCCGCCAGAGCTGTACGTGCGCAACGACGTGCCGGGCGGCATCGTGCCGGTGCCGTCGATGCCGCCGGCGTGCGTCGCGGGGCAAACGGTGCTCACCGGCTTCTCGCCGCAGGAGCTCACGTTTATGTGCGGCCGTCATCTCGCTTACTACCGGGGTGAGCACTTGATTCGCACGCAGTTCCCGACTCAGGCGGAGCTTACGATCATGCTCTTCGCGGGCGTGATGCTGGCGGCGCCGAGCACGCCCATGCCGCAAGACATGGCCGCGCAGATCCGGGCCACGGCGCAGGAGCTCGCCAAGTACATGCAGCCGATTCACACCGAAGGGCTGCGCGCGTCGGTCAAGCGCTTCATCGATGACGGCGCCAAGGCCAACATCAAGCGCTGGAACCACGCCGTGGAGCTGAGCTCTTGTCGCGCGGGTCTCATCGTGTGCGGAGATCTGGACATTCCGCGCAAGATCCTGGCTGCAGAGCCGCAGCTGCCCGGCGATCCTTCCGCGGCCGACAAGATGAAGGAGCTCTTGCTCTACTCGGTGAGCGAGCACTACTTCGAGGTTCGGCGCGCGTTGGGCCTCACCATCGTGACTGGCTGAAGCTCCGTGCGCGGTGAGCGCGAAGCGCGCTCACCGCGCCGTGCGGCGCGCCGCCTCCGGAATTTCGGAGCGCGTCGGCGTCGGCGTCTAGCGCCCCTGAAGATCGAACGCGACGCGCAGCCCGGCGGAAAACGAGCCGTACAGCGCGGCCTTGGTGGCGGCCGGGCGCTCCAGCAGCGTTCCGAGCGAGAGCCCCGCGTAGGGTCCGAACGCGAGCTGGCTGAGCGCGTACCAATCGCCGCCGAGCTCGAGGCGCCCGTCCACGCCCGCGTAGGTGAAGTCGGGGCCGCTCGCCCGGATGCGCCGATACCCGACGCCGAGGCTCAGCCACGGATCGAAGCGCATGCCCTGCACCAGGTGATAGCGAGCGAATGGACCGAACGCGATCGAGCTCGCGTCACAGCCACACGGGTCGGCTTCGCCGAACGTCGCGTATTCGAACCAGCCGCCGAACACGACGCTGCGGCTCACGCCTACGCCGAGATCCGCGCTGACACCCAGGCCTAGACCCGCGGTGTCGTTGAAATCACGGGCACGATCGAGCGCACGCTCTCGGTCGAGCGCACCGAAGGGGACGGAGAACAACGGTCCGGCTCGCAGCATCCAGTGCCCGCCCAGTTTGTCCTTGGCGGGCGGAATGGGGCCCGGAAGATCGTGCTCCATCGGTGCGGCGGGCGGCTCCGCCGGGGGATCTGCTGCGGCGCGTGCGCTGACGGTCAGCGCAGCGAGCAAGGCCGCGTGACGTGGCCGAAAAGGTGCGAAACCGCGAGCTGGCATGGGCCCCCTCTAGCATCGCCTGGTAGCCGCGGAAAACCAGAAACCAGTGGCCTCTGCGCACCGACACCAGCGCATGAAATCCTCCGCGAATAACGAGTCGCTGATCGATACGGTGGAAATGCGTCACGTGGCCGCGCGCGGACCGTGGCTGCTGGAGGTGGGCTCGCCGGCAGGCGGGCAAGCGGTGGTGCTGCGCAGCGGGGAGCGCGTCGTGCTCGGCAGCGGGCCGCACGCCGATTTGCGCATCGCGGATCCAGCGGTGAGCCAGCGGCACTGCTCGCTGCGCGCCGAGCGCGACCACATCGAAGTCGAAGATCTAGGATCGAAGAACGGACTTTACTTCGGCGCGCTGCGCGTGAAGGTGGCGCGCGTCGTCGAGGGCGCAAGCTTCGTGATCGGACGCAGCAGCGTCGTGCTGCGCAGCGGTCACGAAGAGGACGTGCCGAGCGCGGCGAGCGTGCCCGGCTTGGTCGGTGATTCACTCGGCATGCGGCGCGTGGCGGCGGAGATCCTGCGTCACGCGCGTACGCGTGCGCCGGTGCTGTTGCAGGGGGAGTCAGGGACCGGCAAGGACGTCATCGCCCGCGCGATTCACGTGCTGAGCCGCCGCCAAGGAGGTTACGTGCCGCTCAACGTGGGCGCGCTGCCGGAGTCCCTCGCGGACGCCGAGCTGTTCGGCCATCGCCGCGGCGCGTTCACGGGTGCGCTGCACAGCCGGCCTGGCGCGTTCGAACAGGCCGACGGCGGCACGCTGTTCCTCGATGAGATCGCGGATCTGCCGCTCGGCATCCAGGTGAAGCTCTTGCGCGTGGTGGAGGACGGCAGCGTGCGGCCGCTCGGCGCTACAGCGGCTCTCGCCGTGGATGTTCGCGTCGTTTCTGCCAGCTGGGCGGCGTTGGACGAACGCGCCGAGAGCGGCACCTTTCGCAGCGACCTCTATCACCGCCTGTCTACCGTAGTGCTCGCGATCCCGCCGCTGCGCAGCCGAAAGAGCGACATCCCCGAGCTCGCGCGCGCGCTCCTGGCGCGCATTCGCGCTGAAGTGGGTGACAAGGACCTCACCAGCGGCGCGCTGTCACGGCTCGTCAGCTACGATTGGCCGGGTAACGTGCGGGAGCTCGGCAGCGTGCTCTATCGCGCCAGCATGCTCGCGCCCGGGCGCGATATCCAAAGCGAGCATGTGCAGGTCGGGCGCGCCAAGCCGCTGCCGCGCGCCGCCGCGCTGGGGGCGGACGACGCGGAGCTCTTGCTGCGCGAGCACGCCGGTAATGTCAGCGCCGCGGCTCGAGCGGCGGGCGTCCCGCGCAGCACGTTCCGCGCTTGGCTGCAGCGCCCGGCGCCGAGGCCGCCGGACGAGCTAGCCGTGGCGGACTCTGGGCTGCGCTCAAAACTCCCCGACGACGACTAGCCCGCGTTCGGTGCCCGAGTACCAGGGGGCTACGCTGGCGAAGCTGCGCCGTGGCTTGTTCCCAGTCTGCGTCGCGGGTTCGTAACCGTCCACGAAGTACAGGACGACGGTGGTCACCGCGGCCGCGCCGGCGACGATGGAGCCGGCAATGGCGACCGTCTTCCATTTGTCGCCCGTGTCCGAGCGTTGCCGATATTTGTTGCACGCCGCGGCGTACTGCGAGGGTCGCGTGGCGTAGCGCGCGGCTGTCATGGCTTGCCAGTCTGGGCGAGCGCAAATGCCGCTGTCACTGCCGGGGGCGAGGAACATGAGCGCGACGTCCTCGGCGACGTTCCGCTTCAGTTGCCCCGCGATGGAATTCGCGCTGTCGTAGTTCCATTTTGCGATCAGCGCGCCGCTGACACCGACGCCGATGCCGGCCAACGTCACCAGCTCGCCGGTGATGGCCAGCGGCGAGCTCGTCGCCCATTTGAAGAACGGCTTGCGCGTGCGGCCGGCGTGCTCTTCGCTCGCTGGCGGAGGCGGTTCGCTCTCGACCGGCTGCGGAGGCGGAGCCGCCGGCTGCGTCGCCGCTTCCGTGACGGGCGCCGCCGCGCCCGGCCGCTTGAAGCGCAGCGTCGTGGACGTCGACTGCCCCGCGACGGCGGTGAATTGGATGCTCACCTCGCGCGAGTCTTTCTTGGCGCTGAGCGTGTGCGCGCCGGGCGCGAGGTACAGCGGGCTCGGCAGCGGAGCGGGGCCGACGCCGTTGCCATCGACGAAGAGCAAGGCGCCGTCTTCGTCGGTGGTGACCGTTACTTCGGTGATCACCGCCTTCGCGGCGGTGAGCCCAGCCTCTGCGCTCTGGCGTTCGGCGTCGGTCGCCTCCTTCGACTCGCGCAGAAACTGCGCGAAATGCGAGGCGGCGTCCGCTTCATGCCCGGAGCGCAGCTCGCTCTGCGCCAGATTCAGTAACACCGCAGGGTGACGCTTCAAGGCGTAGGCTTGGAGGAACGCGGCGCGCGCTTTGTCGTAGTTCTTTTGATCGAAGAACTGCACGCCTTCTTTGAAGCGCTCACGGGCGATCGCGGTCGTCGCTTCGTCGTCTGCGCGCGCGGGGCCGGCGGCAGCGCACAACAGCGCCGCGGCGAGCAGCGCGCGCCGCACGACGCTGGAAACGCTGAGCTGAGCGACTCGAGCGCGCGCGCGCTGGTGATTCGGGTCCGCCTGCAACGGCTCCAGAGTCGTTTGTCGCATCACGATTCTTCTTACTACACCGGTTCTCAGAAGGGCGTCTCGCGCACAATCGTAGCTTTGCCTTTGACGCCCGCCGGAGCTGACGCGCCGCTCGTCGCGGGCGCGCGCTTGGGCGCTGGTTTGTGCGGCGCTGCGGCGGGCTGGGTCGCGTGCGGCGTCGCAGCTCGGCTCGCGGTACCACGCCGGCTGCTAGCCGACGCTGCGCTGTCGCTGCTGCTCGGCGCCGTCGCTGCTGCGCTGCCGTCGGGCGGCGCGCTCGACGCTGCGGTCGTCGCCGCGGTGTCTGGGCTGGGTATCGCGGGCGGCTCCGCTTGGGGCGCAGGCGCCGCCGGCTTCAGCACGGCAGCAGGCGGCTTCGGTGGTTCACCCGTCGTGCGCACGAACAGCACCGTCCCGACCGCGACTCCGGCTACGAGCATGAGACCGATGATCCACGGCGCGCGCGAAGGCCGGAACGCGGCCTCGAGCTCAGCGTCGATCGGCTCGATGGTAGGAGTGAGCCCTGGGCCGCGCGGCACCACGCGAACGTTGCCCGGGATCGTGATCGCGTTGGCGCTGCGCCGGTTGCGCTTGCGGCGTGCCTGCTCCGCTTGCGCGGCGGCTTGCCCGGCTTTCAGCGCTTCCTCGTCGACGACGACGGGTGGCATGTTGGCGTCGTGCTTCGGCACGTACACTTTCGCGACGCCGCTCGGCCGCGAGTCCGCGCCGTTCTTCGCGCCCGCGCTGCGCGGAACACCGGAGCCGCTGATGGGCACTTCGAGCGGGGTAGGGCCTTCGGGGCTGATGCCGGCGGCGAGCGCGCGTTCGGCGGCGCGCTCCCATGTCTCCGTGCGAGCTTCGTAGCTGGCAGCGGGCGGCACGGGCGGCGCCATCCCGACGAGCGTGTTTTGAATCGGCGTCGCGCCGTGCGCGGCTTCCGGCGGCGGCATCGGCGCGCCCATGGGCGGCGCTACGCCGACCAAGGTGTGTTTGCCTGCTGCGCGCACCTCGAGCGTGGGCTCGGCTGCCGGAGCGGCTGGCTGCGCGGCTTCCGGTGGGGTCGGATTGGCGGTTTGGCTCAAACTCGGCAACGAGACCGCCGGCGGCTGCGCGGCTGACGCCGCCTCCGTCGCGGGCGCGGCTCCGGCTGCAGGATGAACGGGCGTTGGCGCCGTCGGCAGCTTTCGTGTAGCGGCCGTGGAGGGAAGGGCAGCGGCGGGTGCCGGCGCGGGGGCGGGTGCTGCGCTGGGGGGGTTGGCGACCGCGCGCGGGGGCGCGACGCGTGTCGCAATCGGTGGCCTCGCTGCCGCGTTGTTAGAAGCAGCAACCGGCGCTTGCACCGCTGCGGGAGCGGATGGGGCGGGCCCGGGTTCGGCCGCGGGCGCCGCCGGTGGCACGGAAGCGGATTGTTCTCCGGGCGCCGGACGTTGCACCGGCTGCAGCCCCATGAGCGTCGTCTTTACGGAGCGGTTCGATGCCGGCGCCGACGGGGGCCCTGATGGTGGGGCTGACGCAGGCGGATTTTCACGCTGTTGCTGTGCCTTTGTGGGAGCTGCCGGGGCAGCGACCGGGGCGTGCGCCGGCTGCGCAACGCTCTCTGGGAGTGGCGGGGACTCAGGCTCCGGAGCCGTACCTTCGCCGACCTCCCAGCTCGGCCGGAAGAACTGCTCCGCGAGGCGATCAGCCTCGTCTTGGTTGGGAGATCCCGGATTAACGGGACCCTCATTCGAGCCATTTGCCATTCGGCGGTGAGCCAGGCTAGCACCTGGTCAAAGGGCAAGGCAATTCACGCCGGCCGCAATATGCGAGTGAATTCGAGCGAGAAAATCCGCGTGTCCGTGGATTCGGCGTCTCGCCGTTGGCTCGTATTGTCCCTGTTTGTCGTCGTGGCGTGCAAGGCGCGACCGCAGAACGACGCGGCACCCGCGACGCCTACCGCCAGCGCCTCGACGCAAAGCCGAGCGGAGCTCATCGCGCAGGCCGACCGGATGGCCTTGGACGCAGCGCGAGCGCCACGAGAGCGCGCGGCGCCGCTGCTGCTCAGCGCAGCGGATACCCGCGAGCAGCTCTATCGAAGAGAGCACCGCGCCGTGGATGCTCTGGAGGCCATCGAGCTGCTGAAATTAGTAGAGCAGCAGGGAGCGCTGTCATGCCGTGCGCGGCTACGGCGCGCGTTGCTCGAAGCCGAGCTGAAGCGTGATCCGGGGCAAGCGTATCGCGAGCTATACGAGGCGCGGCTCAGCGAGCGCGAGCCAGGCTGTCGCGCGTTGCTTCAAAAGGCGCTCACGCTGCTCGATGGCTACCAGCCGTTGCCCGACGTCCTCGCCGAGCTCGAGCGCAAAGCGGCGGCTCCAGGCGCGAGCGCGAGCAGCGGCGCCACTGCGAACGCCGCGGAGCAAGCGCCGCCGCAGCCAGCCGTGCGCGCCGACGCTGGCCCAGCGCACGTGACGCGCATCGAGCGCTATGGCGCCAAAGATGCCGCGCGCGTCGTGGTTTTCGTTACGCGCCCGACTCGCTTCGAGGTGGGACGCGCGGACGCCGGCGGGCGTCCGCGCGTCTTCGTCGACATCGCCAACGCCGATTTTTCAGGTGCGGCCAGCTACGAGGTGGGAGGGCTGGTCGAGCGGGTGCGGCTAGGACGGCAAGCGCACGGCACGCGTGTGGTGCTCGACTTGGCGGAGCCGGTGAGTCGCAAGGTGTTCTATCTGCCGGAGCCGTTCCGGCTCGTGATCGACGTCGCTCGCGAGCAGGCGGAGCCGAGCACGCGGCGCGCGATTCGGCGTGTGGTGCTCGATCCCGGACATGGCGGACACGATCCAGGCGCGATCGGCCCGAGCGGGCTGCGCGAGAAAGACGTGGTGCTCGACATCGCTCATCGCGCCGCGCCCATTCTCGCGCGTGAGCTGGGCATCACGACGCTGCTCACGCGTGACACCGACGGCTACGTAGCGCTCGACGAGCGCACCGCGCGCGCGAACGCCTTTCACGCCGACCTCTTCGTATCCATTCACTGCAACGCGAGCGAAGATGGCGCGGCGCGGGGCGTGATGACCTACGTGCTCGACGCCGGCCGCGAAGAGCTGGCCCAGCGCGTCGCGGCGCGCGAAAACGCCGCGTCGCCCGCCGCGGCGGCCGAGCTGGCCAATGCCTTTTCGCGCATCTCCGATCCGAAGAGCCGCGCACAATCCGTACGTTTCGCTGAGCTGTTGCAGCGCGCCGCGATGGGGTCGTTGGCGGGCCGCTATACGGACGTACCGAACGGAGGGGTTCAGCGCGCCGGCTTTTACGTGTTGGCTGGGGCGCGGATGCCCGCCGCCCTGTTCGAGACAACGTTCATCTCGAACCCGGCGGGCGAAGCCCACCTGAACAGCGGAGATTTCCGTCAGAAAATGGCAGACGCGATCGTGAACGCGGTGCGTGCCTATCAGGCCGGCCTGTAACGCGCTGCGCCGGACGCGAGGCCGAGGCGCCGCCGATGCGCCGCCCGTCCCGCGGGGCGGCGACGTTTGCTCCATTGACGGGTTGGGGCGGTGTTCTTATCTTGCTGGGCCACCCTGACGTCGCCGGACGGACCGGCCACGCTCAGCGCCCCCGAGCCAAGATGACCAAAGTTCAGCTCAAGAAGTTCAAAGAGATGCTCGAGGCAAAGCGCGACGAAATCATCAAGCGCGCGCAGCAGACGCTCGATGAGGACATGGCGCTCGATGCCAATGATCTTCCGGACGAGATGGACTTGGCGTCCAGCGAGTATCTCCAGTCTTTCACGTTTCGCTTGCGGGGTCGCGAGAAGGTTTTCCTCGACAAGATCCAGAAGGCCCTCGAAAAGATCGAGAGTGGCAGCTTCGGAGTCTGTGACGAGTGCGGTGAGAAGATCTCCGTAAAGCGCCTCGAGGCGCGTCCCGAGACGACGCTCTGCATTCGCTGCAAAGAGGATCAAGAGCGCGTAGAGAAAGACTTTACGTAAGAAGCTTGGTCCTTCGGACCAAGCTTCTTACTTGTTTGGTTTGTCGGGGCGCAGCCCCGCCCCGCTGAAGTGAATTCAGCGGGGCCCCACCCCAGGTTTTGGGTCCCAAGCCCAAAAACAGCCGAGGACATTGGGTGGTTCGAAGCTTCTTACTGCGCTGTTAGCGGCGGCGGCGGTTTGCGGCTTTGCGGTCGCCGCTCTTCGGGTCGCCAGTCGTCGCGCCGCGATAGGCGGCGAGCGTGTCGCGCAAATAGCGGCCCGTGTGGCTTGCTTCGACGTTGGCGACCGCTTCCGGTGAACCCGCGGCGACGATCATCCCGCCGTGCTCGCCGCCCTCGGGCCCCATGTCGACGACCCAGTCGGCGCAGGCTACGAGCTCGATGTTGTGCTCGATGATGAGCACGGAGTTGCCCGCGTCGCGCAGGCCGAACAGCGCGTGTGTCAGCAGCTCGATGTCGGAGAAGTGCAGGCCCGTCGTCGGCTCGTCCAAGACGTAGAGCGTGCGGCCGGTAGCCTTGCGCGACAGCTCGGTGGCGAGCTTCACGCGCTGCGCTTCACCACCCGACAGCGTGGTCGCGGGCTGGCCGAGCTGAATGTAGTCGAGGCCGACCTGCCTTAGCGCGGCGAGCTTCTGTCGGATGCGGGGGATCGACTCGAAGATGCCGTCGGCGTCGTCGACGGTGAGCTCCAGAGCGTCAGCGATCGACAGCCCGCGGTAGCGCACCTCCAGCGTCTCACGGTTGTAGCGCCGTCCGCCGCAGGCGTCGCACGTGACGTAGACGTCCGGCAAGAAGTGCATCTCGATGCGCAACACGCCGTCGCCCTGACACGACTCGCAGCGCCCGCCCTTCACGTTGAACGAGAAGCGTCCCGGCTTGTAGCCGCGCGCGCGCGCGTCCGGCAGGCCCGCGTACAGCTCGCGCAAGTGCGTGAAGATGCCGGTGTACGTCGCTGGGTTCGAGCGCGGCGTGCGGCCGATCGGCGCCTGATCGATGCTGATCACTTTGTCGATGTGCTCGAGCCCTTCGATGCGATCGCAGGGACCAACCCAGCCGGTCGCGCCGTAGAGCTCCGCCCGCACCGCGCTGAGCAGCGTGTCGACGACGAGGCTGCTCTTGCCCGAGCCGCTCACCCCGGTCACGGCCGTGATCAGTCCGAGCGGGATCTCGAGCGTGACCTCGCGCAGGTTGTGCGCGCGCGCCCCGACGACGCGCAGCTTCGCGGCGTCCGGCTCTTTTCGAACGCTGGGAATGGGCAGTCGCTTCTCACCGGACAGGTAAGGCCCGGTGACGCTGTTGGGATCGGCCTGAATCTCGGCCGGGGTGCCCTGCGCGACGATGAGCCCGCCGTGCGCGCCGGCGCGCGGCCCCATGTCCACCACGTGATCGGCGGCCAGGATCGCGTCGCGATCGTGCTCGACGACGATGACGCTGTTGCCCTTTTCGACCAGGCGCCGCAGCGCCACGAGCAGCCGCTCGTTGTCGCGCGCGTGCAGACCGATGCTGGGCTCGTCCAGCACGTACAGCACGCCCACCAGTGAAGCGCCGATTTGCGTGGCTAGCCGGATGCGCTGGCCTTCGCCGCCCGAGAGGGTGTGCGCGGTGCGCTCGAGGGTCAGATAGTCCAGCCCGACGTCGATCAAGAAGCCGAGGCGCTCGCTCACGGCGCGCACGAGCGGCAGCGCGATCGTCGCGTCGCGCCCGATGAGCTCGCTGCTCGTCGAATACTCGTCCAGAAACGCCTTCAGCGTCCGCAGCGGCATGCGGCAGATCTCACCGATGTTCTTGCCGCCGATGCGCACGGACAGCGCCTCCGGACGCAGGCGCACACCGCCGCAGGCTTCACACGTTTGGGTGACGGTGAAGCGCCCGATGTCTTCCGGACCGATGGCGCCGTCGTCGAGCTCGTCTTCGCCTTCTGGCGCCTCACCGGTCTCGAGCATCGTGCTCAGTCGCGGCACGATGCCCTCGTACTCGCGGCTGCGGCCGCGCCGCTTGGGGGGCGCTTGCTGAGTGCCGTAGAGGATCGCCTTCTGCATATCGGCGGCGAGCTCGCGGAAGGGGACGTCCGGGTTCACGCCCAGCGCCTCCACGACACGCGCGACCTCCGCCGCGGTCGCCACCGAGCCGCGCCGTCCAAATGCGGCGACCGCACCTTCACGCAGCGAGCGCGAGTCGTCCGGTACTACGCGGCTGACGTCGATCGCCGAGCGCACGCCGAGGCCGTCGCAGGCCGGGCACGCGCCGTGCGGGCTGTTGAACGAGAACAGCCGCGGCTCCAGCGCGGGTAACGTGATGCCGTATTCCCAGCTCACGAGTCGCTCGCTCATGACGACCGGCTCGCTGCCGTCCGTCGCATCGATGAGCAGCGTGCCGTCGCCCAACTTCAAGGCGAGCTCGACCGAGTCGGTGATGCGGCCCTTGGAGCCGTCGCGCACCACGATGCGGTCGATGACGACGTCGAGGTCGTGCTCGGCGTCCGCGTCGACCGTTACATCATCGGAGAGATCTACTTGCCGGCCATCCAGTCGGGCGCGGACGAAACCTTCGCGGCGCAGGCGTTCGAGCTCTGCCGAGAGATCGCCGCGCGCGCGACGCAAGATGGGAGCGAGCAGCGCGACGCGCG
Organism: uncultured Sorangium sp.; assembly: GCA_966250485.1. Taxonomy (GTDB): domain Bacteria; phylum Myxococcota_A; class Polyangia; order Polyangiales; family Polyangiaceae; genus PMG-095. The sequence continues at coordinate 9,495 of CBINHN010000027.1, read as the reverse complement.
CTCCTTCGCCGCGGCTGGCGATGGCGTCCACGATCTCTTGGACCGTGTACGCGCGCAGGACCTTTCCCGATCTGGGACAATGCGGGACTCCGACCCGCGCGTACATCAGGCGCAGGTAGTCGGCGATCTCGGTGACGGTGCCGACAGTGGAGCGCGGGCTCTTTCCGAGGCCCTTTTGCTCGATCGCGATCGCAGGGCTGAGACCTTCGATGCTCTCGACGCGCGGCTTCGGGAGCTGATCGAGAAATTGGCGCGCATAAGCCGAAAGCGATTCGACGTAGCGCCGTTGACCTTCTGCATAGATGGTGTCGAACGCTAGCGACGACTTGCCCGACCCGCTCGGTCCAGTGATGACGATGAGCTGGTTGCGAGGCAACTCGCAGCTTACGTTCTTCAGGTTGTGCTGCGACGCGCCTCGAACGACCAGACTTTGCATACCGCGGGCCGGCAGGTGTACCACGCTTTCCAAAGCATCGGCGCGGGACACATGTGAGCATTCGTTCGAATCGGCCGTTGGCCCGAGGCGCGCTCCGCCCGCAGTCCGAAGAGCGGGCCGGAGCTTCGCGAAAAGTGAAACGTTTTCGTGGCACGCCAGTTGCCTCAAGGGCGACCTTCGGCTAGCTTTGCGCGCCGTGCCGGTCCCACCTTCACTCGCAAAGCCGGTTCTCTGCGCTCCTCCGAGCGCGGTGCCGCAGAGGTGGGCAACTCGACCGAACCGGCGGTTACGGGCCCATAGCTCAATCGGTCAGAGCCCCCGGCTCATAACCGGGTTGTTCCTGGTTCGAACCCAGGTGGGCCCACTGGCTGCCAAGGCCCGCTTCGTGTGAAGCTAGTGCTCGCTACTCGTTCCTAAGGAGCCGATTCCGAACGTGACTATCCTGGCGCAAATCGAGGTGCTCGAAGCCCTCGCGGCCGTAGACGCAGAGCTTAAAGAACTAAACGACGCCCTCACCGTGGAGCGCGAGGGGCTTCACAGCAAACAGAGCCTCTTGTCGAGCTTGGACGAGCGCTTCGAGCGGGGCAAAAAGAGCGTCGAAGAAATGGAGAAGATGCGCAACGACCTCGTCGGCGAGCTCCGGCAGATGGGGCTCCAGGTCGAGCGCTCTCGAGAGAAGCTGTCGCGCTGTCGCACCGAGCGCGAGGCGAACGCGGCGCAGCGCGAGCTCGAGGAGCTGCGCAAGCTGTATCGCGATCGCGAGCAGGAGATCGAGAAGATCGAGGGCCTCATCGGGCAGGCGCGCGATGAGGCAGGCAAGCTCTCCAGCGAGCGCGAGCGCCTCTCGGGGGAGCTGGGCGCGAGCGAAGGCGACATTCGCGGCCGCCTCTCGGTCTCCGAGCAAGCGCTGGAGGAGAAGACGGCGGTGCGCAACGGCCTCGTGCAGCGCGTCGAGCCTGCGCTCTATCGCCGCTACGAGATGATTCGTAAGCGCAAGGGCACGGCCATAGCGCACACGTACAACGGTACGTGCAGCGCTTGCCACATGCAGCTGCAGCCGATGCTGTTCCAGAAGCTGCTGCGCTCCGACGCGTTCATGCAGTGCCCGAGCTGCAACCGCATTCTCTACTTCAGACCTCAGGCGCCTGGTGAAGTCGAGAACCCGTCGGAGAGCGCGTAGCGTGACGGCGCGCGCCGCGGGCGGCGGGTCTCGGGACGCACTCCGCGGGAGCGAGCGCGCCTCGTGAAAGCGTGCCCGAGCTGCGGTCGACTCTACCCGGACGACGCGGGTTTTTGTCCCGTCGACGGCTCCGCTCTGGGCAGCGCAACGCAGATACCGGTCGCGGCCGACGCGAACGATCCGCGCATCGGTCAGCTCGTGTGCCAGCGCTATCAGATTCGCCGCGTGGTCGCCGACGGCGGCATGGGGCGCGTCTATGAAGCGCTGGACATGCAGGAGAAACGCAACGTAGCGCTCAAGATCCTGCACGCCGAAGTCGCCAACGACGAGGTCGCCGTCGAGCGCTTCAAGCGGGAGTTCGAGGTCAGCAAGCAGCTACCCCACGAGCACATCGTGGAGGTCTTGGATTTCCAGCCCACCACCGGCTCGACCTACGCGCTGGTGATGGAATACCTGTACGGCGAGGAGCTGCGCTCGCTGCTGAAGCGCGAGGGCGTGCTGTCGCCGGCGCGCCTGGTGCGGCTGCTGAGCCACGTCGCGCTCGGCTTGGACCCCGCGCACGAGCGCAAGTTCGTCCATCGCGATTTGAAGCCGGACAACCTCTTTCTTTGCCAGACGAGCGACGGCGACAACGTCAAGATCTTGGATTTCGGCTCCGTCAAGGACAAGGGCGAGAGCGCGAAGAAGCTCACCGTGCTCGGCACGACCATCGGCTCGCCGTTTTATATGGCGCCGGAGCAGGCGCAGGGACTGGAGACGCTGGATCACCGCGCCGACGTGTGGGCGCTCGCCGCGATCGCCTACGAGTGCGTCACCGGCCAGGTGCCATTTCAGGGCAGCAACGGCCCCAGCATCCTGCTCGAGATTCTGACGAAGGAGCCGAAGCCGCCGAGCGTCGTCGCTCAGGGTAAGAAGTATCCGGTGCCGCCCACGCTGGACCGCGTGATGGCGAACGCGTTCAAGAAGTCGGCGGCATTGCGCACCAGCTCCGTGGGCGGCCTGGCTGACGCGGTGGGCGCAGCGTATGGCTTGAGTGGGGATCACCGGCAGTGGGCCGAGCAGCGTGAGAGCGACCTGTCCGCGCAGATCGACGCTCGGCTGCCGCAGCTCATGGCGCAGTCACTCGCGCCGCCACCGCCAAAGACGGTCGCCGACGACTTCTTCGGCGAGAGCGCCGCGCTCGGCGAGTCGCGCAGCTCGCATCCGGGAGCGCGCGCCTCGCTGCAGCCCTCCACCGGCAACAGCCTGATTCCGGCGGGCGTCCCCAAGAAGGGCGCGCCGGTGCTGCTGCTCGTCGCCGGCGGCGCGCTGCTGCTGGGCGTCGTCGTCGCGTTGCTGGTCGTCTTCTTGCGCTAGCGCCCGGAGCGCGTGAATCGCCGGGAACGGATGGGCGCCCAGCGGGGCCAGGGTGGCCCGGTTTTCCGAGGCGCGAGGCGTGTGGTATCCCGCTAGCATGCGCGGTTTCAGTCTGCTTCGAGCTCAGCGTCTGTGGTCGAGTGCCGTCCTCCTGGCGACGGTGTCGTTCGTCAGCGGCTGTAACAAGGAGTCGCCGCCCACGGCGGAGCAGGCGCGCGCACCGGTCGCCAACAGCCTCGCGGTGCGGCCGAGCTCCGCGTCGACGCTCTCCGCCGCCGAGCCCGGCGTCCCCGCGTCTGCAAGCGCTGCGACGGGTGAGCCCGGCGCCGCGCCGGCCGCGAGTCGCGTGGCAGAGGCCAATTTCGAACTTTCGATCGCGAGCGCCGGCAGCGTCGAGGCCGGCAAGCCCGCGAACGCGGAGATCGTGCTCGAGGCGAAGCCGCCCTTTCACGTCAACGACAAGTACCCCTACAAGTTCAAGCTCAAGGAGACGCCGGGCCTGACGTTCCCCAAGCCAGTCGTGGGTAAGGACGCCGTGGTGCTGGAGAAGACACGCGCCAAGATGACGGTGCCCTTCAGCGCCGCGAAGGCTGGCAAGAGCGTGCTCGCGGGACAATTTTCGTTCTCGGTCTGCACCGACGACAAATGTCTGATTGAAAAGCGCGATCTAAGCCTGTCGATCGACGCCAAAGGGCCGTAGTCCTCACGCCGGCTTCAACGCCCGGCGAGTGATGGTAGACTCTCGCCGATGGGTATCGCAGACGAGCTTCGCGAGATAGCCGAGCGGGTGCAGCGCAAGTTCGAGGAGGAGCGCCGGCTCCTTTCTTTTCAAGAGTACCTGGACCTGTTCGGCAACGATCCCGTGCGTTACACGCGGGACGCCGCACGCTACCTGCGCGACGCGTTCGACTACTACGGCAAGGTGAAGCTGGAGCGTCCGTGGGGGACGATGACGCGCTTTCGGCTGTTCGATTTGCCGTTTCTGGAGCCGGCGGACGCCCGGCGCGAAGCGCTGGTGGGGCAGGAGTTCGTGCAAGGTGAGATCTACCGCGCGCTCAGCAACTTCGTGCGTGAAGGGCGGCCGAACCGCGTCATCCTGCTGCACGGCCCGAACGGCTCGGCCAAGAGCACGGTGGCGGCGTGCATCATGCGCGCGCTGGAGCATTACTCGTCGGTCGACGACGGCGCGCTGTACCGCTTCCACTGGGTGTTCCCCAACGAGAAGACGCTACGCGGCGTGATCGGCTTCGGCGGCAAGCGCACCTCGCCGCTCTCGCGCGAGGAGAGCTACGCGCACCTGCCGGAGGAAGAGATCGACGCGCGGCTGCTGATGGAGGTGCGCGATCATCCGCTGTTCCTGCTGCCGCGCGCCGAGCGGCGGCGCATTTTGGAGCGGCTTTATGCTGAGCGCGGCGTCAGCGAACCGCCGCCGGCGTGGGTGCTGCGCGGCGAGCTGTCGCACAAGAGCCGCTTGGTGTTCGAAGCCTTGCTCGGCACCTACGACGGCTCCCTGGAGCAGGTGCTGCGCCACGTGCAGGTCGAGCGCTACTTCATTTCGCGGCGCTACCGCGTCGGCGCGGTGACGCTCGGACCACAGCTCTCAGTGGACGCCGGCGAGCGGCAGGTCACGGCGGATCGCAGCCTCGGCGCGCTGCCCTCGGCGCTGCAAGCCGTCACGCTGTTCGAGGCGTTCGGTGAGCTGGTCGACGCCGGCGGCGGCCTGCTCGAATTTTCGGACTTGTTGAAGCGCCCGCTCGACGCCTTCAAGTACCTGCAAATCACCGCAGAGACGGGGGAGGTCGCGCTGCGCTCGCAGACGCTGTACGTCAACTGCGTGATGCTGGCGAGCGGCAACGAGGCGCACCTCGCCGCCTTCCGCGAGCATCCCGAGTTCGAGAGCTTCCGTGGTCGCTTCGAGCTGATTCGCGCGCCGTACCTCTTGAGCTGGAAGGACGAGCAAGCCATCTACGACGCGCAGATCGCGCCGCAGGTGCGCTGCCACGTCGCGCCGCACGCGACGCAGATGGCCGCGATGTTCGCCACGCTGACGCGCATGCGCCGCCCGAACCCGGATCGCTTCGCCAAGGGCCTGCGCGACGTTTTGAACGAGCTCACCGCCGTCGAGAAGATGGACTTGTACGCCACCGGCGTTCCGCCCACGCGCCTCGACGACGAGACCAAGAAGCTATTGAAGAACAGCGTGGCGGAGCTGTACCGCGAGAGCGACTCCTATCCCATTTACGAAGGCAGCGTGGGCGCCAGCCCGCGTGAGATGCGCACCGTGCTGCTCGACGCCGCGCAGAACCAGCGCTTTTCCTGCTTGTCGCCCTTCGCGGTGCTGGAGGAGCTCGATCGCCTGTGTGAGCGGAGCGGTGAATACGCCTTCCTCCAGGAGGAGAAGCTGCCAGGCGGGTATCACGATCACGTGCTGTTCCGACGCACGATCCGCGAGCGCTTGCTGGACGGGCTGGAGGACGAGCTGCGCATGGCGAGCGGTTTGGTCGACGAGGCACGTTACAACGAGCTCTTCGAGCGCTACGTCACGCACGTCAGCGTCTGGATCAAGGGCGAGAAGATCAGAAATCCGATGACGGGTCAGTTCGAGCAGCCCGACGAGCGACTGATGCGCGAGGTGGAGGCGTTGCTCGGCAATCCAGAGCGTCCGCACGACTTCCGGCATGGCCTGATCAGCGCCATCGCCGCCTGGGCCATCGATCATCCCGGCGAGCCCATCAACAACGCGACGGTGTTCGCGGACTACCTGCGTCGCATCCGTGAGGCGGTGTTCGCCGAGCGTCGCGTGCACGTGGCGCGCCTGTGCCGCGATCTCGTGATCCTGCTGAAGGAAGAGGGCAAGAGCCTGGACGAGCCGCGGCGCGGCGCGGCGCAGGGGGTGCTAAACGAGCTGATCCAGCGCTTCGGCTACGAAGACAGCTCGGCCGCGGACGCCGCGGCGGCGCTGCTGCGCGAGCGCTTTCAGCAGATCTTACCTTGAAGCAGCGCATCGGCGCGCTGTCGCTGTTCAGCCTGGGGCTGAACGGCATCGTGGGCGTCGGCATCTTCTTCACGCCGAACCTCGTGGCGGCGTTGGCGCCTGGCGCGCTCGGCGCCCTCGTCTACGTCGCCACCGCGGCGCTGCTCTTGCCGATCGCGCTCACCTTCGCGCTGCTCGGGCGCGCGCTGGACGCCGACGGTGGACCGTACGTTTGGGCGCGCGCGGCGTTCGGCGACGGCGTCGCTTTTCTCGTGGGCTGGCTCACCCTGGTCTCCGCGCTGTTGAGCACCGCCGCCGTATTTTCGGGTATCCGAGAGCATCTCGCGCCCATGCTCGCGATCCCGGAGGGGGCGCCGCGCGCGCTGTGCCTCGCGCTGCTGCTGCTCGTCCTGGTCGCGGTGGCCGCGCTCGGCTTGCGTCCGAGCGCGTTCACTTGGGACCTGTTGACCGTCGTCAAGCTGCTGCCGTTGCTGCTGCTCGTCGCCTTGATCTTCGTCGCGGCCCCGTCGCGTCCGCCCGCACCAGCCATTCATGGCGCGGAGCTGCGGCGCGCGCTGCTCGTGGCCGTGTTCCCACTCCAGGGCTTCGAGGTCGTGCCGGTGCTCGCGGGCAGCGTCCGCCGCGGGCGGCTGGGCGTCACGTTCGCGACGACGGGCTCGCTGCTGTTCGCTGCGCTGCTCTACGCCGCGATCCAGCTGAGCTGCGTGCGCGCCTTGCCCGACCTCGCGCAGCACCCGATGCCGCTCGTAGCCACGGCGCGGGCGTTGGCCGGCAGCAGCGCGGGCACCGCCGTCGCGCTCGGTACCAACCTGTCCGCCATCGGCACGGCCTTCGGCATGGTCGTGATGACGCCGCGCTACCTCGCCGCGCTCGGCACGCCGGCGGGGCTCGGCGCCTGGTTGGGCGCTAGCGACGGGCGCGGCGTGCCGCGGCGCGCCTTGTTGCTGAGCGCGCTCGCGATAGGGGCGCTAGCGAGCTGGAACGCGCTGGTCTCGTTGCTGGCGCTCGCCAGCGCCGCGGTGTTGGTCCAGTACCTGGTCGCCATCGCGGCGTTGACGAAGCTCGCGCTGGCGCGCCGCGCCGGGCTGCGCGCCAGCGCCCTGGTGCCAGCGCTCTTGGGGCTCTTCGCCGTGTCATTGCTGCTTTTCGCCATCGAGCCCGCTGAGCTGCGCTGGCTCGGCCTCGCGCTCGGCTTGGGCTTGGCGTTCGAGATCATGCGTCGTCGGCGGGCGGCGCGCCTCAACGTCTGAGCCTCGAGCGGCGACTCGCGCTAACGTCGCTCAGACATCATGTGGTTCGATACTCATTGCCATTTGGATGCTGAGAATTGCCCGGAGGGCGCCGGCGACGTGTTGCAGCGCGCGCGCTCGGCCGGCGTAGCGTACCTGGTGGTCATCGGCGTCGGGGGTGAGCGCGCGCAGCAGCAGGCGCTGGATATCGCGCGTACGGATCCGGGCATTTGGGCCAGCGTCGGAGTGCATCCGCACGAGGCGGCGAGCTTCGACTCCGTGAGCGAGGCCGCGCTCTGCGCCCGCCTCGGCGAGGCGCGCGTGGTCGCGCTCGGCGAAGTCGGCCTCGACTACCATTACGACAACTCGCCGCGCGCGACACAGCGCGAGGTGTTCGCGCGCATGATCGCCCTGGCGCGCGCCGCGCGGCTGCCGCTCGTCATCCACACGCGCAGCGCCGCAGCGGACACGCTCGACCTCTTGGAGAGCGAGGGCGCGCGCGACGTCGGCGGGATCATTCATTGTTTCAGCGAGGATCGCGCCTTCGCGGCGCGCGCGCTCGAGCTCGATTTCGATCTCTCGTTCTCCGGAATCGTGACGTTCAACAGCGCGCAGGCGATTAAAGATGTGGCGAAGTGGGCGCCACTCGAGCGCATCTTGGTGGAGACCGACAGCCCCTATCTCGCACCGGTGCCGCTGCGCGGTCGCCGTTGCGAGCCAGCGTTCGTGCTCCACACAGCGCGTCACATCGCCGAGCTGCGCGGTATGTCGCTATCCGACCTCGAGCGTGCCACGACGACCAACGCAGCGCGGCGCTTTCGCGTCGAGCTTGAGCCGTAGTCGACGGCAGGTAACACTTTCCGAGTGAGCGCTCTCTCCAAGATCGAGCCGAGCGCGCTGGTCGCTTCAGTGACCGCGCACTGCATCGTGTTCGCTCTGGGAGCACTTTTATGGTCCGCGCGCAGCACGCCGCGCGAAGAACGGACGATTGAGGTTCAGCTGGATTCCGACGCGGAGCACACGCCGGGCGGCCTCGCGTTCAGCAACGGCGTCAGCGCGAGCGAGGTTCGAGATCCGGCGCCGCCGCTGTTACCCGCGCCCGAGCCCGGTGGCGGGCTCGTCGCACGGCCCGATCTGCAGCGCCGTGGGCGCGGTGGTCAGCCCGGCGAGCGCGCCACCAACCTGGCGAGTAACATCGATCCGCTCACGCTCGAGCGCGATCCCTTGAACCACCTCACGCAGAGCGAGGTGCAGCGTTTGAAGACCGCGCGGCAGCGGCGCTCGCTCGACAATCGACGCGCGACGCCGCACCCCATGGAGCTCGATTTCGTGGTCAGCGGTCGCGGCCGCGTCGCCTTGCGACGGCCCGTCAGCACGCTGATGCCGAGCAGCGGCGGGCCACGGGGCGCCGTCCCGGCGTTGCTCGGCGCCCGCGACACTGGGACCGCCGACAGCGAGGGCTGGGAGGGGCGTCGCGGCGGGCCGAGCACTGGCTCGAGCGTGCGCGTCGACGCGGCCGGGCTGCGAGCGACAGCGCCCGGAGGGCGTCACCAAATTGCTGCCGCGGTCACCAAGGCGCGGCCGCTGGTTCCGGCGGCGCGTGCTGCGGTGCCGGCGGCGACGCCCGACACGCCGAGCGACACGCTCGACAGCCGCCAGCGAGTCGCCGATCGCGTCATGCGCTTGATGCAAGCGAGCACCATGGGCGGCGACGCTCAGCAGGGGCCGGGTGGCGAGCGCAACGGCGGCGAGCCGGGAGCAGGGCAGGGGCTCGCATCGGGCTCACGCTCCGCGCCCGGCGGTACTGGCCCGGGCCTCGCGGATCCCGATGACGAAGCGCAGGCGTTCATTCGGCACGTGCGCTCGGTGATCAACCGCGCTCTCGGGAAGACATTTCCGCTGTGGGCCATCGCCGAGGGGCGAGGCGGACTCGTCGTCTTCGACCTGGGACTCTCGGCAGACGGCAAGGTGGCGAGCGTGGCTGTGGTGCGGCCGAGCGGGGTCGAGGAGTACGACAGCAACGTGCTGAGCGCCGTGCGTCGCATCGCGAGCTTCGGACCGGTGCCGCCCGCGTTCCGCTCGGGCCTGCGCATCACCTACGACTCGCGAAACCCCGTCGTCGGTCGCTCCGGACCAGGCCCTGGGCGGGTGGCGAATTGAGCCTCGGCTCAAAGGCCGACTTGACAGCCTTTGGTCGAAGATAATATTGCGGCGCCTGGTTTTGCCGAAGTAGCTCAGCCGGTTAGAGCACGCGCTTCATAAGCGTGGGGTCGTCAGTTCAAGTCTGACCTTCGGCACT
>CBINHN010000026.1:0-81717 GCA_966250485.1 uncultured Sorangium sp. | reverse complement strand
AATCGCCGCGCCATCCGCGTCCCCGTTCCCACCCCAGCTCCCCCGTGTTCGGCACGGCAAGCTTCACCCCAAAGCCGCGCCGCCCCTCGCTTGGCAAGCGAAGCGAAGCCACGCCCACGTCCCCGCTCATCGCCCGCTTCCACGTCCCCGAGCCGTCGCATGACGGGCGCGTCTCTGAGGAGCTGGAGTGCCCTGACGGCGGTGGGGCCGGAGGTTGAGCTCCCGCACTGTGCGGCGCATTCGCTGAGCGCCCATGAGCCCGTCGCGGAGCGGCGCGCGCGCTTCGCGCGCGTCCGCGCAGCAGGGCAGCGCCAGAGCGAGCTGCAGCGTGACGCCGGAGGCCCCACGACTCCGAGCGGCACCTACCAAGCAGCGTCCCCACGACTCCCGCGACGCAGGGAGCGACCCTCCGGCCCCATCGCCGTCAGGGCACTCCAGCGACGAGCCGCGCCGCCGCGTCCCCGCCCCCATTCGCGTCCCCGTTCTCACCGCCGCATAGAGACGTTCATCAAGAGCCCAATGCCGATCATCATGGTTACAGTGCTGGAGCCGCCGTAAGAGAAGAGTGGCAGCGTGATACCAACGACGGGCAGTACTCCGGTCGCCATTCCGATGTTACAGACCGCATGCCAGAACACCATTGCCCCGACGCCGATGGCCACCGCTGCTCCGAAGCGATCCTTCGCTTGTGAAGCGATGTGGACCGCCCAAATGCACAAGAAGGCGTAGAGCGAGATCAAAATGACGGCGCCCACGAAGCCCCAGTCTTCGGCGAACACGGCGAACGGGAAATCCGAGAACTGATCGGGCAGTAACCCGAATTGGTTCTGCGTACCCTGCATGAAGCCTTCGCCCCACAGCTGACCGTTCCCGATCGCCGTCTGGGACTGCAGCGCGTGCCAACCCGAGCCCGTCTTGTCCGCCTCGGGATTGAGAAAGCTGGTGATGCGCGCCTTCTGGTAGTCGCGCAGCACGTAGCTCCACGCGAGCGGCAACGAGACACCGACAGCGGCCATGAGCGTCAGCAAGCTGCGCGCGCGGACGCGGTTCATGGACAGAATGGACGCCGAGATCAGCGCGTAAATGATGGCCGTGCCCAGATCCGGCTGTGCCATGACGGCGGCGCAGGGCGCCGCCGTCAATAACAAGGGTGGCGCCAAATCTACCAGCGTGCGCGGCTCCATCTTGGGGTCGTTGTGGACGAAGCGCGCCACCGTCAAGATGACGACGATCTTCATGAACTCGCTGGGCTGAAACGCGAAGCCGCCTATCGGAATCCAGCGCGAGGAGCCGCGGATGTCATTCCCCAGGATGAACACGAGACCGAGCGAGATCATCCCGCCCACGTACAAGAACGTGGCCAAGCGCTCGTAGTGCCGGTAGTCGATGGCCGCCGTCAGGATCGCGAGCATTGCGCCGACGACGACCCAGTAGATCTGCGATACGTAGTTGTCGGCGAGCCGTGAGTGTTGACCGCCGCTCTCCACGTAGACGCTCGTGGCGCTGTACAGGTTGACCAAGCCGAGCGTCACGATCGCGACCGCGGCGAACATGAGCGGCATGTCCACCGCCGGCGCCGAACGAAAGGAGAAGCGATCGCCGCGCATTACAGGTTGCTCCGGCCATTGTTGGTGTCCGGCCGCTGCGCGAGCCGCTTCTCCTTCAGCTTTTGCCAGTCGCGCACGACCCGCATCGCCACCGGCACGGCGTTCTTACCGCCGCCGCCGCCGTGCTCGACGAGGACCACGATCGCGATCTCCGGCGAGCGCGAGGGCGCGTAGCCTGCAAACCAGGCGTGGTCGCGGTTGAAGTACCAGACGCGATCGGGATCCACGCCGCGCGGGGTCACGTGCGTGACCTGCGCGGTGCCGGTCTTCCCGGCCATATCCACGCCATCGAAGTGCTCTTTGTAGGCGGTGCCGGCGCGCTCTGTCACCACGCCCTCCAGCGCGGAGTGCACCAGCGCGAGGTGCTCGGCGTCAACGCCGACCATGCGACGCACGCGCGGCGGAAACTCTTGCACGATGGTGCCGTCGCTGGTCTCGATGCTACGGACGAGCTGCGGCTGATACAGCGTGCCGCCGTTGGCCAGCGCGGCGTACGCCAGCGCGAGCTGCAGCACCGTCACCGTGCTCGCGCCCTGGCCGATGGCAGACAGCAGCGTGAAACCGCCGCGGAACGCCTCTTTGTAACGGCGCGTGTACCAGGCGCGCGTCGGCATGCGGCCGCGCGCCTCGGGGTTGACGCCGAGGCCAGTGCGGATCCCGAAGCCATAATCGAGCCCGATCGCGGCGAGGCGGTCGATGCTGATGCGCGCGCCGAGATCGTAAAAGTAGCTGTTGCAGGACTGAACGATAGCGTCGTGCAGCTTCACCTTGCGATGGACGCCCGTGCAGCGAAAGAAGCGCTTGCCGTACTCATAGCCGCCACGACAATCGATCTCCGCTTCAGGGTCGACCAGGCCGTCGGCGAGCCCGGCGAGCGCGGTGAAGGGTTTGTAGGTGGAGCCCGGCGGGTACGCGGCGGAGATGGTCTTGTCCAGCGTCGGCTTGAGCGGATCGGCGATCAGTCGGCGAAAGGCGTCCACGGCGGCGCTGATGCCGCTGCCGCCCGAGACGACGTTGGCGTCGAAGCTCGGCTTGGAGAGCGCCGCCAAAATGCGGCCCGTGCGCACGTCCACCACCACGACCGCGCCGGCGAGCTGGCCGCGCAGGCCGCGCTCCACCGAGGCCATCAGCTCGATGTCCGTGGTGAGCGAGATGTCGCGTCCCGGAATCGGCTCGATGCGCCGCGGCTCTTCCAGGTAGCGCGCTTCGAGCTCCTCCAAGCTCTCGCGCGTGAGGTTGCCGCGCTGGCCGACCAGGATCTTGCGCATCCCGCGCTGCCCGCGCAGGTAGCTCTCCCAGCGGCGCTCGATACCCACGGCACCGATGCGATCTCCAGCGCGATAACCGCGCTCCTCCAGCCGTGAGAGCGTCTCGGCGTCGACCTCGCGCATGTAGCCGACCAGGTGCGCCCCCAGTTCACCGTACGGATAGTAACGCACCGGCGTCGGTGAGACGTCGACCCCCGCAGGGTTGTTGGTCTGCAGCCAGGCTACGGCGTCGCGATCCACGTCGTACTTCAAGACCAGCTGCTGCTCGGCTTTGCGATCGCGCTCACGCCCCGCTCGCTGCGCCGCCAGCGCGGCGTGCGCCTCACGGATGCGCTTCTCGAAGCGTTCGCGCTCCGTATCGTCCAGCCCGAGCAGGCGGATGAGCTTGGGCCAGGTCGTCTCCAGATCGACGCGACCCGGCGTGATGTAGACGGTGTACGCCGGGCGGTTGGCGGCCAGCACGCGGCCGTACGCGTCTCGGATCACGCCGCGCGTGGTGGCCAAGTAGCGCTCGCGTACGATATTGCGCCGCGCCTGCGCGCGATGCAGATCGCCTTCCACCACCTGCAGCTGAGCCAGGCGCCCGATCAGCACCATGAACAACAGCAGGACGAAGAGCACCAGCCAGCGGTAGCGGCGCCGAAACTCGCCAACGTCCGAGCGCTGAACCAGCATGCTCACACCGCAGCCTCACTGCTCGAGCGTACGGAGACCGGGCCTCCGTGACGCAGGCGCTGCGCCAGCCGAAACAGGATCGGCGAGAACAGCCCGGTGGAACAGGCGTGCGGCAGGACGACGCTGGCGAGCTCGACGGGGCGGCGGTTGTCGCTGCCGAAGACGGCCAACAGCACGAGCAGGAGCGCGCCCTCGATCACCGAAAATACGAAGCCGAGCGACACGCGCGTCAGCCAAGTCTGCGCGGTCAAGCGCACCCCCGCGACGCGCGAAAGCCACCACACGGCGACAGAGACGAAGGTAAAAAGGCCGATCGGCGCGCCGGCGAAGGTGTCTTTGGCGTAGCCGATGCCGAACGCCAGCAGCGCGCCCCTGGCCATCGCCGGCTCGTGCACGCCCAGAAACACGACCAGGGGCAGCACCAGATCCGGCGTGACGCCGTGCAGCCAGCGGTTGCCGGCGATGCTCGCGAGGGGCCCGAGCAGCCGATACAGGTTGGCCTGGAGCAAGAGCAGGAGCACGGCCGTCGCGATGTAAGTCGCGCTACGCACGAGCCCTCAACGCTGCGCGCGCGACTTGCGCGGCTTGGCTTGGGTGTCGCAGTTCTCCGAGTCGCTGAGGATGATCAGCACCTCTTCGAGGCGCGAGAAATCCACCGTCGGCTCGGCTTCTACCGTCTGATAAATGCCGAACTCGCGCTTCTGTAGTTTGTTGATGCGCGCGACCGGGATGCCCTTCGGAAAGCGGCAGCCGACGCCGCTCGTCACCAGCAAATCGCCGATCTCGACCTCGTCGGTGCGGTGAACGTACTCCACCCGCACGGCATAGCGCGCCTTGTCTCCCGTGCCCCGTACGAAGCCGCGCGCGCCCGTGCGCTCCACCACGACGTCGACGCCGAAGCCGCTGTCCACGGCCAGCTCGACCATCACCTTCTCCCCCGCTACGCGCTCGACGGTGCCAACCGCTCCGTCCAGGGCGACGACCGGCATGTTGACGCGAATGCGGGGGTTCGGCGTGTCGATGGTGAGGTGTGCCACACGAAAGTATTCGGTGGTGTCCTTGCCGACGACGAGCGCGCTGACGGTCTCGTCCGCGATGGTGTCGCGCATCCCGAGCAGGCGCCGTAGCCGGCGGCTCTCCGCCTCGGCGTGCTCCAGCTCGCGCACGCGCGAGCGCAACCGTGCGTTCTCGTAGGAGAGCCGGTTGTTGTCGTCCTTGACGTCGACGAGGTACACGTACTCGCCGATCAACGAGGAGACGCCGCGCGCCAGCGCCGAGGACACGTACTCGAACGGCGCGGCCACGCGCAGCACCGTCTGGTCGATGGGCGTCAGCTCGCTCGGTTTACGGATGCTGGCGCGGAGAAAGAAGAACGGCACTGCCAGCAGCAGTACGACGATGACGATGTCGCGGTAACGCCGGAAGGCAGTCATGGGCGAAGCGCCAGACGCCTACGCGTCACCCGATCGTTACCTCTTTCAAGAGCTCGAAATGATCGAGCGTCTTGCCGCTGCCGAGCACTACGGCGCTGATCGGGTCATCGCTGACCATGACCGGCAAGCCCGTCTCTTCGCGCAGCAGAACGTCGATGTTCTTGAGCAGCGCGCCGCCACCCGTGAGGACGACACCCTTGTCCACGATGTCGGCCGCAAGCTCGGGGGGCGTGCGCTCCAGCGCGAGCAGCGCGGCCTCCACGATGGCGTTGATCGGCTCTGCCAGCGCTTCGCGGATTTCGTCCGAGTTGACGACGATGGTCTTCGGCACGCCCGCCACCATGTCGCGACCCTTGACCTCCATGGTGAGCTGCTGATCGAGCGGATAAGCGTTGCCGATGCTCACCTTGATGCGCTCGGCGGTCTGCTCGCCGATGGCCAAGTTGTACTTGCGCTTCATGTAAGCGACGATGGCCTCGTCCATCTTGTCACCACCGACGCGCACGCTCTGGGAGTAGACGATGCCGGCCAGCGAGATGACCGCGACTTCCGTGGTGCCGCCGCCGATGTCGACGACCATGTTGCCGCTCGGCTCGGTGATGGGCAGGCCCGCGCCGATCGCGGCCGCCATCGGCTCCTCGATCAAGTAAACCTCGCGAGCTCCCGCGCTCTCGGCGCTCTCCTTGACGGCGCGCTTCTCCACCTCCGTGATGCCGAACGGGACGCAGATAATGATGCGCGGCTTGACCAGCGTGCGCCGGTTGTGCGCTCGCGCGATGAAGTAACGCAGCATCGCCTCGGTGATCTCGAAGTCGGCGATGACACCGTCGCGCAGCGGACGGATTGCCTGGATGTTGCCCGGAGTGCGACCGAGCATGTCCTTGGCTTCGCGGCCTACGGCCATGACGCGCTTCTCGCCGCGAGCATCGCGCGACACCGCGACCACCGACGGCTCGCAGCTCACGATGCCCTTACCCTTTACATAGATAAGCGTCGTGGCCGTACCGAGGTCGATGGCCAGATCGTTCGAGAACAGGCCGTAAAGCCAATCGAAAATCATCGATCCGTGCTCAGGATAGCGTCGAGCATGCTGTGCTAGCTCGCGAGTGCGACCAAGGTCGCCTCAGCGGGCCCCCGTCCTAGCACGTGGTGTCGAGCAGGTGCAATCGTGCCGAACCAGACGTCGGCCAACCGGTCAATCGTCGTCGTCGCGGTCGTCCCAGGCTTGCCAGTTGCTGCCGCCTCCACGGCGGCGCTCCTCGCCTGGCTTCTCACCGCGGCCGGCGGTGCTGCCTTTGCCCTTCTTCTTTTTCTTGCGAGCCTCTTCCGACCAGTCGCCACCACCGCCGCCGCCACCTCCGCCTTCACCGGCAGGCGCAGCACGACGGCGATCATCGCCACCTTCGAAGTTCATCGGCGGCTCGGTGGGATAGCGCGGCTCGAGGCCGCGGCCGCTATCCATGCGCGGAGGCGGACGCGAGCGATCGAGCGCGAAGGATCCCGAAGGACGATCGCCGCGCGGGTGCGCGATGTTGATCATCAAGCGACGCCCCCGCACCTCTGCGTTGCGCAGCAACGCGACGGCTTGCGTGGCCGCGTCGGCGGTGCCGAGCGTCACGAAGCCGAAGCCGCGCATGCGACCGTCAGGTCCCGTTGGCAAGTGAATGCGCGAGATGGGTCCGACGCCGGCGTCAGTCAGGAACTGCGAGAGCTCCTGTTGACTGGTGTCGTAAGGCAAGTTGCCAACATAGAGTGTGCGGTCTTCGGAGGGACCGCCACCGCCGCCGGGGCCCTGTGGAGCCTCTGAACGGCCGCCTTCGAAGCGCTCACCGCGCTTCGGTGGCTCCGAGGAAAACGGTCGTACTGAGATCGAACGCCCTGCGTGCATCGTTCCATCGAGCGCGTCGCGCGCGCGGCCTGCTTCGTCACTCGAAGCAAACGTGACGAAGCCGAACCCACGCACCTTTCCGGTGGTGCGCTCGCGCGGCAGACTAACGTCGACTACTTTGCCACCCGTCGCTTCAAAGATCTGCCGCAGCACGTCTTCGCTGATGGAGTCAGGCAAGCCCGCAACGAAGAGCTTGCGTGCATCCTCGGTCGCCATTCTATTTACCTTGTCGCCCTAACGTGCGCCCTTCGCTTCGGCCGCGCTCGGCCGCTGGGAGGAGGCACGTTTTTACGATAACTTCAGGCCTTTCGCCGTTCAAGCCTCTCCTCATACCTCGCCCGGCTTCGAGTTCATAGTGGCGTCACGTGGATTCTGAGCCCGAGCGCGGCTCCGGGACGCCCCGCTCCGGGGAAGCTCGAACCGCGGGCGAATAGCCGCTAGGGGCCGCTCCGCGGGGGAAGCGCATTCCGGGGTTGCGGCCCAGAAGGCAATTTGTGACGCTTCCGGGGCTATGCGTGTCCGCGCAATCATCAATCCTTCCGCGGGGAGCGGCGCCGCCCTGCGCTGTCTCCCGGAGCTCCTCCGCGAGGTGGAGCGCGCCGGTGCGCTCGCCGACAGCGCCGAAACACGCGGACCGCGCGACGCGGCGCGTCTCGTCCGCGAGGCGCACGCCGATGGGATTGATTGCGTCGCCATCGTCGGCGGTGACGGCACTCTGAACGACGCCGTGCAGGCCTTCATCGACTCCGAGGGGCGTCCGGTGGCCGGCCCGGTGCTCGCCGTGGTGCCCTCCGGCACTGGCGGTGACTTTCGGAGGACGTTCGGCCTGGGGACTAACGTTGCCGAGGCCGTGGCGCGTTTGATGTCGAGCCCGCCCCGCCCCGTCGATCTCGGCGTGCTGCGGCTGACGGGCCACGACGGCGCGACCATCGTGCGCGCGTTCGTCAACATCGCCAGCTTTGGCCTCGGCGGCTTGACCGATCGCATCGTGAACGAGTCCCCGAAGTGGTGGGGCGGACGCCTGAGCTTCTTTGTCGGAACGCTGCGCGCGATGGCCGTGTACCGCAACGCGCCGGTGCGGGTGCTCGTGGATGGCCGGCCCTTCCTCGAAGGGCCGATCGTGAACGTCGCGATGGCGAACGGACGCTACTTCGGCGGCGGCATGAAGATCGCTCCCGACGCGGATCCGGGTGACGGCTTATTGGACGTGATCGCGCTCGGCGATCTTTCACCCGTGCGCACCACGCTGCTGAGCCCACACGTGTATCGCGGCACGCACGTGCAACAGCCGAGCGTTCACGTGACGCGCGGCAAGGAGATCAGCGCAGAGCCGCTCGTCGCCCGCGCGGAGGTGCTGATCGACATGGACGGCGAAACGCCTGGTCGTTTGCCGCTCTCAGCCGCTGTCCTGCCCGCGGCGCTCAGGATGCGGCTGTGACGTTTTGGCAGCGGCGAACGCGCGTGGCGGCGCCGGCGCGTTGAACGCCGCGTCTTGCGCTGCGGTGCCATAGGCGCGGCGTAGCATCAGCACGCCCAAGCCGAAGAGCAGCAGGCAAGCCCACTGCGCCGGCGTCAGCCCCGCGTAGCGGCGATCCGCGAGCAGCTCGAGCTCCGGCAGCGCCACGTCCTCGTGAATGCGCAGAAAATCCAGCGCGAAGCGCAGCGGGGCATAGGCCACGGCGAGCCAGCCGAGGAAGAAGCCCCAGGGCCACGCGCGACGCTGCAGCGTCAGGAACGCGACCACGATGGGCACCGTGAGCAGCATCTCCAGTAGCCCCAGATCGAGGCGGCTCCCGCCTGGAAACGCCACGGCCAACCAAGAGGTGCTGGCGATGCCTGGGTGGTCGTGGACGACGGCGCAACCCGCGCGCCCGAAGAGCCAGCCGAGCGGCAACCCGCTGGCGACGACGTCGGCGTACGGCAACACCGAGACACGGTGTCGATAGCGCCAGAGCAGCGCGCCGGCGGCGCCACCGATGAAACCGCCGAAGCTCGATAGGCCATCCCACAAGCGCACGAGCGAGAGCGGATCGTCCAGGACGCGCTCCGGCGAGTAGAACACGACGTCCAGCACGTGACCGCCGACGAAGCCGCAGCCCACGACCCAGTAGATGAACGAAATCAGCGCGGGCGTGCTGAGCTTGCGGCGCCGTCCATAACGCATGGCGACCCAGGCGCCGAGATACACGCCCGTCCCCACCAACATCCCGAACGGCTTCAAGCTCAGGGCTGGAGCGGTCGGCCCTAGGCGTCCCGCTGGCAGCAACACGAGCTCCGGTATTTGTACGTACGGTAGCGCTGACGCGAGCTCGATCATGGCCGCAGCGGCTCGATTTGGAGTTGATCGTCGCCGCCCACGTCGAGGGCGGCGCTCATCCGGAAGCGAACGCCGCGGCACTCGCGCTCGAGCACCACGGGCGCCAACACCTCACGGCCGCACTCGCTGAGCGGCAGCTCGCTCTCGATGGCATTTTCGACCACCTGTACGGCGCGCGCGATGGCCTCGGCGCGCGCCGAGATGTCGCTGGCCGCGATGGGTCGACGGTCCACGGCCTCACCGATGCGGCTGAACAGCTCGGGCCCGCTCAGGGTGAGACCTTGAACGAGGCCGCTCTTACTCGTCAACGCGAGCGTGTAGCGCGCTTCGCGCGGAGCAAGCTTCGTACCTTCGGGAACGGCATAGCTCACTTGAAACTCCTTCGTGCACGGCGCGTCGACGCAATCGCTCGCGAGCCCCGGCAGCCCGAGCTGCTCGCCGAGCTCCGGGCTCAGCTGCGACGGCGGCTGGCCGAAGCTCCGCAGCGCGGCGAGCGCGTGCGCCAACGTCGTGAGCTCGGCGAGCAGCGCGCGGCGGCCCGCCTCGGCGCGCTCGAGCTCCGACTGCACGCGGCTGATGAAGCGCTCCGAGGCCGCTTCGCGGCGCGCGCGGTAGGCGTTCAGGATCTCGAACTCCTCGAGCCGCGCGCGCACGCTGGCCGCGTGTGGGCCGTCCGGCAGCACGCGCAGGTAGCCCCGCAGCAGACTCGGCCGATCCTTCGCGGCGCGAAAGAAGCGCGGCTCCGCCCGCTTGAACCAGGCCATGACTTCGCCGCGAAAGCGACCCTGCGGCTCTTCGCGCAGGTAGCGCTGGCTGGCGCCGAGCCGCGTCTCGACGTCGCCGGCGATGCGCGTGGCGCGATACAGCGCGTAATCGTGGCGGTCCGCCAGCAGGCGCTCGGAGGCCGCGCAGCCCGTGAGCAGCGCGATGGCGACGAGCGCGACTCGGGCGCGGCTCATTGCTCCCTCCGCGGACAAAAATCGCACTCGGTGGGCGCCGTGGGCGCCTGATCGCTCACGTAATCGCGATACGTGTCACAGCTCGCGCTCTGCAGCGCGCCGATGCACACCTCACCGTCGTGCACGAGCGGCGCGCAGCCGACGGGGAAGCTCTGCCGTCGCGGGTTCGCCGAGCAGGCGTCGTCGCAGGTCCGCGACGCGAGCGCGCACTCCGTGCAGCGCGCACAGTCGACGTCGGCCTTGGCCGCGAAGAAGGCCTGCGCGTTCATCAGCTCCGCGCGCTGATTACAGCCACCGACGTCGCCGGGAGTGGGCGCGGTACAGAACGCCAGCAGCGCGATACCGAGCGCGACGCGGCCAGCGCCACGCGCCGCGTGAGCCGCGCGGCGAGCCAGCTCGACGGCGCTCACGGCAGCACCTCGTAATCCACCCAGAGCCCGAGCTGCAGCGAAGCGATCGGCCACCACGTCGGATCATGTTCCCACGTCGCGGCGCCGGCGAAGACGCTGAGCAGCGCCTCCCCCGTGAGCGCGAGCCCCGAGCTCAAGAAGAACGCCGCGCCAGCGCCAGCCTCCGCGCCTGCGCTGAAGTCGGGGCTGAGCACGAAGGGCACGCCCGCGCGCGCGTAGCCGAGGAAGCGCTCGCCGAGCGGGCGCAAGAGCAGGTAGCTCGCGCTCACCACCTGCTGGCTGATGCCGTTGGCGGCCAGCGAGAGGTGCAGCACCAAGCCGTGCTGAAAGCCATCGGGGTTGCCCAGCGCGGCGCCTGCGGCGACGTCGACGTAGCCCGCCGTGGTCGACAAGCTCTGCGCGTCGCTGCCGAGCTCGGTTTGTAAGCGATAAGGGTTATTGAAGCGCAGCCCCCGCCCGTAGCCGAGCGCGCCGAACGTATGCACGTACGGACCGCGGCTCGAGTCCGGCGCAGCCGCGCGCCGCTGCGCCGCCGCGCTGGGCGCGACGAGCAGCGCGGCCAGCAGCAGCGCGGGCGGCGGGAGCGGAGCTCGCGTCAGCGCGCGCACGCCTGCTCGACTTCGGAGACCGTCTTCGGGATCGCGCAGCTCAGGACCACGGCTCCGCTCTCGGCGACCAGCACGTCGTCTTCGATGCGCACGCCGATGCCGCGATAGCGCGGCTCGACCTCCGCTTTCGTAGAGATGTAGATGCCGGGCTCGACCGTGAGCACCATCCCCGGCTCGAGCGGCCGCGGCCCGGTGTCGGTGAAGTAGCGGCCCACGTCGTGCACGTCCATACCGAGCCAGTGGCTCGTACGGTGCATGTAAAACGGTTTGTAGCGAGTCTCCGACAACGCCGCTTCTAGCGGCCCCTCGATCAAGCCCAGCTCGATCAGCCCGCGGGTGATGACGTCCACGGCGGCCGCGTGCACCTCGTCCAGCGTCGCGCCGGGTCGCACCTTGGCGATGGCGGCTTCTTGCGCGGCGAGCACGATCTCGTAAACCGCGGCTTGCTCGGCGCTGAAGCGTCCGTTGGCCGGGTACGTGCGCGTGATGTCCGAGGCGTAGTAGCCGTATTCGCAGCCCGCATCGACGAGCACCAGGTCACCATCTTCGATACGGCGGTCGTTGCGGCGGTGATGCAAGATCGTGGCGTTCGGCCCCGAGCCGACGATCGGCGAGTACGCCGGACGCTCCGCGCCCCCAGCGCGGAAGGTGCGCAGCAACAAGCCTTCGAGCTCGTACTCGTACATGCCCGGGCGCGTGACGCGCATCAGCTCGCGGTGCCCAGCCTCGGTGATGGCCAGCCCGCGACCCATGACGTCGAGCTCCTCGCTCGATTTCTTGAGGCGCATCTCGTGGAGCACGGAGTCGGGCTCCACGATGCTGCTGGGCCACACCAGCGCCTGCCGCGTCTTGCGGCGCAAGCCGTTGATCACGCGCAGCACGCGCGCATCCTGCGCGGCGTCCTTGCCCAAGGCATAGAACAGCCGCGGCACGCCGGTGAGCAGCTCCGCCAGCTTGGCGTCGAGATCCGCGATCACGAACGCTTCGTTCGCGCCGAAGTCGCGCACCGCGCCCTCGACCCCAGCGCGCGGTCCATCCCAGGTCTCCCGCTCGGCGTCGCGCGGGCGCACGAACAGCACGCACCTCGGCTCCGCCGTGCTGCGCAAGAGCAGCACGCTGTCCGGCTCGTCGAAGCCGGTCAAGTAGAAGAAGTCGGAGTCCTGCCGATAGTCATGCTCCACGTCGTTGTTTCGAATCGCGACGGGGGCGGAGAAGACGAGCAACGCGCCGGGGTGGACCGCCTCGAGTACGCGGGCCTGCCGTTCGCGATAGAGGTCGCTGGGCATCACCAGCTTGTTTTACCATCGCCGCGGCACGAACGCGGCCTCACCGTACGCTCGCGGCGCGATCCAGCGCTCTGCGCGCCGCGCCGGGCGTCAGGTTTGACGCGCAGGGTGCCGCACGGTACGACGCTGACGCGTGGCCCCGGAACGCCCGCCAGAAACCGACGAGCCCGACCGCGATCAGCGCCGGCTGGAGCGCCTCATCCCAGAGCTCGTGCGGCGCTTGTTGGAAGCGGGCTACGAGAAGCTCAGCGAAGGGCCGGAGAACGTCCGGCACCTGGTCTCCGATCTGAAGCTGCCCAAGGAAGCGCTCGGCGTGATGTTCGCGCAGCTCGACGAGACCAAGAATGGGCTATACCGCGCGGTCGCGCGCGAGGTCCGCGACTTCTTGGAGCAGACCAACTTCGCCGAAGAGCTCACGAAGGTCTTGACCACGCTGTCGTTCGAAATAAAGACCGAGGTGCGTTTCATCCCGAATGACGCGCGCACGCGCCCCGTCCCGGACGTGCGCACCAAGGTCAACGTGAAGCGCGACGGCTCATCGCGGCCGCCGGCCGCTGCGCAAGCGGCCCGTAGCGATACTTCTGCGGCACCAGTGGCCGCTGATCCTGAGGAGAAGAGCGAGTGAAGTCCCTGTCGGCTGCAAGTGAGATCGACGCCTGGTGCACGAAGTGCCGGATGGATTTGGGCCACCGAATCGTGGCAATGGTGGGCGGCGCGCCGAAGCGCGTGGTGTGCCTGACCTGCAACAGCGAGCACAACTATCGACCGCCGCGCGTGGCGGGGAAGAAGGACGTCGGCGTTCACGTGCGCGGCAGCAGCCAGCGCGCAGAATCCACGCGCGCGCCGGCGACGGCCGGCGCGCGGGCGGCGCTGAAGGCGCGCGGCGAGAGCCAGCGCTACGAGAGCTGGGCGTCCAAGACCCTGGGCCAGGCGGTGGACGCATTCACGCGCTATTCCATGGAGCGCAGCTTTCGCGAAGGCGAGCTGGTGATCCACCCCAAGTTCGGCGAAGGCTACGTCCAGCAGGTGCTCGAGGGCGGCAAAGTCAACGTGATGTTCCGCGACGGCGCGAAGGTGCTCGCGCACCAACCGCCGAAGTAGCGCGCCGCCAGCCGCTAGCGCGCCCGACGCGGCGCCGCGCCCGCTTTGCGCGGGGCGCGCCGCGCCGCCGTGCGCGCCTTGGGCTTCGATTTCAGCGCCGTCACTCGCCGCGGCGGCGCGACGGGTGCGGCGGCCGCCTTGACTCGCCGCGGGACGCCGTAGTTCTTCTTCAGCTCCGCGAGCTCGTCGCGCGTGAGGTAGCGCCACTGACCCGGCCGCAGGCCTTCCGTGGTGATGCCGGCGTGCGCGGTGCGCGCGAGGCGCAGCACCGGAAAGCCCGTCGCTTCGCCGAGACGACGCACTTGGCGGTTGCGTCCCTCGCGCAGCAAGATGCTAAGCCAGGTCTTGTCACCCTCGTGTCGCAGGATTTGCACGTCGGCGGGCTTGGTGGCGCGGCCGTCGATGACGATGCTCTCTTTCCAGCGCTCGAGGCCCGCCTCCGAGACGATGCCGTGCACCTTGGCGACGTACTCTTTCGGGACGCCGCCGCGCGGATGGAGCAAGCGCCCGGCGAACTCCCCGTCGTTGGTGCACAGCAGCGCGCCGCTCGTGTGATAGTCGAGGCGCCCGACCGGAACGAGCCGAACGCCGATGCCGCGCAGCAGCTCGGCGACGGTCTTGCGTCCCTCGGGGTCGCTGAGCGTGCACATCACGCCGCGCGGTTTGTGCAGCACCACGTAGACCAGGGGCTCTGCCACGATGCGGCGCCCGTCGACGTCGATGCGACTGGCCCGCGCGTCCACGCGCACGCCGAGCTCACTCACGACGCGGCCATTCACCTTGACGCGGCCGCCCGCGATCAGCGCCTCCGCTGCACGGCGCGAGGCCACGCCGGCTCGCGCCAGCACCTTTTGAAGTCGTTCCTCGGCCATGGGCGCAAGGTGTGACATTTTTTTGGGAGGCTGGCGCGCTCTATCGCGCGCGACCGGCGCGCGGGTTCACTGCCGGCGGCGCGCGCTGACGCGAGCGTCCGTGACGCCGCCGTCGCTGAGGCCCTCGGAGCTGGCGGCCTTTTCGGCGTCGGCCTTCTTCTGCTCGGCCTCGCTCTCGAGCCGCTCTTTCTCGCTGATTTCGCGCAAGGCGATCTCATCGCGATCCCAGCGATCCACGTGCCCGTCGAAGTCGAGATCTACGCCGATGCGTTGCAGCTTGCCGTCCTCGTAGATCTCCCAGATGTCCGGCTTGTTGTCGCCGTTGCTGTCACGCTGCGCGCGCGACAGCTTGCCGCCGACGTAAAATCGCGTCTCGTCCGGCTCGCCGCGACCCTTGGTGTCGATTTGCATCTTGGCGACGCGACCGCGCGCGAAGGTGATCCAGGTGTCGATCTTGCCGTCGTAGTTGGCGTCGGACAGCTCGTTCAGCGGCTCCCCATGATCGTTGAAGGTGCGAACGATGTCCTTCGCTCCGTCGAGGTTGGTGTCGACCTCGCGGCACAGCAGCACGCGGCGGCGCTCTTCGCCTTGACCCACGATGCCGTAGACGCGACGCACGTTGGGGAACGTCGCGCCGGCTCCAGTGGACTGCGTCACTTCCCGATCCGCTCGCCCCTTGAAGTCACAGCGCGAACGATCGTCGCTCGGCACGCCGGCGACGTCGCGCAGCGGCGCCTTGCCCGGGTTCTGAGTCGAGCCGCCACACGCGACCGCAGCCACACCAGCCGCCAGCAGAACGCCGGCCCCCACGAGCACCGCTTTCATTTGCCGCCTCCGCTAGCAGGAGCCGCCGGCGCGGGCGCGGCTTCACCCGGCGCCGCCGCGGGTTTCGCCTCACCCGCCGCCGGCGCAGCGCCCGCCGGCGCTTCTTTCGACTCGAGCTCGGTCGGCAGCGCGCCGGCCTGCTCGAAATTTGGGCTCTCCGCTTTGCGCGCGTCCTGGCGTTCCGGCGGCACGTAGCCGGTCTCCTTGCAATAGTCCACGCTGGCGCCCGGATCCGGACGACCATCGCTGTTCACGTCCGCGTGAATCACCGGGCAGCCGGGGCTGCGATACTCCCACCACTGATCTACGAGCGCGTCCCCGTTCGAGTCCCGTTCGCTGCGCGCGAGCTTGCCAGCGTCGTAGTACTCCCAGGTGTCGACGCGATTCGTGAGCATCGTCGCGCGCTGCTTTTGCTGCAGCACGCCGCCGCTATACACCGAAATCTCATCGATGCGGCCGTCGCGATCGTAGTCGTTCTCGCGCCGTCGCACCTTACCGTCGGGGTCGAAGTAGACGTACGAATCGGTCACGCCATCGAAATTGAGGTCCACGGCGCGGCAAACCTCGCGGTCACCCTCGCGCACCGAGACGACATCCGGACGCCCGTCGCCGTTGGCGTCGAGCTTCTCGGCGGAGCTCGACGCCACATCACATTCCTCGTGGACGATGGTGGTGTCGTGCTCCACCGCGCCCGGCGGCTTGGACGCCCGCGCGGAAGCGCTACAACCATACTGTAAACAGCTGAGCAACAGCGCCGCTGCGGTTACGCCTCGGGAAACCGTGGATTTCACCCTCATTTGGCTTCAGTCCTCTTCCGGGTGCTAGCCGAAGCTCCTCCTTAGAGGAAGCCGGACCTCTGTCGAAGCAGGTGGCCCGCGCCTCCGCCTTTTAGCGCGCCCCCTTGCGAAACACCAGCGATGTCGCCGCTCAAGCACCGCTCGGCGGGCACGCTGCGCAACGGCCTGCAAAACGAGCGGCGCGGTCCGCACGACCTCCCGCCCGCAGGCCATCCTGCCCCGCTTCCCACGCCTACGAACGAGACGTCGGCGCGATTCCCGAGCGGGGTGTGCGAAAAGTGGGGCGCCAGGAGCTTCGCATCATAAACTATCGAAATTAAAGACAATTATAGGGACCGTGGCGCCGGACATGATTGACACCACGTGTATGGAACTATATTGTAACGGCTGGTAACGACGTCGGCGCGCAGGCCTCAATGTCACGCAAGAAAATCTCGACCACGGTCTACATCACGCCGGAGCAGAACGAACGGCTCCACCTCCTGCACACGCGCACGAAGGTCCCTGTAGCCGTCTACATCCGCGAAGGCATCGATCTGGTCCTCAGTCGTTACGAGCACGCCCTGCCAGGTCAGATGAGCCTCGACGTCCCGCCGCGAGCTGCGAAGAAGTAGTCGAGCAAGGAGGGCTCGCGCTGCGCCGAAGGTGCTAAGAGCCGCTCCCGCCGCAACTTCGGCGCGCTCTCCCGAGCTTTCGCATTTCGATGGCTACCGATCCGGACAAGATCCGCAACTTTTCCATCATCGCTCACGTCGATCACGGCAAGAGCACGCTGGCAGACCGCATCCTCGACGTGACGGGCGCTGTCAGCGAGCGCGAGCGCGTGAACCAGTTCTTGGACAAGCTCGAGCTCGAGCGTGAGCGGGGCATCACGATCAAGGCGCAATCGGTGCGGCTCCGCTACCGCGCCAAGAATGGCCAGGAGTATCAGCTGCAGCTGATCGACACGCCCGGGCACGTGGATTTCAGCTACGAGGTCTCGAGCAGCCTGCGCGCCTGCGAGGGCGCGTTGCTGGTCGTCGACGCCACACAGGGCGTTCAGGCGCAGACAGTGGCCAACGCCTACCTCGCCTCCGAGAACAACCTCGAGGTGATCCCAGTCCTCAACAAGGTCGATTTGCCCTCGGCCGACGTGGATCGCGCGGCCGAGCAGATTGAAGAGGTGATCGGCATCGACTGCAGCGGCGCTGTGTTCGCCAGCGGCAAGACCGGTATCGGCATCGTGGACCTGCTCGAGGCCGTCGTCGCGCGCGTGCCGCCGCCGGTGGGGCGCGCCGACGCGCCGCTGCGCGCGCTGTTGTTCGACAGCTGGTACGACAGCTATCGGGGCGCGGTGGTGATGGTGCGCGTGATGGAAGGCACCCTGAAGAAGGGTGAACGCATCAAGTTCATGGCCACGGGGCGCACCTACGACGTCACTGAGATCGGCTGCTTCGCGCCGCACCCCGCGGCCCTCAACGAGCTCGGTCCCGGCGAGGTGGGCTTCCTCGCCGCCAACATCAAGAGCACCGAAGACACCAAAATCGGCGATACGGTCACGCACTATCACCACGGCACGGACACTCCCCTGCCCGGCTTCCGCGAGATCAAGCCGATGGTGTTCGCCGGCATCTTTCCGACGGACTCCGCGGACTACGAGAACCTGCGTGACGCGCTCAGCAAGCTGCACCTAAATGATGCGTCGTTCCAGTTCGAGCCCGACACCTCGGACGCGCTGGGCTTCGGCTTTCGCTGCGGCTTCCTCGGGCTCTTGCACATGGAGATCGTGCAGGAGCGGCTGGAGCGGGAGTACAACCTCGATCTGATCACCACCGCGCCCAGCGTCGTGTACCTTGCGCGCACCAAGGCCGGCGAGGTCGTGCGCGTCGACAATCCGTCGAAGATGCCGCCGGTGGGCGACATCGAGCAGATCGAAGAGCCGCTGCTGAAGCTCACCGTGCACGTGCCTGCGGAGTACGTCGGGCCGGTCGTGGCGCTCTGTGAAGAGCGGCGCGGCGTGCAGCTCGGCATCCATTACGCGACCAAGGATCACGTCGTCGTCAGCTACGAGATCCCGCTCGCCGAGGTGATTTTGGACTTCCACGACCGGCTGAAGAGCGTCTCGCGCGGCTATGCCAGCATGGATTACGAGATCCTCGGCTATCGCGCGAACGACCTCGTCAAGCTGGACATGTTGCTCAACGGCGATCCGCTCGACGCGCTCAGCGTGATCGTACACCGGGACACCGCGTACGTGCGCGGCCGCGCGTTGGCGGCCAAGCTGAAGGAGCTCGTGCCGCGCCAGCAGTACGAGGTCGCGATCCAGGCCGCCATCGGCGCCAAGATCA
Organism: uncultured Sorangium sp.; assembly: GCA_966250485.1. Classification (GTDB taxonomy): domain Bacteria; phylum Myxococcota_A; class Polyangia; order Polyangiales; family Polyangiaceae; genus PMG-095. The sequence continues at coordinate 63,344 of CBINHN010000026.1, read as the reverse complement.
TTAGCCGTGAGACCGTGCGCGCGCTGCGCAAGGACGTCACGGCGAAGTGCTACGGTGGCGACATCTCGCGCAAGCGCAAGCTGCTGGAGAAGCAGAAAGAGGGCAAACGCCGCATGAAATCGGTCGGCAGCGTGGAGCTGCCGCAGGATGCCTTCTTGGCCGTGCTCAAGCTCGAGAATTGAGCACGCTTCATGCTATTGGTGCCTGAATGCAGGCATCGAAACCGGAGCGCGCCAGGCCAGCGGCCAAGCCGGCGCGGAGCAAGGACGCGCGGCGACAGGCGCTGCTCGCGCAAATCAACGCCAAGGCTCCCGAATTTGGCGCCGTCACCCACGTCGAGACCATCCCTTTCGGGCCTGCTCTGAGCATCGAGCGCTTTCGGCTGAAGAACGGCCTCGAGCTGTTGCTGTGCGAGGATCACTCGGCGCCGGTGATCGCCTATCACACCTGGTTTCACGTCGGCTCGCGCCATGAGCGCGTGGGCAAGACCGGGCTCGCGCACCTGTTCGAACACTTGATGTTCAACGAAGTCGAGGGCCGCCCCGCCGGCGAGTACGACCGGCTGCTCGAGGAAGCGGGCTCGGACGTCAACGCCTCGACCTGGCTCGACTGGACGCAATACAACATCGCGACCCCCAAAGATCAGCTGCCCCTCGTGGTGAAGCTCGAGGCCGAGCGCATGTCGCGGCTGGTGTTGCGTGATCCGCAGGTCTCCAGCGAAAAAGAGGTGGTCGCCAACGAGCGTCGCTACCGCGTCGAGGACGACGTGGAGGGCTCGGTCAGCGAGCTGCTCTGGGCCACCGCGTTCCAAGCCCACGCCTACCGCTGGCCGACCATCGGCTGGATGGACGACATCCAAGGCTTCACGACGGACGACTGCGTCGCGTTCTATAAGACGTTCTACGCGCCGAACAACGCTAGCATCGTCGTGGTCGGAGACGTGACGGAGGCGCAGCTGCTGCCCAAGGTGAGCGCCGAGTACGGCCACATCGCGGCGAGCGAGCTGCCGCTCGAAGACGTGAAGCCCGAGCCGCCGCAGCTCGAGGAGCGACGCCTGGAAGTGACGAAGCCGACGACGACCGACAAGCTGGTCGTCGGTTACCATTCGCCTGCCATCGGAGACTGGGACTACTCGGTGGTTTCGCTGCTGATCGAGGTGTTGTTCGGCGGCCGCGCCAGCCGCTTGCACCAGCGCCTCGTGCGCGAGCTGGAGCTGGCCAGCGAAGTGCGCGCCTTCGTAGGCCCCTTCAAAGACCCGGGCTTGGTGGAGCTGTTCGTGTCCTGCCGCGAGGGCCACCGCGCCGAAGAGCTGCTCGCCGTGCTCGACGCCGAGCTCGAGCGCGTGCGCGAGGAGGCTATCCCCGAGAGTGAAATCGAGCGGGCGCGCGCTCGCTTCGAGCTCGGCTTGCTCGCGGGCCTCGACACCGTGGACGGCAAGGCCTCGACCATCGGCTTCTACGACACGCTGCTCGGACGTCCACAAGCCGCCTTCGAGCGACTGGAGGGCATCCGGCGCATCGGGGCCAGTGAGCTGCGTCGCGTGGCGCGCAAGTACTTCGCGAGCTCCGCGCGCTCGCTGATTTTCGTCCGCCCGCAGCCCAAGAGCGTAGAAGGTGCCGCATGATCGCCGAACCGCAGCCGAGCAGCGCGTCCAACATCCTCATCGAGACGAGCCATGCGCTGCCGCTGATCTCGTTCAGCGTCGCCACCAAGGCCGGCGCCGTGCTGGAGCCGGCCGGGCTCGAAGGGCTGACCCGGCTCAGCGGGCGGCTCATGCGCCGCACCGGCGGCGGGCGTGAGGCGCACGAGATCGACGCGCGCATCGACGCGCTGGGCGCGTCGCTGAGCGTGGACGTGAGCGCCAGCGCCGTCGCGTTCCAGGGCACCGTGATCCGCCGCTCGTTCGAGCCGCTGCTCGAGATCTTGGCGGACGTGCTCGCGCGGCCCGGCCTCGCCGAGGCCGAGCTCGGGCGCTTGGTGCGCGAAACCGAGGCCGAGCTGGTGGAGACGCTGGATGACGACCGAGGCCTGGCGCGCCGCTGGTTCCGCAAGAAGCTCTTCGAGGCGCACCCGTACTCGCGCCCCGTAGGCGGCACGACCGAGTCGTTGCGCCGCATCCGGCGTGAAGACGTCTGCGCAACGGCGGCGCGCATCGCCAACGCCAACGGCTTGATCGTGGCGCTGTCTGGCGACATCGAGCGCGAGGAAGCCGAGCGGCACGCCGCGACGCTGCTCTCGCAGCTGTCCGCGGGCGCGCCGTTCAGTGAGACGACGCCGGATCCGGTGGTCGCGCCGGGGCGGCGCTTGGTGCTCGTGGACAAGCCGGAGCGCACACAGACCCAAATCCTTATCGGCGGGCTCGGCACGCACCCGCGCGACCCCGATCACACCGCGCTGCTGGTGGGAAACACCATCTTCGGCGGTACGTTCACGGCGCGCATGACCCAGGAGGTGCGCTCGAAGCGCGGCTGGTCTTACGGCGCGTATTCGAGCTTGCCCGTCGATCGCCGGCGACAATCGTTCAGCATGTGGACGTTTCCGAAGGCAGAGGATGCGGCGCCATGCATCCAGCTCCAGCTCGAAATGCTGCACGAGCTGCGCGACAAGGGCGTGACCAAGAAGGAGCTCGCCTGGGCCAAGAAGTACCTGCAGCGCTCGCACGCTTTCGCCATCGACACGCCGGCCAAGCGCGTAGGCTTGAAGCTGGATGCGGCGCTCTATGAGCTGCCCGAGCGTTATTACGAAGATTATCTCGCCCGCGTCGCGGCGGTGAGCCTCGAGCAGGTGAACGCGGCGCTGCGCGAGCGCCTGCCGGAGCGTGATCTGCTCATCGTGGTCGTGGGCACCGCCGCGGACATTCGCGCCGGCGTGGAGGCGGCCATCCCGGAGCTGGCCAGCACCGAGGTCGTGAACTTCGCTCAGGAGGTCTGAGCGCCGCGCGCGAGCAGCTCGGCCATCTCGCTGGCCAGGCGCTCGGCGAGCGCGAGGGCGCGCTCTCGTGCCAGCGCGGGGTCGTCCCCGGCGCTCATGGCCAGCACGGCGTCGGCGTAGATCTTGAGCTTCGGCTCGGTGCCGCTCGGCCGCACCAGCACGCGCGCGCCGCCGCTGAGCTCGAGCGCGAAGAGGTTCGCCTGTCCGAGCCACGCCGGCCGCTGCGCGGCGCCGCTGCGGTAGTCGATGAAGGCTTCACAGGTCAAATCGGCGAGCGCGCTCGGCGGCGTGCGCGCAAGGTACGTCAGCATGGTCGCGATCTCTCGCGCCCCCGCGCTGCCGACGCGGACGAGCGAGCGCTGCGCGCTGGCCCAGGCGCCGTGCGCGCGATACAGCTCGCCGAGCCGATCGAACAGCGTGCGTCCGCTCGCGCGGCAGCGCTCCGCGAGCTCGGCGAGCCACACCGCCGCGGAGATGCCGTCCTTGTCGCGCACGAGCGCTCCGATCGAGTAACCGAGCGCTTCTTCGCAACCGAAGGCGAAGCGCGGCGCGCCCGCCTCAGCCGAGGCCAGCGCCCTGGCGGCGTGCCAAATCCACTTGAAGCCGGTGAGCGTCACCTCGCTGCGCGCGCCGCGCGCGGCCGCCACGCGCAGCACCAGCGGGCTCGTCACGACGGAGGTGACGAGCAGCGGCTGCGGCGCTCGCGGTTGCAGCTCGAGCACGAAATCAGCGAGCAGCGCGGCGATTTCATTGCCGCTCAGCACCTGCATGCGGCCGTCGGCGCCGCGCGCGCCGGCGGCCAACCGATCCGCGTCGGGGTCATTGGCCAGCAGCACGTCCGCGTTGACGCGCTCGGCGAGCGCGAGCGCCAGATCCAGAGTGCCGGGATGCTCCGGGTTGGGAAACTCGGTCGTCGGAAAGGTGCCGTCCGGCTCGGCCTGCTCGGCCACGACCTGCACGTCGCGAAAGCCGCGGCGCGCGAGGGCGGCGCGTGTCGCAGCCAGCCCGACGCCGTGAATCGGCGTGTAAGCGATGCGCAAGGCCGGCGCCGCCAGGCGCTGCGGCAGCGTGCCGGCGAGCTCCTCGAGGTAGCGCTCGAAGAGCTCCGGACCGATGACGCTGAATGCGTCGGAGCGCTCGCGGAGCTCGGCCAGCTGCAGCGCCGGGATGTGCGCGGCGTCAGGCAGGGCGCGGCGTCGCTCGGCCACCTCGCGGTCGAGCGGCGCGCCGAGCTGACAAGCGTCCGGGCCGTACACCTTCATGCCGTTGTCCGAGCGCGGGTTGTGGCTGGCGGTGAGCACCACGGCCGCGCACGCGTCGAGCACGCGCGCGGCGTACGCGACGAGCGGCGTCGGGGTCGCCTCCTCGAACCAGCGCACGGCGAACCCTGCGGCGCCGAGCACGCCCGCGGCGGCCTCCGCGAGCGAACGGCTACTAGGGCGCGCGTCGTAGCCGACGATCAGCGGCCGACCCGCGAGCTCTGGCCGCGCCAGCAGCGCGTCCGCTAGCGCGCGCGTCGCGCGCACGACGACGGCGCGGTTCATGCGCGCTGGCCCCGCGCCCACGACGCCACGCAAGCCCGCCGTCCCGAAATCGAGCTCCGGGCCCATACGCTCCGCGAGCTCGAGCTCCGCTTGCGCCGCGATCAAGCGCTCGAGCTCGGCGCGCGTCTCCGGATCCGGATCACCCGCTGCCCAGCGCCGCGCGCGGGCGACGAGCGACTCCGCCTCGCTCACGCGCGCGCCCCCATGCGCGCGACCAAGCCCGTGTCGTAAGCGCCGGCGACGAACTCGGGGTGCTGCAGCACACGGCGCAAGAAATCGCGGTTGGTCGCGCGCGGACCTTTGGGCCCGTCGAGCTGCAGCTCCGTCGCCGCCAACGCCGCGTCGAGGCGTGCGATGGCCGTGGCGCGATCCGGGCCATGCGCGATGATCTTGGCCAGCAGCGCGTCATAGTGTGGCGTCACTTCATTGCCTTCGACGACCCCGCTGTCGACGCGAATCCCCGGCATGCCCTCGGGCAGCGCGAGCCGTGTCAGGCGGCCGGGCTGCGGCAAGAAGCCGCGCGCCGGATCCTCGGCGTAGAGGCGCACCTCGATGGCGTGCCCGCGCGGCTGCACCTCCGCGAGCTGAGCCGGCAGGCTCTCCCCCGCCGCGACGCGCAGCTGGAGCTCCACCAAATCGAGCCCTGTCACGAGCTCCGTCACCGGGTGCTCGACCTGCAGCCTGGCGTTCACTTCGAGAAAATACGCCTGTCCGTCACCGTCGACGACGAACTCGACCGTGCCCGCGCCGCAGTAGCCCGCCGCGCGCACGGCCGCCAGCGCGTGCTCGAACAGCGCGCGCCGTCGGCCCTCGCCGTCAGGGCCGCTGAAGAACACGGCCGGCGACGGGCTCTCTTCCAGGAGCTTTTGGTGACGGCGCTGAACGCTGCATTCGCGCTCGCCGAGCGCGAATGCGTTGCCCTGCGCGTCCGCGAAGATCTGCACTTCGATGTGGCGCGGCGCGCTGAGATAGCGCTCGAGGTAAATGCGGCCGTCGGCGAACGCCTGGCGCGCGCGGTCCGCGCAGCTCATCGCCGCGCGCTCGAGCTCGGCGCGATCGCGCGCCACGAGCATGCCGATCCCGCCGCCCCCCGCCGCTGCCTTCACGATCACCGGAAAACCGATGCGCTCGGCTTCTTGAAACAACAGCTCGGTCTGTAGCGGAGAGACGGGCTCTGCGCTGCCCGGCGGCGGCTCCACCCCCACGCTGCGCGCCAGCGCCCTAGCCTGGATTTTGTCCCCGAGCCGCTCCAGCGCGGCGGGCGCGGGCCCGATGAAGGTGACCCCAGCGTCGTGCACGGCGCGCGCGAGGTTCGCGCTCTCGCTCAGCAAGCCATAGCCGGGGTGCAGCGCGTCGGCGCGCGACTCGGCGAGCGCCGCGAGCACCGCGTCGATGTTCAAGTAGCTATCGCGCACCGGCGCGGGACCGATTCGATACGCTTCGTCCGCGAGCGTCACGTGCGGCGCGCCGCTGTCCGCGTCGGAGTACACCGCGACGCTCGCCATGCCGAGTCGCTTCAGGGTACGTAAAACACGACACGCGATCTCGCCCCGATTGTGCACCAACACCTTCTTAAACATCCTGTCGCGTCCTCCTGATCGCCGCGTTAGCTGGCTTGCTCGACGGGCTTGGGCGAGACCCGTACGTTGACGAGCTCGCGATTGAGCGCGAGCTGACCGCACGCGGCGTCGACTTCGTCACCGCGGCGCGTGCGCACGAAGCAGCTGTAGCCGGCGGCGGCGAGCACCTCTTGAAACGCGCTGACGCGCTGCGCGCTCGGCGCGGAGAACCCCGAGCCGTCGACCGGGTTCATCGGGATCAAATTGATCTTCACCGGGATGTCGCGCAAAAGCTCGCTGAGCTCGCGCGCGTGCGCGCGCTCGTCATTCACGCCGGCGATCAGCGTGTACTCGATGGTGATGCGCCGTCGCCGCGGCAGCGGGTACGCGCGCAGCGCGGCGATCAGCTCCGCGATCGGGTAGCGCTCGTTCATGGGCATGATCTCGCTGCGGATACGGTCGTTCGGCGCGTGCAGCGAAATGGCGAGGCCGATCTTGCCGTCGAAGTCCTGCCCCAGCTTGCGGATGCCCGGCACCAAGCCGACGGTGCTCACGGTGATGCGTCGCGGGCTCATGCCCAGGCCGTCTTTGTGGAGCAAGAGCTCGAGCGCCCGCTTGGTCTCGTCGTAGTGATGCAGCGGCTCGCCCATGCCCATGAACACCAGGTTCTTCAGCTCTTCTCCTGGTTCCAGGTGTGCTTTCGCGATGAGCACCTGAGCCGTGATCTCGGCCGCCTTCAGGCCGCGCAGCAGGCCCGCGCGGCCGCTCGCGCAAAAGCGACAGCCCATGGCGCAGCCGTATTGCGTCGAGATGCACAGCGTGACGCGGGTTCGTTCGCTCTCCGCTTCGGTCTCGGTCTCGTCCTCGACCATGGCCGCGGCGTCCGCGTCCGCGGCGTCCGCGAGCGGCGTCATCGGGATCAGCACGCACTCCACGCGCGCGTCGCGCGCCAAGCCGAGCAACAGCTTACGCGTGCCATCCTGCGAGCGCTGCACCTTCAACACGCTCGCCGGAGCGCGCACGCCCAGCGCCTCGAGCCGCTCTCGTAGAGAGCGCGCGAGATCGGACATTTGCGCCGGCTCGAACACGCCGCGCTGCTGCAGCCAGCGAAAGATCTGCTTCGCGCGGTACTTCGGCTCACCGAGCTCGAGCAGCCGCGCCTCCCATTGCTCCGGCAGCTGCGCGAGCAGCGCCAGCTCGGCGTCGCCGTTGCTCGGCGTCGCGGTCACAGGCCCTCCCGCTTGGCTTCGTCCCAGTAGCCGTCCAGCGTGGCGAGCGGGATGCCGCTGGTGGGCGAGCCTTGTTCGCTGCGCGGCCAGCCACCGTGCTCCTCCCGCACGCAGCGCTCCACGTGTGCGAAGCGCCCGCTGAAGCGATCGCACGCGCCGCGCAGGGCGCCCTCCGCGTCGACCCCGAAGTGACGCGCGAGGTTCACCAACGCGAACAGAAGGTCGCCCAGCTCCGCCTCCACGCGCGCCTTGTCTCCGCCGGCGACCGCTTGGTCGAGCTCCTGTAGCTCCTCCGACACCTTCTCGCGCGAGCCGCGTCCATCGGGCCAGTCGAAGCCGACGCGGCTGGCCTTGTCGCTCATGCGCTGCGCACGGTACAGAGCCGGCAGCGAGCGGGCGACGCCGTCGAGCACGCCGCGGTCACGCTTCTCCTGCGCCTTGATGCGCTCCCAATTCTCGAGCACCTCTTCGCTGCCAGCGACCGCTGCGTCAGCGAACACGTGCGGGTGCCGGCGCACGAGCTTCTCGAGGATGGCGCGCACCACGTCATCGGGGCCGAAGCTGCCCTCCGCGCGCCCGAGCTCGGACAAGAAAGCGACCTGTAGCGCCAGATCGCCGAGCTCTTCGCAGAGGTGCGCGCGATCGCCGGAGTCGATGGCGTCGATCACCTCGCACGCCTCCTCCAGCACGTACTTGCGCAACGAGGGCATGTCTTGCTCGCGGTCCCAGGGGCAGCCGTCCGGAGCCAATAGGCGTTGCATGATCTGGACGAGGAGCGGGAACGTTTGGCCGCGCTGCTCGGCGAGGGGGAGCGCGTCGGGGATCGGAAAAGAGCGGTCCATGGCTTTCTCGGTCTCGCCGTTGCTGGCGGCGAAAACTCAGCGCGAACTCCTAGCACCATCCGCCGGCCACCGGCCCGCAGCGCTGCTTTTCCGATGAAAATCCGCCATGCCGCGCGTGTTATCGTGGCCGCATGAGCGAGCCCAGCCTGATTTCCTCGCGCAGCGGCGCCATCGCGGAGCTTGCGCTCAATCGTCCCAGCAGCAAAAATTCGCTCGACGCCGAGCTCGTCACGTCGCTCGGTGACGCGCTCGCGGCGCTGGCCGCGGATCCCAGCGTGCGCGTCATCGTGCTCAGCGGCCGCGGCGGCGCGTTTTGCTCCGGCGTGGATTTGCGCAGCGCGGCTCAGGACCTGACGGCGCCCCAGCGTCTGGCAGAGCGGCTCGACGGCTTCCATCGCTTGATTCGCGCCATCGCGGGAGCCCCCCAACCGGTGATCGCCGCTGTCGACGGGCCCGCCGTCGGCTTCGGCGCCGAGCTCGCGTTCTCCTGCGATCTGCGCGTAGCGAGTACCGCCGCGTATTTCGAGGAGAAGTTCGTCGCCATCGGCTTGATGCAGGACGGCGGTGGCAGCTTTCACCTGCCGCGTCTGCTCGGCGTCGCGCGCGCCCTCGAGCTGCTGCTGCTCGGCGAGCGCATCAGCGCCGAGCGCGCCAGCGAGCTCGGGCTGGTGCGCAGCGTTTGCCCAGCGGAGCGCCTCGCGGAGGAAGCGCACGGGCTGGCGGCGCGGCTCGCGTCCGGACCTCCGCTCGCGCTCGCAGCGATCAAGCGCGCGGTGCGCGAGGGACTGTCGTCGACCCTGGATCAGGCCCTCGCCCGCGAGCGCGAAGGACAGCTGGCCCTGCTCGCGAGCGCCGATGTGCGCGAAGGCATCAGCGCCTTCTTCGAGCGTCGCAAAGCGGATTTCCGCGGTGAATAGCGCCCCGGCGTCTCAGAACAGATAGCGCTCGCCGGAGTCGCACAGCACGGTGACCACGTTCCCGCTGCCGAGCCGCGCGGCGACCTCACACGCGGCGTGCACGTTGGCGCCCGACGACGGACCCACGAGCAAGCCTTCTTCGCGGGCCAAGCGCCGCGCCATGCGCTCCGCGGCCACGTCCGTGACCTCGACGATCTCGTCGATGTCTTTGCGGTCCAGGATCTCGGGCACGAAGCCGGCGCCGAGGCCCTGAATGCCGTGCATGCCCGGCGCCTTGCCGCTCAGCACCGCGCTGTTCGCCGGCTCCACCGCGACGATGCGCACCGCGCTGCCCAGCTCCTTGCGAAACACGTGAGCGACGCCGGTGATGGTGCCGCCGGTGCCGACGCCCGCCACGAAGGCCGCGATTTTACCTTCGGTTTGCTCGAGCAGCTCCCGCGCCGTGCCAAGCTCGTGGCTCATCGGGTTCGCCGCGTTCGTGAATTGACTGGGCATGAACGCCTCGGGGTGCTCTGCCAGCAACGCCTGCGCGCGGCTCACCGCGCCGCTCATGCCGTCGCCAGCCGGCGTGAGCACGATCTCGGCCCCGTAGGCGCGCAAGATGTAGCGGCGCTCGAGGCTCATGTCCTCCGGCATCACTAACGTGCAGCGGTAGCCGCGCACCGCGGCGATCATCGCCAGACTGATGCCGGTGTTGCCGCTCGTCGCTTCCACGATCATCGCGCCGGGCCGCAGTTGGCCGTCCCGCTCCGCCTGCTGAATCATGGCCAGGGCCGGACGGTCCTTCACGCTGCCCGCCGGGTTCATGAACTCGGCCTTGGCCCACACATTGGCTCCCGCTGGCGCCACGCGCGCGAGCCGCACGAGCGGCGTCATGGCGATGAGCCCGAGCGCATCATCCGACACGCGCAGGCCAGAGGCGGTGAATCGGTTCGCAGAGCCGGTGCTCGAGCGATCAGCGGAGGTCATCGGAGCGAGAAGGTACCATCTTCGAGGGCCTTCGTCGTGACAATCCGCGCGCGGCGGCCGCCCGCGCTGAGCTCCGCGCTCGTCTCGAAGAACGGCGCCGCGAGCCGCGCGAAGGCCAAGGACACGCCGTCCAGCGTCGCGCCGGTCACGATGCTGCCGGCCAGCGCAGATTCGTCGCTGCTCCGCAGCTCGAGCCCCGCCGGCGGCTTCTCACTGCCCTCGAGCCAGAGCGGCGCCAAGCGTCGCTTCACCTTGCCGCGCATGTCCTGCATACAAACGACCTCCTGGCCCAAGTAGCAGCCCTTGCTCCAGGACACCGCGCGCCGCTCGAGCGCGGCTTCGTGAGGGTTCGACTCCTCCGCGTACTCGCGCCCGAAGCTGGGGAACGCATGGCTGATGCGCAGGAATGCCCACTCTTCCCCGCCCTCGTCGAGCTCCGTCAGCGCCGAGTCCGCGAGCGCGCGCGCGAGCTCCGTCTTGGGAACCGCGAGCGCGGCGCCGCCCACCCCCAACCAATCGATGCTGCCGGCTGCGACGCCGCCGGCGACGCGCGCCGCCGCGCTCGTGGCCGCAACACCGTGCAACCTCAACCAAGCGAGGTCCGGTTCCTCAGAGAGCTCCGCATCCTCCATGATCAGGTAGCGGTCGAGCAGCTCTCGGATCTGCGGCTCTGACGAGCGCACGCCGAGCAGCAGACCGTCCGCGGTGCCGATGACGTCGAGCTCGGCCTGAATCTTCCCCTGCTTGCTGAGGAGCAGCCCGTGTGCTCCTTCCGCGGCGCTCACCCGTGAGACCTCGCAAGTGACGACGCCGTTGAGCCAGCTCCGCGCGTCGGGGCCGCGCACCCGCAGCACTCGGCGCGCCGGCTCCGGCACGGCGACAGCCGACGCTCGCACCAATGAGAAAATCGCGGGAGTCACCATCTGCGCTCAGGGGCTCTCTTCGCCGAGCTCCGCGTACACGGGCCCATCCTTGAGCTCGACCTCGCGCTCTGATTTGTCCTTGCTGCGCAGCTTCAGCGCGAGCCCGGTAGCTCCGTTGGAGTTCATCAAGCTGCGCACTCGGCCTTCCGCCATCCCTTTCGTCGGCTCACCCATGATGCTCACGATTTGGTCGCCCCGGTTGACTCCTGCGCGCGCCGCCGGTGATTCGCGCAGCACCCGCGCCACGAACACCGCGTCGGTGCGAATCTCGTAGTACATCCCGAGGCCGATCTTGCCGCGCGCCGGCTCTGCGGTGAGCTCGATGTAGGCGCCGCTGTCGCAGTTGATCTCGATGCGCTCACCCGGCGCCGCTTGCTCGTGCAGATTTCGCACCCGCTCGCTACAGATAGGATGATTATTGATGGGATTACTGTCCCACAGCTCGACCTGAATGCGAGCGTCCTCCGGGATCCGGTAGTTGCCTCGCTTCTGGTTCGGCCACACTGGGTTCAGCGTATTTTCCTGCACCGGGGTGACGATCAGGTCGCGATCGTTGACGATGAGCTTGGCGAATGGATCGGGCAGCGAGCCGCCGACCGAGTCCCACGCCCGACCATCACGGGTGCGATCCGGAATCGTGGCCTTGGCGAACGCCAGGAACAGCAGGTCACGCGGCGGCGGTGGCTCGAAATTGAAGCCGGGCGGCGCTTGCCGCGACGGCGTCGCGAGCTCCGGATACACAGCGCCGCAGCCCGGTAGTGCAGTCGCGGCGAGCAGCGCTCCCAACAGACCCCCGCGTGCCGCCCTTTTCTGAAAGTAGGTGCGAATCTTCACGATGTCTCCGTGGCACTCCGGCAGCAGCCGGAGCGAATGCTCAGGACTTTCGCGCCCTTTGCTCCACAATGCCAGCCTCGAGTACAAACAGCCGACAGGGGCGGGTTCCACCGTTAATGAAACTGCGAGGCACTCTGGCCGCCCACCAGCCCTACGGCTTCCGCCACGGCGTCACGGTAGGCGAGCCATGCGACGAGGCACGAGCCCATCGCCTCCACCACGGCTTCCCGCGAAGTTTCCGGAATGAAGTCGAGCAAGATGCGCCACGCCGCGTGACGATGGTCGCCTTCGACTCCGCGGTGAGCCTTCGTGAGCGCGAGATGCTCGAGCGCGAGCCCATAGTGCCGGACCAGCGGGTGCTCTTCGAGCGGCGGCGGAGGTCGCGGAGTCGGCGAGAGCGCGTCGCGTTCGGCGGCGGTCCCCTCGATGAAGAGCGTGGTGACCGCCGCCGCCTCTTCCCAACCGCGCGTGAGCGTGAGCTCGTCGATGAGCGCACGATAGCGCGCCGCGGCGGGCAGCAGCTCCACGTGCGAAAAGCGAGTGAGATCCATTCCTAACCCGCGCGGGTATTCGAGGAAGAGCTCTGGGTGCGGGCGACCCGCGTGCAAGCCGCCGGTCTCCTCCTCGTAGACGTTGGCGATCAGCTCGCGCCGGACTTCCGGTATGGGACATTTCACGTACGCGCGCGCCACGAGCACGGGAAAGTCGCGCACATACGTCGCATACTCTTGCTCTAGGTGTACGTGCAGACGTTCCCGCGGCACCACGCCGCCCGTGAACGCTGGCCAAGCCCAGTGGGTCTTCTGCTCCATGACGGAGAGCAGCGCTTCACGAAACGCAGCGCGGTCCACGCGCTACGCGTAGCGCGCCCGCGCATGCACGGCGAGAGCCGTCTCGCTGTGACGAGCCTCGGCTCGAAGGCCGGCGCGCGACGGAGCACGATGCTCAACTGCGTCGCGCCCACACATCGCGCGCGAGCTCACTTCGCGATCGCGACGAAGCTTCGCCGCTCATCATGATTTAGGTGCCGAGCTCGAGTTCGAGCGTTATCATTGATGTGAATGGCCCGGATGTTTGGCTTCATCGGCAACCGTTCGGATCTCGGCGCATTGGTGCTGAAGTCGAACGCGGAGCTGCTTCGAGTCCGTCGCGAGCCGGGTGACCCGCTCGGCTGGGGGCTCGGCTTTTATCAGGCCGGCGAGATATTGCTTCGTCGCCGGCCCATCGACGATCGCAGCGAGATCGATCTCACGGAGGCCGCGGAGGACATTCGCACCGACGTCCTGGTCGGCCATGTCCGCCGCGCGAGCGTGGGCGCGCTGCGAACCGAGAACACGCACCCGTTCCGCTACCGCTCCTGGGTGTTCGCGCAGACCGGCACCATCGGCGGCTTCGAACATTTGCGCGAACGGCTGCTCGCCTCGCAACCGGAGTTCTTGCGACGCAACGTGCGCGGCGAGACCGACAGCGAGTGCTTCTTCTATTTGTTCCTGTCGTTCTTGCACGACGCCGGACACCTCTCGGAGGACCATGTCGCGCCCGCGCACGTCGCCGCCGCGCTGCGCGCGTCCATCGCGCTCGTCGATCGGCTCTCCGCAGAGGAAGGCTTCGGGCCCAACTCCGGTGACATCTTGGTCACGAACGGGGAGTCCATGCTCGCCGTTCATCGCGGCAAGCTCACGGGCTACCGCATACTCCGGGGCAAGTACGACATCGAAGAGCTGCTCGGCGAGGACGGCCTGCGCCGCGCTCGTATTCCGAGCATCGACAGCACGCACTTCACGCTCATCGCCTCGGAGCTCGAGAGCCTGCCGAACCACTGGACGGCGGCTAAAGAGCGCACGGTCGTCACGCTGTCTCGCACCGACGATCCGCAAGTCGAAGCGCTGTGAGCGCTCGCGCGAGCTTGCTGCTGTTGCTGGCGAGCAGCTGCTCGCCAGCGGCCGCTCGCTTCGCGACCAGCGACCCCTCCGTCGAAGCTCCACCCCGGCGCCCGCCCGGCATAGCCGTCGACCCGGCGCCAGCGCTGCCCGCGCCGAGGGCGAAGGCCACCCGCAGCGCGCGCCTCGCAGTGCTATCTGCGCCGCGTCCGTTGAGCGCGGCCTTCGAGACCATCGAGCATTTCTTCCGCGCGCTCGTCGCGGAGGCGCCCGAGGCGGTGGACGCCGTGCTCGCAGAGCCGTCCTTTTTCGACTCGAGCGCGGGGCGACAGCCGGCGCGCGGGGCGCTGCGCTCGCGCATTCTGCAGTTCGACTACACGGCGCTGCGCGGGGTGCCGCTCTATCGCGAGGACGAAATCGAGGTGTTTCGCCGCGAAGATCAGGCTGCGCTCGAGGGGGCGCGCGCGCTCGCCTCGGAGCTCGAAGCCGATCAGCTGCTGCTGCGCGTGCACCTCAGCGTCTCGCACGCCGGAAAGACCCGCTTGCTCCCCGATCAGATGAGCTTTTTCCTGCGGCCGGACGGCGACGGCTATCGCATCGTCACCATCCGCGAAGACGCCGTGCCCTGAGCGCCAGCGTCACATCCCGGTCAGGATCTTGAAGTCCTCTCCCTGGCGCGTGAGCTCCAGGCGATTGTCTGCGACGCGCCGACGCCACACGTCCCCATGCGGCGTCGGGATCTTGTAGCTCGCGCTATACGTGAAATCGACGAAGATGACGTCCTTGCGGCCTTCGGAGACGCTGCGGTAGCGAATCTCGTAGCGGATCGCGCGCGTGTCTTTGAACTGCTTCTCGAGGTATTCCTTGAGGCCGTCGTAGTCGATGTCGTCGCTCGTATCCACGGTGCCGCCATCCTCGTAGTAGTTCGGATGGGCCATGGCGAGCAGCAGCGGCACGTTGCGGTACTCCACGGCGTGGCGGTACTTCTCGCAGAACTCGATCACGTCGCGATTGAAGTCCGTCTCTTCGACGTCGGTGTTGGGAATGTATTGGCGGCTGCAAGCGGCGAGCGGCAGGGCACACGCGAGCAGGACGAGGTGGAAGGCTGATTTCATGACACGCTGGGCCGGGCTGGAACGCCGATGCGGCCCTCGGAATTCCCGCGCACGGTAAGGGAGGGCAGCGGCCGGGGGCAAGCGCCTAAATGGGCCCAGCGGACGCTTCCAGGGCCCGCACCCAGCCGAGCAGGGTCTCGGAGGCCCCCGCCGGGCTCGCGGCACCATCCGAACGCGGCTCGAGCAATGCCGCTCGCGCACCGCGCTCGGGCGCCGGGTACCCGGCCGCGCCGAACAAGTCGCGGACGACCTGCTCCGAGTCCTCGGCCGCCACCACGACCGCGGCCGGCACATCGCCGAGAGCCACCAAGTCGCGGGCTATCGCGAGGGCGGAAGCGAGCGCATCCGGCCCACCGACGCTGAAGGCCGGCCCGCGCAGTCCGAAGCAGATGGCGGCGAAGCCCGCGCACAAGTTGGGCGACGTGGCCGGGAACCGGCGGGGTTCCACCGCCCCGTGGCTGCGTCGCCGAGCGTCGAAGCGCTCGTCGAGCTCGAGCGTCGCGGCGCGCGTGGCGACGATGATCGCGCTCGCTTCGGGCACGCTCGCCGCTCGCGTGTCGAGCAAGCGCGCGATCGCCGCGACGACGAGCTCGGACAGACTATCGGCGCGCCACACAGGCGCCTCGGGCGCCCAGCGCAGCACGGCCTCGGGAGCGGCTGCCCGCACCCAATCGCCGGCACAGGCCAGCGCGACCGAACGCGCAGGGCGCGGCGCGGCCCGGCTCGCGCGCTCGGGAGCGGCGAGGACCAACGCCACGTTCGCGCCCCCGAACGCTGAGGACAGCTTCAAAGCGACGCGCGCACGGGCCGCTTCGTTGCGAGCGAGCAGCTCGAGTCGCCCGCAGCGCTCGCTCGCTTCGCGCCCCGGCGTCGCTGGCAGCAGGCCGCCGCGGAGCGCGTCCCAAGCGGCGAGCGCTTCGAGAGCGCCACCGGCGCCGAGCGCGTGACCGATCGCGGCCTTCCACGGGTGGAGCACGATGTCGCGCGCGAACAGCTGCTCGATGGCGCGAGCTTCCGCCTCGTCGTTGTATGGCGTGGCCGTGGCGTGAGCGCTGACGAAGTCGACCTCGGCGGCGTCCAGGCCTGCATCGGACAGCGCCGCGCGCGCGGCGCGTAGTAGCCCGCGCGCTTCGCGATCCGGCGCTGTGACGTGCGTGGCGTCAGCGGTCGCCGCAAAGCCGAGGATGCGTCCGAGCTCGCGCTGTCCCGGCTGCGAGCGCGTCAGCGCGAGCAGCGCCGCGCCTTCGCCCATGGCCATCCCATCGCGCTCGGACGCGAAAGGTCGCGGGCGCGTGCGCGTCGTCGCCCCTAGCGCGTCGAACCCCGCGGCCACCAGCGAGCTCAACGCGTCATAACCCCCAACGATGACGAGCTCACAGCGCTCCGCCTCGAGCCAGCGACAAGCCAGGCCCAGCGCCAAGCTGGAGGACACACAGGCGCCCAACACCTCGGCCACGCGCTCGCGTGGGAGCGCCAAGCCCAAGACGGCCTCGAGCGACGCGAGCGGCAACCAGTAGTTGGCGCTCCGCGCCAACTCGCACGGGACGGCCTCCTGCCGCGCGCGCAGCTGCAAGGCGCGCTCGATGCTCTGCATTGCCCCGGACGACGTGCCGACGACCAGCCCCACGCGCTGCGCCCGCCAGCGCGGTAGGACCACGTCGAGCTCGCGCGCGAGATCGGCCGCGGCCGTGACCAGCAGGCGTGCGGCGCGATCGCCCTCGTAGCCGGCGATGTGGGCGTCGTCCACTGCGCCGACGAGCGGGTGTTTCAGCGGCCAGCCGCTTTGGTGCCGCAGCGCTGCGGGCGCCTGCTCCCCAGCCGTGCCTACGCTGTATGCGGCTGCGCCGCGACCCAGCGCGGAGAGCGCGCCCGCCGCGAGCACGCTCACCGGTGTCACGCTTGCGTGCTCCGTTCGAGCCGTATCGCGCTGCGCACGCGCTCGGCGACGTTGATGATGAGCACGGCTTCGAGCCCGCTCGCGACCCAGGCCGCGCCCACCGCCAACGCCACGGCGCCAGCCGCCTCGAAGTAACCCGTGTGGGGCAAGAGCCGAGTCTGCGCCACGCCGGACCAAGGACTGCGCTCGAGCTCGCGCTCGGTCTCGGCGTCACTGCCGACCAGCAGCACGCGCGCGCGCTCGGCGGCGCGCGGCGGCGACACCGTGGCGCGCTCGAAGGGCGTCGCCGCGCTTTGCTGTTCATACGCGACCACGCACGCGAGCGGCACGCGCCCGCGGCGCCGCGCGGCGCTCTCCGACTCCAGCAGCACGCAACCGGCGCCCTCGCTGCGCGGCCCGAGCTCGCTGGAAGCGGCGCTGACCACCGCGTCGTGAGCCTCGGCCGCGCCCGCCAACAGCGCATCACAGGCGCCGAGCTCGATCAGCGCGTGCGCTGAGGCCAGCGCCGATTCGCCGCTCATCGCGCCGGCGGCAACCGCGAACACCGGTCCCGTGAGCCGCAGGTAGATCGCCGCATTTCCCGCCGCGCCCGAGGGCACGAGCTGCGGGAACTCCGCGGGCGCCGCGGCGCGCAGGCCGCGCGCGGTCAGGCGCTCCAGAAACTTGAGCGAGCGCTCGACGGAGCCGTACGCGCTGCCCAACACCAACCCGACTCCTTCCGGAGAGAGGGATGCAGCGTTCAAACACGCGGCGCCGGCGCGCGTGGCGAAGGCGGTGCTGCGATCAAAGCGACGCGAACGCTCGGCGTCGAGCAGCGCCAGCGGATCGAGCTCCACGCGCGGCGCGGCGCGCTCGCCCGTCGCGGCGTGAGCGGCGGCTTCATTGACGAGCTCGCGCGCGCCGAGGCACACCGCGGCGCTGATCACGACGCGCGCGCGCGGGGCGCTGCCCGCGCGCGCTGCCGCGTCCGCGCGCTCGAAGAGCAGCACGCCGTCCATGCCGCCGAACCCGAACGAGCTCGAAAGCGCCACGCGCACCGGAGCGGCTGCGGCGCGTTCGCGCACGTGTCGGAGCTCGGGCTGCTCCGGCGTCTCCAGGCCGACCGTGGGCGGCAAGACGCCGCGCGCGACGCTCAACACCGTCATCACGGCTTCAATCGCGCCAGCGGCGCCCAGCGTGTGGCCGAGCTGTCCCTTGTTCGACGAGAGCCAGATGCGCGCCAGATCCTCAGCGAAGACCGCGCGCAGCGCGGCCGTCTCCATGCGATCGTTGGCGAGCGTGCCGGTGCCGTGCGCGTTCACGTACTCGATGTCGCGGGGCGAGAGCCCGGCGCGGGCGATGGCTTCACGCATCAACGCCGCCGCGCGCGCGCCCGACGGTTCCGGGTGAGTGACGTGGTATGCTTCCGCGCCCAGCGCCCAACCGCTCAGCCAAGCGATGACGTTCGCGCCGCGGCGCCGCGCGGACGCCTCCGACTCCAACACCAAAAAGCCGGCGCCCTCACCCAGCGTCAAGCCCGCGCGCCGCAGGTCGAACGGGCGACACGCGGCGCGATCCATCACGCCGAGCGACGCAAAGCCCGCGTACGTCATGCGGCAGAGCGCGTCGGTGCCGCCGGCCAGCGCAGCTTCCACCCTCCCACTTACGATCCAGTGCGCGGCCAGGGCGAGCGCAACGGCTCCGCTCGAGCACGCGCTGCATGGGGTCGCGGCCAAGCGCACCTGGCCAAAGGCTTGCGCCAAGTGATGAACGGCGTCGGAGAGCGGCTCGCGCAGCAAGCGTCGCGCCGCGAGCTCGCGGCCCGCGACCGGATCCACGGCGCGCAACAGGTCCGCTTCGGTCTCGAGCATGCTGCCGGTGGTGCCGCCGATGGCGAGGCCGCGCGGCAAATCCGCCGGGAGCTGCGCCATCGCCAGCGCCTCACGCGCCGCGGCGAGCGCGAAGCGCGTGCTGCGAGCGAGCTCGGCGGGGGTCCCGGAGCGCTCCACGTCGGCCTCGGCGGCGAGCTTCGGCCCGAGCTCACTCGCGTCGAAGAGCGTCAGCTCACGAACGCCGGAGGCTCCGCTGGTCAGGCGAGCGAACGTCGTCTCGACGTCGGGGCCCAGCGCGGTGAACGAGCCGAGGCCCGTGATCGCGACTCGCTCTGCGCGCGCCGTCAACGACTCACCCATCGCGTCGGCTGGCCACGAACTCGGCGAGCGCGCTCACTGACGCGAAGACGGCGCGGCTGCCCTCCCCTTCGGGCACGTTGACGCTGTAACGCTCCTCGACGGCCATGGCCAGCTGCAGCGCATCGAGAGAATCCAAGCCGAGACCCGCGCCGAAGAGCGGCGCGTCGTCAGCGATGTCGGCCGCCGACTTGTGCCGCAAATCGAGCTGCTCGATGATGAGCTCCTTTAGCTCTTGTCTCAGGGACGCAAGCTCTGGCCGCTCCATCAAGAGCGCTCCGCTCGCTCGAGGATGGTGCGCACGACGTCTTCGTCGCGAACACCGTCCACATCCGCGCGGTAGCCGAGCACGAGCCGGTGCCGCAGCGCGGGCAGCGCCAGCGCCCGAATATCAGCGACGTCGGCGGCGGCTTCACCGTTCAGCGCCGCGCGCGCTTTGGCCGCGAGCACGAGCGCTTGACTGCCACGCGGCCCAGCCCCGAAGCGGACGTACTTTTGCACGGTCTCCGGCGCGTCCGCCTGATTGGGCCGTGAGATGCGCGCGAGCCGCACCGCGAGGTCGAGCGCGGCCTCCGTCACCGGAATCCGCGGCACCAGCAGCCCAATGGCACGGATCTCCTCGGCCGTGACCACCGGCTCGATCTGCGGCTTCGGTCCCGAGGTGGTGCGCGCCGCGATCTCGCGCTCTTCGCTCTCGCTGGGGTACTCGACGTGCACCTCGAGCAAGAAGCGATCGAGCTGCGCTTCGGGCAACAGGTAGGTGCCCTCCTGCTCGATGGGGTTGCGCGTCGCGAAGACCTGAAACGGATCGGGCAGCGGGTGCGTGATCCCGCCGACCGTTACATTGCGCTCTTGCATGGCCTGCAGCAGCGCGGCCTGCGTCTTCGGGGGGGTGCGGTTGATCTCGTCGGCCAACACCAAATTCTTGAAGATCGGCCCGGGCATGAAGCTCACGTGCGGTCGCGAGCCAGGGTCGGCATCGTTCAGCACGTCGGTGCCGGTGATGTCGGCGGGCAGCAGGTCCGGGGTGAACTGCACGCGCCCAAAGGTGAGCCCCAAGGCCTCCGCGACGCTGCTCACGAGCAACGTCTTGGCCAAGCCGGGCACGCCGACGAGCAAGGCGTGGCCGCGCGCGAGCAACGTGACCAGCAGGGCGTCGATGACCGATCGCTGTCCGATCACGACCCTCGAGACTTGGTCGCGAAGACGGCCGCAGGCGCGGGCGCAGGTTTCGAGTAGGTCGGCTTCTGTGGCGAGCGGTACGGCAGTGGTCACGAAGGGTCACCGGAGGGGGCTCGAAGGCCCGAGTCGGGCGAGCTTAGAGCCTCTCCTCATTTACCGCCAGCTACGAAACCGGCGACCCCAGGAGCGGTTGCCCGCGGGACCTGGCGCGTGTATTGCCCGAGCCCGTGCGCGCCCCCGCAACCAATCCGGCTCCCAGCGCCGAGCCCGCTCCGCGAGTCATCGTGGAGCGGCCGCCCCCCGGGCTGCAACGGGGCCGGGCCGCGGCGCCCCGCTGGCTGCTGGCGCTAGTCGGCGCCCTCGCGCTGCTGCTCGTCGGGGGATTTTACCTGCGGCAGCTGCGCCGCAAGCGACCTCGATGAACCGCTTTTTGCGGCGACTCGTGCTCGCCATGCTCCTGGGCGTCGCCATCTACGGCGCCTTCGTGCTGTTCACCGGGCTGGCCAAAATACAGGAAAGCCTCACGGCGTTTCATTGGCAAAGCTTCGCGCTGGCCGTCGGCCTGGCCAGCGGCAACTACGTTATCCGCTTCCTACGCTGGCAGTACTACCTCGCGCGCCTCGCGGTGCGTGGCGTGGCCCTGACGGACAGCCTGTTGGTGTTCCTATCCGGCTTCGTGCTCACCGTGACTCCGGGCAAGGTCGGTGAAGTGTTCAAGAGCGCCGTGCTGCAAAAGACGCACGGCGTGCCGCTCGAGCGCACGGCACCCATCGTCGTGGCCGAGCGCTTGACCGACGCCGTGGGCGTCATCGTGCTGATCGCGCTCGGCAGCGCGCAGTTTCAGGGCGGCACGGTGTGGGCGTTCGCCGGTATGTTGGCGGTCGGCGCTGGCCTGCTCGCCATTTTGTGGAAAACGCCGGTGTTGGCGCTGCTCGCTGCCCTGGAGCGCCGCGATGGCAAGCTGGGCCGAGCGGTGCCGAAGCTGCGCGACGCGTACGCGAGCCTGCGCATCGTCGCGAGCCCCACGGCCCTGCTATTGCCGACGCTGCTCGCCGTGCTGGCCTGGGCCGCCGAAGGCGTGGCCATGCATCTCATCCTCGAGGGCTTCGGGGCTCAGCTGCCGGTCGCGCGCGTTGTGTTCTTCTACTCGACGGCGACGCTCGCCGGCGCCCTCGTTCCGCTGCCGGGAGGGCTCGGCGTAGTGGAAGGGTTGATCCGTGAGCAGCTCGTGCATTTGAGTCACGTGCCGGAAGGACCAGCCACCGCCACGATGATGCTGATCCGCTTCGCGACGCTGTGGTGGGCGGTCCTCGTCGGCTTCGCGGCGCTCTTCATCCTGCGCGTCCGCTACGCTGCCGTGCTGGGCGCGCCGGACGCGGTGGCTGACGCGACGCTGCCGGCCGCGCCCGGCGACCCGCGCTGAGCCGCGCGTCGCGCTCAAGCCAGGCCGCGCAACGCGGCCAGCGCCTGGCTCATGTCCGCGGGCAGCGGCGACTCGAAACGTAGCTTTTCGGAGGTGCGCGGGTGCACGAAGCCGAGCACTCGCGCGTGCAGCGCCTGACGGCCGAGCGCCGCGGCGATGGGCACGAGGACGCTGGGAGTCTGCGGCGGCTTGTACAAGGCATCGCCGAGCAGCGGAGTCTTGGCTTGCTCCAGCAGATGAACCCGGATTTGGTGTGTGCGTCCCGTCTCCAGGCGGCACTCGATCAGCGCGGCGCGCTCACCCGCCAATTTCTCGAGCACCGCGACGTGCGTAATGGCTATTTTACCCTCCGCGCGCCGCGACGTGAAGCGCAGCCGTGAGCGCAGATCGCGGCCGTACGTGGTACGGATGACGCCGCCGCGGGGCACGCCGATGGTGATGGCGTGATAGGCGCGCTCCATGCTGTGCGCGGCGAGCTGCGCCTTCAAAGCCTCTCGCGCCAGATCGTTCTTGGCGACGACCAAGAGCCCGCTCGTGTCCTTGTCGATGCGGTGCACGATCCCGGGCCGCGGCTGCTCCTCATCCTCCTCTTCTTCGCTGGACAGTTTCGCCAGCGCGCCGCGCGCGAGCAGCCCGTTCACCAGCGTGCCCGTCGCGTGGCCGCGCGCCGGGTGCACCACCACGCCCGCCGGTTTGTCGACGACGAGGACATCGTCGTCTTCGAAGAGCACCGCGAACGGCACGCTCGGATCCGGTGTGGCGCCGCTGGGCGGCGCCGGCAGCGGATCCACCTCGAGCACGGCACCTTCGCGAACGACGTCCCGCGCGCGGCAGACGCGGCCATCGATCTGCACGCGGCCCGCCTCGATCCAGCGTTGGATATTGGCGCGCGAGGTGTCGGCCATCAGGCGCGCGAGCACCTTATCGACGCGGTCGCGCTCGCCCGGGCCGAGCACGAAGCGCGAGCGCGTCACCAGATCTTGCTTTTGATGTGACCCTTCGACTTCACCAGAATGTCGACGAGGGCACGATCGTAGTAGTTGCGGTGATAGAGCTCGGGCGAGACACGGCTCTTGTACAGCGCGCGCCCCTCCTCGATCTCTTCGCTCAGCTCCTCGAACAGGCTGTCGCCCTCGATTCCGCGGATGATCTTCTCCTCGTTATAGAGCGATAGATCGCTCGCGATCGCGCGAGCCAGACGGCGGGCGGCTTCCTCGGTCTCGATGAGCGGCATGGCGCGAAGTATCCCCCGACCGCGTTCCGTCTGTCAAAAGCGCGGGGCGCCGCCCGAGCCGTCGATAGCGAGTTGGCCGGACGCCGGGAGCGCGAAGGGAGTGCGGGTAAACGCCTGGACGGCGAGCGGGATGAGCAGAAGCACACACACGAGCCCATAACGGCCGGCCCCGAAGAACAGCGCATGGGTGGCGGCCGTGGCCGCCACGACGCCGGCGGCCAGCAGCGCATTCGGCCACTGCCACGCGGCGCGCCCCAGCAGCAGCACCAGAACGGGCAGCGCGAGGTACGCGAGCCAGGCGTAGCCGTGAAGTAGCCAGGGCCCTCCGAACAAGGCGGGCAACACCAGCGCGAGCAGTGCTCTGCGCCAGCGCAGGCGTGGCCCGGACGCCCGCGCGAGCGCGACCAGCGCCGCGAGGAGCGTCAACCTCAGCGTCACCACTTCGATAACTCCCAGCGTCAGCGCCGCGGCCGGGCCAAACGCGCTCGAGTTCGACGCGCTCAGATAGTGTCCGGGCGCGCCGGACCAGTCGAAGGTATTGCGCAGCTTGGCGGGCACCAGAGAAAGGAAATGCCAAGGCCGGCCCAGCACGTTGCGAAGCCCGGCCTTGCCGAAGCAGTGGTCCTTGTCCGCTTCACCGAAGACCTCGCGGCACTCCGCGGGAACCCCCAACTCATCGATGGAGACCCAGGCGCCGGTCGCCTTATCGGCGGAGCCGATGAACAGGTTCCAGCCGCCGTTGGCGCTCACGAACGCGCAGCGATCCAGCCGCTCACAGTTGCGCAGCGTCCACGGCAAGCAGACGCCTACCGCCAAGACGGCGACCCACGCCGCGGCTCGCCAGCGCGGCCAGCCGGAGCTCGAGCTCGCGATGGCGCCGAAGAGCGGCGCCAGCAGCAGCGCTTGCGGACGAACCAGCACGAGCGCACCGCAGCCGATGCCCAGCAGCAACAGACCGCTTCGCCGCGGTCGGGCGCGAAGCGCTACGCTCAGCCAGCCCAATAACGCGAGCAGCGCGGCGGTCACGCCCTCCGTCATCAGAGCCGGCGTATAAAAAACGAGGCTGGGCGACAGGGCCGCCAGGATCCCAGCGGCGAGCGCGAGCGGCGCTGCGGAGCCGCGCAACGCCAAGCGATGAACCGCCAGGGCGCCCGCTGCGCCGATGAGCGCGTTGAGCACCATCGCCACCGGCGGGCTGCTGCCGAACAGCGCATAGGCAACGCCCAGCGCCGCGGGATAACCGACCGGATAGTGCGCCGCGTAGGTCACGGCACCATCGGGCCACGCCCAGGTGTAGCCGAGGCCATGCGCGATGCGCTCGGCGACCACGTCGTAGAAGTGGCCATCGTCGGCCGGAGGAAAGCGTCGCGCCGCCCAGGCCACGATAGCCAGCCGCACTACCAGCGCGAGCCCGAATACCAGCGCGGAGGCGCGCGCTGGACGGAGCAGCGAGCCCAGCAGGCGCGTCACGGAAACTCGCGGAGCAGCCCGGTCGCGAGGAGGTCGCTCACCAGCTCGCACGCTGGTAAGCCCACCACGTTGCTGTACGAGCCATCGATGCGCTCGACCAAAAAGCTGCCGAGCCCCTGCGCGGCGTAAGCGCCGGCTTTGTCGAGCCCTTCACCGCTGGCGGCGTAGCGGCGGATCTCCGCGGCGCTCGCGGCGCGGAGCGTCACCGCGGTCGACACCGTGCGCGCCGCGACCACGACCGTTGGCGAGTCCGCGCGCGCCAGCGCATAGCGCGTGTAAACGATGTGCGTGCGGCCGGCGAGCGCGCCGAGCAGCTGCGCTGCTTCCTCGCTGTGCGCCGGCTTACCGAGGATCCTGTCGCCGAGCACGACGCTGGTGTCCGCCACCAGAATCGCAGAAAAATTGCGGTCAGCGACCCGCGCGGCGACCGCCGCGAGCTTCTCGCTCACGACGCGCTCGAGATACGCTAGCGGCAGCTCGCCCGGCGCTACATCTTCACAAATATCCGCAGCGAAGACGCGGAGCGGAATGCCGAGGCCCTGCACGATGTCGCGCCGTCGAGGCGATGCCGAGCCGAGTAACAGCGGCCTATCCTGTGCGATCACCCCACGCGCATGCTCGAATAGCCAAGGGGCGTCAATCCGGATCCCTTGGCGCACGGCGCGCGGCGCCTGCGCTGCGCCGCGGGATGCTATCGTGCGCGCATGCTGCCGCGGCTCGTGAGCCGAGTACTCCTCGGCCTGGCTCTGTTCGCGAGCGTGGCCACCGACGCGCGCGCCGCAGACTGCGCTGCCAACACGGGCGTCAGTCGCTGTCTCGACTCCAACTCGCTGTGGCTCAGCGCTGGCGCGGCGTATTTCTCGACGATCCCCGCGCCAGCGGCGCCGAGCGCGCGGCAGGTCGCGTTCGCCTTCGCGCTGCAAGCGCAGCTCGGAGCGCTGGAGCTGGTGGTGCCGAGCCCAGATCCGCAAGGTCGTTCCATCCGCGTCGTGCGCCGCGCGATCGAGCACGACCTCTCGTTGGCGTTCGGGCTCGGCGCTGGGCTAGAGCTCGCGCTCACCTTACCGGTGATCGCCTATCAAACCGGATCTGGCGGACAGGGGCTCACCTCGCAGCGCGCCCTGCCGCTCGAGCGCAGCGCGGTGCGTGATCCGCGGCTGGCGCTCGGCCTGGCCATCCCACTCGGCGAGAGCTTCGGATTGAAGCCGCAGCTGCGTGTCACCTTGCCGTTCGGTGATGTCGAGAGCTATGCCAGCGCCGGAGTCGTGGTGCTCGCTCCGGCCGTGCCCGTAGAGTGGCGTTCCGGCCGCTGGCGCGCGGCCGCCCTGCTCGGCGCGCGGCTGCGCAACAGCGTCGACTTCGGCAGCGTGCGCTGGGGCTCGCAAGGTGAGCTCGGCGCGGGGCTGTCTTTCGACGCGCTCGGACGCGAGCGGCTGCGGCTGGGCCTCGAAGCGTTCATGCTTCCAAGCCTGATCGACGCGACCAGCGCGCGCGCCAGAGCTGCTGGCTTTGACACGCTGCTCTGGCCGGCAGAGTGGCTCGGCACGCTGCGCGCCTCGCGTGGCCCGGAGGATCCTTGGTCGCTGAGCATCGGCGCGGGCAGCGGCGTCGCGCTCTCGACAGAGTCACGCGGCGCTCACCACGGCCGCTTCCTTGCGCCCACCAGCCCAGGACTGCGCTTCCTCGCAACCCTCCGCTACGCGCCCACGCCGGTCCCGCGCTGAACGAATCGCGACAGTGAAGTCGGCGCAGCACGGCGACGCGCCGACGCTCGACGCACAAACAACGCGAAAAAGCCGAGCGAGCAACTGCTCGACTTCTAGAACAGCCGCTCGTGGACGAAGATCTGATCGCCGGACTGCAGCGGCACGTCGGGCGCTTTGCCTTCCATCATCGCCCCGATGGCGACCAGCGCGCTGTAGGTCTTGCCCTGATCCGTCTTGCGCGTGATGTTGACGCGGTCGGTGTCCGCGAGCGGAGTGAGCCCGCCGGCGACGGACAACGCGTGAATCAAGGTCATCCCTTGTGTAAACGGGAAGCTGCCAGGCTTGGCGACTTGACCAATCACCGTGATACGCCGGCTGCGGTACTCCTTGACCTGCACGATCACGCTAGGATCCATCAGGATCTTGGCGGCGATCAGGCGCTCGCGGATGAGCTCCGCGACCTCCGAAGCCTCGAGCCCCGCCACCTGGACGCTGTGGATGTACGGGATGTCGACCGAGCCGTCCGCCGCGATCTGATAGTCCTTCGGCAGGTCCTTCTCGCCCACGATTTCGACGATCAGGATGTCGCCAGGGCCGACCGCGTTGCGCTCCGTGGGGGGCGGCAAATTGACGTGGGGGGTGCCGCTCGTGCCGCCACAGGCGGCGAGCAGCAGCCCGAGACTCACACTCAACAGCCGACGTCGCTCGAAAACCAAAGCCAGAGCTAAGCTCGAATCGCTAATCGCGGTCACAAGAACCAGCGCGCGCCGATGTACGCCTGATAGCGCGTGAAGTCCAGATCATCGGTCACGGGCTGTCCGCTATACGGACGCGGCCGCCCGCTCATATTCTTGTCGAACAGCAACGTGGCGTTGATCCCGAAGGAATCACTCACCCGGTACTCGGCGAACAGCCGCGCGTCGATGCGGCGCTGATGGAACGAGTCATACTGCACTCCGCGGCCGTAGGTCAGATACGAATAGCCGCCGCGCAGCTCTGTCACGAACGTGCCGGCCAGAAAGTACACGAGGCTCAGGTAGCCGCGATCGCGTCGGAAGAACGAGGAGATGTAGCTGTTCGAGATGTCACGCGAGTAGCCGAGCGCGATCGTCGAAAGACCCGTGCTGGCCGTCACCTGCCCCTCCATCATCTGCGGCGGCGGCTGCACATAATACTTAACCTCCGCTTGCCCAACGATTGTGTCGGCATCCTGTCCGCCGCCGTCGTAGAACGTGGAGCTCCAACCCACCAGACCGAGCACACCGATGCGAGGCGTCACGAGCCCGGTCAAGCCAACGCGCGCCGAGAGGATGTCGCCATCGAACGGCACCAGCGCGCCGCTGTGCGTGTAGCGAATCATCTGGTAGTTGGCATTGAACAGCAATGCCGTGCGCGGCAAGAAGCGCCAGCGCCCGCGCGTATTGACGTCGTGATCGACGTTGTTGTTTTCGCGCAGATCCGTCTCCTCGAAATAGGTGTACGTGCCGGTGTAGCCGAGGCGCCACTCGAACAAGCCACCGCCGGGTCGCCACGTGACGCCACCACCGCCGCGCACGACGTCGCGGGTCAACGCACGGCTATCCAGCGATTCGTTGGAGAGGCCGCCCTCACCAGTGGGATCCACGAAGCGCTCCCCTAGCGCCTCCAGATCCACGCCGATCGGGCGGCGACGATTGATGTCGACCCGAGCATTTGCTCCGAGGGTGAAGTGCCGTTGGTCGGAGAGCTCGTCCGAATGGGACGACTCCGTAGCGATTAGCTCATTGTAGCTACCGAACAACCCGGCTCGAAACATGACCCGCGGCATCCCCCCGCCCTCGGTAGCCGCGCGGCGCCTGAGACCGATCGTGCTCAACGACAGCGAGGGCGTCACACGCAGGCGATACGCGGCTGCCGGACTCTCCGACGGAGCGCGACGGAAGTAGTTGCTGTCGTAGCCAAACTCGCCACCCAAACCGGGGTGCAGCTCGAGCTCACCGACCTTGATGCCGATGCCCTCGCTCAACCGGCGATCGGAGAGCCAAATTTGCGCCTTGGCGGGGAGTGAGAAAGCAGCCGCAGCGAACACCGCCGCGAGTACCAGACCCTGTTTCATGTTTGGACCCGATCCGTTCCCTCAGAACAACACGGACTCTGCGAGTCCTACTACCTCGTCGGGCTAGCGAAAACTGGCGGAACACTCACCAGCGGATCATCCGGAAAGTCGGGATCCTCATCGGGGAGATTGGGATCGATATCGACGGTGACCTTCGACTCACCGACGAACCCAGTCTCTTCTCCGATGCACTGATTCGCCTCGTTGACCAGCGTGCGCACGCGATCACGCAACACCAGCGCGACCGTGTACTCATGCTTGGTGCGATCGAGATCTTTTTGCTGCGCCGCTGAGTTCAGCGCATCGACGCGATCGGAAGACGTGCGCGTCGCGAGATCGATTTGATTCAGCTTGTCATTCAAGCAGAGCACGCGGACGACGTCCCGCTTCTCACGCGCATCGGCTAGCAGGCGCCGCACGACAGCTGCGCTGCGATCCATCTCCGGCAAGAAGGCCTTTGCGTTGGCGGCCATCATCTCGGGGCTCAGCGCCACGTCCTGCCCGGCACCCAACTCGACTGGCGGCGTTGCGTCGCCAGTCGTCGTCCCAGCCGATTGCGCGGAGGCGACGCCAACCGCACCGAACAACAACAGGAGCCCAACTAAGCCTCGTGCTTTTCCGCTCGATCCCATTCTGACCTCTCAGCCTCCCTCGAGGCGACGGAAGCGCGTGCAGTATAAGAACCCCAATTGGAAGATGTCAACGTGACGAGCCTGGCCAAATCCCTCGAAGTTACGCGAGGTTTCCGGCCAACGGGCGGATTCCGCGGACAACTGCTGAACGCACGGCGTCACGAGGTTTGTGGTGCTTGTACCAAAGCCGGCATTCAAAGCGCACACGGAATTAGCAATGAGCGCAATTAATTGTTTGCCCGCCCCCCTCGCTCCTTCCAGCAGCACGGAAGCGCCTCCGTGCGCGAGCGGGGCGTTACTGCTTCACGAAGGTGACCGGAACCTGAACCGCCGCAGAACCACCTTCCGGCGGATCGAACTGCGCGGCGCGAGCGCGTGCCTGCACGCAGCTAACTACCGATGCCGGCAACGTACCCGATGGGACCGCCGTGACGTTCCGCACTTCACCGCCAGGACCGACCTGGATCGTGAGCCGAATGCTGCCCTGGGAGTCCGGATTTTCATTCAAGCCGCGCTGGTAGCAGGCTCGGAAACCGGCGCGCATTCCAGCGACGACCCGGGCCGCATTGCTCACGGTGCCGCCGCTGACCGCCGCGCCGCCGACGCTAGCGTTGCCCTTCGGTCCCTGGACCTTCGCGACGTTGCCCGTACCTTCGGTGCCGCTACCCCGGCCCGTGGAGCCAACACACGCCAGACAACCACCGGTCGCTCCGGGGCGCAGCGCACCGCCGCCACCGCCGAGCTTCAGGTCACCGCCTCCGACGCCCACGCCAGCGCTGCTGGCTGCGGCTTGATCCAGCGCGCCCGTCGCTACCTCACCGCCCTTTAGAACGCCGGCGGTGGCCGGACCCTGCGCCGAGAGTGCACCCAGCGTCGCCATCTCGAGCTGCTCGAGCTGATTGCTCACGGCGGCCGCTTCGCGAGCGCTCATCTGGCCGCCGGCGGGCGCTTTGGGT
Source organism: uncultured Sorangium sp. (assembly GCA_966250485.1). Classification (GTDB taxonomy): domain Bacteria; phylum Myxococcota_A; class Polyangia; order Polyangiales; family Polyangiaceae; genus PMG-095. Next base: position 33,838 of record CBINHN010000026.1, on the reverse strand, counting down.
CCCGCTGCCGGAGCCTTGGGCGCGGCTTCTTTCGGCTTGGCGGTCTCCTCGGGGTTGTCCTTGGTCGGCTCCTCCGCAGGCTTTTCTTCGACCGGCGGCGGAGGCGGCAGGTTCTTCAGCGAGTCGATCAGACCGGCGACGGCGACCTCGTCGTCCACGACCGGATCGAGCCAATCCGAGTAGATCGCGCCGAGCAGTAAGAAGTGAAACAGGAACGAGAACGCAGCGATGATCGTGCTGTTCCAGTCCATGTTGGTAGCGCCGCGCAGGACCGCGACCGGCAGCTGGGGCTTCGGCTGCACCGGCGGCGGCGCGACGAACTGAAACAGAAACGTGGTGTCGCCGATCACGACCTTGCCGCGCGAGTCTTCCGTGAGACGCACTTGATAGGCGCCTTGTGACGTCCGCTTCGCCTGCCCCTTGAGCACGCCCAGATCGGAGATGCCGGTGGGCAGCGCGATGCGCCCTTGCATGCCGTCCAGGAAGTTCAAGTGGTAGTCGTTGCCCACCAGCTCGAAGAGCCGGAAGCTCGCCGGGATCGCCGAACTGGAGATCACGAAGAGATTTTTTTCGCTGGGTCCTACCGTGACGTGGCCGCGCTGCTTGATGATACGCTCTTCCGTCACTCGCCCGGATTGTACGACTCCGATGCGCAAGACTTTGGGTCCGGTCGGCGCGACCGCGCGCATCACCGCCGTCATCTGGCCAGGGCGCTGTGAAGTACCGGGCTGCTGCTGGTAGGACTGAGTCATGTTCGAAGCCTGAATACCTGTCGGAGCGCGACACCATCACTCGACGATGTTCGCAGCTACCGTGTTCCCGAAAACTCGAACGGCGCTTTCAGCGTAGCGCCAAAGATGGACCGCGGTCCACCATCGAAACCCAAAACGGCGCGATTCAACTTTGCTCGAGCTGTCGCCGCAACCTGCGGCCAAGCTCCGACCAATGCTCCCGTGCTTTGCGTGATCGCGCACTGGCCAAACGGCCGAGGTGGGCGACGCACACCGCACCAACGACACCTGCACCGAAGGCTGCGCCCGCGGATGGGAGATGCTCGAGATCCGGATGGCTCGCGAGCGCGCCGAGCGCCAGCGCGGTGCCGCCTGCGAGCGCGATGCGCGCCAAGGCTCGCGGGAGCTCGCTCACTCCGCGTGTGCTGCGATCCACGTCGGAGATCGCTTCATCGAGCTCCGCGCGGCGCTGCTCTGCAGCCGCGCCGGGCGGCAACAGCGCGTCGATGCGCGCCAAAAGCTCGGCCGCGCTGGGCAACTCCACGCGCGTGATGCTCTGCACCTGACGCGCAGCCGCGCCGACGCAGATGGTACTGAGCGCAGCGGCGAGCAGCGGCAGGAGCACGTCGCCGAGCGCTCAAAACGGATCGCGCGAGATCGCCTTCTCGATACGATCGACGAACGGCTGGCGCAGCTCGGCCAGCGTGAGCTTTGGTTGGATCCGGCTCACGTCGACCGCCGCGATCGGCTTTTGAACGCGGCCGACGATGGTGACCTCGCTGATCGTGACGACGCGCCCCTTCTTTTGCGCAGACGCGGAGAGCGGAAACGCGACGATCGCCAACAGCACGAGAGCAGCCGAAAAACGCATCATGGTGTGCCTCCTGTCGTAGCGGGCGTGGCCGGCGCGCTGCCGGCGGCGTCCGGCTCGGCAGCCCCCGCCGCGTCCGCTGGCGGAGCCTGGGCGGCCGCTTTTGCTTCGTCCTCCTTGGACTGCAGGAGGCCCTTCTTGGTCTTCGCGCGCGTGATCAGCTCATCCGTGTCGTCGTTCGAGCCGGCCTGGCGCGGGCGCATCTTCTTGTATTGCTCGAGCTCATCGAGCGCGCGATCGACCGCCTGCATCGGCGACATGCCGGGCACGCTGTCCGCCGTGAGGAACAACACCCCGAGATCGTAGTGCACCTGATAGATCGCAGGATCCTTCTGCGCGACCCACTCCAGCTCGCGGCGCGACTCCGCGACCTTGCCGAGCAAGCGGTAAGCGTCGCCCAGGTTCAGGTGAGCGATCACGTGATCGAGCTGATAGCGCAGGGCTCCCTCCAGCAAGGGCGCCGCGTCCGTGGGATTTCCCGACTCCAGATAATAAGAAGCGAGGTGCACGCGCGCTTCTACGAGATCGGGGCGCAGCTCCAGCGCCTTCTTCAGCTCGTCGATGGCAGGGCCGCGCAGGCCCTGCTCCTTGTAGATCAGGCCGCGAATGAGCCGGGCCTCCGCGTTGTTCTTGTCGCGCGGTGGGTTCTCCGTGCCGTAGCCATCGAGGATGCCCTTCAGCGCGTAGAGCGCCAGGTCCAGCCGCCGAGCACGATAGTGATCCCGCGCGATGGTGACCATGGCCGGGCGGTAGTCGGGATTCTTCTTCAGCGCCTCTTGCGCCAGGCGTTGCGCTGCGCCGGAGTCACCCTGAATCGACTTGATCTCGGCCATCGCCGCGGTGACCGCGGCGCTCTTCGGCATCGCGCTCATGCGGCCATTGATGTACTCGACCGCCTCATCGGCGCGACCGTTGCGCGCCAGCAGCACCCCGTAGGAGTAGATCGCCGGCTCGTAGTCGGGCACGACCAGCGTCGCCTGGCGATACGCGGCGAGCGCGCCAGGAATATCGCCGAGTCGCTCCTTGACCACGGCGAGCGAGTAGAACGCCTGGTACGCTTTCGGATCCGCCTGCGTGGCTTGCGTGAACTGCGCCTTGGCGCCCGCCAGGTCGCCGTTCTGGAACGCGGTCATCCCCGCCGCGTAGGCGCTGGCCGCGGACGCCGACATCTTCGGTCGTTGAGCGCCGCCCTCGCCGCTGCTGGGCGCGTCGCTGATCGAGAGCCCGGAGTCCGAGCTGGGTGCTGCAGCCTCCGTCTCCGTCGTCGGCGCGGCGCCGGCCGCGGGAGCCTTGGGCGGCGGCGTCTCCTTGGAGGCGCAGGCGCCGCCCAGCAAGGCGAGCGAAGAAAGTAGGATACGCGTCGCGATCGCGAGTCTCATTGTGCACTCACCGGCAGCGGAGGCGGCGCGCCTTGCGGTTGCGGAGACACGATCTGTCCCGGTCGCATGCGCAAGAACATGCCCTCCGTGTAGTTGAGATCTTTGATGCTCGACGTGTACTGCTTCATCTTGGCTTCCCCGATCACGTCGGTGAAGAACGCCAACCGGCGAATCGCGCGAGTCACCGCCGGGTTGGAGACGCTGTAACGGCGCGCCACCATGATCGATTTACCGTAGCGATCGATCATCAGCTCGTCCGCGCCGCCGAGCTCCTTCTCGCGCGCGTCGCGCCAGCCTTGCTGTACGGAGACGCGAATCTCGTCGGCCTTGGCCTGTAGATCCAGGTTGTCGCTGGCCTCGGCGCGCTTCAGCAGGGCCTCCTGCTTGGGGTCGAACATTTTGAGCTCGGGCGGTCGCGTATTGTACAGACCGGTGCGGACCGAGTCCCACACCGTGCCTTGGCGCGCCAGCGACGCCGCCGTCCACTCGGGCGACAGGTAGGCGTCGATCACGTGCTGCAGCTTCTCGTCCCACTTCTTCGCTTCCACCACGTCGCCGCGGTACTTCTGCATGACCTCGACGACCGTGCCGCGGTAGCGATGGAAGCCCGACTCATAGTCGAACTTTCGGGCCAGCTCCGCGTCCACCAATGAGAACTCGGCCTCGGCCCCCATGCCGGCCTCTAGTGAGCCGAGCGCGGTGCTCTTGCCCGCCTCCTGCGGCGCCAGGCGCTTCCATTTGTCGAACGCCGTGATGGTGGTCTGCCACCACTTGTCGGTGTCGTTCGCGCTCACGGCCTTGCGCGTCCGCGCCGACCAATACGCCGCCTGCACCACGTACTGCGCCGCGGGATCGCGGTTCTTGTGGGCCGTGTAGTAGTCCTCCATCGCGCGCAGCGCGGCGCGCCGCGCCGTGGCGTTCGCCCCGCTGTCGGGGCTGTACGGATCCCAACGCTTGAGCTCCGCGCTGGCCACGATGAAGTCCGCTTCCGCCATCTCCTTCGGTGAGGCGCCGAGCTGCAGGAAGCGCTCGCGCGCCCGCGTCATGCCCGTGCGATCCCCGAGGCTCGAGTAGAGCTGCAGCGCCTGGCGCGCGGCTTCACGGCGATCGGCTTGCTTGAAATTGTTGTTGTTGCTGATCTTGTCGTAGGTCTCCGCCGCGCGCGGGTAGTTGAAGAACAGCACGTAGGCGGCGCCCAGCGCGTCGTAGGCGTTCTTGAGGTAGCCGGTGCGATCCTCGTATTTCTTGGGGTTCGGGGCCACGGGCGGCTGCGCCTTGGGATCGCCGTTCTTGAGCTTGGCCAGCGTCTGCTCGTTGCCGTAGCGAGCGATGAACAGCTCGTACATTTCGATCGCCTTGTCGTACTCGCCGACTTGCTTGTACGCATAGGCGCCGTTCATCGCGGCTTCGGGCGCTTCGTCGCGATCTGGTGCTGCGTCGAGCGCGACCTTGTACGCCGCGGCCGCCTCGCGCCATTTCTTGGCGCGCGCGGGGCCATCCGGCATCTTCTCCGCTTCTTCGTACAGGCGGCGCGCGTCGAGGTAAGCGACGCCCTGCTTGACCGGCTTTCGGATCGCGTCTTCCGCGCGATGCGTCTCCTCGTTGTAAGCGCAGCTCTTGCCTTCCGCGAGCTTGCGGCTCTCATCGGCGTTACCCTCGAAGTTGCTCATGCTGATGAGCTTCTCCCAAGACTTGTAGCCCCACTCGTTCTTGCCGCAGTACTGCTCGTAGAGCGGGCGGAAGCGCTTGCGCGCCTCGTCGAACTGCCCGTACACGAAGTACAGATCAGCAGACTGGAAGGCGTACAAAAGGCCGTTGTGCTGCGGGTCGCGGTCCAACGGGATGCGATCGTTGTACTCGTCGCGCGCGCGCACCGCGTCCACGACCTGCGGCGGCACCTCGTCGCGCGAGACCTTGCGCGAGTCACCCTCGCCGATGAAATGCACCTCCGTGCGCTTCTCCAGGCCTTCGCGGTGCTCGGACTGCTCCCACTTGCGGTACTCGTCATCGAGGATCTTCTCCGCGATGGTCACCACGTAATAGGCGGACGGCTGCAGATACTTGTCGTCCTCGTTGGAGTCGCGCACCGCGGAGGCAGCTTCTCGCGCGCTGCGCACCTCTTCAGCGGAGGGGCTGCGGCCCAACGCCACCTGCAACACCACCACCCAGTAGCGCGCGTCCGCGAGCCAGAAGCGGCTCTCGTACGAATCCATGGCGGTCGGATCTTGCTCGATGTACGCGGACCATCCGGTCTCGGCTAGGCGATACTCGGCGATGGACTTCTCGATCAGCGCGCGCTGCTCGCCCTCATCATTGAGCTCCAGCGCTTTCTCGTAGTAGCCGCGCGCGAAGTTGGTGTGGTCGGCGGCGGCCCGCTTCAAGCCGCCCTTGACGAGCTGCTCGGCCGTGGCGAGCGCCTCTGGATCGTCCCGGTTGGCGTCGACCCAGGGCGTGGTCCCCACGTATTGAGCGAGCCGCGTGCGAGCCTCGAGCGCCTTGGACGAGTATTCGGCGCGCGCCGCCGAGCCCTCCGGCGCCAGCCGCGCGAGCTGATCGTACAGCTCGGCGACCTTGTTTTGCATCACGGGCGCGTCGCGATCCATCGGGAACTTCTGCAGCGTGAGCTCCAGCATCGCGACCGCGTTGCGGTTCTGTGTGATCTCGATGAACTCCTGCGCCAGCGATTTGTAGATCTCGACCGTCCACTTCTTGTCTTGTGGAATCAGCGCTGGATCCTGCACGCGCTGGATGGCGATGCTCATCTTGCGCTCGGCGATGAGCGGATCGGGCTCGGTGTCGAGCACGTCGTTACGCGGGATGTACGGATGCTCGGGCGGCGGGCCCTGGAAATCCACGTAAGTGAGCGAGCCCGCGATGTACGTGTACGCCTCGGTGCGGAAGTCCGCGCCCGGGTCGCCGGTGCGCTTTTCTTCTTCGTCCGTGTAGAAGAGCAGCTTGACGAACCAGTCGACCGCCGTGTGGTAGCGCTGCTGCTTGAAGTACGTCCAAGCTTGCTTGTACATGGCCACGCCGAAGATCGGCGGGCGCTTGAACTCCATGGAGTGATCGTACGCGCTCACGGCGCGGTTCAAATTGAACGGGCCGCCGTGCGGATCCAGCTGATCGAAGTGGTAGTTACCGAGCTGCCACCAGACCTCCGCCACGTAGCGCGGATCATCACCGGGCAAGGTGTTCTGCGCGATGGCGTGGCAATCGGCGTAGGGATCCTCGAAGGTCGACTCCTCGTAGTCGCCGTTCGCCAGGCGCAGCTTCCGCGGCTCCGCGGCGCCGGGTCCCGCCGCCGCGCGCGTGTTCTTGACCGCGCTCTGATCGAGCGGCAGAGGATGCCGATTGTACCAGTCGGTCCAGTAGCGATCGTCGTGATCCTGGACCATGGGCTGCAGCAGGATCTTGCTGGTATCCTTGGGATCGTCCTGGACCTGGTAGCGGTTGTTGCACACCAGCGCGCGCCAGGCCTGCTGCCCCTCATCGAGGCGCGCGGCGTCCGTGAAGGCGTGGCCGAGGTAGTAGTGAACGGCCGCGACCTCTTCGTATTTCGGATACTCGCGGATGATGCGGCGATACAGCGCGATGGCGGGCTCGAGCCCCACCGCGATGTCCGCGTCCTGCTTCTCTCTCGCGCGCTCTTCGTACAGCGCTGCGAGCCGGAACATCGCGTCCGGCGTAGCTTGTGGATCGGAGTTGGAGCCGCTGTAGCGCTGGATGAACTCTTCGAGCCGCGCGATGGCCTCGTTGCGCGCGCTCTCCAGGCCCTGCTTCTCAGCGGTGATCTCGCGGTCCAGCGCTGACAGCACGCGACGGCGGCGCTCTTCGTAGTGATGACGCACGATTTGGGTGAGCGTGCGCCGGAAATCTTTGGCGCCGCGCTCGTACTCGCGCGACTCATCGACGAGCATCTTGTAGGCGCGTAGCTGCTGAGCGGTCGGCGCCGCCGGCTTCGGCACTGCCTTGCGCAGGCGGGCGCCCGCGGCCGAGGTGGGCGCGGAGCTCGCGCTGGCCGGCGCCGGTGTGGTCGTAGCGGCGGTGGTGCTCGGCGCAGCGCCCACGCTGCCCGGCGCGGCAGTAGCCGCTGAGCCAGCGCTGCTACCAGCGGAACCCGCTGCGGCGCTGCTGGCAGCGGGTGTCTGCGAGAACGCCGCGGGAACGGCCAGGCTCATGGCCAGCGCGAACGCCAGCGCCGGTTGGGAACGCGCGAAACGGCGACTCATTGCTGATCCTCCGCCGCGTCATCCAACACCTCGCGCAGCTCGTCGTTCAGGCTGCTCTCCTCGCGTGAGCGCTCGCGCTGCAAGTTGCGCACGCGCGTTCGCTGCTCCTCACGCACTTCCCACGCCTGCTGCACGATGCCGACATCGGCGCGCAGCACGACGCTCTTCAAGCGATCGCGCACCAGCGCGAAATTTCTCATGGCGACCTCTCCCACCAACAGCCGCGCTTGCTGATCCAACGTATCCAGGTTCTGGGCCGAGCCCTCGAGCAGGGTAAACTCAGACTCTACTTTCTTCTGCAACGCGGCCGCTTCGACCTTGGCCTGCGCATCCAGGTCGCGAACTTGGCCCTCCACGCGCTGCTCGATCACGTCGGCGCGCAACAGCAACGGCTGAATGGTGCGGGCGTACGCCGCGGCCCGCTCGCCGCCTTGTCCCGCGGCGCACAGCGCGACCTCGCGAGAGAACAACTCGCGGAAGCGGCGGCGAACGTCCTCGTCTTCGACGTAGCGAGAATCACCGAAGCCGATCTGCGCGCGACCGAAATCGATCGCGTTGCGGTACTGATCGATGCGCTGGCGATAGGTGACGAGATCCCGCTCGTTGGCCGCGATCTCGAGCCGAAAGCGCTCGCGGCTGTTGGCGTCGCTGGTGACGCCGTGCTGGTCGGCCTCGCGCATCACGCGGCGCAGACCGTTGACCATGGCGTTCAAGCGATCGGCCTCTACGGTGAGGCCCTGCAGCGCCTGAGAGATCTTGGTCCACTGGCGATCACCGGACTCGTCGCGGCGCGCGAAGTCGCCTTCGCTCACCGGCAGCCAGCCCATGCGCTTCATCAGCTCACGCCGTTCACGCCGCATCAGCGCGAGCTCGCCGCTCGCCTCCGGCGAGGCGTCGTCCAGGCCCTGCGCCAGCGTGCGCCGCGCGCGCGCCGCGCGGTTCAAGAACGAGAGCGCCTGCTGCATGCGCGCACGCAGCTCCGGCATGGCCTTGATGCGCGTCGGCCCGGACAGCACCGCCATCAGGCGGCTGGCGAGCTTACGCGAGGAGCGGATCAGCTCCCGCGAGCGATTGACGTCCTCGATCATGCCGAACACGTGCTCGTCCTCGGCCTCCTCGCGCGCCCACTCGATCACCACGCCGGGCAGCTGATCGTCGCTCGGGAGGCTCTGATCGGCGGTGAGCTTGTCGTAGTAGACGGCCGGATCGTTCGTGGACTGGAGGAAGCGATCCACCTGGTCGCGGATGGGGTCGAACTTTCCCTCGACGGTCTTGTACAGCGCCAGCGCCTTATCGAACTGTCCGGAGCGCAACATCAGATCCGCGCGCAAGAGCGAGCCGTCGGCGGCCTCGATGTTCTGCGGATCCATGATGGCGAGCACCTCCAGCGCGCGCTGCGCTCGCATGAAATCCCCGAGCCGCACGTACACCCACGCGAGCTCGTACAGCATCGTGGAGAACTCGGGCGAGCCGCGATCGATGTGGCTGTAGGCCTCGGCGGCGTCCAGGTAGGCGTCGGATTCATGGAACAGGCGGCCAATCGCCATCCACGCCAAATCGACGACGTGACGCTCCGGCGCGTTGCGCGCCGGCATGCGCGTCACTTTTCGGAACTGCTCGATGGCGGCGGCGAAGCGCTGCGGCTGCGGCGGCGCGGTGCCCGGCGCTTTGGGCGGCGCGACCGTGGCCGGGGCCGTGGCTACGGCCGGGACCGCCTCGCGCACCAGAATCACCCCGAGCAGATATTGACTCTGCAGCGCGTAGTTGGACGAGGCCGCCACCCCGTTCACGGCCTGCTTCGCCGCGGCGTAGTCCTTCTTCGCAAATAACGCCTTGGCGCGGCCGTAGGCGACGGAGCCGCTGCGATCGCTGGCGGGCAGACGATCGAGGCGCGCGAAGACGTAGTCGAGACTGTCCGTGTCCCCGGTGCGCAGCGCGACGTCCACCAGGCGGCTGACGGAGCGCCCCAGGTAGCCTTCGTACGCCGGCCGGTTCGATTGCTCGAGCACCTCGCGGTACTCCCGCCGCGCGGAGAGGTACTGCCGGGAGAGGAAGTAGGCCTCGCCCAGTAGAAAGGTCGCGTCGGCATTGGCCGCGTCCGGCAGCTTCCCTTGGCGGTGCAGCTCGCGCGCTTTGTTCAGCTCGATGATCGCGCGATCATAGTCCTTGTTCCGGAGCAGGAGCTCGCCGGCCGCGATGCGCTCGGCTGCCGTCGGCGGCGTGAACAGCGGCTTGGGCGCCGGCCCGCCGCGCACGACCTCCGTTTCGAGATGCTGGATCGCCATCTCCGCCTCACGCTGCGCGTCACTCGCGTCGAGCGCGAAGCTCGGCTGAGCGGCGAACAGAGCGGCGAAGCCGACTAGACCCGTCGCTACGAGCTGACCTCGTCGCTTCATTTTGCCCCTGCACCAACCGACACGCCGCCAGAAGTGCTGCCCTGAATCACACCGCTCGGTGAGGAGCCCTTGCTCGGCAGCGGCGCCGCCTCGCCCCCGGTCAGCCCAGCGCGCACGTTCTCCGTGAAGCGGATGCCCGGTCGCTGCTCGAGCGGCGTCGTCACGTCGCCCTTCTCCCAAGCCACCACCTCGAGCGCCACGGTCTTGCCTTCGGTGATCGTGAAGGCGTGGCTGCCTTTGACGTCGAACTTGTAGCTGCGCAGGTACGAGAACACGCCGTAGCCGTAGCCCTGCAGGTGCACCACGACCTGCAGCGTGTGGTCGCCCGGCGGGATGGCTCCGCTGAAAATCGGGATCTCTTTCTGCGAAGCGAGCAGACCCGACTCGGAGTCGTCTTGCTTGTTGTACTGAACGACGCCGTCCAGCACGAACACGGCGCCGGTCAGGCGGAACGCAGAGCTCACGTCGTTGCGGAAGGTGATTTCCGCGCGTGATCCGCCGACACCGCCGGAAAGAATGGTGTCGCTCAGCAAGCTGAGACGCGTGTGGCTACGCCGGATCTGCTCCTTGAGCTCGTCGATGCGCTGCTCGAGATCGCGGAGTCGAACGACGTACGTCGAGCCGTCCATCGCGGCCGCCGGTGCGGCGCTGCCCGAGGCCGACGTGGTCGTGCCCGTCGCTGCGGGCGCAGCAGCGCCCGCCGGCGTGGTGGTGGACGCGCTGTCCGTGGCGCTGGTCGTGCCGCCCGCGCTGCCCGTCGCAGCCGCGCCGGCGGCAGACGTGCTGGCTCCCGCCGCTGCCGTGTCGCTCGTCGGTGTTGCGCCGGTCGCCGTCGTGGAACCGGACGTCGCCGGCGCGCCGCTCGTGCCGGCGGCCGCTTTGGTGTCGGCCGCTGGCGCTGCAGGCGTCGCCGCTTGCGCGAATGAGAACGAACCCGTGGACAGGCACGCCGCGATCGCGGCAATGGACCAGAGTGTATTGAGGCGCATCTTGACCCTCTCGGTGTGTCGCCGCGGTGCTGTGACCGGGCTAGTTCGCGCTCGCGTCACTGACGGCAAGCTCCGAACGGACGCATCTTCCTCTCAAGGGGCTGCGCTCGCCAAGCATGAAAGTTTCGATTCCAGCACCTTCCGGCAGACCGGCCACCCGACTCATCCGCCGACCGTCCGACCACCACCAAAACGTAGCTATCTTGCGGGCTTTGGTGCCACAGCGTAGCGTGGGCGCGCGCTTGCGGAGCGGAGATCGATCCGAGCTGCCGAACGTCTGATCCGATCGGCAGCTGGGCCGAAGATTTTGGCCCACCTTCTGTTTTCCCCCTCCCCCTTCCCCCCCTCCCCCGCCGCGCACTTGGTCACCCCTATGCCGGCCGTGCAGGGCGATGCAACGGACGAAATGCTCATGGTTCGCTACCAGCGAGGCGACGCGCAGGCGTTCGCCGAGCTCGTGCGTCGACACAACCGCCCCGTGTACAACTTCGTGCTGAGACAGCTGCGGGACGCCGGTGTCGCGGAAGAGGTGACGCAAGACGTCTTTCTGCGCGTGGTGCAGAGCGCCGCCGAGTTCAAGCACGAGGCGCGCTTCTCGACGTGGCTCTACTCCATCACTCGCAACCTGTGCATCGACCAGCTCCGCAAGTCGACGCACCGGCGTCATGCGTCGCTGGACGCGCCGCGCGCGGGCGCGCGAGACTCAGCGCCGACGCTGGCTGACAGCGTTCCCGACGCGCACCCGCGCGCCAGCGCCGAGCGCAGCGCGCAGTCGAACGAGGTGCTGACCACGATCGTGAACGCGGTCAGCGCGCTGCCGGACGATCAGCGCGAGGTGTTTTTGCTGCGCGAGATCGCGAACCTGCCGTTCCGCGAGATCGCGGAGATCACCGACACGCCGGAGAACACCGTCAAGAGCCGCATGCGCTACGCGCTGGATCGCCTGCGCGACGCGCTCAGCGACTTCGAGGAGTACGCCCGCGCGCTGCGCTGAGCGGTGACAGGGAGCATCGTGGACTGCGAGAAGTTCGACCGCATCGTGCTCGACCTGCTCTACGGGGAGCTGGACGAGATCACCAGCGCGGCCGCGCGGCGGCATATGGAGCATTGCACGCGCTGCCGCGACATCGGCGCGCGCCTGCGCGCCACGCGGGAGGTCGGCGCGCTCGGGCTGGTGGAGGCGCCGGCGGGCCTGCAAGAGCGCATCCTCGAGGCTGAGCGACAGGCGCGGCGCGAGCTGCCTGCGCGCCAGCGCGTGGGCCGCGTCGTCAGCCTGCTAGCCAGCTACGCGATGCGTCCGCAGCTGGCCATGGCCGCGCTGTTGCTGCTGTTCATCGGCGGCAGCCTGCTCGTGCTGCGGACCCGTCCGGGAGAGCAGAAGAGTATGCTCGTCACGGAGCGCGGTGTTCCCGAAGGTGAGCCGGAGGCGGTGGCCGTCTTGCCGCGCGCGCGTCCAGCAGAGGCCGCGCCGGCTGCCGCGCCATCGGCGCGCGCAGAGGTCGCGACGCGTGAGCCCGCCAGCGCCGCGCGCGAAGAGCGGCGCGGTGAAGGCGCCGCCCATGGCCCGAGCGCACCGGCCGGCGGCAGAGCGCGCGCCGTCGCCGAGTCGCCGGCGAGCGCCGGCCGGTACGAGCCCGACGCCGCAGAGCACGCGGACACCGATCGCGACTACGAGCAAGCGCTGTCCGCGTATCGCGATCGCAAGTACGATGAGGCGCAGCGTCGCTTCGAGGAGGTCGCGCAAAGCGGCGGCGAGAATGCAGCGTCCGCGGCGCTGTACGCGGCGCAATCTGCGCGGGCTCGCGCCGGGTGCCCCACCGCGGCGCCCTTGTTCGACGACGTGCACCGTCGCTTCGCGGATTCGCAGCCGGGACACGAAGCCGCTTGGCAAGCCGCAGGCTGCTACCGAACGCTCGGCGACTTCGAGCGCGCGCGGCAACGCTACGACCTGTTACTCGGCGCGCCGGGCTACGCGGATCGGGCACAAGCCGCGCTCGCCTCGCTCGGTGACAGTGAGGCCGAGGTGGCCAGCAAGCGCGCGAGCGCGGCCGGCGCTACCCCGAGCGCGAAGGCGGCGCGGCCGCCAATGCCGGCTGCGCCGGCGCCACCAGCGTCCAAGGCAGCTCCGTAGCGCCGCGCCACTCGCGGCCGTCCCCGGCCAAAAACGGCCTAATTCGTCGAGCTGCGAATGTACGCGATGGTGTGCACGAGATCGATGAGACGCTCACGCGCCTCGACCGTGAGATCGACGAAGCGGATGCCCATACCGGGATTCGGATTATCCGCGAGCATGCGCACGGGGTTCACCCACTGCACTTGCCCCTTCGCGACGAACACGTCCCGCGCTCCGGGCGGCGCAAACTTGAGCGTGAGACGGGTACCGACCTCGAGCGGCTCGTGCGTGCGCACGAAGATGCCCATCTCGGAGATGTTGGTGATGTTGGCGTAGAGGAACGTGTCCTCCGTCTCGCAGTCTACGGACCAGGTCACCTCGATGCGCTCCGCGCTGCGCCGGTCGGACGCCGGTGGCCTCTCGGATGGCTTCGAGTCGTCGCTGCTCACGAGATCCGCTTAGCACCGCTCGGCGCGCGATGGGTAGCTCGTCGCCACAATCTGGAGGTTGGTGTGGCAGTTTCTCGCACGAACCGGGCGAGCGCTTCAGCGCACGGTGAGAGTGCCCGCCACGACGCGATCATCTTCGTGCAGCCCATGCCGGACCTCGAGCCGATGGTCTGCGTCGAACAACCCGAAAAGCAGACGATAACTTCCGGAGCGAAAGTTCGGAGGAAGATGGATCACGTGGCGATCAGCGATGAAGTCTCCCGGAAGCCAAAGTGAGGGAGGATACTTTCCCGCGAGCAAGGCGTGATCGCCGTTGTAACGCTGCTGCAAGCCGTCGATGTGAATGAACACCTGCCACTCACCCGCGAGGGGCTCTCGCACTGAGAAAAACAGCGTGAGCTCGTAATCGGTGCCGGTGGACAGCGACTCGACGTCGCGGCCGCGACGTTGCAGGTCCCAGCCGATCACCTCCAGCTTCCCCGCGAGGTCAGCGCTCAGCGGATGTGTCGGCGCCGGCCGAGCGGTGAGCACGTCGCGAGCCAGCGGGTTGCGCTCGCTCGCGCCCGCCGGCAGCGAGCTCACCGCGAGAAGCATCTCGCTCGCGCTGGCGTCCAGCAGCGGCAGGTTTCGCCGCGGGCTGCTGCGAGCGCGATAGCCCGCGTTCAAGCTCGCCAGGTCGCTGCCGCGGAATCCCAGAAAGCGGCGCGGCCCCGGCGCGAGCAGCCAGTCGAGCGCCGAGTCGACGTCGCTGAGCTCGCGAGGAAGAATGCCCGCTTCATAGCGCGCGCCTGCCGCGTCCACGTGCAGCAGGCCGAGCGGCTCCCCGGGCTTTGCCTCGCGGCGAAAGCGCTCGAAGGCGCCCTGCGGCGAAAGCCGCTGCATCAGCGCCGGGTAGTAGCCGAAGCTGAGCGCGGCGCCGCCCAGCGCGAACAGGACGGCCGCGGCGCTACCACGGCCAAAGCGCGGCAGGCGCGGGAGTGGCCCATCCACCGCGCAACGCAGCGTGGCCCCCGGATCCAGCAGCGAGCGCAGGACGTCCCGCCCCAGCAACACCAACGGCGGTCCAGCGCAGAAGGCGGCGACGAGCAGCCACCCCGCGCGCACTGCGAGTCGCGTGGTCTCGCCCACGCCGTCGAGCGCGCCCCAATGCAGGTGACGATCGCTGAGCAGCAGAATCAGCTCGAACCCGAGCAGCGCGGAGCCCAGCGTCAGCACCCCGAACCAGAGGAGCCCCGACCAGTGTGTGCTCAGGAACTTGGGCCAGGCCGCGTAGTCCGCGCGCCGAAAGCGACTCGCACGCGCGAAGCCGGGCGGTGCCTCGGCGATGAAGAGGAAGGCCAGCGACAGCACCGCGCCCACCGCGGCGAACCAAGCAAAGCCGCGCTTCGCGAAGCTCGCTGGAAACGGCAGGTCCAGCGCGGCGAGGGGAACCAACGCCTTGTTCGGAAAGCTCCTGACGTCGAGCACGATCAGCACGAGCGCTGCCGCGACGAACAGGCCGAGCCAGCGCGAGCCGGCGGCTCCAAGATCCAGATCGTGGAGCGCCAGCGCGATCAGCACCGCGCACGCCGCTGGCGCCGCAAAGGGCAGCGGGCCGAACAGGGGGGCGAGCGCGGTTTGAATCACCAGCGTCGTCACGCCCGTGGACAGGGCGCAGAGGCGCAACGCGAGGTCCTGCTCACGGCCGGGCCGCGCCGGCTTGGCTTGCCAGAGCGCACGACCGATGGCGGGCGGCAACAGCGCGCTCCACGGAAATAAGGCGTAGGGCAGCGCGGCGAGCGCGATATCGAAGCTCGGCGTCGCCCCCGCGACTCGGCTGCTCCCGAGCCACATCGAGTACACATCGGGCGACGTGAGCTCGAGCGCCAACACGCCCGCGACGGCAGAGACGATTCCCGTCGCCAGCGCGCAGGCCGCCACGCGCGCCGCGAAACGATCACTCTCTCGACCCGCGAACGTGAGCGCGATGAAGGCGACCCCGACGCCCAGCGATGGCGCCGCGGCGCCGAGCAAGACCCCGCGAGACAGGCTGCCTGCGGCGACGCCCAGCACCGCCATCGCCAAGCCAGCCCAGCGCGCCGTGTTCGCCCTGCGCTCGAACAGCGCCAGGCACAACCCAGCCATGGTCAGGGTATTGGCTGCGCTGGTCACGCTATCGCCGAGCAGCGTTCGCGCTTCCAAGAAGAACAACGGCGCAGCGCCCAGCGCCAACACAGCGAGCCAGCCAGCGCGCTTCGATACCAAGCGCGCGACCGCGAAATAGAGGGCGGCCAAGCCGACGAGCGCGATCGACGCGAGCGGCAAGCGCGCCGCCCACGCCGACAATCCAAAGCAGCGAAAGCCGAGCGCCATGGCCAGAAATGGCAGCTCGCCGCGCCCGACCTCACCCCGCGTCGGAGTGCTCGCGTCCGTCGACAGGCCGAGCTCACTCGCGCCAAATACGCCGTGCGCGATGCGCCGCGCGAGCTCGGCGTTCTCGAGCTCGACCCCGCACAGCCCGGCTCGGTTCACGCTCGCGACGGTGCCCGCGATGACCAAAAACAGGGCGAGCAGGGCCAACAACGGCGCGGAGCGGCGCGCGGAAGGCGCTCGAGAAGCTGGTTTCGGGTCGAGCTCGGACATGCCGTGGCGCGCGCAGCGTTCCCGCTCGGCAGCGCTGTTGCAAGGCGAAAACAGGGCTCCGCCGCGCGTCTGCACGTGCCGCGCGGCAGCATCCGGCCCGGGACGGTTGCAAATTGCAACGGCCGGGGGTAGCCCGCTCCGCCCATGCGCTTCGGAACCGTCACCTTATTTGGTCGCAGCAACGTCGGCAAGTCGACGTTCTTGAATGCGGTCCTGGAGCAAGATCTGGCGATCGTCTCCTCCCTGCCCCAGACCACACGCGACCAGCTGCTCGGCGTCGTCACCCGCAGGAACCTGCAGCTCGCCTTCGTGGACACGCCGGGGGTGCACAAGCCCAAGTCCGAGCTCGGTCGGCGCATGAACCAGGCCGCGCGCGAAGCGGCGCGCACGACGGACGCCGTGGTGTTCATGACGGACATCGGCAACCTCGCGCGCGGCAGCAAGAGCCGTGAGCTCATCCCAGCCGAGGATCGCGCGCTGATCGCCGAGCTGCCGGCCGCGAAGAAGACGCCCGCGCTGCTCGTCGTCAACAAAGTCGATCTGGTGCGCGACAAGTCGAAGCTTTTGCCGCTGCTCGCCGCCTATTCGGAGCTGCACGATTTCGCCGCCATCGTGCCGATCAGCGCGCTGCAAGCGGACGGTGTGGAGCGCGTGCTCGATGAGCTCGCGCGGCTCGTCCCCGAAGGTCCCGCCGGCTACCCGGCAGATACGCTCACGGATCGACCGACCCGCTACTTCGTGCGGGAATATGTGCGCGAGCAGGTGCTGGCCGCCACCCAGGGAGAGGTGCCGCACGCCGTCGCCGTCAGCATCGACAGCTACGAGGAAGGGAAGATTTTGCGGATCTTGGCCACGCTGCACGTCGAAAAAGAGGGCCAGCGCCGGATCCTGGTGGGCAACGGCGGCGCCAAAATCAAGCAGATCGGCACCGCCGCGCGCGAGCGCATCGAGGCGCTCGTTGGACAAAAGGTGTACCTCGAGCTGTTCGTGCGTACGAGCCCGCGCTGGAAGAACGCGCCACGCCAGCTAGCGGAGCTCGGCTACACCGCGAGCAAGGGCGGCAGCGAGCCAGGGTCGGAGCAGAAATGATCCCCATCGTCGCCATCGTGGGCCGGCCCAACGTGGGCAAGAGCACGCTGTTCAACCGCCTCGTCGGCAAGAGCCTGGCCATCGTGCATGACATGCCGGGCGTCACGCGCGATCGCCACTATGCGCTCGCTCACGTGAGCGGGCGCAACATGACGCTGATCGACACCGGCGGCTTCGACCCGACCAGCGATGATCCGATGCAAGAGGGCATCGTGCGCCACGTCGAGGCCGCCATCGAAGAGGCGGATTTGGTCCTGTGCGTCCTCGACGGCATCAACCCGCCGCTCGAAGCCGATCGCGACGCGGTCGAGCTGCTGCGGCGCACCGGCAAGCCGGTGCTGTACGTCGCCAATAAGGTCGAGGCCAAGGAGCACGAGCACGGTATCGGGCCGCTGTACGAGCTCGGAATTCCGAACCTGTACCCGGTCTCGGCGCTGCACGGCCGGGGCACCGCGGAGCTCGGCGAGGCGATCGCTCTGCGGCTCCCGGAGCGCGAGCGCGAAGCGCCCGAGGCCGCTAGCAAAGAGCCGCGCATCGCCCTCGTCGGTCGGCCCAACGCCGGGAAGTCCTCGCTGTTCAACCGCGTGCTCGGCGAAGATCGCGCGCTGGTGGATTCGCGTCCGGGGACGACGCGCGATCCCGTCGACGAGCACGTGGAGTTCGAGGGGCAGCGCTTCACGATCGTCGACACCGCGGGCGTCCGCCGCCGCTCACGCGTGGAGCGCGGCGTCGAGCTCGTGAGCGTGATGCGCTCGATCCGAGCCATGGAACGCGCGGAGGTGTGCATTTTGTTGTGCGACGCCAGCGAGGGCGTCACCGACCAGGACGCGCGACTGCTCGCGCTGTGCATCGAGCGCCGCCGCGCCGTCGTCGTCGGCCTCAACAAGATGGACACGCTCGACAAAAAAGGGCGCCAGCGCGCGCTGGAGCAGGCCAACGAGGCGCTGCGCTTCGCGCGCTTCGCGCGCATCATCCCCGTCAGCGTGCATGCGAACGAGAACATCGGCACGCTGCTGCGCACCGCCGCCGCCGCGGCCAGCGAGATGAGCCGCCGCATTCCCACCGCAGAGCTCAATCGCTTCTTCGAAGAGGTGCTGGAGCGCAATCCGCCGCCCACGCACGGTGGCCTCGCGCCGCGCATCTATTACGTCACGCAAGCCGAGAGCTCACCGCCGGTGTTCATCGCCATGAGCAACCACCCCGAGAACATCAAGGCCAGCTATCAGCGCTTCGTGATCAACCAAATCCGCAAGGTCTTCGGCTTCGATTCCGTGCCGGTGACCGTGCACTATCGGGCCAAGAACCGCGAGTGAGCGCCGCGTCCGCGCGCTATTGAGCGAGCCGCCGGCTCACCGCCACCAGCGCCGCCACATCGTGGACGCTGGCGGCGAACGCGGGCACCTCGACGCTGAGCGGGATGCGCGCGCGCGCCAGCGGGCCCTCTGAGCCGAGCCGCTCGGCGAGCGCCGCTCGCTCCAGCGCGCCGCTCTCGTTCTCTGCGCGCGCAGCGAGCAACACCCGCTCCGCGAAGCTCGCGTCGTCCCCCAGGCCGCGCGCGGACAGCGCCTGGCGCAGCGCTGCGAGGCTGGGCTCCGCGACCGCCGGCGGCCGCACCCGGTTCACGATCAGCGCGTCCGCGCGCATGGCCGAGCTCTGCAAGCGCGCCGCGAAGAACGCCGCTTCATCGAGCGCGTCGGCGCGCGGCGTGGCGACCAATACGTAGCCGAACTCGGGACCGCGGAAGGCCTGCGCCACGCGCCGCGCGCGATCCCGAAAGCCTCCGAACAGCTCGTTGACCTCGGTCACGAACTCGGCCAGGCGCTCCAAAAAGCCGCGACCCGTGAGGCGCGCGACCCCGCGCAGCACGAGCGCGACGCTGCGTGCCACCAGGTTCAGGCCGGAAACCGCGGAGCGATCCAGCGCGCCGGAGAGCCACCGCAGCGCCGGGCTGTCGAGCGTCTCGATCAAGCGCTCGGGCGCGTCCAAGAAATCGAGCGCGTCGCTGGTCGGCGGCGTATCCAGCACGACCAGATCGAAGCGCGGATCGGAGCTGACGCTGAGCACCTTCTCCATGGCCATGTACGCTTGCGTGCCGGCCAGCTGCGTCGAGACGTACTCATAGAACTCGTTATGTAAGATGCGCTCCGCCGCCTCCGGGCTCGAGGCGTGGCGGCGCACCAAATCGTCGAACGTGCCCTTGGTGTCGAGCATCACCAGGGTGAGCTCACCGCGGATCGCGAGGCCCGCAGCCGCGAAGCGCTGCACGTCGATGCGCTGCTCGCGTCCGGCCGCGGCCGCGTCTACGCCCAGCCGATCCGCCAAGCGCTTGGCGGGATCGATCGTGAGGCAGAGCACCCGCCTTCCTTGAGCCGCGGCGGCGACCGCCAGCGCCGCGGCGACCGTCGTCTTACCGACGCCGCCAGCCCCGGCCACGACGAGCACCCGGCGCGAGCCGATCAATCGTTCGATGGGGGCTGCCGACATGCGCGGCGTACTTAGCATTTCAACGCTGGACGCGCGCCGGCGACGTCCAGCGAAATTTGGCCGCGCGCCGGGGGTTGCCGGACA
Source organism: uncultured Sorangium sp. (assembly GCA_966250485.1). Taxonomy (GTDB): domain Bacteria; phylum Myxococcota_A; class Polyangia; order Polyangiales; family Polyangiaceae; genus PMG-095. The sequence goes on along the minus strand of CBINHN010000026.1, from coordinate 14,402 downwards.
ATCCGCGCGATGTCGACGTTTTCGCCTGAACGACGCGTGCAACGTTCATCCCACCCTGGTGAGGCTCTGTCGTGGTGGCTGGAAGCGACGCGGCGCAAAACCAATTTGCGCAGCGTGGCGCTCGCCGACGAGCTTGGAATGCTCGTCGCTGGCGCCGGGCCAGCCGCCGAGTGTGACGAGCTCGCCGCCTGGGCGCCGGTCGTCCTCGCCGGCGAGGACTGGCCCGAGCATCCTCCCTTCGCGCTCTCGGGCGCCAAGGTGCCGGGCTTCGACGCCTACGTCTGCGCGCGCGGCGCCGACGCCGAGACGGCGCTAGAAGCCGCCGAAGCCGCCGCTGGCTGCTCTCGCATTCTGCGCGCCCCGCGCTGAGCGCAAGGAGACGCGCCACGGAGTCCCCCGCGCGCTGCAGCTGAGCTACGCTCCCGCCATGCGCGGCTTCGTAGACTTGCATTGCCACTATGTGGCGGGGATCGATGACGGCGCGCGCGATGAGAGTGAAGGGCTGGGCATGCTGCGCGCGCTGCGCGACATCGGCTTCGAGCGGGTGATCGCCACGCCGCACATGCGCCCCGGCATGTTCGACAACGACAAGACCGCTCTCGAGCGCGCGTTCGAGGCGATGCGACCTTCACTCGAGGTGGACGCCGTGCCGGCGACCGCGCTCGCCAGCGAACATTACTTCGACGACCAGGTATTTTCCCGCATTTTGCGCGGTGAAGGGCTGCCCTACCCTGGGAGTAAGGCGATCTTGCTCGAGTTCTACGGCGAGGCCTTCCCTCCCATGCTCGATCGCTGCTTCGCTCAGCTGCGACGCGCGGGCCTGTTGCCGGTCATCGCGCACCCCGAGCGCTATCGCTTCCTATGGCGTTCGTTGGATGCACTCGAACGCTTGATCGATGGCGGCGCCGCTGCGCTGCTGGATACCGCGGCCTTGATCGGCAAGTACGGCACGCGACCGCAGGCTGCAGCCGAAGCCATCCTCGAGCGTGGGTTCTATCACGCCGCCTGCAGCGACGCGCACCGCGTGGCGGACGTGGCGGCCGTGGCGGCCGGTATTCGTCGAGTAGAAGAGCTGTACGGCGCCGAGGAGGTCGAGTTCCTGCTCTCCGTCGGTCCCCGCGCGCTGCTCACCGGTGAGCTGCCGGAGTGAGGCGCGGCGCGAGCCGAACTTGGCCCGGCGCCGCGCGATCGCTTATGGCAGCGGCATGAACTGGGCAGGCCCGCTGAGCGCTGCGGCGGTGTTCGCAGCCGTCGCCGTCGCGTCGCCGGCCTCCGCTCGCGTCGAGGCGGGCTCGGGCTACACCAAGGCGCAGACCTTCAGCTGCGCGCTGCGGCTGCTGCGCGTCGATCGCGGGTATGCCATCGTCGAGAAAGACGCGGACGCCGCCTACGTGCTGTTCGAGTATCCGGTGAGCGGCCAGAAAACAGCCGCCAACGGCGCGGTCGAGATCGTCGAGACGCAAGCAGGCGTGAAGGTGTTCGTGCAGCTGCCGCGCATGCCCTCGTACTACGAGACCGTGCTGCGCGACGCGCTGTTGAGGAAGCTGCGTGACGAGTACGGCCCGCCCCCGCCCAAGCCGCCCGCCGCCGACAAGCCGCCCGCCGCCAAGGATCCCAAGCAAAAGCCGGAAGCACCGAAAAATCCTGATGAAACGCCCGATGACGAGGGCTGAGCGGCGAGCTTCTCTAACCCCAAGAAAATTCCACGAGCGCAGCGTTCGAGCCCCGAGCTTGGCTCGGACGAGCTGGCTGGCTAGTGTCGCTGAGAGTCGGCCCGACTCTTTCGGCGATGGACGGTGAACGCGCTCTCCCCAGCACGATCGGACGCTACGAGATCGTGCGCCTCGTGGGGCGCGGCGCGATGGGACGCGTGCTGTTGGCGCACGATCCGGTGCTCACCCGGCATGTCGCGATAAAGCTGCTGCGCGACGATTTGCGGCTGCCCGCCGAACAAATGCAGGGGCTGATCGAGCGCATGCGGCAAGAGGCGCGCGCCTCCGCGCGCATCACGCACCCCAACATCGTGACGCTGTTCGACATGGGTGAGGCGCCAGCGCTCGGACTGTACTTGGTGTTCGAGTACGCCGAGGGCATCACCTTGAAGGAGCGCTTGCTGCGAGGCCCGCTGCCCGCCGGCGCCGCCGCGGAGCTCGCCAAACAGCTGGGTGACGCGCTGAGCACCGCTCACGCGGCCGGAGTGCTGCATCGCGACATCAAGCCCGATAACGTGATCCTGACCGCCACGGGCGCCAAGATCGCGGACTTCGGGATCGCGCGCATCCCGGAGTCGACGCTGACGCGCGACGGCGGGCTGCTCGGCACGCCCGCGTACAGCGCGCCCGAGTCGATCGAAAACAGCACATTTTCCCCCGCGAGCGATCAATTCTCGATGGCCAGCACGCTGTACGAGGCGGTCAGCGGCGTGCGCGCATTTCCCGGTGACGACGCGGTGGCCGTGGCGAACCGCATCTCCAAGGAGGAGCCCTCGCCCATTGCCCTAGCCCGCGCGCTCAACATCGAGGTCGACGCGGTGTTCCGCCGCGCGATGTCCAAGACCCCCGCGGCTCGCTACGAGAGCGCGCGCGACTTCGGCGTGGCGCTGGCGCACGCGCTGATCCCAGCCGCGCGCGCCACGCTCGCCACGCTGCCCGATCAACACCACCAAGCGCTGGCCGACGGCTCCGCGCTGGGCGCCCGCGGACGCCGCTTCGGCGCCGGCGGCGTGGCGCTCGGTCTGTTGATCGGCGTCGCCGCGACGGAGCTCACGGCCGGGCTGCGCCAGAACGAAGCGGCGACGTTGCGGCCCGAGCCGAGCGCCGCGCCCGCGGCGCCCAGCGTCGCCTATGGCTGGCTCGCCGAGGCGCCGCGTCCCCGCAAACCGACGCCGAGCGCACGCGCGAGCGGCTCGACGCGCGCGGAGCGCGCGACGAGCGCCGAGCCTCACACAGCTAGCAGCGCCGGGCCCCGCGCAGCGAGCAGCGCTGCGGCGCCAGTCCTCGCGCGAGCGCCGCTGCCCAGCGCGAGCGTCGCGCCGCCGCCCGCCGCCGCGAGCGCCGCGACAGAGCCCGCGGCGCCGTGAGCTGGCTGCTGCCCGCCGGTACGGTGTTCGCTACGAGCTCGGCCCTCGCGCTCAGCCTGCCGCTGACCGTGCTCGCCGCGCCGCCGCCGCTCGCCAGCTCCAGCGGGCACGTGTTGCCGCGAGCGCGCGTGCTGCAGCTCCACGAGCGCGCGGCGGTGATGGTGCGCATCGCGGCCGGCCCGGCGCTCATCGGCTCGACACCGCAGGACGTCGTCGCGGCTGCGGCGAGCTGCGCGCGTGAGCCGCTCGCGCACCGCTGCAGCGAGCAGACGTTCGCGAACGAGCTCGGCCAGCGCCGGCTACGGCTCCCCTCGTTCTTCATCGATCGCTTCGAGGTGCGCGTGAGCGAGTTCGCCCGCTGCGTGGCCGTGGGGCGCTGTCGGGCGCCGGCCTTTGCCGCCGGCGGACTGCGCTTCGAGCGCCCCGACTACCCCGTTTCGCTGGTGAGCTTCGAGCAAGCCAGCGCGTATTGTCGCTTTCGCGGCGCCCGCTTGCCGAGCGAGCTCGAGTTCGAGCGCGCGGCGCGAGGCCCGCTCGGCCGCAGCTATCCCTGGGGCAACCTCTACAATCGTCACGTGAGCAACCACGGCCGTTTCGCGCTCAGCCCGAACGACGACAGCGACGGCTTCGCGGAGCTCGCGCCCGTCGGCTCCTTTCCGGACGGCGCCACCCCCGACGGCATCCTGGATCTGGCGGGCAACGTCGCCGAATGGCAGGCTGACGTCTACCGCGAGCGCTACCAAGATCCCGTCCCGACTGGCCCCAACCAGCGGCGCGTGGTGCGCGGCGGCAGCTTCGTTCGCGGCGCCGCGTGGCTGCGGGGCGCCGCGCGCGAGCCGCTCGCGCCGGAGACACAGCGACCCGACGTCGGATTTCGCTGCGCGCGCAGCGCGACACGAACAGCTTGGCCATGAAAGATCTCGGCTCCGCAAAAAGATTGAAGTTACCCATCCACGAGCACGTGCGCTTCGTGTTGCTGCGGCCGCACTACCCTGAGAACGTCGGCGCCATCGCGCGCGCGCTAAAGACCATGGGCTTCAGCGATTTGGCGCTGGTGCGGCCCGGGCGGCTGGCGCTGCCGGAGCACGAAATGGCCTTCAAAATGGCCGTAAAATCTTGGGACGTGCTGGGTGACAGCCGGGTGTACGGCGACGCCGCGGAGGCGGTCGCCGGCTTCGACGAGGTCATCGCCACGACCGCGCGGCGCGGCGTGAGCGGCGTGCTCACGCCGCGTCAGCTCGGACCGGCGCTGGTAGCCCGAGCGCAGCGCCGCGAGCGCACGGCGATCCTGTTCGGCAACGAAAAGACCGGGCTCGGCGAGGACGAATTGGCGCTCGCCCGCGGCTCGCTGCGCATCCCGATGGCCGCGGCTCAACCGTCGATCAACCTGGCGCAAGCCGTGCAGATCGTAGCCTACGAGCTGTTCGTCGCGGCGCTAGAGCTGCGCGGCAGCGCGGGCGAGACGGAATAGCTAGAACGCCGCGGCGAGGCGAATCGCTGCGCGAAGTGCGATAAGCTCGCGGGATGGCAAGCCACGTCATCGACCTGCGCTCTGACACGGTCACGCGACCCTCGGCGGAGATGCGACGCGCGATGGCGCAGGCGGTGGTCGGCGACGACGTGTTCGGTGAAGATCCCACGGTTCGCGAGCTCGAGGAGCAGACAGCGGCGCTGCTCGGCAAGGAAGCCGCGCTGTTCGTCAGCTCGGGCACGCTCAGCAATCAAATCGCGCTGCTCTTGCACGCCCGTCGCGGCGACGAGGTCATCGTGAGTCATGGCGCGCACCTGGCAACGTTCGAGTCGGGAGCGGGCGCCGCGCTCGCGGGCGTGCAGTTCGCCGCGCTGGGCAGCCATGGGCTGTTCACGGCCGAGGACGTGGCCGCCGCCGTGCGTCCCGAGCTTGATTGGCTGCCCCGCACGCGCGTCGTCGCCGTGGAGAACACCCACAACCTCGCGGGCGGCCGCGTCTTCCCTGCAGCCGAGGTCAGCCGCATCGCCGCGCTCGCGCGGCAGCGCGCGCTCGCGCTGCACCTCGACGGCGCGCGGCTATGGAATGCCGCGGTGGCCACGCGCGCCACGCCCGCGGCGCTCGCTAGCGAGTTCGACACCATCAGCGTGTGCTACTCCAAGGGCCTCGGTGCGCCCGTCGGCTCGGCGCTGGTCGGCAGCCGCGAGCTGATCCGCGCCGCGCGTCGGTTTCGTAAGATGCTCGGCGGGGGCATGCGTCAGGGCGGCATCATCGCGGCTGGAGCGCTCTTCGCGCTGCAGCATCATCGCGAGCGACTGGAGCTCGATCACGAAAACGCACGGCTGCTCGCCAGTGAGCTCGCGGGTCTCGGGGACGCGGGGGTCGAGCCACGCACACCCGAGACGAACATCGTGGTGCTGCGCTGCTCGCAGGGCGATGCGCCGGCGCTGAGCCGCTCACTGGCGGAGAAAGGCGTCCTCGCGTCCGCGCTGGACGCGCGCACGCTGCGGCTGGTGACGCACCTCGACGTGAGCCGTGCGGACGTCCTGGAAGCGGCTTCGCGCATCCGTCGGACGCTCGCGCGAGGATCCGCATGAGACGAGCAAGCGTCGCGTCGCTGCTGCTCGCCTGCGCTTGCTCGAAGCCGCTGCCACCCGCGTTCGTCAGCGCGGAAGACGAGGCCACCCGCGCGTACAGCGCCCACGACTACGCCGGCGCCGCCGACGCCTGGCGGCGCGCGGCGACGCTGGCGCCGAACGAGCGAGAGCGCGACGAGGCAGTCTATCGGCGAGCGGCGGCGCTGGAGCGCGCCGGGCGCCGGGCGGAAGCGGAGGCGCTCTATCGCCAGCTCGAGCTAGGCCACGGTGAGCGCGCGGAACGCGCGGCGTATTCCCGCGCGCAGAGCGTGCTGGCTCGCGGCGAACGCGAGCTCGGCATGCGCTTGCTCGAGGCAGCGCTGCTGCGCTTCCCGAACTCGGGCCTGGCGCAAGCCGCGACGCATCGTGTGCTGGAGCACGCCGCTCGAGGCGCCGGCGACTCCGCCGAGCTCGCGAAGCTCGAGTCGCTCCTCGCGAAGGTGCGCGGCAGCGAGCTCGAAGAGAGCCTGTTGTTCCTGCGCGCGCGCTGGTTCGAGGAGCATGGCCAGAGCGAGCGCGCCGCGGACGAGCTCGGCTCACTGGTCCGGCGCTTCCCGTATCCGCAGGGTAAGTTTTGGGACGAAGCGCTGATCGCCCGCGCGCGCCTCGCCGAGGCGCGCGGTGACTATCGCGCGGCGCTCGCCGAGCTCGAGGCGCTGCTCGCCGAACGCGAGACGGCCCGCTCGATGGGCAGCTACGAACGCCCGAACTTCGCCATCGCGCGCTTCCACATTGCAGAGCTCTACCGCGACCGGCTCGGGCAACCCGAGCGGGCGCGTGCAGAGTTCCGCCGTGTCTGGAGCGATCACCCGACGAGCCGGCTGCGCGACGACGCGCTCTTCGAAGAGGCGCTCACCGCGCTGCGCAGCAACGAGCCAGAGGCCGCGTGCGAGCCGGCACGCATCCTGAGTCAGGCTGAGCCAGAGTCCCGCTTTAGCGCGTGCGTGGGGCTACTTTGCCCCACGCTCACGAGCCAGCGACCCTGTCGCGACTATCTCAGGAAACGCATCGAGCGGGCCAGCGAGCCGGCGCTTCCCGCCGATCCGCCTCACTCGTCGTCGTCGAGGTAATCGTCGTCCTCGTCGTCTCCGGCGTCTTCGTCGTCATCCTCGTCGACGTCATCGTCGTCATCCTCCTCCTCCGATTCCTCGTCGTCATCGGATTTGGCGTCAGTCTTGAGATCGATGCCGACCTCACCGAGCTGAGTTTCCAGGAGTTCGAACAATTCGTCGACGTCGTCCCCGCTCCATTCGTCGAGAACATCAGTCAGAAACTCGAAGAAATCGCCGTTGTCGAGACGTCGCTCAATCTCTTCCACCTGGTCTTCGGTGAACGCCTCAAGAATGTCTTCGCGGAGGGACTCGGTATCGTCCTCCTCGATGGCCTCCTGGGCGCACAAGCGAATCTGGCGAACGGCGCGTCTGTCGAGGTAGAGTTCCATGAAAGCGCTTCCTCTCGGACCCGAACCGGCATTAAACGAAGGACCTCACCCGAGTCAAGACCGCTCCGCTCATCCCATGCGTTGTGCTGACGTTATGCGCCTGATCGCGATGGTCGGCACCATGCTCTTCGGCGTGCCGGCCGCTGCGCAGAGTGCGCCGCAGCCACCACCCCAAAGCTTGGAGTTCCTGCAGTACGGGGCCACCGTGGTGAGCGAGACGGTGAGCGCCGCCGCCGATGTATGTCCAAGCGGGAGCACCACGCCCTGCATCCTTGGCTCGGGTGGAGGCATGGCGATCCGGGTCGGCTATCGGGCGCGCGGCCCATGGTACGCCGGGGGCAGCTACGAGTTTTCGCGCCACGAGTCGTCCAATTTGCTTCGCCTCGCCATCCTGCAGCAGCTCCGGGGCGAGGCGCGCTACTACTTCGACCACGGCAATCGTTTGACACCCTTCGCCGCGATGGGCGCCGGCCTGGCGCTCTACGGCTCCGAATGGCAGGCCGAAACGGGAGGGCTAGTCGCGACCCTGGGCGCTGGCCTAGAGTTTCAGATTACGCAATCCACCGTGGTAGGCTGCGCCCCCATGTATCGCGCGTTGGTGCTGCGAAACTTCGTCGACAGCGCAGGCCAACTCCGTGCCGATCGTTACTTCGGCTTCGGCCTGGCTCACTTTGTCGGCATCGAGTTGGTCTTCGAAGTGCGAGATCCTCTTCCGCGCTGGTAAATCGTAAAGGTGCCGTGACGACGACAGGGAAGGGCTCTGGATCTTCAGTGCGCTGCGACCGCTGCGGCCGCGATAATCCCACTGGTTTGAGGTTCTGCCGGGACTGCGGCAGCCGAATCGGCGAGGACGGCTCGCCAGCGGCAGCGGAGCCCGCTCCGGACGCCAGCGCGCAGCGACTAAGCGCGCCGGCGCCGAGCGCGGACACCAAGCACCAACCCTGTGAGCAGTGCGGAGCCGCCAACCCAGCGACGGGTCGCTTCTGTTACAACTGCGGTCGCGCGCTCGCTCGAGGAGAGCCGGGCGCACCGCGTACGGGTCAGCAGAGCTCCATTCCTGCCCCACCCCGCCTGTCTAGCGCGCCGCCAGTTCGCAGCTCGGCGCCGCCGGAACCCAGCGTCGTCTGTCCGAAATGCCGTGGCGCGAACGCGCGCCACGTTCCGTTCTGTCAGTTCTGCGGGACGAGCCTGGGAGAGAACACGCCAGATGCGGGCGCCACCGCGGGCACCGCCCCAATTGCGGCCGCCGCTCGGCTGGTCGTCATTGCGCAAGACGGAACACCGGGCCGGCAGTACCCACTTACTGATGAACAGACCGACATCGGGCGCGAAGAGGGCAGCATTCTCTTGCCCAGCGACCCTTACGTTTCACCGCGCCACGCCCGCGTAATCCAAAGAAGCGGTCGCTTCTTTGTACGCGACCTTGCGTCGGTGAACGGAGTATACGTGAGAATTCGGGCGGCCGAACGGCTGCAAAACGCGGACTTGGTCCTAATAGGCCTTGAGGTGTTAAGGTTCGAGGTCGTGAGCGACGCGGAGAAAGGCCTCGGCCCCGCCACCGAGAGGGGTACACGTGTTTTTGGTTCGCCGAGTCTGCCTCGCTATGCGCGCCTTTGTCAGCGTACTGTGGAGGGCGTGACCCGCGACGTCGTCTATCTAGGACGCGACGAGACCGTGATCGGCCGAGAGTCCGGCGATCTCGTGTTCACGAACGATCCGTTCATGAGTCGTCGCCACGCGATCTTCATGCGCGATCCTGGGACGAGCTCGTTCTTGTTGCAGGACCTCGGCTCATCCAACGGAACTTATCTCGGCATCCGCGGCGAGCACGAGCTGATCGGCGGAGATCACGTGCGCATCGGGCAACACCTGTTTCGCCTGGACGTCGACATGAGCAGGGCGCGGTCATGAGCGACCAAGAGCCGCCGCGCGGCGAGATTCGGTTGCGCCTGTTCGGTCGCACCGACGTGGGGCAGATCCGCGAGCACAACGAAGACAACTTTCTGATCGCGGACTTGACCCGACAAAGCCGGAGCTTGATGGAGACGGACCGCGAACAGCTCGTCGGCGAGCGCGGTACCGTGCTCGGCGTCTGCGACGGCATGGGCGGAGCGGCAGCTGGTGAAGTCGCCAGCCAGCTGGCTGTCGACATCATCTACGAGAAGCTCTCGCAAGCTTCGCCGCTGAACGATCACAACGATCTCGCGCGCAACCTGGTGCGCGCCGTGGAGGACGCCGGCGTTCGCATTTTCAACGAAGCGCGCGCCGACCGCACGCGTCGCGGCATGGGCACCACGGCGACGATCGCCGCGCTGGCGGACTCACGCCTGTTCATCGCCCAGGTGGGTGACAGCCGCGCTTACGTGCTGCGCAAGGGCCGGCTGGTCCAGGTGAGCCGCGACCAGTCCCTCGTCAACCAGCTGATCGAAGCGGGTCAGCTCAGTGAAGAGGAAGCGGAGACCTTCGAGCACAACAACATCATCCTGCAAGCGCTCGGCACCGCCGAGACCGTGCAGGTCGATCTCACGTACGTGGATCTGCGCCGCGGCGACACGGTGCTGCTGTGCTCGGACGGCCTGTCCGGCATGATCCGCAGTGACGAGATCCGGGAAGTGTTGACGACCGTCCCGGAGCCCATCGACGCGTGCCGCGAGCTCACCGAGCGCGCGAACCGCGCGGGGGGTCACGACAACATCACGGTCATCGTCGCGCACTTCGACGGCCCAGGTCTGCTCGAGCCCTCGGACAGCGACGAGCTCGTGTACCAGAAGTACGCGCTGCCCGAGTCGACCTCCACGCAGGAGAACACGATTCGCCTGTCCCCCGGGCACAGCGCCGATCAAGCCACCTTGCCGCCGGACATCGACAATCAGCGCGAGGCCCGCCGCCTGCGCGTCGGCCACACGATGGTGGGCCTCTCCCACGCGCTGCCGCAAGAAGCGCTGGCCGGAGCAGAAAGTCTCCCGGAGCGAACGCCATCGAATCCGCCCCTGAGCGGATATGGTCCGGTCGATGAGCCCGTGGAGCTGCCCACTACTGGCTTTCCGCCGTCGCTCGTCGGTTTCATGGTGCTCGGCGCCATGGTGCTGGCCGCCGTCGCCGGTTTTCTGCTGCTGCGTTAGCCAGTGCGACGCGCGCTCGCTCGTCTGCTCGGGTTGGCGCTGACACTCGCGCTCACCTCCGTGGTGGCGCTGCCCGCGCTCACGCAGCTGGCGCGCCGCAGCGGTCTCGCGGCGCTGTCCCTACCGCTCTACTTCAACCCCACGCCGCGCAACGTTCACGATCTCTCCAAAGCGGCCGTGCAGCGACTCGCCGCCGGTGAAGACAGCGAGGCCGCGCGCGAGCTGGTGCGCCTCGGGGGCGCGGCGCTGCCGCACGTACTTCCGGCGCTCGACACGCTCGCGCCGAGCGCGCGTGGACGCGTCGCGCTGGCGCTCGTGCCGGTGGCTCGGCGGATGGGCATCGGCGCCGAGGAGGAGCTCGGTTCCCCTGCCGGCGCCGCGGCGTTCTGGGCGCGCTTCTGGCAAGATCGCGCGTTCGATTTTCGACCGCAGATCGTCCGCCGGCTCGTCACGCGCCTGGCTCAGCGCGCGCGTTCGCGCCGTGACGACATCCTCCAGGTCGACACCTACGCGCTGCCCGAGCTGATCCGCGCGCTGGGACGCATCCGCACCCCGGAAGACGTGCTGCGCGCCGAACGGATCACCGCGCTGCTCGCGCACGTGCTCGAGCAAGGCCCGGTCGCGCGGCGCGGCATGACCATCGCCGAAGCGCGCGCTGTCGCGCGCAGCTGGCAGAATTTCTGGATCGAGCGCGGCTCCGACTTCGTGACGCTCGACGGCCCCACGCGCGTCGCCGCGACGTTGCTGCAGACGCGCTACGGGCTCTGGGTCGCGCACGCGCTCGGCGTGCTGAAAAATCGCAGCGAAGAGCGCGGCGGCACCTTCGGCATCGCCGGCACGTTGCTGCTCGCCAGCGCCGGCCGTGCGCTCGCGGCCATGGCCGGTGGGGTGCTCGTCGCCGGCGCCTGGACGCGCTGGGAGCTCACCGCGACGCGACGAAAGCGTCTCGCGACGCGCGCCGCCGCGTCGCTGTTGCTCGCCGCTCAAGGCGCGCTGCTAGTCATACCGCTGAACGCGAACGCAGCCGGCTTCGCGCGCGAGGCGCTCAGCCTGTTGCTCACGACGACGCTCGCCGCGGCCGTGCTCTCGCGCCCCGCGCGCGTCGCGCTCGGCCGCCGCTTCGAGAACATGCGCCCCGCGCTGCGCGACGCCTGGCGCGGCGCCCTGTCCGGCACGCCCGCCGCCCTGCCCTGGCTGCTCAGCGGCCTGTTCTACGCCGAGGTGCGCCTCGCGCTCGCCGGAGCCGCGCCTGCGGTGCTCGCCGCGCTCGACAAGGGCGACGTCGCGCCGGGCATGACGGTCGCGCTCGCCGGCGCGCTGCTCTCGAGCTTGCTCGTGCTGCTCGGCGATCGCAGCGCGACCTGGCCCGTGTCGCTGCGCAGTCAGCCGGCGCTCGTGGAGGTGGATCCACGTCGGCATCATCGCTTGCTCGCTTGGGCCGCGGCGCTCATCGCGCTGCTCGCGCTGCTCGCTGCCGGCGTCTTTACCAGCGGCGCTGACGGGCGCGCGCTCGCCAGCGGTGCTCGCGCCCTGCTCGGCTACGGCACGCTCGCCGCGCTGGTCAGCTTCGGCAGCGGGCTCACGCTGGGAGCGCTGGCAGCGAGCGGCCCGAGCAGTCTCGAAAACGTCATCCTGCGGGCCGTGGAGATCGCGGGCGCGATGCCGACGCTGCTGTGGGCCGCCGCGCTCGCCGCCGCGCTCGGCGATGGTGTGGGCTTCGCGATCGCGCTCGGGCTGCTGCGCGGCATCGACGTCGGCTGGCTCTTGCGCAACGAGCTCACCGCGCTCGCGCGCGCGGATCGCGAGCTCGGGGTCCGTTCACTCGGTCACCTGCCCCTCGTCGCGTATGTGCGTGGACGTCTGGTGCCCGCGGCGATGCCGGCCGTGACCGCCTGCGCGCTGATGCCAGCGTGGCTTCTTGGCGTGAGCGCCGCGGCGCGCGCGGCGGGGTTCGCTGCTTCGGCTGGGGGGCCCGGCTGGGATGCGCTGTTCGCCGGCTCGGGTCCGACGAGCGCAGCAGCCCGCGGTTGTGCGTTGTTGCTCACTGCGCTCACCACCGGATCGCTGCTCGCCGCGGCGGCGCCGGAGCCGCGCCGGCTCGGAGCCGCGCGTTCCGGCCCGGTCAGCGAACGGTTTCTGTAGACACTGAGAGCTTGCGCCCGCGGCGCGAATGGTCAAAAAACCTACCGTATGGCGCTTCAAACCGTCACCGAACGCGACTTCGAGCAGCAGATTTTGGCGAGCGAGGTCCCGGTGCTGATCGAATTCTCCGCCGAGTGGTGCGGGCCTTGTAAGGTGGTCGCTCCCGAGCTCGAGGCCCTGGCGCGCGAGCTCGAAGGCAAAGCGAAGATCGTGAAGATCGACATCGACAAGTCGCCGATGATTGCTCGTCAAATGGGCGTGCAGTCAGTGCCCACGTTCGTGGTCTTCCACGAGGGGCGGCCCGTGAACGGTCGCGTGGGAGCGCTGAAGCGCGCGCAGATCCGCGAGATGTTGGAGCCTTACCTGCCGCGGGCCGAGGGCGCGCTCAAGCCGGAGGAGGTCGCCGCGCTGCTGCAGTCGAAGCGAATCAGCTTGGTCGACACGCGCGACGCGCCCGTATACCAGCGCGCTCACATCGAAGGCGCCATCAACATCCCGCAAGCCGAGCTGGAGACGCGCCTCGCCGAGCTTCACATGTTGCCAGGGCCGCCGGTTCTCTACTGTCGCTCGGGCGAGCAGACCAAGGAGCTCGCCGCCAAGCTCGCCGCCGACGGCATGCCGGTCGCCTTTCTCGAGGGCGGCGTGCTCGGCTGGGAAGCCTCCGGCTTTTCGTTGCAGCGGCCGGACTGAGCGCCGCTCGCGCCGCGGCTCACTCGGACCGAGTCGCGGCGGGGTCGCTCGCTGCGAGCCGCGCGTAGGCGCTGAGCGCAGCCGCGAGCACCTCACGCACGGGCACGCCAGCGGCGCGCGCGAGCGCCGCGCAGGCGTCGAACTCCGGCTTGGCCAAGCGCGGCCCGTACGCGCCTTCGCTCACCTTGACGGGCACCTCGCCGAAGGGCGTCGCGACGGTGAGCAGCCGTCGTGGCCGCTCGACGCGCGAGACCGGGGTGCGACGCACGCCGATGCTGCTCGTCTCACGCAACATCACCTCGCTCAGCGGCTCGGCCATAGCCGTCGCCGCCAGCGCGGCCAGCACGAGCCCCGGGCGCCCCTTCTTCATCGTCACTGGCGCGGCCCAGGCGTCCAGAGCGCCCGCCCGCAGCAGCGCGTCGATGGCGTACGCCACGAGCTCTCCGGTCATGTCGTCGACGTTCGCCTCCAGTATGACGTGCGAGCTGGCGTTGGCGCGCGCGCGATCTTCGCCCAGCACGGCGCGCACGGCGTTCGGTCGATCCGCGAGCACGCGCTGACCCACGCCGAAGCCGACGCGCTCGGGCGCAAAGCTCGGCCACTCGACGAACTCGCTCGCGACCGTCGCGATGATCGCCGCGCCGGTGGGCGTCACCAACTCGACGCTGAGACCAGAGTCATAGCTGGGCACGCCGCGCAGGCACAACAACGTCGCGGGCGCAGGCAGCGGCAGGCGACCGTGCTGACAGGCGACGAAGCCGCGACCGAGCGGCAGCGGAGTCGCGACCACGCGCGCGGCGAGGTAACAGAAGCACGCCGCCGCGCCGACGATATCGACGATGGCGTCGACGGCGCCCACTTCGTGAAACGCGACGTCAGCGAGCGGGATGCGGTGCACCTCGCTCTCGGCGCGCGCCAGCCGCAGAAAGATCTGCTGCGCGAGCCCGCGTACGTCCTCCGGCAATGTCGCGCGCGCGAGCAACGCCTCGATGTCGGAGTAGCGCCGCGCGGGCTGCGGAGCCTGCACGTCCACCATGAATTGGCTGCCGCCGATGGCGCCCGCTCGCGCCGGGCGCACCTCGAGTCGATAGCCGTCGATCGGCAGAGCGGCGGCTGCGCTCGTCACGACCTCGAGCGGCACGCCGAGATCGAGCAGCGCCGCGATCGTCATGTCGCCGGCGATGCCGCTGGGCGTATCCAAGAGCAGGAGCTTGCCGGCACCCGCGCCGCGCGCGAGCGGCGGCTGCGACGAAGGCAGCGCAGGCGGCAGCGGATCATGGCCGTGGTCGTGGCCGTGCGCGTGGTCATGGCCGTGCGCGTGGTC
>CBINHN010000025.1:0-88586 GCA_966250485.1 uncultured Sorangium sp. | reverse complement strand
TTGGGGGATCGTCTAACGGCAGGACGCAAGATTCTGGCTCTTGCTATCTAGGTTCGAATCCTAGTCCCCCAGCTCAGCTCTCTCAGGCCCCATCGTCTAGCGGTTAGGACATCGGCCTCTCACGCCGGTAACGCGGGTTCAATTCCCGCTGGGGTCGCTAGCTCTCCCTGCCTCACTTCGCCGCGCTCACGGCGGCAGTGACGGCTTTACGGGAACCCAGGCGCGCGGGTTTCGCAGCGAGCGCCAGGCGGTCGGCGCGGCGCGATCGAGGCGCTCGATGAAGTCGGGGCGCCGCGTGGTCACTTCCATGAGGCTCGGGCCGAGCATCACCGCGACGGCTTGCATCCCGAGCTCGACCACGCGCGTTCGCGCGAGGAGCAGACAAGCGTTTACGCGGCGCCGGTGACAAAAGAGAACGCGCCCGCAGGCGTCGCGCGCGGGAAGGTCGTAGCTGTCCAAGCCCGCGCAGTCGAAGAACAGGTGCGTGCGCTCTTGCGCGAGCAGCGACCGCTCGAGCCGCATCGCGAAGCGCATGCCCAGCGCTCCGCTCAGATGCTCGACGAATTGTACGTAAAGCACAGCGGGCGCGACCCAGCCGATGACGACCGCGCCTTCGCGATCACTCATGACTTCGAGCTCGCCGACCATACCGGTCCGATACGGTCCGGCCCATCGACACATAACCGCGCTAGCCCAGACGCATGAGATAGCGCAACGCTCTTACACGCTGCTCACTCGATGCGCTTGCCGAGCAACACGTTCGGCATGGTCGCCCTGCCCGCGCTCAGGGACAGCAGGTGGAGTTCCAGCCGACGCCGACGTCGCGGTTTTTGCAGCCAGCGCGCCGGCTAACCAGGTTGCGCGCCTCGTGGCTGCTCCCGGAGTAGCGGTAGGCGTGCGGTCGTCGCGGCTGGTTCTGCTGGCAATCGGCGTCGAACTCGGGTGAGCGCGCGCGGGTGACCGATTTTGCCTCCGCCTCGAGATCGCGCGTCGCGGCCTGGATTTCGTGATCGAGCACGCAGCCGAAGCCGGCTTTTTCATGCCGCCCTGCGCGGCAGCGCGGCGCGCCTGGCGCCGCGCAACGCACGCCGTTCCACGTCTCACCAGCGGGGCAATCACGCCCCAATACGCCATGGCGGCAGCGGCCATCGTCGTTGCGCCCGAACGGACACTCGGCGCCTTCCGGGGTCAGCGCACAGCGAAAGCCGAGATGTGCGCCCGCGTCGTCTGGCCGCGCGCGATCGCGCAGGCGAGTGTGCATCCATTTCTCGAAGCGCCGGCTGAAGCTGCCACCGCGGTACACCTTGGCGAAGCCGTGCTCGAGCGACCAGGGATAGGGACCGTACCAGCTGTCCGTCCACTCCCACACGTTGCCGCTGATGTCGTAGAGACCGAACGCGCCCGGCGCGTAGCTCTTCACTTTGCAGGTCGTGGGCTGTTTCCAACACGTGCGCCCGTCCGGCGCACCGTCACCCCAGGGATACGCGCGCAGCTCCGGGCCGCCGCGCGCTGCGAACTCCCACTCCACTTCGTTCGGCAAGCGCGCGCCGCGCTTTGCGCAGTAGTTTTCGGCCTGCGCGAAGGTGACGCAGTTCATCGGGTGCTCGCCGCGCTCGGGGTGCCGGCTGTTGCACAGCACGCTGTGCTTCTCACTCTTCGTGCACGCTTCGCGCTCGACGCACGCGAGATAAGCCGCGGTCGTGACCTCCGTGACGTCGAGGCAGAACGGCGCCAAGCGCGTGAGAAATCGCGGCGATTCGTCGGGGCTGAAGCCTTCTTTTGGCTTGGAACCGACCCAGAACTCACCACCGGGCAGCAACGCCATCCCTTCCGGACACGCCAGCGCCGCAGCTCGCGTAGGGCTCGCGCTCGCGGCTGGCGCGCTGGCGGCTGCTGACGCGCTCGCTGCGGTGGGCGCGCTCTTCGCGCTCAACGATGTGGCAGCGCTGTCGTTTTCGTGAGGCCGCTCGCTGCGACAGCCGATGCAGGCCAGCCCCGTGCATGTGACGAGGGCAAAGGGGAGCAACGCGAACGGAGCTTTCAAAGCGTGAAGCCGCAGCATCCTCCCCTGCTCCCTGCAAGGCTAGCCCTTTCGCGAGACCTGCGGCAAAAGCGCAGTTAGCATGCGGGCGTCATGTCCCGGCGCTCGCCTCACGAGATCCCCAGCGCGCTCTCGCGCCGGCAGCTCATGGCGGGGCTCGCTGGCGTCAGCGCGGGCGCCTGTGCCAGGAACCGGGAGCTCGCAGGTCGAACGGTAGTGCGCCTGTGGTTCACGTACGGCGGCAAGAACCGCGAGGTCTTGGAGCGCCTGGTTGGCGAGTTCAACCAGCGCCAGCGCGACGTGTGGGTCAACGCGATTTATCAGGGCGACTATTACGAGGGGCTCGCGAAGCTCCGCGTGGCGATCGCGGCGGGCACGGCTCCGGCGCTGAGCCACGTGGTGGGCGAAGTCATCCCGTATCTCGCGGAAGCTGGCGTGCTGGAGCAGCTCGAGCGCCTGGGCCCCGCGAACGATTTCGAGCTGGTGCCGGCGCTATCTCAGCAAGGCTCGTGGGTCTCAGGGGGCTCGCGACCGCTCGTCGCGCTGCCGTTCAATCGTTCGACGCCCATCGCGTACCTCAACCGCCCCCTGTTCGAGGCGGCGCGCGCGAGCGCGCCGAGCACCTGGGAGGAACTGCGAGAGGTCGCGGCTCGCTTGAGCGGCAATGCGTCGAGCGGCGCGCGGCGCTACGGCTTCGGTTGCCCCATCGACTGGTGGTTCTGGGTCGCGCTCGTCGGCCAAGCCGGCGGCA
The DNA here is from genome assembly GCA_966250485.1 of uncultured Sorangium sp. Classification (GTDB taxonomy): domain Bacteria; phylum Myxococcota_A; class Polyangia; order Polyangiales; family Polyangiaceae; genus PMG-095. The sequence continues at coordinate 85,794 of CBINHN010000025.1, read as the reverse complement.
ACGTGGTGGAGCCCGACGGTCGCGTCTCGCTCGGCGCTGGCGCGGGCGCGGAAGCGCTCGAGCTGTGGCAAACGCTGGTGACGCGCGAGCGCAGCATGAAGCCGCCGCCCGGTCGCGACTACAACGCCTGGGAGCAGACCAATCAAGACTTCTTGGCCGGCCGCGTGGCGATGATTTGGACGTCCACCGCGTATCTGAAGTTCCTGGAGCAGAACGCGCCATTTCCCGTGGTGGCCGCGCCGCTGCCGGGCTTTCGCCGCCGCGCGGTGCCGAGCGGCGGCACGCATTGGGTGATAGTGAAGCAAGCGCCGCAGCCGGAAAAGCAGGCCGCTTACCGCTTCCTCGAGTTCATGATGCAGAGCGAGATCGCCGCGCGCTTCGCTACCAGCACCGGCTACATCCCGGTGACGCTGCCTGCGATCCGCGCGCTCGAGCAGAGCGGTCGCTACGCGGCGCACCCGAACGAGCGCGTGGCGCTGGATCAGCTACCTGATGCCCTGCCCTGGCCCTGGTCGCCGAAGCTGTTTCGCGTGGCGCGTGAGGCGGTGCAGCCGCGCTTGGAGCAAGCGGTGCTCGCGCGCGGTGATGCCCGTCGCTTGTTGGACGAGGCGCGCCGCGCGGCGCTCGGTGCGTGACGGCGATGCGCCCGGCTCATCGTCTCGATCCGATCTGGATGCTGGGCCCGAGCATCGCGCTATTGCTGCTGTTCTTCTTTTATCCGCTGCTGGTCGCGCTGCTGCAGAGCTTTCAGGAGTGGGATCTGTTGACCCCGCCACGCTACGTCGGGGCCGCCAACTATCGTCATTTGCTGCGAGACGGAGCCTTCGCGGCCGTGCTCGGCACCACGCTGCTCGTCAGCGTCGTCGTGGTGCTGGGCTCCGTGCTGCTCGGACTCTGCTTGGCGCTGGCGCTCAATCGCCCGGGCCGCCTGGCGGCGTTCACGCGCGCCAGCGTCTTCAGCGCGTACGTGGTGTCGTGGGTCAGCGTGGGGTTGCTGTGGTTGTGGCTGCTCGACGCCGACGCCGGGCTGCTCGCGGCCCTGGGCCGCAGTCTTGGGCTGTCGCAGCTGACGTTGTTGACGAACCCGAGCAGCGCGCCCTTCGCGCTCGCGTTCGTGATGATTTGGAAGGTCGCGGGCTATTCCATGGTGCTGTTCTTGGGCGGGCTGCAGAGCATTCCGCCGAGCGTGCTCGAAGCGGCGCTGCTCGACGGCACCAGCCGCTGCGCGCGGCTGCGCCACATCACGCTGCCGCTGCTCGCGCCGACCACCGCGTTCGTGGCGACCACCAGCTTGATCCTCACGTTTCAGGCCTTCGACGTGGTGCGCGTGATGACGCAAGGCGGCCCGGTGCGCTCGACGACCGTCTTCGTGTACTCGATCTACGAGCAGATGTTCATGAACCTCAGCGTCGGCCGCGCGAGCGCCGAGGTGATCGTCTTCTTTTTCGTCTTGTTGCTGCTCACCTCGCTGGAGCTGCTGGTGTTTCGCTTGCGAGGCGCGCTGTGACGCGGGCGCGCGGCCCGGCCTTGGCGCTGGGACGGCTCGGCCTGGCCCTGGTCGCCTCGATCTGGTTGTTCCCGTACGTCTGGATGGTGCTCACCAGCTTGAAGACGCTGCCCGAGATCGTCAGCGCTCCCGCCCGCTTGCTCCCACGCGCGCTGGACTTCTCCGCTTATCGCGCCGCCGCCTCCTCGATGCCGCTCGCGCGCTACCTCTTGAATACCAGCGTGATGGCGCTCGCCATCGCGCTATTGCAGCTACTGCTGGCGCTGCCCGCCGGCTATGCCCTCGCCAAGCTGCGCTTTCGCGCGCGCGGGCTGTGCTTCGCGCTGATCATCGCCACGCTGCTGGTGCCGGCGCAGGTTCGCTTCGTGCCGATCTTCACGTTGTTCTCGCGGCTCGGGCTGACCAACACCTTCAGCGCGCTGGTGTGGCCCTTCGCGGTGAGCGCGCTGGGCACGTTCCTGGTGCGGCAAGCGCTGCTGGCGCTGCCCGACGCCATCATCGAGGCCGCGCGGATGGACGGCGCGAGCGAGCTCCGCATCGTATTCGGCATCTTGCCGCCGCTGCTCGTGCCCACGCTCACGTCGCTGTTCTTGTTCAGCTTCGTCTATCACTGGAACGACTATTTCTGGCCGCTGGTGATGACCACCGACGACACCATTCGGACGTTGCCGCTCGGCGTGGCGCTGCTGCGCGAGCAGGGCACGGGCGTGCGCTGGCACATCGTGATGGCCGGCAATGTGCTGCTCAGCGCGCCGGCCTTGGCGCTGTTCGCGCTCGGCCAGCGGCAGCTGCTCCGCGCCGTCGCGATGTCCACCTCCTGACGCGCGCTGGGGCGCTCAAATCGCGCAGCGCTCGGCCAGTCGCTCGACGCCGAGCCGGCGCGCGGCCGAGAGCGGCCGCGCGCGCAGCCGCTGATAGGCCCAGTTGGCGGCGTCCTGGTCGAGCTCGGCGCAGGCCGCCATGAAGCGCAGCCGCAGCGCCTCATCCAAGACGCGCGGCTCCGGCAAGGCGCGAGCGAGCGCGCGATCGAGGTACAGCGCGGCGTCGGCGGTGCGCCCGCGGTTATATAGGTTCTTAGCGAGCAGGTAGTCGGCCAGACCGGAGCGGACGTCGCTGGCGGACCACTCCCCGAGCTTGGCCGCCGCGAGGTCCCACGACGGACCGAACGCATCGCCGATGAGCAGCGCCAGGATCGATTGTCGCGCGAGCCCGGCCGTGGCGAGCCGCTTGACGTCGAGCGTGCGCAGGCGATCCTCGTCGGCGAGCAGCTTCGCGAGCTCGTCGTATTGCTCGCGCGCTGCTTCGAGCTGGCCCTGTCGCAGCAGCGCATCGGCGCGGCTCTCCAGCGCGAGCAAGCGCGCCCAGGGCGCGAGATCCGGCGCCTTGGCGAGCGTCGTGTAGCCCTCGACGGCGCCGCTCAAATTGCCGCCGCGTGCGCGGCACGCCTGTAAGCCGAGGCGCGCCCCGGAGTCGTGCGGATCCAGCCGCAGCACGGCGTGGTATGCCTCGCGCGCTCCTACCAGATCCGAGGCCGCCAAGCGCGCGTTGGCCTCCGCGGCGCGGCGATCGATCACGCGTGGGCAGCGCCGCTCGAAGAACGACGGCGCCTGGAAGCGCGCTCGCGCGTTGGCGAGCACCGCGTCGGACAGCGGCACGCGCTCGAGCGAGCGGCGAAAGCGCTGCTCGAGCGTGGCCAAATCGCCGTGGATGACGTCGCTCAGCGCTTCGCCGTGGTACCAGCGTCGCACGGCCGCCGCGCCGTACTCGTCGCGCAGAAACTCGATGAAGGCGCCGGCCGCGGTGTACGCCCGCGCCGCGTTGTGACCGAAGAAGCCCAGCTGAAACAGGCTCTCGACGCCGGGCAGCAGCCCCAGCCGCTGCATCGCGGCCGCCCACTCGGCGTGCGTCAGCGCGTCGTTTTCGTCCGGCGCGGCCGCGGTGGCGACGCCTTCGATGCGCCCCGGATCGGGGATCAAGCCGGCGAGTGAGCCCGCGACGCGAAATGGGCCGCGCCCGAACGCGCCGGACACCACGTGGGCCAGCTCGTGGCCGAGCACGGGGTGCGGGAAGCCCGCCGCCTGCACGTACACCTCGCGACGCCATGGCTTCGCGATGTACGTGCGCGCGGCGCCCATCAGCTGCCCCTTCTCGACGTCGTTCGCGAACAGGTACACGCGCACCTGCTCGGGGCCGCTCGTCGCGAAGAAGCGCTCGATCTGCGACAGGTGAGCGTTGCATTCGCGGCCGAGGCGCCGCGCGTCGCGCTCCAGGACGCTGCTCGAGTACACGACCTCGCAGCGCCGTACGCGCAGCTTGCGGCCCAGCGCGTGCTCGATGCTGCTCGCGGTGCTGTAGTGACCGAGCTCGGTGCCCGCGGCCGTGATCGAGACGCTCACGGCCGCGGCGAGCGCCCCCGCGACGGCGACTCCGGGGCGCGCTCGCAAGTCGACGCCATAGCGGCCCGCGCGCTCCGGCTGCGCGACGAGCAAGCGCGCGCCCGCGCTCAGCGCCAGCAACGTCGCCAGGCTGCCGAGGCGATAGCTGCACAGCGGCCAGAGCGAGGCGATCACGGTGTCGTACAGCGGCCCGGAGAAGTAGCCAAAGTACGGGTCGTACGCGAACACCATCGGGCTCGTGTAAAAGCGCCACAGGCTCAGCGCGATGCCGCTGAGCGGGCCCAGCACGGCGAGCGCGATGGCCGCCAGGGTGCGCCAGCGCGACCGCCCGATGCGCGCCGCGAGCAAGCCGGCGAGCGCCCCGCTCACGCCGCCCATCACCGCGCCGAAGCCGCCGCCGAGGAGCACCAACGCAAAGCCCTCGCTGGCGTCGCAAAAGCCGACGCGCCAGCCGTGTAGCAGCGCCACCGCCAGCGCTGCTAGCGCCGCGACGCCGCCGAACGCGACGCCGCGCGCGAGCGCTGGCGCCGGATGCAGCCGCTCGGGAGCGAGCCGGAGCGCTATCGTCACCGCACAGGCGGAGGGCAGCACCACGCCGCTGACCAGCGCGAAGTCATAGCCCGGCCCTCCGAGCTGCGGAACGAAGCCGAGGCCGAGCAGCGTCAGCGTCGCCACGCCGAGCCCGACCTGCTCGCTGCGCGCGCTGAGCAAGGCCGAAAGCCGCGGCTCGGTCAGCGAGCTCGACGCCTCTGCCATCCTGGCTCGTTCGGCGGCGCTGTCAGGTGAACGCTTCGTCCGCTCCCGACGCGTCGCTGCGCTCCTGCTCCGCGGCGGGGCTCGGCTCTTCGAGCACGAGCGGCAGCACCTCGTCGAGTCGCGACAAGAAATGCACGTTCAGGTCTTGCTTGATCTCTTCCGGGACGTCCGCGAAGTCGCGCTGATTTCGGGCCGGGATCAGCAACGTGCGCACGCCCGCACGGTGCGCGGCGAGCACCTGCTCTTTGAGGCCAGTGACGGGCAGGATGCTGCCGCGCAGCGTCAGCTCACCGGTCATGGCCACGTCCGAGCGCGTAGGCACGCCCAGCATCAAGGAGGTGACCGCCACGAACATGGCGAGGCCCACGCCGGCGGCGTCCCGCACCGCAGCGGCGCGCGGCACGTGCAGGTGCAGATCGATCGTCTTCAACCACTCCGGATCGAGCTTGAGGCGCTCGGCGCGCGAACGCACGAACGACACCGCGGTGGTAGCGGACTCCTTCATCACGCCGCGCATGTTGCCGGTGATGATGATCTCGCCCTTGCCGGGCATGCGCGTCACCTCCACCACCAGCAGATCCCCGCCGCCGCTCGAGACTCCCAGGCCGAGCGCGACGCCGGGCACGTGCTTGCGATCGGTGAGCTCGGGGCGCTGCTTCTCCGGACCCAGAAGCTCGCGCGCGAGCTCGGGAGTGACCACCACCTGCCCAGCGAAGCGCTTCTCCGCGAGGCGCACGGTCACATCACGGCACACGGTGGCGACCTCGCGCTCGAGCCCGCGCACGCCGGCCTCGCGCGTGTAATGGTCGATGATGGCCTCGAGCCCCTCGCGCTCGAAGCGGAGTTGCTCGCCGGTGAGCCCGTTTTCGCGCAGCTGCTTGGGCACCAAGAACTGCTCGGCGATGGAGCGCTTCTCGGTGCGCGTGTAGCCGAGCACCTCGATCATCTCCATACGATCCTTCAGCGCCTCGGGGATGTTGCCGCGGTAGTTCGCGGTCGCGATGAACATCACCTCCGAGAGATCGAACGGCAAATCGATGTAGTGATCGACGAAGCTGTCGTTCTGGGCCGGATCCAGCACCTCCAGCAGGGCCGCCGCTGGATCTCCGCGCAGGTCGACGCCCATCTTGTCGACCTCGTCGAGCACCAACACCGGGTTGCGACAGCCCGTCTTCTTCAGTGCCTGGATGATGCGGCCGGGCAGTGCGCCGACGTAGGTGCGGCGATGCCCGCGGATCTCGGCCTCGTCGCGCACGCCGCCGAGCGAGATGCGGCCATAGCGGCGGCCCATGGCGCGCGCGATGGAGCGGCCGAGCGAGGTCTTGCCCACGCCCGGAGGCCCCACGAAGAGCAGGATCGGTCCGCGCTTGTCGCGCCGCAGCTGGCGGATCGCGGAGTACTCGATGATGCGCTTCTTTACGGTCTCGAGGCCGTAGTGGTCCTCATCGAGACAGCGCCGCACCTCGCGCACGTCCACGCGATCCGGCGTGGTCCGGCGCCACGGCAGGTCCGCGAGCCACTCCACGTAGTTGCGCGTGACCTGATACTCGGCGGACTGGGATTGCATCCCGGCGAGACGCCCGAGCTGCTTGCGGGCGGCCTTCTCCGCTTCCGGCGGCAGCTCGGCGCGGGCGATGCGCTCGCGCAGCTGCTCGACCTCGTCGTCGTCGGCGTTCTCGCCCAGCTCCTCACGGATGGAGCGCATCTGCTGCCGCAGCACGTAGTCGCGCTGCGAGCGGCTGAGCTCGTTCTGCACTTGCGACGAGATCTCGTCGCGTACCTTCAGCACTTCGAGCTGGCGCCCCACCATGTTGAGCACCAGATCGAGGCGCGGCTTCACCTCGAAGGCCTCGAGGATGCGCTGACGAACGTGGATGCTGGCGTGCTCTTCGGGAAAATTGGAGGCGATCAGATCGGCGAGCGCGCCCGGCTCCCGCACGTTGTCGAGGATGCTGGCCGTCTCCTTCGGCAAATTCGGCAGCAGCCCGAGCACCTCGCGCGTGCGCTCGCGCAGCTTCTGGCCGAGCGCGACGAGCTCAGGGCCGGACTGCACGGCTTCCGGGATGCGCTCGATGTCCGCGCGCATGAACGGCTCGAGCGCGCGGTTGTCGAGCAGCCGAAAGCGCCCAAGGCCGTTCAGCACGACGCTGTAGTTGGAGGGGCCCAGGCGGATCACCTTGACCACGCGCGCTAGCGTGCCGACGTCGTACAGATCGTCGAACACGGGCTCCACCGTCTCGGGGTTGCGCTGCGTGAGCACGCCGACGAGCGCGCTCTCTTGGCCGAGCAGCTCTTCTACGAGGCGAACGCTGCGCGGCCGACCGACGTTGATCGGCACTACGGACATCGGAAACAACACCGAATTCCGCAGCGGGAGAATGGCAATGCGCTCGGGGCGAGCCGAGGACGAGGCACGCATGGACTTCGAGATTAGTACGGCCTTGCTGGACGTCCAGACGAACCACGCGCAGTGATCCGGCCCGCTTGCGGCTTTTTTTCCCGGCCGCCGGCGCCACGCAGGAGCGCCGCTGTGAAGTCGCAAGGCGCGCCTCACTGTGGTAAGCCGGGCGCGCATGCAGCTCGGGTCGGTCGCTCTCTTTCTGCTCGTGGCGGCGTGCGCTGGGAACCGCGCCTCAGCCGAGCCGGACGGCACGCTGCGCGCCTATTCCAATGCGCTCGAAGCCGGACGTGCGGCGGACGCCTACGCGCTGCTGAGCAGCGAAGCCAAAAAATCAATTCCTTTCGAGTCGTTCCAGCGCATGTTGAAGGAAAACCCGGAGGACACCAAAGAGCTCGCGCGCGCGCTGCGCCGGCCGGCTCAGCCTCCGGAGGTGACCGCTTCCGTCACCCCCCCTGGTGGCCCCACGTTGTTGCTCGTGTACGAGAACGGCGCCTGGCGAGTCGACGCTTCCAGCATCGACCTTTACAGCCAGGCGACGCCCGAGCGAGCCATCGCGTCGTTCGTGCGCGCGTATGAAGGGCGCCGCTTCGACGTCCTGCTGCGCTTCGTGCCGGACGCGCAGAAGCAAGGTCTCACGGCCGAGACGTTGCAGAAGGCCTGGACCACGGAACAGAAGGACGAGGTCGAGCACATGATGCAAGCGCTGCGCGCGGCGCTGCCGACCAGTCGCTTCGAGGTGTTGGGAGATCGGGCCACCATGGCGTTCGGCGCGGGCGGCACGCTGGAGCTCGTGCGCGAGCACGGCAGCTGGAAAGTGGAGGACCTCAAATGAGGTCGAGTCGGCGATGACCCGAAGAGCTTTGGTTGAAAGGAAGACGCGCGAGACCGACATCTCGGTCGAGGTCGACCTCGACGGCAGCGGACAGAGCAGCATCGAGACGCCGCTGCCCTTTCTGTCGCACATGCTGGAGCAGATCGCGCGTCACGGCTGCTTGGACCTCACGGTGCGCGCCAAAGGGGACGTCGAGATCGACGGCCATCACACCACCGAGGACGTCGGCATCGTGCTCGGCTCGGCGGTGCTGCAAGCGCTCGGCGACCGCCGCGGGATCCGCCGCTACGGCTCGGCCACGCTGCCCATGGATGAGGCGCTGGTGACCGCCGCGCTCGATCTCTCGGGCCGTCCCTTCTTCGTCTTCCGCGTAGCGCTGCCCAAGGCGAAAATCGGGGAGTTCGACTGCGAGCTGTGTGAGGTGTTCTTCGAGGCCTTCGCGCGCAGCGCGCAGTGCAACCTGCACCTGCGCTTGCACGAAGGCAGCAACCTGCACCATATCGTCGAGATCTCGTTCAAGGCGTTCGCGCGCGCGCTGCGCGAGGCCAGCGAGCTCGATCCGCGCGGCAGCGGTATCCCCTCGACCAAAGGCAGCCTGGGATGACGAGCCGCATCGCCATCGTCGACGTGGGCATGGGCAACCTGCGCTCGGTGACCAAAGCCGTAGAAGCGGCGGGCGCCGAGCTCTCAGTCAGCGTCGTGCGCACGCGCGATCCGGACGTCGTGCGCGGCGCTGATCGGCTCGTGGTACCGGGACAGGGCAGCTTCGGTGAGCTGTCGCAGCGGCTCGCGGGCGGCCTCAGCGAGGCCATCCTCGAGCGGCTGCGCGCCGGCGCGCCCTATCTCGGGATCTGCCTCGGGCTGCAGCTGCTCTTCGAAGACAGCGAAGAGGCGCCGGGCGTCGCCGGCTTCGGCTGGTTTCGAGGCAGCGTGAAGAAGCTCGTCGGGGGACCCGACGTGAAGATCCCGCACATGGGCTGGAACCAGATCGAAGCGGAGAGCGGCGGCCACCCCATCGTGGACGCAGGCGAGTGGTTTTATTTCGTCCACTCCTATCACGCGCTGCCGAGCGAGCCGGGCGTGCTGCGCGGCGTGAGCGGCTATGGCCCCAACCGAGTGACGGCCGTGGTCGCCCGCGAGCAGGTCATGGCCACGCAATTTCATCCTGAAAAAAGCCAGCAAGCGGGCCTTTCGCTGCTCACCCGCTTTCTGCGAGGATGACGCGCCATGGAGCTCATCCCCGCCATTGACCTTCTCAACGGTAAAGCGGTGCGCCTGCGCCAAGGGCGCTATGAGGACGTCACCGTTTACAGCGACGCGCCCGCCGAGCTGGCGCGCGAATGGAAAGGCGGCGCCCCGCGGCTCCACGTCGTGGATCTCGAAGGTGCCCGCGCCGGCGCGCCGGTTCAGCGCGAGCTGGTAAAGGCCATCGTCGCCGCGTTCGGCAGCGGAGTCCAAGTGGGCGGCGGGGTTCGCTCCTTCGAATCCGTAGCTGCTTATTTCGAGCTCGGCGTCGAGCGCGTGGTGCTGGGCACCGCCGCGATCCGCGATCCGGAGCTGGTGCGCCGCGCCGCGGAGGGCTTTCCCGGCCGCGTGATCGTCGCGGTGGACGCGCGCGGCGGCCGTGTAGCGACCGACGGCTGGCTGAGCGCCTCGGAGCGTACGGCGATCGACGTCGTGCGGGAGCTCAGCAGCGTGCCCATCGCGGCGGTGCTCTACACGGACATCGAGCGCGACGGCATGGAGGTCGGTCCCAACGTCAGCGAGACGGCGCGCTTGGCCCGTGAAACGGGCGTGCCCGTGATCGCGAGCGGCGGCGTCGGCACGCTCGAGCACTTGCGCGCCCTGGCGAGCGCCGACCGCGGCATCGTGGGGGCGATCGTCGGTCGCGCGCTGCACGAGCAGCGCTTCAGCTTGGAAGCGGCGAGCCTCGCCGCACAGGGTGGAGGCGCGGCGTGAGCGAGGCGCGTCCCAGCGAATTGGCGGGGAGCCCTGCGGCTGCGGACGACACCCCGCGCGGCGCGCTCGGCGCGGAGCCGAGCAGCGCGGAGCAGCCCTCGGAGCGCTTCGACGGCGAAGATTTCCTGTTTCACCTCTATCGCGGCAGTGAGCTCTTGCAGGACAACTGCGTCGAAGAGGCGAAGGAAGAGCTCGAGCGCGCGCTGCGCATGCAGCCGCTCGACGTGGAGGGCCAGGGTCTGCTCGGCGCCGTGTATTTCCGGCTCGGGCTGTATCCGCGCGCGATCGAAATCTATCGCGAGATCGTGCGGCTCTGCCCGGAGGAAGTGACGCCCAAGCTCAACCTCGCGCTCTGCTTCTTGAAGACCGGACAACCGGGAGAGTCGCGCGATTTGCTGGAGGACGTGCTGCGCCGCGTGCCCGAGCACCGGCGCGCCTGGGGCTATCTGGGCCTCTCTTTCGAGCGACTCGGAGAGTACGCTCGCGCCGAAGGGGCCTTCGAACGCGCCGGGCAGCCGCACCTCGCGCGGCGCATGCAGCAGCTGCTCGCCGACCTCAACGAGGTCAACAGCGTGGGCCACGCCGCGCGCGAAGAGCTGCGCCGCGCCGCCGCGAACGCGGTCGAAGAGCTGGACGCCGGCGCCGAGGGGGCCCCCTTCGAACACGCGCTGTCGGAGCCGGAAGCGTCGCTCCGCGGCGGCCGCTGGCAAGCGCACGAGCCCGGCGACGCCGCGCCGGTGATTCGCTCGCGCCAACCCTCGATCCCGCTCAAATACGCGCCCAGTCTGCCGCAAGTCTCGGAGCCGCCGCAGACCGCGCACAACGCGCCCACTCAGCTGGCTCCGGCACAGTCGACCGAAGCGCACGTCACCGAGACGCTGATCGCCGCGCGCAAGATCGAGCTGAAAGACGGCCGCGCGGTGCGCACGGCGAGCGGGCTCTTGTGCGTCCCCGTGCGCGAGCGCTTCGCTGTGCGCAGTGAGCGTGTGCGCGCGACGAGGCCAGAGGGCGGCGGCTTGAAGCCTACGCCGCTACGTCGCCGCTCGCGCGGCATCGAGACCGACGAGCCCTTCGGCGGGGTCGGCGCCGGTTGGATCTTGCTCGCCGGGCGCGGCTTCCTGGTGCTCGAGCCGAGCGCGGAGCGCGAGCTCACCCTGCTCGCGCTCCACGGAGAGTTCGTCTATCTGCGAGAGGCGCGGCTCGTCGGCTTCGACGGCGCGTTACGTTTCGAAAATGGGCGCCTCCCGGCGGCCGATCCGGGGCCGGTGCCGATGGTGCAGCTGGCCGGCGACGGCGTGGTCGCGTTCGAGGCTCGCCGCGGCTTGGCCGCGCTCTCCGTGAGCAACGAGCGTCCCGTCACCGTGCGCGCTTCGTCAGTGCTGGGCTGGACCGGGCGTCTCTTGGGACAAGCCGTGCCCGCGGAGCAACCCGCGCACCTCGCGGCCGGGTTCGTCGCCTTCAGCGGTGATGGCGCCGTGCTCATGGACGACCCATGAACGCCGCGCCGGCACGGCCGTCCAAGCTCGACGCTGAAGAGCGGCGTCAGCGCCGGCGGTCGCTCAAAGAAGACGCGCTCAATCTGCCCAACCTGCTCACGTTCGGGCGCGTCGCGGTGATCCCGGTGGTGCTCGGCTTGATCGATCGCGGCACCCCCAAGGACTGCGTGTGGGCCGCGATCGTCTACTCCGCGGCCGCGATCACCGATTTGCTCGACGGCTACCTCGCGCGGCGCATGAACGTCGTCAGCGTGCTCGGCAAGTTCCTCGATCCGCTGGCAGACAAACTGCTCGTGATGGCGTCGCTCGTGTACATGGTGCCGATGGGGCGCATCCCGGAGTGGGCGGTCACGCTGCTGCTCGCTCGCGAAATCTCGATCACCGGCCTGCGCGGCATCGCCGGGAGCGAAGGCGTCGTGATCGCCGCGGGCGACGACGGCAAATCCAAGACGGCGCTGCAGATGGTCGGCATCCTGTGCCTCATCCTCGGCTATCCGTATCACCTCGAGCTCGGCCCCATCGATCTCGGCGTCGTCGACCTCGTCTATGTGGGCCGCGCGCTCGTCTACATTTCGCTCTTCTTCTCGATCATGAGCGCTGTCTCGTACTTCCGCCTCTTCGCCGCTGCGGTCGAGGCCAAGGGCGAGCGTAAGGGTCCGTAGCGCGCTTTACGCGGCGCGCTGCTAGGTGAGCTGCTCGCGATAGGCGTCCTCGTCGAAGCCGACGAGCGCGAAGTCATCGCCCAGCACGAGCGGGCGCTTGATGAGCTTGCCGTCTTTCACGAGCTCAGCGAGCGCCTCGCTCTCGCTGAGCTTTGGCAGTCGCTCCCCGAAGCGGCCGTCGCGATAGCTCTGGCCCGACGTGTTGAAGAGCTTCTTGATCGGCAAGCCAGTGAGCTTCAGCACTCGCCGTAGCTCAGTCGCGTTCGGCGGCCGCGTCACGATGTCGATGGCGTCGAACGCGACGCCTTGGCGCTCCAGGAACGCCAGCGCTTTGCGGCAAGTATTGCAGTTTTTGTAGTGATAAACCCTGAGAGCCATGGAGCAGCCTCGGCGAGCCGTGAGCGAGCAAGCCAGAGCCCGCCCTGCCCGTCAATCTGCGCCGGCCCGGGCTACGGGCCCGGCCTGGACAATCCAGTGAGCTCACAGTAGAAGCCTCGCCAGCATGTCGAAAGCGAGTCTGTTGCGCACGGTTCTGGCCCTGGGCCTCGCGGCCGGCACCCCGCTGACCTTCGCCGCGGGCTGCTCCAAACAGGGTGAGGGTGAGCGCTGCTCGCCCAGCACGAACGGCAACGCCGACTGCGATGACGGCCTGATCTGCAAGCCCACCGGAGAGGAAGACTTCGGGCGTTGCTGCCCGCCCGCGGGCGCGGCGCTGGGTGATGAGCGCTGCAACTTCAGCCCGAACACGGGCGGCAACACCGGCGGCAGAGCCGGCTCCGGCGGCAGCGCCAACGGCGGCAGCAGCGCCAGCGGCGGCACGGCCACGAGCGGTGGCACGGCGGCCACGAGCGGCGGCGCGGCTACGAGCGGCGGCGCGGCCACGAGCGGCGGCGCGATGAGCGAAGCTGGCATGGGCGGAGCTGCCGGGAGCAGCGAGCCCGGCGGCGGAGACGCCGGTGCCGGCATGAGCGGAAGCTGAAATGCCGCTCGAACGCCTCACGCGCTTGGCTCAGGAGGCGTTGATACTCGCGCTCACGGTGTCCGTCCCGGTCGTCGCGGTCGCGGCGGCCGTCGGCTTGTTCGTCGCGGTGTTTCAAGCGGCGACGCAGGTGCAGGACATCACCCTCGCGCATTTGCCGCGCTTGCTCGCGGTCGCGCTCGCGCTCGTGCTGCTGGGGCCGTGGATGGGCGCGCAGATCGCTGACTTCGCGAGCCGGCTGCTGGTCGGCGGGTGACCTTATTTCCGAGCGACCTCGCGGGCACGCCGGCGCGCGCGGAGCTCCTCGACGTCGCCGGACGCGTGCTGCAGTGCACGCCGGACGCGCTCGTGCTGGCGGATGCGTTCGCCGCGCTGAACGCGACGCGACCTGCGGCGCTCGAGCTCGAAGCGGGGGATCTCGTGGTGCTCAGCGGTCGCTGGAGCGGCAGCGTCCTTTTGGTCGAGGCGGCTCGCTCGCGTCAGCGCGCTCCGTTGCCGCGCGGAGACGGCGACCTCGCGCGCTGCTCGTTTCAAGGCGTCGGGCAGCGGCTCGCGGCGCGCGCGCGCGTGCTGCGCCAGATCCGCAGCTACTTCGAGCGCGAGCGCTTCGTCGAGGTGGAGACGCCGCTGGCCGTGCCAGCGCCGGGAGTGGATCGCAACGTCGAGGCAGTGCGCGCGGAGCCCGGCTGGTTCATTACCTCTCCCGAGCTCGAAATGAAGCGGCTGCTCGTGGGCGGCGTCCCGCGGCAGTTTCAGCTCGCGCGCGTCCGGCGCCGCGACGAAGCCGGCGCGCTGCACGAGGAAGAGTTCACGCTGCTCGAGTGGTACCGCGCCTTCGCCGGCCAGGAAGAAGTGCTGCGCGACACGGAGGCGCTGGTGAGCGAGGTCGCCGCGGCGATCCGCGGGCGCGCCGAGCTCGTCGCGCCGGACGGCCGCGTGCTCGACGCGCGGGCGCCGTTCGAGCGCCTGAGCGTGGCCGAGGCGTTCCGCCGCTACGCCGGCATCGCCGACGTCAGCGCGCTCGCCGCGACCGAGCCGGAGCGCTACTTCCAGCTCTTGGTGGAGCAGATCGAGCCGGCGCTCGCGCGCTGCGAGCGGCCGCTGTTCCTCGTCGAGTATCCCATCTCCGAGGCGGCGCTGGCGCGCCCCTGCCCCGCCGACGCGCGCTTCGCCGAGCGCTTCGAGCTCTACGTCGCCGGTGTCGAGCTCTGTAACGGCTACGGGGAGCTCACCGACGCCGTCGAGCAGCGGCGCCGCTTCGAAGAGGAAGCGCGGCTGCGCGCGAGCCAGTCGCGCACCGTGTATCCGCTCAATGAGCGGTTCCTCGCGGCGCTCGACGCCGGCATGCCGCCCTCCGGGGGTAACGCGCTGGGCGTGGATCGGCTGGTGATGCTGGCGTGCGGAGCGCGCACCATCCAAGAAGTGATCGCGTTCCCGAAAGCAGCGCTTTGAGCGCGGCGCCGAGGGCCGCCCCGCGCAGCGAGGCTCATTCGCAGCGCACGATGGCCAGCGTCGGCACCGGCAACAGCCGCTCGCGGCCGCCCAGCGAGGTCAGCTCCAGCACGAAGGCGTAGGCCATGACGTACGCGCCCTGACGGTGGACCAGCTCACCGGCGGCCGCGGCCGTGCTGCCGGTGGCCAGCAGATCGTCGACGATGAGCACCGAGGCGCCCTCGCGCAGCGAGTCGCGATGCATCTCGAGCTCGGCTTCGCCGTACTCCATCGAATAGGAGACTTTGTCCGTCCGAAACGGCAGCTTGCCCGGCCGTCGAACGGGCACGAAGCTCGCGTTGAGCCGCGCGGCGAGGGCGCCGCCGAAGATGAAGCCGCGCGACTCCACGCCGACCACCGCGTCCACTTGCGAGCCCACGAAGCGATGCGCGATCGCGTCGAGCACGATGTGGAAAGCGCGCGGATCGGCGAGCAGCGGCGTGATGTCACGAAACAGCACGCCGGGCTCCGGAAAGTCCGGCACGTCGCGGATCAGCCCACGCACGTAGGCGAGCGCGTCGAACTCTGCCGGCACCGCCAGCTCATCGAGCCGCGGTCGCCCTTTGGGGAGCGGCGCTTTCTTCGGCTCTACGCCGCGCGGCGTCGGCTCGCGCCGCGCCGGCACCGGCTTGCTCCTCGCTACCGTCATTCCCTTTCGCGCCGCCATGAGAGCACCATCCTCCCGAGCGCGAGGCCGCGCCGGGGAAGCCTCAGTGACTTTGAGCGTAGCTAAGGGCCGAACGCAAGTGCAAGTCGTTCAGCGCGACTCGCTGAAGCGCTCCACGATGCTCTCGGCGCGCTCAGCCTCGCCCCGACCCCAGAGATCCATCACGAGCGGGGTCAGTGACGCGACGCCCTCATCGAAGGCTTCCGTGTCCGAGCCCGCGAGCGGGCGATGCTCGGCGCCCGGACCGCCGATCCAGAGGTACTCCCGGCCGCGCGGATCACGCCGAAACTCGACCTCGTCCTGGTAAATACGGCGCCCGAGACGCGTCGCGCGCAGTGGCCAAGCCGAGCCGGGGGGCACGTTGAGATTCAGCAGCACCGGCGTCTTCTCGTCCGCCAGCAGCGCCGCGACGACGTCAGCCGCGAGCGCGCACGCGGCGCTGAGCTCCGCGTCGTTCGCCGCCGAGCACGCCAGCGCCGGGATGCCCTTCAACGCGCCCTCACGCGCGGCGGCCACCGTGCCGCTGTAGAACACGTCGTCCCCCAGGTTCACGCCGTGGTTCATGCCGGAGACGACCACGTCCGGGCGTCGCGGCAGCACGCGGCCCTGCCCGTAGAGCGCCACGTAAACGCAGTCCGCGGGTGTCCCGTCCACCGAGAAGACGGTCGGGCTGTGACGAAACAGACGCAGCGGCCGATGCAGGCTGAGCGCATGGCTGGCCGCGCTCTGCTCGCTCTCCGGCGCGCAGATCACGACGTCGGCCACTTTGGACAAGGCCGCGGCCAGCGTGTTGATGCCGAGCGAACGATAGCCGTCGTCGTTGGCGAGCAGCACTAAGGGTCGTGTCACGACCCGGACAATACCTGATCCAGCTCGCCGTTTTGATCCATGCCGGTCACGATGTCACAGCCGCCCACCAGCTTGCCGTCGACATAGAGCTGCGGAAACGTGGGCCAGTTCGAGAACTCCTTGAGTCCTTGGCGCAGCTCGGGATCCGTCAGGATGTTCACGTCCAAGAAGTCGACGTTCTTCTTCTTCAGGATGGACACCACCTGTGCGGAGAAGCCGCACTGCGGGAAATTCTTGCTGCCCTTCATGAACAGCACCACCTTCTTCTTCCCGATGGTGCCCTCGATACGTTCGCGAACCGCGGAATCCATTCAGCTTTCTCCTTGAATCTTGCGCCAGGCCGCCGGCGTGTACGTCTTGAGCGCCAGCGCGTGAATCGGCCCGTGCATGGCCGCCCCCAGCGCGCCGTAAACGAGCTGATGCTGCTCCAGTAGCGTCCTGCCTTCGAACGCGCTGGAGACGATGCGTGCCTCGTAGTGGTCCTTGGTGCCCGTGAGATCCACGAGCTCGAGCTGGGCCTCGGGGAAGGCCGCGAGCAGCAGGGCGCGCACTTGCTCAGGCTCGATCATCAGGCGCGAAACTTACGCCGCGTAACCTCTCTGTCAACCGAGCGCCACCTCAGCCGGCGCCCGCGAGGGTGATCCGCCAGTCGACCGGCAGGTCCAGGAAACCTTCCAGACAGAGGAAGTCGTAGAGCTCCTCACACAGCACGGCGCAGGTCTCACTAAACACGTGCGGATCACTGAAGAACTTCACCGTCTCATCTCGAAATTGCTCTTCGGTGCCGGTCATACGCGCGAGCAGCTCATCACCGCAGAAGAACACCATTTGCTGCATGAATAGCCGCTCCCACTCACGGCGAAAGTCGGTGAAGCCGTCGGACTGTACTTTGTACCCTACGCTGTTGGGGCGCCGCGCGGTGCCGGCCGCGCGCAGCGTGACTTTGGCCATCTGCTCCAGGCGCGGCGGCAGGTGCTCCTGCAAGAACTCGCCGAGCACGCTGGCGAACAGGTTCATCACGCGGTTCAGCTCCGGGGAACGCCGCGACAAAAAGCCGACCTGGAGCTCACGTTCGATTTTGGCGAGCAGCTCACTCGAGAGCTCGCGGATGTCCTGATTCTGATACTCGAAGCCTTCGAGCTCCGCGCGCAGCCGGTTCCGATAGCGCTGCAGCACGTAATAGACAGCCTGCTCCGGGTGATGGATGATCTTCTCTTTGTCGCCTTTCGTCTTTTCATGGAGCTCGCTCTCGAAGAAGAGCTTCGCCACGCGACGACCGACGGGCTTGAGCACGCGGCTCGTAAACTGCGAGCTCGGGCTGAAGACGCGCGCGAGCAGCGCCGTCAGCGTCTGCCGTTGCTGGGCTTCGAGCTGCTCGGGCGTGCGCTCCCGCTCCGGCCGCTCCCCGAGCGCCGCTTGCATCGCTTTGAGCTGCGCCACCACCTGCGCCGTGACCGCGTCGAGCTCTGGGCTCGTCTCGAGCTCCGCCTTGTAATGGACGATGCGGGCCTCGACTTGCTCGTTCAAGAGGCCGATGGCTTCGAGCGCGAGCTGCTGCTTTTGACCGTCGCTGAGCAACGGCACGCCGGCGCGAGCGCGCGGCGGAGGCGGTGGTCGAGGGCGAGCAGGCGGTGGAGAATTGGTCGAGCCGGCACTCACGAGTCGCAGGATAGCGGACGAGCCGCCCGAGCAGCGATGTAGGTCGCGCCCTTACCCGCGCCGCCCGCTGATCAATCGACTTCGCCGAGCTCTGCCATGTAGGCGACCACCGCGGTGTTGCCGCCGACGACTCCGAGCGGCGACCAGGGCGGTCGCACGCTGCCGATCCGGCTGCTGTTGTCGATGACCGCGTAATATTGACCGGGAGGGACGCGCAGCATCTGCTCTTGCTCGCCGCCGGGCTGCACCGACCAGCTCGAGATCGGCGGCACAGCGGGAGGACCGAGCGGCGCGCCGAGCTGCAGTGAGTTGCGCCACACGTCACCCGAGCTGCGCGTCACGAGCAGCACGTCGATCGCGGGCCCGGTGACGTGCGTGCGCAGAAACAAAGCGTGGTCGTTGTCCGGCACCTCGAAGGGCCCAAGGAAATCGATTTGCTCACTGCGCACCTCGGTGATCTCGTTGGCGAACACGAAGCGATCGCGTCCGTGCACGAACGGAGTCGGCGGGCGCTGCGGCGGAGAGAGGTGGCCGAGCGCGAAATCATCCCCTTTATCGGTGTGCACGACGGTGAAGCCGGCGGCGAGCTGGCTCTGCATCAGCTGTGAGCCGAACGTGTTCAAGAGGTAGCCACCCGGGCCCTGCGCCGCGAAATTGGCCAGCTTGTACTCCACGGCGCCCATCTTGAACTCGGGGCCGCGGGCGATGCGCGCGGTGAGCGCCCAGATGTACACGGCGTCATCGCCGAGGAAAAAATCCATGCGGTAGTCGACGGACGCGCCCGCCCAGAAGCCGACTCGGCCGGCGATGGGCGTCCAGGCGTAGCCAGTTCCGGAGAAATCGAGCGTCACCGTGCGCGCCGCGTCGTTGACCTGCGTGCGGCACTGCTCGGGAAAGAAGCGACCGATGGCGTTACCGCCAGCGGAGAGCCGGAGGCTGGCGCTCTTTTTGAGCATCTCGGGGCACAGGCGCTGCGCGCCGAAGTTCGAGAACAGCCACCAACGCAGCCCCGGGCTGGCGTTGATCGGCCCGTTGAAGAGCCCGCACGCCGCGAGCAGCAGCCCCGAGGTCGAAGCCAGGGCAATCGAAAGCGACCTCTTGGACAAGAGCGACGTAACTCGCGACATCGTGCGGTCCTCGCGGGGATGGTGCAGACTTAGCGCGCCGGGCTCAACCGAAAAGCGCGCGTCGCGCGGCGGCGGCGAGCGCCGAAATCAAGCCCGGACTCGCGTTCAGCGCGGGAACCCGCGCGAAAGTCAGCCCGAGCCGCGCGGCCTCGGCCTGGGCCTCGATGTCCAGATCATAGAGCGTCTCCACGTGATCGCTCAAAAAGCCGATCGGCGCGAGCACCACGCGCGTCTTCCCGCGCCGCTTGGCTTCGGCGAGCGCGCTCGGCAGATCCGGACCCAACCACTCGCCGCCGTCCAGAGCCTGACTTTGATAAGCGAGCTCGCCTGCAACGCCGAGCGCTGCCGCCACCTCGCGCGCCGTCGCGGCGACCAGCGCGGCGTAAGGATCGCCGCCGCGTACCACCGCCATCGGCAAGCTGTGCGCCGTGAGCACCAGCTGTTCGCTCGCTTCACGGCTCAAGAGCGGCGCGATGGCGTCGGCCTGCGCGCGCACGAACTCCGCGCTTTGCCCGAACGGCTGCACCGCGCTGAGCGTCATCTCGTAGCCGCCCTCGCTCAACGCGCGCTCCGCGGCCTTCGCGTAGACGTGCACGCTGAACGGCGCGAGCGGCAACACGCACAGGCGCTTCACCCCTGCCCGCGCTGCCTGCGCCAGCGCGTCGCTCAGCTCGGGCGGCGACAAGCGCATGCCCAGGTAAACCGGTAAATCCAGCGCACGGCTCAGCGCTGCGGCCTGCTGCTCGGTGATGCGCAGCAGCGGTGAGCCGCCGATCGCGCGATAGCGCCGCTCGATTTCCTGGATCAACTCCGGCGACGGCGGCCGGCCGTGACGAATACGGAGTAAGAATGCCGGAATGTCTTCGAGGCGCTCGACCGTGCCATGCGCGGTGAGCAATACGGCGTCCGCGGGCGCGCTCATGATCACGACATATAAGGATACCGGTAGTCGGTGGGCGGGCGAAAGTTCTCTTTGATCACGCGCGGCGAGAGCCAGCGCAGCAGATGGAAGCTCGAGCCGGCCTTGTCGTTCGTGCCCGAGTGCCGCGCGCCGCCGAAGGGCTGCTGGCCGACGACAGCTCCGGTGGGCTTGTCGTTGATGTAGAAATTGCCGGCCGTGTAGCGCAGCGCGGCGCTCGCGCGCTCGATCGCCGCGCGGTCGCGCGCGAAGACGCAGCCGGTGAGACCATACTTCGTGGTCGTATCACACAGGCGCAGCACGTCTTCGAAGCGATCGTCGTCGTAGATGAGCTGCGTCACGATCGGGCCGAACAGCTCCTCGCTGATCAAGGCGTGCCGCGCGTCCGTCACCTCGAGCAGCGTGGGCTCGATGAAGTAGCCTTCGCTATCGTCGCAGCCACCGCCGTGCACGATGCGGCAGGCGCTGTCCTGGCGCGCTCGCTCGATCGCCCCGCTCAACCGCTGATAGGCGTGTCGCGCGATCACGGCGCCCATGAAGCAGCTGAAATCCGCCGGATCCCCCAGCTTCACGCTGGAGAGCAGCTGCTGCAGCCGCGCTTCCAGCGGGCGCGCCAGCGAGCGCGGCACGTACAAGCGGCTCAGCGCCGAACACTTCTGTCCTTGATACTCGAAGCCGCCGCGCACCACCGCGACCGCCAAGGCGTCGAGATCAGCGCTGGGGTGCGCGACCAGAAAGCCCTTGCCGCCGGTCTCTCCGACCAGGCGCGGGTAATTGCGATAAGCGCTCAGCGTTTGGGCGACGCGCCCAGAGAGCGCCTCGAACACCGCGGACGAGCCGGTGAAATGGATGCCAGCGAGCTCCGGGTGGGCGAGCAGTTGCTCGGAGATCTCTTGCGCGTCGCCGGCCACCATGTTGATGACGCCGTCCGGGAGGCCTGCTTCGCGCAGCAGCTCGAACACGAAGTGCGCCGAGAGCATGGCGTGCGGAGACGGCTTCCACACCACCACGTTCCCGAGCAGCGCGCAGACGGTCGGCAGGTTGCCGGCGATGGCGGTGAAATTGAACGGCGTCACCGCGTAGATGAAGCCCTCCAGCGGGCGCAGATCGAAGACGTTGCGCTCGCCGGTCGCCGAGAGCAGCCGTTCCTCGCCCAGCCGCTCGGCGTAGTGCGCGTTGAAGCGGAGAAAGTCGATGAGCTCACAGGCGGCGTCGATTTCGGCCTGATGCGGCGTCTTGCTCTGACCGAGCAGCGTCGCGGCGTTGAGCCGCTGTCGCCAAGGGCCGGCCAAGAGCTCTGCCGCGCGCAGGAACACCGCGCTGCGCGCGCGTTGGTCGCGCGCGGCCCACGCGGCCCGCGCGCTGAGCGCCGCGTCGATCGCGCGCGTCACGTCTTCACGGGTCGCTGTCTCGTATTCGCCGAGCACCAGCGAGTGGCGGTGCGGCGCGCGGATGGCCTGCGTTTGCCCAGCAGCGCTCGCCTGCCCGCCGATGCGCAGCGGCACGCGCACGGGTGTGTTCGCTTGCCGCGCAACCTCTCGGCGCAGCTCTTCGCGCTCGACGCTGCCTGGGGCGTAACTGCGCACCGGCTCGTTGCAGGGCTCCGTGACCACGACCGTCGGACTTTAGTGCCCCCGCCGCGCCCCCGCGAGAAATTTGCGCGAAAGCCCGGAGCTCGACGCGGTGACGGCCGGCGTCGCGAGCGCGGCGCCCTGGCCGCTACGGCGCACCGTACACGCACGCCGCCTCGCTGCCGGCGCTGGGCTCGAGGCTCACCGAGTCCGCGTAGTACACCCGCGCGAAGTCGCTACCCCAGCACTCGCTGGCCGTGACGGTGTCGACGGTGGACGGCAAATCGCCGCCCGCGATCGACACGTCAGCGCGGCCGGCACCGTCGACCCGCCAACGGCTCTGGATGCTCAGATCCTCGAGCGCCGTGCTCTTGCTAGGGTCTAAGTCAGCGCGCGCGTCGACGTCGAGCGTGCCGCTGCCATCACGATTCGCTCGCGAGACGACGTGCACCCAGCTCTCGCCGGCGGGACGCAGGTCGGCGCTGATGGTGCGCGGCAGCGCGCCGAGCTCGCGCGTGATGCTGCGCGGCAGCTCGTGCGTGATGGTGATCGTGCCCGAGTCGTCTTGGTGTTTGAGCGGATCGAGCGCCTTGGCGGCGTCGAGATCGACGATGAACGAGCCGTCGCCGTGGCGCTCGTCGCTCGCCGCATAGCCGGTGCCGCTCAGTACGACGCGAAAATCCGCGTCGTCGCGCGAGCTCTTGGGGCGCCCGGACAACGTGTAGTCGTACGCGCCGTTCGCCGCTCTCTCGACGCGAAAGCGCCAAGTGACCGGCTCGAGCGGATCCGTATGGGGCCCCCACTGCGCGTAGCTCGCGCCGACCGTGCTCGGCCGCGTGTGCACGATGAGCCAGACGCTGCCGAGCACGTCGCGAGTGACGGCGTTGACGCCGTCGCGCACCTGGCGCGTGAAGGCATAGTATTTCGCGACGCCAGCGCTCTCGCCGTCCCGCCCGAGGAGCCCGCGGCGGCCGTTCAGCGCCAGCTCTTGACTGCCCGTGCCAGGCTCCGGTCCCGCTACCCTGACGGAACTCGCCTCCGGCAGCGCGGCGCGATACTCCGAGACGTCATCCGTCTTCTCGAGCGCACAGGCGTTTACGGCGAGCAGCGAGCAACCGAGCGCAATGTGGGAAAAAGTCGTTCCGCGCGTCATTCCGGGCCTTCTTTCGTGGAGTGCGGCGCAGCGTTTCAAGGCTCGGGCCACGCCGCGTGTCGTCGCCCACGGCAGCGTTTTGCGACACTTTCGTCAGCCCTGAGGGTGCGCTGTGAACGGTGGTTCGCGGACAGCGTAGGAACGAACAGCTACGCAATGCGCGCGCTGGGTTGCGCCGCGCACATGTAGCGGTGAGTGCGCGCCGGACCTCGGGCCACCGCGTCTTGAAATTGAATAGGCACGTTAGCGACCGCCTCGTAAACTGTCGAAGTTCATGCCCGTCCGCCCCAATCCCGTCGAAGCGCTGGCTCATCTCATTCGCGTCGAGGATTCAGGGGAGCGACGAGCGAGCTGGCGCCAAGCGATCGCGGCGCTCGGTCATCGCGCGGGCCTCGGTCTCGCCGCCGCGCCGCCGCTCGAAGGGATGGCGCAGGGCGTGATCGCGCGCGCCGCGGAGACGGCGATCGAGGTCGGGCTGGCCGACGATCTGGATTGGCTCGCGCCGGGACCGGCGACGGTCGCGTTGTACGAGCTCACCGCCGCGCTGCAGCCGGGCAAGACACGTCGCGAGCTCGGACGTCGCGTGTTCGCGCGGCTGTATCAAGGCACCGCCGCGACCTTCGCGGCGGTGGCGACGCGCATGGCGTTGACGTCGAGCCGCCCGTTCGAGCCGGCGACGCTGCGCGCTCGCGTCAGCTTGCTGTTCGATCTGCCCATCGGCTCCAGCGTCAACGCGGACACGCTGGCGCTCAGCCTGGTCACCCGCCGTGAGCTGCGCGAGCGCTGGCTCGACGGCAACACGACCGGCACCCTGCCCGCGCGCCGCTTCGCCGCGAAGCTCATCGAGCACGCGGCGCGCGAGGCGCTGTTTCGCTTTCAGCAAGGTGATCTGCAGCCGCGCGAGCTGCTCTTGGCAGAGCCGCTGCAGAGCACGATCGCCAAGTTGCTCGCCGATCGCGAGCCGCTCGTGTGGCGCCACATCGCGGTGGCGCGCGGCTTGCTCGCCGTCGGCGAAGAGCCGCTCCGCCAAGACATCGAGCTCTCGCTCGATCCGGGGCTCAGCCCCACCGAGTGGCGGCGCGGCGCGACCTCGTTGGTCGCCATGATCGTCAATGATCCCGAGTACGCGTTGCGCGCCTGCCGCAAGGTCCTCGATGGCCCCGTCGGTGAGCTCGACCGCGGCGTCGCGGGTGCGCTCGTGCTCGGGCTGCCGCGCGTGATCGAGGCCGAGCCCGACGCAGCGGAGGAGCTGCTCGGCTGGCTGGCAGAGACACGCCGGCCGGACGTCGCCGAAGCGGTGGCGGCGCTGTTCTCGGATCTCTACCAGCCGAAGTTCGGCGAGAAGGCGGCGAAGCTCCTGCGGCAGACGCTGACGTCGCGCGCGGAGACCAACAACTCCGTGCTGCGCGCCCTGGCCGAACGCGCGCTGCGCCGGCTGGATCGCGAAGAGGATGAGCGCGACGTGCTGGGGCTCGTCAAGCGCGCCCTGGTCGCCTACGAGACCAGCGGCGCCCGCGAAGCGTTCGAGCTGGCGACCGAGGCGGTCAAGGCCGTGAGCCGCGCGATGGATTTCGTCGCCATCAACGATCCGCGCGACGAGCAGACGCTCCCCTACGTGCTCGCCACGTTGAACGACATCGACGCGGCCGTGCTGGAGCGTCCGCGCCTCACGGATCTGTTGCTGCTCGGGCGCCGCCCGGGTGAGACGGACATCAGCGTGCCGGAGATGGACAAGCTCTACGACCGGCTCGGCCGCTGGCTGCTCACGGCGCAGGCCAGCGCCGGCGACGCCGAGAGCAGCAACAACGCGCTGGCCGTCGCCGAGCAACGACGGCTGCGTGCGTTGTTGCACCTCATGGACGTCGACTGCACCCGGCAGGAAGACGACAAGAAGGTGCAGGCCCGCGTGAGCCGCGCGTTGTCCGTGCTGCTCACGCGCGTCAGCACGGGCAGCGGCTCCGTGATTCATCGCATCACCTGCGCCGCGCTGGCGCGCGCTTGCGACGCCAGCGTCCGCGAAGGGCTCGGCGAGCCCGCCGATCTCTTGCTGCTGTTGGCGGGCGCGCTGAAAGATCCGGCAAGCTACCGGATGATCGCCGAGGCCTCCACCAACCCGGACGTGCGCGGCGTGATCAGCGCCTATGCCGATTTCATCAACGGCGGCGACGCGCTGGATGGCGGCAGCGAGCCGCCCGCGGACGAGCTCTCGTCGCCCTGGAACCAGCGCGACGACGCGCACAGCGTCGCCGAGAGCGTCGTGCGCCTGAGTCGCGGCCTGGGCGCCGGCGGGGCGTACCGCGGTGAAGCGCTGCGCCGCATCACCTTGCGCCTGGGCAGAGCGCTGGAGGCCGTCGCGCAAGCGCGGGGCCAGAGCGAGCTCGTCGACAGCGCTGGCGCTGGCAATGATCCGCTGGGCGACGTCGAGGCCGCGCTCGAAGATCTGCATCGCCTCGCGCGCGGGGCCGCGCGCCGCCTGATCGGCGAAGATCCGTCCGACATCGCGGTGGTCACGGAGGTGCCGACCGTCTCCGCGCTCGTCGAACGCGCGGTGCGCGGCGCGGTCCCGCCGAACGCCGAGCAATTCGCGATGTCCATCAGCGAGCTCGTCGCCAGCGTGCCCGCGCCGCTCGGCGAAGCGGTGTCCAAGGTCCTGGCGCGCCTGCCGGCGCTGCCGGTGGCCGTTCAAAGCGACGTGTTCGCCATCCCGCTGGAACGCCGGCGCACGCAGCTGCCCGATTGGCTGCTGCCGCACCGCACGATCGGCGCCTTTTACGTGGTTCGCTCGCTGGGCAGCGGCGGCGCCAGCTCCGTGTTCGTCGCGCGCCGCGTGGAGCAGCGCAACAACGCCAAGGCCGAGGGCTTCGCGCTGAAGGTGCCCGACTACGACCCCACGACCGCGCGCAGCCTGTCCGAAGAGGAGTTCTTACAGCTCTTCCGCGAGGAAGCGGGCGCGCTGCTCTCGCTGCCCGAGCACAAGAACCTGGCGCGCTTCGTGACCTTCGACGCGGGTGCGCGCCCGAAACCCATCCTGGTCATGGAGCTCATCCGCGGCACGAGCCTGGATCGCTTGATCCGCAGCCGCTCGCTGAGCAGCGAGGGTGTGTTGAGCTACCTCGACGGCATCCTCGCCGGACTCGAGGCCATGCACGCGGTCGGCGTGGGTCACCTGGACGTGAAGCCTTCGAACGTCATTCTGCGAGACGGCGAGGTGCCGGTGCTGGTGGACTTTGGCCTCAGCGGCCGCCACCTGCGTCCCGGCTGCGGCACGATCGATTACTCCGCGCCCGAGGTGCTCGGCGTCGTGCCCAGCGGTCACTACCCCACTCCGATGCCGACGGACATGTACGCCTTCGGCTGCCTGGCGTTCGAGGCGCTCACCACCGACCTGCTCTTCGACGGAGACGACGAGTCCGAGATATTGGCCGCGCACCTCGCGCACGACGGCTGGCCCGTCCGTCTCACGCCCTTTGCGCACACGCCCGAGACGGCGGATCTCGCGAAGTTTATCGCGGCGTGTCTGCGCCGTGATCCGCGCAATCGCCCGACGGCCGCGCAAGGTCGCACCGCGCTGCGCCGCATCGCCCCTTCGCTCAGCGACGCCGCGTGGCCGCTGACCGCGAAACCCACGCGGCGAAGCGCGGTCGGCTGAGCGCGCCAGAGCGGCACATCTGGCACGCACCCGGCGGACCCTCTTTACTTGCGAGGTCGAGCAGCGCTACGAGGGGCGCCGGGCTCCATGATTAAAAGGCTTGCGTGTTCCGCGCTCCTCCTCGCCGGCTGCGGCAGCAGCAGCTCCACCCCGGTCACGACGGAGCCGCCCACCGTGGCCATCGTCAGCCTGACGCCGAGCTCCGGAGCCGGCTGGACCGCGGCAGAGCCCACACCGGCGCGCGTGAGCGTCAACTGCGACGGTCGCCTGGTCGTCGGCTTGGAATTCAGCAACTGGACCGCGCGGGCGCCCGGTGCTTGCGGTGCGGCGTCGCTGTGCGGCCACTCCCTCGTGACGCTCTCCAACGGGGCCACTTCAGTCTCCGCCGGCGCCGTGAGTCAGCCGGTGCTGCTCGAGCTGGAAGAGCCAGCGGCTTGGGTGGGCGCGGCAACCCTTGAAGCTCGCCTCGTTCGCGACGATGGGTCCGACTACCCCGGCGCCGACGGCGCTCCCGTGAGCTCGAGCATCGAGGCGGACCTCGCCGCCAGCGATTGCTCGGCGCAGTAGGCACAAAAAGCTAGCGGCAGCCCAGGCGGAGGGGGGGGACACCTTAGGCTGCCGCTGATTACAGAATTCTGCAGATTGCGAGCCAAGTTTTTCGCACGGAGATACGGGAGTTTAGGGATAACTTTGGTCGGCTTTGTTTCAAACTTGAAATAGACCTTCTTTCGAAAAGGAAACGATGATGCCATTTGGCCTCGTGCACGCTTCCGCCACATTTGCCGAAGGCGCGGAAGTCGTCGGTCAGTCGTTCCTCGGTGTGATTCTGGTATAGGTCCCGAGTTTAGTGCGGACGCTGCTAGATATCCGTTCAGGGATCGCCGAAGTGGTCGTCACCTCGCCGTTGCGCGGGGCTAGCCTGACCAGTCTGCCGTTCCTGGTGATGCTGAGCCTGAGCTGGATTTGGCAGCCTGCGTCGCCGTACGGCCGTCTCATCGTCACCGGGGTGCTGGGCGCGCTGATCGCGCTCGTCTGCTGCCTCGGTCGTCGCCGTCGTCGCAGCTTCGCGATTCGAGCGACGAGCGAGCTGCGCTGGGATCCGGGGCTCGAGCCCGGCGATCCGTATCGGGTCGTGCTCGGCGAGGGCTCGCGCACCACGCCGCTGCTGGAGCACGAGGATCCGGCGGTCGTGCTCAGCGACCTGAGAAAGCTGTTGGCGGAGACGGGCGCTCGCGCAAGCTATCCAGCCGAGCTCGAGCCGTTGCTCGCGCCGCAGCTGCGCGAGCGCCGGCCGCTCACGTTTCGGATGAGCACGCGCGTGGTCGGCTCCCCCTGGCTCACGCAGCGCCGCGTCGCCGCCGCGACGCTGGGCGGCGCCCTGTTCGTCCTAGTCGTGTTCTTGATTTCGGCGCGCGCCGAAGCAGGGCTGTCCACGCTGAGCGCGTTGCTCCCGTTGGCGAGCATCCTCGTGGTCACCATGATCGGCTGGGCCATCGCGGTGGCCCGCGTAGAAGCCAGCATCGGCCCGGACGGTTTGCACGTCCACCGCGTGGTGTTCGGCGCTCGCCGACGCCAGCTCGCGCTCGACTCGGGCACCATCCTGGGCGTTTGGGCGCTGGGCCACCCCGGCTACCCCGAGCGCGATTTGCTGGTCGAGACCACGAGCGGCGTGTGCGCCGTCCCCCTCGCCGGCGACGCCGCACGGCGCCTCGCCGCGCACGCTCGCAGCGCGGCGCCGGCGCTCGACGGCCGGCCGCGTCAGCGCGGCGGCGAGGAGCTCGAGGCCTCCCACGCCGCTCCGTAGTCCATTTCGGAAAACTCAAGGATGACTCTCCGCCGCCGCTTCAAGATCGCCCAGCTCATCGCGTTCGCAACTCTCCTCTTCGCCGCCGGCTGCAAGAAGGAAGCTCCCGAACCAGCCCCGCCGCCCCCGAGCTCCGCCAAAGCCGCCGCTTCGGCGGTGACTCAGGCGCCTCCCGCGGCGAGCGAGCAGCCGGCCAAGCCCGTCCCTGCGACGCCGCGCAACGTGCTGTTGATCACGATCGACAGCCTGCGCGCCGACATGCCGTGGAACGGCTACCCAAAGCCGATCGCGCCCAACCTCACCAAGCTCGCCGAGCAATCGGTCACCTATACGAACGCTTATAGCGGTTCGAGCTACACGGCGAAGAGCGTGGCAACGCTGCTCTCCGGCCGCTACCCGTCGACGCTCTACCGCGACGGCTTGTTCTTCGCGAAGTACAGCGCCGCCAACCACTTTCTCGCCGAGATCCTGAGCGAGCGCGGCATTCACAGCATCGGCTGGCATTCGCACCTGTATTTCGGGCGCGGTAAGGGCCTCGAGCAGGGCTTCTCCGAGTGGCGTTTGGTGCCCGGTATCACCTTCGATCCGGAGACTGACAAGCACGTGACGAGCGACAAGATGACGGCGCTCGGCATCGAGCTGTTGACCAACCCCAAGAACACGACGCAGCCCTTCTTTGCGTGGGCCCACTACATGGATCCCCACGACCAATACAACAAGCACCCGGAGTCGCCGGATTTCGGCAAAAAGAACCGCGGCCGTTACGACTCCGAGGTCTGGTACGTCGACTATTGGATCGGCAAGCTGCTCGAGCGACTGAAGGCCGAGCCGTGGTGGGCGAACACAGTGCTGATCGTGAGCGCGGATCACGGTGAGGCCTTCGGCGAGCACGGCATGTACAAGCACGCCTTCGAGGTGTGGGAGGTGCTCGTGCGCGTGCCGCTGCTGATCAGCGGCGCCGGCATCACGCCAGCGCGAATCGAGCAGCGGCGTTCGCACATCGACATACCGCCGACCATCCTGGAGCTGATGGGCGTGCCCGTCCCCGCGGAGTTCCAGGGCAAATCCTTGCTGCCCGAGCTGCAGGGGGGCGCTCCGGAGTCGCGCGAGCCGATCCTCGTCGAGTTGACCGAGGACAGCCACAATCCGCCGCGACGCGCGTTGATTCAGGGCGACTACAAGCTCATCGACCGCGGGCGCTCGCGCTTTCAGCTCTACGACCTGAAGAGCGATCCGGAAGAGCTCAAAGATCTCGCCGCCGAGCGTAAGGACGAGCTCGCGCGCATGCGCGCGCTGCTCGACAAGCGTTATGAGACGCTGCCGCGGATCGAGCCCTACGGCGGCACGAAGCTCAAAGAGGGCGGCATCGCGCGGGGCCCCGTCGGGCCGGCGAAGCGCTGACTCACGGCGGGGCGCTCGGCGCTTGGCACTTGGCGACGCAGCTGTCCGCGGCTGTCTGACAGACGCGGATGCAGCTCACGTCCCCGTCACAGCGCAGCGCGCAATCCGTCTGTTCACTCTGACAGCGGGTGTTGCAGCTCTGAACGCTGAGCGACTCGCTCGCGGCTGCGCTCAGAGCCGAAGCTCGCGGGGCGGCCGAGGCGCTGGCAACGAGTAGGCTACCGAGCCCCGACGCAGCCACCAATAGTGTGGCGACGCGCAGGGAATGCATACTCGCTCGCTACGGCCGGCGGGCTTCGCCAGTTCAGACGTCCGCGAAGAAGCTCCACACTTTGTCGGTCCAGCCCGGTAGGTGTTCGTGCGCGAAGTCGGGATACAGCACGCGCGTCTTCTTGGCCTCGAGCTTGTTGTAGGCGGCGAACTGCGTGGACGGCGGGCACACGGTATCCATCAGGCTGATCGCCATCATCACCTCCGCGCGAACGCGCGGCGCCAGGTGCTGCACATCGATGTAGCCGAGGCGGCGAAACCACTCGTCGATGCGCTCGTGATTGGGATCGTGGTTGCGGAAGAAGGTGCGCAGCTCCGCGTAGGCATCCTTGGCCAGATCCATCTCCCACACACGGCGATAGTCCGACAAAAACGGGTAGACCGGCGCGATCTTCTTGATGCGCGGCTCCAGCGCGGCGCAGGCGAGCGTGAGCGCGCCGCCTTGTGAGGCGCCCTGAGCGGCCACGCGCTCGGGGTCGACCTCGTCGAAGCTCATCACGATGCGCGCCAGCTGGGCGCAGTCGAGGAAGATCTGACGGTACAGCAGCTGCTCGGGGGCGTCGGCGAGCCCACGGATGATGTGGCCGTGCTGGGTGGTGCCGCGCACGGTCGAGCGGTCCTCGCTGAGCCCCGCCTGCCCTCGGCAGTCGAGCGCTGCCACGCAGAAGCCGGCGGCTGCCCAGCAGAGCTTGGGGCTGAAGTCGCCGCTGTGCACCGAGTAGCCGTGGAACTCCAACAGCGCGCGGTGCGGGCCCTTGCTCTTCGGACGCACGTACTTGGCGTGCACGCGCGCTCCGCGGACACCGCTGAAGTAGAGGTGAAAGCACTCCGCGAAAGACGCCTGGAGCTTGGCGGGCACGAGCTCGACGTCAGGTGTGACGCTGTCGAGCTCGGCCAGCGCTTGCGCCCAATATGCGTCGAAGTCCGAGGGCCGCGGGTTGGTTCCGGCGTAGTGCTCGAGCTCGGACAGGGGCATATCGACGATGGGCATGCGACCGCCGAACTCTACCCCAGCGTTCGCCGCTGCGGCGCTACTTCAATAGGCTGCCGGTGTCCTGATCCAGCGCCTCACCCGCGCTGGCGACGACCTTGAAGTACCAGCGCGAGGCCTCCGTTCGAGCGAGGTAGTCAGCGCCCTTCTCAGCGCCCTTGTACAGCTCGAAGAAGCCCAGGTTCTTGGAGCCGGCGAAGTACTCGACGCGCACGACCAGCTGCTCCGGGCGCGGCGGCGGCTGCGGCGCTTCGACGTACGCAAAGGGCCGCATGCGCTCGAGCTTGGTCATCCAATTGACGAGCGTCTCATCGGCCTTGGTGGGCGTAGCCACGTCCGCCCAGGCGTCCTTCTTGTCCGGCACGCGCGTGATCTCGCGTGATTTGGCGCCCTTGATGATGCGAACGCGCTTGACGTCGTCGCTCTCGAAGGCGTGCGGGTCGCGCGACATCAGGCGGGACTCCGCGAACGAGAGGCTCTGCAGCAGATCGTTGTCGACGGCGAACACCTCGCCCGAGGCGCCGTACTTGGCGTAGCGCTCGCCTCCGCCCGGCGTGGTGCCGCCGATGACCAACACCTGCTCGCGCCCGCCGACCTTCACCTTCAGCGTGGCGTCCGGCTTGTCCAGGCCGTAGTCGGCGCTGCGCTTGGGATCGAGCTTACCGAGCGAGCGCAGCGCCTTCAGGGTCGCGAGCTTCTTCACGACCGCTTCGGCCTCCTTGCCGCCGACGAAGCTCGAGACCTCATGCTTCTTCGCGGCAGCGGGCGGCGCGCCGCCGTCGATCGGCGGGTGCGTGGGCGGCAGCGCGTCCTCGTCCTTTTCGACGTTCACCGCGTACCAGCGCCCGAGCGCGTCGCGGCGCGAGGCCAGGCGCACTTTGCGCTTCTGGCTCTCGTAGCTCACGGACTCGACGCTCTCCGGCGAGCCGCTCCAGACCTCAACCATGTCGGCCTTCTCTTTTTCCGGCTTCTCTTCGCGCGACCAAATGCCGAAGGCGAGGACGCAGGAGACGCCGAACAAGGCGAGATGCGTAATGATGCTCTTCATCGCTTGCCTCCGCGGCGGCGCGAGCGGTAGCTCACGAACAGTCCGGCGCCGAGCACGAGCAGCGGCACGCCCAAGATCAAGCCATAGAACAGCAGTTGATCTTGTTTCTTGGTGTGCTCGATGCGCACGTCTTCCTCCGTATTGGGCAGCCCCTGGATGCTCTCCTCGCCCACTAGCCAGCGCACGGCGTCGAGGAACAGGACCTGATTGCCCATCACGCTGCCCGTGACCAGATCGGCCAAAGCGTCGGCGTCGCTGAGCACGAAGGCGCGCATCTCCTTGTTCTCGGGCGCCTTGGAGTCCTTGTCCTTGTCTTTGTCCTTCTTGGCGTCCGCGGGCGGCGCGGCGGGCCCCAGCGTGCGCGTCACCGCCGCGCCGAGGTTGTACGAGCTCGCCTTCTCTTGCGGCTGGTCAGCGCGGAAATTGTGATTTTCGTCGCGGAACGTGCCGGGCATGGCGCGCACCGCAAAATCGACGCGCTCCGGTCCATTGGCCTTCTCCAAGCTGGCGGCGCCGAACACGACGACGGCGGCGCGCGGCGCGTTGCGGCTCAAGGTCGAGACCGAGGCGTGCGACGAGAAGCTGTTCGAGACCAGGCGCACGCGATCCGAGTCGTTGTAGCGCAGGCGCACGTGCTGCTTCTCATTGGCCAGCATGGTGGGCACGTATTTGAGGCCGACCAGCGCGGCGAGCTCTTCATTGCTGCTGTTGGCGATCGCAGCGGACGGCGCTGCGTCCTTCGCAGCGCTGGCCGCGGGCGGTGCGCTCGCGCTCGGCGCGGCTGCCGGCGGCTTACCCGCGCTCGCCGCGGCGCTGGCGCTGCCGGCCGGCGTGGCGGCGAGCACGTCCGTGGCGGTGACGGCCTCGGGCTCGAGCGCCATGAACAGGTGGCCGCCGCGTTCCGCGTAGCGCTTCAACGCGGCGAGCTCCTCCGGGGCGAACGGCGCCGTCGGCCCGAGCACGATCACCACGTCGGCGTCATCCGGCACCTCGTTGGCGAGGCCCTGAGCCAGGCCGAGGTCTTTGATCTGATAATTCTGGCGTTGCAAGAGCGTGCGCACGATCTCCGTGTTGCGCGCTTCGTTGTTCGGACGGCTCTTCTGATCGTTGATCTCGCCATGCCCGACGGTCAGATACGCGATGCGCTTGGAGCGCGCGATCTTGAGCACCTGCTCCTGGAACGATTGGTCCAGCGTCTTGAGCTTGACCCGAGCCTGCTCTAGATCCGTGCCGAGCTGGATGGAGTGGTGGACGGTGCCGCGCGAGAGGACGACCACGCCGTCCTGCATCACGTGCAGCTCCTGCGCGAGCTTGGGCTCGAGCAGGCGATCCTTGAGCTCGAGCTTGACCTTCGGCGCGCCGCGCACGGCCTCCGTGAGGTACGCGGCGACCTCCTTGCGCACCTCGTTGACGTCCGGGAAAAACGCGACCACCCGGATCGGATCACCGCTCAAATTCTGCAGCAGCTTGCGCGTGGACTCGCTCGGTCGTGAGGTCTTGAAGTAGGAGTAGTCGACCTTGAAGTCGAGGCCGCTCGCGGCGTAGATGAACAAGCCGCAATAGAGCGCCGCCAGCGCCAGCACGAGCCCCGCGCTCGCCGCGGAGCGCACGCGCCGGCTCTCCGGGCGCTCGGCCTTGCGCATCGGCAAGAGCGCCGTCTCGGCGAAGATCATCGGCACCACGCTGAGCGCGATCAGCGCGACCCACGCGACGCGCGACAGCTCCTCGACCTTCGTCTTGGTCGCGCTGGTCAGCTTGTCCAGGCCGAGGCGCGTCGCCCCGAAGTCGCTCGTCGCGAAGTAGATGGCGAGCCCGAGCAGACCGACCAGCGACAGGATCGCGAGCAGCCCCTCGATGGACTTGCGCTCGCCGCCGCTGCGAAAGCGCGGCGAGAAGCGCAGCACGGTGGCCGCGACGGCCGCGAGCACGCCCAGAAAGGAGATCGCGCCGGCGCCCTTCGGCAACCACGAGAACACGCGCTCGCCCAGAAAGACGACCAGCAGCCCGCCCAGGTAGAGCACGAAGATCCAGACCGGCGCGCTGTTGCCCGCGGCCGAGCGCGGCTCGGATTTACGCGTGCCTTCGCTCAGCGCCATCGCCGCGCCTCCAGCACCTTGGTGGACGCCAACAAGAAGAAGTAAGTCATGGCCACGTAAAATGCGACAGGGCCGAGCTCGAGCCGTCCCTGCTGGAAGGGGCGGAAGTTATCGTGATGCAGCGCGAGCGCGGAGAAGAAGCGGTTGAGCGGCGGGTCGATCACCTGCGCCAGCTTCCACATCAGCAGCAGGCTGACGAGCAGCGCCGCGGAGACGATGATGGCCACCACCTGCGAGCCCGCCAACGCGGAGCCGAACAGGCCAATCGCGATGGCGGCGCTGCCGAGCAGCAACAAACCGAGATAGCCGACGAGCACGTGGCCCAGGCTGATCTTGCCGTTGACGAGGATCAGGGCCGGCATGTACGCGGTGAGCGCCGTGAGCAGGAACATCACGCTCATGGCCGAGAGATACTTGCCGAGCACGATCTCCCAGTCTTTGACCGGCGCCGTGTTGAGCAACACCAGAGTCCCGGTCTGGCGTTCCTCGGCGAAGAGGCGCATGGATAACAGCAAGGCCGCGACCATGGTCGCGCCGCTCGTGCCGTAAAAGAACTGCGCGAGCACCTGCTCGGAGAGCGCCTTTTGTGAGAGCCCCAGAGTCTGAAACACCAAGCCGTCGATCAGCAGCGCCGCCGCCAAAATAGCGGCGCCGAGCGGCGAGCGCAGATACGCGAACAGCTCGCGCCGCGCGATGAGCAGGACCTGACTCATGTTGCCTCCGACACTTCGCCGGGAGCTGCACCGTGGTCGTCGTCGTCGGCCGGCGCGTCGCCGCCGGTCAACAACCCGAGCACCATGCTCTCCAAGCCTTGCGCGCGAACCAGCCCCAGAATGGCGAGCTCGTTATTGACCAGCGTGCGGCACACCGCGTCGCGCACGTCGCTCGCGGAGCTGAAGCGCACGCTCACGACGCCCTCTCCCGGCTCTGCCGGCGCGATCGACTCCACGCTGTTCACCCCCGCGATGGTGGTGAGCAGCTCGCTCACGCGCTCGGCGCTGGCCCCGCGCACGGTCAGCTCCACGCTCATCAGCTGACCGCTCTGCGACGAGAGCTCTTTTTCGGTGCCTTGCCAGCGGATGCGCCCGTCCTGAATCACCAGCAGGTGATCACACGTCTCACTGATTTCGGTGAGGATGTGGCTCGAGACGATCACGGTGTGCGCGCCGCGCAGGCTGCGCACCACCTTGCGCATTTCGACGATCTGCACCGGATCGAGCCCGGAAATCGGCTCGTCCAGGACCACGAACTCGGGGCGGTGCACGATGGCTTGCGCGATACCGACGCGCTGCTTGAAGCCGTGTGACAGTGTGCCGATGATTTGGTTTCTAACCTCGCCGAGCTCGGCGAGCTCGAGCACGTCGTCGACGCGCCGCGCGACGTCGGCGGCCGGCAGGCGCCGCAGCTTCGCCGCGAAGGTGAGATACTCATTGACCGACATATCGTCGTAGAGCGGTGGTCGGTCCGGCAGGTAGCCGACGCGCGCGCGCACCTCGTCGGGCTGCCCGACCACGTCGAAGCCGCCTATTTTCACGGTTCCGCTCGTGGGCACCAGATCACACGCCAGCATGCGCAGGGTCGTGGTCTTGCCAGCGCCGTTGAGGCCCAGCAGACCGACGATCTCCCCCTTCTCGATGCGGACCGAGAGAGGGCCGATAGCCCGCCTGTCGCCGTAGTACTTATAGAGTTCTTCTATCTCGATCACGGTGATCTTCCGAGTTGGGGGCTGCGCCACGCCGGAGCCGCCTCGCCGTCCGCAGTCGCCTCCGTTTGGTCTCCGCGGTTACCACAAAGTTTCGGCGGTTGGGACCACGAACGGGTCGACTTTATTCCCCGTTGCGCGCACCAGCGCGTCGAAGATTCATATTCGTCCGCCCGGCCGGCGACCGCGGTGGTCTGCGGGCTCTCCGCGCGAGCGGCGTTCCTCGCTGCGCCGTCTGCGTGGCCGGCGCAGAGCGCGTCGCAGCGCCGATGCTAAGCCTGGGCGCGTGAAGGACCGAGGCGCGTGGCGTCACTCGTGGGGCGCTCTCCTTGTCTTACTGAGTGCGCGCTCCGCGGCAGCGTTTTGCCCGACTCGCACGTGCCTGCCCGCCTACGAGCGCTGTGAGGTGCGCGGGGCGGACTGTGTGATCGCCGGCAACTCGCTATTTCGGCCGACGAGCTGCGTCTCGTTCAACGTGCAAGCCGACGGCTCGCCGCGACACGGCCTCACGCCCGCCGCGCTCGAGCGCGTGGTGCGCGACGCGTTCGCACGCTGGACAAGCGTCGACTGCGGCGGCGGCGCTCACCCCTCCATCACGGCGGAGAGCTTGGGAACCGCGGAGTGTCACCGGGTGCAATGCAACTGCACTCGGGGCAACGCCAACATCTTCATGTTCGATGACGCCTGGAGCATTCCCGGAGCCGTCAACGCCTACGCGCTGACGACCGTGTTTTTTTCGCGAAGCAGCGGTGAAATCGTCGACGTGGACGTGGAGCTGAACGGCAGCGTGGACGATCTCCATTGGGGCGACAGCGCTGAAGGCGTGGATTTGCCGTCGATCGTGACGCACGAGGTGGGACATTTCCTGGGGCTCGGTCATTCTCCGGACGACGCCGACGCGGTGATGCGCCTCACCTATCGACCGGGGCAGGTTCTGCGCACGCTCACGGACGATGATCGCGCCGGGATTTGCAGCATCTACCCGCCCGGTCGCCCCGCTATCAGCCAGTGCTCCCCGCGCAACGGCTTTGCCGGTGACTGCGGGCCGGGCGACTGTGACAATTGCAACTTCGACGAGGAGAGCAGCGGCTGTTGCTCGACTGCGCCCGGTCGCCCCGGCGGGCAAGCCGCGCTGGGCGCGGCGTCAGCGCTGCTGCTCGCTGCCGCCGGGCGCCGCGCGGGGCGACGCAGCACAATCAAGCGCTACCGTGAGTGAGCCCGAGCTCGACACCAACCCTGAACAGCCGCTGGGCATCGAGCGCTTCGAGCCGGACGCTGCGCCGCTGCCCGCTGCGGAGCGGACCGGCTCGGAGCTGACCCGCGCCGTCATCGCCGAGGCCCTCGAGCTCGGCTTTGCTCGCGCGGGCGTGACCAGCGCCGAGCCGCTGACCTCGGCTCGGGAGCGCTTCGAGCAATTTCTCGGCAACGGCTACGCCGGCGCCATGAGCTACCTGAGCGCCGGCGAGCGCCATGATCCCCGAGCGCTGCTCCCCTCCGCTCGAAGCGTGATCGTCACGGCCTTCGCTCACGGCGATCCCGAGCTCGTCCCGCTGCGGCGCGGCCGTGATGGCTCGAGCGGCGTGGTGGCGCGCTACGCGCGCGGCGAGGATTACCACCTGGCGCTAAAGGCGAAGCTGTTGCGGCTGGGACGCCGCGTCGCGACGTTACTCGGGCGCAGCGTGCTAGGCCGCGCGTGCGTAGACACCGCGCCGCTGCTCGAGCGCGAGCTCGCGGTGCGCGCCGGGCTCGGCTTCCAGGGCAAATCCACGCTCTTGATCGCGCCCGGCGCGGGCAGTTACCTGCTCTTGTCCGAGCTGCTGCTCGACGTGCCGCTCGAGCCCAGCGCGCCCAGCGAGGGCGGATGCGGCAGCTGTCGCGCGTGTCTGGACGCCTGCCCCACCGCCGCCTTCGTGGAGCCGTACCGGCTCGATGCGCGGCGCTGCATCTCGTATCTCAGCATCGAATATGAAGGGGTGATTCCGCGCGAGCTGCGCGCGGCCATGGGCGCGCGCGTCTTCGGCTGCGATGTGTGCCAAGAGACGTGCCCTTACAACGCGTCGCCGAGCCGCGCCCGCAGCTCGGCGCTGGGCTCGCGCCCAGCGCTGGAAGCGCCGGATCTGCTGGGCCTGCTAGAGCTCGGCGCCGCCGCCTACCGGCGCTTGGTCAAGCGCACCGCGCTGCGCCGAACGAGCCGCACGACGCTGCAGCGAAACGCCGCCATCGCGCTCGGCAACAGCGGAAATCCGGCGGCCGTCCCGGCGCTGTGTCGCGCGCTGACGCAAAATCCGCGCGCGGTGGTGCGCGCGCACGCCGCCTGGGCGCTGGGGCGTCTGGCGGCGCACCTCGACGAGGCCGCGCGCTGCACGCTCACGAGCGCGGCGCGCGCCGACGCCGACGCCGACGTGCGCGACGAGGCTCGCTGGGCGCTCAGCGAGTGCGAGCGCGCTCTGGAGCCGACGCTGTAACGGCTCCCCTCGCGCTAATCCGCCGCTGCGTCGAGCACGCGCTGGGCTCGCGTGTCGCGCACCGCGAAATCGTCGTTGCTGCGCGGGAAGACTGGCGAACGAACCAGGAGCTGCAACCAGCGGCGAACCACGTCGCCGTGCGTCGAGACCACGTTGGCGGCGTCCGGATCCGCCGCGCGCAGATCGTACAGCTCGGGCAGCGCCGCTTCGAACGAGAGTACCAGCTTGAGCTCGCGCGTGGGATCGATGAGCCCGACGCGCACCAGCAAGTCCTTGGACGCCGACATCAAGAGCAGCGGAAAGCGTCGCGGCGGTCGCTCGGGCAAGAGCTGAGACAGCAGATCTTCGCCGTGGTACCCCGCGCCGTTGAGCGTCGGGTCGAGATAGCGCCCGAGAGTCGGCGCCACGTCCACCAGCGACACCTTGTTCTCGATGCTGCGCGCCGGCAGGCCCGGCACCGAGAGCACGAGCGGCACCCGGATCAAGGACTCCCACAGGAACACGGAGTGCACCCAGAAGCCGTCGCGCCCCAGCGCTTCACCGTGATCGGACACGAACAGCACGATGGTGTCGTCGAGCAAGCGGCGCTGCTGCAAGCCGCTCAGCAGGCGCCGGAATTCGAAATCGATGCTGCGCGCCACCACGCGATAGCGAAACGGCGGCCAGGAGCCGTCGTCAGCGAGCGAAAACTGCCGCGCGCGCTCCTCGATGTAGTCGTTGTCGAGCTCGCGCCAGTTGTGTTGATCGAAATTGAACAGCCACAAGAAAAACGGCTGTTTTCTCGGCTGATCGAGATATTCGAAGGCTTGGTCGACGACGCGAGCTGCGGTCGGCCGCTGCGCGCCGTAGCCCCACACCTGCTGCTCGGCGGGGTAGTCTTCGATCTCACGCGTCTGGTCGAAGTAAAACTCCGGGCGCAGCTTGCCGATGAACTCGTGCGCGCTCTTGGCGATGACGAGGCTGGTGTCGTAGTCGGCGCGCTTGGCCACGCGTAAGAGATCGTTCTCCGGCGTCGCGAGCACGTCGTAGTTGCCGCCCGTGATGGCCGGCAGTGAGCGGAGGGTATCCGACCCGGCGGCGTACGCGCGCTTGAAGTCGAGCGAGGTTTTGCGAAATTGCGCGAGCTCCGGCATGAGCTGCGGGTCGCTGGCGACGTCCGCGCGCAGCGTGTCGACGTAGTAAACGACGAGGTTATGTCGCTTCTGCCCCCCGCGCAGGCGGCGCAGCGCGTCCCATTGCGCTGCCGGCTCCGCGAGCGGCGCGTCCCAGGCGGGCGAGGGCGACATGTCGCGCAGGTGATAGCGCGTCCGCAGCGTCTCGATGCGCGCCATGCGCATCCCGCGCCAGTGCCACGGATCGGAGAGGAACGCTTCGGCGACCTGGATGCGCCGCAGCATACGGCCGACGTAAACCTCCTCCAGCCACACGTGCTTCAAGGATTCGTCGAACCAGGTGCGCACCGAGGACGAGACGATCGTGAGCACGAGCCACAGCGCCGCCAGCGCGCCGAACGATTTGATGAGGCGCTCGATGATGCGGAACGCGGCCACGTACACCAAGAGGAGCGCGAAGCCCGCGCCGAAGCACAGCGCAGCGATCAGCTCCAGGATGGTGTGCACGCGCGAGTACAGCGCGACGTACGCGGTGAGATCGATGCGGGCGATGAGCGCGCCAGCGCCCAGGAACAGCGGGCTCACGAGCAGCATCCGCAGTGAACGCGGGCGCGCCAAGGTCCAGCTGAGCAGCGCGGCGCCGAGCGTCGCGGCGCCGCCCATCACCAGACAGAAAACGAGCGGGCCGTAGCGGGCCAGCGCTGTCTTCTGCGCGTGCTCACCGGAGAAGGTCCACATGGCGGTGCTGATGCTCGCCAGCGCGGCGACGACGCCATAGAAGAGCAGCGACGCGGCCTGGGCGCCTGGACCCAGCGCGGCGAGCCGCGGTCGCACCAGACGCCGCTCGAGCCAGATGAGCAGCCACACCAAGACGCCGAGCGCGGCGCCCACGGCGGCGTACAGACCGAGCGCGCCCGACCAGTGTTGCGCCGCCGAGAAATATGGCCAATTCGAGCGGATGCAGGCGTCCGCGACGACGAGCGTCCAACCGCTGCCGACGCCCGCCGCCAGCAGCTGGAAAAGGGCCGCAGAAAGCCGCGACTTGGGGCGGCTGGAGGGCTCGGCGGCTACGCTGCTTTCAGGCAAGGCTCGGTAGGTGAAGGCGCCACGGCGCGGGGGCTCGCAGCATATTCAGCCGTTTCGGGGTTGTCACGCACCGCGGGTCGAGCAATAGCTCGCCATCCGCTTCGCGCGCTGCAAAGTAGTTTCAGGATGATCCGCCCCGTGTCGACCTCGCCCAGCGCACCGCCGCAGAAGCGCGGCATTTCACCGCGGCGGCTCGGGCTTTACGTGCTGTTCGGGTCGCTCAGCGTGCTGTTCGGCGCCTCGCTCGTCGGCTATCTGATCACGCGCGCGCAGAGCCCGGCGTGGCGAACGCCGGACTTGCCGGCGCTCCCGCTCGGTTTGTGGCTGAGCACGGCGCTCATCGTGGCGATCAGCGCCACGTTTCAGAACGCGTTGCGCGCCGTGCGTGAGAACCGCTCCCGCGCGCTGTCGCGTCGGCTCTGGTTCGGCGCCGGCTTCGTGCTGCTGTTCCTGATCGCTCAGCTGCAAAACTGGCAATACATGCAGCGCGGCACCTTCAGCGCGGCGGTGCGTACGCTGTATCCGTATACGTTCTACATGCTGACCGGGTTGCACGCGGCGCACGTGCTCGGCGGGCTGATCCCGCTCACCATCGTGATTTTGCGCGCTCGCCGCCACGAGTACTCGAGCTCGAACCATGAGGGTGTCGAGCTCTGCGTGCACTATTGGCACTACCTCGGCGCGGTCTGGCTGGTGCTGTTCGCGACGCTCGAGCTGGGCAGCTGAGATGGGCGAAAAGTCCGAGTCATCAGCCGAAGAACGCACCTACCTGTGGGATTTCTTCGGCAAGAACGCGGCGCCCACCGCGGCGCATTTCAAGCGCCACCTGGACCAATTCCTGGAGCGCGAGGGGCTCGGCGGTTGCGAGACCGGCACGATCAGCGAGCAGCCGAACCACAACGCCGCCTTTTGCCGCGCGCCGGTCGCCTACGAGGCGCAGCTGGTGCGCGCGCTGCGTCCGCAACGCGCGCGCTGACGCGGCGTGGAGCGCGCAGCCGGCGCGCTCAGGGGTACAGGCGATCGCTGTGCCAGCCGCTGCCCGCGCGACGGTAGCGGAAGCGATCGTGCAGGCGGTGCGGGCCTGAAATCCAGAGCTCCACGACCTCGGGACGCACGCGGAACAAGCCCCAGCCCGGCGGACGTTCCACGTCACGACCGCGATAGCGGAGCTCCGCTTCGGCGTAGCGCCGCTCGAACTCCTCTTTGGACGGCATGATTTCACTCTGCGACGACGCCCACGCGCCGAGCTGGCTCTCCCGCGAGCGCGTGCGGAAATAAGCGTCGGAGTCAGCGCTGGGCGCGTGGCGCGCGTCGCCCTCGACCCGCACTTGCCGCATCAGCGTCGACCAGAAGAACACCAGCGCGACCGCGGGGTTTGCGGCAATCTCGCGGCCTTTGCGGCCACCGTAGTGGCTCACGAACTGAATTTCGCCGTCGTGAACGCCTTTGAACAGCATCACGCGCGCGGCGGGGCGACCCTCGGCGCTCACCGTAGCGAGCGTCATGGCGTCCGGCTCGGGATTGCCGCGCTCTCGAGCCTCGCGGTACCAATCCAGCAAGACCGCGAGCGGATCCGGGCCGGGTTCTGCGTCCATGGCGCCCAGCGTGCCTCCCCGTTGCAAGCCGCGCAACTCGCGGAGCCCGCCTTGGGCGCGCTGCCGGAGTTCAGCTATAAGGCGAAGGTGCGTCGAGCGTTCGCCAGCCACCGAGCCTCGCCAGCGTGATGATTCGAAGCGCGCGCTCCTCTCGGCTCATCCTCGCGGGGCTGCTGCTGCTCGGCAGCGCGTGCTCCGCGGCCCTCGTGCGCAGAGCCAGCGCGCCCGCGGCCGTGCCTGCAGCGCAGGCACAGCCGCCGGCCCAGGGCGTGAGCGGTCCGAGCGCCGAAGACCATGCTCAGCCGGAGGAGGACGACGACGGCGAGCCCGAGCTCGTGGAAGACGACGCCGAGGACACGAGCCCGACCGCGGACGACAGCGCCGAGCTCGACGTTCGAGCTCACCCGCTGGACGGTTGGTCACCCGAGCGCATCCGCGAAGCGGCCAACGACAACCTGGCCGAGCTCGGCTCGATGTCGATCGGAAGCCCCAACGCCGGCGCGCTCCTGAACGGAAAACGCGCCGAGAAATGCGCGCTCTACGAGCCAGTCGCCGGCGCGCAGGCGTACGGCACCGAAGAGACGCTCAGCTACCTCGCTCGCGCGATCCAAAAAGTGCACGAGCATTTTCCGGATACTCCGCCGCTCGCGCTGGGCGACATCAGCGCCGCGCACGGCGGGCCGATTCGGCCGCACGTGAGCCACCAGGCCGGCCGCGACGTCGATATCTCTTTCTATTACCTCGACGGCACGCACTGGTACGCCCGCGGTACCGAGAAGAACCTGGATTTGGCGCGCATTTGGGCCTTCGTGCGAGCGCTGATCACCGAGACCGACGTCGAGATGATCCTGGTCGATCACAGGATCCAAGGCTGGCTGCGACGCTATGCCATCGAGCACGGGGAGGATCGCGCTTGGGTCGAGAGCTTGTTCGCCGGCTCCAGCCGCGGACAGCGCGTCATCGTGCGCCATGCGCCCGGTCACGCGACGCACCTGCACATCCGCTTCTTCAACCCCATCGCGCAGGAGACGGCGCGGCGCGCGCAGGCGGCGCTGGCCAGCACGGGCCACATCCCCGAGCTCGTGCGCTACATCAAGCACCGCGCGCGGCGCGGCGAGACGCTGTCGAAGATCGCCAAGAAATACGGCGTCAGCGTCGCCGCCATCCGCCACGCGAACGGCTTGCGCTCGAGCCGCATCCGCGACGATCGCGTGTACCGCATCCCGGTGCGCGGCCGCGCGCCGCCCTCGCCCACCCCGTTGAAGTTTCCGAGCCGGCGCCTGCCGCCGGAGGTGGTGGCGGCGAGCA
Source organism: uncultured Sorangium sp. (assembly GCA_966250485.1). GTDB lineage: Bacteria > Myxococcota_A > Polyangia > Polyangiales > Polyangiaceae > PMG-095. The sequence goes on along the minus strand of CBINHN010000025.1, from coordinate 42,843 downwards.
CGGAGACGACGCAGCGGCTCGGCGCCGTGCGTTGAGCCCTGCCTCGGCGCAGCGACGCAAGCTCCGGTTTCAGCGCGCCACGAGCCAGAAGCAGCCGGCGCGGCGCTTCTCGAAGCAGAGCTGACCCTTGGCCGAGCCGATCCACTGCAGGCGATCGGCCGGGAATGGCTCGAGCGGCGCGCTGCGCACGTGTCCGTTGCCGCTCACCTGGCTCAGCAGCGCGGCGAGCGCTTTGCACACCTCGCTCATCGCTTGCGTCACGGTCTCGTTCAACACACCGGTCTTGGCCTGCTCGTCGATCAGCGTTTGAGGCAGCCCAGCCAGGCCGCCGCCGAGGTTCGCGGTGGCGCGGATGTCGGCCAGCAGCGCGCCGACCTCGCCGCCGTCGCCGTCGATGAGGCGCGAGACGTACAGCGCCGCGAGCTCGAGCGCGGAGTCCGGCAGCGGCTCTGGGCTGGGCGCATAGCCGGGATCTTCGCCGAAGAGCTGGGCCAGCGCCGCGACGACCTGCGCATCACTGCTCAGGGTGATGCTGGCGACGGGCTCGGGCTCCGCGACGCGGGGCGCTGGCACGACTTCGCCGAACGGGCTGGGCGCTGCCGCGATGGGCGCCGCCGGCTCGCGGCCGGCCGCGAGCGTCGGCTGCTCCGGGTGCTGCGCCAGCGGCGCGTACGGCGCGGGGCGCAGCTCGGGCTCGAGCTCGGCACGAACCGCTGCGGGCGCGAACGGCTCGAGCGGCGGCTCGCGGCGCGGCTCCGGGCGGGGCGCCGGCATAACGCCGCTCGCGAGCTCCGACTCGAGCGCGAGCACGCGCTGCTTGAGGCGCTGGTGCGACGCGCGTAAGATCAAGAGCTCGGCGCGCAGCTCCGCGAACGCGGCCTCCCAATCCTGGCGGGGCTCGGCCGCCCGGCGGCTCGCCACCTCCGCCGCGCGGGCGCTCTGAGTCGGCACCCACTCCCCATCCACCGCGTCGAACGAGCGCTCCTCGTCGCTGCGCACGGCGCGCATCAGCTGCGCCGCGCCCTGCGCGAGCGCGGCGCCCTCGGCGGAGCGCTTCAAGTGCGCCAATATCGCTTCGCTGCCCTCCAGCCGCTGCCGGCGCGGCTGGAAGACGTGGCTATCGACCGCGACCAGGCGCGTCAGCTCGAGCGCCCAACGGCCGCGCTGGCAGACCAGCCGCGCAGGGGTGGAAGAGGAGAGCAGATCCGCGCTCACGCTCCCTAAAACGGCTCATTGCGCGATTTCTGTAAGCCAGCGGCGCCGCGAGGCGCGGGAGGAGGTCGCCCTACACGCGGCTCGCGCGCGGGCGCACTGGCCGCGCGGGCGCGATTAGCCTGCTTTCGCGCCTTCGAGCTTGCGCTCGATGAGCGCGTAGAGGATGGCAACGGAGGTGTGCAGGCGGTTCTCCGCTTGATCCCACACGACCGAGCTCTTGCCGTCCATGACCTCCGCGGTGACCTCTTCGCCGCGGTGCGCCGGCAGGCAATGCATGAACAGCGCATCGGGCTTGGCCAGACCCATGATGCGGCTATTGACCTGATACGGCATCAGCGCGCGCTGCCTGGCCTCGCGCTCTGAGTCGGCGTCGCCCATCGACAGCCAAACGTCCGTGTAGATCACGTCGGCGCCGCGCGCGGCCTCGTCCGGATCTTCGGTCAGCGTTACGCTGCCGCCGTTCTCCTCGGCCACGGCACGCGCCGCGTCGGCGCTCCCGCGCGGCAGCGTGTGCGCAGCCGGAGACGCGATCACGACGTCCGAGCCGGCGAGCGCGCCGGCTTCCATGAGGCTGATGGCGACGTTGTTGCCGTCGCCCAGGTACGCGATGCGCTGCTTCTTGAGCGAGCCGCGGTGCTCGAGGATGGTCTGCATGTCCGCCAGGCTCTGGCACGGGTGATGGCCGTCCGTGAGCGCGTTGATCACGGGGATGGTCGCCGCCGCGGCGAAGCGCTGGACGTCCTCGTCCTTGAACGTGCGGATCACGAACGCCTTCGCGTAGCGGCTCATGATGCGCGCGGTGTCCTCGATCGTCTCGCCGCGCCCGAGCTGGAGCTCCGTCGGGCCGAGCACCACGCTGTTGCCGCCGAGCCGGCTGACGGCCGTGTCGAAGGAGATGCGCGTGCGCGTGGAGGGTTTGGCGAAATACAGGCAGACGCTCTCGCCCTCCAGCAAGGACCTCCGGGCGTGCGGGTGCGCCTTGAACTTGCGGGCGCGTTGCACGAGGTATTTGAAGTCGGAACGACTCAGGTCGAAAGTACGCAGCAGATCCTTCATTTTCGGCACTCCGTTCACAGCCGAGGCTCCCCCATTCCCTCAAGTCGGCGCCGGCGACAAGTCTCGTCTGTGACGAGCCGGCGCTTCCTCGCGCTTTTTCGCGAGAAAGCGCCGGTGTTCAGCGGCGTTTCGAGCGGCGCGCTCTTCGATTGCGATGCGCGAAACGGAGCGGTAGCGTGCCGTTCATGCCGAACCCGACCGCCACCTTCAACACGTCCCTGGGCGACTTCAGCGTGGAGCTGTTCGCCGACAAAATGCCGAACACGGCACAGAACTTCATCAAGCTCGCCAAGTCCGGCTTTTACGACGGGCTGCACTTTCACCGCGTGATCGACGGCTTCATGATCCAGTTCGGTTGCCCGCACAGCCGCGATCCGCAGAGCCCGCGCGCCGGCACTGGCAACGGTCCGGACGGCACGATCAAAGACGAGCACCCGGAGGACGCCAAGCTCTCGAACGAGCCGGGCACCCTGTCCATGGCCAACACCGGACAGCCCAACAGCGGCAGCTGTCAGTTCTTCATCAACACCGTGCACAACCGCTACCTGGATTGGTTCACGCCAGGTCCCTCGAAGCACCCCGTATTTGGCCGCATCACCTCCGGCATGGACGTGGTGAAGAAGATCGAGAAGACGCCCACCGACGGTCGAGATCGGCCGGTGACGCCCGTCAAAGTGAACAAGGTCAGCGTCTCCGAGGGCTGAAGCGCTCTCATCACTCTGGAGGGAGGAGCGCCGCCGCGGGCCGAGAGCCGGGCGGCGTTCCCATTCGTACGTCTCGGCGCCGCGAAGCTCGTCGCTCGGGTTGCGTCGCGCGAACCCGGCACAGAGGCGCGACAGCGGAATTGATCCATGTCGTTGAAACCGGTGACACCCGGCGCGGGTCCGCGCCGCGAACAGCGAGTGAGCTCGCGCATCCGACGGTTGACGGGACCTGTCGGGCGCGCCACCCTGCATTGCCTTGCGCGCACCGCGCCCTTCTTTTCCATTGGTTTTGGCACTCGCTGCCGCGGCTGCGTCGTTCGGCTGCGGGCAGCCGCTGGCAGAGGGACCGAGCCTGTCCTCAGCGGGCGGCTCCGTCGCCGCGGGCGGCTCCAGCGCCGCGAGTGCGGGCGGCTCCGGGGGGACGGCTGAACCATCGCAGTGTACGGCGAGCCCGCCCCCGGTCGCGCCGTTGGCGCTGCTCACCCGCGAGCAATACGACAACACGGTGTTCGATCTGCTGGGTGACGCCAGCGGTCCCTCGCGCAACTTTCCCCCAGAAAACCAGGTAGAGGGGTTCAAGAACGACACCTCCGCGCACCAGGCGAGCCCGCTGCTCGTGGAGAAATATCTGGAGGCGGCGGAGGGGCTCGCCCAGCGCGCCGTCGCGACTCGGCTGGACAGCATCGCTCCGTGTCCGAGCCAGAACACCGCCGCGTGCGGGCGCGACTTCGTGCGAAGCTTCGGTCTCCGCGCGTTTCGGCGGCCGCTGACCACCACCGAGAGTCAGCTGTTCGACGAGCTGTTCACGCGCGCGAACGCGCAGTCCGGCTACGGCGCCGCCGTCGGCATGGTGCTGCAAACGATGCTGCAGTCACCGCAGTTTCTGTATCGCATCGACGCGCTGGCGGCGCCGACGCCCGAGACGGGCGCGGTCGCGCTCGGCCCGTACGAGCTCGCTTCGCGGCTGTCCTACTTCTTGAACGGCAGCATGCCGGACGCGGAGTTGTTCGCCGCGGCGGCCGCCAACGAGCTGAGCACCGACGCGCAGATCACGGCCCAGGCGCAGCGCTTGCTGGCGCTGCCGCGCGCGAAGGAGGTCGTGCGCTCGTTCCACCACCAGTGGCTCGCGCTCGACAGCCTCGCGGCGGTCGCGCGCGACCTGGGCGCGAGCGGCGTGGACGCCAACGGCATCGGCAAAGACTGGCTGACGTCGCTCGACCGCTTCATCGATCACGTCTATTGGGAGAGCGGCAACGTCAGTGAGCTGTTCGACTCCAAGCTCGTCTATCTGAACCCGCGCCTGGCGAGCCTTTACGGCGCTCCAGCGCCGGCCGGAGCGGACTTCAGCCCCGTAGAGCTGGCGGACCGCGCGGGGCTCATCACCCAGCCGGCGCTGCTGGCGCTGCTCGCGCACAGCGAGCAATCCGCGCCGGTGCTGCGCGGAGTGTTCGTGCTGGAGCGCTTGATGTGCGTGAGCGTGCCGCCGCCGCCGCCCAACGTCGCCAATATGCCGCCCGATCCGGATCCCAGCCTCACCACGCGTGAGCGCTTCCGCGTGCACACGGAGAGCACCGCCTGCGCCGGCTGTCACCGGCTGATCGATGGCGTGGGCTTCGGCTTCGAAGAGTACGACCAGGTCGGCCGCTTCCGCAGCATGGAGTTCGGCTTACCGGTGGACGCCAGCGGAGAGGTGCTGCCGACCGGTGACGCAAGCCTGGACGGCCCGTTCAACGGCGCGGCAGAGCTCGCGCAGCGACTCGCCAGCAGCTCGCGCGTGCGCGACTGCATCGCCGGCAATTGGTACCGCTTCGCGCTCGGCCGCAAGCCGACCGCCGCGGATGAATGCAGCTTGGACGAGGTGAAATCGAGCTTCGCGGCGAGCTCGGGCGATCTGAAAGCTTTGCTCGTCGCCATCACGCGCTCGGTCGCGTTTCGCTATCGCCCTGCCCTGTCGCAAGGAGCCCCCTGATGCGCCGTGTGGATCGCCGCGAGCTCGAGCGTCGCTTGAACCGCCGTCAGGTGCTGACCGGCCTCGGTGGCGTCACGCTGGCGCTGCCGCTGCTGCGCTCGCTGCGCGCCGAAGCGGACGAGCCCAAGCCCCCGAAGCGCTTGGTGCTGATGTACACGCCGAACGGCGTCATCCCCGACGGCTGGTGGCCGACGAACGTCACCTCCGAGACCGAGTTCGACCTCGGGGCGATACACCAGCCGCTGGCACCCTATCGGCAGCGCCTCACGTTCCTCGGCGGCGTCGACATGCCCGTCTCGAACGCCGGCCCCGGCGGGCTGCACCAGCGCGGCATCGGCGGCCTGTTCACGGGCGCGCAGCTGCAAGCAGGCGGTGATTTCGTCGACGGCTGCGGGCAAACCAGCGGTTGGGCGGACGGCATCAGCGTCGATCAAGCCGTCGCGCAAGCGATCGGACAGGGCACGTTGCTGAGCAGCTTGGAGCTCGGTGTGCGCGCGCTCGACAACGACGTGCAGGGGCGCATCTCATATAGCGGCCCCGGCAAGCCGCTGCCCCCGATCAACGATCCGCTGGCCGCCTTCAACCGTTTGTTCGGCATGATCGGCGGCAGCCAGAGCGCGATGGACGCGCTGCGCGCGACGCGCCGCTCGGTGCTGGACGCCGTGCAGTCGCAGTTCTCTGCGCTGACGCCGCGGCTCTCGAGCGAGGACAAACAGAAGCTTGCGGCGCACCTCGAGCTCGTGCGCGACGTCGAGCGCCGGCTGACGCAAACCACGGCCACGAGCAGCTGCACGCCGCCGGCCGCGCCGCCCACCCTGGATCCCAACAGCGAGACCGACATGCCGCTGATCGCGGATCTGCTGCTCGACATGCTGGCGGCCGCGTTCGCGTGCGATCTGACGCGCGTCGCGTCTTATCAGATCTCGACCTCGCTGAACCGCATCCGTTACCCCTGGCTCGACAGCATGGATGAAGGCCACTCGCTGTCACACGCCGGCCCGAGCGATACCTCGGCGCACGACCAGCTGATCCGGCGGCAGACCTGGCACTCCGGGCGGCTCGCTTATCTCATGTCGCGGCTCGCCAACATCCAGGAGGCGGACGGCTCCTCGGTCCTCGATAATACGTTGGTATTGTGGGGTAACGAAGTCTCGCTGGGCTACACGCACTCACATGAGAACATGCCGTTTCTAATGGCAGGCGGCGGCTGGCATTTCCGCACTGGCCGCTACATTCGATATCAGAACGCATCCCACAACGATCTCTTGGTGAGCGTTTTGAACGCCATGGGCGTGCCCGCGACCACCTTCGGACGCGCTGAGTACTGCACCGGGGCGCTCAGCGGCTTGGTTTGACGACCGAGCGCGGCGCGCGATCAATCGGACTAGCCGCGCGAGGGGCGCCGCGGTTATCGTAGGCGCGATGCGTCGCCTGTTGGGAGCCGCGCTGGCGGTCGTGAGCATCGCGCTCGGCGCGGTTTGGTGCGCTCGCCGCGCCGAACCCGCCGCAGCGGCCACGCTGGCGGAGCGCAGCGCGCCGCCGCCTGCGCCGGTCGCGCCGCGCGTCGAGCCGCCCGTGAGCGCGCGCGCTGCCGAGGATAGCGTCTTCAGCCGCCTGCCCCCGCTGCGCTTCAGCAGCGCCAACCAGCACCGCAGCCTCAGCGTTCGCCTGTATGACGCCGAGGGCCGCGTCGACGAAGCCACCGCCAGCGCGCTCGATGAGCTGCTCGCTGACGCGCGCGATCCCGAGCAAATCGCGGTGAGGCCGATCGATCGCCGCACCTTGCAGCTCGTGGTCAAGGCCGCATACCACTTCAAGAGCGCCGATATCCAGGTGATCTCCGCGTATCGCAAGCCGGGGCGGCGTCGTGAAGGACCTCACGGCCGCGGCACCGCGATCGACTTCAAGCTGGGCGGCGTCCCCGCAAAAAAGCTCGCTTCCTATCTGCGCACTCAGTCGCGCGTGGGTGTCGGCATCTACACCCACCCGCGAACGCAGTTCGTGCACCTGGACGTGCGGGAGCAGAGCTTTCACTGGCTCGACGCCTCACCGCCGGGCAAACACTGGCGTGAGCGCTCCATCGGCGGCCGCGCGCTGCTCGCGTGTGACGCTCACTACGCTCGCCGCGACGACTGGCCCGAAGGCACCTCGCCCCCGCCGAAAGAGTCGGATTGAGCCCGGCCTCACTCCGCCATTTCCGCGCAGGCTCTTAGGTGTAGACTCTCGCCGCATGCGCCGTCACTCGCTCCGCTCTTTGGCCGTCCTGTGCTCGCTGTTGCCCTGCTTCGCGGCTTGTGAAGAGAAGCCTGCTCCAGCGCCCGCCAGCACTCAGGCCGCTCCGCCGCCGGCGCCCGTCGCGCCCAAGCCAGAGCCGGCAGCGTCGGTGACCGAAGCGCCGCCCCCGGCCGCGCCGCGAGCGCGCAAGAAGCTCGCGGACTGTCCGAAGGGGCCCCACGTGGAGTTCGAGCAAAAAGAGGTCGAGGCGGAGGTCCGCAAGAAGCTCCCCAAGCCCGAAGGTGCCATCACCTACGCCGACCTCGGCCGCTTGCGCTCGTTGAACCTCTCGCAGGTCAAGCTGCCGGAGCTCGACGTCTGCATCTTCTCGCGCATGAAGGGGCTGAAGGAGCTGTTCTTGGGCCCCGGCGACTACGATGATCTCTCGCCCATCGCCGGCGCGACGCAGCTCGAATCGTTGCGCGCCTCGATCAACCAGGTGAAGGATCTGAAGCCGCTGAGCGGGATGAGCAAGCTCGATCGCCTGGATCTCGGCCGCACTCAGGTGAGCGACTTGAAGCCGCTCTCCGGCCTCAAGAAGCTGAGTGAGCTCCAGCTCGACGACACTCCGCTCGAGGACGTGTCACCGCTCGCCGGCTTGACGGAGCTTACGACCCTGAGCCTCAAGCGCACCCGCGTAAAAGACGTCAGCGCGCTGAAGAGCCTGAAGAAGCTGAAGTTCTTGTATACCGGCGGCTCACCCCTCGATGCCGATCCGATGTCGGTGGCGCCGGTGCGCGCGAACGGCACCAAAATCGTCGCGGACTGAGCGCGCCTCGTCGCGTCACACCTTGGCGACGTGCAGGCCGCACTCGCGCTGCGTCGCTTCTTCCCACCACCAACGGCCGGCGCGCTCGTGCTCGCCGGGGCGCACCGCGCGCGTGCACGGCTCACAGCCGATGGAGATGAAGCCCTGCTCGTGCAGCGCGTTGTAGGGCAGCTCTTGCTCACGGATGTATTGCCAGACTTGCTGGAGAGACCAAGCGGCGAGCGGGTTGAACTTCACGAGCTCACCCGCCGAGCCACGACGCACCAGATCTCGCTCGACGGCGTGCACCTCGCTGCGTGTCGGGCTCTGATCGCGGCGCTGCCCGGTCATCCACGCGCGGTAACCGGAGAGCGCGCGCGCCAGCGGCGCGACCTTGCGGATGCTGCAGCACTCGCTGTGCCCGTCTTCGTAGAAGCTGAACAGCCCCTTTTTCCGGACCAACGCCTCGACCGCGAGCGCGTCGGGGAACATCACCTCGATCTCGACGCCGAAATGCTGGCGAACGCGCTCGATGAAGCGATACGTCTCCGCGTGCAGCCGCCCGGTGTCGAGCGTGAGCACACGGAACGGGCGTCCGCTCTTGTGCGCCATATCGAGCAGCGCCACGTCCTCCGCGCCGCTGAACGCGATGACACACTCGGCGCCGAACAGCTCCAAGGCGCGCTGCACGATCTCTTGCGGCTGTCGATCCGCGAGCTCGAGCGCGAGCGCGGCGACGTCCGGCGCCGCAGCGGTGGCGGCGGCGCTGCTCGGGGCAGGCGCGAGCAACGCGGCGACCTTCAGCACGCTGGTGTGCACGCTGAGCTGACCGCCATCTTCCACGATGAAGAACGGCGCCAGAGAGACGCCGTGCTCGGCCGCTAGGCGCATCCCCTCCGAGCTCGGATCCCCTTCATCCGCCCACACCACGCGATCGACGCGGTCGAACAGACCGCGCCGCCGAAGGAGGTCCTCGGCCTGACTGCACTTCTCGCAGGTGTGACCGTCCGCGAACCGCTTCTTGATCATCGTCACGCGCATCGTCGAGTCTCGCAGGGCGAGAATGATGGGGCCGCGCGGCGCAGAAGCAAGCGCTGCCGCCAGCGGCGACGGGCGCGCGCTCCTCGACTCGCGCGCGGCGCGACGCGATAAATGCCAGCAAATCCGCCTTCTCCGAGCTTGTGAGCTTGCGCGGCGGCGCAAACTCCGCTAAACGCCGGCCCGAATGGCGAATCGAGCGATCTGGAATGTCCGTATGCGTCACGAATGGCTGGCGACCCCGCTCAAGGGCAAGCGCCTGAACAAGCGCAAGCGCGCGCGCATCGGCCTGGAGCAGGCGCGCGAGCGCAAGGCCGGTGGCGCTGAAGCGGCACCCGCGACCGACAGCAGCTCGTAAACGATCGCCCTGGCTCCGGATCAGCTCGCGGCTGTCCGGAATGTTGCCCCGCCGCCCGCGCCTCGCCTAAGCGCTAGGCATGCGCGCCGAATGCGGTTGGATGATGCTCGCCCTGGCGACGGCCTGCGGTCCCCATGAGCCGGGACACGACGCCAAGACGCCGGGCGAGCTGCTCGGCACCTATGCGGTGTCGGGACGTATCGCGCGAGACGACTGCGGCGCCGAGCTGCTCGGAGCAGCCAATCCGTGGCGCTTTCAGATCAAGCTGTCGCGCTTCCAGCACGACCTCTATTGGCTCAATGGTCGCGAAGCGATCGTCGGCGACTTGGACAAGGACGGCACGACGTTTCACTTCGATACGCGCGTCGACGTGACGGTGAGCGCCCCTGCTCGTGGCAAAGGCGGCTGCATCGTCTCGCGTCGCGATCGCGCAGACGGGAAATTGTTAGCGAAGGCAGATGAGATCTCGGGCCTCTCGGCCGACCTTCGCTTCGAGTACAGCGCGAAGTCAGACTCTGAATGCCTTGAAATTATTGGGATTACTGGCGGTGTTCAGCACCTGCCCTGCGCCATCGCGTACGAGCTCACGGGCGAGCTAACCGGCGCGGGTGATTGATCCAGCGTCCGGCGACGTACGCTCCGTTCGTGCTGGACGTGAGCTACCGGTGGGAGCGCTGCGTGCTATGTTCAGCGTTACACGTGCAGCGAGGATCCCAATCCCGGAATTGTCCGGCGGGGGATGACCCCCGCAGCGGCACAGGGCCGGAAGCCGCCGCTTACTGCGGCTTCCCTTTCGGAAGCGCCCCGAACCCCGCGACGCGTCGATTGAGCTTCGGCTCTCCCGCGGCGTGGACGCAGGGCGTCCGGCATAGTCCGGAGGAGGTAGAGGAAACATGCAGAGTAGTTGTTCCCCAAGCCCGGAGGTGTGCCCGAACTAACTCGTGGGATGCACGCTGGCCTAGCGTCGAGCGTGTCACCACGAGGTGCCTGACTAGCGACAGGCGGGCCGGCCGTCAGCGAGGCCTGGAGCCTCGCGACTGCGGCTGGCGATGGTAGCTGCGCCCGCGCGTCGATCGCGCGAGCGGCGCCGCCATCTATCCTGAGACCCCTCCGGGTATTGGGCTCGCTACGGCGGGTCGGGTTGCTTCCGAGCGACCCGGCCCGTTTTTAATTTTCGGCCCCTGAATGGCCATCGAATTGCCGCTGCTGGCGGGTCGCGCCCGATACAGCATTGCCGGACGAGGCGCATTGGTCTAACAACGCGAGCGAGCGCCGCAAGCTGGCGGCGGGAGGTGGTCGCCTCGCATGACCCTGCTTTCGGCTATTTCGGACTCGCTCTCGAACCTGCTTTCCGCCCCGAACACGGACTTCTTCTGGAACAACCCCATCTTCGAGAAGGATGTTTGGGAGGCCTTCACGAAGACGGTGCGCATCGCGCTGGCGATGGGCGGCGCGTTGCTCCTGCTCTACGAGCTCCGCGCGCGGCGGATGGGTGTGCGCATCTCGGAGCGAACCGGCCGACGCTGGGCCTGGATCCTAGTGGTCCTGTCGTTCGGGGTGTTCTTCGACTTCGGTAACCCCAACACTCGTTATTCCGAGTTTTATCACCGGCACGAGTTTTATCATTATTACCTCGGGTCCAAGTACTTCAAAGAGGTCGGCTACACGCGCCTCTACGAATGTTCGCTGATCGCCGAGGTCGAGAACGGTCGCCTGGATCAGGTCAAGAACCGCGAGGTCCGCGATCTGCGCGTGAACCTGATCAAGCCCGTTTCAGAGACCTACATTCTGAAAGATCCGGACCAGTGCAAGAAGTACTTCACGAAGGATCGCTGGACCGAGTTCAAGCGTGAGATTGACTGGTTTTATCACTCGGCGGCGGGGAGCTACTGGGAGGGCATGCAGAAGGACCACGGCTATAACCCGCCGCCGGTCTGGACCATGACCGGCAAGTTCTTCGGCAGCTTCCATGAGGCGGGCGACACCTTCTTCAAGATCCTGGCCAGCATCGACGTGTTCCTGCACGCCGGCATCATCGCGCTGATTTACTGGGCCTTCGGCTGGCGGGTGATGGCCGTGTGCACGGTCTTTTGGGGCGCCAACGCGCCCGCTGATTTCTATTGGACGGGCGGCGCGTTCTTGCGCCAAGACTGGCTCTTCTTCTTGGTGGCGGCCGTCTGCTGCGCCCGTAAACGGCGCTTCTTCCTGTCGGGTTTTGCGCTCACTTGGTCGGCGTTGCTGCGCATCTTTCCCGGTGTGTTCATCATCGGCTGGGTCATCATCATGGGCCTCTATCTGCTGGAGTCGATCCGGCGCGGGCCCCGCAAGATCCCCGGCGACAACGCGCACCCGCTGCTGCGCTATCTGCACCCCGACCATCGCCGCGTGATCGCGGGTTGCGCGGTCGCGCTGGCGGTGTTGGTGCCCGCCAGCGTCGCGGTGTGCGGTACGAGCGCGTACTCCGACTTTTATCATCACACGCTGAAGACTCACCAGAACACGCCGCTCACGAACCACATGGGGCTCGAGGCGATGCTCGTGCACAACTGGGACGGCCGCATGCGCTTCGGCCGCGACGACAACCTGAGCGATCCGTTCGAAGGTTGGAAGCGCGGGCGGCTCGAGCGCTTTCACAAGATGAAGCCGGTCTTCATCTTGATCGTGGCCACGATCTTCGCCTGGACGGTGTGGGCGCTGCGGCGGACACGGCTGCTGTGGATGGGGCTCGTCTTGTCGCTGCCCATGGTGATGAGCCTGACGAACCTCACTTGTTATTACTATTCGATGTTCTTGATCTGCGGCTGCATCGCCGCAGCGAGACCGCAGCTCGGAGCGCCGCTCTTGATGGCGAGCGCGATCGGTAAGCTGCTCCAATATTCCCCGAGCGGGTTTTATTGGGTCGACGATCGTTGGGTGGCGGAGAGCTACATCTACTTCGCGCTCTCGCTAATCCTGCTGGCCGGTTACTCCCGTCCCTTCAGCATTCAACGCCTCAAAGCGTGGTGGAACGGCAAACCCGAGCCCAAGCCCGCGCGGGTTCGCAATCCGACGCCCGAACCGAATCCGGGCTGAGCGGATCAGGCTTGACACGGACGGCGCGCTCGTCGCTTCGCGGGGGGCGCGCCGCGGCGCATGATGGTATGACGTCGCGGAGGATGACTCCGATGAAGGTCAAACCGCGCGTGAGCAGTCTTTGGATCCGTTCCTGGTTCGTGTGTCTGCTGTTCGTCCTCGGCACGTCCCTGGTCGGCTGCGGCTACAACGAGGTCGTCGAGCGCGACGAAGACGTGAAGGCCGCCTGGGCCGAGGTGCAAAACCAGTATCAGCGGCGCACGGATCTCATCCCGAACCTCGTCAAGACCGTTAAGGCCGCCGGCCAGTACGAGCAACAAACGCTCGAAAAAGTGGTCGAAGCACGGGCCAAGGTGGCGGGCATCAAGGTCGACGCCTCGACCATCGACGACCCCGCCAAGCTCAAGGCCTTCGAGCAAGCGCAGGGCCAGCTGTCCTCAGCCCTCTCGCGCTTGCTGGTGGTCAACGAGCAGTATCCGCAGCTCAAGGCCACCGACGCCTATCGCGATCTGCAGTCGCAGCTGGAGGGCACCGAGAACCGCATCACGGTCGCGCGTCGACGCTTCATCCAAAGCGTCGGCGAGTACAACAAAGTCGTGCAGGTGTTCCCGACGAGCATCGGCGCCGGGATGCGCGGTCGCAAGGTGCGCCCCACGTTCGAAGCAACTCCAGGCAGTGAGAAGCCGCCCGAGGTCAACTTCTGAGCGCCGAGGCGCACCTCACTCGCTTTGCAATGACGTCTGTCGCTAACGCGCTCCACGCCAAGCACCAGCGGGCCGCCGCTCTTGGCTCACCCGCTGCGCTCTTGGCGCGCCTGCTGACGCTGGCTGCGCTGGCGCTGGCGCTGCTCGTCCCCGTGCGCGCGCAGGCGCTCGAGCCGCCTGCGCTGAGCGCCCGCGTGAACGATCACGCCGGGCTGCTCAGCGCCAGCGAGCGCGCCCGCATCGAGGCGAAGCTTGCCGCGTACGAGCAGCAATCGGGGCATCAATTTGCGCTGCTCACGATCCCGACGCTGGATGGCGACGCGCTGGAAGAGTACTCCATCCGCGTCTTCGAGAGCTGGAAGCTCGGCAGAAAAGGCCAGGACGACGGCCTGCTGCTGCTGGTCGTGAAGAACGACCGGAAGATGCGCATCGAGGTCGGCTATGGGCTCGAGGGCAGCATCACCGACGCCGTCTCCGCGCGGGTGATCCGCGGCGTTCTCACGCCGGCGTTTCGCACGGGTGATTTCGGCGTGGGCATCGAGCGCGCGTTCGATAGCCTGATGCGCACGGCGTCGGGTGACGCGCCGCCAGCGCCGGAGGTGGATTCACGCCAGCGCCAGCCGAGGGCGGGCGGCGTCCTGAGCTGGATCATGACGGCGTTGTTCCTGGGTCCCATCCTGCTGTTGTTCTTGGCCGGGTCGTTCTTCGGCCATGGTCCCGGCGGGCGTCGCTATCGCCGGGGTGGGTTCGGCGGCATCTACTTCCCGCCGGGAGGTGGCTTCGGTGGGGGCGGCTTCGGCGGTGGCGGAGGCTTCGGTGGGGGTGGGTTCGGCGGCGGTGGTTTCGGCGGCGGTGGCGGCTCGGGTGGCGGAGGAGGCGCTTCCGGCTCGTGGTAGCGCGCTTGTTCTCCAGCGAAGATCAGCGGCGCATCGAGGCCGCGATCGAACGCGTCGAGAGCCGGAGCGCCGTCGAGGTCGTGGTGGCCTCCGTGGAGCGCTGCGGAGAGTACTGGCGCGGCCGCGTGGCGCTGGCGGTCTGCTGGGCCGTGGGAGTGGCGGCGGCTTTGTTGCACGTGCCGGCGATCCATCCGCTGTGGGCGATCCTCGCGCAAATTCCGGCAGGCTTGCTGTTCTATCTGCTGCTCGGGGCGACTCCCCTGCTCCGACTCTTGATTCCGCCAGCCGCGGCGGAGCGCGCCGTCCAAGAGCAGGCGCTAGCGATGTTCAGCGGCCGGGGCCTGCACCGCACGCGCGATCACACCGGCCTATTGATCTTCATCGCAGAGCTGGAGCGGCGCGTCGTCATCCTGGGCGACTCGGGCTTGCACGAGCAGGTCGGCGAAGCCGGCTGGCAAGCGCAGGTGACGCAGCTGATCGCCAAAATCCGCGAAGGCCGCGCGCTCGAAGGGATGCTCGAGGAGCTCCAGCGCATCGAGGTGTTGGCGCACGAGCGCTGGCCCGCGCGCGAAGACGACACCAACGAGCTCCCGAACACCGTGATCACCGACGCTCGGCGCGCGTGATCAAGCGCTGATTTTAGAGCGGAACGCCGCGCGGCCGCCGATGCCCACGTGGGCGCGATAGAGCGTGCCGTCGGCGCTCGTAGAGTCCGGGCTGCCGCCTGCGGTGGTGATGTACAGCGTGTCCAGCTTGGGACCGCCGAACGTCGCGGAGGACACCTTCGGCACCGGCAGCTCGACGCGGTCGACCAGCTTGCCGTCGGGGTTGATGCGCAACACGCAGCCGCCGTCCCAACGAGCGCTCCACAGGTGATCTTCCGTGTCGATGGTCAAACCGTCGGGTGAGCCCTCCTCGGGCGCCGCGCGATAAAAGGGCCGCCGCTCGCTGACGGCGCCCGTCGCGCGGTCATAGTCCGCGACGTAGATCACGCCTTTCGTGGTGCAGGTCCAGTACAGGCGGCGCAGATCGGCCGTGAACGCCATGCCGTTGGCGATGCCGGTGCCTTTCCACAGCACCTGCACGGAGCCGTCGCGCTCGACGCGATAGAGACCGCCCGACTCGTCGCTCTTGCCGATGGTGCCCGCGAAGACGCGCCCCTCGGGATCGGCGATCACGTCGTTGAAGCGGCGCATGTCCGCGTCGATGTGCTCCCGCAGCACCCGTCGCGAGCGACCGTCGGGGCTCAGCAGCGCGATGCGATCCGCTTCGAACAGCAGCAGGCTGCCGTCTTCTTGCAGCGTGAAGCCGCCGACCGCTTCACCGCGATAGAAGCACTCGTGCTCGAGCGTGTCATGGCGCGCCCGGAACAAGCGACCGCTGTCGATGTCCGTCCAATACACGCGGCCGTCGAGCGGGTTCCACAGCGGATTCTCTCCCACTAAGCAGTGGTAATTCGCGACGGCGAGCGGAGCGCGCGGCGTGCTCATCGCTTCCCCGCTACGCGGCGCACATTTTCCCACGCGTTCGTCACGCCCTGCGGGAACGCGCGCAAGGCGACGTCCAGATGCTCCGTCTCCGTTTCGATGGCGGAAACCGTGACGAGCGGCGCGACGAGCGACAAGACGCGCTTCAGCCGGCGATCATTGGCCAGCTTGGGGTGCCGAAACAGGTCGATGCTGATGCGGTCGTCGCGCGCCTCGACCAGCACCGGCGGGCGCTTGGGCATGTACGCCACGAGATTTCCCGGCTTGCTGAGATCGAGCGCGCCCGACTTCAGCAGCGCAGCGAGCGGGCTCTCCACGCTGTCATCGAGCACCTTGAGGCTGACGTTGGCGAGACGCAGATCGAAGCGCAGCTCCTCGGCGCCCACGCGGATGTGTTGCACGAACACGTCGGCGCTCGCGCGCAGCGGCGTCCCCATCAGCTCGAAACTGGCTGCCATGCGCACGCCGGGCGGCACGGCGCTGATCTCGATGTCGCGCGGTGCGCGCTTGCCCTTCGCGTTGCCCGCGAGCCAGCGCAGCGCTGCGATGGGCAAGCCGAAACGCAGCGCGATGGCGTTGCGCAGCGCGCGGAGCAGCTCCTCCGGGTGCGCTCGCAAGTAAGAGAAGACAGCTTCGACGACGGGAAGGGCTTCCATGTAGGTATTCCGCGCCTCGGGTGAACCGAGTGAGCTCGAGTTGGGCCGGAGTAAGCCACAGCTCCGCGCGCGGGGCGAGAGCGGCGCAATGGACCACGAAGCCGCTCCGCGGGCCCGATGGCCGGCCCTGAGCTCGCGCGTGCGACGGTGCTAAAACCAATGGCATGCCTCGCGTAGAACCAGCGAACGTTCACGCCACGCTACAGCGTCACGTGCAAGTGACCGGTCACCCGCTGGTGCTCGACTTGGTGCGGAGCCGGGGCCTCACGCTGCGCGATCAGCTCACGGGCAACGAATACCTCGATTTCGCCGGCTTCTACGCCTCGAACGCGCTGGGCTTCCATCACCCCGGGTTCGGCGACGAGGAGACGCGGCAACGACTGCTCGAGGCCAGCCTCGTCAAGGTCGGGAACCCCGAGTTTTACACCTCCGAGCTGGCCACCTTCGTGGCGACCCTGGAGGCCACGCTCGCGCCGAGCAGCCACCCGCACTACTTCTTCGTCGAGGGCGGGGCGCTCGCGGTCGAGAACGCGATGAAGACGGCGATGGACTGGAAGGTGCGCAAGAACTTGGAGCGCGGCCTCGCCGACGTGGGCACGGAGATCCTGCACTTCGAGAACGCGTTTCATGGTCGCGCCGGCTACACGCTGAGCGTCACCAACACCGATCCCGCCAAGACGCTGCACTTCCCGAAGTTCGACTGGCCGCGCGTGCCCTTCCCCACGCTGCGCTTCCCCGCGCGCGGTCCGAACCTGGACGCCGCGATCGCGGCGGAGAAGGCGGCCATCGCCGCCATCGAGGCAGCGTTCGAAGCGCGGCCGCAGCGCATCGCCGCAATCTTGCTGGAGCCGATTCAGGGCGAAGGGGGCGACAACCACGTTCGCCCGCAATTCTTGGCGGCGCTGCGCCGCATCGCAGACGAGCGCGAGGCGCTCTTGATCTTCGACGAGGTGCAGTGCGGCGTGGGCATCACGGGACGCTGGTGGGCCCACGAGCACGCTGGGGTGCGACCGGACATCATCTGCTTCGCGAAGAAGCTCCAGGTGGGCGGCTTCTTGTGCTCGCGGCGCATCGACGACGTCGACAACGTATTCAAGGTGCCGAGCCGCATCAGCAGCACCTGGGGCGGCGCGCTGGTGGACATGGTGCGCGCCACGCGCATCCTCGAAATCATCGAGCAGGAGCGCTTGCTCGAGAACGCCGCCGCGCGCGGCGCGAAGCTCGTCGCGGGCCTCGAGGCGCTGGCCGGAGAGTTCCCGGATCTAGTGCAGAACGCGCGCGGCCTCGGGCTGATGTGCGCGTTCGACCTGGCGAACGGCGAGCTGCGCAAGCGCTTCGTGGCGCGCGCCTTCGAGGAGCGGCTGCTGGTGCTGGCCGCGGGCGCGCGTACGGTGCGGTTCCGGCCCGCGCTGGTCGTGAGCGACGAGCACGTGGCCGACGCGCTCTCTCGACTGCGGCGGACGCTGACGCACGTCACTCGCGGCTGAGCGCGTCGCCGCGCTCAGCCGTCGGCCTTGCTGGCCTCTGCGTCCGCCGGCAGCGCGCGATGAGCGGTGCTCTCGCTCACCGCCTTGGCGGCCCCAGCGGCGGGGGCCAGCTCGTGCCGCACGCGATCGCCCAGCGTGTGCGCCAGCTTGCCGATGATGTCCGGGACCTCCGAGAGCAGCGTCGACCAGGCTCCCTTGTTGTCGCCTTCGACGGTGAGCAGGCGCGCGACGCCGTCTTTGCTGACCGCGATCGCGGCGACGGGCTCGAGCTCCACGGCGCCGCCTGCGCCGTGACCGCCGGACTCCCCACCACCGCGCGTGCCGTGAGCGCCGGCGCTGGCGCTGGCCGCGCCGAAGGCGATCTTGAGCCGGTGCACCGGGATGACCGTGGCGTCACCGGCTTGCTGCGGCGCTCCCACGATGGTCTCGCTGCGCGAGATGCCGTGCACGCCCGAGAGCAGGCTATTCACGATCTCCGAAATATTCGACTTGCTCATGACGGGTTCTCAGCGGGCGCGCTCGGCGTTCGTCCGCGCGGGACGGTGCGTGCGCGCCATTTGTCAAACATGTACCAGACGAGCTCCAGAAGCACGAGCCCGAGCGATAGGCGCAGCGCGCCATCGACGCTGAGCTCCCAGCTCTCGGCGCCGTCGAAGCGCGGTCGTTGCTCGAGCTGGACGCCGGCGGGGAGCGCGCCGCTGAGCGCGTACAGGGCGCCCGCGAGCTTGCCGGTCAGCACGATGTCTTGGAAGCCGTAGCTCGCCTCGACGCGCAGGCGCTCGATGCGCAGCCGGCGACGTTCCGCCAGCAACAGCTCGAGCAGCTCCAGCGGGCCCAGCCGAAGGCCCTGCGCCGCTTTGGCGCCGGCGGGTTTGCGCGCTGGCGGCTCTTCGGCGCGCGCGGCGCGCGGCGGACGCCGGCGCGGCAGCGGCACGCGCCGCCCGAAGAGCCTCAGCTCGAAATGCAGCGGTGCGCCGGCGCGCCCGACGCCGGCCAGCGCGAGCGGCCCGACCCCCACCGCTCCGGCGATGACCCACGCGCCAGAGCGCTCGCCCTGACCGCGCGCCTCGAGCTCGATTTTCAAAGCGGAGCACAGCGCCAGGAGCGCGAGCGTGAGCAGGCTCGCCAGCAGCACCACCCAGAGCTGCACCGAAGACCTCGCTAGCGATTCGAATCGTTACCGTCGCCCAGCGCGCGGGGCTGAGCCGTCGTCAGCGCGGGCGCGCTCGGCTTGGCCGGCAAGATCTCCACGCCGGAACGCACGACCGCCGTCTTGCCGCGCTCGAGCGCCAGCAGATGTGGAACGCCGTCTTCACCCACCACCACGAAGGCGCGCGGCTCCACCACGATGGCTCCCGCCGCGCCGCCTCCCGCTGCGGCGCCGCCGGCCGAGCCGGCCGCTTCGCCCGCTCGCGCCTTGCCGCCGACGTCGCCCGTCGCGGTGCCAAAGCCGATGCTGATGCGGCTGAGCGGCAGCACCTTGGCCGCGCCGGCGTCGCGCACCTCACCCACCACGGCGTCGCTGCGCGACACCTTGCCGAGCTCCGACAACAGCTCGCCCACGAGCTCTTTCAGATCCATCGCTTCAAACAACCACGAACCCGCGCGCTCCGCAAACCGCCGCCTACGCCACCATCAGCACGGCGGAGCCGCTGAAGCGGCCCTCGCGCAAGTCGTCGAGCGCGCGGTTCGCTTCCTCCAGGGCGTAGGGATGCACCTCGGTTTGCACGGGGACGCGCGGCGCGAGCTCCAAAAACTCGAGCCCGTCGCGGCGCGTCAGGTTGGCGACCGAGCGCAGGGTGCGCTCACCCCACAGCAGCTCGTACGGAAACGACGGGATATCGCTCATGTGAATGCCCGCGCACACGACCGTGCCGCCGCGACGAATGGCGCGCAGCGCTCGCGGCACCAGGGCGCCCGCGGGCGCGAAGATGATGGCCGCGTCCAACGTCACGGGCGGAAGCTCGTCCGAGCCGCCGGCGAAATCGACGCCCAGGCGCCGCGCGAACTCCTGCGCTTTGTGATCCTGTGGGCGCGTGAAGGCGTAAACCTTGCGGCCCTGATAGCGCGCGACTTGGGCGATGATGTGCGCCGAAGAGCCAAAGCCGTAGAGGCCGATGTGCTCGGCGTCGCCGGCCATGGACAGCGCGCGATAGCCGATCAAGCCGGCGCACAGCAGCGGCGCCGCCTGCAAATCTGGAAATGAGCCGGGCATGGGCAGCGCGAAGCGCGCCTGCACCACCGCGTACTCGGCGTAGCCGCCGTCCAATTGGTAACCGGTGAACGCGGCCAGGTTGCACAGGTTCTCCGAGCCGGAGGTGCAGAAACGACAAACGCCGCAGGCGCGGCCGAGCCACGGCACGCCGATGCGCTGCCCCTCCACCACGCCCTCGACCTCGCGACCATGGGCGACTACCGTGCCCACGATTTGGTGGCCAAGAACCAGTGGAAATTTGGGGCTGTCGAGCTCGCCGTCGAGCACGTGCAGGTCCGTCCTGCACACGCCGCAGCAGCGCACGCGGATCAACAGCTCATCCGCTTGTGGAACGGGTATCGCCACACGTCGGGCCGCGAGGGGTGTCCGCGCGGATTCGAGCAGCATGGCGCGCATGGAATGTGCCAAGCCGGAGGTCCCTCTCTCGTGGAGCTCGAATGTTAGCGGAGGAACGTCTCCAGCTCAATTCCCATCGCCCGCCGGCGGCACGGTGCGGGCGCGCTCGGTCCGTGCTAGTCGCCCGCCTTTCCTTTTGCGGCGCCGATCCCCCAAAACCTTGAACCTTCCCTCGACTTCTCCCTCCCTTTCTCCATCGGCCCCAGGACCGATAAAGCCATGACGGCACTCAGCGAGCAAGAACCCAGCAGTTTCGACCCTGAGCGCGATCGCATCGTGGCAGAAGAACAAAGCTGCCTCGATCGCGTTCTCGAGCACCTCGGTGAACAGAAGAAGCCCCGTACTCCCACGACGCGTGAGGCCGGCGACTACGACGCGCGCTTGCTCGATCTGCGCGATCAGATCGCGTCCGCGCGACTCGAAGACATCCCGCCGCTCGTTCAGGAGATGGAGCGCCTGCAGAGCCTCGCCACGCGGCTGCGCCAAGTCAATGAGGCAGAGGTGGACGCGCGCTCGCCGTACTTCGGCCGGCTGGTGCTGGAAGAGGGTGGCCGGCGCCGCGAGGTGCTGATCGGTCGCGGGACGCACCTCGACACGCGCTCGGGTATTCGCATCGTCGATTGGCGCGACGCCCCCGTGAGCCGGCTGTTTTATCGCTATGAGGAGGGCGACGGCTACGACGAGGAGTTCGGCGGCCGCGAGGTGTCCGGCACGGTGCAAACGCGCCGAAGCGTCGTGATCACGGACTCGCTGTTGCGTCGCATCGGCTCGCCGCAAGGCGCATTCGCGCGTGATCGTCAGGGCAACTGGCGCACGCTCGGGACCAGCTCGATCCGTCTGAGCGGCGGCGCCGGCAGCGCCATCCGCGCCGAGCAGCACCACCGTCCGGGCAAGCTCGGCACGCGACAGGAAGCCGGCGAAGACAAGCAGCTCAAAGAGATCACGCCGCTGATCGATCGCCGTCAGTTCGAGCTGATCACGCGCCCCGACTCCGGGTTGGTGGTGATCCAGGGCGGCGCCGGCAGCGGCAAGACGACGATCGGGCTTCATCGCCTGGCCTACCTGGCCTTCCAAGATCCGCGCCGCTTTCGCCCGGATCGCATGCTCGTGATCGTCTTCAACGACGCGCTGGCCCGCTACATCGCCGGGGTGCTGCCGGCGCTCGGCGTCAACGGCGTGAGCATCCGCACGTATGAAGATTTCGCGGCGCGGCTGCGCCAGGGACTGTTCCCCGCCCTGCCCAGCCGTTATCGCGACGACACCCCAGCGCTCGTCACGCGACTCAAGAAGCACCCAGCGATGCTGCACGCCATCGAGGCCTTCGTGGGGCGCATGGCCGCGCGCTTCGAGCGCGAGGTCGCCGCGCTGTTGAAGAGCGAAGGAGAAGCCGGCGCCGCGCTCAAAGCAGCTTGGGACAAGACGCAGGATCGCGTGCCGGCGCACCGCCTGCACGCGCTCTCGGCGCGTCTCGAAGCCGAGGGCAAGCGCCTGTCGACGAACGGGCGCGTCGGGCTCGAGCGCGTGATCAAGGTCGGCCTGGCCGCGACGCGCGACGTCGTGCAGTGCTGGGCCGAGCTGCTCTCGGATCGCGAGCTGATCAAGGGCGTCTTCGAGCAGCACGCGGCGGGCGTGTTCACGGCCAGTGAGCTCGAGCGCGCGCACAATTATTGCGCTGCGCGCGTCACGGACATCCTGGAAGAGCTGGCTCAGAACGAGGAGCGCAAGGCCGACCGCGCCGCGCGCTCGGAGAGCGGCGCCGACGACGGCGGCGGCAAGCGCAAGCGCAAGCGCGACGAGGAGGAGCGCGAGGATCGCGAGGACGACGAGCTCTCCCACGGCGTCGACGGGCGTCAGGTGGACGAAGGCGCGCGCCTCGATCTCGAGGACGACGCGCTCTTGCTACGGCTCAGCCAGCGCCTGCGCGGGCCGCTCACGAAGAGCTCCGTGAGCAAGGAGCCGATCCTGTACGAGCACATCTTGATCGACGAAGCGCAGGATCTGAGCCCGGTCGAGCTGGCCATGGTGCTCGGCACCGTGAGCCGCGCGGAGAGCGTCACCCTAGCGGGTGATGTACAGCAGCGGCTGCTCATGGACAACGGCTTCAGCGATTGGAAGTCCGTGCTCGGCGAGCTCGGGCTCTCGCACGTCGAAATCGAGCCGCTCAAGCTGAGCTACCGCTCGACGAAGGAGATCATCGACTTCGCGCGCGCCGTGCTCGGGCCGCTCGGCAGCGCGGACGCTCCCGAAGCCACGCGCGAGGGCGCGCCGGTCGAGCTGTTCTCGTTCGCGCACACCGGCGACGCGGTCGCGTTTCTGGCCGAGGCGCTGCGCGAGCTGCTCAGCGAGGAGCCCAACGCCGCGGTCGCCGTCGTCACGCGTTTCCCCGAGCAAGCCGACGCCTACTACGACGGCCTGCTGCGCGGCGAAGTGCCGAAGCTCCGCCGCATCGCCGAGCAGGACTTCCCTTTCAAGCCGGGCGTGGACGTGACCGACGTGCGGCAGGTGAAGGGCCTAGAGTTCGACTACGTCGTGCTCGCGGAGGTCAACGACACCTCGTATCCCAACGAGGATGAAGCGCGTCACTTGCTGCACATCGGCGCCACGCGCGCGGCGCATCAGCTGTGGGTGATCTGCGCGGGTAAGCCCAGCCCCTTGTTGCCCGAGGAGCTGTTGGGGAGAAGCCTGTGAGCGTGGCCCGAAGCAGCAGCGGCGTCGCGCTCGCCGTCGCGCTCCTCAGCGGCTGCGGCCGCTCCGCGCTGGACCAACCGATCGGGTACGACCTCGAGGGGCCCCACGGCGAAAAGCCGGCGCCGGTCGCGGCAGCGCACGAAGCGGTGCCCGAGGACGCGGTCGCGCGCGCGGCGGGCGCGCTCACGGCGCTGCGGCTCAGCGACGAAACAGAGCTCGAGCCGCTCGCCTTGAGCAACGAGCTGCTGAAGAGCGACGCCATCTGCGTGGGAGAAGAGCACGGCTCCGCGGCGCAGCACTTCGCGGAGCTGCAGCTGCTGAGCGAGCTCGCGGAGCGCGCGCCGAGCCTCGGCTTGGAGCTCGGGCTCGGGCTCGAAATGTGGGCCAAGCAGAAGCAAGCGGTGCTCTCGACCTTCGGACGCGGCAAGATGAGCGAGCAGGAGTTCTTGAAGGAGAGCGGCTACGAAACGAGCTGGGGCTTCCCCTTCGCGTACTACCGGCCGCTGCTCGAAAAAGCGCGCGCCAAAGGGCTTCCGCTGGTGGCGCTGAACGCGCCGCAAGAGCTCACCGAGCGCATCGCGGAAGAAGGCCTGGACAGCTTGGATCCGGCCGAGAAGCGCGCCCTGCCCAGCCTGGATCTCGACAACGCCGAGCACTACGCGGATTTCAAAGCGCGTATGAAACGCCATCCCGGCGTGGATGCCGGCAATATCCGCCATTACTACGCGGCGCAGGTGGTTTGGGACGAGACCATGGCCGACACCGCGGCACGCTGGCTCGAGCTCCACGCGCCGATGCGGCGGCTGATGATCGTGGCTGGCCAGGCGCATTGCCAGCACTCGGCGATCCCCGAGCGCCTCGAGCGCCGCGGGGTTCGTCACGTCGCGGCGGTCTGGCTCGGCACCGCTCGTCCCTCCGCGGAGATCCGCGAGCGCTATGATTACGCGCTGATTGTCGCAAAGCCGAGCGACGCCGCGCCGCAGCACCCGCCGCCACCATCCAGCAAGTCGCGCGACTGGCCCGGCTCCCCCACGCCGACTTAGAGCGCCGCCGGCGCTAGCCGGCGAGCGGTAAACGGTGTTGCTCGACGTGGGCGCGGACGGGGCGCATGCTCGCGTCGACTCCGACCATTTCGCCAGGCGCGAGCGGCAACCAGACGTTTTCGCCGTTGAGCGGCTCGCTCGAGAGCACGAAGTGGTTGACCTGCCCCGTCGGCGAGGGGCCCTCGCAAGCGGCGGTCAGGCTGCGGCAGTGCTCGCGGTCCGCGCAGCGGGTCTTGTAAGTGGAGACGAACAGATCTTTGCCGCCGTGACTGGCGACGAGCGTCTCGCCGTCAGTGGCCATCAGCGTCAAGAGCGAGGGCTTCTCTGCGTCAGTGTCCGCGATGCGGCGCACCGTGCGGGTGGTCTCGCGCAGGGCAGAGAGCGCGGCGTTGAGCGAGGCGGGCCTGCCCAGCGGCTCGAGCGCATCCAGCCGCGTGAGGAAGATGAAGAACAAAACCTCGCTGTCCGTCTCGCCCAGAATGAAGCGACGCAAGCGCGGCGCGACCTCTGCGAGCAAGGCGTCGCGCGCCGACTCGAAGCTCGCCACGTCACCGTTGTGCGCGAAGACCCAGCGTCCGTACTGAAACGGGTGGCAGTTGAACACCGTCTTCGCGCCCTGCGTCGCGCGCCGCACGTGCGCCAGCACGGTTTGTGAAGACACCACGCCGCTCAAGCGGTGAAACAGCGCGTCGCCCACGGCCGTGAGCGGGCTGCGGGTCACGTGCGGCGCGCCGTCGATGTAGAAGGCAACTCCCCAGCCGTCGGGGTGCTCGTTGCTCTGCACGCTCAGGGCATTTTCCGCGTTGAGCAGGGAGCGGTGCACCTGGCTAGGAATTACGCTACGAAAACCAAAGAGTCGGCACATGGGCAAGAACGCCGAGGATTGTCTCCCAGCCTGCCATAACGGCCACGTCACGGGCATGATTGAGTGCGGTTTCCGACGAAAAGCGTTCGTCGCAGCAATGTTCGGGGTGAGTAGACCCCAAGAAACCGTCGAGCTCTGGCGACGTAGGCTTTCACAGGCGCATGTCGAACACTGAATTGACCGCGATCAGCCGGGCGCTCACTCGCCGGCGTTTCATTCAACGGGCCGCCTCGGGAACCACCATCGTCGCGCTCGGCGGCGGGCTGTACGCGTTCAGCGACGAGCTCACGCGCAGCGCGCAAGCGGAGACGCTCGCCAACGGCAAGCCGCGCGTCCCGCCTGGCCAGCGCGTGATTCGCAGCCTGAAGCCGATGGGCGGTGAGCCCGGAGATCCCGACGTGGGCCACCTGCGCTTGCGTGTTCATGGTGAAGTCGAGAACCCGTTCGAGCTGAGCTACGCCGAGTTTCTGCAGCTGCCGCAGGTCGAACAACGGCTGGACGTTCACTGTGTGACGGGCTGGACCGTGCTGGGAGCGCGCTTCGAGGGCGTGCTCTTGCGCGCGCTCGCCGATAAAGCGCGCCTCAAGCCGTCCGCGCGTCACGTCATCTTCGAGGCCGCGCACGGCTACACTTCCAACGTGCCGCTGCGCGAAGCGCTCACGCCAGACGTGATGATCGTTCAGAAGCTGGAAGGAGCGCCGTTGCCCCGCACGCACGGCGGCCCGCTGCGCGCGCTCGTGCCCAAGCTCTACTTCTGGAAGAGCGCCAAGTGGCTGCAGGGCATTCGCTTCAGCGCGCGGGACGAGCCCGGCTACTGGGAGACCCGCGGTTACAACAACCACGCCGATCCGTGGCGTGAAGAGCGCTATGCCTGAGCTCCCGGGCGCGAGTGAGAGGCCGGCGCGGCGGCGGCGCTTCAACGTTCGCCCTTGGCTGCGCGCGCTGCACCGCGACATCGGTTATCTCGCGGTGGGCTTCACCGTGATCTATGCGCTGTCGGGGCTCGCGGTGAACCACATCGCCGATTGGGATCCGAACTTCGTGGCGATACAGCGCACGCACCACTTGCCGGCGCCGCTCAGCGGCGAAGACGGTCCGATATCCAAGCAGGTCGCCGAGGCGCTCGACATTCACGAGGCGCCGCGCGAGATCTATCGCGCCTCGCCCACCCGCCTCGAGATCGTCTTCGACAAGCGCACGCTGCACGTCGAAACGATGACCGGCGTGGTCGAGGAAGAGGGGCAGAAGCCGCGCTTCTTCTTGCGCGCTGCCAACTTCTTGCACCTCAACCGCGGCAAGAAGGCCTGGACGTTGGTGGCCGACACCTATGCCGTGTTTCTTTTGTTCCTGGCCTGCTCGGGCCTGTTCATGATCCCCGGCAAGAAGGGGCTCCTCGGCCGCGGCGCGCTGCTCACCGCCCTGGGCGCCGCGGTGCCGGTGCTCTACGTGTTGCTCTCCCGCACGCCGTAAACGCGTTACGCTGCGCGGCGCGTCGTCGAGCTGCTCCAGCGAGCGTCGCCGAACCTGGCCGTAATATTCCGGATTCGTGAGAAAAGCGCCGTCGACGCGCCGTCTCGCGGCCGCTCCCGCGCCGCGATTTCGCGCGCCCGCTGCCGATTTTCAGCACGAATGATCGGCTTGCCGACATGGCGTCTGTGGAACTGTTCCCAGTCGTCAAAGCTTCCCGTTCGCCCGCGAGCCTGGTATGTAGTCGCCGCCTCCGTCCGGCCGAGCCAGCTCCCGGCACCCGGGGAGCAAAACACCAACGAGCAACCCCACGATGCGCACCTTCCCGATCGTCCTTACTAGCTTGTTCGTCGCCCTCCCCGCGTTCGGCCAGGCGCAAGGCGGACCCACGCCGCCTCCCTCTGAAACGCCGCCAGCGGGGGGCCCCGTAGCCCCTCCCACCGCGGAGGATCCGCCGGCGGAGACGCCCGCCGCCTCGGCAGGCGCCAGCACCACGGCGCCCTCGGCCAGCGTGGGCGCCACGACGAACGCGACGCCCGGAACGACGCCACCGGTAGTAGCCATGGAAGGCGCGACCAAGCCGGAGACGGCAGCGCAAAGCAACGTCGGCTCGACCTCGTCCCCCTCGCAACGCGGCAGTGACGTCGCCGCCGCAGACAGCTCCTGGAAGCTCGAGTACCACGGCTACCTGCGCGCGCCGATGCGACTCGGCATCGGCAAGCGCGACAACCCCACGCGCGGCCAAGGCGGCACCACCTACCACTACCCAGTCGTGCCCGACGACCAGTACCTGAACTGGCAGTTTACGTCGCACAACAAGAAGGACTGGGCGGAGATGTTCTTCACCTACGGGAACGCCTTCGCCAAGGGCACCCTGGCGCTGCAAGGCTTCAATTTCACCGACGCAGCGTGGACCGACTCCGACGCGCAGTTCGGCATTTCTCAGGGCTTCGTGGAGCTCACGCCGGACCTCGGCTTCGAGAACTTCCGCTTGAGCGCCAAGGGCGGCGCCTTCTGGGCGCGCTACGGCATGGCCGGCAAATGGGACGCCGGTGAGTACGATACGTATCTGTTCGGCCGCACCCACGTGATGGGTGGGCTCGTTCACGCGGACTACGACATCAACGACGCCACCGGGCTCTGGTTCGAAGCCGGCGCCGGCGTCAAGCGCCCGGATCCGAGCCAGTTCAACAACGCGCGCTTCACCACGTTGCTGCACGGGCACGCGGGCCTCAACCTCGGCTCGGACATCCAGTTCTCCGCGCACATGCTGTGGCTCTCCGCGAAAGAGGAAGACCGCATCATGCGCAGCGCGAACATCGTGCCCACGGGCGGCAGCCAAGTCACCGACTTCTACAACCCGCCGAACTACCCCACCTCGCTGCAGGGCTTGCCCGACGGACGCATGTACATCACCGGTCTCGACGCCAGGCTCGAGCTCGGCGCGTTCGGCTACTTCTACGCCGGGTACAGCCACATCGGCGCCAAGAACTCGATCTCGATCGCGCCCGCGGTCGAGGTGCTGCACGCCTTCGGCGGCGGCCAATATCAGCTCGGCGTGAGCGACAACTACTTCGGCCCGAGCTGTCAAGCCAGCAACACCGCCGCCGATTACGACGCCACCAGCGCGGCAGGCATGAATCCCGCGGGCTACACCGATGGGCGGCCGAACACCACGAACGGCGTGCCGCTCAAGAGCGGCAACATTTCAAACACCGTGCCGACGGCTGGCTACGGGAAGTTCCCGACCTGCAGCATGGGCACCGGCACCGTCGACACGCTGCTCGCTCAGTACGAGTTCAGCCTCACGAATTTCCAGCAGATCTCGAGCGGCGGGCAGAAATTCTGGGGTGAAGGCACGGATATCAAAGCCACCCTCTACGGCATGCTCAACTTCGTCGGCTCCGACGTAAAGACGAAGTTCCAAGACAAGACCGTGTTCGACGGGATCAGCAAGCTCAAGTACGGCGCGGACCTGCAGTTCGCGCTGCTGCCGTGGATGACGTTCGCCACGCGCTTCGACCGCGTGCAGCCGAACAGCCACATCCCGGAGCAGTCCTTCATGATCTTGTCGCCGCGCTTGGTGTTCAAGTCCAAGTGGGTGACGCGCGAGCAAATCACGCTGCAGTACTCGCGCTACATGTATAACCGTCGCGAGTGCGCCGAGAACTTCTCTCCGGCGTACAACGTCAGCGGCAGCCAAGGGATCCCGGTGCCAGGGCACAGCTGGGGTGGCGAGCAGCTCTTGTGCGTGCAGCCGCCAGCGGCGCCAGCGTCCACCGAGAGCTTCGGCTCGACGTATGAGTCGCAGGACTCGGGGCTGCGCGGCGCTCCCACGACGCGCCCGGACGTGAACGTGTTCTCGATCAGCGCGAGTATGTGGTGGTGAGCGTGCCGCGGCGCGCCTGCTGAACGCACCCTCAGCCACGAACGAAGCGGCGAGCGCGAAGAGCGCTCGCCGCTTCCATTTTGTGCGCTCGCTGTGTGTCTTTGCGCATCACTCTCGCCCTGGCCGTCTGGCCTGACGCTGCCCTTGCGGGCGTTTCTGCGCTGCTTCCCCGCGACGAGCGCGTCCGCCGAAGCACAACGAAACCTTCTCCGGCGCGCCACGCCCGGCGAGTGACAACGGGGGTAAGTCGAAGTGCGCGCGTCGTGCGCGTGGAATTCGCGCAGCACGCCAAGTCAAAGACGGGTAAGCTTCGGGTTCGCAACGCTCGCTGCTGGTCCGAGCGTGAACGCATCGGAGAAATGGTGGATATGTCGGAAGACAACAAACGCTACGAGGAAGCAAAGTCGTTCGTCTCAGGTCTTGGTGCAGGGCGGGAGGCGTTTCACTCCGAGATAACGGAGTTCGCGTTGCGCATCGGCGAACGCTCGCCCGAAGATTTCATGCGCCACTTTTCGTCCTCGCACATCATGCGGGCGCTCACCAGCCGCCCCATGGAGCGCGCCAGGATCGTCAGCCAATCCACCGGCGTGAACGAGAAGGTCGCGCTCAAGATGTCGCCGGAAGCGTCCGGCGAAGCGCTGCAAATCTCGCTGGACGAGAAGGTGACCACGTGTGCGGACGTGGTGCGTTTGTTCCAACCCGATGATCGCCAGCGTTACCTGGATCGCAAGGCGCTGTGGGCCTTCTGCGTGGAAGGAGAGCCGCAGAAGGTCACCTCCTCGAACCGCGCCAGCTTCGAGCGCGCCAAGGCGTACGTCGCGTACATCATCGAGCGCGGCCTCGCCAACCTGCTGCTCAGCCACGCGGAGTTGATCGCGGCGATCACGGTCGAGAAGCTCGCGGCGCTGCTGCCGCGCGAAGAGCTCGGCGCGATCATCGCGCTGGCGTTGCGCCAGGAAGAGAAGTTCACGGAAGAGAACCTGATCGCGGCCGTGCCGCCGCGCGGCCTCGTCGATCACCTGCCGCTCGACTACTTGTGGACGCGCGTGGTGACGCCCCTCATCGCTGAGCGTCACGACTACGCGCCCCGCGCGGGCGCCACGCGCTCCGACGCCAGCTCGCCCTCCCCGATCTCGATCACGCCGAGCGTGGGCGGCAGCGAGGACATGGTGCCCTCGTGGAGCTTGGCTCCCTCGCCGGATGCCTCCAGCGCCCCGGTCACCGACGTCAACGACAGCGACATCGTCACCGCCGACGACATCATCGAAGAGGACGCCGTCGACGTCGAGGCCGCCAAGACGCCGAAGAAAGACGGCAGCCGCAAGTCGGCGCGCAGCGCCTGAGCGCGTGCGCGGCTTCGTCCCGCGCGGCCAGCACGAAAAGAGCCCGCAACGCTTCAGCGCTGCGGGCTCTCGTGTTTTCGCGACGGGCCCTTAGATCTCGCAGAGCACTTCCACGCTGCTCCCTGCCGGCGCGTACGGCACGAGCTCACCCTCGATGCGCTTGCCGCCGACGCTCAGCTTCGGCGTAGTGCCGCCCGAGTTCTTGACGCGGATCTGGTACGTCGCCCCGCGGCACTTGCGCTGCACCGTGAACTCAGCGATGGCCTTCGGCAGACACGGCTTGATGCTGAGGCCGTCGTACTCCGGCCGCACCCCGACGAGGTACTGGCTCGCCGTGACGAAGTTCCAAGCGGCGGTGCCGGTGAGCCAGCTGTTCTTCGCTTCACCGTGCCGCACGGCGTCTTTGCCGGCGATCATCTGCGCGTACACGTACGGCTCGAGGCGATGGATCTCGCTCTTGTCCTCGAGGTACGCCGGCGCGATCTTCTTATAGTACTCGAAGGCCTGCTCCGCGCGCCCGATCACCGTCTCCGCGATGATGATCCAGGGGTTATTGTGGCAGAAAATGCCGGCGTTCTCTTTGTAGCCCGGGGGATACGAGGAGATCTCGCCGAGCTCGACGTGGTACTCCTTGTACGCGGGGTTTTGCAGCACGATGCCGTAGGGCGTGTCGAGGCGCGCCTTCACGGAGTCGAGCGCGCGCCTGGCCTCGCCCGTCTTCACGCCGATCCCGCCCATCACGCAAAAGCCCTGCGGCTCGATGAAGATCTGCCCGTCTTCGCAGTCCTTGCTGCCCACCTTGTTGCCGAAGAAGTCGTAGGCGCGCAGAAACCACTCGCCGTCCCAGCCGTGCTTCAGCACCACCTGGACCATCTTGTCGACCTCTTGGCGGGCGCGCTTGGCTTCCTCGACGAGCCCGCGCCGCTCGCAGAGCGCCGCGTACTCCGGCCCGATGAACGCGAACATGCCGGCGATGAAGATCGACTCGGCGGTGCGCCCCGTGCGGTTGCCCGTGGTCTGGTAGGACTCGTCCGGGGTCTCCGAGAAACAGTTGAGGTTCAGGCAATCGTTCCAGTCCGCGCGCCCGATCAGCGGCAGGCCGTGCGGGCCGAGGTTGTTCAGCACATGGTCGAAGCTGCGCTTCAAGTGCTCGAGCAGCGTCGCGCTGTTGTTCGGATCATTGTCGAACGGCACGTTCTCATCGAGGATGCCGAAGTCGCCGGTCTCCTTGATGTAGCCCGCGACGCCCAAGATCAGCCACAGCGGGTCGTCGTTGAAGCCGCTGCCGATGTCGTTGTTGCCGCGCTTGGTCAGCGGTTGGTACTGATGATACGCGCTGCCGTCGGCGAACTGCGTGGAAGCGATGTCGATGATGCGCTCACGCGCGCGCTCCGGCACCAAGTGCACGAAGCCGAGCAGATCCTGGTTGGAGTCGCGGAAGCCCATGCCGCGGCCGATGCCCGACTCGAAGTACGAGGCGGAGCGCGACATGTTGAAGGTGACCATGCACTGGTACTGATTCCAGATGTTCACCATGCGATCGAGCTTCTCGTCCGCTGACTTCAGCTGATAGCTCGAGAGCAGCTCCTGCCAGTAGCTCTGCAGGCGGCCGAGCGCCGCGCTCACCTGCTCCGGCTTCGAGAAGCGCGCGATCAGCTCACGGGCGCGCTTCTTGTTGATGACGCCGGGCTTCTCCCACTTCTCGTCGCGCGGGTTCTCGACGTAGCCGAGCACGAACACCACCGTCTGCTCGGCACCGGGCTCGAGCTCCACCTCGACGCAGTGCGAGCCGATCGGGTGCCAGCCGCTGGCGACCGAGTTGCGCGGCTTGCCTTCGATCACCGCCTCCGGCTCGCCGAAGCCGTTATAGGTGCCGATGAAGGTCTCGCGATCGGTGTCGAACCCGAGCAGCTTGCCGTTCGTGTGATAGAACGCGAAGTGATCGCGCCGCTCGCGGTACTCGGTCTTGTGATACAGCGTCGCGCCGTCGATCTCGACCTCACCGGTGCTGAAATTGCGTTGGAAATTGGTCTGGTCGTCCCAGGCGTTCCACAGGCAAAACTCGACGAACGAGAACAGCTTGAGCGTCTTCTTGGCCTTGCCCTCGTTGCGCAGCGTGACCTGGTGCACCTCGCACGTCTCACCGAGCGGCACGAAGCAGAGCACCTCCGCCGCGACGCCGTTGCGAACGCCGGTGATGCGCGTGTAGCCGAGGCCGTGGCGGCACTCGAAGCGCTCGAGCGCGCGCTTGACCGGCATGAACGTGGGCGTCCAGTAGTCCTGGCCGTCGACCACGTAGAAGTAGCGCCCGCCAGAGTCGACCGGTACGTTGTTGTAGCGGTAGCGCGTGAGCCGCCGCAGCCGCGCGTCGCGGTAGAAGCAGTAGCCCCCGCCCTGGTGTGAGATCAAGCCGAAGAAATTCTCGTTCCCGAGGTAGTTGATCCAGGGATACGGGGTCTTCGGAGTCTCGATCACGTACTCGCGGTTTTGGTCGTCGAAATGGCCGAAACGCATTGCTGTGTTGCCTTTTGCTGGTCGGTGGGGCGGTTACTTGCGGCTCTTTTCGTCGAGCCAGGCGGTCGTCCAAGCGAACGGGGCGTTCCAGTTGATCGTGACTTCATTCACGCTCCAGGCCTCGATGTGATCCACGAAGCACTTCTCGGGGGCGCAGCCGCGCAGCCCAGCCGCCCTGGAGTACGAGTCTTGGATGCTGGAGTTCGGGCCACCGGAGATGACGCCCGCGGGCGGCTTGGGGTACTTCGGGTTGGCCTGAAACGCCCAGAAGCGGTGGTGCGGGTTCTGCAGCGGCTTGGTGCCGTAGCCCGTCACGTAGGACTGGCCGAGCGGGTTACGACCGAGCAGGTAATCCATGCCGAGCACGACGCCCTCGAGGTAGCGCTGCTCTTTGCTGAAATCATAGGCCAACGCCAGGATCAGCATGTTGTTGAGCACGAAGGAGTTCGAGCCCCAGTGATAGAGGCCCTCGGCGCTGCGCTCGAGCGGGGTGCGATAGCCTTCGCGCTCCTCGATGCCGCGATAACGGTCGGCGGCGTGCACGATGCGCGTCCGCAGCGTCCGCTGCCAGGCCGCGTCGACCTTGCTCGGCACCACCGCCATGGAGATCATCCCGAGCGCCTCCGTGCGCTGCCAGTTCATGCTCGAGACGTGGCCGCCCGCCTCCGTCGGAAAGACAGCGTTCAGCGGTGAGCTCTCCAGGAACTGCTTGTACTCGGCCTTGCCCGTGCTGACGAACAGCTCCGCCGCGGCCCAGTAGAACTCGTCGGCGACCTGATCATCGGCGTAGGCGCCGCCGCCGTCGGTGTCGCTCGCGCTGGCGAAGATCGCGGGGTTCTGGCGCGCCGCGGCCCACGCGCGCTCCGCCGCTGTGAGGCAACGTTTGGCGAACGGCGCGTCGATGCTCTTCCAGATGCGCGCACATTGCGCCGCCGTCGCGGCGAGGTTCAACGTCGCGGCGGTGCTCGGCTTGTGCAGCGAGCGTGGCAGCTTGTCTTCGTGCGGCGCGGTGGCGAGCGCGGTCCAGCCGTCGTCGTGCACCTTGTGATGCGCCATGCCCGCGAGCGGCTTACCGTCGGGCACCTGCATGCGCAGCAGGAACTCCATCTCCCAGCGCGCCTCGTCCAACAGATCGGGAACTTTGTTCTTGTTCTCGGGGATGGCGAGCTTGCCGTCGGAGAACTCCGCGCTGGAGGAGCCGAGGTATTTCGTGCGCTCGTACAGGTTGAGCAGCGTCCACAGCGAGATGCCGCCGTTCACCACGTATTTGCCGTGATCGCCGGCGTCATACCAGCCGCCGCTCACGTCGAGCTTGTAGTCGCACCCGCTGCCGGCCAGGCACGGCACGCTGTGGTCGCTCACGTGACCCGCCGGACGTGCGAGCGATGGATCGCCCGCGTACGGCATCGTGATCTCGATGCCGCTGCGGTTGTGGTAGAAATACGCGAGCGCATCGTTCTTCATCTTCGCGTACAGCGCGTTACCGATGTCGAAGGGGCTGCTGACGTCTGCGCCGACGCGCAAGACTAGCGCCTCGCCCGGGCTCTTTGCGCTCGTGAAATCGATGAGGTGAACGCGCTCGCCCGAGGCCGGGTCGTCGCCGAGCGGCTTGGTCTTCCCGCTGAGGAGCACCTTGCCGCTGCGCGCCACGAGCTCCCAGGCGAGCGGCGCCTCCGCGCTGCTCTTCAGTGTGGCGATCTTGATGGCTTGCGGCAGGTAGCCCACCTGATTGACGGCGAGGTTCGGGATCGGCGCGCTCGCCGCTCTCGGCGCCGGCGTGAACTCCGGGTCATCGAGGTGGACGTCGTCGATACACAGCTCGAACGGCGTTGCGGCGACCGCCATGTCACCGCCGATGTGAAAGGCGAGCTCGGCGGTGGCGTCGTCGTTCTGCATCATCGTGAAGCGACCGACGTACGCCTGCGGCGTCGTCGCGATCTCGATCACGCTGGACCAGTACTCCGCGTAGGGCGGCCCGGACATGCCGACCTTCGGCCGCGCTTTGGTCGGGGTAGACGCCCACGCCTTGAACGCGACCGTGTAGGTATGGCCCTTTTGAATCACCATCTCGCGATGGCGAAACTGCGCGTCCCAGCGCTTGACGCCGGGCTTGCTCACCGTGACGCAATAGGCGCCGTTCTTGACGTCCTCGTTGCCCTCCGCCGGGGGGATGAACAGCGCGCTCCACGGCGCGCTCTTGCCGTCATCGAAGGTCGACGCCAACAACAAATTGCCGCCGGTGGACGGCGTCGGCGCGGGCGCCGCGGCCGCTGACGGGCCGTGAGTCACGGCCGCCGGCGAAGCGGCGGTGGCACAGCCCAGCGCGGAGGCGGCCGCTGCAACGACGGCCAGCGCGTCGAGACGCGAAACCAGATATTTGCGCAGAAAAGTCGCAGTCACCGAGGACACGATGGGTAGCTTGGGCGGCCATACCACGAAACAGCCAGCCGGTGGTGAGCGCGACCGCTGACCGCCAGCGGACGAAGCGCGCATCCCGCGCGGCGCTAGCGGAGCGAACGAGGCGAGCAGGCAGAACGCGCGGGACCTGGCTCGCCCCTCCGAAATCGCGGACCTATTGACAGCCCGTGAACTGGATTTCGTCGACCCAGATGTCGAACTTGGCGTTCTTCTCGTTCACCTGAAACTGCATGCCGTAGATCGTGGAAGGCTCGATGCCGGCGGTGTGCGGCGAGCCCCAATCCTTCAGCTGCTTCATCGAGGTGAACGGGATCGTGTACTGCTGCCACTCCGTCGTGAGGTTCAAATCCACGCCGAAGTCGTTGAAGCAAGCGGTGCACACCTTGCCGTCGGGGTCGGTGTTCTTGTCCGGCACCTTGAGCCGCACCTTGCCCGTGGAGTCGGGGCCGCGCTTGGCCCAGAACGTGACGCCTCCGTACTTGCTGGCGTCGTACTGACCCTTGGGGTCCACGAAGTTGAGCCCCATACCGGCGAACACGATATCGGCGCCGCCGATGGTGCCGGACATGCGGGCCGCGTACTTCGTGCCGTTGGCGCCGCCTTCGGTCATCTGGAACGTGCCGCCCTGATCACCGGACAGCGGCGTCACCGTGGAGCCAGCCTTGTCGACGAAGGTGTACCAATAGCCACCGCGGCCCTGGATCGGGTTCGTCTGGTTGGCGCCCGTCTCACCGTCCGAGATCATGCCCACCTGCGGAGGACAGGGGCGCCCCTCGGGGATCTCGGTGGCCTCTTTGGAGCCGAAATCAACGCGCTTTTTGCAGCCTGCGAGCGCTACGCAAGCGGTCATGGTCAATACCGTGAAGCAAAATACCTGTTTCATGACTTCTCCTGGGCGCCCGCGACGACGCGGCTGGCATCGTGCCGAGCCCACCCTACAGATGTCAGGGTGAGCAAAATTCGAACGGGGATTTCGCTCGCTTCCTGTCGGAAGTCAACTGCTTCCGCCGCCTGCGGAACCGTTCCCAGATCGCGTGCGGCATGGAGATGCGCTCGAAATTGCGCGCGGCCCGCGTAGCTGTTGAGCTCGCGGGCCGCGGCTGGACGGCGTAATGCCGCGCGTCAGTTTTTGATGAGAGCTAGATTGGCGATGCAGTAATCGAACGGCGTCTGCGAGCTGCCGGATGGCACGTGGAACTGGATACCAAGCAGGTTCATGGGATTGAACACGTGGCCCTTAGGCCCCTTCACCCGGGAAAACATGACGACGTTGTGGCCTTCAGTCAGCATGCTCACGGGATAGCTCGACGTGGCGTCCGCATAGTCATTGCCGGCCTCCGTGTTTTCGGTGTCCGTTTGCGGGAACTCTACGCGCAATCCGGCGAGCGGCTTGCGAATCAGGTCGAACTCCACGCCGGCGATGGCGCTAGCGTCAAAAGCCGCTTTAGGGGCGCCCATTCCCGGATTGTTGAAGTCGAGCGCGATCCCTGCGCCCCACATGTTGCTGTAGTCCATGGCGAGAACGGCTTCCGTCGAGCCCTTCGTACACATTTGGCCCCCAGTGTTGGGAAACGAGCCAGGCGGTGGCGACTCAATGATCGCGCACTCCGAGGCCATGTGCCCCGCGGCCTGGCACTTTCCGGGCGGCATGCCCGTGTCGCCAAGGCTATCGCCGTAAGCGTACCAAGCGCCCTGTACGCCCAGGCTATTGGACGCCTTGTCGACCCACCCAGTCTCCGTCGGGGGTAGCAGCACGCTGTTGCCGCTATCGCCACCACCACCACCACTGCCCCCCGTGTTGCTGCTCGGGCCAGGGTCACCACTATCTTCGCTACAGCCGGCCGTGAGCGCCATGACCGCACCGACAAACAGGGTTAAGAAGTAATTTCGCTGATTCATTGTTGGAGGCCTCGCAAAAGAACTGTAGCTCGGAACGGGTTGAGCCCCGCGTTTTGCCGGGCAGAGTATCCGCACGGCCTGGGGGGATCGTCAAGAAGGTTGCTCAACCTGCCGCGCCGCGCAACCGTCGCTGTCGGGAGTAAGAAATTGGCCCAGAGACAATGTCGAGCGCCCCGCGAGCCGATCGGACGAAGTGACCGGGAACCGCTGAGCGCCTCATTTTTTCGCGAGGACCTTCGCCGCGGCGCGCCGTTACAGCCGCCTCGCTGACGTCGGCGGCGGCTGCAACCGGGCGCCTGCGTCCGCACAACGCCGAGCAGTTGGCGGGTCGCTGCTCGGCCTTGGTTGGTTTGGGCTGCCCCGATTCCAAAGTGAACACGGAGGAGCCTGCCCCATGGGGTCACGGTCCACGGAGCTATCCGCTTTTGCTCCGCTCGTCGCGGGCAGCGCGCCGTCGGGCGTCGCAGCGTCGCAGAGCGTCCGTCAACGTTCACTTCACGGCGAGCTCTTGCACCAAGCCAAGCGTCACCAACACCACGTTACTTGGGAGAGCGGTAGTTGCGTATTCCGTCGCGACGGCGACGGGAGAGACCGATCTCAGCATCTTCATGCACGAAGAATCGATGTATAACGACTCTTTCCCGGTCGCCGTTCAGGCGCGAACGAACAGCAGCTAGTATTCTTTGGGAGCTCAGCGCCGCTGCCATCATGGTGGGATCAGCGACACGTCGTCTAGCCAGAACTCGGCGCTTTCGCCCGGGGAAACGAGGAACTGCAGCGCGATGACCTGCGACGGATCGAAGGCTGGCAGGGTGTAGCCCCAGGGCTCCTGCTCGAAGACGCTCTTCGGCGCTCCCCAGGGCAGCGAGACCTTCTGCCAGCTGGTGGTGATGTCGATGCTGGTCTTGAAGTGGTTTTCACACGCATCGTCTATCGCGGTGCACTTGCCCTTGGCATCCGCAGAGGTGTCCTTCAGCGGGATGCGCACTACGATGGACGCGGCGGCGACGCCTTTGATCCAAAACGTGACGCCCTTGTAACGGCTCGCATCGTAGGGGAGCTTGGGCTTGCCTGCCGCCACGTAGATGAAGTCGAACCCGCAGAGCGCGCCCCAATCCTCGCCGCCGTCGGCAGTGAAGTGAAAGCCGCGCTTGCTGCCCGCCACCGCGACGTCGCTGCCGAGGAGCGGCATCGTAATGCTGGCGGCGGGCGGATCCGCGCTGCCACCCATGCCGAACGCCGTGTACCAGGTGCCGTCGCGACCGTCGTTCTTCAGAATGTAGGCGTTGCCGTCCTCCATATTGTCGATCAGCTCGGGCGGAGCCGGCGGTGCCCCTCCTGTGCTCGGAGAGCCGCCGCCGCCCGCACTCGGAGCGCCGCCCGTGGAAGGTCCGCCGCTCGCGCCGCCGGCATTGTCGCCGGCAGCGCCACCCATGACCATGGCGCTGCCGCCGCTCGTTTCGTTCTTGGAGCCGCCGCGGCTCGGGGAGCCGCCCGCGCTACCCTGGCGGCCACCGCTGGTCCGAGCGCCGCCAGTCGACTCGCTGCCGCCAGTCACGCTGTTCGCGTGGCCGCCCGCCCCGGTTGCGCCTCCCCTGGCGCTACTGCCGCCGCTGGCGCTGGT
This sequence comes from uncultured Sorangium sp., assembly GCA_966250485.1. Lineage (GTDB taxonomy): Bacteria > Myxococcota_A > Polyangia > Polyangiales > Polyangiaceae > PMG-095. The sequence goes on along the minus strand of CBINHN010000025.1, from coordinate 4,318 downwards.
GGCGCTGCTGCCGCCACGCCCACCAGAGCCGCCCCCTGTTGAGCCGCCGGACCTGTACCCGCCCGAGGTGACGCCGCCATGTGCGGAGCCGCCGAAGCTGTAGCCTCCGTAGCTCGGCAATGAGCTGGCACCCGCTTGGCCGCCGCTGAGCGTAGGAAATGGGTTCGTGTCCGGCCCGACCAGATCGCCAGGGCCGTACACCGAGCACGCGACCACAACCAGCACGGCGACCGCGGCGAACGGCGAGCGGCGACTCACGCGAGCAGCATTACCCAGCGCAGGCGCTCGTTCAAGCCGAGCGCCGCTTTCCGCTCACGGCGGGAGCTGCCGCTCATACGCTATTTCGCGCCCGCGCAGAGCGCCACAGCGCAACTTCACGACGTCAGTGCAAGGCGCGCCGAGAGCTCGCCGAGCGGCGTTCAGCCCTTGACCTGCCGCTGCGCCGAACGCGCGGACGAACCGCTTTCTCGCGAGCACGGCCACGAGCGTCGCAACGCCCGCTCGCAGCGTGAGGGCGCGGAACACGCGCCGCCGTCCAGGGAGCGCTCGCGACACGGAGACTCAGCATCATGAGCCGCGTGATATCGAGTTTGTCGAGTCGATGAAGCGACGCGCACCCTGCGTGAAAGCGCGAAGACGCGCGGCGACCAAGCGCTGGAAGGAGCGACGCCACGCCGATTTGCACGCTCACGGCCGAGACGGCGACCACGCCGCGAGCCTGAGCGTGCCACCGGCGCTGTGCGACGTGAGCGAGCTGCGAGCGCCGCGCCGTCGATGCATGCTCGCAGCGCTTCTCGGTGGACCTGCTTTCCCTGGCGGGTATCATGCGAGCCCTTCGATACACGCGTCATTTCCCATTCAAACCATGGCCGGCGTCACACTCACCGATGTTGTGAAAGTTTACGAAGGCGGCGCGCGCGTCGTCGATGGCTTCAATCTAAAGATCGCCGATCGTGAGTTCGTGGTCTTGGTGGGCCCGTCGGGCTGCGGCAAATCCACCACCCTGCGCATGATCGCGGGGCTCGAAGAGATCACCAGCGGGACCATCCAGATCGGGGATCGCGTCGTCAACGACGTGCCGCCCAAAGATCGCGACATCGCGATGGTTTTTCAGAGCTACGCGCTCTATCCGCACATGACGGTGTACGAGAACATGGCCTTTGCGCTCAAGCTGCGCAAAGTGCCGAGGGCCGCGATCGAAGAGAAGGTGCGGCGCGCAGCGAAGATCCTGGTCATCGAGCACCTGCTCGATCGTAAACCGAAGGCGCTGTCGGGTGGTCAGCGTCAGCGTGTGGCGCTGGGCCGCGCGATCGTGCGCGATCCCAAATGCTTTTTGTTCGACGAGCCGCTGTCGAACCTCGACGCCAAGCTGCGCGTCGAAATGCGCGCCGAGATCAAGCAGCTGCACATGAGCCTGAACGCCACGACCGTGTACGTCACGCACGACCAAGAAGAGGCCATGACCCTCGGTGATCGCGTGGTCGTGATGCGCGACGGCACCATCCAGCAGGCGGGCGGCGCGCTGGAAATCTACCATCACCCCGTCAACCGCTTCGTGGCTGGTTTTCTGGGCAGCCCGCCCATGAACTTCATTTCGGGGCGACTCGTGGAGCAGAACGGAGAGCTCACGTTCGACGCTGGGAGCGGCCGGCTGCCGGTGCCGGCGTGGGCCCAATCACAGCTCTCGCCACACGCGGGCGCTGCCGTCGTGCTGGGCGTACGACCGGAGGCCATTTCGGACCGAGCGCACGCGCGCTTCGCCTGTGACGACAACGGACTGACGCTGGACGTGGCGTTGGTGCAACCGCTCGGTGATAAGATGGATGTCTATCTCTCGGGCGCCGGCCAAGCGCGCGTCGTCGCGCACATGGACGCTTTCGGCGGCATTCGCGCCGGAGAACGCGCGGAGGTGTTCGTGGACATGGATCGCGCGCATTTCTTCGACGCCACGGACGCGGGAACGAGCCTCGCTCGCAACGCGACGCGCGGTCCCGACGGCCTGCCCGCTTGACGCGATGCGCCGGCCGCCGCCGAGGCGACTCGCGCGAGCTTTTGTTATAGCCTCGTGAGCCTTCCCATGAGCCCAAAGAGCAAAGTAGCGATTTTAGTCGGCGGCGGTCCCGCCCCGGGCATCAACAGCGTGATCGGCGCCGCCACCATCCGCGCGTGCCTCTCTGGTTATGAGGTGCTGGGCGTCCGCGACGGCTATCAATGGATCATGAGGGGCGATCTCACCAAGACGCGCCCGTTGGATATCCAGAGCGTCTCGCGCATTCATTTCCGCGGTGGGTCCTGCCTTGGCACGTCACGCGCGAACCCGACCAAGGATCGCAAGCACCTCGAGACCGCGCTCGAATCGCTCGCCAAGCTGAACGTCGGCTATCTGATCAGCATCGGCGGAGACGACACCGCGTTTTCAGCCATGAACCTAGCCAAGCAGTCCGCCGGCGCGCTGAAGGTCGTCCACGTGCCGAAGACGATCGACAACGATCTCGATTTGCCCGAGGCCATCCCCACCTTCGGCTATCAGACCGCGCGTCACGTCGGCACCGGCTTGGTTCAGGATCTGCTCACCGACGCGCAGACCACCTCGCGTTGGTACTTCGTCGTTGCCATGGGTCGTAAGGCGGGCCATCTGGCGCTCGGCATTGGCAAGGCTGCCGGCGCCACGCTGACGATCATCCCGGAGGAGTTCTCGGAATCGCAGATTCGTCTCGACCACATGGCGGACATCCTGGTCGCGTCGATCGTCAAGCGGCTGGCTTACGGACGGCCCGACGGAGTGGCGGTGCTCGCCGAGGGGCTCGTCGAGCATCTCTCGCAAGAAGAGCTCGAAAAATACGTGCCGGATGTCGAGCGCGACGAGCACGACCACATCCGCATCGCCGAGGTGGAGTTCGGTCCCATCATCAAAGCGCGCGTGAGTGAGAAGCTGAAGGAGCTCGGCATCAAGACCACGATCGTGTCGAAGAACATCGGCTATGAGCTGCGCTGCACCGATCCCATCCCGTTCGACATGGAGTACACGCGCGACCTCGGCTATTGCGCGGCGAAGTACCTGATCGAAGGCGGCTCGGGCGCGATGGTCACCATCCAGCAAGGGCGCTTCCGCCCGATCCGCTTCGAAGACATGCTCGATCCCAAGACCGGCCGCACGCGGGTGCGCATGGTCAACACCGACACCGAGCAGTACAAGATCGCGCGCCGTTACATGCTGCGTCTGCGTCGCGACGACTTCCAAGACGCCGCGGAGATCGCGAAGTATGCGGCCGTGTGCGGCATCACGGCGCAAGAGTTCCGGAGCCGCTTCGAATATTTGGTGAAGGACGAGGCGCCGCCGCTCTCCTTCGAGCTGGCGTAAAGCGAGCATGTCCGCGCCCAGGTTCTTGCCGCGCCGCGAGCTCGGGCGCACCGGCTTCCGAGCGACGCGCTTGGGTATCGGTGATCTCGCGGATCGCAGCGTGCCCTTCGAGCAGTGCGTCGCGACACTGCAGCGGGCGCTCGACGCCGGCCTCAACCTGGTCGACACAGCGCCGGGATACGAAGACGGCTACAGCGAGGCCATCGTCGGCGCCGCGCTGCGCGGCCGGCGCGACGGCGTGTTCGTCATCGACAAGATCGACGATCTGGACGGCGCCGTGACCCCGCAAATCGAAGGCAGTTTGCTGCGCTTGGAGCTCGCGGCGGTCGATCTATTTGCGTTCCACAACGTCTCGACGCGCGAGACGCTGGAGCGCTTGCTGGCGCCCGGCGGCGGATGGGATGAGCTCGATGAGTGCCGCAAGCGCGGCAAATGTCGCTTCGTCGGGCTCTCGTCGCATCATCCTGACGTGCTGGCGGCGGTGCTCGCGAGCGGGCGTGCCGACGTCGTGATGTTCCCGCTCGGTCCCTTCGTCGACCCGCGCTACAGCGACGACATCTTGCCGCGCGCCCGCGAGCTCGGCGTCGGCAGCGTGTGCTTCAAGACCTTCGGCGCTGGCAAGCTGCTGGGAGACACCACCGGCTACGGCCGCTCGCTAGCGGAGCGTCCGCGCGGCAAGCTCAGCTCCGGAGGTGAAGACACGAACGCCAGCGCCCTCCCCCGCCTCAGCGTCGACGAGTGCGTGCGCTACACGCTGACGCTCGATCCGGACGTCGCCCTGCTCGGCCTGAGCTTCCCCAACGAGCAAGACGCCGCGTTCGCGGCCGCCGAGCGCTTCGAGCCCTTGAGCCAGAGTGAGCTCGCCGCCATCCGCCAGCGCGCCGCGCTGGCCATCGCCGACAAAGGCCCGTGCTGGTGGAACCCAGCGGCCGGCGGTGCCTCACTGTAGCGACCGCC
>CBINHN010000024.1:0-91161 GCA_966250485.1 uncultured Sorangium sp. | reverse complement strand
GAACCTAGATAGCAAGAGCCAGAATCTTGCGTCCTGCCGTTAGACGATCCCCCAAAAGGTTGGGAGCTGAAAAAGTTACTTCCTGAAGGGCGATCGCTCAAATTCCAAGAATCCCGGCCAATTGGCCTGCGCCGCTCGTCGCCGGGCGCGCGTTACTATCGCCAAACCGATCGATCTGCAAGAGCTTGACCGCATGGAGCGCGAATTTTTGCCGACGAGCACCGGCCGGCGAGCAAAGCGCGGTGTTTTGACGCTGCGTTCGCGCCCGCGATAGACTCTGCGGAGCGCTCCGTATTCGGCTGGTGGTCCGCCGACCGGCAGCAAACTCTGTCAGAGTCAGCGACAACGCATGGAGCTTCGGGTCGTCGGTTGTCACGGGGGCGAGACGCCGCGTCACCGCACCAGCGCGTTCGTCGTGGATGATCGGCTCGCCATCGACGCCGGCTCGCTGACGAGCGGGCTCGAGCTGGAGGCGCAGTTCCGGCTCGAGGCTTGCCTGGTGAGCCACGCGCACCTCGATCACGTGCGCGACCTGGCGACCATCGCGGACAATCGCTTTCAGGGCGGCTGTGAGCCGCTGCTCGTCGTCGGCACCAAGGGCACGCTGAGGGTGCTGCAGAAGCACTTCTTCAACAACCTGGTGTGGCCGGACTTCAGCGCCATCGAGAACGAAAAGGGGCCGACCATCCGCTACGTGGAGCTCAAGCCGGGTCGCGCGCAGCAGCTCGCGGGCTTCACGGTGCAGGCCGTCCCGGTGAACCACACGATCGAGGCCTCCGGGTTCATCGTGGAAGCGCCCGACGCGGCGCTGGCGTACAGCGGCGACACCGGCCCGACCGACCGCCTGTGGGAGCTCATCGCGGCGACGCCCAAGCTCAAGGCGCTGCTCATGGAGGTCAGCTTTCCGAACAGCGAGCAGGAAGTCGCGACGCTGAGCGGCCACCACACGCCGCGCACGCTGCTACGCGATCTGAAGAAGCTCGAGCGACCCCAGGATCTGCCGACGCTGCTCTATCACATGAAGCCCGTGTTCCAGGCCGAGCTCGAGCGCGAGTGCGCCAAGCTCAAGGGCGTGGATCTGACCGTCACGCAGCTCGGCGATCATTTCGTGCTCTGACGGCAACCTGCGCCGGGAGTCGTGAACGCTCAGTCGAGAATGGTCGGCTCGGTCAGCGGACGCGCCGGGTTAGTTGACATAATGTATCTTATGCGAACTACGAGCGGCGCCCGTTCTCGGGCTACTCCCGCGGCTTACGGCTGCGCTTTACAGAACCCGGCGGCGTGCCGAGCGGATTCCCGAGCCGCGCCATAGCTGGCTCCCCAAACCGCCGAGCCTAGGACCGCCGAGCCTAGGGCGCGGATGCACCCGCGACGAATGTCGCGGGTGCAATTCAACCGGGCGAAGTCGGATCGAATAGCTCGATGCGCTCGTGGGCGCGTTGATGCGCGGTGGGCGCGGCCAAATGCAGCGCGAGGAAGCGCCCGCCGTTCGTGAGCACGAACGCGCGGTTCTGATACACCGCCGGCGTCATGGAGACGCCCTGGCCGATGTGGATGCCGTCGATGAGCTCGCCGCCCAGCGGAGACACCAGGAACACGCCGAGCTGCGACGCGGAGACGAGCAGCGCGCCCTGATACGGCACCGGCGCCGAGATGCCGCCCTGCGGGAGCTTGCGGCGCCAGAGCTCTTTGCCGGTCTCGGGATCGAGGCCCCACAGACCGCTGGTGCCCGAGGACGCGATCAGGATTTTGCGCGCAGGAAACTCGGCTTGGCCTTCGACGGCCGGCTTTGCGGGCTCGCTCCAGAGGAACAGCTCGCTCACGCCGAACACGCCGTTGTTGCTCCACACCTGCGTGCCCGCTTCAGCGTCGAGCGCGTAGACGCCGCCTGCATAGCTGGCCACGTAGACGACGGCGCCAGCGTCGATTTGGTCGGCGACCGGCGTGGTGTCGACGTCGAGCTGCTGCGGGAGCTCGCCCAGCACCTGCTCGGCCTCCGCTGAGAGATCGACCGGCTGCCAGCGCTCCGCGCCCGTCTTGGCGTCGAAAGCGAGCACGGTGCCGTCACTGAAGCCGGTGTAGACCTTGTCGCGAAAAACGAGCGGCCCGGCGTAGCCAGCGACTTCCATGCCCATCGCCGGCGAACGGTGCTGGTGCCACAGCAAATGCCCTGTCTCTGGATCGAGCGCGAGCAGCGTGTCGTTGGCGTTCGTGACGTACAGGATACCGTTCTGCAGCACGGGGCGGCGCGCGACCTCGGCGTTGGTCATGAAGCGCCAGCGCAGCGTGCCGTCGTGCGCGTCCACGCGGTACAGCCCGCCATCGTTCGACCCGAAGTAGACCGAGTTCGTGTCCGGATCGTAGAGCGGCTGGCACTGCACGAAGCCGAGCGTCTCGAAGCGCCAGAGATGGCTGCCGTCTTCCGCTCGCAACGCGTAGAGGCCGCGGTCGCTCGAGCCGACGAACACGCGATGCCCTCTGACGTCGATCTCCGCGCGGCCGCGCTCGTACGGCTCGCCCGTTCGGCGCGCCGGAACCACCAGCGGACGCGTGTAGACGACCGTGAGGCTCGAGTTGGGGCGCTTGGTCCAGAGCGGCAATTCCGGGTTCGCCCCCGGACCGACGATGCTGCACGCCGCGAGCGCCAGGCCGGCGCCCAGCCCGAGCAGCAACCTCACGGCGCGCTCCCTGCCGGCGCGGGCGCGGGTGCGCCGGAGCCGCTCGAGGCAGGCGCCGCCGGCGCTTTTTGGCGCAGCTGCTTGATGAGCGCGTCGAGCTGCTTGGGATCGATCTTGCCGTCACTGCCGAGCTTGAGCTGCTGCTTGAGTTGCTCGAGGTCGGGGCCCGTTCCTTCGTTGAGCTCCGGCGCGCTGGGATCCAACGTGCGCAAGAGCTCGCGGGCCTGGCGATCCAGCAGCATGCCGCCGGGCGGCGGCGTCTTCTTTTCTTTGTCGCCGTGCTCGGCGAGGCGCTTGAGCGCCTTCTTCAGCAGGTCCTTGGCCGCGTCGCGCTTGTCCGTCTTAACGAGCAGCCGCGCTTGCTGGTACTCGCCTTGCGCCGCGAACACCACGTTGTCGCTGTTGGCCAGCTCGCGAAACGCGCTGAGCGCCGCGTCGGTGTTGCCCATCGCTTCCGCGGAGAGCCCGATGCCCTCGAGCGCGCGCGCTCGCGCGTCGGAGTCTTTGGCGGCCAGGCTGCTGTTCTTGGCCTTCTCGTACTGCGCCTTGGCCTCGGCGAATTTGCCTTGGTCGTAGAGCACGCCGGCGAGACCCAGCGTGGCGATCGCCGAGGTCGCGCTGGAGCCGGTGGCCTCCACTTTGCGGTACGACTCGGCGGCGGCCTTGAGGCGAGCAGCGTCGTCCGGGAACGTCGCGCGCGTGTCTTCCAGGCCCGTCATGGGATCCGGGGCCGTGTCCCCTGGCGAGCCGACGCGCGCGTGCTCATCTCTGATCGCGCGGTTCAGCTCGTCCGTGACGCGCGCCGCCTCGACGTTGTGACGGTAGGTATAGATTTGATAACCGATGCCGCCAACCGCGACGAGCAGCACGGCCCACTGCACGATAGCGAAGTTCTTCTTCAGCCAGTTGCTGGCCGCGTGCGTCGTTCGGGCCAGCGCGTCATCGACGATCTCACTCGTGTCGAGGTTGCGCGCGGGCGCGACGCGGCGCGTCTCTATCTCCCGCTTGGCGCGGCGGCGCGCGGCCGCTTCTTCGCGGATGCGCTTGTTGCGGTCTTTGATCTGCTCAGCGCTAGCCGGAGCACCGCTCGATTCTTTATCCGCATCCCCGGATGCAGTCCTGCCCTTGGAAGCTGAGGGTTCGGGTTTGCGCTCGGCGCGCTCGTTCGGGTCCGCCACGGGGCGCGTCTATACCACGCCGCTCGTGGATTGCTCACTCACCGGGCGCTTCCGGGCTCCACGGCTTCGGCGGCGGGGGTGGCAGCTCGTCGGCCAAGGGCACTAGCGCCAAGGCCTCGAGCCCGACTCCCCGGCTCGCGAACACGATCACCTCGTAGCTCAAGCCCGGGCGCAGCCCGAGGCTCTCGGGAACCGTCGCAAACACCTCCCGCGGGCGCCCCTCGCAGGGCACCGCCAGGCGCAGCGAGCGCGCCTCATTGAGCTTCGGGACCCCGCGCTCGGGCAGCGGCTTGCCGGAGCGGTCGTAACGCACGAGATGCGCCGCGCTGCCGATCACGACGGTGCCCGGCACATCCGATTTCGGGCACGACGCGCGCACTAGAGCGCGGATGCCGCGGCCGTTGCCGGCCTTGGGGATCACGCCGCGCACACGAGTACCGAGCTCGGTCCGACTGCGGATGCGGGGCAGCTCCTTCTCGCCCGGTCCCCCGACCAGGGCCAATAGGTGCGCCTTCAGCGCGACCTCGAGCCCGTCGCTGAGCGGATCGGCGACGCCGAGGAAGCGCGTGAGCGGCGCGGCGATCTCTTCGCGGCCGCCCAAGGCGACCAGGGCGCGCACGAGCTCGACGCGCGCGCTCTGCGAACGCTCATCGGCGAAGGCGCGCGCGAGCGGCACGCGCGCGCTCTCCTCGCCTATTTTCGCCAGCGTGCGCGCCAAATACGGCCGCAGCCGCACATCCCCCAAGCTCTCGGTCAGAAACGGCACGGCGTCACGCAAAGCGAGCACCCCGAACGCGTTCAGAATCTGGCGCGAGCGCGTGAAATCTCGCTGCTTGGGGTTGCGCCACCAGTCGATCAGGATGGCCGCGCCGCGCTTGTCCCCGCTCTCGCCGAGCGCCAGCGCCGCCAAGCGGCGCAGCTCGAGATCGCTCGCGTTCAGCAACTCCACCACGAGCGGCGCGCCCTCCCCCATGCGCGTCAGCGCGAGCGCCGCGAACTGGCGTACGCCAGGATCATCGTCGCGGCCCATGGCGAGCCGCAAAGCGGGCGCGGACTCCGGCCGCCCGAGCTCGAACAACACCTGCGCGGCCTTGCGGCGGATGTTGGGATCCACGTCGTCGAGCAAGGCCGCGACCTCCGACGTGGCCTCGGCGTCCCCGGATTGCCCGCGCAAAATCGCGGCCGGCCAGCCCTTGCCCTCGGCGCGCAGGCCCTGCGTCTCATAGCGGCCGTGCGAGGCGGTGAACTGGCTCAGCTCGGCGCGGAGCTTTTGCGCGTCCCCCGGCCGTGCGCTCGTCACGTCCCGCGTCTCTGCGGGATCCTCGTGCAGGTCGAAGAGCTGACAGGCGCCGATGCGCCGCGCGCAGATCAGGCGCTGGCTGCCGCGCGCCAGTAAGTTCTGCTCGTCGGTCTCACCGTAGGCGAAGCCAGGCTCCTCCGCGCGAGCCCGCGCGAGCAGCGCGCCGAGATCCCGCCCTCGCACGCGCGGCGGGATGGGGATGTCGAGCGCGCCGAGCACGGTGGGCAGCAGATCGATGGTCTGCACGACCTCTGCGATGTGCCCGCTCGGCACGCTGCCGGGCGCGGCGATCAAGAGCGGTACGCGCAGCTGCTCCTCGTACACGCTGGTGCCGTGATAGCGGCCGCCGTGATCGCCGAACTCCTCGCCGTGATCGGCGGTGACGAGCACGACGCCGCGCGGGCGCGCTTGGCGGAAAGCGTCGATGACGCGGCCGAGCGTGGCGTCCGCCTCAGCGATCTCCGAGTCGTAGCGATCGATGTCGCGCTCACCGAAGGGGTGCTCTGGGTGCGCGACATAGGGCTCGTGCGGGCTGAACAGGTGCACCCACATGAAGAGCGGCAGCTGGGGCGGCTCCTGCGCGAGATAATCGCGCACCTGAGCCACTCTGTGCTCGCCCTCCGCAAACTCCACCTTGGCGTACTCGAAGCCGAGCTGGTTCTTCTGGAATGGGGCGAAGCGCTCGGTGTCGATGAAGAACACGGCCGGCGGAAAGAACGCCGCGGTGCGATAGCCGTAGGTGCGGAGCATCGTCGCCCAGGTGTCCGAATCCGCTCCCGCGCCCTGCAGGAGCAGCGGGCGCATGTGCTTGCCGGTCATCAGCGAGGTGACGGCGTACGAAGTGTGAGGCGTGGCCGTATACGCGGCCGTGAACAGCGCCGCCTCTTTGGCGAGACGATCGATGTTCGGCGTGGTCGGGCGCTGATAACCGTAGGCCCCCACGTGATCGGCGCGCAGCGCGTCGATGGTGATCAGCAGGAAATCGCGGCCGCGCAGATCGAGCGAGCGCGTCTTCGCGCTGGCCGGCGCTGCCTCGGCGCAACCCACGCCCGCCACGCCTTCCCTGCAGTCCACCGGATCCCAAGGCTCGGCTGGCGCGATGCGCGCGGCGAGCTCCACCGCGCGGCCGAGGATCGGCGCGTGCTGGAGCACGACGAAGCGGTAGTTATCGAAATGAGCCAGCCGGCGGGCGCTGGGCACCAGCGCGAGCCCCGCCACCACGGCAACGGCGCTCACGCCCAACGACGCGGCCTTGCCGGGGCGAGCCGGCGGGCGCAGCCCTCCGACGCTGCTGCGGCGCTCTCCGCTGGCGCGCGCGAGCAAGCCCAGCCACGGCGCGAGCGTCAGCGCGAACAGCGCGAGTCCCCAATGAAAAGCGGGATATAGGCGCGGCAGCACCAGTCGATTGACGAGCTCGGTCAGCGCGAGCAGCGCTGCCAGCGCCCCCGCCGAGACCCCGGGCGCCTGCTGAAACGCGCGCCGCAGCGCGGGCGAGAAGGCGTAGGTCAGCGCGCCGGCCGCGGTGCCGAGCCCCATCGCGAACAACAAGCGCACGCCGGGGTCCGCCAAATGACGCCCTCCGCCCACGCCGTAGCCGAGCGCGGTGCCGGCGCCGAACGTCAGCAGCGTCAGCACGACGCGCTCGGGGGCGCGCTGCGTGCGCAGCACGAGCTCGTACAGCACGAGGCTCACGGCGCTGGCGGCCAGCACGATCAGCAGCGCGGAAGGCAAGAGCCAGGCGCTGCCCAGCTCGACCTCCCAAACGCTGGCGAACTCTCGCCGCCGCCACAGCAGCACGACCGCGAGCTCGACGAGCAGCAGCCCGAACGCGCCGAGCAGGCCATCGAGGAAGCGTCTCATCGCGCGTCGGCTCGCGTACGCTCAGTGAAACTCGATCTCGCCGATCTCGTAGCGCCGAGTGCCACCGGGCAAGTTCACCACGACCTCGTCGCCGATGCTCTTGCCCATGATGGCGCGCGCGAGCGGCGCCGAGACCGATATCGTGCCGCGGTTGATGTCGGCCTCGTCGGCCCCGACGATCTGAAATTTCTGCTCTTCGTCCGTGTCGAGGTTCGTGAGCGTCACGGTCGCGCCAAAGCGCACGCGGTCGCCGGAGAGCTTGCTGGGATCGATCACCTCGGCGCGCGACAGTTTGTCTTCGATGTCCTTGATGCGCGCCTCCACCAGGCCCTGTCGTTCCTTCGCAGCGTGATATTCGGCGTTCTCGCTGAGGTCGCCGTGCTCGCGCGCTACGCCGATTTCCCGGGAAATCCGCGGGCGCTCTTCCTTGAGACGCGCGAGCTCCTCGCGAAGCTTCTGCGCGCCGGCGGGTGTCATGGGTACGGTGTCAGTCATCGTCGCCTCGAAGGGGGGCATCTTAGGAGCCGCTTCGGCTCTGCGCCAACCCGAAGCGCTGAGTGTGGCGGAGTTCCCTTGCCGTCCCGCGCTCGAGCCGCTAAGTGAGGCCTTCGCTTGCAGAATCCAACACCTCCTCAGGCCCAGCGGCGCGCGTCGCTGGGCAGCTCGCGGCGCTCGAGCCGGCCGGCGGCGCTACTGCCCTGCCTGGCCCTACTCTTGTGCGCGCCGGGCCTGGCCGGCTGTGAGACGACGAACGCGAAGCCGAAGAGCGCCATCGACTACACGGAGAACGCCAAGCGCGACTACGAGCGCGCCATGCGCGCCCTGAACGACAAAAATTGGGAGGTCGTCGAGGGGCTCTTCAACGACGTCCGCAAGAACTACAGCTACAGCCGCTACGCGCGCCTGGCCGAGCTGCGCATCGCCGACGCCAACTACCAGCAGGACAAGCTGCCCGAGGCCATCTCCGCCTACAAGGCGTTCGTCCACGACTACCCCAACGATCCGGAGGTGCCCTACGCGCGCTACCAGATCGCCAAGGGCGAGTACGACTCGGTCAGCGTCTCGGTGTTCTTGCCGCCGCTGGAGGAGCGGGATCTCGCGTCGGTGAACGACGCGCTGGCCACGATCCGCGGCTTTTTGAGCGACTATCCCAGCTCCGAGCACACCGAGCAGCTCCGCTACATGCTGGAGGTGGTGCTCGGCTTGCTCGCGCGGCACGAGCTCTACGTCGCCCGCTATTACCTGGCCAAGGACAATTTCGTGGCCGCAGCCGCGCGTGTCGATTACGCGGTGACCGCGTTCCCGAACTCGGGGCTCGAGGCCGAGGCGCTGCTCGTGCTGGGCGAGATCCGGATGAAGGAGAAGCGGCCGAGCGAGGCTCGCGCCGCCCTGGAGCGCCTGCTCAAGGAGCACCCCGAGAGCCCGTTCAGCGTCTCCGCCAGAAAGTACCTGGCCCGGCTGGGCAAGGACGAATCGCTGGGAGTGATTCGACAAGGCCAGGCGCGTTAGCGCGCCGCCGCGCCGCTCCGTGCGCCAGCGTTCACGGCGGCGTGCCGAGAGTGGTACGCTCCTTGGTCGATGGCCGACTCGCGTGAAGCCGCCCTGTTGACCGCCGTTGCCCCCACGGTGCTCGTGGTCGACGACGAGAAGAACATCCGTCGTACCCTGGAGATGGTGCTGAGCGGCGAGGGCTACCGCGTGCTGGAGGCAGAGAGCGGCGAGCAGGCGCTGGAGCTGATCCGCAACCCGCGACAGCCGGTGGACGCGGCCATCTTCGACCTCAAGCTGCCCGGTATGAGCGGGCTCGAGGCGCTCGAGCGGCTGCGCGCCGACGAGGCCACGCGCGAGCTGCCGGTCATCGTGATCAGCGGACATGCCACCGTGCACGACGCGGTCAGCGCGATCAAGCTCGGCGCCTCGGACTTCTTCGAGAAGCCGCTGAACCGCGAGCGCGTGCTGGTCAGCGTGCGCAACGCGGTGCGCGCCGCGCGCATGAGCCGGACGCTGGAGCAGATGCGCGGCGAGCTCGAGACTCGCTACGAGATGATCGGCACCAGCGCGCCGATGCAGAAGCTGTTTCAGGACATCGACAAGGTCGCGCCGACCAAGGCCAGCGTGCTCATCACCGGCGAGAGCGGCACCGGCAAGGAGCTGGTCAGCCGCGCGATGCACCGGCTGAGCCCGCGCAAGGACGCGCCCTTCGTGAAGGTGAACTGCGCGGCGATCCCGCGGGAGCTGATCGAGAGCGAGCTGTTCGGTCACGAGCGCGGCTCCTTCACCGGCGCTCAGGGCCGAAAGCGCGGCCTGTTCGAGCAGGCCCACGGCGGCACGCTGTTTTTGGACGAGATCGGCGACATGGATCTCACGGCGCAAGCCAAGGTGCTGCGCGCGCTACAAAACGGGGAGATCGTGCGCGTCGGCTCGGAGCACGTCACCCACGTCGACGTGCGCGTCTTGGCCGCCACCAACAAAGATCTGACCAAGGCGGTGGCGGCGGGCACGTTCCGCGAGGATCTGTTCTTTCGCCTAGACGTGTTCCCGGTGCGCGTCCCGGCGCTGCGCGAGCGGCCGAGCGACATCCCGCTCTTGGCGGAGGCCTTCGTCGCGGCGTTCTGCAAGGAGAACGGCTTGCGCCCGAAGCGCACCGATCCGTCGGTGTACGAGGCGCTCACGCGCCGGCAGTGGCCCGGCAACGTGCGCGAGCTCAAGAACGTGGTCGAGCGCGCCGCGATCCTCTCGAGCGACGTGATCACCGTCGCGGATCTGCCGGAAGATCCGCACATCAGCCCGTTCGAAGACGAGGGCGCCGACGTGACCGACATGACGCCGCTGCCGCTCGCCGCGAGCTCGAGCGCGCCGCGCGGCCGCATGACGCTGCGCGAGCATCGCGAGGCCAGCGAGCGCGCCTACATCGTCGACACGCTGAAGGAGCTGACCTGGAATATTTCCAAGGCCGCCGTGGTGCTCGGCGTGGAGCGCACCAACTTACACAAGAAGATCCGGGCCTATGGCATCAAGCGTGGCGAGGGCTGATCGCGGCGCCCTGCGGGGCGCGCGCGCACCAGTAGAGTTGTCGAACAGCGGCGCGACGCCGTCGCTCCTGGCCTTTCACGGCTTCGGTGCGTCCGCGTACGACGTGGAGCTGGTGGTCGAGATCGCGCAGGAGCTCGGCTTGGCCGCGCTGGCTCCCAATTTGCCAGGCCATGGCACCCACGCGCGCGATCTGGCCAAGACGCGCTTCGCCGATTGGACGCGAGGCGTCGACGCGGCGCTCGCGCGCGTGGAAAAGCCCGTCATCGCCGTGGGCCTCTCGCTCGGCAGCCTGCTCGCGCTCGACCTGGTCTTGCGCGAGCCCGACGCGGTCAAGGCGCTCGTCCTCTTGGCCAACGCGACGCGACTGGCGACGCCGTTTCCCGGCTGGGGCCTGGAGATGGCGATCCGCCTGCGCTTTCCGGATTTCTTGATGCCGAAGCGCGCCTCCGACATTGGCGACCAGGCCGCGCGCGCGACGCAGGTCTCCTACTCCGCGGATCCCGTGCTCGCCGCGAGCGAGGTGCACCAGGCCGGCAAGCGCTTGCGCGCGCGGCTCGCGGAGGTGCGCTGCCCTACCCTGATTTTGCACGGCGCGCGCGACCGCGTTTGCCCGGTGTCGAACGCTTGGCGCACCGCCGAGCAGCTCGGCACGAACGACGTGCGTGTCGTCATCTTGCCGCGCTCTCACCACATCCTTACTCGCGACGTGGAGCGCGAGCTGGCACGCCGCGAGATCCGCGAGTTCGTGCGGCGCTTCGTGTGAGACGCTCGTCGTAGTCGAGCGCGTCGGCGCATTGCCGCCGGCTGGGATCCCTGCTGAAATAGTCCAGCTATGGCGCCCACGGATCGCTCTGGCGAGCTCATCGCGCAGCGCTATCGCCTGCTCGAGCAGCTCGATCGCGGCGGCCAGGGTGTGGTCTATCGCGCCCGCGACGAGCGCGACGGAGACGAGGTCGCGATCAAGGTCGTCATCGACGCCAAGATTCAGGACGCGGAATTTCGCGAGCGCATGATGCGCGAGGCGCACGCGCTCACGGTGCTCAGCGGCACCGCCGCGGTGCGCGTGCTGCACCAGGCCTGGGCGGACGACGGCGCCTTCTGCCTGGTCACCGAGCTGCTAGAGGGCATGGATTTCGAAGAGCACCTGGACGCGCTGGCCGCAGCCGGCACCAAGCTCGCTCCCCAGGAGCTCGCCGCGCTGCTCGACCCGGTGGTGGAGACGCTGGAGCTCGCGCACGAGCGCGGCATTTTGCACCGCGATCTCAAGCCGCGGAACATCTTCGTGCTGGCGAACGGCGGCGTGCGCTTGCTCGACTTCGGCTTCGCCAAGTTCATGCGCATGCGCGGCGTGACACAGGCCGGCATCGTGGCGGGCTCGCCGAGCTACATCGCGCCCGAGATCTGGCGCGGAGAGACCGATTTCGATCAACGCATCGACGTCTATTCGCTGGGCGCCGTCGCTTACCGCGCGCTCTCGGGCCGCCCGCCGTTCACGGCCGGCTCGCTGCATGAGACGCTGACGCTCGTCACCACCGCGCCGCGGCCGAGCCTCCACGAAGCGCGCCCGGATTTGCCCGCGGCCATCGACGAGTGGGTGCGCCACGCGCTCGCCGTCGAGCGCGACGAGCGCTTCGCCCGCGTGCGCGCGATGTGGAACGCGCTGAGGTCGTTCGATACGCCGCCGAGCGAGGCGTAAACGGCAGCGCGCTCGGCAACGCTCACACGCCCGTAGAGCCGTAGCCGCCGCCGCCGCGCTCGGTCGTCGTGAGCTCTTCCACGAGCACGACCTCCGCGCGGGCCACGGGGCAAATCACGAGCTGCGCGATGCGCGCGCCCGGCTCTACGACGAACGGCTCCTGGCCCAGGTTGACGAGCAGCACCCCCACCTCGCCGCGGTAATCCGCGTCGATGGTGCCCGGCGCGTTGACCATGGCGATGCCGTGGCGGAGCGCGAGCCCCGAGCGCGCGCGCACTTGGCCTTCATAGCCTTCTGGAATTTCCAAGCGCAAGCCGGTCGGGATCAAGCGCCGCTGCCCGGGTTGCAGCGTGACCGGCGCGGCCAGGGCCGCCTCCAAATCGAGCCCCGCGGCAGCGGAGCTGCGATAGCTGGGCAAGGAGACCGGCAGCGGTCCGGTTCGCGCGACGCGCAGCGTAAGCCGTGAAATGGGATCCTTCATGGTGTGCTCAGGGGCGGCTGAGGTGGCCGATTTTGTGGCGTTTGAAGATTTCCTCGGCCATCGTCGACAGCTTCTTGGCCTCGCGCAGGATGTCCGCGTTGTGCTGGTAGTGGGGCGAGCCCTCGACGTAGCTCGAGAACGCGCGATAGCTCTTGGCCACCTCGAGCTCGTTGCCGATTTCTTGGCAAATCGCGATCGAGCGCAAAAAGTAGTCCACCGCCTTGCCCTCGTGGCCGTCACCCCACGCCTTGGCGCCGGTGACCTCACCCAGCGTGCGCAGCGCCATCGCCAGGTGCGGCTTGCTGCGCACTTGCCCGAACAGATCCACGCTGCGCTTGATCGACTCGCGCGCGCGCTTCAGGTCGCCGCGCGCCAGATACGCCTTGGCCAGGCCGCGCTTGGCCTCCGCCAAATGCAGCTTGTCGCCGAGCTCGTCGCACAGCTCCTCGGCGCGGGTCAGCGCCACGATGGCGGCGTCGGGATCGCCGAGCCGCAGGTGCGCCGCGCCGGTGTTCGTCAGCACCACGCCGATGCGGTTCCGCTCGCCGATGTCGCTGGCCACGCTCTGCGCCTCCTGGAACAGCGACAGCGCCTGCTCGGGATCTCCCTGATCCAGCGCCAGCTCACCGAGATCGTTCAAGCTCTCCACGATGCCGAGCGGATCGTTCAGCTCGCGGCGAATTTTGAGCGCGCTCTCCAGCGCCTCACGCGCCTCGGAGACCTGGCCGTGATCGCGCCACACCAGGCCGATGTTGTTGAGGCTGAGCGCGATGGAGCGGCCGTCGCCGAGCAGCTTGCGCATCTCGAGCGCGTTGCGCATCTCGGCCAGCGCGGCCTCGTACTCACCGCGCACCCACAGCAAGCGGCCGATGTCGTCGCGGCAGCTGGCGACCCCGCGTTGATCGCCGGCGCTCGCGAACAGCGAGAGCGCGGCCTCGAAGTGCCGCTGCGCCGGCCCGAGCGAGCCCGTGTCGCGATAGAGGCGCCCGATGCGGTTGTGCGCCGCGCCGCCCTTGGCCAAGAGCCCGAGGCGGTACGCGATGCGCTGCATCTCGCGGAACGCGGCCAGCGCCTCATCGGTGCGCCCGAGCAACACCAGCACGTCACCGTGGTTGTGCAGCGCGTCGATGCGGCGCCGCGCGTCGTCCTCACCGAGCAGCTCGAGCCCTTTGCGGTAGTACTCGTCCGCGCGCTTGGCCGCGAAGTGCTCGCGCGCGATGTTGCCCGACTCGATGTACGTGAACGCCGCGCGCGTGAGCGACCCGGCGAGCTCGAGGTGTCGCGCCAGCACCGCGCTGTACTCTTCCTGGTTTCTGATGTTGGCTTTTTGGCTCAGCCAATCGGCGATGGTCTGGTGATAGCGGCGCGCGGCGACGGCCGGCGTCAGCGCCACGATGCTCTCGCGCTCCAGGTTGTGCTTGAACACGTACTCGACGTCCCCGGCGAACGCGCTGTCCGGCAGCTTGAGCACGTAGTCGCGCGCCACGAGCTCCGCGAGCGTGTTCTCGATGGCGTCCTGATCCTGCGTCGTCTCCGGCGTCCACAGCTCGGGCGGCTCGCGATCGATGCGGCCGAGCGCCACCACCCCGCTCAGCCAAAACACGCTGCCCATCGCCGCGGCGTGCTCGAGCAAGCGCCGCTCATGCGCCGTCAGCGCCGCGATGCGCACCTGTACGGCGTCGCCCACGGTGAGCGGCAGGCGCGCGTTCGCCAAGCGGTCGAGATCGACGCGCCAGCCGGCGCCGGCGTCCAGCGGATCTTCGACCAGCACTCCGGCGTCGCGGAACACGCGCACCATGTGCCGCAGCAGCCCCGGAGTGCCGCCCGCCATGCTGACCGCTGCCTCCACCAGGCGCGGCGGCGGGCCGCCCTGACAGCGCGCGAGCAGCCGCTGCATGATGGCGATGGAGTCATCCTCCGAGACCGGGCCGAGCTCGATCAGCCGATGCCGCGAGCCCGCCAGCGCCGTCCACTCGGTGTGCCGGCTCAGAAATTCCGAGCGCGTGCTGCACACCACCAGCAGCCGGCGGTGCACGTGCTCGAGCAGGTACGCGATGAGCTCGAGCGAATCCTCATCGATCGCGTGCAGGCCGTCGATGTGCACGCAGACCGGCACCTTCGCGGTGTCCGCCTCGACGAAGCTGCGCACCACGGCGCGGCGCAGCAGCCGCGCCTGCGACGGATCCTCGGCCACGGCCCGCGTCATGGGGCTCTCGGCGAAGGCGAGGCCCATGAGCTCACCGAGGAAATAACAGACGTCACCCACGCGGCGATCGCCCAGCACGGCGCTGACCTGCGCGTGCAGCGTTGTGCGCGCGGTGTCCGAGTCGGTCGCCTCCGTCACGCCGAAGCGCGAGCGCAGCAAGCGCGCCACCGTGCTGTACGAGGTGGCCGACTGCGGCCCTGGGCGCCCTTCGTAGACGCGAGTCGGGATCGGCCCGCGTCGAATCTCACTCAGCAGCTCCTCGACCAGGCGTCGCTTCCCGATGCCGGTCGGTCCGACGACGGTGACGATGCGCGTCGCGCCGCTCTCCAGCACCTCGTGGTACGCGCGCCGCAGTTGAACCAGCTCCTCGTCACGGCCGACGAGGGGACCAAGCTCTGCGGCCGGCGGGGAAACCTGGGAACTCACGGGCGCGCATCATGTCTCGGCTTCGCTCCGGGTCTCAAGACGGGTTGACGCACCGGACCGCGGGCCGCTCAGCGCGTCATTGCACTGCGTCGTTTGTCGCCGGCGCGGCCGTGACAGCGAGTTTGGGCATCTACCGCGTGATGGATTAGAGGCGGAGGACGGCTTTTGCTAGGCTCGACCGACACGTGACCCTACCCGAACGCACCCCGGCTCAGTCGACCAGCGCAGAGAAGCGCTCCGTCGGTAAGGGCCTCTTTTCCAAGTGCCTTGGCTGCGGAGCAGTCTTCACCGCCGAGGAGCTCAGCGCCAAGTGGCATGTCTGCTCGAGCTGCGGCTACCACCACAAGATGAGCGCCTCGGAGTGGCGCAGCCTGCTGCTCGACGATGGGCGGCTCGACGTTTGGGATGATCACATCCTCCCGGCTGATCCGCTGAAGTTCGAGGACGGTCGGCCCTACCCCGAGCGCATTCAGCGCGCCCAGCGCCAAACCCGCACCAACGAGGCGGTCGAGATCGGCAGCGGGCGGCTCGGAGGGCTGCGCGTCGCCTACGGTTGCTTCATCTTCGGCTTCATGGGCGGCAGCATGGGATCGGTGGTCGGCGAGCGCATCACGCGCCTCTTCGAGCGCGCCACCGCGGACCGCTTGCCCGTGCTGCTGCTGCACGCATCGGGCGGCGCGCGCATGCAAGAAGGCATCGTCAGCTTGATGCAGATGGCGAAGACCGTCTCCGCGCTGCGCCGCTACCGCGAGACGAAGAAGCCCTACATCAGCTTGCTGCTGAACCCGACCACCGGCGGAGTGGCCGCCAGCACCGCCTTTCTCGGCGACGTGAACGTGGTCGAGCCGAACGCGCTGGTTGGCTTCGCCGGGCCGCGCGTGATCGAAAGCACCCTGCGCACCAAGCTGCCGGAGGGCTTTCAGAGCTCGGAGTTTTTGCTGGCTCACGGTATGGTCGACGCCGTGGTGCCCCGGCCGCAGCTGAAAGACACGTTGTTTTCTGTGCTGAACCTGCTGGCGGGGTCGGACGCGTGACGACCGAGCTCAAAGCCACGCTGGAACGCCTGTACGCGCTGATCCCGCGGGGCAAGAAGCTGGGGCTCGAGCGCATGCAAGCGGCCTGCGCTCGCTTCGGCAACCCCGAGCGCTCGTTCACCACCGTGCACGTCGCCGGCACCAACGGCAAGGGCACCGTCTGCGCGTTCGTCTCGGCCATGGGGCGCGCCGCTGGGCTGCGAGTCGGCACCTACACCTCGCCGCACTTGCAGCGCTTCGCGGAGCGCATCGCCATCGACGGCAACCCCATCGACGACCAGACGCTGGTTCCGCTGCTGAACCGCGTCATGGATTCGGGGCCAGACCTCACCTTCTTCGAGGTGGCGACGCTCGCGGCCTTCATCGCCTTCAAAGAGGCGGGCGTTCAGCTCGCCGTGCTGGAGGTGGGCCTCGGCGGCCGCCTGGACGCGACCAACGTGATCCCCGCGCCGCGCGTCGCGGCCATCACGCGCATCGCCTTCGATCACATGGTCGATCTGGGCGATACGCTCGGCAAGATCGCCTACGAAAAAGCCGGCATCATCAAGGCGGGCTCGGCCGTGGTGCTCGGCAAAATTCACCCCGAGGCGCGCGCCGTCATCGAGCAACGCGTCGCGGAGGTGGGCGCGCGGCTCGTGCCGCTGGGCAGCCCGGAGCCCATCCCAGGGGCGCCCCTCGCCTATCCGCGCGTGGCGCTGCTCGGCTCGAACCTGGCCGTGGCAGTGACCATCGGTCGTGAGCTCGGCTGGTCGCCGGAGGTGCTGGCGCAGGGCGTGGAGAACACGGTGTGGCCGGGCCGCAACGAGCTGCTGCACCGCAACGGCCAAGATCTCACCCTGCTGGATTGCGCGCACAATCCCGACGGCGCGGTGGCGCTGTCGCACGCGCTGGATCCCACCGTGCTGGCAGACATCGAGTCACGGCGTGAGATCGCGCTCGTGTTCGGCGCGCTCAGCACCAAGAACTGGAAGGCGATGCTGCGGCGTCTGGAGCAGGTCGCTGGCCAGCGCATCTACGTGGCGCCGCCGGTCGCGAAGGCCGTCGATCCGAACTTGATGCTGCAGGTCTCGAACGGCGAGGTCGCTGGCAGCGTCGAGCAAGCGCTGACCCGCGCGCGGGAGCTCGTGGGGCCGAAGGGCGTGGTGGTGGTGGCCGGCTCGACGTTCTTGGTTGGAGCGGCGCGCGCGCTGCTCTTGAATCTGCCGAGCGATCCTCCGGTCGCGCTGTAGCGCGCGGCCACGTGCGCGGCGCGGCTAGCGCCGGCCGCTGCTGTCCGTGAAAAGCGAGCTTCAGCCATGCCCTCATTCGACGTCGTCTCGAAAGTTGACTGGTCAGAATTCACGAACGCGCTCACCCAAGCGCAGCGCGAAGTGGCGCAGCGCTTCGATTTCCGCGGCACCGATACCACCATCGAGCGCAACGAGAAGGGCGTCGTGATCGCCGCGGCCACCGAGGATCGCGCGCGCGCTGCGCTGGTCGTCTTGGAAGAGAAGCTGGTGCGCCGTAAGGTGAGCCTCAAGTATTTGGACCCGAAGAAGCCCGAGAAGGGACCCAAGGGCACCGCTCGGCTGGCCGTCGACGTGAAGGAAGGCATCGCGCAAGAGAAGGCCAAGGAGATCCTGCGCCTGATCAAGGACTCCAAGATCAAGGTGCAGGCCTCGATCCACGAGGACAGTGTGCGCGTCTCGGGCAAGAAGAAGGACGAGTTGCAAGCGGTGATCCAGCTGCTGCGCGCGGCGACGAGCCTGGAGCTCGAGCTGCAATTTATCAACTTTAGAGATTGAGAGAGATGTCCCAGAGAAAGCTATTCGGAACCGACGGCATCCGCGGGCGCGCCAACGCCGAACCCATGACCCCGGAGCTGGCGCTCCGGCTCGGCCGCGCCCTCACCTACGTCGCCGGGCGCGGCAAGGCGCGCGCGCCGCGCATCGTGATCGGCAAGGACACGCGCCTCTCCGGCTACATGCTGGAGACCGCGCTCGCCGCCGGGATCTGCGCCATGGGCGGGCGCGTCATGCTGAGCGGCCCGATCCCGACGCCCGCGGTCGCCAATCTGGCGCAGAGCATGCGCGCGGACGCCGGCGTCGTGATCAGCGCCAGCCACAACCCCTTCGCCGACAACGGCATCAAGATCTTCGGCCCCGACGGCTACAAGCTGCCCGACTCCGAGGAAGCCGACATCGAGCGCTTGCTCGAGGATCCCAAGCTCGACCGGCTGGGCAAGACCGGCACGCGCGTGGGCCGCGCCGAGCGCATCGACGACGCCATCGGGCGCTACATCGTGTACGCCAAGAACACGTTCCCCAAGGAGCTGACGCTCGACGGCGTGGACATCGTCGTCGACGCCGCGCACGGCGCCGCGTATCGCGTCGCCCCTGACGTCTTGTCCGAGCTCGGCGCCAACGTATGCGCCATCGGCTGTCGCCCCAACGGCGTCAACATCAACCGCGAGTGCGGCGCGCTGCATCCCGAGCACGTGATGCACGAAGTCCAGCGCCGCGGCGCCGCCATCGGCATCGCGCTCGACGGCGACGCGGATCGCGTGATCTTCGTCGACGAGAAGGGCCAGATCGTGGACGGCGACGCCATCATGGCGCTGTGCGGCCTGCGCATGCTGCGCGAAAAGCGGCTCTCGAAGCGCACGCTGGTCTCGACCGTGATGAGCAACATGGGGCTCGAGCGCGCGCTCACCGCCGGCGGCGGCAAGCTGATCCGCACCTCCGTCGGGGATCGCTACGTGGTCGAGGCCATGCGTCGCCACGGCTACAATTTCGGCGGCGAGCAATCCGGTCACTTGGTGTTCGCCGATCACGCGACGACGGGCGACGGCACCGTGGCGGCGCTGCAGGTGCTCGCCATCATGCAGCGCGAGGGCAAGCCGCTAAGCGAGCTCGCCAACGTGATGCAGCGCGTGCCGCAGGTGTTGGAGAACGTCACGCTGCCGGCGCGGCGCCCGATCGATCAAATGCCGGAGCTGTCCCGCCGCATCACGCTGGCCGAGAAGAAGCTCGGCAAGGACGGCCGGGTGCTCGTGCGCTGGAGCGGCACCGAAGCGAAGCTGCGTCTGATGCTGGAGGGACCCGAGCCCAAGCTGCTCAAGACGCTGGCGCTCGACATGGCCGACGCCGCTCGCAAGGATCTGGCCGCCAGCGCCTGAACGCTCGCGGCCCGCACCGGGTGCGGACCGCGAGCTCGGCAGTATTCGGGACTCAGCCCGCGCCGGCCGAGGCGCTCGCCGAAGCGCTCGCCTGCACCGACACGTTGATCGACACCGACGCCTTGGCTTGCGCTTCGAGCGAAGCCGCCAGGCAGCCGCCGACCTTGAGCGCGCTGGCGCCGCCGGCCGTGGCCGCCGCCTTCACGCCCTCGAGCGAGGCCTGCACGTTGCCGGCGACGCCCGAGATCTTGTCCTTCATGCCGACGCTGACCTTGAGCAACGCGGGCAGGTTCTTCTCGAACGCGGCGCGCAGCTTGTTGGCCGCCTCCATGTCCGCGGCGCCGCTCGCCTTGGCGATGACGCGGCCGGGCGAGCACTCGAGGTTGGCCTTCACCTCGGCGTCGCAGTTTGCCTTGCACTCCGCGCTCATCTCCGGCGGCTTCACCTCGCCGCTGCACTTCGGCTCTTTGAACTCCACGCTGCAGCCGCCGCTGCAAGTGCCGGAGCACTCGGCCTTGGCCTTCATGGTGCAGGCGCCGTTGCACTCGCCCTTGCACTCGCCGCCGCACTGACCCGTGCCCTTGCCCTGACACTGGCCGTCACAGGTGCCGGCGCACTTGCCCTTGGTGTCCTTGCCGTCGCACTTGCCGTTGCAGGTGCCGTCGCACTTGCCCGAGAAGTCCGCCTTGCACTCGCCAGTGCAGTTCGCTGAGCAGCTGCCCTCGCACTTGGCGGCGCCCTCGACCGTGCAGTCACCCTCGCACTTGCCTTCGCACTTGCCCGAGAGCTTGCCGCCTTCGCAGGTGACCTTCGCGGAGCCCGGCTTCACCGTGGCGTCGCACTTGGCGGCGCAGTCGGCCATGGCGTTCACCGAGGCGGAGCACTGCGGCGGCTTCGCTTCCACGGTGATCTTGCCCTGAGCCTTGGCTTTCATCTCGCCGATGGCCTTCGAGGCAGCGGCGCAAGCGGCCTCCGCCTTCTTGCCGGGGCCGTCCTCGGCGGGCTTCAGCGCGTCATCACCGACGCCCAAATCCTTGGCGAGGTTGCTGCACGCCGTCGTGACTTCGCCTTCCACGTCGGCGGCGATCTTCTGCAGGTTGGCGCCCGCGGCGAGCGCCGCTTTGACCTTGCCTTCTAGCTCGCCCTCGAGGCCGAAGTTCGTGTTCATGATGGCCGCCGCGTCAGCGATGTTCGCGGGGCAAGCAGCGCCGGGTCCGCCCGGAACGCTCGGCATGTTCCCACCGCTCGGGACACCCGGCACCTTTCCACACTGAGTGAGCAGCGCCGGTGCCGACAGCACAGTGAGCCAAGCCAAAAGATATCCCGTCTTCTTGCGACCTCGGGTCATAGGTGAAACTCCTCCTAAGCGGCCGCGGCGGCCGCAACCAACCGAGGAAGCTACACCCAAGTGGCAGAATTGGAAAATGACTTCCTAAAACCGAGCGGAGGCTGAGATCGGCACATCGCTAACGATGTTCACGGCCGACCAGCCGGGCCGCAAGAACTTTCGATATCGCACGTTCTCTGCCGCCGCACGCAACACGATATCTGGCAGCGAGCGTCGTGGCGACGCGCGGCTCAACGGCGCTTTTTTGCGGGGCGTGGCGCCGCCATTGCCGCCGCCTCGAGCGCGAAGGGCAGCTCCATTTGATCCGGCGAGCTCGGCGCGCGCGTCGGCCGGTGGCCGGCGCGCGCGAGGATCTCGTCTTCGCGTGCCTGATCGGCTTCCATCACTTCACTGTTGTCGAGCGCGAAGGCGAGCGCATCGAGGACCTTGGCCGGGCCGAGCTGCGGGTAGCGCTTGAGGATGCGCTCAACGCTGGCTCCGGAGCGATAAAAGGCCCACAGCCGGCGCACTGGGACGCGTGAACCCACCACGTGCGGGCTCCCGGCCAACACGTGCTCGTCGACGCGCACGTGCGGATGAGGAACGAGAACGATCGGCAGCTTCATCGTCGAGGTGCGGCAGCCTAGCCTCGCTGCCCCCTAGGGGGAAGGGTCGGGCACGCGCTCGACCGCGCGGCGGTGCTGGTCGAAGCTCCGGCTGAAGCGATGCCGGCCACGGCCATCGGCGACGAAATAGAGGTAATCAGTGTGCGCTGGATTCAGCACCGCTTCGATGGCCCCCTCCCCGGGATTGGCGATCGGGCCGGGGGGCAGCCCCGGGTGGCGATAGGTGTTGAACGGATTGCTGGCGTCCCGCAGGAGCTCGGGCGTGACCTTGCCGCTGAAGCTCGCGCAGCTCGCCGCGGCCACGCGCGCCACCGCGCAGCCGTAAGCGGCGGTGGGATCCGACTGCAGCATGCGCGCGGGGCGAAAAGTCGGATCATCCAGGCGATTCAAGAACACGCTCGCGATCAGCCGGCGCTCTTCGGGATCGCGCGCCTCGCGCTCGATCATCGAGGCCAAGGTCAGCACCTCCAGCTCACCCCAGCTGCGCGCCGCGTTCAGCTTGGCCAAGGCGCCGCCGTTGCGAGCGTCGATGCGCGTGAGGCGCTTGCGCGTCTCCGCCGCCAACAGCCGGACGATCTGCGCCGGATCGGAGTCGACGTACAGCTCGTAGGTGGCCGGGAACAGAAAGCCCTCCGCGCTCGGGGCGCGAATCGCGAGCTCGGCGAGCAGCTCCGGATCGCGCACCTTGCTCAAGAACGCAGCGCGCGTGGCGACGTCGCGCTCCTCGAGGCGCGCGGCGAGCTCGAGCGAGGTAAAGCCCTCCGGAAACGTCACGCGCGTACGACTGCGCGACGGCAAGCGGCCGAGTCGCTGCAGGATCTTGCGCGGCGATTCCCCTCCTCTGAACAGGTGCTGGCCCGGGCTGACGCGCACTCCTGGCGCCAGCAGCGTGAGATAAGCCCGCATCACGTGCGGGCTCGAAATCAGGCCGAGCTGCGTCAGCTGCTCAGCGACCTCCGCGCGGCTCTCGGCGCCGCTGAACGAGGCGACCACCGCGCGAGACTCCCCCGGACCATCGAGCACTGCCCACACCAAGAGCGGCGTCAACAGGCCGAGCGCGAGCGCGACGAGGCCGAGCAGCGCCACGCGCCAGCCGCTGCGGCCTGCTGCCGCTCGCGGTGGCGGCGGCGGAGCGGAGCGGCGCCGAGGTTTGCGCCGCGCTCGAGACGACGGAGCGCGCGCCGTCACGGCGCACCTCGCTCGGAGTCCAAGTAGCTCTGCAGCAAGATCGCGGCGGCCGCGCTGTCGACGCGGCTGCGCTGCTCACGCTCCGAGAGGCCCTGCTCGCGCAGCCTGCCCTTGGCTTCACGCGTGCTCCACCATTCCTCGAGCAGCACCACGCGCACGCCGCTCACTGCTTGCAGCCGCTCCGCGAACTTGCGCGCACGGCGCGCCGAAGCGCCCTCCTGCCCGCGCAGCCCGCGCGGAAGTCCCACCACGAACACCGAAATTCCCTCCGTAGCGGCCAGCCGGGAGAGCTCGTGCACGACCCGCGCAGGGTCGCGTCCGTCGAGGTGGGGTCGGGGGTGGGCCAGCAGCCCAAGCTCATCACCGACCGCCAGCCCGACCCGTACTGTGCCGAAATCGACCGCGGCCGCGCGCATGACCGCCGAGGGTTTAGCATGCATCCGACGCTTCCCCGCTTGACCCGACCTCTCCCACCGAGCATAAGCGCGGGGCGCGTGGGCTGACGGCCCGGCGCCGACTTCGAAAACCATGCAGTTTCGCGCGGTCCACGCCTGATGATGGCTCCGAACTTGAGGCTCCGTACGGCCATCTCGCTGCTCGCTGACCGCGCTCGGGCGCTGCCAGGGAAGAGGACGCTCCGTTGACGTTTACGGATCCCTCTTCAGCAACTATTCGGCACGGAGTCGCGGCTCTGCTGTTCGCGGGCGCCGCGTCGTACGCCCTGCCGGCGCAGGCGCAGGATCCGTTCGGCGGCGGCATGTTTCCCGGCGGCGGGACCGCGCCCCCCAGCGCCGCGCCGCCCAAAAAAGGCGCCGCCAAGAAGGCGCCGCCGCCCGGCACACCCGAGCTCCACGCCGCCTCGGGCGCCAGCGATCAGCTCGTGGCGCCCGGCAGCGAGCCGTCGTTGCCCGACAAACCGCTCCAGCTCTCACCCTCGCTGTCTCGCTTGATCGGCAGCGACGCCGATCCCGATCTCGAAGAGCGGGGCCGCGCCTCCCGCACCGTGCACCGCTTCTACGGCCCGTACTATGAGGAGGAGAGCGGCAAATACCGCTTCCGCCTGGCGTTCCCGCTGTGGGCCGAGCGCAAGCAGCCCTCGCGCTTGAATCCGGACGTCACCGATCGCGCCTCCCTGTTCGCGCTCTATTACAACCGCCGCAGCAACGAGCGCGCGGACGACGTCCTCTTCCCGCTGTTCTGGGATCTAAAGAATCGCGTCACCGGCGATCACACGACCATCATCGGGCCGCTGGTGCATCGCGAGGCACCGGACGAGCACGATAACTGGCTCGCGCCGCTGTACTTCACGGGCAAGCGCAAGCACGGCGGCTACACGCTGATTCCGCCGCTGCTCACGTACACCCACTCGAACGAGGTCGGCGGCTTCAACCTGGTCGGGCCGCTGTTTTGCTCATGGACCGGCGGGCCCTCGTGCGACGCGCGCACGGCACAAGACATCGACTTCGGCGTCGCGCCCTTCTACTTCTACGGCCAAAACGCCGAGAGCAAGTACGAGCTCATCCCGCCGCTGCTTCACTACTACAAGTACGACGACCGCTCGCTGTCCTGGACCAACGTGTGGGGCCCCTACTACCGCCATCACACGGAGAAGCGGGACGCGCTGCACCTGCTCCCGCTCTATTACAGCTTGTGGGGCAAGAACGAGCGGCACACCACGGTGTTCCCGCTCTTCCACTACGGTTACAAGGACAACGCTTGGCTGTTCGCCAACCCGTTGTTCATGATGGCCAAAGGGGAGAACGGCGAGCGCACGTTCGCGACCTGGGGCTACGCGCGGTATCGCGGGCGCACCGAGCTCGACATGATCACCCCGCTCTTCTGGCACTACCGAGATCCGGACGTCGGTCTCGACCAGAAGCTGCTGTTTCCATTTTACTACTCGCGCACCAGCCCGCGCGAGTCGAGCCACGCGCTCTTCCCGTTCTATGGGCATTTCAAGCGCTTCGGCATCAGCGAGAGCACCTGGATCACGCCCTTCTTCCAGCACTCGCACGATCTGCGTGGCTGGCAGACGAACATCCACCCGATTGTCTATATCGGACGTGACGCGGCCACCTCCCACACGGTGATCGCGCCGTTCTTCTGGGATTTTGCGACGCCCAGCACGCGCGCGACGGTGGCGTTCCCCCTGTACTGGCGCTTCAGCGAAGAGCGCCAGGTTTCCCAACTGATCGGGAACGTCTATTATCAAGAGAACAAAGTGAGCGGCGGTCTCGATTGGCAGATCCACATTTTCCCGGCGTTCTCCTATGGGGAGACGCCCGACGGTCATTGGTGGAATCTGCTGTACGGTCTCGCCGGCTACACGCGGCGCGGCCCGATGACGCAGGTTCGCACGTTCTGGATCCCGATCACGCTGAGCGGAGCGGAGTAATGCCGGCCGTCCCGGCGAGCCTCAGGCTGGCAAATCAGGCCACGTTGCTCGAGCAGCTGCTCACGAAGAAGACGGCCAGCCGAGCGGAGCTCGCCAAAGCTACCGGCATGAGCCAGCCGACGGCCGGAAAGATCATCGACGATCTGGTGCACGCCGGGGTGGTCGAAGAGGTGAAGACGGTGGACGGCGGCCGCACGAGCGTCGGCCGTCCCGGCAAGCCGCTGCGCCTCGCGAGCGGCCGCGCGCGCTTCGTCGTGATGGAGCTCGGCGTGGAGTGGACGCGCATTTCGGCGCTGCCGCCGTCGCCGCCAGAGCACGAGCGCTGGGAAGTTCAGTTCAAGACGCCGAGCAGCGACGAGGCGTGGCAAGAGCGCTTGCTGCAGGCCGCCGAGCGCATCGACATCAAGCGTCCCTGGGCCATCATCGTGGCGTCGCCGGGCATCGTGGACGAGCGCGCCGGACGCATCTTGTTCTCGCCCAATCTGCACTGGACCGAGCACGCCGATTTGCCTTGGATTTTGCACCAGGTGTGGCCCGCGGCTCCGGTGGGCATGCTGCAAGAGATGCGCGCGCTCGCGCTGGGTGAGCTCGGCGCGCGACCGGACGGCGACGACTTTTTCATGATCGACGTCTCGGAGGGCGTCGGCGGCGCGTTGATGCTCGGCGGCCGCCCCTACGAAGGCGCGCTGCCGATCAGCGGTGAGATCGGGCACACGCCGATTCCGGGTCACAGCCGGCCCTGTGGTTGCGGCTCGCGCGGCTGTTTGGAGACGCTCGTCTCCGAGCGCGCGCTGATCCAGAGCCTGCGTGAAGCCAAGGGCACCGGCTCGACCTTCGCCGACGTCGCGCGCGCAGCCGAGCGCGAGGTGCCGCCCTGGATGCGCGTCGCGCTCGACGCGCTGGCGAGCTGCTTGGCCGCCGCCTTGAATCTCTACGGGGTGCGGCGCGTGGTGCTCACCGGCCGTGTCACCGAGCTCCCCACGCCCGCCACCGACTATCTCATCGGCGCCATCCAGCGCGCCTCGATGTGGAGCCGCTTCGACGCCGTCGCCGTCACCCTCGCGCCCAAGCGTCGCGCGCGTGGCCTCGTGATCGCGGGGCTGCACCGCTTCGTAATGCCGGCCGACTGGTCGCGCAAACGCTAAGAGCCTGCGTTTCAGCCGCCGAGCTGCGTCCCCGGGCGCGGCGCGGGATAATCAGCGCATGAAACGCTTCAAGGCTGCCGTCCTGGGCGGCTCTGGTTTCGCTGGCGCCGAGCTCATTCGTCACTTGCTCGTGCACCCCGACGTCGAGCTCGTGCGCGTCGCTGCCGCGGATCACCTCGGAGAACCGCTCTCCTCGGCGCTGCCGCAGCTCGAGGGCCGCACGGAGCTTCGCTTCGAGAACCCCACCCCGGCCCAAGCCGTCGCGGACGTCGACATCGTGCTCATGGGTCTCCCGCAGCAAGCCAGCATCCCGGTGGTCGAAGCCGCGCTCGCCGCAGCGGTGAAGGTCATCGACATGTCCGGCGCCTTCCGGCTGCGCCACGCCGAGCAATACGCCAAGTACTACGGCAGCGCGCACCCCCGCCCCGACCTGCTCGCGCGCTTCGTCTACGGCCTGCCCGAGCTCAACCGCGAAGCCATCAAGAGCAGCCCCTTCGTCGCATCCCCCGGCTGCTTCGCGACCACGATCGAGCTCGCCTTACTGCCCTTCGCGCGCGCCGGCTGGCTCGCGGGCGCGATCAAGGTCGTGGCCATCACCGGCTCGAGCGGCAGCGGCGTGACGCCGTCGCCCACGACGCACCATCCCGTCCGCGCGGGCAACCTTCGCAGCTACCGCCCGCTGAGCCATCAACACACCCCGGAGATTGAAGACACGCTGACGAGCGCCGGCGCGCGCTCCCTGCGCCTCGATTTCATCCCCATCTCGGCGCCCCTGGTGCGCGGCATCCTCGCGACGGTCTTCGTCGAGCTGCCCCCCGGCCTCAGCGACGCCGAGATCACCCGCTGCCTGGCCGAGGCCTATCACTCCGAGCCGTTCGTGCGCGTGCCCCAGAACCGACTGCCCGAGGTGGTCGCCGTAGCCGGCTCGAACTTCGCTGAAGTGGGCCTCACCCTGGGACCCAGCAGCGAGAGCTCACGACTCGTGACGGTGTTCTCATGCCTCGACAATCTCGTGAAGGGCGGAGCCGGACAAGCGATCCAAAACATGAACTTGATGCTCGGACTCCCCGAAATGACAACGCTCGAGGCCCCCGGGACGTATCCGTAGCGGGCGCAGAGCGCCGCAACGACGAGCCGTCAGCCGCTAGATAGCCTCCGCACAACAACGAAACCCCGTCTCCGTCCCGTTGTAGTAGCGATCGTGCGCCGTCTGCGCCGCGCGACAGAAGTTACGGCTCGGCTGCCAGTAGGCACCCTTCATCGCGGGCCGCACCGGCCCTTTGCCATCGATCGCGACGAACTCCTCGAGATTGCCGGCCATGTCGTAGACCCCGAACGGGCTCGTGCAGCGCGGGTGCGAGCCGGCGGGGGCGCGCAGATCGCGGAGCTCACCGGACAGCGTCACGATGTCCATGCGGTCGGCGTTGCAAGCGTCCGGATCGCGCCTGAATCCGTAGGGATAGGGACGCATCTCCTCGCCCTCGCACGCGAAGTTCCATTCGCTCTCGAGGCACACGCGCTTGCCGAGTGACTTACAGATCTTCTCCGCGTGGGTGAAGCTCTTGTGATTGGCGGGCAACGTCTCACCGGGCGGCACGTACTCGGTGCGGTCGATGCAGTAGCGCAGGTGCCGGCGCGACTTCGAGAGACAGGTTGAAGGGCCGTACTCCGCGCAGCGGAAGTGCTCGTAGCGCCCCTTGGGATCCATGTACCGCCGGCAGTTGAGCTGCACCTTCGGGCAATAGTCGCCCTCGACGAGCGCCATGCCGTCCGGACAGCTGGAGGGCACGGCAGGCACCTTCGCCTTACTCACCGCTGCCAGCTGCTCGTTCGCGGTGGGAATCGGCGCCGATGGCTCCTCAATCACCGGAGTCGGTCGGGGTGACCCCTTGTGGTCGCAACCCGCTGTCAGACAACCAGCGACTAGGCAGCTCAATCCCAGCACCCGGGCGGCGAATCGCTGGATCATGGGACCCTTTTGCGAAGGCGCGCGGAATGCGTCAAGCGGAATTGGCCAGCCGGAATCCGGCTGGTTAACCGGTCTAGATAACACTTCGCGCCTCAACGACAGCAATCTCCGTTATTTAACTGCGTCACTAAGTAAACTGAGAATTGCCATGTCCGTTTTTGGGACGACACGAGCCGATCAAGGGCTGGTGTTCCTTTACGGCCGGCTTTAAAAGTACTTTCGATGATTCGTGGATAGCGACGGCAAGGCGGCGCGGCTCGTCCGCCGCGGCGACTGTCCCCATGGATGCACCCGTCACCAGACAGGAGGTCAGCCCCTTCGCCGAGAGCTCGTCGGGAACGCCGAGCTCCGCCCCGTCCATCTTGAAGCCGGGCGACGAAGTCGGTCGCTACCGCGTGCTCGCGCGGCTCGGCCAGGGCGGCATGGCCACGGTGTTCTCCGCCTTCGATCCGGATCTCGGACGCAACATCGCGCTCAAGCTGCTTCACGTCGACAGCGACGACCATCGCTTGGAGCGCGAAGCGCGAGCGCTCGCGAGCGTCAGTCATCCCAACGTGATCGCGGTCTACGACGTGGGTCACTTCATGGGGCGGCTATTCGTGGCCATGGAGCTGGTCGAAGGCGTCACCTTGCGCCGCTGGCTCGACCAAGCCGAGGACGCCGGACGCGAGCCGTCGCTGGCGGCGATCATGGACATCTTTCTCCAGGCTGGGCGCGGGCTCGTCGCGGCGCACGAGCGCGGCCTCGTGCACCGCGATTTCAAGCCCGAGAACGTGATGGTCGGCAACGACGGTCGCGTTCGCGTGCTCGACTTCGGCCTGGTCGGCGCGCAGAGCCGACACGCGGACAGCTCCAGCGCGCCCGAGGTCGACGCGCGCGCGAGCTCGCCGCTCGGCTTGTTGACGGAGACCGGCAAGGTGCTCGGGACTCCCGCGTACATGGCGCTCGAGCAGTACTCGTCGGCGCCGCCCGACGCGCGCACGGATCAATTCAGCTATTGCGTCGCGCTCTGGGAAGCGATCTGCGGGCAGCGCCCCTTCGACGCGGATTCGATCCTGGAGCTGCTCGGCCGCTTGAAGAGCGGCGCAGCGCCGCAAATGGCCGCGGATAGCCGGCGTATGCCGTTCTGGCTCGAAGGCTTGCTGCGGCGCGGACTGTCGCACCAGCCCGACGCGCGCTTCGCCTCGATGAGCGAGCTGCTCGCGCATTTGGAGGCGGGGCTCGAGCGAGCGCGCGAGGAAGAGCAGCTCATCGGCCGTCGCTATCGCCCGCTCGGCCCCCGCTCGAGCGCTTGGCTGAGGGCGATCGACACCTTCACCGAGCAGCAGGTGTTCCTGAGCCAGAGCGAGCAGCCGCTGCAGTTCGAGCGCCTGAGCTCGCTGGACCATCCGAACATCGTGCGCGTTCTGGACCTGGCCTGGACGCCGGGGCGCGACGCCGCCTACTTGGTCCTCGATCTGTCGCAGCCGGGACGCGAGCTCGCGGAAGCAGCGCGCGGGGCGCCGCTCGGGCTCGTGCTCGAGTGGCTCAGCGAGCTCTTGCGCGCGCTGTACTATTTGCATCGTCACCGCTTCGGGCATCGCGCGTTCACGCCGCGCGACGTCACCCTCGTCGCTGGCCGGCTGAAGCTGCTCGTGCTGGAGAGCGCCGAGTTTCGCGGGCGAGACAGCGTCGCCGAAGATCTGCGCTTCGTCGCCCAGCTGCTCGATTCGCTGCCGGGGCTACCGAGCGCGCTGTCGAGGCTCGCCGCCAAGCTCCGCGCGCGCTCCGACGAATACGGCGACGCGCGCCAGCTCCTTTCGGCCATCGCGCAGGCCAGCGAGCGCGAGCTCAACATCGAGACCGTCGAGACGCGCGAGAGCTTCTTGCGCACGATGCCGCTGCTCGGCAGACAGCAGGTGCTCGCAGAGCTGTGTGAAACGCTCGGCGCTCTGCCTGCGGGCCGCGGCGCCGCGTTTTGGATCGAGGGCGAGAGCGGCGTCGGCAAATCACGCCTGCTCGAGGAGGTGCGGCGCTTCGCGCTCGCGCGCGGGGTGCTGGTGTTGGAGGGCCGTGAAGAGGCCAACGCCCCGAGCCCGTATCAGGTCTTCCGGCTGCCGCTGTTTCGGCTCGGGCTCCGCACCAGCTCCGCGGTGCTCGAGGATTATCAGCTGGCGGCGCTCTCGTCGTTGATCCCCGAGCTGCGCAGCCGCTTGGGGCGCGCTTCCTCGACGAGCGGGCCAGACGGCGCCGCGAGCGACGCGCTGAACGCGGTCGCGCTCACGCTGGTGCGCCAGCAACGCGAGCCCTTGCTCTTGATCTTGGAGGACATGCAGTGGTCCGGCTCGGAGAGCCTCCGCTTGCTCGCCGACTTGGTCGCGCTCTGTGAGTCGTACCCGATCATGATCCTGGCCAGCTGCCGCAGTGAAGACGGCGCGCGGCGCGTGACCGCGCCGCCCGGCATGCGCCACATCACGCTGGAGCGGCTCGCGGCCGCCACGGTCAGCGAGCTGTGCGCGGGGCTGACCGGAGCCGGACGGCTGCGCGCGGACGACTTACCGCAGCTGCTCGTGCGTGAGACCGAAGGCAATCCCTTCTTCCTCGTCGAGGCGCTGCGCGCGCTGGCCGAGGACGCGGGCTCTTTGGACGACGTGCCGCGCGCGGCGCTCCCCGCGCGCATCTTCGCCGGCGGCATCCAAGCCGCGGTCCAGCGCCGGCTCGCGGCCGTTCCCAGCGCGGCGCGGCCGCTGTTGCACGCCGCCGCCGTGCTGGGACGCGGCGTCGATACGGCGGTGTTGAAGGCGCTGCGGCCCGAGGTCGACATCGAGCGCTGGCTCGAGGACTGCGTCATGGCCGCGGTGCTGGAGCGCGTCGAGGGCGGCCGCGACAGCGCGATTCGCTTTCGCCATGACAAGCTGCGCGACGGCTTGCTCGCTGAGCTCGCCCCCGAAGCGCAGCGCAAGCTGCACGGCGAGGTGGCGGCGGCGATTGAGCGCGTGCACGGTGACAGCGCGACGCACTGGGCAGCGCTGGCCCGCCACTATCGCGCGGCCGGCAACGACGCCAAGGAGATCACCTTCGCGGCGCGCGCCGCGCGACAGGCGCTCGGCACGCGCGCGACCGGTGAAGCCGCTGAGTTTTTGACGCGCGCGCTCAGCCTGGCCGAGCGCGTGGCGCGGCCGGATCTGCTGCCCTGGCTGCACGCGCTGGGCGCGGAGCTGGAGCTGCAGCGACAGTCTTGGGCCGCCTCGCGAGCGCACGTCGAGGCCGCCTTCGGCTGCGCCGGGCGGCCGCTGTGGTCGTGGCGGCTCGGCGGCGTGTTCTTCCTCTTGGCGCAGCTGTGCGTGTTCCTGGTGCGCAGCGCGCTGCCGAAAGCGCCGAGCAACGCGCCGGTGCGCGCGGGCTCGAACGACGCGCTGCTCTACGCCACCGAGGTGCTGATTAACGTCGCTCATATCACCGGCGACAGCCTGCTCACGCTCACGGGCAGCCTGTTGACGGCGAACATCAGCGCGCGCGGTCGCTGTACGAGCGTGTCCGCGCTGCTCGTGCTGGCCGTCGCTGCCAAGGCGGCTGGCCTACGCAAGGCTCCGCGCCGGCTGCTCGCTCGCGCCACGACGCTGCTGCCCGTGACGACGGATCGCAAGGAGCTCGCCGAAGCGCTGAACCACTACGGACTCTATTCGATCGGTGAAGGCGAGCTGGAGCGAGCGCGCCAGCAGCTCACCATCGCGCTCGAAATCTCGACCAGCATCGGATACCCGCTCGGCTGCAGCTGGAGCCAGGGTCAGCTCGCCGTGTGCGCGCACCTCGAAGGGCGCTTCGAGGACATGCGCGCGTGCTTCGAGCGCGGCGCGCGGCACAGCCCGCCCGCGGATCCCGCGCGCGTCGCCGCGCAGGCGGGTCAAATCATCGCCCTCGTGCGCCTCGGCCGGCTCGACGAGGCGCGCGCGTTGCACGCCGCGATGGCCGAGGTGAAGCCGGACGTCGCGCCCCTGCCGCGCGCCATCCACGCCGCCGCGACCGCGCTGCTGCTGCTCGAGAGCGGGCAGCTGCCGGCGGCGCTGAAGGCCGCGGATTTGACGCTCCAGATCCTGCCGTGGGCGGTGCAGGTCCCCGCTGTTTGCTCGGAGATCCTCACCTTGCCGAGCGAGGTGTACTTGCAGGCCTGGCGCCTGGCCGAGCACGACAAGAGCGCGGAGCTGGCGCGCGCGCGCCGGCTCGCGCGCCGCCGCATCGAAGCGCTGAGCGGCTGGGCCCGCTTGCACCCGGTGGCAGAGCCCATGGCCGACTACTATTCGGCGCGCGCCCTCGAGCTCGCTGGGCAGCGCGACGCCGCGCGAACGCGCTTCGAGCGAGCGGCCGAGGGCGCGCGCTCTCTGGGGCTCGGCTACTACGAACGCGCCGCGAGCGAGGCGCTCGCCACGCTGAACCGCGCGCGCGTCAACAGCCCGATATAAAACGCATCCAGCACGAACAAGGTGGCGTACAGCACGTGGAAGAACGCGAACGACGGCGTCTCCGGGTGAATCTGCGGAAACAACACCCAGGTCTGGATCGACACGCCCAGATTGCCGAATAGCTTGAGCCAGGCGATGGCGTAAGCAAGGCTACTGTTGTCTCGTTGCGCGTAATAGCGCT
The DNA here is from genome assembly GCA_966250485.1 of uncultured Sorangium sp. Classification (GTDB taxonomy): domain Bacteria; phylum Myxococcota_A; class Polyangia; order Polyangiales; family Polyangiaceae; genus PMG-095. Next base: position 58,842 of record CBINHN010000024.1, on the reverse strand, counting down.
GGATGAACAGCATGCTCATCAACACGTCGATCACGAACGCCACCTCGTAGCCGAGGGTGTCGCGGAACGTGAGCACGTAGCCGTACTGGCTCGCGATACTAAAGCAGACCAGAAAGGCGAACGACCAATAAAAGCGCTGCCGCGCTGGCTCCGCGCCGAGCTGCCGCCCCGCGAAATACAATGTTTGCGCCACCAAGACGCAGTCGATCAAGAGCCAGACACGGTTCACCCACATCCAGGCGCTGACCGGGTTCGGGATCACGAACGAGGTCAGAAATTCCCAACCGAGGTTGAACGGTACGGCGAAGGCGGGGATCGCGTAGTTCTTCTGGCGCACGCCGTAGCAAACGGCGACGACATAGAGCAGGACCCAACACCCGCCGCCGCACAGGCCGATGATGTTCGGCAGCGTCCAGGGGTCGAGCGCGTAAAAGCGCGGGTCGACCCCGACGAGCGAGAAATGCGGCGCGGGGGGCGGCGCTGCAAACATCAGTTGTTCCCCGGCATGCCCCAGCGCTCCTGCAGCGTGGGCGGGATGTAGAACGGCGAGCGCGAGCCGCCGCGGGAGACGTCCAGCAAGCCCTGCATCATGTGGCGGGTGAAGAAGCGAATCACGCCACCGACCGGATCGTTACTGAAGTACTGCGCGATGTCGCCGAGCTCCGCGATGATCGCGACCGCCAGGTGCGGCAGCTTCGCGTCGGGCACCTCGAGCAGGGACGCGATGTCCTGCCCCGTAAAGGTGTCATGACCCAGAAAGAACTGAATCAGCGCGGCGGGGATGCCTTTCAGCGGCGCCAGCGGGACCAGCGTCTCCATGCCGTCGATCAGCGCCTTGGTGAGCGCCACGCCCTCGGGCGAGGCCGCGATCTGGCGCTTGTAGATGATCTCCGTCAAGAGGCGCGCTTCGGCGACGTTGGCGGGCAGCAACTCCTCGCGCACGCCGAGGATGAGCGCGATCGAGACCCAGGTGCGAAGGTAGGCTTCCTGATCCGCCGGTTCGAGCTTTACGCCCAGCCGCGTCAAGCCGTCGAGCACCAGATACGCGAAGGTCATCAGCGTGCCTGCCAGGTCTTCCTGGTTCACCGGCACGCCGAGCTCGGCTCGATCCCATGGGCGCTGGCTGTCGTTCACGAGCTGGTGCCGGACGGCAGCGTGCATGAGCCGCACTTTTTGCGAGGTCACCAGCCCGCGACCCTCTGGCGACAGCCCGCCCGGTGACAGCACGTCGATCACCATCTGCGTGGTCTCGAACACGCGCCGGATCGGTCGCTTCTGCAAGAAGGCCGTGCGGTAGATGACCTGCACACCTTTTCTTGCGGCGTAGGACGCGGGCAGTGAATAGAAGCCGAGCGTGAGGAGCATCTCGGGACCAACCAGCGCGAACAGGTTCTGTGCGCGTTCCAGCTCGGCTGGGCTCGCGAGCGGCTCCTTACGCGTCTGGGCCAGGTAGCTGCGCACGATCTCGGGCAACAGCGGCGACGGCAAGCCGTCGTTTTTGACCAGCGTCTGCAGCAACGCGTTCACGGCGCCGACCTCGCCCTTGGCGAACAACTCGGCGATGACCGCGTCCGCTTCGGGATCACCTACTCCGCGCATGCGGTCGAGGAGCTCAGAAGTCCAGCGCTGGCTAGCGGGGGTCAAATTATTGTCGTTCATTGGGATACTTGGCCTCGGACGCGCCAGTATCCTCGAGATCGCGACAACAACGAATCCCTATTTGGATGTCTTTATAATGGTCGTTGTGAGCGGTAGTCGCCGCGCGACAGCGGTTTCGGCCCGCCATCCACCAGCCCCCTTTCAGCGCGTTGCGGAATGGGTAGTCCCAACGTCTGGCCTCCCGCAGCACCGGCTCGTCCAGGTTACCGGTCATGTCGAAGACGCCGAAGGGGCTCACACAGCCGGGCATGCTGCCGGCCGGCACGCGATGATCGCGCAGCGTTTGTTTCTTCTTGCCCGGCTCGTAGAGATCACGCCGGTCCTGGTTGCAAACTGGCTCGCGTGTCCAGCCGTACGGGTATGGCAGCGAGTCGGGTCCTTCGCAGGCGAAGTTCCATTCGCTCTCCGTGCACACGCGCTTACCGAGCCGCTCGCAGGTGCGGCTCGCCACCGTGAAGCTCGCGTAGTTCTTGGGCAGCTTCTCGCCGGGCTCCGTGTACTCGCGCTCATCGATGCAGAACGCGAGCTCTTGCCGCTTGCCCACGCAGCGCGCGGGCGGCTCGTACTCGGCGCAACGCGCGAAGGGCAAGATGTCGTCGTCGAGCCAGCGCTTGCAGGTGTGCTCGACGGCGGTGCAATACGAGCCAATCACCGGCACCATCTCCGCGGGACACGGCTTGACCTCGGGCGGCGCGGGCTCGGGCTGGGCCGGCGCGGGCGGCGGAAGCAGCGCGGCGGAGCTGGCCGGCGGCAGCGCCGACGCGACCGGCGGCGGGGCGGCGACGACCGGCGCGGCTGGCGGCGAATCAGCGGCGGTGTTGCGCGGCGCGGGGTGCGTTCCACCCTCGCCGCCGCCCGGCGCCACGATCAAGACCCAGAGCACGAAGCACAGCGCGGCGAGCCACAGCCCGCGTCCCCACGGGACGCCAGGGAGCGGCCGCGCGGCGCCGTGTTCCATCGGTCCATGTTAGCTGACCTGCGATCCACGACCAAACTCGCGGGGGTGGTCGGCAGCGGCGCTCGTCGGCTACTCGCGAATGATCACGGCCGTGCCCTGCCCCATGTCGGAGCCGACGTTGAGACCGTGCCAACCCGTCGGCAGTGGCGGATCGGTCCACATGAACACGACTCGTGCGTCGATGGGTGACAAGTTCACACAGCCGTGACTTCGCGGTGTGCCGAAGACGTCATGCCAGTAAGCGCCGTGTAGCGCGTAGCCCGACGCGAAATACTGGATCCACGGCACATCGCGCAGCTCGAACCCCGCCGCGCCGCGCCGCACCGTGATCCCGTACTCTGGATCGCGGCCCTTCTCGATGTTGATGAGACGCCGGCGATCCTCATCGCTCAGCTTCTCCCCGGCGGCCTGCGCTCGCTTCAGGCGCGCGACGGTCGCCGCGGCGTTGCCGCTGCGCGCGCTCACGTGAGCGCGGCTGCCGCCCGAGACGCTGGTGTTTTCGTCGGAGTCCATGGCGGCCGCGATGTGCTTGCTCTGTAGACGAAAGCTGCCGCGCGGCGTGGACAGCGTGGTCTTGGGATCACCCAGCCGATCGCGGCCCGTCGAGACCAGCGTCGCGTACACCGGACGCTTGCCCTCGTAGAGCACCAGCGTCTGCTGCGTGATCGAGATATCGATCCATTTCTCGCCCTTTTCGGCGATGTCCGGCAGCTCCGGCGGGCGCGCGACGATGGCCAAGTCCTGGGCGCGCAGCCAGACCGTCTTGTCTTTCTGCGTTTGGTAGAAGCGCTGGCCTTGCTTGATGCGCGCGTTGCCGCTCAAGGGCACGATGGCGCGGCGCGGGACCTCGTCGGCGGCGCGCGCTTCGTCCTTGTCCTTGATCAAGCGATAGGTGTGGACGCCCTCGCCGAGCACCCAGGCGAACGGGAAAATCGTGTTGGCGCCGAGCTCGATGCCGTGAAACGGCGAGCCCGTATCCGGCTTGACCTTCGTCGTCGGGACGAGCCGCAGATCGACGGTGATCGCGAAGCGCCGCTCGAGCCCCTGCTCGGAGGTCATGAACGCGCCCACGAAGCTCAGGCCCGTCTTGCGCCGCGTGCGATCGGCGAAGACGCTCGTGGCGGGCACCTCGAAGCCGGAGACGTTGGGGATGGAGCGGCCATTTTGCAGCCAAAACGGCGGCGGATCGTCGGGGCCGCTGCCGCCGAACAGCTCGTTTTCGCTGAGCGCGGTGGAGGGCCGAAAATCCGGCGGCGGCTTGGCGCCGGGCCGGGGAAAGCCGCGCGCGTCGAGCGGCACGTCGTTCGCGCCGAGCGTCACGCGCTGGACCTCGGCTTTGTGCTCGGCGTACCAGGCCAGGTGCTCCTCGAGCTTGAACTCGCTCCGCAGCTGCTCGGCGCGCGTCGGAACGCGCAGGTAGAGCGGCGAAGTGGCGCGTACGAAGCCGTATTTGTAAGGCAAGGGCCGCGACAGGTCGGGCCGGCGGCTCGCCGCGCGCACGAGCGGCGCCTCGAGATCCGTGGTGCTCTCGTCCGTGCAGACGTAGCCCATCGGGTAAACGCGATAAAATTCGCCCTTGCAGCCCTTGCCCTTCACGGGCTCCGCGTCGCGCTGCACGGTGCCGCCGAGGCGGATGTAGCCGAGGCGACGCGAGGCGGTATCCGGCAGCTTGTAAACGGTGGTGGCGATCGCGGTGGCGGCGATGCTGAGCGCCCCCTTCGGAGCCGGGGTATCGAGCTCACCATGGTCCACCGGGACGGTAGAAATGGGGGCTGCGGAGGCGCTCGGCGCCGGGCGCGCGCTGTGGGTCGCCGAGCTCTTGCCGTGACAAGAGAGCAGCAGCATCGCAAGCGGAGCGAATCGGAGCGGCCAATGCGGCCCACGGTGGCAGAAAATCACTCGGCCAAGCTCATAACCCCTGGAAACGAGAGATCAAGGCCGAGCCGGCACGTGCCGAGCCGCGCGCGGCGATGTAGGCTGGGCCGCCTCGCATGCCCACGTACGCGCTCGTCACCTTCGGCTGCCAAATGAACCAGCACGACTCCGACCGCATCGGGGAGGTGCTGCGCGGCATCGGCTACGAGCCGCGCGAGACCCCTGAAGAGGCCGATTTCGTGCTGCTCAACACCTGCTCGGTGCGCGAGAAAGCGGAGCAGAAGCTGCGCAGCGAGGTCGGGCGCCTCGGACTTTTGAAACGCCAGCGGCCAGAGCTGGTGATCGGCGTCGCGGGTTGCCTGGCTCAACAAGAGGGTGAGCGCCTGCTCAAGCGCTTGCCGCAGATCGATCTGATGATCGGCCCCGACCGCATCCCGGATCTGCCGCAGGCCCTGCGCGACGTGGAGCTCGGTGCTCCGCCGCGCGCGCACGTGGGCTTCGACAGCGACGAGCCGCGGTTTCTCTCGGCCAAGCCGGCGCTCGGCGTGCCCGCCGTCTCGGCCTTCGTCACGGTGATGAAGGGCTGCGACGAGCGCTGCTCGTTCTGCATCGTGCCGACGACGCGCGGCCCCGAGCGCTACCGCCCGCTGCGCGAGATCGTCTCGGAGATCGCGGCCTTGGTCGCCGCGGGCACGCGCGAGGTCACGCTGCTCGGACAAACCGTGAACAGCTATCGCGATCCGGAGAGCGGCGCGAGCGCTGACGAAGAGAGCCAATTCCCGCTGCTGCTGCGCCGCATCGCGGACGCCGTTCCGGCCCTGCTCAGGCTACGCTACACGAGCCCGCACCCGCGCCATTTGACGCCCGCTCTGATCGAGGCGCATCGCGAGCTGCCGATTTTGGCGCGACACGTGCACCTGCCGGTGCAGTCGGGCAGCGATCGCGTGCTCAAGCGCATGATCCGCCGCTACACGAGCAGCCAATACATCGAGCGGGTGGCGGCGCTGCGCGAGCGCGTCCCCGGCGTCACGCTGTCGACCGACGTGATCGTGGGTTTCCCCGGAGAGACCGCGGAGGATTTCGCGGCCACGCTCGCGCTGGTCGAGCGCGTCGGCTACACGGGCCTGTTCGGCTTCAAGTACTCGGAGCGGCCGGGTACGCCAGCGTCGAAGCTGGGCGACGACGTGCCCGAGGCCGAAAAGAGCGCGCGCCTGACGGCGCTGTTTCGCCTCTCCGACGCGCAGCGCCGCGCGCACCTGAGCACGCTCGTCGGCAACGTCGAGCAGGTGTTGATCGAGGGCGCCGGCAAGCACGAGCGCTTCACGGGCCGCACCGAGCGCAATGAAATCGTGCACGTCGCGAGCGAGGGCGATCCTACGGGCAGGCTCGTCCCCGTGAAGATCCTGCGCGCCTTCAACAACTCGCTCGAGGGTGAGCTGCTCGAGCCGCACGGCCTGCCCCCGCGCCGCGCCGGAGGAGCGCACAGCGCGCGCCGGCAGCTGCCCGTCGTGGTCTGACGATGCCGGCCTTCGTGCGTGATTTCCTGGGGACGCAGCCGCGCCTGGCCGAGGGCGTGTTCTTGGCAGAGACCGCCGTCGTGATCGGCGACGTGGAGCTCGGCGCGGACGCGAACGTCTGGTACGGCGCGGTGCTGCGCGGCGACGTGGGCGCCATCCGCATCGGCGCCCGTTGCAACATCCAAGATCTCACGATGGTGCACATGACGCACGGCCAATCCACGGCCGAGCTCGGCGACGACGTCACCGTCGGTCACTCCGCGATCATTCACGGCGCCCGCGTCGGCGCTGGCGCCCTGATCGGCATGGGCGCGATCCTGCTCGATAACGCCGTCATCGGCGAAGAAGCCGTGGTCGGCGCCGGCTCGCTCGTGACGAGCGGCTTCGTGGCGCCGCCGCGCACGCTGCTGCTCGGCCGTCCCGCGCGCGTCGCTCGTGAGCTGAGCGCCGAGGAGTGCGCCCAGGGCCGCGCGCTCGCCGCGCGCTACGTCGAGCTCGCGCGAGCGCACGCGCGCCGCTGAGCGGCGGACTCAGCCGCCGCCGACGAAGTGCACGATTTCGATCACGTCGGCTTCGCAGAGCAGCGTGCTCGCGTGCTCTGCGCGCGGCACCACCTCACGGTTGCGCTCGACAGCGACGGGACCGTCCGTCAGTCCGAGGCGCTCGACCAAGCCCTTCACGCTGATGGCTTCCGGAGCCTCATAGGCTTCGCCGTTGACGGTGAGACGCATGGCGGAACCTTACCGTCTCCGCTCGCTCCGTCGAGCACCGGGACCGCGCTGGCCGCGGCCGGCACGCGCCACAAAAAGCCGACGGCCGCTGGCGCGACTCACGTCGCGCCGAGCGGCCGTCGGGAGTAGCACCCGCTGCGCGCTACTTGGCGCCGGGTGCGGGCGGCGTGCCCGGCGCGGCGGCCTTCGGAGCTGGCGTTGCGGGTGTGGCTGGCGTCGCGGGCGTCGCGGCCTTGGGTGCCGCGGGCGTCCCGGGCGTCGGCGCCATGCCGGTCTTCGGAGCCGCGGGCGTGCCCGGCGTCGCTGGGGTCGCCGGTGTCGCGGCCGGTGCCGTGCCCGCTTTGGCAGGGGCCGTGCTGCCGGTCGCGGCTCCGGTCGTCCCGCTCGCGGCGCCGTGCTTTGCGGGTGCCGGCGTGGCTGCGGCGGCCTTCTTCTCGTGCTTGGGCGGCGGCAGGAGGCCCAGCTGCTCCATCATCGCCATGCCGTTGCCGAATACCCACTCGTGCTTGAGCTTGCCGCCCGCTACCTGGGCGATCGAGAGGTACTTCACGTTGACGGGCTTGCCCGTCTTCTTCCAGAGCTTCATCGACGGGATGGCCCCATCATTGGTGCCGCCGAACGTGCCGGTCGAGACGACGTAGTCGCCGGCGCCCCACACTGTCGTGGGCGTCAACTTGGCGTCGCTCATGCCCTTCCAGAGCTCCTTGATGCTCTTGGACGCTTCCTTCTTGCCGACCAGATCCGCGGGCATGGTCTGATCGGAGAACACGTAGTCGTCGGCGAGCAGCGCGTCCACGGCGGCCGCGTCGTGCTTGGAGAACGCCTCCGTGTACTTCTTGTACGTGTCGACGTTGGCCTTCTCCGCGTCGTTGTTCATGGCGATGACGACGGGCTTTTCGGGCGCGCCTTGCTCGAGCGCCTTGCGCACCGGACCGGGCGCGGCGCCGAGCTGGCCGAGCATCGTGTGCGCGTCGGCGAACATCTGCTCATGCACGGCCTTGCCGCCGCTGAACTCGAGGCTCTGGCCGACGAGATAGCCGACCTTCTTGTTCGTCGGCGCAAGCTCTCCGTTCGGGCCGGGCAGCGGGCCCTTCTGCGTGCCGCGCATCAACCAGACGCCGACGACGTTGTTGCCGTTCACGAGCGTGAGCTGCGCTTCGCCGGTGATGTCCGGAAACGCCGTCGCGTAGCCCTTCGTTTGCTCGACGATGTCCTTGCCGGCGATGGGCGGCACGCCCATGTCGACGACCTCGGACGTGGCGTTCTCCGACCAACAGCTCGAGTACTTCGTCCAGTCCTTGGCGTTGAACGCGCCCCAGCACTCTTGATAGAGCTTCGCCGTTTGCTCGGGCGTGAGCTCGACGGGCTTGGGCGCCTCCTTCGGCGCCTCGGCGACGGGTGGCGCGCTCGCGAGCGGCGCGGTTTCCGCGGGCGGAGGAGCCGGAAGCGGCGCGGCCGCGGGCTCCTGCTGGTTACAGGCAGAAAGCATCAACAGTGACAGACCAACTACGCTGAGAGGTTTTCTCATGGTCGTTCCCCTTTACTTGGTGACGAACCAACGCTTCTACCGCGAGGGCGCCCCAGCCTTCCAGGGGCTAACATCGCGAAGTCGCGTGCGCGGGCTTCGAGCGGCGCTGCGGATCGAGCCAAAATGACACACCCGCCCGCTGGCCGAACAGATCAGGGCTGTTCTTGACAAATCCGATGTAACAATGCACACCAGCCCTGTATGAAGCTGTCGAACAAGGGTCGCTACGCCATTCGCGCCCTCTTCGATATTGCTTTTTACAATGAGGGGCGCCCGACCCAGGTGAAGGACATCGCCGAGCGCCAGGGCATCCCGCCGCGCTTTTTGGAGCAGATCTTTCAGGATTTGAAGCGCTCGGGGATCGTCGGCTCCAAGCGCGGACCACAGGGTGGATACAGCCTGGGTCGTCGAGCTGTCGAGATCCGTCTCGGTGACGTGGTGCGCGCGCTCGAAGGGCCGATCGCGCTCGGCGAGCGCGAGTCCGGACAGCGCCGCGCGACGCCGGCGAACGACGCGCGGCGCGTGACGGAGTCCGTGTTTCGCGATCTCTCGTCGCGCGTCGAAGCCTGCTTCGACGCGGTGACGATCGCCGATATTTGTGCGAGAGCCGAGGAGCTCGGGCTCAAGCGCCCGGGCACGCAACGTTATGTCTACGTCATCTGAATCCAAGCTGCCGCCCTTGCCGACTCACGTGCGGGCCGTCTCGAGCCTGCTCGATCTGATCAGCGACACTCCGCTCGTGGAAGTGCGCCGGCTGGGCCGTGACGCGCCGCGCGCGCGGCTCTGGGGCAAGCTCGAGTCCGCGAACCCCGGCGGCTCGGTGAAAGATCGCATCTGCCTGGCGATGATCGAGCAGGCCGAGCGCGAAGGAAAGCTCCAGCCGGGCGGCGCGGTGGTCGAGCCCACCAGCGGGAACACCGGCATCGGCCTGGCGCTGGTCTGTGCCTGCCGTGGCTACCGCTGCGTCCTGACCATGCCGGAGAGCATGAGCTTGGAGCGGCGCCAGCTGCTGCAGTCGTTCGGGGCCGAGGTGGTGCTGACTCCGGAAGCGGAGCAGATGGAAGGCGCCATCGCGCGCGCGCGCCAGATCGTGGCGGAGACGCCGGGCGCGTTCATGCCGCAGCAGTTCGAGAACGCTGCCAACCCGGACGTTCACGCGCGGCACACGGCGCTCGAGATCATCGAGTCGATGGCGGGCGAGAGCGTCGGCGCCTTCGTGGCCGCGGTCGGCACGGGCGGCACCGTGACCGGCGTCGGCCGCGTGTTGAAGGAGCGCTTTCCGGGCTGTCGCATCGTGGCGGTGGAGCCGGAGTCGTGCGCCACGATTTCGCGCGGCGAGCGCGGTCCCACGAAGATTCAGGGCATCGCGGCCGGCTTCGTGCCGAAGAATTTCGACCCTAGCGTCCCCGACGAGGTGCGCACGGTAAGCGACGAGCGCGCCTACCAGGTGAAGCGCGAGCTCGCCCAGCGTGAGGGCCTGCTGCTCGGCATCAGCTCCGGCGCCAACGTCGCCGTCGCGCTCGACGTGGCCCGTGAGCTGCCGGAGAACGCGCACGTCGTGACCATGCTGTGTGACACCGGTGAGCGCTACTTCAGCCTGGACGAGTTCTTTCGCTCATGAGTGAGCCGGCCGCGTCCAACGCTGCGCTGCCGCGCACGAGCCGTGACCTGCTCAGCGGGCGGCGCATCCTGCTCGTCGGCGCCGGCGGGCTGGGTTGTCCTGCGCTGCTGGCGCTGGCCGACTCGGGCGCGACCTTGTGCATCGCCGACGACGACGTCGTCGAGGCTTCGAACCTGCACCGTCAGATCTTGTTCGCGGAGCGCGACATCGGCCGTGACAAGCTCGACGCCGCGCGCGACGCGCTGCTCGAGCGTGGCGTTCCCAGCGCCCGCCTCGAGCTCGTGCGCAGCCGCTTGCTGCCCGAGAACGCGCGACGCCTCGTCTCCGCCGTGGACCTCGTGCTGGAGGGCTCGGACAACTACGCCACCAAGTTCCTGACCGCGGACGCCTGCTTCCTCGAGCGGCGACCGGTGGTTCACGGCGCGGCGGTGCGGCTGGAGGCCACCGTGTGGGCGGTCTCGAGCGCGGGCAAGCCTTGCTACCGCTGTCTGTTCGAGGACGTCCCGGCCGGCGCGCAGCTCGGCTGCAGTGAAGCCGGCGTGCTCGGGCCCGTGGTGGGCGTCGCTGGCGCGCTGATGGCCGACTTCGCGCTGCGCGTGCTGCTCGCCGCGGACGCGCCGTTCGGCTCGATCACCGCCTTCGACGGCCGGCGCAACCGCCTGCGCCAAGTCGCGGTGCCGGCGCGCGCGAGCTGCCCGCTGTGCGCGACAGGGAGCATTTCCGAAATCGATGAGACGCGCTACACAGCCCCGAGCTGTGCCGCCTGATTGAAGGAGAAAGCCATGGCAATCGTACGCATCCCCACGCCCCTTCGCACCCTCACCGCTGGTGAAGAGCAAGTCACCATCGCCGGCGACACCGTCCGCGCGGTGATCGACGCGCTCGAGAGCCAGCACCCCGGCATGCGCGATCGCCTGCTCGACGAAAAGGGTGTTCGCCGCTTCGTGAACATCTACGTGGGCGACGAGGACATCCGCTTCCTCGACGGCCTCGACACCCAGGTGAAGCCCAGCGACGAGATCAGCATCGTCCCCGCCATCGCCGGCGGGCGCTGAGCGGTTCGGCGCGCAGCGGCACCGCAGCGTCATGGACGACGAGCGCTACGATCGGCAGCGTCGCCTGCGCGAAATCGGCGCGCGCGGTCAGGCGCTCATCGAGCGCTCGTCGGCGACGCTGCCGCCCGGCCCCGGCGCGGACGTGGCGATGACGTATTTGAGGCGCGCCGGCGTCGCCCAGGTGACGCTCGCCGAGGGCGCAACGACACCCGCCAGCAACGCGAGCTGGCTGCATTTTTCCGGACCGCGCGCGGTAGCGTGCGGGGCTTTCCTGGCCCTTCAACATTTGCTCGCGAGCATCGAAAAAAGCGAATGAATCGGCGATTGTTTCGCTCGCGCCGGCTGGAGTCGATCATCGACGCCGTCGGCAACACCCCCCTGCTCCGGCTCGAGCGCGTCGCGCGCTCGGCGCCCAGCGTCGAGGTGTACGTCAAGCTGGAGTTCGCGAACCCGGGCGGCTCGGTCAAAGACCGCCCGGCGTTGCGCATGATGCAGGACGCGATCAAGGACGGGCGCCTCACGCGCGACAAGATCCTGATCGACTCCACCAGCGGCAACACCGGGGTCGCTTACTCGCTGATCGGCGCGGCGCTCGGCTACCGCGTGCAGCTGGTGATGCCGCGCAACGTGACCAAAGCGCGCAAGGACATCACGCAGGCCTTCGGCACCGAGCTCATCTTCAGTGATCCCATGGAGGGCTCGGACGGCGCCATCCGGCTGGTGCGCAAGATCGTGGACGAGAACCCGGACAAGTACTTCTACCCCGACCAGTACTCGAACCCGTCCAACCCTGCGGCGCACTATCACGGCACCGCCGCCGAGATCCTCGACGCGCTCGGTGATCGGCTGACCCACTTCGTGACCGGGCTCGGCACCAGCGGCACGATGATGGGCACGACGCAGCGGCTGCACGAGCACACGCGCAAAATCCACTGTGTCTCGGTGGAGCCGGCGGAGGCGCTGCACGGCCTGGAAGGCCTGAAGCACATGCCCAGCTCGATCGTGCCCGGCATCTACGACGCCGGGCGCGCGGACGAGCTGATGAGCGTAAAGACCGAAGACGGCTGGGACATGTCCGACCGCGTCGCGGCCGAGGAGGGCCTCAATGTCGGGCACTCCACCGGCGCTAACATCTTCGCGGCGGTCAAAATCGCCGAGCGGCTGCACCGCGAGCAAGGCGGCGGCTGCGTGTGCACCATCGCCTGCGACCGCGCCGATCGCTACTTCGCGCCCATGAAGTGGGAGCGCAGATACGTCTGGTGAGCGAGCGCGTCCCCGCGCGCCGCGCCCCCCTATAAGCCCATCATGTAACCGATGCTCGGCTCGAACACGAGCTCCGAGCGCAGCATGACGTTCAGGTTCGTGCTGATCGCGGCCTCATTGGAGAGCGCGAAGATGAAGCCGATGGTCGGGCCGAAGAACAGCTTGTCGCCGAGGCGATAGGCATCCAGCGAGGTGCCGCGCGTGACGCCGTAGCTGGGCAATTGGCTGGGATCGGTCTCTTCTTCACAAGCCGTCGGGTTCCCGGCGTTGTGACAGTCCGCGACGATCACCTTGGCGTGGCTGTCGACGCGCGCGAGCCCGCCGGCGATGCCGAGATACGGCCGGAAACGCTTGGTCAACGGCTCCCCGACCAGCGAATAGATCAAGCGCAGCTCGGCATGCACCGGAAAGAAGTCCTTGGGTGCTCCGCCGAAAGCAAAGCCGAGGCGAACGCCGGCTGCGGCCCGCCCAAACCAACGATCGTACGAAGCCAGGATACGCATGGTTCCGAGGCCGAAACCGGAGTTCACGGTGCCGCCCCCGCCGTACGTCGCGTTCGGCGGCCCGCCGAAGCGCTCGCTGCCGGCGTAGCAATCGTAGTTCTTCGCGTCGTCTCCGCTGCTGCCGCACACCCCGCGCGCTGCGCCCATCTTGATGAAATCAGCGCCGAAGTGCAGGCCGATCCAGTTGCGCTTGGGCGGGCCGAGCCGGGACGCGCGCTCTTCCGCGTCGAGGTAGTGACAGGTGCCGTCCACGCACTCCCCGTCGTCGCACTCCGCCGACGAGTCGCACTTCGCGGGCTTCTCGCAGGTGCCGGCGACGCAATCGAGGCCCTTCTGACACTCGCTCGCGTTCTCGCAGCTCGCGCCCCAGCCCTTCATGCCGCCCTTGGCTTTGGTGCCCGGACACGCCGGTGAGCCCAAGAGCTCGGGCGGGCACTCGTGAGGGTCGAAGCAGCGCATGGGCGGCTCGCGGCCGGGCAGCGCCGGCGGGGGCTGGTCGCTGGAGTCGACCACCTGGATTTTCACGCCGCCGATGCGCGCTACGGTCTTCTTTTTGGAGTCGAGGCCGACCACGCTGAGCTTCAGCGTGCCGCGCTTGGTGAGCGCGTTGCACGGGATGTCGCCGGTGTATTCGTCGCCGCTCTTGCGCAGGTGGATCTTCGTCCATTTCCTGCGTCCGGGCGCCTTGTAGCGGATTTCCACCCGCTCGATGGCATCCTTGGTGACCGAGCACGAGAACGGGATTTGACGGCGGGTCTCCACCTCGGAGATGGCCGGCGCGCACTCGATGCCCACGCCGCCGTTGCTGGAGCCGCCCTCGTCGTCGTCCGAGCTGTCGTCGGCCGCGCCACGCGCAGGCTCCTCATCGAGCTCGATGGTCTCGGCGGGAGGCCGGTGACGTGGCTTCGCGCTCGCCGAAAGCGTGGTGAAGACGAGCATCAGACACGCCAAACAACGAAGGACGGCGAGCAGCATTGGTTTCCTCGGGGCCGGACGACGGCCAGTAGGCTTCGCTGAGCGCTCCAGCTGAAAGCCACGGCCAATTACGCTGGAGTCTCGCGCTGATTCAAGAGGTTTTATGGTCACTGCCAAACTGCGCTCCTCGCAGAAACAGCAGCGCCGTCCGCTCCGGCGCCGCGCAGAACAGCGCCAGCGTCGCATTTTGCGCGCGCGGCAACGTTCGGCTCAGGGGCCGCGAAAGCGCGGCGCCGCGGGCAAAGCTGCGTTCGCGTTCGCGCAACGAGCGGCGACGGAATAATCTCCCAGCACGATGCAAGAGCCTTGGGTTCGAGGAAATTTAAGGATCGCGAAGAGCGCCCTGATCGAGGTGGAACGAGCCGGCAGAGCCGCGTACCAGCGCGACGAAGAGGCCTGCGGCTACATCGACGGCCCGAGCACGGACGCGTTGCTCGCGGATCGTGCGGTGGAGCTCGAGAACCTCGCGAACAAATACCATCGGGCAGATCCCGAGAATCACCCCCGCACCGGGCGCGAGTACTTCAAGATCAACGCGCTGAAGTTCGAGCGCGCGATCCAGGCGGGCAAAGACGCCGGCCGCCCGTTGAAGATCTTCTTCCACTCGCACCTCGACTGCGGCGCCTACTTCAGCGCGGAGGACGCGGCCAGCATGACGCTGGGCGGCACCGCGGGGCCCACCTACCAGCTGTGCTACCTGGTCACCGCGGTCGATAAGGGCGAGATCAGCGAGCACAAGCTCTTCATGTGGGACGACAGCAGCCGCAGCTTCGTACCCGCCGCATTCTCGCTGGTCGAGGACGCTTGAGCCTGCGAGCGCGGCTCGCCGGGCTGGCCGCAGTAAGCTCGCTATTCGTGTCCGCGCTGGCCCGCGCGGATCTGGCGGAAGACGTAGCGCGCCTGCAACGCGCCTGGAGTGGCCAGGGGCTCGTGCGCCGCTTGCCGCCGCGCTTCGCGGAGCGCGGTACGCCGAGCGTCGCGTTTCTCCCCGCGGAGTTGTTCGCCGGCTCGCCGAGCGAGTGCCTCACGGTGGTGGTGCTGGGCCCGAATTCGACGCATTTCACGCTGCGAACGGCGGGCGCCAGCTACCTGCCGGATTCGGTGGAAGACTGGCCCCAGGCGAGCCTCGCCGGGCTGGTGCAGATCACCCGCTGCGGCAGGCGAAAATCACGGCTCGCCGCGCTGCTCGTGGAGATGCGCTCGCCGCGCGCGGTGCTCGAGATAGTAGCGGTGCGCTCCGCGCAGCCCGTGGACGCCGCGACGGAGGTGCTGCGTCAGCGCGATCCGGGGCCGATCGCGCCGTTGACCGGCTTCGGTCCGCCGCCCACGCCACCAGCCATCGACGAGCGGCTCGCGAGCGCGCTCGGGCGCTCGCGCCGCGAAGGCGGCAAGGAGGTCGCG
The DNA here is from genome assembly GCA_966250485.1 of uncultured Sorangium sp. Taxonomy (GTDB): domain Bacteria; phylum Myxococcota_A; class Polyangia; order Polyangiales; family Polyangiaceae; genus PMG-095. The sequence goes on along the minus strand of CBINHN010000024.1, from coordinate 43,756 downwards.
CGCGAGCAGCTCGAGAGCTCCCCGCGCGGCACCGGCGTGCACCGTCTGTCGTTAGAGGCCGGCTGCTACCGCCTCGATTTGTTGGCGGAGGCGGCGACGCCGCCGGTAGCGAGCGATCTCTCCGCGTTGCCCGAGCTGCCTGCCAGCGCGGCGCTCGTGAGCCTGGACCGCGGCGATGGGCTGAGCTTGGCGCTGAGCTTCTGCCAAGGCGAACGCGGCCACGTGGGCGTGCGCTTCGCCGGCAGCCCGCCCAGCGCCAAGGTTTGGCTGCTCGCCTCGCGCTTCCCCCTCCCTGACGGGCTGCCGGAGGCGTGGGGCAGCGGCGGTCGCGCGCGCATGGCCGCCGTGCTGCGCCAGCACGCGACCAAGGTCAGCGGGTCGCCGGTCGACCAGGCGCTGGGCGTCCAAGGGCCGACGCTCATGGCGGTGCCGGTCGAGCCCGGCGCCTGCTACGTGGCGGCGCTGGCGCCGGTCCAGGGTCAAGCCTCTTCCCTGGCGCTGGCCGCTCGCAGCGGCGGCGTCGAAGCGCAGAATCATCGCGTGCAGGGCAGCGAAGGGACGCTGCTCTCGTTCTGCGCGCGCGCCGCGACCACGGCTCAAATCGAGGTCGACACGCGCGGCAGTAATCTCACCTGGCTCTACGCGCTGTGGCAGAGCGGGCGCCGCGCTCTCGGCGAGGAGAGCGCGCGGTGAGGCGCCTGATTCGGCGCCTCGCGCTGCTCACGCTGCTCTCCACGGCGAGCGCCTGCGCTGGCGCGACGGCGCGTCAGGCCGCGCCGTCCGCGAGCGGCCGCTTCGGCGCGGTGCGCGAGCCCAGAGCGGCGTCTCCATTGCTGCCGCGCACCACGAACACCATCGTGCTCGCCGTCGACGCGGGCGTCGCCGGCGATCGCGTCGCCGGCTTGCTCGAAATTCCGAGCGACCAATGCGCGGTCGTGATCGCGCGTGCCGGCGCGTCCATCGACGACGTGGACCTGGCCGTCTATGGCGAGGACGGCAGCGTCGTGGGCACGGACGAGGGGCCCGACAAGACGCCTGCGCTGTTGGTGTGCCCGCCACATCCGGCGCGCGTCTGGGTCTCGGCGCGCATCGCCGCCGGTCACGGGCTCGTCGCCGTCGGCGCGGAGCGCATCGCGCCGGCGGCCGCGGGTCGAGCAGCGGCAGCGTACGGCATCCGCAGCGACGTCGACGCGAGCAGCGTCAACGCCTCCGCCTGGCCCGATCTCGATGAGCGGCTCGAGCTGCACCGCCGTGACATCGGCGGCAGCTGGCAAGACGTGCGTCGCGTCGCGGTTCCACTGGACGCGCGCTTGCCGACGCGCGTCTCGGCGCCCATCGAGGCGGGCCGCTGCATCGACGCCTTCCTCGCGCCCGCGGAGGAGGTCGGCCACGTGGAGCTCACGGCCGTCGACAGCGGCGGCGCCATCATCGGCCGCGCCGTGAGCGGCGGGCGCGATCGCGGGCTCGTGCTCTGCTCGCCGCTCGAGACGTCCATCTCGCTGGAGCTGCGCCCGCAATCGGGGCGCGGCGTCGGCTTGCTCGCGCTCTCGCGCAGTCGGCCCGGCAGCGAGAGCGACATCGAGAACGACGCCGTGCGCATCGAGGCGTTCCCCGACGGCGACCTGGACGCGGAGCTCGATAAGCTCGACAACGAGCTTCTCACGCACAACGGCTACCAGAGCAAAGGCAAGCGCGTGCTCGGCGGCGCGCTCGAGGTCGGCCGGCGCTCGACGCTGGCGCTCACGCTCGCGAGCGGCTGCACACGGCTGGACGTCGTCGGCGCGCGCCCGCTGCGCGGCCTCGCGGCGTCGCTCTGGTCGCCGAGCGGCGAGCTCATCGCGCGCGCCGCCGGCGGCGCGCGCGGCACGTTGTTCGCGTGCGCCGCGGCGGGGACGTACCGGCTCGATCTCGAGGCGACGCTACGGCCCGGACCCTTCGCGGTGCTGGCGCACGCCGAGGGCGACGTGCCGGCGCCGCTCGTGGACAACCCCTTGGCCGCAGGGCGGCTCTTGTCACAGGTCGTGTCGCGCGGCGTGCTGCGGCGGCCGGGCGAGGTCGGCCAAGCGACGCCGTTCGACCTCAGCGAGACGGAGATCAAGAGCATCGAGCTCACCGTTCCCTTCGGCCGTTGCGTGGACGTGGCGCTCGCGCTGGACAAAAACGGCTTGGGCGCGGAGGTGCGCTTGGTGGCCAGCGCGTCGGGCAACGAAATCGCGCTCGGTCGCGGCGCCCACGCGACCAGCGCTCGCGTCTGCTCGCTCGACGCCGCTAGCGCGCAGAGCAACCTGAAGACGCGCGCGGAGCTGCGCGTCGCGGCCGGCGCCGGCAAAGGTTTGGTGGCAACACGGCTGTTGAGCCCGGCGCGCTGAGCGCCGCGCGCTTCAGCGCTGGCCCAGCGGAATCACGTCGCGATGACTGACGACGCGCTCGTCGCCGAGCGGTCCCGCGACGTGAAACTCGCGATCGCCGACGCCGGCCACGCGCAGCGTGGGCCAAGGCTCGGCCGGCGCCAGCGGGCGCACCAGCACGTAATCGCCGCGCCCCGGCGGTGCGGGCCAAGGCGGCTCGGGGATGAGCTCGCCGAGCGGCAAGCGCTCGCGCGCCGCGGAGGTCGCGAAGGTCACGTACACGAAGTCGTGATCGACCTCTTGGATCACCGCGCTGTACCAGCCGCCGGAGCGCCGCGCGACAACGCGCTGGCGTGCTTGCGGGCGAAAGCTGGACGGCGCCAGCGGCGGCCCCGCGCGCTCTGCCTCCTGCTGAAACTGCAGCCGCCGATCGGCGCGCACGAACGCTTGGCGCAGGTTGAGCTCCGTCAATGCCGAAGGCGCGAGCAGCGCCGCAGGCCCGAGCTCCAAGCTCGCGCCCGTGAGCGTGCGCACGGAGAAGGACGGCCCCGAGCGGCGCAGCAACCTACAGCCAACCCACTCTTGGGCGTGATGACAAATCGCGAAGCCGTTCGGCTCCAGCTTGGCCGGCGGCGGCGGCAGGCGATACACGTCGGAGCTCGCGACCGACAGCGACTCGCGGCTCGCCAGCAGCTCGAGCCGTAGTCGGTCGTGCTCGACCGCCAGCACGCGCGCTTCGTGAAACTCCGCGGCGCGCGGCTCGACCACGACGCGGTCGCCCCGCTTCGAAGTCACCGGCGCCGCGTCGTGCGACGGCTTGGCGCCCGGACGGCAGGCCCAAGCGCTGCTGAGCGTCAAGCCCACACCTGCGGCGAGCGGCCAGAGCCGCGACCGGGCGCGATTCGCCTTTCCGCTGACAGAGTTGCACATCCGCGTAACCGGGACGCCAAACGTTTTCCGCGCCTCATGCGCGGGTTCACGGTGGCGAACCCGTTCCACTGTGTTCTAGTCTGAAAGCAGACAGGAAGGACGCGCCTCCCTCATTCCGGCGCCGCGTTGGAAGCACTCATGATGCACGAGCCCTCGGCACTCACGGCGCAAGGTGGTGGCGGACCTCCGGGCGGCTATGGTCCGCCTGGCGGCGGCTACCCACCCGGCGGCGGCTACCCTCCTCCTGGTGCCCCGCCGCCCGGTGCCCCGCCGCCCGGCGCTCCTCCGGGCGGCTACGGCCCGCCGGGTGGCGGTTATCCGCCCGGGTACGGTCCGCCCGGCGGCTACGGTCCGCCGGGTCAGTACCCGCAGAACCCGTACGCGGCGCCGGCCGGCTTCGGCGGACCTCCCGCCCCCACCCCCAACAACGAGCTCAAAAAGCAAGCCACCACCTGGCTCATCGTCGCCGTCGCGTCGTTCTTCTTCTGCGGCGGCGCCAATTGCTTCGGCATCATCGGCGGCATCCTGTGCTTCTTGGCGATGCAAGCGGCGGATCAGGGCCAGACCGAGGACGCCGAATCCAAGCTCAAATGGGGCAAAATCGTGATCATCGCGGGCGGCGCGCTGGCGCTCATCTCGATGATCCTCGGCTTGATCTGGTGGGCGGTGACGGCCGCCTCGTTCGCCGCAACGCACTGAGGCGAGGGCACGACGCTCGAAGAGTAGGGCTAACCCTACCCTTCGAGCTCCTGCAGAAAGCGCACGAGCTCAGCGTTGAACGCTGCGGGAGCCGCCAAGTTGACGACGTGGCCGGCGCCCGGGATCACCGCCAGTCGCGCGGCGGGTAAGCGACGCGCGAGCTCTTCGCAAGTCGCCAAGCAGGCGTCATCTTCCGAGCCGACGATGACGAGCACCGGCTGCGTGAAGCGCTCGAGCTCGCTCGCCAGCTCCGCGGGCGTGGGCACCGTGGCCAGCACTTGGCGCAGGATGGCGGCCATCGCGAACGCATCGTGCTCCAGGAAACCCTGACGGATGAAGGCGGCGCCCTTCGGATCGAAGCGCGAGGTCTCGCCCCAGACGAAGCGTTCGCCCGCGCGCTCCAAGCCCTCCGCCAGGATCGCGTCCGCGAACGTCAGCGCCCACTCGCGGCGACGCGGGCCGCCGTCGGGGACGGCCGCGAGGACGAGGCCGCGCGGCGGCGTGGGCGCGGCGAGCGCCCAGCGCAGCGCGGTGTACGCGCCGAGGCTGAGGCCGCCAGCGACGAGCGCGCTCGCAGCGTCGCCGGCGAGGCTCGCGAAATCGCTGACCAGCTCGTCGAGGCGGTACGCCTCCGCCTGTTGCGGCCGCGCGCTGCGCGCGTGACCGCGCGCGTCGTACAGCGTGGTCGTGCGCAGCGCGGCGACCGCCCGCGCCTGCGGTCGAAAATTGCGCGCGCTGCCGCCGAAGCCGTGCGCGAGCAGCAGCGGCGGGCCAGCGCCCTGACGTTCGACGTGAAGCGGCACAGCCAGCGACGACAAGCGCGCAAGCTCTATCGCAGCGCGAGCCCGCGGTCGAGTGGGCCCGGCCCTTGACCGCGCCGGCCGCGCTCCGTAAGGGAGCGGCGTGGCCGACCTCAATCCTTCCCAGCACCAGGCCGTGACCACGCTGGCTGGGCCGCTCTTGGTCTTGGCCGGCGCCGGCACCGGGAAGACGCGCGTCATCACGTACCGCATCGCCAAGCTGATCCAGAGCGGGATTCAGCCCTCGCGTATCCTGGCCGTGACGTTCACGAACAAGGCCGCGCGCGAGATGCGCGAACGCGCGCAGCGCTTGCTCGGCAAGCGCGATCGCAACACGAAGCCGCCCGAGATTTCGACGTTCCACTCGCTGTGCGTGCGCGTGCTGCGCCGCCACGCGCGCCGCCTCGGCTACCCCGACACCTTCACCATCTACGATCGCGGCGATCAGGAGTCGCTCGCGCGCAACGCGCTGCGCGACATCCGCGTCAGCAGCGGCACGCTGCGGCCCTCGGATCTGCTGACCTTCATCGGCGGCTGGAAGAACCAGGGCATTTTGCCCGACGCCGCGCTCAGCGTGGCCGAGGGCAATCGCGCGGAGCTCGCCGCCAGCGCCTACGAGCGCTACCAGGCCCAGCTCTTCGCCGCGGGCGCGATGGACTTCGACGATCTGCTGCTGCAGACCAATCGCCTCTTCCGCGAGCACCCCGAGGCGCGCTTCGCGGAGTCCTCGCGCTTCGATCACCTGCTGATCGACGAGTACCAGGACACCAATAACCTGCAGTACACCATCGTGAAGGCGCTCGCCGAGCGGCACCGCAACCTGTGCGTGGTCGGCGACGACGATCAGTCGATCTACGGCTGGCGCGGCGCGGAGGTGGCGCACATCCTCGGCTTTCAGAACGACTGGCCCGAGGCCAAGGTCGTGCGCCTGGAGGACAATTACCGCTCCCGCGCGCCGATCATCGAGCTTGCCAACACGCTCATCGCGCACAACAGCCAGCGCCACAAAAAGGTGCTGCGCCCCTCGCGCGAGGGCGGCCCCGCGCCGCGCATGCTGCGCATGGAAGATGAGAACATGGAGGCCGAGCACGTGGTGCGCGAGATCACGCAGCTCATCGTCGGAGACGCCGAGCGCCGCATCTCGCCCAGCGATATCGCGATCCTGTTTCGTACCAACGAGCAACCGCGCGCGTTCGAGCTCGAGCTGCGCCGCGCCAAGGTGCCCTACGTGCTCGTCGGCGGCCTGTCCTTCTACGATCGGCGCGAGATCAAGGACGTGCTCTCGTACCTGCGCGTGCTGGCGAACCCGTCGGACGAGGTCTCGCTGCTGCGCATCATCAACACGCCGGCGCGCGGCATCGGTGACTCGACCGTCGCCGCGTTGATCGAGTACGCCGTCGGCGAGGGCAAGCCGCTCTGGACCGTGCTGCCGCAGGCGCTGGAGGTGCTGGAGCTACAGACCGCGATGATCCAGCGCATCGAGGGCTTCCGGCGGCTGATCGACGCCTTCCGCGCCCGCGTCGGCGCCGTGCCGCTCGCGGAGCTGTTGCGCGAGCTGCTCACGGCCATCGAGTACAAAAACGAGATCACGCGCGTGCACACCGGACCCGGTGAAGCGGACGCGCGCTGGGCCGCGGTGGAAGAGCTGGTGAACGCCGCGGCGCTCTATGAAGAGCGCGAGCAGGAGCCGACGCTGCTCGGCTTCTTGGAGGAAGCGACGCTCTCCGATCGCGACAGCAACGACGACAAGAAAGAGCGCCACGCGGTGACGCTGATGACCCTGCACAGCGCCAAGGGGCTGGAGTTCCCGCACGTCTACCTGGTCGGCTTGGAGGAAGGCATCCTGCCGCACCAGCGCTCGATCCTCGAAGGCCGCGGCGTCGATGAAGAGCGCAGGCTTTGCTACGTCGGCGTCACGCGCGCGCGGGAATCGCTGACCATCACCTTCACCAAAGCGCGCATGAAATGGGGCAAGCCGCGGCCCTGCATCCCGAGCCGATTTCTGATGGAGATGCGCGGCGACACCGAGCGCGCGCGGCGCGCCGCCGAGGCCGCGGAGGCGCTCTATCGCAAGCAGCTCGGCGGCGGCGCCAGCGCGGAAGAGCGCGAGGACGGCGAGGCCGCGGCGAGCGCGAAACGCGCGGCGAAGGGCCGCCGGCCCAAGCAGAGCGCCGCCAAGGGCCGCTAGAACTCGAGCCGCGTCCAGCTGCCGCGATCGGCGGGGCCGCGACAGGCCCACAGCTCACGCCGCGCGGGGACGCACACGACGCAGGCGTTGGTGGTGGTGCCCTGCGCGTCCTCTTCGTAGCGGTTGATGCTGTTCACGCCCTCGGAGCGATCCGCGAACAGCGCTCGCAGGCTGCTCACGTCCTGACCGCGCGTCGCCAGCACGCGCTCGGCGCGCTCCAATCGTCGGCGGCTCGATTCCGACGCGGCCTCGCCTTCGCGCGCGCTGAGCAGCGCGGCCTGACAATGGTTGGTCTGCACCAGCGGTTGCTCGGCGAGCGCGCGCTCGCTCACTGTCTCGGGATCGCACTCGAGCTCGGTTCCACCATCGGCGCTGGCGATCCAATAGCTGTGCGCCGCCGCGCGGGGCGCCGAGATGACGGACTCCCGCGCCTCCGCGAAGGAGCGCGCGCGGATGGCGCGGTGCAAGATCGTCAGGTAGCCGACGCCCGGCCGCGACGCGCGCGTCTTGAGGTTGGTGGTGCCGACGGCGACGCCCTCACCGTTCATGCCGATCAGCGACAGCGCGCCGCTGCACGTCACCGACCACGTCGCGGGGCCCTCGAGCGGGCTGCGCTGGATGGCCACGACGAAGTCCAGGTCGCTGGGGTTGAGATCCCAGGTCTGTCCGCACACGAGCTCCTGGTTCGCGCTGAGGCTCGGGGGAACGAGCACGCTCGTGCAGCCCTCGCGGCTGGGCGACGTGGGCAGCACCAGCACGTCGCGTACGTCCGTCATGTTGGTGGTGCCATAGAGCAGAACCGGGTCGACGTTGGCCGCCTCCGCGATGCCGCGGTGCTCCGCGACGCCGTCGGGATCGAAGCGCTCGGCGACCGCCAAGCACGCGCCGGCCGTGCTCACGAACTCAGCGAAGCGCGCGGCCTCACCGCGCTCGGCGAGATAGGCGCGCAGCGCGCTCAGGCGCTGCTCGATGAAGGCCGCGATCGGCTCGCGCAGCGCCTCGCCGTGCCCGCGTCCGAGCTCGCGCGGCGTGCCGCGCAGGTGAATCTTGCGAAGTTCGAACATTGGCTCGCGCACTATCAATCGCCGTCGAGCTCGGCAAGCTCGGCGTCGAGCCGCGCGTCGAGGGACGGATCCGCCTTGGTCGGCGCGACAGCCTCGCTCTTCTCGTCCTTGCGCGCGGCCTTCGCGGAGCGCCGCTGCCAACGGCGCAGCAAGACGATGGCGCCGACACCGGCGAGCCCGAGCGAGAACGCCACCGCGCCGCCGATGCTGCCCAGGTGGCTGCCCGGCGGCACCGCGCGGATCTTGGCGCCGTAGCGCTCGACCAGCGAGCTCTCGATGCTCTCCGCGCTCTCGCCCTTGGCGAGGCGCGCGCGGATCTCCTGGCGCAGCGCGGTGGCGATCTCCGAGCCGTGGATATCGATCGTCTGCGTCCAGCAGCAGGGCGCGATGATGCGCCCCTCGAGCTCGCTCGCGCCGGGCACGTACTTGTCGAAATTGGCCGAGCTTACCCCGTGCTCGTGCGGCTCGGCGCCGGCGCTCGACGACAGCGCGCCGAGCGCGATCACCAGGGATGCCTTCGCGAGCCAGCTCGGGGAGACGCGCACTCGCGGAGTGTGCCACAGGCGCGCCCCAGCACCACCCATTACGGCTCCAAGGCTGCGAGCAGCGACTCGAGCGACGCGAACTTTTCCCGAATTTTACCCTTTATGCTGCCGGCCGCGCGCTCCTTCTCGTCGATGCGCAGCCAATCCGAGAAGGTCACGACCCGCGCGCCACGCGCGGCGAGCAGCTCCACGGCGCGACCGCTCGTGCGCTGCTCGCGGCTGGCGAGGCTCTGTTCGGCGTCGGCCAGCATGTGCTCGACCGTCTCTTTGGCGTCCTGCTTGTTGGTGCCGAGCAAGCCCACCGGGCCGCGCTTGATCCAGCCCACGACGTAGCAGCGCGACAGCACGTCGCCGGGCTTGCCGACGCGGCCGGCGACGTTCGGGATCAACGAGGCTTTGCTGTCGAAGGGCAGGCCCGGCAACGGGCTCGCCTGGTAGCCGATGGAGCGCACCACGAGCGAGGCCGGTAGCCGCTCGAGCTCTCCGGTGCCGCGGGCCGAGACGCCGCCACCCTCCCGCTCGACGAGCTCGGTGCGCTCGATGTCGAGCGCGACGACGCGTCCTGCTTCGCCCAGCAACGCTCGCGGCGCGGCGAAGAAGCGCAGCCGCACGAGACGTTCGGCGGCTCCGCTCGGCTTGCGCGGCAGCGTCGCCATGTACTCCACGTTGCGACGCGCCGCGACGGGCAGCTCGCTCACGCCTTCCAGAGAGACGTCGCTGTCCATCACCACCTCGACGCCCGCCAAGTCCGCGATGTCGGCGAGCTCGCCTTGGTCGAACGCGGCCTGCGCCGGCCCGCGCCGGCCGAGCAGCACCACCTCACGAACCGCGCTCTTTTCCAGCGCGTCATGCGCGTAGTGCGCGATGTCGGTGGTGGCCAGCTCCGAGGGCCGCTTCACGAGCACGCGCGCCACGTCCATCGCGACGTTACCCATGCCGACGATGATCGCGCGGCGACCCGACAGATCGAAGGCGTGATCCGAGAACTCCGGGTGGCCGTTGTACCAAGCAACGAACGCCGTCGCGGCGATGCTCCCCGCCAAATCCTCGCCGGGAATGGCCATGCGGCGATCGCTCGCCGAGCCCGTGGCGAGCAGCACCTGATCGTAGTCCGAGAGCAGCTCCTCCACGCTGAGGTCGCGACCGATCTCTACGTTGCCGAAGAAGCGCAGGCTGTCGTGCCGCGCCGTGCGCTCGAAAGCGGCGCCAGCGCGCTTGATGTTCTGATGGTCCGGCGCGACGCCGTAGCGGAGTAAGCCATAGGGCGCCGGCAAGCGCTCGAAGAGGTCGATCTGCGCGCCACGCTGCAGCAGCAGATCGGCGGCGTAGAAGCCCGCCGGGCCGGCCCCCACTATCGCGACGCGTAAGCCATTCGCTATCGGGCCGAGATTGTTTCCAGCCATCGATTCGCCCTCGCGAGCAGCCAGGAGGCTATCACCTCCGCCCAGGCCGTCTACAGTCGTGGCGCAACTCACACCGCCCGGCCGAATGAAAAACCGCGCTTGACCCTCCTGGACCAGGAGCCTAAAGTTTCAAGAGATTTTGAAAGCTCAAACACTACGCGCAACTCCGCGATGACCCCTGCCCCTACATCCAGCTCGACTGATACCGAGTTCGAGGTCGCCGACACTGTCGGTCGCTTGATGGAGTTCTGGGGGTTCAAGCGGCCGATGGGGCGGCTCTGGGCGCTGCTGTATCTCGCGCCCGAGCCGCTCGGGGCGTCGGAAATCGGAGAGAGCCTGCGCATGAGCACCGGCGCCGTGAGCATGGCGCTGTCCGAGCTCGTCAAATGGGGCGCGGTCAAGAAGACGTGGCGGCCCGGTGAGCGACGGGACTACTACGAGGCCGAGACGAGCATCGGGCGGCTGGTCCAGCGCGTGCTCCGGGAGCGCGAGCTCGTGCTCATCCAGCAGTTCGCCGAGACGCTGGAGCGCGCCGAGGCGCGCCTCTCCAGCGCCGCGCAGCCGCAGGCGCAGCACGTGGCCTTCAAGCGAGCCCGGCTGCGCGAGCTCAGGTCCCTCGCCAAGCTGGGCGAAAGCCTCCTGCAAGCGTTGGTTTCCGGAAAGGTCGTTGATCCCGGGCCACTCCTCAAGGTAGCCGAACGGCAATGACGCCCAGCGAACCAAGTTCTGCCATCGTCCGCGAGGGGTCGGGCAACATGTTCGACGCCATCGCCGGTCGCTACGACGCGATGAACCGCATTCTCTCGCTGGGCATCGACCAGCGCTGGCGCAAGCGGACGGCGCGCGCGCTCGAGCTCCGCGAGAACGCGCGCGTGCTCGATCTGGCTACGGGCACCGGAGATCTCGCGCTCGAGATCGTGCGCCAGCAGCCCTCCGCGCACGTCATCGGCGTCGACCCATCGCTCAAGATGCTCGAGGTGGGGCGCGAGAAGGTCGCGCGCCGCGGCGCTGGAGAGCGCATCGAGCTGCAGGTCGGTGACGCGGAAGCGCTGCCGTTCGGCGACGGCGAGTTCGACGGCGTCTGCATCGCCTTCGGCATCCGCAACGTGCCGGACCGCGCGCGCGCTCTCCGCGAGATGGCGCGGGTGACGCGGCCGGGTGGACGCGTGGCCGTCCTGGAGCTCTCCGAGCCGAACGGCGGCTTGCTCGCGCCGTTCGCGCGCTTTCACGTGCACACCGTGGTGCCGGCGCTGGGCGCGTTGCTCTCGGGCGCTCGCGAATATCGCTACCTCCAGCGCTCGATCGCGGCGTTCCCACCGGCGGCGACGTTTGCGCAAATGATGAGCGAGTCCGGCCTCGAGGTGCTGGCGGTGAATCCTCTCACGTTCGGCGTCTGTCACCTGTACGTCGGCACGCCCCGTCTTCGCTCATGACCGCTTCCGCGCCCGCGCCGACCCCTGCGCCCGACACGCTGCTCGAACAGCTGCGCGCTCGCGTCGCAGAGCTCGCGGCGCGCCCGCCAGCGCGCGAGCTCTGCATCGCCGAGCTCGCGGTGCCGGCGGCGCGCGCCGAGGCGCTCGTGGATCTCGAGGAGAACGGCCAGGCCTATTACTTCGCCGAGCCGAACGGCTATGAGAACGTCGGTGTGGGCGCGTTGCGCTGCATCGAAGCGCGGGGTCCCGAGCGCTTCCAAGCGGTGAGCGCGGAGCTGCAGTCGTTATTCGCGAGCCTGGGGCCGGACGCCGCGGGGCTGCGCTTGTTCGGCGGCTTCGCGTTCCAGACCGGTCGCGCAGCGTCGCCCGCGTGGCGTTCATTGGGCGAGGCGCGCTTCGTGTTGCCGCGGCTCACCTACGAGCGCAGCGGTGAGCGCGCGCGCTTGCTGCTCGCGTTTAGCGGCGCCGAGCTCACCGACGCGGCTCGGCGCGAGGCCGCGCTCGGCCTCGCCGCGCGTGCGCTGGCCGCGCTCGGCTCGCTCCCGGCCACCGCGAACGCCGCGGCCGTGCCGGTGGAGCTCGATGCGCGCTCGGAGCAGCCGTACGTCGCGCTCGTCGACAGCGCGCGCGCGGCCATCGCCCGCGGCGAGCTGGAGAAGGTCGTCCTTTCGCGCCGGCTCGAGCTCGCGTTGCCGCGGCCGGTCGCGGCAGCGGAGGCGTTGACGCGCCTAGCGGCCATCGCGCCGGAATGTCTGCGCTTCGCCTTCCACGTCGGCACGACGAGCTTCGTCGGCGCGACGCCGGAGCGCCTAGTCGACAAACGCGGCCGCCGCTTCACGACCGAAGCCGTCGCCGGCTCCATCAATAACGACGCGGCCGCCTCGCGACGGCTGCTCGAGAGCTCGAAGGATCGCGCCGAGCAAGCCATCGTGGTGCGTGAGCTGCTCCACGCGCTGGAGCCGCTCGCCGCCGAGCTCGAGCACGAGCGCTCACCCGAGGTCCAGCGGCTGCGACACGTCGTGCACTTGCGCACCAAGATCCGCGGCCTCTTGCGCGAGCCGCTGCACGTGCTGTCGCTCGTCGAGCGGCTGCATCCGACGCCCGCGGTGGGCGGCGCGCCCAGCGCGCGTGCCCTCGCCTTCATCGCCGAGCACGAGCCGGACGAGCGCGGCTGGTACGCGGGTCCCATCGGCTGGGTCGACGCCGCCGGTGACGGCTCTTTCGCCGTGGCGCTGCGCTCGGGCATCCTCGAGCGCGATCGCGCCGCGCTCTACGCCGGAGCCGGCATCATGCAGGGCTCGGACGCCAGCAGTGAGCTGCGCGAAACGCGCTGGAAGCTGCAGGCCCTGCTCGGCGCCTTGGGGGTGACCTCCTCGTGACGGGCGGCGGGACGCGCCGGCGAGCCAACGAGCCATGAACTCTGCGACGCTCGGCGAGTGGTCGCGCCTGCTGTTCGGCACGCTGGCACGCTGCGGCGTCTCGGACGCCATCATCAGCCCTGGCTCGCGCTCGACGCCGTTCGCCTGGGCTGCGCTCCACACGCCGGGCCTGCGCTGTCACTCGATCGTGGACGAGCGCAGCGCCGCCTTCTTCGCGCTCGGGCAAGCCAGGGTCAGCGGGCGGCCGAGCGTCGTGCTCTGCACCTCGGGCAGCGCCGCCGCCGAGTACTTCTCAGCCGTCGTCGAAGCCGCGCTCGGCTTCGTGCCGCTCTTGCTCTTGACCGCCGATCGTCCGTTCGAGCTCATGGACTGCGGCGCCGCGCAGGTCATGGACCAAAGCAATTTGTACGGCAAATTCGCGCGCCACTTCGTGGAGCTGGGACAGCCGGAAGCGAGCGCCAGCGCGCTCGACGGGCTGGTGCGGCGCGTCGCGCAGGCCGCGCAGCTGTCGCGCTCGCCGCTGCCCGGCCCCGTGCAGCTCAACGCGCGGGCGCGCAAGCCGCTCGAGCCCGTCACGAGCAGCCGCGACGAAGATCGCGCGCTCGCGGCGGAGGTCGAGCGCCGCTTGCAGCGCGGTCCGGCGCTGGCGCTCTCCGCGACGGAGAGCGCCGCGCTGCCGCTGAGTGAGCTGGCCGCGCGCATGGACAGCGTCGAACGCGGCCTGCTCGTGTGCGGCCCGCTGCCGCTCAACAGCGACGCCACGGCGCTGCTCGGGCTGGCGCGCGCGAGCGGCTTCGCGCTGTACGCGGAGACCACCAGCCAAGCGCGTCACCAGCCCGACTGCGCGTCGCTGCTCGGCGCCGCTGGGCCGCTCTTGCTGAGCCGCGGTGACGCGCTGCTGGAGCCGGAGCTCGTCGTGCAGTTCGGCGCAGCGCCGAGCTCCATCGCCTTGGAGCGCTGGCTCTCGTGCTCGAGCGCGCGACAAGTGATCGTCAGCGAGCACGGCTGGCTCAATCCCGCCAACCGCGCGGAGCTGCTCGTGCGCGGCGCGCCGGCCGTGGTCGCGGCGCGCCTCGCGGAGCAGCTCGGCGCCGCAAGCTCAACGCGACTGACCGCCCGGCGCGCCTATAGCGAACGGCTGCGGCGTGCGGACGCCGTGTACTGGAGCCTCCTGGAGCGCGAGCTGACAGTGAGCGCGGCGCTGACGGAGGCGAGCGCCGTCCGCGCCGCGCTCAGCGCGCTCCCCAGCGACGCGCTGCTCGGCGTCGGCAACAGCCTGGTGATCCGCGACGTCGATGATTTCGTCGCGCCCGAGCGCCGGCCGCTCGCCGTGTGGTCGCAGCGCGGCCTGAACGGCATCGATGGCTTGGTGTCCGGCGCCGCCGGCGCTGCGAAGAGCGCCGCACGCCCGAGCTTGCTGCTGCTCGGTGACGTGAGCTTCCTGCATGACATCGGCGGTCTCGCCGCCGCCCGCGAGCTCGACTCCCCGCTCGCGCTCGTCGTCATCGACAACGCCGGCGGCCAAATCTTCGAGGATCTGCCGGTCGCGCGCCTGCTCGCCGACGAACCTGAGCTGAAATCGTTTTGGCTGACGCCCCCGCGCGTGGAGCTCGCGCACGCCGCGGCGCTATACGGCCTGCCCTACGTACGGCCGACCTCCGTCGGCGAGCTCCGAACGGCGCTCGAGCTCGCGCTGCAGCGCCGCGGCGCGACCCTGATTCATGCCGCGGTCGCGCCGGACAGCGCTCGCCGGCTGCGCGAGCGGCTGCGCGCGCAGCTGCCCGGCGCGCTCGCCGAAGCGCTGAAGTGAGCGCCGTGGCCTCGGTGCTGTTGCTCCATGGCTTCACCGGCAGCCCCGACTCGTGGCGCCGCGTCTGCGAGCAGCTGCCGCGCGACGTCGAGGTGCAAGCGCCGCTGCTCACGGGGCACGGCGCGACGCCGGCCGCGCTGCACGTGCGAAGCTTCGAAGCAGAGGTCGAACGCCTGCGCGCGCTCGCCGCGCCGGGCGCGCTGCTCGTCGGCTACTCGTTGGGCGCTCGCCTGGCCCTCGCGCTCGCTGCGCGGGAGCCGCAGCGCTTCCGTGGCGCGCTGCTGATCTCCGGCAGCCCCGGGCTGCGCGACGAGAACGAGCGCGGCCCGCGCCGCCGCCGTGACGCGGAGCTCTGCGCGCTGCTCACGAGCCAGGGCCTGAGCGCCTTCGTCGAGCGCTGGGAGCGCGAGCCGCTCTTCGCGTCGCAAGCGAAGCTCCCGCCGAGCGTGCGCGAAGAAGAGCGCCGACGGCGTCTCGGCCACAGCGCGCCCGGGCTCTGCCACTCGCTGCGCGTCACCGGTCTCGCGGAGATGCCGAGCTACTGGCCGCGGCTGCAGCAGCTGACGCTGCCGCTCGAGCTGCTCGTCGGTGAGCTCGACCCGCGCTTTTGCGAGATAGCGAGCGCTGTTGTAAAAGAGCTGCCCGCGGCGCGGCTGACGCGCGTCGCGGACGCCGGACACAACGTCGTACTGGAGCGTCCGGAAGCGGTGAGCGAAGCAATGCTGAGAGGACTTGGACGATGACGTCGACCGCGGCAGGGCTACAGCGGCCGAGTATCGCGCCCGGCTCGCTGCGCGCGTGGGTGCTCGCCGCCCGGCCCGCGACGTTGACCGCGGCGCTCGCGCCAGTGTTGGTCGGCACCGCGTGCGCCTGGGTGAGCGGACGCTTCCGTCTCGGACCGGCGCTCGGCGCGCTGCTCGGCGCCGTGTTCCTGCAGATCGCCGCCAACTTCGCGAACGACGTCTTCGACTACGAGAAGGGCGCGGACACCAGCGAGCGGCTGGGTCCGCTGCGCGCCGTACAGGCCGGGCTGCTCAGCCCGAGCGCCGTGCGCGGCGGGCTGTACGTGGTGCTGGCGCTGGCGCTGCTCGTCGGTGTGTACCTCACGTACGAGGCCGGGCCGGCGATCGTCGTGATCGGACTGTTGTCCATGGCCTCTGCCGTCGCTTACACCGGCGGCCCCTATCCGCTCGGCTATCACGGCCTGGGCGACCTCTTCGTCTTCGTGTTCTTCGGCATCGTAGCGGTGTGCGGCAGCGCTTACGTGCACGCGCGTTCGTTCGAGCCGCTCGCGCTGCTCGCTGCGCTGCCGCTCGGCGCGCTCGCGACGGCGATTTTGGTGGTGAACAACTTGCGCGATCGCGAGACCGACGTGCGCGCGGGCAAGCGGACGCTGGCCGTGCGGCTCGGTCGCGGCGGCGCGCTGGCGGAGTATTTCCTGCTCTTCGCGCTGGCGTACGGCGTGCCGCCGCTGTTGTGGTTGATCGGGGCGGCGCGGCCGTGGGTGCTGCTGCCGTGGCTCACCGCGCCGCTCGCCGTCGCGACCGTGCGCGCTGTCACGCGCGCCGAGGGGCGCGCCTTCAACCCGCTGCTCGTGCGCACGGCCAAGCTCCTGTTCGTGTTCAGCGTGCTGTTCGCGCTCGGCATCGTGCTGGGCGCCGGCAAGCCATGAGCCTGCGCGCGACGCGCGACCGCTATCAGCTCGCGGCGCGCCGCGTGTTTGGCAACGCGAACCAGCGCTACAGCGAGCGCTCGGGGATATTGCTCACGCTCGAGAGCGACAGCGGCTACGGCCAAGGCGAGGCCGCGCCGCTGCCGGGCTACTCCGATGACGATTTGGCCGAGACCGAGCGCGAGCTCGCCGCGCTCGACTACGCCGCGCTCGCGCCGCTGATCGAGCGCAGCGTCAGCGAGCCGCAAACCCTGCTGCCCGCCCTCGCCGCGCTCAGCGCTCCCCGCGGCTCCGCGGCGCGCTTCGCCGTCGAAACGGCGCTCTGTGACCTGGTGGCGCGGCGTCGTGATGAGCCACTGCACGTGCTGCTGCGCCGCTGCGAGCCCGCGCTCACGTCGGCGCCGCTCGCGCCGCTGCCGCTCGCCGCGCTGCTCGAGCCCGGCCCGCTGCTCGAGCAAGCGCAGCGCGCGCTCGAAGAGGGCTTCAAGACCTTGAAGGTGAAGCTCGGCGCGCCAGACGGCGAGCGCGAGCAGGCGGAGCTCGCGCACTTGCGGGAGCGCTGCGGCGACGGTTTCGTGCTCCGGCTGGACGCGAACCGTGCCCTCTCTGCGTCCGAAGCGCGCCGCCGGCTCTCGGCGCTCGCGCCGCTCTGCGTCGAGCTCGTGGAAGAGCCGTGCGCGAACTTCGCCGAGCTTGGCGACGTCGGCATCGCGCTCGCGCGCGACGAGTCGCTGCGCGCGCTGCTGAACGAAGACGCGGCGCCGCCTCGCGACGCACGCGTGACGACCTGGGTCGTGAAGCCCAGCGTGCTCGCTGGGCTGAGCGGCGCGCTGCGCGTCATCGGCTGCGCGCGAGCGCTCGGCGTCGACGTCATCGTGTCGCACACCTTCGAAGGCCCGCTGGGATTTGCCGCGCTCGGCGAGCTCGCTTTGGCGCTCGGCGCCACGCAGCGCGCGCAGGGCCTCGCCCCGTACCCGTTGCTCAGCGGCTGGGGCTCGGCCGCGCTGGCGCGGCGCTCGCCCTGGCTCGAACCGCATCGCAGGCCGGGACTCGGCCTCGAGCGCCTGCGCGGAGCGCCGCGGCCATGAGCCTCGACATTCTCGAGGTCGCGGCTCGCCATCCGCGCGCGATCGCGCTGGTCGCGGACGGCGTCGAGCACACCTTCGCGAGCCTCGCGGAGCGCGTGCGCCGTTGCGAGCGGCGCTTGGCCGCGCTGAACCTGCTCGCGCACGACGCACGCCCCGTAGCCCTCGTCGCGCGCCCGACGCTGGCGAGCCTGGAGCTCGTTTACGCGCTGCTGCGCAACGGCAGAGCGATGCTGTTCATCCACGCGCGCTTGCCGCCGAGCGAACGCGCAGCGCTCGCCGAGCGCGTGGCCGCGCCTGCCCTATTGGCGCCGGACGAAGCACCCATCGCTGGCGCGCTGGCGGAGCCTCCTGCGCTCGCCGCGCCAGCGGCGGAGGCGCCGCTCGCCGTGATCCCGACCTCGGGCAGCAGCGGGCAGCCGAAGCTCGCGCTGCTCAGCCGCCGCGCGTTCATCGCCGCGGCCAGCGCGAGTCAGCAGAACCTGCCCCTCGGCGTCGGCGATCGTTGGCTGCTGTGTCTGCCGCTGGCGCACGTCGGCGGGCTCTCCATCGTCACGCGTTGCTTGCTCGCCGGCGCGAGCCCGGTCGCGTTTCAACCTCGGAAGGGCAGCCTGCTCGCTTCGCCGCGAGAGCTCGCGGACGTGATGCGTGACAGCTCCGTCACGCATGTCTCGCTCGTCCCCGCCGTGCTGGAGGCGCTGCTGCGCCTGCGGCCGGAGTGGTCGCCGCCGCCCAGCTTGCGCGCCGTTCTGCTCGGTGGCGCAGCGACGCCGCCCAGCTTATTGCTCGCCGCGCAGCAGCGCGGTGTGCCGCTGCTGACGACGTACGGCCTCACCGAAGCGTGCTCTCAGGTCACCACCACCAGCGCGAGCGCGCCGCCACGCGTCGACGCTGGTCTCGTGAGCTCCGGCAAGCCCCTCCCCGGCATCGAGCTCGCCATCGGCGACGACGCGCGCATCCGCGTGCGCGGATCGACGCTGTTCAGCGGCTTCGTCGGCGCCGCCGCGCCGCTCGACGCCGCGGGCTGGTTGACCACGGAAGATCGCGGCTTCCTCGGCGGCGATGGTGAGCTGTTCGTGCTCGGACGTGTGGGCGACGTGATCATCACCGGCGGCGAAAAGGTCGATCCGCTGCGCGTCGAGGCGGTGCTCGGCGCGCTGCCCGGCGTCCACGGCGCCGCAGTCTTCGCGGTGCCGGATGACGTGTTCGGGCACACCGTGGCCGCGGCGCTCGTCACCGACGCGACGTTCGAGCCCGCCACGAGCAGCGCGCTGTTGCGCACACGCCTCGCGTCCTACGAACGACCGCGCGCATACATCGAGCTACCGGAGTTGCCGCGCTTGCCCAACGGTAAGCTCAATCGCGCGGCGCTGCGCGACGTCGCCGTCGCACGTTTGCGACCTTGGTCTCACATCGAGCGCTAGCGTTCACTTCTCGAGCGCATCGCTTGCAAAGCGATGCTCCTGAAAAATTTCGACAGCAACGTCAGCGCCAAAAATCTTGCTGCGCTCGTCGCGTCACTGACGCGAAATCGTTGAGCGAGAAAGGTGGCAACAATCAACTACAAGGGTGTGCGACCACATCGTGCGTACGGCGCGAACGCGCCGTTTTTCGTCATCGAAACACCGGACAACCCCCGGATCGATGCGCTAGGGTTCCCTTACAACGTGACTACACCGAACCTCCCCCATGGTCACGAGCTCCCAGCAGAGGGCTCAACCGAGATGCGCCGTCTCCCACGACCGGTCGGCGCTTTGTTCATTGCGGTCGGATTGCTTGCCATCCCGTTGGTTTACGTCGGCTGCGCGGGCGACCTCGAGAAAGATCCCAACGCCTTCGTGTGCGCGTTCGCCGACGCTACCGATCCCAAGTGTGGCGCGAGCCCCATTTCCGGTGGCAGCGGCGGCCAGGGTAACGGCCAGGGTGGAAACGCTCCAGCGCAAGGTGGGAACGCTCCGACGCAGGGCGGCATGCAGTCCATGGGCGGCAGCAGCAGCAGCGGCGGCGCGAGCAACGCGGTGATCCCGCCCGATGACGCTTGCGTCGCGCAGGTGTTCGAAAGTGAGCTCTGCACGCTTTGCCACAGCGCAAACCCGGGCGGGACGGGTGGCGGACTCTCGCTCGTTGGGAGCGAGCTCGGCAAGCGCCTCAGCATGACGCAGGCCCTGTACATGGGCGTCAGCGATGCCGGCAAATGCGTGCCCGGTAATTTGATCATCGATCCTGCCAACCCCTCCAACAGCTTGCTGCTGAAGAAGATCACGAACAAGCAGGAGTGTGGTCAGTCGATGCCGACGGGCGGCACGCTGGAAGGTGACGACCTGGCCTGCATCCAGGGCTGGATCATGAAGTTCAAGCCGTAAGGCGTCTCGCAGACGATCGCCGACGAGGTTTTCGAAGTGACGACGATGATCCGCTCTGCGCGCCACGCCGCGCTCGCCAGTCTAACGACACTGCTCGCGTTGAGCGTCACGCTCAGCCCGGCCCCGGCCTTCGCCAAGTCCAAGCGCGGCTCGAGCGCTGCGTCTTCGACGCCCGCGCGCAAGAAGTCCATCGCGCTCGGGCAGATCGACGGCAGAAAAGCCGGGGAGGTGCGCGGCTGGCTGCGCGACGTGTTGCAGAAGAATTTCGAGCTCACCGACGCCGAGGATTTCAAGGGCAAGAACAACAAAAGCTACGCGAAGATCGCCTCCGATCTCGGCGTCGAAGCCGTGGTCGTCGGCAAGGTCGAGCGCAGTCGCTTGGTGCTCAGCGTGCGCGACGGCGCGGACGGCAGCGAGGTCAGCAAGATCGAGCTGCACGCCCCCGCGGGTCCCAAGCTGAAGGCGCTGATCGACAAGCGCCTCGCCAAGAAGCTCTTCGCGGCTTTCGGGATGGAGTCCCCCTCCGACACCGCTCAAAAGAGCGCGGAGTCCAGCGAGGAAGAGGAAGAAGAGGCCGCCGAGGAACAAGGCGAGGCTGAGGCTGAGGCTGAATCGAGCGACGGCGAGGAAGAGGCCGACGGCGAGAGCGACGAGGGCGACGAGGGCGACGCGAAGAGCGAGGCCACGGCGGACGCTGCGTCGTCGAGCACGAGCGCCTTCCCCCTCGAGCTCTCGCTGGGCTTCGACTTCTCGAAGCGCTCCTTCCAGTTCAAAGACACGCTGAGCCAGCTCGCGCCGCAGCGGCCGCTCGCGTTGCCGCTGCGCGATTACAACAGCGGCCTGGACGCGACCATCGTGCTGCGCGGTGAGCTCTATCCCGGCGCGTTCGGAGGCGATGGCTTCCTCGCGAACGTGGGTCTGCTCGGCGGGTTCGGCTACGGCATCCCGTCCAAGATCGTCTACAAGCCCGCCGGCGGTTCACAGAAAGAGCTCAAGAACTCGGTCCAGGACTGGTTCTTGGGGCTGCGGCTGCGAGTGCCGCTCGGCGCGAAGGCGCAGCTCGGGTTCAGCTGGGTCTACGGCGCGCAAAAATACTACCTCAAGGGTGACGAGACCGGGCCGCTGGTGCCTGACGTGATCTACACCTACACGGAGCCCGCGTTGGATCTGCGCGTCGCGCTCGGGCGTGTGTTCGTGCAGGCGCAGCTGGGCGCGCGCTTGGTGCTCGATAGCGGCGAGCTCGAGAACGAGAGATTGTGGTTCAAGAGCGTCGGCGGGCGCGGCGTGGACGGCTCGCTCAAGCTCGGCTTCAACGTGACCCCGAGCGTCTTCGTCTTCGCTGGCGGTCGCATGGTTCGCTACGGCTTCGACTTCAATCCGGTGCCGGCCGACGCGCTGCGAGTGGCGGGCGGCGCCACCGATCAGTTCATCGGCGGCATCCTGGGT
This sequence comes from uncultured Sorangium sp., assembly GCA_966250485.1. GTDB lineage: Bacteria > Myxococcota_A > Polyangia > Polyangiales > Polyangiaceae > PMG-095. The sequence goes on along the minus strand of CBINHN010000024.1, from coordinate 22,591 downwards.
GTCGGCTATCGCTTGCCGGGCAAGGCCGCGGCGGTGTCCGCCGCTTCGGAGTGAGCGTGCGCGCGGGCTATACTGTCCGACACGGTATGGCCGCCCGCCCGCTGCACGTCGTCCTGATCAGCCTCGCGCTCGGCAGCGCATGTCAGAGTCGCTCGACACCGGCACCCGAGCCGAGCGCGGCGGCCTCCGCGCTGAGTCCGCGACAGGTCGAGAAGTTCGGCGCGCGCATCCGCTCGGACGAGCCGGGACTCAAAGTGAGCGAGCTCGTCGCCAAGCCCGAGGCCTTCGAGGGGCGCAGCGCCATCGTCAACGGTTACGTTCGGCGCGCGTGCTCCCGACGCGGTTGCTGGATGGAGCTCGCCGAAGGCGCCGACGAGCACAGCCCCGGCTGCCGCGTCACCTTCAAGGACTACGGCTTCTTCGTGCCGACGGACTCCGCTGGCGCTACGGCGCGCGTCGAGGCCAAGGTCGTCGTTGCGAGCATCAGCCCGAGCTCCGTGAATCATCTCGAGAGCGAGGGCGCGTCCTTCGCCAATAAAACGCCGGATGGCGCCGCGCGCGAGCTTCGCCTCATCGCAACTGGCGTCGAGCTCTTTCGCTGAGTCGCCGAGCGGCGCGTTGGCTTACCGCTCTTCTCACCATCATAGGGATTCCGAGCCGGCCAATGAGTCGACCGTGGACGACCTGCACCTCGCAGCGAGCGGACAGGACCCACTTATGTCGCCGGCTCGGAGGCCGATAATCAGCTGTCGTGAGTAGAGCTTTTCCCCCGCTCGTGCGCCTATGCTAGCGACGGTGACCATGCGGTGGCTGCCTGCGATCCTCGCGTTCGCAATCGGAGCATTTTCGGCGAGCGCTCAGGCTGCGCCTCAGGTCCACACGGTCGCGCCCGGGCAAACGCTGGGCAAGATCGCGAAGCGTTACAACGTCTCCATCGCCGCGATCTGCAACGCGAACGGTATCAGCCGGCGTGACAAGCTCCACGAGGGCCAGCGCTTGCTGATCCCGGATCCCGACGACAAAGACGGCTCGCGGGCAGCGGAGGAGCTGAGTCAAAAGGCGCCGCCGGAGGCCGCGTCACGCAGCAAGGGCGGTGGTCTGGAAGAGCTCACGCTCGAGCACGGACATCGCGCGTTTTATTACGAGCCGACCGGCCGCGGGCGGCTCGCGATGAAGCCGCTCATCATCTATCTGCACGGCCGCGGCGGACGTGCCGAGGACGACTGTCGCAAATGGGCGAGCGTGGCGCGCAGCTTCGGCTGGCTGGTGTGCCCCGAGGGTCCGAGCCCGTACGGCAGCGGCCGAGCCTGGGACAACAACTGGCCGAGCGCGCACCAGATCACGATGGCGGCGGTGCAAGCGCTGCGCACCCGCTATGGCCGGCGCGTGCAACTCTATGGCAACACGCTGATCGGCTTCAGCGAGGGCGCCTACGCCGCGATGAACGTCGCCGTGCGCGAGCCGCACACCTTCAATCGTTGGCTGATCTTGGCTGCGACCCCGCAGTATTGGGGCGGGCCCGGCCTCGAAGCGCTGAACAACGCCCGCGCGCGCGTGCGCCGGGTCTACCTCATCACCGGTGAGCACGACGAGGTGGTCGACGGCACGCGCCAGGTCGAGGCCTGGCTGCGCAAAGCGAAGGTCTCCACCAGGGTCTCGATCCCCAAGGACATGGGCCACGAGCTCGCCGTCGACCGCAAGCCATACCTCTACACCCAAGCGCTGCGCTGGCTGAACAGCGGCGAGCGGCACAAGAGCTCGAGCCAAGACGGCGCCTGAAACGCTCGTCCCGCTAGTTCGACGCGCGTGCCTAGGGCGAGCTCTTAGGACGGCGCTTTAGTGCCAGGCTTCGGCGATGGCGACCGGTTTGCCGGTGCGGTCGTGCTCTGAGATCAGATAGCGCGCATCGACCTGGCAACCGCGGCACGCCGGAAACGTGGACTTGTGATCGCACTGCAGCGACACCGCCGTGGGAGTCGGCCCCTGAAACTCGCTGGGATCCAGGTGGCGGCCACAGGCGATGCAGTGGATGTGCTGCGGGTGATTGTGGCCCGCCGCTGGTCTGTTGGGATCGAGCGCGCGGCGTTCGCGCTTGCTGAGCCGCTTTTCACGTTTCATGGCGGATGCGCCGTGAGGATAGTCAAAGGCTCAGCGACGATCCAGCTCGGCGAGCAGCGCGCGCGCCTCTTGATGATCGGGGTTCTCACTGATGGCCTTAGCTACGAGGATCTTGGCTTTACGCGGATCGCCCGCGCGGTGCGCCAGCAGCGCCAACAGGTAGTTGGCGTCCGCCTTGGTCTGCGCCTGCGCCCCGTCAGGGCCGTCGACGTCCGCCGTCTTCATGATGGCGACCGCGCGCAGCGCGCGCTGCGCCACCTCGTCTTCTTCGGCCTCCATCGCCAGGCGACCGAGCCGCATGCCGAGCCGCGCGTTCTTGGGATCCATCTCGAACGCCTTGCCCAGCGCGGCCAGCGCGTCCGTGAGGAAGCCTTCCTCGAGGTGCACGTTGGCCTTCTCTTCGAACACCACGCTCAGCGCGCGGATGCGCTTGCCGCGGTGGAGCTCGATCACGGCGTTGAGCTGCGCCGCGGCCTCCTCGAAGCGCGACTGCAGCGTGTAGGCTCGCGCGATCCACACCGCCACGTCGAGGTTGTCGGGAGCTTCGGTGCGCGCGGTCTCCAGCGCGTAAATGGCTTGGTCGAGCTCGCCGCCGGCGATGAACAGCTCCCCCGCGCGCAGCAAGCGCATCACCCTCTCGGGTGAAGAAGGCGTCTCCAGCGCGTCCGCCAGCTCGAGCTCGGCGAGCTCGCGGTGCGCGCCGGCGCCTTCGAGCACGGCGGCGAGCCGCGCGCGGAGCTCGGCGTCGCTCGGATCCGCCTGCAGCGCGCGCTGCAGCAGCTCTCGCGACTCCTCGGGGCGCCCGACGCTGTTCGTCATTTCCCACAGGCTGAGGGCCGCGCGCGTGAGATCCTCACCCTCCGCCACGTCGCCGAGGCGCAGCGTGGCTTCGATGGCGCCTTCCACGTTGCCGGCGCGCGCTTCGAACGCGGCGAGCCGCCGCAGTACGCGCCCGTCCTGCGGCGCGCTGTGCAACAGCTCCGCGAGCTCGGCGCGCGCGTTGTCCGCGTCGCCCGCCGCGTCGAGGATCTCCGCCAAGCGCAGGCCGAGGTTGACGCGGTCGCCCGGCGCGGCGCGTTCCATGGCGCGCTCCAGCACCGAGACGAGCTCGGGCAGCAGCTCCGGCTCAGCGGCGTACGCCTGCTCGAGCTCGGCGACGGCCTCTTGGTCGCGCCCGAGCTCGGAGAGCAACGCCGCGCGAGTACGGCGCAGGCCGAGATCCTCGCTGTTGCGGCGGATGCAATCTTCGATGGTGGTCAGCGCGAGCTCGGTCTGCCCGGCAGCGTGCTGCGCTTCCACGACGTCGATGGCCAAGCCCGCGTCCTCAAGGTGCTCGGCCAGCGCGCCCGCGAGCAGCTCCGCCACGCGCGCATAGTCGCCGCGCTCGGCGTGTCGCTTCGCTAGATCGCGGCAAAGCTCCAGATCGCTCGGGCACGCGTCGAAGCCGAGCAAGAGCGCGCGCTCGACGCCGTCGTTGTCCCACAGCTGCTCGCGCAGACCCGCCAAGCGACGCGCCAGCGCCGCCGCCGCCGGACCGCGCTCGACGCGCAGCAAGCCTTCCAGCGCCTCGGCGAGCGCCTCGCTGTCGCCGGTCGCCTTGGCGGCGCGCACGCCGAGCTCGAGCAGCTCACGGCGAGTGGGGTCGCGCTCGAGCGCAGCGCGGTACACGTCGAGCGCGTCACGCGCGCGCCCCTGACGCTCGAGCAACGTACACAGGCGTATGGCGAGCGCCGTGGCCTCGGCCTGATCGCCGACGGCGCGCGCTTCGTCGAGCTCCGCGGAGAGCAGCTCGACGAGCTCCCCTTCCCGCCCCTCGGCCGCGAAGAGCTCGGCGAGCTGCAGACGCGCGGCGCGCTCGTGCGGCGCGTCGCGAACGATGTCCTTCAGCACGTCGATGGCCGCCGCGCGGCGGTCGAGGCTCGAGAGCAAGACATTGGCGAGCTCGAGCCGCAACGCGAGCCGCTCCTCGGCGCTGCCGACGACGGGCGCTGTCGCCTCCAGCAGCTCCGCGAGCCGCTCCGCGTTGCCCGAGCTGCGGGCCAGCTCGAGCAGTGGGCGATAAATCGCCGGATTTTCTGGATCGTTCGCGCGTAGCGACTCGAACACCCGCGCGGCGCGCGCGTGATCGCCCAGCGCCAACGCCTCATTGGCGACGGAGAACAGCAGCTCCGAGGCGCGCTGGTCGCCGAGCTGCGCGGCCGCTTGCTCTTCGAGCTCCAGCGCTAGCGCGAGCTCTCCGCGCGCGCGCCGGCGCTTGGCGAGCTCGAGGCGCAGCCAAGCAGCGTTCGCGGAGTTGCCTTGATCGATCCCGCTCTCCAGCGCGAGCACGAGCATGCGGACGGCGAGCTCGGAGTCGTTGAGCCGCTCCGCGAGCTCGATGCCCTCGTGCACGGCGCCGACGTCGGCGTCGCCGTGCACGATGCGGCGCTCCAGCGCGCGCGCCAGCGCGCCCGGATCGCCGCGATCGCGCGCGATGCGCTCGAGCAGCACCACGGCGCGCGGCGGCGCGTCGGACGGGATGCCCTTCAGCATCGCCTCCGCCCGCTCCAAATCCGGCGCCACCGCCAGGGCGCGCTCCAACAAATCCAGCGCGCCCTCGAGCTCGGCGCCGTCTCGCAGGCGCGTCTCGGCCAAGCGATACAGCAAATCACCGTCTGGCGGCGGCCGGCTCGAGCGCGCGCTCGCTTCGATGCGACGCTCCAGCACGCGGCCCTCGGCCGTGACGTCGCCGAGCAACGTGTACGCGCGGCCGAGCGCGGCCCAGGCGCCGTCGTCCGTCGACGCCGCGCGCTCCAGCTCGGCCTCGGCGAGGCTCGCGCGACGAACGAGCTCATCGCGTTTGTGATCCAACTCGGCCGGGCTGCGCGCGGTGAGCTCACACAGCTCACCCACGGTGCGGGCCGCCTCTTCCGCGGGCAGCTTGTCTTGGCTCAGGCGCAGCTCGAGCACGCGCGCGAGCAGCTCCGGTCGACCGCGCGATTTCAGCATGCGCTCGAAGTGACGCGCCTCCCGCGGGTTCTCGAGCGCGGCGTCGAACGCGCTGGCCGTGAACTCCTCCGCGCGACCGCTGTCGCCGCGCTGCGCGGCGATCTCTCCGAGGGCGTAGAGCGCCTCGCTGCGGCTCGGCGGCTCGGGATCCGTGTCCTTGACGGCCACCAACAAGAGCGCGCGATACATGCGCTCCGCGCGCTCCAGCTCGCCCTGCTCGAGCGCGGTGCGTGCCAGCATTTGCAGGATGCTCGGGTGCGCCGGATCGATCTTCGCGGCCGCGTCCAGCTCGGCGAGCGCCTGGCCGCGATCGCCGCCGGCCAGCAACGCGCGCGCGAGCTCATAGTGCACCAAGGCGCGGTCCTTGGGACGCCGGCAGCCGTAGCGAGCCAGCTGTTCGCGCAGCACCTCCGCGGCGCGCGCGAACTCCTCCTGCTCGTGGAAGGCGCGGGCGAGCAGCAAGCGCAGGCTGGAGTCGTCCGGATCGATGGCGATGGCGCGCTCCAAGAGCGGCGGAGCTGGCCGAGGCTCGCGGCGCTTGTCGAGATGCAGCAACGCTGCCTCGCGCAGCAGCGCCAGCTCGGCGCGGGGATCCACGGCGCGCGCGGCCTCTTGCTCGGTGAGCTCCGCCAGCGCGGTGTAGTCCCCCGCCTCGCGGTACAGCTCGGCGAGCCGCGCGCGCAGCGGCGCGCCCTCGAGCACGCGCGTCACCGCGTGCTCCAGCGTCTCGCGGGCGCGCGCCGGCTTGCGCAGCGTGATGTAGGCCTGCGCCAGCGCGAGCGCGCGCTCGGCCAGCGTGTCGCGTGACGACTCGCGGCACAGCCGCTCGAGCGCTTCGGCGACGAGCTCGATGCGGCCCTGCGCACCGTAGATGCGCGCCAGCGCCTCTAGACAAGCTTCACCGCCGAGCTCCGCGCCGGCTCGATAGGCTTGCAGCGCGCGCTCCACGTCGCCCAGCCGCTCTTCGCAGAGCTCGCCGGCCCTGGCCCACAACACCTGCGCCGCGGCGGCGTCACCCGAGCTCGCGCGCGCCGCAGCCTGCGTCTCCCACAGCTCGACGATCTGCTCGAAGCGACCCTTTTCCTCGAGCAGCAACGCCAGCCGCGTGACGCTCGACACCGCGACGTCGTCGGCCGGATCTTCGGCGAGCAAGCCCTGGAAGAGCTGAATCGCCCACTCCGCATCGTTCAGCCGATCGGACACGAGACAGGCCGCCTCGCGCCGCAGATCACGCCGGCGGTGCATCACGAACGGCAGCTCGGAGCCGCGCAGCAGTCCGTCCACGACGGCCTCGAACTCGCCATCCTCCAGCAGTCGCTCGGAGAGCTCGCTGAGCGCCCAATCGGCGGCCCGCGCCGGCTCCGAGTCCGCGCCGAGCTGCTCGCTCCGCCACACTTTGGTCGCCAGCTCGAGCAAGCGCGAGCAAACCCGACGTCCCGTGGCGCGATCGGGCGGCGGCGCGCCCGCGACGCGGATGGCGCTCTGCCAGTCCTCGGCGGAGACGTAGGCTTCGAGCGCCGCGAGGCGATCGAGCGTGCGTTGTTCGTGCAGCGCGCCGAGCTCCAGGTACAGCGCGCGCTCTCGCTCGGGCGCGCTCTCGGCCGAGATCTCGCGCTCGATGAGCTCGGCCAGCTCCGCGAAGCGCTGCTCCGAGGTCAGCAGCCGGTTCTGCGCCTCGTAGCTCTCGCGATCTCCGCCGTGCAGCTCTACGACGCGCCGCCAAGCCTCGATCGCGGTGCTCGGATCACGCCGCGTCTCGGCGTGCAGCACGGCGATGCGCACGCGATCCGCGCGCGCTTCGGCGGCCGGCTCGATGTTGGCGCGCGCCTCCAGCGCCGAGATCAGCTCGTCCCAGCGCGCGACCGACTCGAGCGCGCGGCAGAGTCCGTTCATCGCCTCGAGATCGGCGCGATCGTCGGCGAGCCGCTTGCGAAACGCGGCGATGGCGCGCGGGGCGTCGCCCAGCGTCTCGAAGGCGATGGCAGCGGCCTCGCCCAGCGCGGCGCGGCGCTCCTCCGGGCTGTCGACGAGATCGGCGAGCCGCTCGAGCACCCCCACGCGCTCCGCCGGATCGCCGTCGGCGCGCAAGAGCTCGGACAGCTCGCGGGCAGCTTCCAGCTGCGCGGCCGCGGGCACGGCCCCCTCCGCCAACACCTCGCGGTAGAGGGCAATGGCCGGCTCCGCCGCGCGGAGTGGGCCGCGAAACACAGCGGCGGCTTCGTTGAGGAGACCCGCGCGAATAGCGGCATCACGCTCGCCCTTGCCGGCCGAGACCAGAACCTCGGCGCGGCGCGACTCGGCGCGGACCCGCTCGCCTAGCTCCGCGAGCTGCAGCCGATAGCGCTCGTCCGCGGGATCCAAGAGCACGAGCTCACAGGTGGTCTCGAACGCGCCGTGCTCGTCACCCAGCTCGCGCAGCAGCAGGTTGACGATCTCCTCCAGCAGCACGCGGCGCTCGGCCGGCGACGCTGCGACGCGCTCCTCGATCTGCAACATGCGCACGACGTCCACCACGCTGGCGCTCGAGCGGTAGTACGTCTTGAGGTGACCCGTCGCGCGCAACAACGGCATCTCGGCTCCGCTGCCGGCCTTGGCGGCGGGTAGCGTGATCACGCGCTCCAACAGGCGCACGGCGTCCGGCACGCGCTCAGCTTCCGAGAGCAGATCCTCGACCAACCCCAGCGCCGGTACCGGCTCAGCGAGGTCGAGCCACAGCGAGGCGATGCGCGCCACCAGATCGCCGCGCTCCGCGGCGGCGGTGCCGCGCAAGCGCGCCGACAAGAGCTCGATCAAGGGACGCTTCTTGGCGTGGCGCTCGTACAGCCGCTCGAGCGAGCCCTCGACGCGGTTGTCTCCCGGCGTCTCACGGTTTAGCGCTTCCAGGTAGGCGATGGCGCGCTCCGGGTCACCCGCGAAGTCGCGCGCGGCCATGGCCGCCTCTCGCAACAGATCGACGCGCTCGTTGGCCTGGAGCCCGGCTCTCAGGCGCGCGTCATACAGCGCAAACAGCTCCTGCCAACGGCCAGCGCCGTTGAAGGCGAGCTTCAGACGATCGAACGCCCAGCTCGCCGTGGGGCACAGCTCGAGCACGCGCTGCAACATGTGCACGACGCGCTCGGGCTCGTCGAACCACTCGCCGTAAAACTCGACCATGCGCTGGCCGAGCTCCTCCGCGACCGCGGGCGGCAAGGAGCGCTCGAACGCGCGCGTATAGGCGTCGACCACCGCGTTGGGTGCGTCGAGGCGGCGCGCCATCGACTCCGCTGCCTTCCACAGGCCGAGCTCCGCCGGCGCCGCCTCCGCGCCGCGCAGCGCGATGCGCAGCGCCTCTTCCGGGGCGTCCACCTTCGTCTCGAGCAGCTGCGTGAGCCAGCGATTGCGCGCGGCGCTGAGCTCCGGCGCTTCAGCGCTCACCGCCAGCAGCGCCTCCATCACGTCCGCGCGGCGCGCCGGATCCTCGAAGGCTTCCGCGGCTTGCTCCAAGAGCTGCGCGGCCTCGGCGCGGGTCTCGGCCAGCGCGAGCGCCCGATGCACGATGCGCAGCGCGTCCATGTCGCTCGGGTTCGCGGCCACGATCGGCCGCACCATGGCGAGCGCCTCGCTCGGTCGTCGGTCGATGAGCAGCTCAGCGATGCGCAGCTCGACCAGCGTGCGGGCGTCGCCTTCGATGCGCGACCGCAACGCCGTCAGCGATTCTAGCGCGCCCTCGGCCTCGCCGGCCGCCGCCTGCAGCCGCGCGAGCTCCGTCCAGGCTTCGTTCTGATCCGCATCTTGCTGGGTGACGCGCTCGTACAGCGCGCGCGCGGCGGCGGCGTCCTGAAGCTCGTGCTCTTCGAAGCGCGCCCAATCGAGCAGCACCGAGACCGGATCCGCGGCGCGCTCGGCGCGGACCTGGAACAACCAGCGCACGTCGTCCCTGCGGTTGCGCTCCCCCACGCGCTTCAAAAACTCAGCGAACGCCTCGAGCTCGCCGGCGTCGTCGCCGGCGCTCTGGATCAAGCTGCGAAAGATGCCAGCGGCTTCGTCGGCGCGCTCCGGCAGCGTCCCCAGCACGCGCGCCTTGGTCAGCGACAGCTGCCGGCCGCGTTGCGCGTCGAACCCGCGCGCGAGCGCGCGATCGAGCAACGACACGTACTCCGCGGCGGCGCCGCTCTCCAGCGCTTGCTCCTCGAGCGCGAGCAAGGTCGCGAACACCTCGCGCTCCTCGCTGGTATCGAGCAGGATCGTGAAGGCCTCCCCCAGCCGCTGCCAATCCCGCTCTTCCGCGCACAGCTCGACCAGCCGCTCGGCGGCCTCACGGTTGAGCCCGTCGTGCGCCAGCACGCGATCGTACAAGCGACGCGCGCGCTCGCGATCCGCGGCCGCGCCTTCGGCCAGACGCGCGCCCTCCAAGAAGAACTTGGCCGCCGCAGCGGCGTCGCCCAGCTGCGCGCTGCAGGCGTTGCCGAGCCGCTCCAAGAGCTCGACGCGCTGGCGCGGCTCGGTCGTGCCGTGCAGGCGCTGTTCCAGCACGCTGCGCAGGGTGGCGCCATCGTTCAACTCGAGCGCCAAGCGCTCGACGTTAGCGAGCACCGCGTCGGACACGTCCGACGCAGCGAGCAGCTCGCGATAGCGGGCCAGCGAGGCGGCGCGATCACCCGCGCGCTCCGCGGCCTCCGCCAGGCGCAGCAGCGCCAGGCTCCGTCTATCCCCCTCCAGCAACGGCAGCACGCGCTCGAGCTCGAGCGTCGCGCTCGCGTAGTCGCCGGCTTCATTCAAGGCCTCCAGCAACGCGTCGTGCGCGCCGAGATCATGCGGATCTTCCGCCACGGCGCGGCGCAGCGTCGCGGTCGCGCCGAGCACATCGCCGAGCTCCACGCGCTGGAGGCGCGCCATGGCGTGCAGCAGATCGCGCCGCCGTTGCGGCTCCTGTTCGGTGCCGAGCGCCGACTCATAGAGCGCCAGACGTTCGGCGGGTGCCCCCTGCTGCGCGAGCAGCTCATCGATGGCCTGCACCAGGGTGCGCGAAGAAGGATCGAACGCCAACGCGTGACGATAGATGTCGATGGCGTTCGGCAGATCGCCGGCGGCGCGCGCGGCGTCGCCCGCGGCTTGCGCGACCGCGAAGAGCTCACGCGAGTCGATGACGCGGCCGCCGATCACGGAGAGCAGCAAGCGCGCGCGGCGCTCGGGGCTCGCGCCGCCGAGCCGCTGCACTTCGATGAGCCAGCGCTCGATGGCGCTCGGCACCTGGGCGATGGCGTCGCCGAGCGCGCGCGCGGCGATTTCCAGCGCCCGCTCGGGCTCGCGCAGCGCGCTCGTAGCAAGCTTCACGGCCTGCTCGGCCGCTTCGAGCCGCGCCGAGACCTCGGGCTCTCCCTCGGCGCGCGCTTCCAACACCTTCAACCGCCCAGCGCTGGGCTCGCCCTCCGCGTAGAGCGGCGCGAGCAGCGCCGCGGCGCGCAGGCGCACCTCCGGAATCGAGAGCAGCTTCTCGAGCGCTGAGCGCGTCGCGCGATCAGCGGGATCAGCGGCGAGCGCCGCCTCGAGCGCGGCCAAGGCGCCCTCGGCATCAGAGAGCCGCGTGAGCCGCGTCTGCGCGAGCCGCTGCCACAGCTTGGAGCGCTCTTCCTCGGGCGCCAGCGCGATCTCGCGAGCCAGGATATCGGCGAGCTCGCTGAAGCGGCCGCTCTGCTCGAGCAGCGGGATCAAGCGCCCGTACACCTCGCGCGAGGCGCCGAAGCTCTGACAAAAGCCGTAGTACGCCGCGATGGCCGACTCCGGATCGCGCGTGCGCGCGGTGCGAAGCTCCAGCGCTTGGACGGCGAACTCCCGCGCCTGAACGGGATCTTTCGCGCGCTCGGCGCGGTACGCATACACGTCTGACAAGCCCAGATCGTCGCCGGCCTCGCGATATAGCGTCTCGAGCCGTGAGAGGGCCTCGTCCGTCCAGGGCGAGCCCACGAGCGCTCGGTACGACAGTATGGCGCGCTCGACATCCGGCACTTCCCCATCGCACAGCCGCGCCAAGCGGCGCGCGGCCGCCTGCCGCGCCTCCTTTTCCGGCTCCAGGCGCACGACGGTCTCGAGCACCGCCGAGAGCTGCTTCAGCTCACCGCTGTCCGCGTAAAGGTCCGAGAGCCGGTGCGCGGCGGCGAGCGACGCGCGGTCGTCCGCCGCGGTCTCCAGCACCTTCTGAAACGCCGACTGCGCGCGCTTCACGTCGCCGGACTTCAAATACACGTCACCCACGTCGACGCCCACACGCGCGCGCACCGCCGGATCGCGGTGGCTCTGCAGCGCGCGGGCCAGCAGGCGCGCCGCGTCGGCGGGCTGATTCAGACTTAGGCTGAGCTCGACGAAGCGGCGGCGCAGGGCGTCGTCGCCGGGATCTCCGGCGACCACCGGAGCCAGCAACTCGAGCGCGCCGCTCGGATCATTCAGCGCGTCCTGCCGCAAAATCCCGAGCCTGCGCTGCACCTCAATGCGCCGTAGGCCGCGCACGTGGCGCAGCTCGAAGGTGAGCATCTCTACGGCGCGCTCGACGTTGTGAGCGCGCTCGAAGGCGTCGGACAACACCGCTGCGGCGCGCAGCATGAGCTGCTTGTTTTCGAGCAAGGACTCGGCCGCGGACAGCGCCATCGCGTGCTCTGGCTCGATGCCCAAGAGCCCCTCGATGTGCGTGAGCGCGCGCTCCGGGTTCTTCAGTACGCTGAAGCACAGATCCACGAGCAGCTCGCGGTGCAGCTTGTCTTCTTCGGCGGTGGGCGCAGGCTCGCGGGCGATCGCCTGCTCCAAGAGGTCGACCACGTCTTTGTGGCGTCCGGCGCCGATCATTCGGCGCATCACCTCTTCGCGCGTAGCCGTGTCTCCCGGCGCCAGCTTGAGCAAGCGCGGTCCCACCTCGATCACGAGCTCGGCCGAATCGATGCTGACCGCGATCGACATCGCGCGGCGCAAGAGCGACAACGCGAGCTCTGGATTGCTCTCGCGCTGACTCGCGTCGAGATAATGTTGCGCGAGGCGCGCCAGCTGACCGGAGGCGGTCAACAACGCCTCCAGCTTGGCGAAGGCCTCGGCGTGCGCCGGCATGGCCGTCACCGCGCGCTCCGCGTACGAAGCCGCGCCCTCCGAGTCTCCCAGCTCGGAGAAGAACTCGGTTGCTCGCAAGAAGATGAAGGCTTGTTGCTCCGGCGGCAGCAGCTTGATGCGCTTGTCGAGCGTGAGATGCTCGTACGCCAGCGCGAGATCACCCAGTTTGTCGAAGCGCTTGGCGGCCGCGTGCAGACGTTCCCAAGTCTCTACGGCTTGCTCGCCCTTCGCGGCCGAGTTCACCAGAATCTCGAGAACGGAGCTGGGATCATCGAGCCGCTCTTCGAGCGCCTCGGCCAGTTCCCACAGCTTGAGCGCGAGCACGCTGACGGGCCGGCGACGCGCGTCTGTCTTCGGAGGTAACGACGACATAGCCATACTTACTTGGAGTTTGAAGCACTATCTTCGCTTTTAAACTCACTCCGAGTAAAGCATGTGATGGCTCATCGCGAGAAAGAGTGTTTGCCCTCCGTGAGTCGACGCGAAAGGCGCCCAGACAGGCCGCGAAGCGGCACATTCGCGGGCTTTCTCAGCGAGACGGCGGCCGGTCGCGCCGCGCTAGGCGTCGCACGAGAACGGACAAGAGCGACGGTGTAAGGCGTTTCAGCAGATATAGACCCCAGGCCTCCGCGGCCACTGGCACCAGCGCTCGGTCACGTCGCACCGCTTCGACGATGGCGTCGGCGACCCGCTCCGGCGGGATGCCGCGCCCCACGGTGCGCTCGTGAATCGCCGCGCGCTCCGCCGCCAGCGCCCCGCGCACCCGCGCATTCGCGAGGATCGGAGTGTCCACGAAGCCCGGGCAAATCACGCTGACTCCCACGCCCTTGTCCGCGAGCTCCGCGCGCAACGTCTCCGAGAAGCTCACGACGGCGGCCTTGCTGACGCCGTACGCGATCAACGAAGTGGGCGCGAAGAACGCCGCCACGGACGCGACGTTCACGATTTGACCACGCCCCTGAGCCACCATCTCGGGCGCGAAGGCGCGGCTCATCCAGATCGTGCCCCACAGATTGACGCCCAACACCCAGCTCCAGTCATCGAGCGTTGTATCCAAAAACGAGCCCACCACCGCGACGCCGGCAGCGTTGACCAGCACCTCGAGCGCGCCGCTCGTCGACTGCACGCGACGCGCGAGCTCGCTCACCGCGACCTCGCTCGAGACGTCGACCACGTGCTCTTGCACGCGCTCCGCGCCGGCGGCGCGCGTCTCTTCGAGCACCCGCGCGAGACCGGCTGCGTCGCGATCGACCAGCTCGAGGGCCGCTCCGCGCCGCGCGAAGGCGAGCGCCGTGGCGCGGCCGATGCCGCTGGCCGCTCCCGTGATCAGCGTCACGCGACCTCGCCAATCGCGGCTGCGCCTCACGCGAGGCTCCGCAGATCGGCGAGGTAGCCCAGCGCGCGCAGGCTCGGCAAGAAGCAATACGCGCCGCCGACGAGGCGCGTGAGGCGCGGCAAAGCGACGCGCTCGCGCACGGGTTCGCGCTGAATCGTGAAGGGCCGCAGCGCCGCGCCGCTGGTCGCCTCGTCGCTTCCGAGCAGCGGATCGCGCTCGCCGCGCAGCCCCGCGAAGTGCGCGTCATTCAACCAGCGCCCCTGCACCACCTCGAACTGCCGCGCGATGTCGGCGTTCAAGGCCATGAACAGCAGCCCGCAGCCGCCATCCGACTGTGCATAGAGCCGCCCGCGTCGCAACAGCCGGTGCCGCTGCACATCGACGTGCTGCGGGAGCGCGTCGCGCGGATGTGCGCGGCGCACGTGCGCGCCCAAAGGACAGCCCAGGCCACGCGCGTCCGCAGCGTAGCTGACGCGCTCGGCTGCGCGCTCGGCGCTGGGCGCGCTGAACGGGTGCTGAGCCAGCGACGCGCCGTTCGGCCAGCGTCCGACGAGCTTCGCTGCCAGCGCCTCGCGCTGCTCCAGCGCTGCACGGGCGAGCCAATCCTTCAGCGCGTCGACGCGCTGTTCGAGCTTACGCAGCACGAGATAGGAGCCATTGAAGCCGAGGTCGACGCCGCCCGCCGTGAGCGGCGGTGACTCCCGCGAACTGGCGCGCAGCGGCGCGCTCGGCCCCGAGACAGAGAGGCCCGCTTCGTCGCGGTAGCCGAGCACGAACTCCCCCGCGGCGAGCCGCCGCTCGGCGCTGCGTCCGCGGCCGTCGCCGCGAAAGCGCGGCTGTGAAACCGACATGCGAAAGCCGAAATGGTCGCTGCCGTCTTCGCGCAGATGCGTGTGCAAGAGCTCGAAGCGCAGATCCGCCTTCTCGCGCTCGCGCTCGAGCTCGGCCAAGCGCGCGGCGAGCTCGGCCGGACCGGAGGCGTAGACCAAGAGCAAGGCGTCGAAGGCGCCGCTCGCTCCGCCGCCGAAGGTCCAGTGTTTAGGGTCATCCTCGCCGACGTCCCCGAGCCGGCGAGCGCACTCGGCGTGCGCCATACCGTGCCGGAACTCGCGCGGAAACTGCGCCAAGACGCCCGGCGCGAGGCCGAGGCGCGCGAGCCCGTCATAGGTGAACGCGAGCTGGAGAGCCAGCGACTCCTGCTCTTCATGCCGCGCGCCGGAGCTCACCCATGGCAGCAAGCGGCGCAGCCAAACGTGCGGTCGTCCCTCAGCGAAGCGGACGCTGATGCACGCGGAGGCCCTCAGCCGCCCGTAGCCCGAAAACAGCAGTCCTTGGATGTCCTGACGCTCCACGGCTCGTCCCACGATGAAGAGGCGTCGCCTAGAACGACGCGCAGAGCGCCTCCGCCAGGCCCGGCTCGAGCGGCCTCTCGAATAGCGCGCGCTGGCGGCGGTTCTGCTCGACGCGCGCCACGTCGAGCGCCGGATAAGCGCTGTAGGTCAACGCCTGCTCGACGCGAGAGTCCCTCGCCCACGCCGACGCGCGACGCGCTGCGCGCCGGCCAAGTCCAAGCCCGCCCGAACCCGGGAAGTCACGCGTCTGCAGCGCGATCAGCTGGAGCAGATAGCGCTCGCGGCCGCGCGCGAGCGCGATGAGCTCGGGCAGCGTCCACCGGCTCGCGGCCACGAACCACAGCCGCTCGCGGTAAACGAGCCAAAGCGCGAAGTGGCCACCATGGCGCAGCGCGCTGTCTTCGCGTCGGCAGCAGTCGTCGAGCGCGGCGAGCGACCTCGAGAGCCACCGCGAGCGAGCAGCGGCCGGGGTCAACGCAAAGCTATGCAGCGCGAATTCAGCGTGCCCTTTTTGCGAAACCACATCCGCCACGGCCGAGTCACCGGGCCAGCGCGCGCGCAGCGCGCTCACGACCTCTAGCGGAGTCCAGCCTCGGCCCTGCTGGGGCAGCTCCGCGAGCGCAGCCTGAGTCCAGGCGTCGAAGCGCGCATCGCTGCGGATGCGCTCGAGCTCGAGCTCGGGATGTGCGACGACGAAAGCTTGCGGCCGCAGCATGGCGCCGCGCAGCCAACGCTGAAACGCCTGCTCGTTGTCGGCGACTCCCTGAACGCCGAGCAACGTGAGCAGCGCGCCGGACGCGTGCCGCCACAGCGCGCCGGCGAGCGCGTCGAGCTCGCCTTCGAACACGCACACGAAGACCAGCTCGACGGCGTCGCCGGGGTCGGCGCACGGAAGCAACACCGCCGCATGCACCATGGACAGCGCCGCCAACTCGGCCTCGATCGCCGCGGCGAGCTCGCGCAGCGACGACGCCGCCGAGCTGCGCGCTGACGCGACGACCAGCACCTGCCGCGCGCTCGGCGCGCTCATCCGCGCGCTCGCCCTTGAGCGCGCGGACGCGGGCCGCGGCCGTGCAGCACCTGGCGCGGACCGCGCTCGTCCGGCACGAGACAGCCCGCGCCGCGGCCGATCAGATCGCGGCGCCCGGCGGCCTTCAACGCCTCGCGCGCGAGCGGCCATTGACGCTCGTCCCACCACAAGATCAGCGCCTTCATGCGCCGCTTTTCGCGCAACTCTTTGACGACGGGCACGGGCTCCATGCTCATCGGATCGAGCCCCGTGTAGTACATGGTCGTGGCCACCGCCATGGGCGTCGGGATGAAGTCCTGAATCTGCCGCGGCCGTAGGTTTCTCTGCTTGAGGTACAGCGCCAGCTCGATCGTGTCGCGCAGCGTCGAGCCCGGGTGCGCGGTGATGAAATACGGGATCAGGTACTGCTCTTTCCCGGCGGCTTCACTGGCGCTACAGAACGCGCTCGCGAAGCGCTCGTAGCTCTGAATCCCGGGCTTCTTCATGCGCTTCAGCACCTCCGGGTTGTTGTGCTCGGGCGCGACGGACAGCTGCCCCCCGGTGTGATGCGCGGCGAGCTCACGGATGAACTCCGGGCTCTTCTCGGCCAAGTCGTAGCGCACGCCGGAGGCGATCAGCGCGCGCTTCACGCTCGGCTCACGGCGCACGGCGCGCAGCAGCGAGATGAGCGGCGCGTGATCGGTGACCAGGTTCTCGCACACGCCGGGGTGCACGCATGACAGCCGGCGGCACGCGCTCTCGATGCGCTCGCTCTTGCAGTGCAGCTTGTACATGTTGGCGGTCGGTCCGCCGAGATCCGTGAGCACGCCGCTGTAGCCGGACATGCGCGACAGCGCGCGCACCTCGCGCAGCACGCTGGCCTCCGAGCGGCTCTGGATGATGCGCCCCTCGTGCTCGGTGATGCTGCAAAACGTGCAGCCCCCGAAACAGCCGCGCATCGTGACGATGGAGTGCTTGACCGTCTCGTACGCGGGGATGCGCCGCTCGCCGTAAGAAGGATGCGGCAAGCGCGTGAACGGCAAGTCGTAGAGACCGTCCATCTCCGCCTCTTCGAGCGGCCGGGCTGGTGAGTTGTAATAGACGGCCTGTTCGCCGTAACTCTGAATCAGCGGCCGCCCGTTGTGCGGGTTGGTCTCGAGCTGAAAGAGCCGCGACATATTGGCGAACTCGCGGCGATCGCTCACCACCGTATCGTACGCTGGCAGGACCACGACCTTACCGTCGCTGACGTAGCGGCTGGGCTCGGCGAGCAGGTGCTGGAACGACTCCGCGCCGTTCAACACGTGCGCGGTGCCGCGCACGTCGCGCAGCGCCGAGAGCGGCTCACCCGCCGCCAGCCGCCGCGCGATTTCCCACGCGGCGCGCTCGCCCATGCCGAACACGAGCAGATCGGCCTTGGCGTCGAGCAGGATCGAGCGCCGCACCGAGTCCGACCAGTAGTCGTAGTGCGCGATGCGGCGCAGCGAGGCCTCAATGCCGCCGAGCACGACCGGCAGCCCGGGGAAGGCCTGGCGGCAAAGATTCGCGTACACGATGCTGGCGCGGTTCGGGCGTAGGTTGGTCTGCCCGTCCGGCGAATACTGATCCTCCGAGCGGACCTTCTTCTGGGCCGTCAGCTTATTGAGCATCGAATCCAGATTGCCGGCGCTGATCCCCACGAACAGACGCGGCCGCCCCATGCGCTCGATATCCGCCGTCGAGCGCCAATCGGGCTGCGCGATGATGCCGACGCGGTAGCCGCGCCCCTCCAGGAAGCGGGCGATCAGCACCGGGCCGAACGCGGGGTGATCGACGTAGGCGTCGCCGGTCACGATCAGGATGTCCAGCTCATCCCAGCCGCGGGCCGCCATTTCTTCGCGCGTCGTCGGCAAGAACGCGGAGCTTGGCAGCCGAGGGCTGCGTGCGGCGGAGAGGCGGACAGGGATCAACGACATGGGCTCGCTCGGGGCCGTTATGACCCGCCCTGGGCCCTTGGCCAACGCTATTCGAGCGCGTCGAACACGTCGCGCAGGCGCACCAGGTCAGTTTCGGCGACGTAACCGCCGAAACCGATGCGCAGCGAGATCGTCGTTTCATCGCCCCAGGGCCACCACAGACCGAACGCGAACAGACGCCCGCCGAGCTCCGAGCTGTACAGCCGCTGATCCACGCGCACGCCCCCGGTGCTTTCGGCTACTTCACGAACGGGCGGCGCTGCGTTGGCGATCGACTTCGAGTTGTACTCGTTCGGCAGATAGCGCAGCACCACGGCTCGAGCTTCTGCGTCCTGCTCGATGTTGAAGGACGAGGCCAGGCAGTTGAAGCGGTTGTCCCAGCTCCAACCCCCCTTTATCCAGTTCTTTCGAAGTTGGCCGAGGGTTTCCAGCAATGCTGCGGAAGACCCGGGTCGCAGATCCATGGCTCGAACCATAGCGCGACCCTCGGCCAGGCGGGCAGGACTTCGTCAAAATCCGCGCACTCTTGCCCTCATCGGGGGGTTTTCGACCGGGGTGCGGCGGCGAACCGGCCGCCCTCCCGAGCGCGAAGCACGCTCCGCCACGCGCGACCTGCAACCGGTCGCGGGCTGCCGAGCCGAAAGCGGTGACGTACACTGCCGCCCGATGTTCATCGCCGTGGACGACGTTCGCATCGAAGGGCTCCGCCCGCTGATTCCCCCCGCGATTTTGATGGAGGAGCTGCCGCTCGATGAGGCGCAAGCGGCGCTCGTCGCCGAAGGTCGCACGCTGGTCGGCGACATCCTGGAGGGCCGCGACGACCGCATCGTCGTCGTGGTGGGGCCCTGCTCGATCCACGACCCGGCGGCGGCGCTCGACTACGCCGGTCGTCTCAAAGAAGTGGCGAGCACCGTCTCCAGCGAGCTCTGCGTCGTCATGCGCACCTACTTCGAAAAACCGCGGACCACCGTGGGCTGGAAAGGGCTCATCAACGATCCGGACCTGAACGGTGGCTTCGCGATCAATCGCGGTTTGCGCATCGCTCGAAAGTTCCTGCGCCACGTCGTGGCCATGGGCATGCCCACCGCGACCGAGTTTCTCGATCCGATTACCCCGCAGTTCGTCGCGGATTTGGTGTCCTGGGGCGCGATTGGCGCGCGGACCACCGAGAGCCAAGTCCATCGCGAGCTCGCCAGCGGCCTCTCGATGCCCGTCGGTTTCAAAAATGGGACCAGCGGCGAAGTTCAAATCGCGGTCGACGCCGTACGCTCGGCGGCGTCCGCGCATCACTTCTTGTCCGTCACCAAACAAGGTGTGGCGGCCATCGTCGCCACGCGCGGAAACCCCCAATGCCACATCATCCTACGTGGCGGCTCCGGCGGCCCCAACTACGGTGACGCCGCCGTGGCAGCCGCCACCGCGGTGCTCGAAAAGAACGGCCTACGCCCCACGTTGATGGTCGACTGCAGCCACGCCAACAGCAGCAAAGATCCCGCGCGCCAGCCGCTGGTCGCGCGCGAGCTCGCTCGACAGATCCGCGAGGGCAGCCGGCGCATCTTCGGCGTCATGATCGAGAGCTTCCTCATCGCCGGCCGCCAAGACGTCGGCCGCGGCGCGCTCACCTACGGCCAGAGCATCACAGATGGCTGCCTCAGCTTCGAAGACACCCGCCCGCTGCTCGAAACGCTCGCCGAAGCAACGCTCAAGCGCCGCACGCGTTGAAGCGCGATCCCGCGCGCTTTCAGTCGCGCGCAGATGCGCGTTTTCTTCGTGGGCGGGACAGGGCTTGAACCTGCGACATCCGGCTTGTAAGGCCTCTTGGAGCAGTTCGCGTATGTCCTACTGGGTCATAGAGAGACGCGGATTCACGAGATTTGTGGCAGTTGATCGGGTGACGGGGACCGACGCTCTGTGACACACTAGGCGTGCGGCCAGTACCAGCACGAGTACCAGCGGGACGACATCCGGCTTCTTTGGCCAGCGATGGATGCCCCGAGGTGGCAGCCGGCGCCGCAGGAGCCCTTCAAATGCCGAAGCGAAAGCGTGGACCCCGTCATCCTGGGGTCGTCCTCATCAAGCCGGACCACACCCGGCGCATCGGATGGCGAGCCAGGTTCGAGGATCCCGACTCGGGTAGGACGGTGAAGGTGTCGCTGGACCCTGCCCTGACGACGGTCGAACTCCGCGAAGACTGGGCGGTCAGGAAGTCGAAAGCGATCGCTCGGCGGCGGCTCGAGCTCGAGGGCGGCGCAGCCCGTGAGACGGGCACGGCGCTGAAGGACGCGGTCACGCGCTACTTCGAGGACCATGCCCAGCTCAGCGATGAGACGAAGACGCTCTACCGCGCGGCCGCGGACAAGCTCATCGCGTGGGCCGAGCAGAACAGGCTGACGTCGGCGGATGAGCTCGTTGGCGCAAAGCTGCTCGCGTTCCGCGCCACGCTCGTGAAGGAGCCGAAGACCGTTCGCGCGACGGGCGGTCGACGCGGGCAGCGCCAGGCGATCGACAAGCCGCGCTCGCCAAACACGGTGAACCGTGAGCTGCGCTCCATCGGCACGGTGCTGACGTACGTGCGCCGCCTCGGGCTGCTGCCGCGCCTCAGCTCGGACGAGCTGCGCGACGGCCTGCAGAAGCTGAAAGCGCCTCCGAAGCGCATCGACTATCGAAAGCCGCACGAGCTCCAACAGCTGCTCGCGGCCGCGCTTCGCCATGACGCGGACACATTCGCGGCGACGCGGGCGGAGCTCGCCGGAGGGCGTCCCGTCGGGACCACTCCGCGGTACGTCGCCATCGCGCCCGTGATCGCGGCGGCCGTCCTGACCGGCATGCGCTTCGGCCATCTGCTCGCGCTCGAGTGGAGCGACGTCGACCTCGATGCGCTCGATGAGCACGGCAACGCCGTTGGCGAGATCGTACCCCACGCCGGTAGCACGACGAAGCGGACCGGCGTTATCGGGCTCGAGGTGTCCCCTGCCCTCCGCAAGTTACTCGCAACGATGAAGCTCAAGAGCGGCGGCCTCGGCCGCGTCTTCGCCGTGACCGAGGGTGAAGCGAACGCGGCGCTGAAACGCGTCGTGAAGGAGTACGGTGCGCCCGCCGGCAGCACCTGGCAGGCCTTTCGACGCACTTGTGGATGCTTCCTGACTAACGCTCCGGGCGTGTTTGGGGCCGCGAGCGCGTACCGGTCCGCGAAGCAGCTCGGTCACTCAGTGCAGGTCGCCGAGAAGCACTACGTCGACGTGCTGCGCGGAATCCCCCGCGAGGCTCGCGATCTGGAAACAGCGATGCAGATCAAGGCGCAGATGGAGCAGATCATCGATACGGTCGAGCGGTGCGATCGCGCTTCATTGAGGAAAATCGGATGACGTCTGACACCAAAGCACTCCGCGGCTTGCGCAGCGCCCGGCGCGAGGAAACACGCACAGCACCCGAGACCCGAAGAGCCCGAGTGAGACGACGTGCACGCAAGACATGGGACGCCGGCTTCCTGGAAGGCTGGCAGGATGCAATTGCGCGCGAGCGATGGGTGCGCGACCAAGTGTCGAAAACTCAATTTGGCACGTGGGAAGCCGTTCTCGCAGAGTGGCTATTCTCCGACGATGATGGTGGGATTGCAGTTCCAACCACGGGAAGTTCGACCGTCAGCCCTTCCTTCAGCGAGGTCCGAGCTCGGTTCAAGCATGGCTTGTCCGGGGCAAGCGATGAGGCACTAGCCAAGCTTCGAGGACTCGTACGCGGGCTGCTGGAAGCGCTTTGGAGTAATGACCGAACCGCGTTGAACCAAGCCTGCCAGTTCTGGGCGGAACACGTCGGTGTCGCGAATTCATCGGATCGCCTCCGGCGTGAGCTGCAGATCGTCGAATCCGCCGTTGCGGGCGCTGTGCCTCGGGAATTCGTGACGTTCCTCCTCGGAGCTGTCGAGCCTGAGTTCCGTAAGCTCACCGCACAAGAAGTCGATCGCGTGTTGAGTGCGGTCAAGAGCACTGCGGTCAATACTCGTGCAAAGGGCGGCAAGGGCAACCTGAGTACTCGGGGCGCCCTTCACAAGCTACGGCGTGCAGCCAAGTTGCCGGACATGCGCAACAAAATCTACGACCTCGCGCTCCGCGACGGCGGCACTCGCACGCAGTCTAATTCGGCTCGCAAGCGTCGATAGTGTCCCGTTCGAAGTGACAGTTTGCAAACTGTCACCGCGCAAGGTGCAGTTTGCCAAACCTACGATCGGGGATGCAGAGTAGCACCACGTTGTCGATAGTTAGCGGCCATCTTGGCTGCCATCGATATCGACAGCGCGAGAGGTGTCTCTCATGGACGATCGCACCAAACGAATCCGCCTTCGTGCGGGCTACACGCAGATCCAAGCAGCCGTGCTCGCTGGCGTGAGCCTGGTGACGTGGCGCCTCTGGGAGGCGAATCAGAACGCAATCTCCCCGCGGTATCAGGACAAGTGCAAGGCCGCCACCCTCGCGATGGCAAAGAAGATCCCGGAGGTAGCGTGAACCGCTCGGCTCGTCGCCGCTGGCTGCGCGAACGTGCCGCAGAGCGCCGAGACGCAGGCCTTCCACCGAAGGCTCCGCCGATTCGCTCTCACTATCAGACGGCGGATATCCGTGAGTCCGTCCAGGCGGATCTCGCGAAGATGCACGCGCAGATCAAGGCCCAGCGTGATCGCATGCGCGACCCGAATTGGGCATTCCGTTCCCAGCAGGTGCGCATTCCGCTCAACCTGAGCGCTCGTTCCGGCCGGACTTGAGCAGGCGTT
>CBINHN010000023.1:0-100809 GCA_966250485.1 uncultured Sorangium sp. | reverse complement strand
TCGGACCGAGCCCGCCAAAGAGGCGCGAGCAGACCAAGGCGCGACGACGAAGGCGTGCTGAAGCACGCCGAGGAGGAGCAACGCAGGGATGCGAAGTGCATCTGCGGGCGGGCGACGGGAGAGATTATAGGACCGGCGCTAAAGCTCAATCCTGCCAAGCGCCGTCGAGGCCGAGCGCCACGCGCCCGCTGAAGAGCAGCTGGCGATCTTCCGGCAGCGGGTGATAGTGGGCCGCCTGCGCGTCGCGCCACATCCGCTCGAAGGGGAGCGCGCGATAGAAGCCGGCCCCGCCGACCACGGCCATGGCCGCTTCCATGGTGGCTTCGACCGCCCGCGTCATGAGCGTCTTGCGCACGAGCTGCGCGCTGCTGTTTTCGAGCGAGGGAGTGAACGCGAGCTCGGCGCCGAGCCGCACCATGTCGCGCCACAGCAGCTGCACCTCAGTGTTAGCGTTCTGCAGGCGGCCCGCGGCGAGCACGCGGCTCGTACACACCTTCTGACTCGCGCGCGCGTAGGCCAACGCTTGCTCCGCTGCGGCGCTGGCCAAGCCGGCGTACGCCGCCATGTAGATGGGCGGCGCGACACCGAGCGTCACGTCCCACGCTGGATGCCACTTGCCTTTGGGACGCTTCAACGCGACCGCTTCATCGGGCACGAACACGTCTTCGAGCGTTATGGTGTGCGAGCCGGTCCCGCGCATGCCCAGCGTCTGCCAGTCCGTGAGGCGCTGCACGCCCTCCCCCTTCAGCGAGACCGGGCAATGAATCACGCTGGGGCCTTCGGGCTCGTCATCCGCGGCGAACGTCGTGAGCAAGAGATCGGCGACGGGGCAGCCGCTGCCGAACACCTTGCGAGCGCTCACTCTGTATCCGCCTGGAACGCGCTTGGCCTGACCGTTCGAGTCGACCCAGTCGGTAGCGCCGGTGCTGACGAGCACGAGCTGTTCCTTCGCGATGCGCTCCAACAGCTTCGCGCCCGGCTGTCCGCGCAAGTGCCGGAACACCGTCGCGGCTACCAGGTGCTGATGCATAGCCAAAGCGAGCGCCGTAGACGCGCAGTGCCGCCCGAGCTCGTGAAGAAACTCACAGAGCTGCGTGAACGTCCCTCCGCCGCCGCCGAGCTCACTCGGAACCAATAGCGAGAACACTCTGTTAGCCTTG
Source organism: uncultured Sorangium sp. (assembly GCA_966250485.1). Classification (GTDB taxonomy): domain Bacteria; phylum Myxococcota_A; class Polyangia; order Polyangiales; family Polyangiaceae; genus PMG-095. Next base: position 99,649 of record CBINHN010000023.1, on the reverse strand, counting down.
AGTTCCGCGTAGTTCTCCGCGACGAAGCCGTCCGCTCGGTCGTACTGGGCCGCGCGCTGTGCGCAGCTCTTTCCGAGTCTCTCCGCGATCTGTTTCCAATCATCGGCCATGGTCCCTTCCTTTCGCACAGAGGATGACCAACGCCGCGCCGGCGCTCTAGTACGGAAAATGGACCAGCTGTGCGCCTGAGAATGGAGCACCTTTCGTTCATGAAGACCTACGGTCAGTTCTGCCCGATCGCGCAGGCGTTGGAGATCCTGGCCGAGCGCTGGACGTTGCTCGTCGTTCGCGAGCTGCTGCTCGGCAGCACGCGCTTCTCCGAGCTACAGCGCGGCGTACCGCTCATGAGTCGCACGTTGCTCGCGCAGCGGCTGCGCACCCTGCAGGATTGTGGGGTCGTCCTGCGCCTGGAAGGCGCCGCGGGTCCCGAATACCGCCTCACCGACGCCGGCGAAGCGCTGTTTCCAGTCGTAGAGAGCATCGGCGCGTGGGGCAAAGCCTACGCGCACCGCGAAATCACGGACGAGCAACTCGATCCCTCGTTGCTCATGTGGGACATGCAGCGGCGCCTGAACTGGAGCGCGATTCCCAAGCAGCGCACCGTCGTCCTATTCCGCTTCGCCGACGCCAAGCGCGGCCAGAAGCGCTTCTGGCTACACCTCGAGCGACAAATCGCCGACGTGTGCCTGACCAACCCCGGCTTCGCGATCGACCTAGAGCTCGAAACCGACGTCCGCACCCTGACCGAAATCTGGAGGGGCAAGCGCAGCCTAGAAGCAGCGCTGCGCGCCGGCGACGTCGCGCTCATGGGACCGCCCGCCTTGAAGCGCGCCTTCCCGAGCTGGCTACTGCTGAGCCCCTTCGCGAAGGTGGGGTAGGGACTTCGGCGAAGGCGCCGCCGCCGAGCGCGGCACGCCCTGCATGGCGCCACACCACACACGGCACCGTGGCCTGAGCCGCAACACCGGCCGCACTACTACGCGTGTTATGGACATTCTGTGTCCGCGAGCGCTACGCGCTCGGCGGCCCAGCGACGCCCGAAAGTCTGGAGCTCCTCTGCGCCGCGCATAGGAGCAACGCAGGGATGCTCGGCTGCCGTGAGCGTCGCTCAGCTCGCGGGCGCGCTCGGCCAGCCGAGGACGGCTGTCTTGCCGGTGTCGATGTCTTTGAGATGAATGCGGCGAACGCGTTCGCGATAGGCGCCTTCGAAGAACTGGTCGAGCAGCTTGACGACGATCAAGTTCATCGCCAGTGACGGGCTCATCTGCGGATCGTTGCGCCGGTAGCTCACCAGCAAATCACCATTCATTTCGCGGATTTCTGGCACGCGTACCGCGAAGAGCTGGGGGTGCTCGATGCACTCGAGGACGTACTCGGTGCTGCCGCCCTCGGTCACCGCGTAGGCGCGGTACTTCGGCAAGTGGTACTCGAGCGGTCGGTCCCAGACGAGGCGCCAGTAGTCGAGCGGGATGTGCTGCCGCTCGAGGTAACCATGCTCGAACCCCGGCGCTCGCCGACGAAAAAGCGCTTCGTCCATGAGCTGGAACGGATCGTTGGCGCGCGCGAACACCTGATAGGTGTCGTCGACGGCGAGCGCGCGGCCGTCGGAGGTGACGAAGCCCATCATGGTCTCCCAACCGAACGCCGGATACGGGAACGCATAGCCGGCGAGCGCATCGATGTTGATGCCGTATTCTTCGTAGCGCATCCGCTCCCAACGCTCGCCGAAGCCGATGGAAATGCGCACCTCTCCAAAGCTCTGCTGCGCAGCTACCTCCAGCCCATAAAACGAGTGCAGGAACGCCTCCGGATAAGCTTCCAACACGAGGAATCCGTAGGGCTCACCGTTGGCGTCGAGATCCACGCGGGGAAAATCCACGAAGCGCCGCGGATGCCAACCGGCCTTGCGCAGCAGCGCGAAGAGCTCGGGATACGCTGGCTCGTAGCGCGAAAAGTCCGTGGTCGGCGGCGGGTTCATGATCGGTTCATTTCTAGTACTGCTGGTCTGAGTCCTGCTCGTCCGAGCCCGGCATCGGCATCACGGGCCGTGGCGGGGGCGGTTCCGGCGATACGGTCTCGATTTGGTTCTCCGGCACGGAGCGGATGGCTTGGCAGTTGGCACAAGCGTCGATGGGGTGAACCTCGCCGTTTCTGACTGTGTATCCGCCGTCCGTGGTCTGAATATTGGGCCGCGGGTTACCCGCCGCCGCAGCGTCGTCCGCCAGGATACCCGCCGCGCGCGGCATGGCACAGTGTCCCGGCCGCGTCGCCTCCGAGAGGCTCTCCGCAGGCCGGAGGATGCTCTCGCCGGCGGGTACGTCGCCTTGATTGGCCACGACCATTTCTCCGGTCTCGGGATCGTACGCCGGCTCATAGACTTTGCCGTTGTGGTTCTGGCTGGCGTCGAGGCGCTCCGCTTCCTTGCGCGCCTGCTCCCGAAGTTTGTAGTCGTCTTCCAGGGCCTTTTGATTGGCGCGTGCCTCTTGCGCGTCGCGCTTGGCTTGCTCGATTTGTTCGGGCGTGGCGTTGGGATCTTGCTTGAGTCGACCCACGCGCTTGCCTTTCTCGAGCGCGTCGCTGCGCGCCTCATCGAGCGCGGCTTTGTCGGCGACGCGCTCGGCGTCGCGCGCCTGGCGCGCTTCCTGAGCCGCGCGCGTCTCCGCGGCGTCCCTCTCGGCGAGCGCGCGCGTGCGCTCGTCCATGGCGCGCGCGGCCTCGTCGGGCGGCAGGTTCTTGCCGATGTTCTCGCGATGAATGGCCTCGGGCGGCTGTTTTCCGGCCTCCGGCGGCGGACCGCGCGTCATTTCTACTTCGGGCGGCGGACCCTTCGGCTCGGCGAGTCCCTCCGCCAAGCCTTTGCCGAAGGCGCCGCCCGCGAGTCCGCCCAAGACGCCGCCCGCGGTGCCACCGACCAAGCCACCCAGCGCTTGGCTCTTCTCGTCGTCCGTCATTTGATCGAACGGCTTCCCGCTCGACCAGCCGAAGTACTCATCGAGGATGGCGTAGGTGCCGTATGCGGCAGCGCCGACGGCCAACACGGCCCCGAGCGGTGGACACACCGCGGCGATGGCCGCGATGCCGAAGCCCAGGCCGAACGCCGTGGGAAACGCGTCGGCCGCGCCCTTCATGAAGCACGGTAAACAGAAATGCTCGATGCTCGTCGCTTCCGCGATGCCGACGCCGAGCGCGACGCCCAGCGCTGCACCGCCCACGACCGCCAGCATGATGGGCACGGCCGCAGGCGCGAGCACCACGACGGCCGCCGCGGCGACCATCGCGCCCGCTGCCGCAGCCACGGCGCCCCAAGAAAACAAGCCGAGCGGGTCGGACTGATTGAGCGGGTCGTTCTTGGCGAATACGTAGAGGTTGTGCCCGCCGAGCAGGCTCACGGGATCGACGCTGACGTAGCGCCCGAGCGCCGGGCTGTAATAGCGAAAGCGGTTGTAGTGGAGCCCGGTCTCTTCGTCGGCGTACTGGCCCAAGAAGCGCAATGGGTTCTCGACCTGCGCGACGGTGACGCGCGCGTAGCCGAACGCGAGGTAGTCCGCGGACCAGACCAGCTCTCCGCGCTCGTCGGTCAAGCGCTGCGGCGTGCCCTGGTGATCGTTGTGATAGTAGTAGTAGCGCCCGTCGACGCGCAGCGCGAGCGGCTCATAGCTGCCGGGGCGGTACAGGTAGTCGCGGATCGTCTCACCCTCTTGGGTGGTGATGATCTCGCGCGTGAGCAGCTCACCGGACCAGACGAAGCGGGTGGTGCGCTCGGCGGAGCGCTTCTCGATGCGGCGACCCAGCGCGTCATATTTGAAGGTGGTGACGCCCGCCGGCCCGCGCGCTTCGACGAGCTGATTCTTGAGGTCGTAGCTCAGCTCGTAGCGCAGCCCGTCGCCGCTGAACTCGATCAGGTTGCCGCGCTCGTCGTAGCGACAAATCCAGCTCCCCTGCGCCGCGATGCGATTGCCGGGCAGCACCTGCAGCGCGCGCCCGCTGGCCTGCGTGCGGTTGCCGGCGGCGTCGTAGCTGAAGGTCTCACGCCAGTGCTCGGCGCGCGTGGAGACGCCAAGCAGCTGCGACTCCGCGTCGTAGCTGTAGCGCCGCGCGCCGAGCTCACTGTCGGTCTGCGACACGAGTCGGTTCTGCTCGTCGTAGCGGTACTGAGTCTCGAAGCGCGGCTCGTTCGTGCGACGATTGACCACGCAAGCGCGGCTGATCCGCCCGCTTTTGTGCAGCTCGAAGTCGCTGCGCAAGCTGGGCGTCGTGAGCGTGCGGCGCCGATCCTGGGCGTCGTAGCTGATGGCGATGCTGAGCTCGCCCCAACGCACCTGCGCCAGGCGTCGGTCGGGATCGTAGCTGAACTCCGCGCGGCTGCCGTCCGGGTAAATCTGCGCGGCGAGCAGGCCGAGCGCGTCGTACTCGAACTGGAAGCGCTGCTCGCCGCTGGTTTCGCTGCTGAGCTTGCCGTCCGCCGCGTAGACGTACGCGCTCGCAGCGTCCGGGCCGGTGGCGCTGAGGAGCCGCCCGGCGTCGTCATAGGTGAAGGAGTACTCGGCGCCGTCCGCGTAGCGAACCGCGAGCGGGCGGCCTGCCGCGTCGAGCTGCTTCTCGAACACGGGTCGCGAGTCGAGCTCGAGCTGAACGGTGTCGGACGTGGTGTGCCGCGCGCGCTCGACGCGACCGTCCGAGTAATGGGTGCTCTGCGGCTGGCTCTGCTCGTCGTACTCGAAGCGTGTGCTCTGACGCGCGCCGTCGAGCAGCGCGGTCAAACGCCCCGACGCATCGTACGCAAAGGAGTCGCTGTGATTGAGCCGATTCGTGAACTCGAGCGGTCGCCCCGTCTTGGAGTACACGGCGCGGGCGTGGGTTCCATCCCAGAACTCGGCGTGGTTCTCGCTGCGATCTTGATTCCACGTGAAGCGGGCCAGGACGCGCTCGTCGCGCACGAAGAGCGCTGGGGCGCCCTCGGCGTCGTACTCCACGTGCGTGCGGCGACCCGAGGGCTCGACCAGGTCGGTAACGCGGCCGTGATCGTCCAGCTGGAAGCGCGACAGGCGCCCGGCCGCGCTGACGTACGCCTCGAGCTTGCCGGCGGCGGTCAGTTGATAACGAGAGACATGACCCGCCGCGTCCTGCGCGGAGAGCACGCGCGTACGCTGGTCGAAGCGAGCGCTGTAACCCCTGCTCTCGAGCAACGCCGAGAGATCGCGCGCAACTTGGGCGCAGCGGAGCGCACCGCTCTGCTCTTCTCGGATTCTAAACGTCACACGAACCCCACTTCAGCACCACCACACTGGCCCGACGTTACTGCCTCGTGCGTTCGGGCGCAACGGGACCGTCCGCGACAGCGCCGAGCGCGCCGCTGTCGCTCTTGATTGTCGCATCTCGCTGTTGCAACAGCGACGCCGCGGGCTGCTATCGATAAGAGCAGCGAAGACGCTGACAAACACGTCCAATGCCGGTGACGTCGCGAGGTTCCGGCGCAACGCAAAGAATGCCGCAGGGACGCAAGAAGCGCTCTCTGTGGCTCGCAGCGCGCGTGCTCGCTATGTTACTGCGACGCGAACGCTGCTGCGTTCGCCAGGTGAAGGTCTCGATGGGCATCGCAATGCAGCGCTCGGCAATCGCTCTTCTCACGCTCGGCTTCGGCTTGTTCGGCGCAGCGCCGGCGCACGCGCATTTTCATCTCGATGCGCCGCCGGCCTGGTCGCAACAAGATGACCAGGGAGATCCGCAGAAGAACGGACCCTGCGGCGGCTCGATGCCGACGGGCGTAGTCACCGCGTTCAAGCCCGGTGAGACGATCACCATCACGATCAAAGAGACCGTCACGCATCCGGGGCACTACCGCGTCGCGCTGGCGCTGAGCGATCGCGCCGAGCTGCCGAAGGAGCCCGTCGTGACGCCGGACAACACCTGCGGCAGCGCTGAGATCCAAAAAAATCCCGCCTTCCCCGTGCTGGCGGATGGCATGCTGCAGCACACCTCCGCGTTCGAGGGACCGCAATCCTTTCAGGTGACGCTCCCGAGCGACGTCACGTGCGACAAGTGCACGTTGCAGGTCATCGAGTTCATGTCTGAGCACCCGAAGCCGTGCTTTTACTACCACTGCGCGGACATCTCGATCAAAGGCGACCCAATGAGCGGCGGCGGCAACGGCGGGCAGAGCGGCGGCGGCTCAGCGGGCAGCAGCGGCGCGCAGAACGGCGGCACCGGCGCACAGAGCGGCAGCGGCTCAGCGGGCAGCAACGGCGGCGCAATGATGAGCGCGGGCGGCAGCGTGATCGTCATTGGCGGCGCGAGCGGCGCAGCGAACACTGGCGGCGCGCTGAGCAGCGGCGGCGCGACCGCAGCCGGCGGCAGCGTCGACGCGAGCGGCGGCGCGCTGAATAGCGGCGGGGCGCCGGGCAGCGGCGGTAGCAGCGCGCTGAGCGGCGGCAGCAGCGCGCTGAGCGGCGGCAGCAGCGCCGTGAGCGGTGGCGGCGCAGGCGCTGCAGCGCCGCCCGACGCGACCGAAGCGGGCTGCAGCTACGCGGCGACCGGACGCAACCGGCGGAGCTCAGCCGCGGCGCTGTTCGCCGCGCTGTTGCTGGGCACGGCGCTTCGCCGCCGCGGGCGCACGCGGCGCGCGTGACCGTGATGCGCTGAAGCGGACGGCTCGTTCAGAACTCGTCGCCGTCATCGCGCCCGGGCCCCAGCGCGCGCACGGCCGTGTCGAAATCGAAGCCCGCGCGCGCCAGCACGGCGAGATCGCGGCGCCGGTTCGGCGCGCGCTCCGCCAGCGGTCGCAGCGCACCCAGGCGGCGCTTGGCGACGAGCGCGCGTGCAGCGGCCAGATCGGGCTGCGGCGTCTCGCGTCGCTCTGCGGCGAGCACGTCTTGGATGACGCTCGAAGGGACGCCGCGGCTCGAGAGGCGCGCCGCGATTTTACGGCTCGAGCCGCCGCGCGCTCGGAACAGCTCCGTCGCGTGCGCGGCGAGGCGCGCGTCGTCGAGCAAGCCGGAGCTCTCATAGCGGGCGAGCAGCGCGGCGATGAGCGGCCGCGCCGCGCCGACGTCCGGCGGCTCTCCGCGGCGCAGCACCCAAGCCTCGAGCCGGCGCGAGAGCTGCTCGCGCGTCGCCGCGTAGCGGTTCAGGTATGCGATCGCGACCTCGGCCAACGCCTCCGCCGTGACGGGGCGCCGCTCGGGCGCGCGCCGGCGCTGGCCGCCGCTGGCGGCGTCTTCATCGCGCGTGGCTCGCGAACGGCGCGTCGCCATGCCTCGCGGGGTTCAGCCGCCGCGGCGGAGCTCGTTCAAGACCAGCTTGCTGACGGCCTTCAGCGTGTCGAACACCCCGGTGCCCGCGCGCGCGTTGGCCTCGAAATCCGGCACGTTCATCGGGTTGAGCAGCTGGCGCAGCTCTTCCACGGGCACCACGTTCGGCAAATCCCGCTTGTTGTACTGGATGACGTACGGGAGCTTCTCCAGCGAGTAGCCCTGCTCGGCCAGGTTGGTGCGCAGGTTCTCCACGCTCTCCTGGTTCGCTTCCAAGCGTTCAATCTGCGAGTCGGCGACGAAGATCACGCCGTCCACACCCTTCAGGATCAGCTTGCGGCTGGCGTCGTAAAAGACCTGGCCGGGCACCGTGTACAAGTGAAAGCGCGTCTTGAAGCCGCGGATCTCACCGAGCGAGAGCGGCAAGAAGTCGAAGAACAGCGTGCGCTCCGTCTCGGTCGCGAGGCTGATCATCTTGCCCTTCGCGTCCGGGTTCGTGCGCTCGTAGATGTACTGCAGGTTCGTCGTTTTTCCGCAGAGGCCAGGGCCGTAGTAGACGATCTTACAGTTGATCTCCCGGGCCATGTAGTTGATGAAGCTCATCGCCCGGCGCCTCAGTCGTTGAACAGGTTGTCGATGTCCTCGTCCGTGATCTCGGCGAACGGTGAGTCGCTGCCGGGCTCCTGCACCTTGCTGAGCAGCGCCTCGAAGATGCGGTTGAGCTCGTCGCTGGCCTTGCGCACGCGCAAGCGCACCAGCCCGAGGCTCGATTTCGAGTCGAAGATCACCACGAGGATGACGCGGTTCCCGACGAGCTGAATGTGGATGTTGGCGCGTTCCCCTTCGTGGAACTGCGTCGCGAACTCGTTCTCCCGCAGCAACTTCGCGATGCCGCCGGTCGCGGCGATGTTGCCCGCGGTGAGCGACGCCAGCGAGGTGGTGTCGATGTTCTCGACCTCACCGCTCGCTGCGATGAGCTGGCCGTTTTTATCGACGATGAAGACGACCTTGGCGTTCGCTTCCCTCACCAGGCGATCCACGACCGCTTGGATCTGGTTGAACTCCTCTTCGTACATCACCATCTGGGGGTTAACCATTCGAGCCTCCGAGAGAGCCCGGACTCCGACTCTCCGCGCCTCCCACTGATTGGGGGCTTGCGAGCTTAAGCGACACGCGCAGTCCGTTCCTCAAATACTTCGTAACGTTCAACACTTCTATATGACCGCTTGCTGGCCAGCAAGCCCCATCCCGCCAGCGCACGTTGCGTCCTTCGCGAGAGAGGCGGCCCAGTTTCGCACCGAGCGCGACGTCGGGAATAGTGGGTTTTTTCTCGGCCCGCTGGCTGTTCCCGGGCGGGCGAGATCCGCTCGCAAGGAGAGCCGCACTTGCGCCTCACGCCACCCGAAGCTACCCGATGACGGTGAACGGCAACCGCGCGGCGGACCAATCGAAGAAATTCGCCGAATCCTCAGTTTCAGAGCAGCGGGCCAGCGCTTTCGCCGGGAGTGACGGCGGTCGAGCACTGCGCCCTCGTCCAAGAGCAACCGCGCGAAGCGCCCGGCAACGTCTGCGGCATGTGTTCGCGTCCGTCGCTGCGCTGCTCACGCTCGCTCTGCTCTCCACCAGCGGCCTCGCCGCCGCTCAGTTTAATCCCGACCTCAGCCGCGCGCTCACGGAGCTGGATCGCGCTCGAGGGCCGGAAGCGTACGCGGCGCTGCGCCGCGTGTGGGATACCTGGGACCGCGCCGATCCCATGCACGTGGAGCAGGCGCTGCTCGTCGCGGCCGAATCGACGCGCCTGACGCCCAGCGCCCGCGCGTATGCGGGGACGTTGCGAGCCTACGCGCGCTTGCGCCGCGGCGATCTGCGCGCCGCGCGCGATCAGCTGCGCGCGCTCGGCTACGTCGATCATTGGCTGGTGGTGGGTCCCTTCGACAACGAGGGGAAGACCGGCCTCGCCGCCACGCACGGGCCCGAGCTCGACCTGACCACGCCGCTCGCGTCGACGAAGGCCTACACGGGCAAAGAGCGCGCCGTGCGCTGGCGCGCGGTGCCCGACGCATTTCCGTACGGCTTCTTCGATCTCGGCTCGCTGGTCCGCCCGGAGAGCAAGATCTGCGCGTTCGCCGCGAGCTTCGTGAGCGCTGAGAAGGCCAAGGCCGCGCGCAAGATCAGCGCTTGGCTCGGCAGCGGCGGCGCGCTGCGCGTGTTCTGGAACGGCCAGGAAGTGCTGACTCACGAGAGCTACTCGCGGCACGATTTCGAACGTTTGTCCGTGCCGCTGACGCTAGAGCCGGGCCCCAATTTGCTCGTCGTCAAGGCGTGCGGGGACGAGCGCGCGCCCACCATCTCGGTGCGCATGGCCGGCCCCGACGGTAAGCCCGACACGAGCCTGAGCTTTTCGAACGACCTCGGCAACGCCGAAGCAGCCGCCGCGACGGCCGCGCGGCTCGCGAGCAGCAAGCCGAAGCCCCGCAAGCTCGAAGGGGACGGTCCCGTGCAGATCTTCGAGCGGCTCACGGCGCGCGCCAACGCCAGCGCGGCCGATATCGCCGCGTACGCGCGCTACCTAGAGGAGACAGACGGCGACGATCCGGCGCTGCACCGCGCGCGCGATTTGGCGCGCCGCGCCGCCGAACGAGAGCCGACCATCGAGCGACTGCTGCTCGCCGGCAAGCTGGCCGAGGATCGCAACCAGGCCGGCGAATGGATCGCCAAGGCGGAGAAGCTCGCGGACGCGAGCGGCAAGCCGCAGCGCGACGTGCTGCTGGCGCGCGGCTGGCACCGCCGCCACGGCCCCAATCTGCGCGAAGCCCTGCCCTATTTCGAGCGCGTCCTGGAGCTGGATGCGACGAACGTCGACGCGCTGCGCGGCTGGCTCGAGCTCTACAATTTGGCCGGTTTGCCGCGCACCGCGCTCGCGAAAATCGAGGCGGCCGTGGAGCAGAGCCCGAGCTCGGTAGGGCTCTTGGGCTTGTACGCGGCGCAGCTGCGCACCTTGGGTCGCAGCACCGAAGCCGCCGAGGTGGAGGCGCGCTATCACGGCCTGCGCTTCGACGACAGCAGCTACATCAACGCGCGCATCGATCTGGCGCTGTCGCGCCGGGACTCGGCCGGCGCGCAGCACTGGGCGGAGCGGCTGGTGGCGACGCAGCCGTTCGATCCCTGGGCGCTCGGCGTCGCGGCGCGCGCCTATCAGCGCCTGGGGCAGCCCGAGCGCGCCATCGCTTCGCACCGCCAAGCGCTGGCGCTGGCGCCGGAGGACGTGGGCACGCTGCGCGCGCTCGCCGATTTGCAGGGTGAGACCGGTCACAAAGGTGAGCAGCTGAACCTCTTGCGTGAGGTGCTGCGCATCCGCCCTCAAGCCAAGGACGTGCGCGAGTACGTCGAGAACCGCGAGCCCGAGAAGCCGCGCCCGGACGAGGCGTACGCGTGGAAGCCGGACAAGTTCCTGTATCTGCGGCACGCGCCCGCCGCCGGCGAGAATCGGCGCACGTTGCGTGATTTGACCGTCAACACGGTGTTCCAGAACGGGCTCAGCAGCCAATTCCGGCAGGTGGTGTTCCAGCCGCTGACCGACGCGGCGGCGGCGCAAGCGCGCCAGTACGGCTTCGGCTACGAGGCGGATCGCCAGGTCGTGCAGCTGCGCGGCGCCAAGGTGTACCGCAAGAACGGCAAGATCGACGAGGCCGTCGAGTGGGGCGAGAGCCCGGTGGATGATCCGAGCATCGCCATGTACACGTCCGCGCGCGGCTTCTTCGTGGAGCTGCCGCGGCTCGACGCCGGCGACGTGGTCGAGCTGCGCTATCGCATCGACGACGTCACGCCGCGCAATGATTTCAACGACTACTTCGGCGACATCAACACCATGGGCGGCGCCGACAACAAATCGAACGTCGAGTACGTGCTGATCACGCCGAGCTCACGCAAGATCTACATCGACGCGCAGGTCGCGGGCCTGGAGCAGAGCACGAGCACCAGCGGCGCCAGCACCATCCATCGCTTCTTCGCCAAGGAAGTGCCGCGCGTGCAGCCCGAGCCGCAGATGCCGCCGGCCTCCGAGGTGCTGCCCTTCATCCACGTCTCGACGTACCACAGCTGGAAGGATCTCGGCCGCTGGTATTGGGGCCTCGTCAAGGACCAGTTCGACCTCGATGACGAGACGCGCGCGCAGCTGCAAAAGGTCCTGAAGGGCAAGACCAGCGAGGTGGACAAGGTCGCCGCCATCTACGACTGGGTGACGAAGAGCACGCGCTACGTGGCGCTCGAGTTCGGCATCTACGGCTACAAGCCGCGGCGCTGCGTGCAGACGCTGGCGCGCGGCTGGGGCGACTGCAAAGACAAGGCCACGGCGCTGGTGACGCTCCTGCGCGAGGCGGGCGTGCCCGCCACCATCGTCGTCCTGCGCACGCAAATGCGCGGTGATTTCCGCTCGAAGCTGCCGAGCTTCGCGCCCTTCGATCACGCCATCGCCTACGTGCCGTCGCTGAACCTGTACCTCGACGGCACCGCCGAGCACACCGGCATCTACGAGCTGCCGCGCATGGATCTCGGCGCGCTCGGGCTGCTGGTGAACGCCGGGGACGCGCAGCTCGTGCGCTTGCCGGAGGCGGATCCGGACAAGAACTTCGTGCGCCGCAGCGTGCGCGCGCGGCTCGCGGCGAGCGGCGAGGCCAAGCTCGACCTGGAGTACACGACGGGCGGCTTCGTCTCCGCCGAGTGGCGCCGCCGCTACCACGCCGTGTCCACGCAGCGCGACCGCATCAACAGCGATCTCGGCTCGGAGTTCCCCGGCTTCGAAATCGCGCCCGGCGCGGCCGGCATCACCACCACGAACCTGGACGATGCGACGGTGCCGGTGCGCATCCAAGTGCACGGCAGCGCGGCCACGTTCGCGCGCCACGAGGGCAGCGACCTGTCGATGTCGGTGACCAGCAACCTGCGCCTGACCCCGACGTTCGCGTCGCTGTCCAGCCGCACGCAAGACGTGGTGACGCTCGGCTTCTCCACCACGGAGGACGTCGTCAGCGTCGAGCTGCCGCCTGGCGCGCAGGTCGTGTCACAGCCCGAGTCCAAGCAGGGTGACAGCCCGTTCGGATCCTATTCGGTCGAAGTCAGCAACGAGAAGGGCAGCGTAGTAGTGAAGAGTCGCGTGGCCGTGAAAGTCAGCCGTGTAAAACCGAAGGATTACGAGGCGTGGAAGCGCTTCTGCGAACAAGCGGATCGCGCGCTGTCTCCGCGCCTGGTGGTCCGGCCATGAAGCGCCTCTTCATCGCGCTGTGCTTCGCCGCCGTCTCTGCTTGCGCGCCGCAACGACCCGCGGATCCCGAGGCGCGCCTGGAGCAGACGCGCCAGCAGGCGCAAAAATCGAAGAATCCGCGCGTGCTCGCGCGCTGGCTGTTGAGCGAGCTGCTCTCGCCGGGCGGCAGCGCGGAGCAGGCGCGGCGCGCGCGCAGCGCGCTCGGTGAGGGCCCCGGCGGCGGCATGTACGCCGAGCTCGCGCGCGGTCTGGACGACGCCGTGCACGGCCACCTGAAGACCGTCGCGGATCGCTATCTGCGCGCGATCCGCGAGGCGCGCGTCGCGAACGATCCGAACTCGGAGCTCGTCGCCTGGTACGCCGCGCAGCAGCTCGACCTGTACCGACACAGCGATCCGCAGCTGTTTCAGCGCTGGCGCGGCTTCATCGAAGCCGCGCTCGACGACCCCGGCCACATCGGCTGGCGCGCCCGCGCGGAGCTCGCCGATTTGTGGCAGGAAGAGTCTTGGTCGCAAGGCGTGCGCGACGGCGTGGAGAAGGGCGCGGCCCGGCATGGCTGCGCCAAGAACGCGCGCATCGCGGGGCCGTTCGGCCGCAACGCGCCGCGCGACACGGCGCGCAGCTTCCCGCCCGAGCGGCCCGGGCTATGGCCGGTGAGCTTCGCGCCCGAGCCCGGCATGGGCGAGCCCGGCCGCGTCTTGGAGGTCGAGCGCGACGGCTGCTACATCAGCGGCAAAGACGCCTCCGCGCCCGGCATCTACTACGTCGAGACGTTCTTCGAGCTGAAGGAGCCCACCAGCGTCTTGATCGCGGTGCAGGGCGCGTACGGCATGTGGGTCGATGACGCTCGCGTGCTCGAGCGTGATCTGCGCGAATGGGGCTCCTGGCCGCGCTTCGGCGTGGCGATGGAGCTCGCCGCCGGCTGGCACCGCCTCGTCGCGCGCATCGGCGAGCCCGGCACGTCGATCCGTTTGCTCAACCGCGACGGGCGTCCGCTCGCCGCGCAGACGACGGCCACGCCGCGCACCTACTATCACCTGGAGCGCCCCACGCTGCTGGCCGACGCCAACGTGCTGGATCGCTTCCTGAGCCGTGGCAGCAACAAAGATCCGGGCGACGACGTGACGCGCTACCTGGCCGCGGTGATGGCCAACGTGGAGTCGCAGCCTGACGTCGCCAACGTGCTCAGCGAGCCGTTGCTGGCCCGACCCGAGCGCGCGAGCGGCCCGGTGCTGGCCATGGCCGCGCTGTTCACCAACGCGGATCCCATCTTCTCGGACAGCCAGCGGCGTGATCTGGCGCGCGAGCTGCAAGAGCGCGCGGTGGCGCGCGATCCTTCGCTGTGGCACCCGCGCCTAACGCTCGCCCTGAACGAAGCCGAGCGTCAGGGCAAAGCGGAGGCCGCGCGCGCGGTGCGCAAGCTGGTCGACGAATTCCCGGATGTTCCGGCGGTGCTCAGCGAGCTGGCGCGCCTGTACTCGGAGCTCGGCTGGCGCGTGGAGTACGGCGAGACGGCGCTGGCGCTGAGCCAGCGTTTCCCGAACGACCCCGGCGCGCTGGAGCCCGCGGTCGAGGTGCTCGACGCCCAGGGTCGGCCGCGCGAAGCCGACGCGCTCGTCGAGCGCATCCAGAAGCTCGACCCCGATCGTGAAGTGCGCCTCACGCGAGCGCTGGATCGCCAGGACTACGCGGTCGCGCTCGCGGAGCTGAAGCGCATCGCCGAGCGCCACCCGCAGCGAAAAGACATCGCCGAGCGCATCTACGACGTGATGGTGCGCTCCGGCAACCAAGCGGACACCTGGAAGAAGCTGGAGGCCGCCATCAAGCAAGACCCCAAGAGCGAGCGCGCGCGGCTGGATCTGGCCGACGCCGGCTACGCCAGCGGCAAGCACGACGCGCTGGTCCGCGCGCTGCTCGACGCGATCACGAACGGCGCGCCGTCGGCCAAGCTGGAAGAAGCCGTGGATCTCGTCGAGGGCGTCAGCGAGCTGGAGCCCTACCGCCACGACGCCAAGAAGATCATCGCCGAGTTCGAGAAATCGGGGCAGGAGCTGTCCGGCACCGCCGCGCGCATCCTCGACTACGCCGCGGTGTGGGTTCACGCCGACGGCTCGAGCCGCATGCTCGAGCACGAGATCATCAAGATCCAGAGCGCGGAGGCCATCAGCGACATGGCCGAGCAGCCGCTGCAGCCCGGCATCATGCTGCACCTGCGCGTGATCAAGCGCGACGGCAGCGTGCTCGAGCCGGAGTTCGTCGAGGGCAAGCCCACGGTCACGATGCCGCACCTGGAGGCCGGCGACTACATCGAGACCGAGCGCATCGAGGCGCAGCCCGGAGACGGGCAGGGCGGCGCGCACTACCTCGGCCCGCGCTGGTTCTTCCGGGAAGAGAACATCGCCTACGCGCGCAGCGAGTTCCTCGTCATTTCGCCGAAGAGCAAGCCGCTGCAGATCGAGACGCGCAACGGCGTCCCGGAGCCGGAGGTGCACGAAGACGGCGCCATCATCGCGCGGCGCTGGCGCGTCGATCGCAGCCCGGCAGCGCCGGTCGAGCCGTTCGGCGCGCCGGTGGTCGAGTTCTTGCCCAGCGTGCAGGTCGGCTGGGGTATCTCGCAGGAGCGCACGCTGGAGAGCATGGCCGACGCGACGGTCGACATGACGCCGGTGGATCCGCGCATCACGCGCATCGCCGAGCGCATCGTGGCGGGGGTGCCCGCCTCCGACACGACCGAGCGCGCCAAGCGCATCTATCGCTGGATCGGCAGCAACATCCAGGAGGGTGAAGAGAACGACGGGCGCCGCGTGATCGTCGGCAAGAACGGCAATCTGTGGCGCGGCTACATCGCGCTGTGCCGCGCGATCGGTATTCGCACCGAGTACGCCGTGGTGCAGAGCAAGCTCACGCTCCCCGCGGCGGGACCCGTCTCGGCCGCGTCGCTGCTGAGCTTGCCGCTGTTGCGCACGCGCGCGGACAAAGGCCCGATTTGGCTGTCGCTCGGCAGCAAATACGCGCCCTTCGGCTACGTGCCGGCGGAGGCGCGCGGTCAGCCGGCGTTCGTGTTGACGGAGCGCGGCGCCGAGCCCGCCACCGTGCCGAACAGCGGCGTCGCGGATCGCATCACCTTCAGCGGCGACGTGCACATCACGGCTGACGGCGCGGCGACGATCGATCTCGAGCAGACGCTGGAGGGCAAGTACGCCACCGCGCTGCGCGGCGGGCTCTCGGAGATGGCCAAGCACCAGGTCCGCGATTTGATCGAGACGCGGCTGCTCGGCCACGCCTTGCGCGGCGCGCGGCTCGAGAGCTACGACATCGTGAACGCAGAGGATCCGGATCGCCCGCTGGTGATCCGCAGCCGCTCGCGCGTGCCGTCCTTCGCGCAGGTGGCCGGCAACGTGCTGCTGGTGAGCCCGCCCTTCGCTCCGCGCATCGGGCAGCTCGCGGCCTTACCCGCGCGGCAGACCCCGCTGCTGGTCGTGGACTCGACCGAGCAGCAAATCCTGCTGCGCTTGCACTTCCCGAACGGCAGCAAGCTGCTCAGCAAGCTGGCGCCGCGCCGGATCACCGACGGCGCCTACGAAGTGAGCGTCCGCGATCGGGAAGAGGGCGGCGCGGTGCTGGTCGACCGTCACATCGCGCTGCCCGCCGGGCGCGTCCAAGTCGATCACTACCCGGAGTTCTTGCGCTTCGCGCGCAGGGCCGACGACTCGCTCTCGGCCAGCATCCGAGTGCGGCTCGCGAACTGAGGCGCCTTAGCGTGGCGCGACGCTCAGTCGTCGCGCCGCTTCTTGCTGCGCTCTAGCAGGTCGCGGACGAGCTGCTCGTTTTCCCGGTGCGCGCGCTGCGCGGCCTCGAGATCCTGCTCCTTGCTGCCGCCGCCGCGCCGGCCCGAGCGCAGGCGGCGGATCAGCTGCGGGAAGAGCGCCCAGGCCTGCTTGCCGTCGAGCGGCTCGATGGGCAGAAGGTTCACGCAGATCAGCCAAATATTCGTGGCCGTGAACAGGTACAGCAGCTGATAGGCGGCCGGCGACGTCACCGGCGCGGCGAGGCGCCCGACCACCACGGCGATGACGTAGACGACGGCCTGCGCCAGCACGCCGCCCCACGCGATCACGCTGTCTTGCCAGGACGACGCCGCGCGCTCGTGGCGGCAATAGCCGCCCGCGCCGTGGATCACGATTTCACTGACGCCCAAGTGGTAGCGCTGCACCAACAGCGCGTGACCGATCTCGTGCAGCAAAATCAGGAGCACGAAGCCGGCCCAGTACGCCGGAATGAAGCGAAACCCGCCGAAGACGTAGGCGCCCACGGCGATGGACCAATGCAGGCGAACGGGGACGCCCCGAAATGTGCCGACTGTCCAAAATCCGCTCTCCATCATGCGCGTGAGCTCGAGCTTCGTGAGCAAACTTACACGCTCCGGCTGAGCTCGCCAGCTCGCGCAGCGCTTCGCTCGCGGTCGTGGCGAGCCGGCGCGCGGCTAGCGCGGATCGCCGTACAGGATGCCGCGCCCGCCGCTGCCGATGTAGACGCGCCCGAAGCGCTTCAAATCACCGCTGATCGCGCTGACGAAGCCGAACTGATGCTGGTCATCGTTGAGCCGCACCCACGTCGCGCCGAGGTCGTCCGAGCGAAAGAACCCCGTCGTGCCCTTCACGCGGCCGCTCAAGAACACGCTCAGGTTGGCGCGGTCCGGCGCCGCGCGTCCGAAGCCGAGCGCGTAGCTCTCCTCCACGCTCGCGAGCGCTTGGAAGCTGCGCCCCGCGTCAATGGAGCGGTACACCTGCTCGCCCGTAGAGAGCCAGATTTCGCCCTCTACGCCGGGCATGGTCTCGATCGCGCCGGAGGTCTGCTCCCAATCGGCGAGCACCGGTAAGCCCTGAACCGCGAGCGAGAAGCGCCGCGCGCCGTCGTCGCTCACGTACAGCGTGCCCGCCGCGCAATCGAAGACGTAGAACTTACGAGAGTCCACGCGGTCAGCCGCCGCGCGCAAGTTCACGGGCACGAAGCCTGCCGAGTTTTGCGGCAACGGCAAGCCGGAGACCGTGTGCCAGCTCGCGCCCTGATCGCTCGAGTACGCCGCCGGCCCGCGCTTGACGACCCACAGCAGCGTCGAGCCGTCCGCTGAGACAGCGATCACGCCGCCGCCCTCGCTGCCCTCTGGCTCGCTCTGAAATGGCACCCAGTTGCTGCCGCCGTCGCTGGAGAGCGCGCCGTGCTTGCCTTCGCCCCAGACATTGCCCACCCGCGCGATACGCTCGGGCTCGAGCGCCGCGTAGTCGAGGCCGGTGGTGGTGTGGCAAACCGGGTTCGCGAACATCCCGCGCGGCGGCGGTTGCTCCAGATCGTCGTGACGGAAGCCGCACAGCTCACCGACTCCGCTCAACAAGGCCGCGCCGCGCGGCGGGCTCACGACGCGCGTGGCGATCGTCTGCTCGAGACCTCGGTCGTTGAACGTCCAACGCGAGCGCTGCCCGCGCTCCGTCGCCGTCACGTCGTCGCTGCTCCAAACGCCGCGACCGGACGCCAGCAGCGCGCGGCGCGAGTCGAAGGGATCGAGCGCGATGTCGCCCATCCACCCCGGCGGCCCGAGCTGCTCTTTGCCCCAGCGTAGATACGCCGCATCCTCGCTGCTGCGCAGCGCCTTGGCCAGCAAGGGCGTCCAGTGGCGGCCGCGATCGCTGCTGCGGAAGATCTCATCGCCGCGCGCCCAGCGATCCATGGTCGTGACCAGCAGCGTGCCCGGGTGCCGCGGGTCGAGCGCGAGGCCCGCGTAGCCAAAGGGGTCGTCCTCCGTCGGCGTGACGGGCGTGATGTTGCTGAACAAGCCGGATTTCGGGTCGAAGCGGTACACCGCGCCGCGCGTCAGACCCTGCGGCCCCGGGCCGTTGGCGTAGCTCAGATACAAGAGCCCGTCCGCGTCGAGCGCGGCGTGATGCGCGATCAGGTTCTGCGGCTGCCGCGGCAGCGCGCGCCACGTGAGCCCCGCGTCGTGGCTGACGTAGACGCCGCCCGAGCCGCTCGCGACGCCAACGTAGAGCGTGGGGGTGGGCGCGCCGTCAGCGCCGCTGTTGGCATCGAACAGCACGAAGCCGAGGCCCACGTCGTCGTCGCTCTCACGGATGGGGAAGCTCTCGACCTGCGTCCATGTCACGGCGGCGTCGCTGCTGCGCCAGAGCCCGCGCTGGCGTGACGCGAAGAACAGGACGTCGGTACGCCGCGGATCGACCGCCAGCCGCTCGCCGATCGAGCGCCCGGCTTCGTTGCCGCCCATGCGGAAGGGCATCTGCGTGCGCGCCCAGGTCGCGCCGCGGTCGCTCGAGCGCAGGATCACGCCGTTCGGGGCCCAGCGCGCGACGTAGCTTCCCGCCGCGGCGTAGACCTTGTTCGGATCGCGCGGATCGGGGGCGATGCTCTCGATGCTCGTGAAGCTGGTCTCGACGCGGCCGAACATATCCGTGAGCGGCGTCCACTCACGGGTCTTGCCGTCATAGCGATAGGCGCCGCCCACGTCGGTGCGCGCGTAGGCCAAGTCGCGCTCCACGGGGCTGAACGCGACGCCGGTGACGAAGCCGCCGCCGCGTATCGCTACAGCGCGCCACAGGTACGGCGTGCCGTCTCGCTTCGTCGGCGGTAGCTCTGCGGGGGACGCCGCGGGAGCGCTCGCGGCGCGCGGCGCGGGCGCGGGTGGAGCGCAACCCGACGTCAGCGCGAGGCAGCCTATCCCGAGCCCGAGCCACGTGCGCCGCATCGACGCGATCCTTTTCGCACGCCGCCGCGGGCTCCACAAGATGTCCCGCGGCGAGCGTCCAGGACGCAACCGGGCGGCGCTGCTACTCGGCGCGCGTCACCCGCGTGCCCGCGAGCTGCACGCGAAATTCGCGCTCGACGCGGCGACGAAGCGCGGCGCCGGGCTCGCTCAGCGCGGCGAGCTGCCACAAGCGCAAGCTGCCGTCGTCGCTGGCGGAGCCGAGCAGCGCGCCGCGCTCCGCGAAATGTACGGCGCGCACGCTGCCGCGGTGGCCGCGCAGCGTGGCGAGCTCGCGGCCGTGCTCGAGCT
Source organism: uncultured Sorangium sp. (assembly GCA_966250485.1). Lineage (GTDB taxonomy): Bacteria > Myxococcota_A > Polyangia > Polyangiales > Polyangiaceae > PMG-095. Next base: position 80,079 of record CBINHN010000023.1, on the reverse strand, counting down.
CCCAGATGCGCACACTTTTGTCCTCCGCGCCGCTCGCCAGCAGGCGGCCGTCACGCGAGAACGCGACGCTGAGCACGCGGCCCTCGTGACCGGCAAGGTCGAACAGCAGGTGACCATCGACGGCATCCCAGACACGGACGCGCCGATCGGCGCCGGCCGTGGCGACGCGACGTCCATCCGCGGAGGCGGCCAACCCCAGGACCCAGTCGCCATGCGCCTTCAGCGCGAGCACCTGCCGCTTCTCGAGCAGGTCCCACGCCGCGAGGCGCCCATCGCGGTCTCCGGACCACAGCTTCGAGCCGGCCGAGAAGGCCAGCGCCTGAATCGGCGAGGGGTTCTCGCGCGCGAGCTGCGGCGCGTAGCTGCTGCTGTCCACCACGTGGAGCACGCGATCCAAGCCCGCGAAGGCCAAGCTGCTGGCGTCCGGAGAAAAGGCGACCGCGCGCACCTCTCCGCGCGCCTCGTCGAACACGCGCAGCGGAACGCGCTGCGGTAGGTCCCACAAAAACACCTGACGCCCAGAGCCGGCGAAGGCGAGCCGCTGCCCGTCGGCGGAAATGGCGAGCGCGCGAACCTGCTCGAGGGTCGCCGGCAGGCGCGTCTCCGACGTGCCGGTCTCGAAGTTCCAGATGCCGACTCCGCTGCCGGCGACGCCGCCGCTCACGAGCTCTGGGCGCCCCGGCACGAACGCGAAGCTCAAGACGTTGCCGCGCTCGAGCAGCCGGCCCGGTCGCTTCACCGCCGCGAGCGACCAGCGCTGCGCGCCGGCGTCGCGGCTGAGGCTCAGCAGCGCGCTGGCGTCGTCGCTCACGGCGAGCCCGTCCACGCTGTCGTCGTGAAAACGCAGCTCCGTCCGCTGCTCGGGCTCTCTGAGGTCGACGAGGTGAATCGACTTGTCTTTGCTGCCGAACGCGAGCAGGCGGCCGTCTTGCACCCAACACAGCGACGTCAGCGCGTCGTTGTGGACGAGCGGCGCGAAGCTCGGGCCCCCGTCAGTGAGGTTCCAGAAGCGAACGCTGCGATCGCTGCCCGCGCTGGCGAGCAGCTTGCCTTGCTGCGTAAAGGCGAACGCGCGCAGCGTGCCGCTGTGACCGCGGAGCTCACGGCTAATGTTGCCGGCGTAGTCCCAGATGCTCAGCTCGCCGAGCTGCCCGCCCACGGCCAAGCTGCGCTCGTCGGGCGTGAAGCCGAGCTGGCTCACGCCCTGGCGCGTCTGCAGCCGGAAGCTGCGCGCGCCCGGCCCGAGCTCCCACACCACCACGCCGCCCTGCGCTCCGCCCGCGGCGACGAACCCGGCCTGCGCTGAGAGTGAAAGCGCGCTCACTTGGTTCGCGCGGCGCTGCAAGATGGGCTGCATTTCGCCCGGCAGCGCGAGGTCGAACACGGCGACGGCGCCATCCTCGCTGGCCACGGCGAGGTGTCCCCGAGCAAAATCCAGCGCCGTCGCCTCGCTGCGCAGCGTGACGGAACGCGCGGGCGCAGCGGCGCCTAGCTCGTGAATCGTAACCGTCCTGCCGCGCGCGCAGGCGACGCGGCGCGCGCCCGGCTCGAGCGCGCTGCGTGTGCAGCCCGCGACCGCGCGCAGCGACTCGCCCGGCGTCGGACGAGGCAGGCTCTCCGCGGCGATCGCGACGCCGCGCGCGTCCGCGCGCTCCATCAGCCGCAGCGCCTCGCCGGCCAAGATCTCGGCCGCGACGCGATCGCCGTCGGCCAGGGCCTGCTCTGCGCGGTCCACCAGCACGAGGCTGAGCGCTCGCTTGGCGTCGTGCTCGTTGTGCAGCGCGCGTTGCTCGTTGTCGGTCGCGCGCCGCTCGGCGGCGATGGCGCGATCGCGAGCCGCGGCGAGGCGCACGTACGCGCCGATGGCGAGCACCAGCGCGACCGCGAGGCCGATGGCCGACGCCACCACGGCCGCGCGGTGCCGCGCGATGAAGCGCCGCACGAGCTCTAGCGACGAGTACTCGTAGGCGCGGACGCGCGCGCCGCTGCGAAACGCGACGACGTCCGCGAGCAGCTCTTTCGCCGTCGCGTAGCGCTCGCTCGGCGCGCGCTGCAGCGCTCGCTCGGCGACGGCCGAGAGCTCTTTGGGGATCTCGGGGTCGAGCTCCGCGAGCGGCCGCAGCGGGCCGTGCTCGATCTTCTTGACCAGCTCCGGCAACGTGTTGGCGGTGAACGGCACGCGCCCGCACAAAATCGTGTAGAGCACGACGCCCAACGCCCACACGTCCGAGCGCTCGTCGACCTCCGCGCTGGCGCCGCGCACCTGCTCCGGGCTCATGTGCGTCGGGGTTCCGCACAGGCTGCCGTCCAGCGTGAGCTCCAGGTCCAGCGCTTCCAGCGCGCGCACGTCGGCGCCCTGCGCTGCCTCCTGCTCGCGGCACTTCGCCATGCCCCAGTCGAGCACCACCGTCTCGCCGAACTCGCCGATCATGACGTTGTCCGGCTTGATGTCGCGATGAACCACGCCGCGGCTGTGCGCGAAGGCGATGGCCTGGCACAAGCCCACGAAGTGATCGAGCAGCGCCAGGCGTCGCCGCAGCCCGCTGGCCTCCGCGAGCGCGCGCGCCAGCGTGCGGCCGCGCACCACGCGCATCGCGTAGTACGGAGCGCCGTTCGGGCCGTGACCGAGCTCGTAGACGGGCACGATGTTCGGGTGCTCGAGCTGCCCCGTGATGCGCGCCTCGCGTAGGAAGCGCGCCAGCGCCTGCACCCGCACCTGGCGCTCGCCGTCCTCGGCGGAGCCCAAGAGCAGCTCTTTGATGGCGACCTCGCGACCCAAATCGCGATCCAGCGCCAAAAAGACGCGCCCGATCCCGCCGCGGCCGAGCTCGCCCTCGGGCAGCGCCTGGTAACGCGCCGCTCCTTCGCCGCGGCTCGGCAGCGCCGCGCCGAGCAAGGCGAACAGGTTCACCTCCGCTTGCGGCAGCGGTTGCGGCGGCGGCGCGCCAGACGCCACATCCAACGTCGGGAAGCTCAGCCGCGGTCGGCCGCTGTCGTAGGGTCGATCGGACAGCACGCGAACGGCGTCCAGCACTGGGCCGTTCATCGCGGCGCGCTCGGAGGCGCGCGCGGCGTCGGGGCGCCGGCTCACCGCGCTGGCTCGGCCGTCACTCGCGGTGACGCTCGGTTGCTCGCTCGCGGCCAGGCTACTCGGGTCGCTCGTGCGGCGCTCACCAACGCGAGCCATCGGCCTTAGTACGGCGTCGGGCTGCCGCTCTGAAGGCGCGCGCGACGCTCCTCACCTACCTCTACCGCGCAGGTGCTGAACGCTCGCATTGGCGTAATCCGCGCGCTGGACTAGGCTCTGGCCCAGCCGCGCATGAAATCCAGCACGGAAATAGCCCCCGACGTGGACGCCGGCTGGGACGACGCGCCGGAGGCGGCCTCGTTCACGGCTCGGCGCAGCTTCGACCCCGACGTATCCGAGATCGACGCGGGTTGGGATGATGCGCCCGGCGCGGCGCCGCAGCGACGCGGCGCGGCAGCTCGCGCCGCCGCCGTGCTCGGCGCCGGACATCGCACCTTGAGCAAGAAGGAGCGGCGCGAGCTCGAGCGGCGCCAGCGCGCGCACGCAAAGAAGCAGGAGAGCGAGCGCAAGCGGGATGAGAAGCGCGCGCGCGAAGCGCGGCGCCAGCGCGAGCTCGAAGAACAGCTCGCGCGTCGCAAGGCGGAGGCGGAAGCGCGCGAGCGTGCGCAGAAGAAGCAGCGCCAGCGCGCTCAGCGCGCGGCCGCGAAGGACGAACGGCCGCGCGCTGCTGGCCGCGCGTCGCGCGCGGAGAGTGAAGCGGCGTCGCCGCCGAGCGCCCCCGGGCGCAGCCAGCAAGCCGCGCACAAACCGAAACCGCTGAGCCGCGCGGCCGAGCTCGAGAAGGGCCGGCAAAAAGCTGCGCGAGCGCCCTGGCTCCTGGCGATCGCGGTGCTGGTCATCGTGCTGGTCCTGGCCTGGTTGCGGCGCTGAGGCCGGCGCCGCGCGCGCGGCTCACAGCAGCAGCTGCCGGGGCTTGCGCTCGGCCGTGGACAGGCGCAGCCGATCAGCGATCTCCGCAGCGAGGTTGTCGAACAGCCACGCCACTGGCGGCGGCGCCTGCTCATCCAAATGACGCAGCGGAACGCCTTGCAGCGTCGAATCGAGGAACGCGGGATGACGCGGGATCGACGTGTCGAACAGCCACTCCGCGGGCAGGTCGGCGCACGCGCTCTGGAACACGGCGAGCGAGGCCGCGTGCTTGGTCTGCAGCATGTTGATCACGATACCGAGCACCTCGGGGCGCACGTCGTCCGTCAACCCGCGCAGGGCCTCCATGAAGCGCGAGAACGAGCGGTTGGCCACGACCTCCGCCTGCAGCACGCCCATCACGTGCGTGCTCGCCGCCAGGACCTGCTGCGTCACGCCGAACATCCCCGCGGGTGTATCGACGATGACGAGCTCCGAGCGGCGATTGATCTCGTTCAGCAAGGCGCGCCAGCCCGCCGTGTGATCGGCGCCGAGCAGCTCCGGCCGCGGCAGCTGCCGACCTGCGACGGGTAAGATCTTGAACTCCGGCAACACCGTCGGCAAAAGCGCCTGATCGAGCGTGGCGACGCCGAGCAAGACATCCATCGCGCCGAGCTCCGCGCGTTGGCGCGCGTCGATCGAAGACAACACGTCGCCGTTGATGTCGGCGTCTACCAGCGTCACCGTGCGGCCCTGACGCGCCAGGCTGAGCGCCACGTTCAGCGCGACGGTCGTCTTGCCGCAGCCGCCTTTGGGGCTGGCGACGGCCAGGATGCGCCCGCTCTTGCCGCCGCCCTTCGTGCCAACGGCGCGGACGCCGGAGCTCGAGCTCGTCCGCACCTCGGGCTTCGGCGGCGGCGCAGAGCGCGTCACCGTCGGCGGAGGCGGCGACGACGCAGCCTCCGCTGCCTCTACCCGCTCCGGTCGCGGCGCGCTGCCCGCTGCCGGTGGCGCGACGCCCGAGCGCGTCGGCAGCTCGCCTTCACCGTAGGCTGGCCCCGTCTCGGGCAGTCGTGAGCTGGCGCGGCTCATGGCTTCGAACAGCAGGTTCTGGAGCGCGCCGATCGGCTCCGGTAGCGCCTCCGGCGTCTCCGTGCGAAACACGAAGAACTGGCCGTCGCTCTTGTCGAAGAGCTCGAACAGCGCCTCACGCCCCTCGGCGTTGCTGGCCTCGACGCGCACGATCTTGCCGGCCTTCACGAAGATCGTGCCGAGCACCGCGCTCTCATCGCGCAGCTCCACCCCCGTGTATTGCCGTCCGATGCCCACCACTTGCAGGACCTGCGCGAGGTCGAACTCGCGCAAGCGTCCTCGCATAATCCCTATCTTGTTCATGGCAGCTCCGAGCCGAGGCGCGCCTCGTGTCCACGATCCGCGTCGCAAGCTACTTTGCCCCGCTCCCTTCACGAGCGAGATGAGCGTCTCGTAACCCGAGGAATGGTTTAGGCTATGCGAGCTTCACCGCTGCGGCAACTTCGTTCTCAGCTCTGGGGCCGGGCTCCCGGCCCAGAGCAAAAGCCGCCGAGGAGCCAGCGGCCCGGCGTCACCGCCGCGGCTTACATCCGGCGCTAGACCGCGTCGGCCCAAAGTCACAGGATCATCGCTTCCCCGCGAAACAATGACGAGCACATCCAGCCCCATAGGTAGTGATCACCCGCTGAGCGGCGAGTTCTCTCCGGTGCAGGAGCAGCGCTGGGCCGACCTCGTTACTCCGCTCGGCGTCCAGCACCACGGTGAGTTCACTACCTTCGCCGTGTATTCGCGCAACGCCCAGCGCATGCTGCTCGAGATCTACACGGAGGCCATGGGCGCACCCGCGCGCTTCGACTACTGGATGGCGCGCGGGCGGGACGACGTCTTCAGGGCGCGCATCGCGGGCGTACCGGCGGGGACGCTGTACGGCTTGCGCTGCTGGGGCCAAAACTGGCCGTTCTCCCCGGAGTGGCGGCGCGGCAACAACGTGCACGGCTTCATCACCGACGTCGACACCGACGGCAACCGCTTCAACCCGAACAAGCTCCTGTTCGACCCCTACGCGCGCGAGCTGTCTCACGATCGCGAGACGCCGGAGCTGAAGAGCCGGGGGCACCACGCGGGCATGTATGGCTCTGGTCCAGGCCTCTACACCGGCTTCGGCATCGAGCCGGTGGTGCGCCGCACCTTCGACACCGGTCCCTGGGCGCCGAAGGGCGTGGTCGTTCGCGACAGCACGCGCGTCGGTGAGAAGCCGCTCTTCGCGCAGAAGGACCTGATCATCTACGAGACGCACCTGCGCGGGCTCACGCGCCACCCCTCCTCGCAGCGGCTGTCGCACATCGTGCGCGGCATCGAGGGCTTCGAGGAGGTGATCGACGTGCCGAAAGAGCTGCGCGGCACCTACCGCGGAGCCGCGTACGCGGCGCCGTATCTGAAAGCCCTCGGCTGCAACGCGGTGGAGCTGCTGCCGGTCCATGAGGCGGCCAACGCGCTCTGTCCCGATGACGAGCCGGAGATCGATCGCACGCCCACCGAGCCGCCACACGGCACGTACTGGGGCTACATGACGTACGGCTACTTCGCCCCCGATCGCCGCTACGCGCACGATCAATCCTTGGGCGGACCGACGCGCGAGTTCAAGGAGATGGTGCGCGCCTTCCACGAGGCCGGCATCGCGGTCATCCTCGACGTCGTCTACAACCACAGCGGCGAAGGTGGTTTGTGGGAGGGCGACCCGTCGAGCGCGGAGATCCTGTTTTTGCGCGGGCTCGACAACGCTCAGTACTACGCGCTCTCCGGCGAGGGAAACCGCTTCTATTTCGAGACCACCGGCTGCGGCAACAACCTCGACTGCTCCAAGCCCTGCGTCGAGCGGCTGATCTTGGACTCGATCGAGTATTGGGCGCGCGAGATGGGAATCGACGGCTTTCGCTTCGACCTCGCCACCGTGCTCGGCCGCGACAGCGCGGGCTGGGGCTTTCGCGGCGGCGCGAGCCTGCTCTCCGCGATCGAGGCGCTGGCAGAAGACGAGCAGTTCATCGTCATCGCGGAAGCCTGGGACACGGCCAGCGACGGCTACCAGGTCGGCCAGTTTCCGCACGGCTGGGCGGAGTGGAACGGCCGTTACCGCGACGCGGTGCGCCGCTTCTTGAAGGGCGATGAGGGCAAGGTCTTCGAGTTCGTGGACGTGGTGAACGGCGATTACCAAAACTTCTTCGATCAGGGCGGTCCGCACAAGTCGGTCAACTTCATCACCGCTCACGACGGCTTCTCGCTGCTCGATCTGGTCAGCTACAACCACAAAAACAACCTGCAGCCCTGGCCCTTCGGGCCCTCCGATGGCGGCACCGATCAGAACGACTCTTGGGACTCGGGCGGCGACCAGCGGCTGCGCCGGCAGCGGCTGCGCAACTTCCTCACGGTGCTGCTCTTCTCGCGCGGCGTGCCCATGCTGCGCGGCGGTGACGAGTTCGCGCACACGCTGAACGGCAACAACAACCCGTACAAGATCGACAGCGTCGCCACCTGGCTGAACTACGACATGATCGCGACGCGCGCGCCCACGCGCTGCGCGACCGGCGGCAGCGGCCGCTATCACGACAACTACGGCGAGGACCGCAACCCCAGCGGCAAGAACGGCTTGTTCCTGTTTTGCGCGCGGCTGCTCGCGCTCCGCAAGCGCCACGTCTGCCTGCGACAGGACAAATTCGCTGATTTCCAGCTCGACGCGGGCGACGACGTCACGTACCTGTTCAAGCGCCCCGACGCGCACCACGATCTCGACGGCAGCGAGCGCAGCGTGTCGCTGCGCATCGACGGCAGCGCGGTGGGCGACGTCGATTTTCATCTGTGCATCAACATGTCCGCCGCGGACGTCGAGTTCACGCTGCCGTCCGCGGCGGCGGACGAGCCGTGGCAGCGGCTGATCGACACCGCCGATTGGGCGGAAGAGCGCGGCAACTACTTCGAGCACGAGCGCAGCGTGCTGTTCGCCGAGGGCGCCCGCTACGGCGTGCACCCCTTCTCCATCGCGGTGTTCCAACAAATCAGGCTTTGAGGACGCTGGCGAGCACGCGCACCGCGCGGCGCAGCTCGGCCGGTGTGTGCGCCGGGAACCCGATGCGCAGAAACTCACGGGGTCGGCCATCGAAGGCGAAGGGCCGGCCCTGTTGCAGCGCGACGCCGCGCGCCAGCGCGCGCTCCGCGAAGCGCTCGACGCCCATCGCCAGGCGAGCGCGCGCCCAGAACGCCAAGCCGCCCGGCGGCACCTCGAAGCTGAGCGCGTCACCCAGCTCGCTGCGCAGGCTCTCCGCCAGCGCTTCGCGGCGCTCGAGATAGGCGCGCCGCACGCGCTTCGCGTGACGATCGAGCTCGCCGTCCTCGAGCAGCTCGGCCACGGCCCGCTCCACGCAGTGATCGCCCTGACGATCGATCACCTCCCGCAAGCGCAGCACGCGCTCCACGATCTCGGCGCGGGCGACCAGGTAACCGATGCGCAGCCCCGGCGCCAAAATCTTGGACAGCGTGCCGACGTACACCACGCTGCGCGCGGGATCGAAGCTCGCCAACGGCAACACCGGCCGGCCCTGCCAGTGAAACTCGTGATCATAGTCGTCCTCGATGATCAGAAAGCCGTGACGCTCGGCGAGCGCGAGCAGCTCGAGCCGCCGCGCCGCGCTCATCGTGACCGTGGTCGGATACTGATGATGCGGCGTAACGTACACCGCGCGCAGTCGCTTGCTCTGCAAGATGCGCTCGAGCTCGTCCACCCGGATGCCGCTGCGATCGATGCCCACGGAGAGCAGCTCCGCGCCGCCCAGCCTGAGCGCCTGCCACGCGGGTGGATAGCCCAGCGCTTCCACGGCGATGAGATCGCCTGGCCGGCACAGCGCGCGCGCGGCGAGGTGCAGCGCCATCTGGCTGCCGCGCGTGACCACCAGCTCTTCGCCGCTGGCGACCACGCCGCGGACCGTGGCCAGCAGCTCGCGCAAGGCCAGCACCAGCCGCGGATGACCGCGCGAGGAGCCGTAGTCGAGCGTGCGCGGCTCGACGCGCAGCGCTCGGCGGTAAGCGCGGGCCAGCGCCTCACGCGGCATCAAGCGCCGATCGGGCGCGCCGCCGAGCAGCTGCAGCACCCCCGGCGGCAGCTCGCGCCGCGCGTCGACCTCCAGCGCGGGCAGCTCCAGCGCTCGCGGCAGGCTCGTCTTGGCCAGCGTCGCCGGGCGCTTTCCGAAGCCGCGCGGGCGCAGCTCCGGCAGCACCGGCGCGACGAAGGTGCCGCGCGCGCGCTCGCTGCGTATCCAGCCCTCTTGCTCGAGCTCGGCGTAGGCGGCCAGCACGGTGTTGCGGTGCGCGCCCAGGCGCTTGGCGAGCTCACGCGAGCCGGGCAGCCGCGCCTGTGCCGGCAGCCGTCCGCGCCGGATGTCCTCGGCGATGGCGCGCGCGATCTGCACGAACAGCGGCTGCTGCGAGCCCTCGTCGAGCGCCGGGCTGTAGCTTCTCGCGCGCGTCATCTGGTCTGTCCATTTTATCAAAAATGGCTCCAGTCGACAGACCAGTTGCGGCCCATGCTCCGGACATGCGCCGACCTGAGCTGAGCCTGAGCCGTGAAGCCGCGATTTCCTTTCTAGAACGCGCCCCAGTGATTCACCTGGCCACCACCAGCGCCGACGGCGAGCCGCTGCTGCGCGCGCTGAACGCCGCCGTCGTGGACGACTACCTGTTGTTCCACGGCGCCAAGGCCGGCGAAAAGGCGCTGTGCGTGGGGCGCAGCGCGGTCGCCGCCGCCGACACGGTCATCGCCAGCATCCCCAGCTATTTCAGCGACGCCGAACGCGCCTGCCCCGCCACGACGTACTACGTGAGCGTACAAGCGCGCGGCCGGCTGGAGCAGATCGACGACGGCCCGCAGAAGGCGCGGCTGCTGAGCGCGCTGATGAAAAAATACCAACCCGAGGGCGGCTACGTGCCGATCAGCGCCGACCACCCGCTCTATGCCGGCCCGCTGCGCGGCGTGCTCGTCTTTGGCTTGCGCCTGGAGCACGTCACGGGCAAGCACAACGCGGCTCAGCACAAGAGCGACGCGCAGCGGCTCGCGATCGTCGAGGCGCTGTGGGCGCGCGGCGCCGCGAGCGACGCGCGCGCGATCCAACACCTGTTCGACGCCAACCCCGACTCGCCGCGGCCTGCGCGCTTCATCGCGGGCGACGGCGTCGTGCTGGAGCCGGCGCTCGACGAGCGCTCGGTCGCCGCGGCCGTCGCCTTGCTGTGCGACGAATATTGGAACCTGCGCTACGACCACGCGCGGCTCGGGCGCGCGCTGCTAGCGTCCTCGGCCTGGATCGGCGCGCGCGACGCCGATGGAGAGCTCATCGCGACGGCGCGCGCCGTCAGCGACGGGGCCAAGCAGGCCATCGTCATGGACGTCGCCGTGCGTCGCGACTGGCGCCGCCGCGGACTCGGTCAGCGGCTGGTCGCCCTGCTGCTCGAGCACCCCGCCGTGCGCGGCACTCACGTCGTGCGTCTAGGCACGGCCGACGCGCAGCCCTTCTACCGCAAGCTCGGCTTCGTCGAGCACGTGGATCTCGGCTTCCAGGCCACCGCCATGACCCTGGTGCGCCCCATCGCCGAGCGCTCAACCACATAGAATCATTGCCTATTTTTCGTAGCTTGCGGAGCGCCTCGCCGAGCGGTAGCGTTCCGCCCCCTCAAAAGAAGGCCCAATCGCAATATGGCGCGCGTCACCGTCGAAGATTGTCTGGAGAAGGAAGAGAATCGTTTTGCGCTGGTCGTCCTCGCGGCGTCGCGCTGCCGGCAGCTCATGAAGGGCGTGCCCTCCTTCGTGAACACCAAGAACAAGCCGGCCGTCAACGCGCTGCGTGAGATCGCGGCCGGCCGCGTTCGCTTCCACCGTCCCTCGACGGAGGTCGTGAACGAATACATCACCGAGCTCAGCCGCATGAGCTTCTAGCCGCACTTGGCGCGACCACGCTCTCGTCGACGAGCCGGTCGCGCCGACCGGTCCAAGCCGCGAGCTCCGCTGCCCAAGCCGGAGCGGCCCGCGGCGAAGGCCGTGAAGCCCGAGAAGGCCGTGCGTGAAGAGCCGACGCGCTCCGCCACGACGACGCCGGCCCCGAAAGCCGAGGACGTCGCGCCACGCGCCGGCAGGGTGACGCGCGCGTTCAGCATCTTCGATCTCGGGCGCGCGGGCGACGCGGGCGCCAGCGCGCACTACCAAGATCCCGCGTACTACACGCTCACGTATCGCGATCGGCGCCACGACGTCGATTACTACGTGCAGAAGGCGCGGCTCTCGCGCGGGCCCGTGCTGGAGTACGGCGTGGGCAACGGCCGCATCGGCTTGCACATCGCGCGCGCCAACGTGGAGCTCTACGGCGTCGATCTCGCGCAGCCCATGCTGCAGGACTTCACGCGGCGCCTCGGCAACGAGCCTCCGGCGGTGCGCGCGCGCGTCCACTTGCACGAGGGCGACATGCGCGAGCTGCGCCTCGAGCGCCGCTTTCCGCTGGTGCTCGCCCCGTTCAACGTGCTGCTGCACCTGTACGACCGCCGCGACGTGGAGGCCTTCCTCGCGCGCGTCCGCGAGCACCTGAGCGACGACGGCTACTTCATGTTCGACTTCTCGGTGCCGGAGCCCGCGGATCTGGCGCGCGATCCCGAGCGCATCTACCCGGCGCCGCCGCTGCTGCACCCAGAGACGGGCGAGCTCGTGAACTACGCTGAGCGTTTCGAGTACGATCCGCTGCGGCAGCTGCTGCTCGTGCGCCTGGACTTCACGCCGCAGTCCGGCAGCACCGCGTTTACGATCCCGCTCACGCACCGCCAGTATTTCCCGCGCGAGGTGGAGGCGCTGCTCCACTACAACGGCTTCGAGGAGATCCTGTTCACGGCGGATTTCACGGATCAGCCCGCGGATCGCTACGTCGATTCCATGGTCGTGCGCTGCAAGAAGCGACGCTGAGCTGGCTCGCGTTGGCGCGGCGCGCAGGCTACCGCACTCCCCCTTTGACGGCGCACGACCCCGAGATACGAGAGGCAGGCCATGAACATCGGCGTACTCGCATCCCATGAAGGCACCACGCTGCAAGCCGTGCTCGACGCCTGTGCCGCCGGCACCATCCCGGCGCGCGTCAGCGTCGTGGTCTCGAACAACTCCGGCTCGGGCGCGCTGCGCCGCGCCGCGACCGCCGGGGTGCGCGCGTGTCACCTCTCCGGCAAGACCATCCCCGATCCGGACGCGCTGGATCGCGAGCTCAGCCGCGTCCTCGCCGAAGCCGAGGTCGATGTGTTGTTGCTCGCCGGCTACATGAAGAAGCTCGGCCCGCACACGCTCGACGCCTACAAGGGCCGTCTGCTCAACACGCACCCCGCGCTGCTGCCCAAGTTCGGCGGCGAGGGGATGTATGGGATGCGGGTGCACGCGGCGGTGCTCGCGGCCGGGGAGCGGGAGTCGGGTTGCAGCGTGCACCTGGTCGAAGCGGAGTACGACACCGGGCCCGTCATCGCGCAGCGCTCGGTGCCGGTGCTGCCCGGCGACACGCCCGAGTCGCTCGCGGCGCGGGTGCAAAGCGCCGAACGCGCGCTGCTCGTCGAGGTGCTGGCCGAGGTGGCGCAGGGCAAACGCTCCTTGCCGGGGCTCGGCTCGCGCTGAAAGCCGCCGGCACGGCGAGCAAGGGCCAGGCGCCAGTAAAACCAAGGGCGGGCTCGCCGGCCGTGGGCGCAGCGCCGACGACAGACCTTGATCGGCGTCGCGACCCTGCTTACGTTCGAGAGCCAGATGGCTGCGGATTTCTACAAAGATCTCGGGGTATCGCGCAGCGCAACTGCGGACGAAATCAAGAAGGCGTACCGCAAGCTCGCGGCGCAACTGCACCCGGACAAGAACCCCGGCGACAAGAAGGCGGAGGCGCGCTTCAAAGCAGTCAATCGCGCCCACCAGGTCCTGAGCAATCCGGAGCAACGCAAGCTGTACGACGAGTTCGGTGAAGAAGGCCTGCGCGAGGGCTTCAATCCGCACGCCGCGCGCGCTTACCGCGCTGGCGCTGGTCGCCGCGGCCCCATGGGCGGCGGCGGCGTGTCCATCGAGGACTTCATCGGTCAGGCGGGCGTCGGCGGGTTCTCGGATTTAATCGGCGATCTGTTCGGCGGTGGCGGCGGGCGGGTGCGCCGTGGCCCGCAGCGCGGCGCCGATCTGCAGAGTGAGGTCGCGGTGGACTTTGCGTCGGCGCTGCGCGGCGCAGAGCTCAAGCTGCGCCTTCAAGACGGCGGCGACGAGGTCACCGTGCGTATCCCGGCCGGCGCGGGCGACGGCGACAAGGTCCGCGTCGCCGGGCAAGGCGCACCGGGAGGCCCCGGCGCTCCCCCGGGAGATTTGCTGCTCACCATCCGAGTCCAGCCCCACCCGTTCTTCGAGCGCTCCGGGCTCGACCTCTACCTCGATCTGCCGATCACCGTGGGCGAGGCGTATCGCGGCGCCAAGGTGCGCGTGCCCACGCCGGACGGCCCGGTGACGCTGACCGTCCCACGTCACGCGCAGAGCGGGCAGGTGGCGCGTCTGAAGGGCAAGGGCGTCAAGCGGCAAGGGCAGACCGGCGATCTGTTCGTGCGCTTCCAGATCAAGCTGCCGAGCGCCAGCTCGCACGAAGTGGAGCAGGCGATCAGCACGCTGGAAGCGGCGATGAGCGGCGACGTCCGCGCCGGCATCGCGTTCTGACACTAGGTAGCACCAACAGCGTGCTGAGCTCGGCGCGGCGCCGCTACTCCGCTTCCGCGACGATCACGTCGGCGCTGCCGCGCAGACGGAACGCGCGCTCGCTGTTGACGGTGCCGTCGCGCAGGTTGCCGGCGTCGTCGTAGCGACAGAGCTCGGCCACCACCTTGCGCAGCTGCGCCTGCTTCTCGTGGAACGGCTGAAAGCTCGATTTGAAGCCGGCCACGATCATGGCCTTGATGTCCGCGAACGGCACCTTGAGCTCGCTGTGCACCAGGTAGAGCTCCTTCGAGACGGTGGTGTCCGTGATCAAGCGGTTGTCGGTGTTGATGGTGACGCGCAGCCCGAGATCGAAATACAACTTCAACGGGTGATTGCGCAGATCCCGCACCGCGCCGGTCTGCACGTTGCTCGACGGGCAGCACTCGAGCGGGATGCGGTGATCGGCGACGTAGTGCAACAGATCACCGTTCTCGCGCAGGCGACAGCCGTGACCGATGCGGTGCGCGCCGCAGACGTGGATGGCCTGCGCGATCGACTCGGGGCCGTACGCCTCGCCGGCGTGGATGGTGCAATTGATGTTGTTGTCGCGCACCAGCTGGAACGCCGCGCGGTGGTGCTTGGCCGGGAAATCAGCCTCGGCGCCGGCCAGATCGAAGCCGACCACGCCGCGTCCCTTGTACGCCACCGCGAGCTCGGCCATCTCGTACGAAGACTCCGGCGAGATGTTGCGGATCCCGCACACGATGACGTTCGCTTTGATGCCATAGGTCTCGCGCGCGCGGCGTAGCCCGGCGAGCACCGCCTCCACGACGCGCGTCAGCTTCAGGCCGCGCCGCGTGTGCAACATGGGCGCGTAGCGCACCTCCATGTAGCGCACGTTTTCGAAGTGCGCGTCTTCGGCCAGCTCGAACGCGATGCGCTCCAGCGCCTCTTCCGTTTGCATTACGCGCAGGGTGATATCGAAGCCGCGCAAGTACTCGACGAGCGATCCGAAGTGACGACCACAACCGATCGCGTCGCGCAGGCCCTCGACCGTGTCGGCGGGCAGCGCGATGTGCTCCCGCTTGGCGATTTCCAGAATGGTTTCGAGGCGAAGCGAGCCATCCAGGTGGACGTGCAAATCCGTCTTCGGCAGCGCCCGAATGACTTCGAACGGCACGTGGGGCACCGCAGGCTCCGCCTCGTTTTGATTACGGCGGCTGTCTGTACTCTCCATGGGCGAGTCTAGCACGCGTCTCTGAAGTTGCCGCTCGCTCAGCGCGACGATACCCCGCGCCGACGAGCAGCGCGCCGAGCGCGATGCTCAGGCCGAGATAGAGCCAGCTCGGGACTCCGCCTTCATCGTCGTGCGCGTCAGCGCTCTCCAGCGCCGCGCGGAAGATGTCGTTGCTTTGCGCACCAACGATGCGCTTGGCGCCTACATAAGTGGTGGGCAGCGCGCGCAGCCCAGTCTCACTCATCGAATCCATCTCTCGCCGCAGCCGCTGCTGCGTGGCCGCCGACGCGCGACACGCATCGAAGGCCGCGCGCTCGACGCCCAGAGCGGCGGCCGCGCGGCCAATGGACGCGCGCGATAGATCTTCCGTCGTGAACAAAAACTCGGCCAGCGCCTCGGACTTTTCGGGCTCCACGCACAGGGCGGCGAGCGCCGCGTCACGAGCGTGCGGGTGAGCGTCGAGCGGCATGTTGAGCCGCACGAAGTTCACGCGGTCGCCGTATGGCGCGAGCAGGGCCTTGAGCCGTGGATACAAGTCTCGGCAGAACGGACATTCGAAATCAGCGAACTCGACGACGTTGATCTTGTTCGCCTGGTAGTGCGCGCGCACAGCCGCAGGGACGTCTGGCGCCGGGCGCAAGCTCGGCCACGCTAGCGGCGCGGCGATGACCAGCGCCGCGAGCGACCACCAGGCCCAGGAAGCGAGCAGCGGCTCGCTGCGCGGCGACGGCCACGCCAGCCAATACAACCCCGCGAAGCCCGCCAGCAGCGCGCTGACGTCCACGGTCACACACAGCCAGCAGAAGCGATGCCAGAGCAAGCCTTGCAGCGCCATCAGCACGACACTCACGATGCCGGCGACGACGGCGAGCAGCGCGCAGAGCAGCCGCGCGCGCGTGAACGAGAGCGCGAACAGCAACAACAGCCCGAGCCCGCCGAGCTCCGGCAGCGTGACACCGATGCCCCACAAATGGGCGAGCTGCGTCTGGCGCAACTCCGCACAACCCGACTCGGCGCCGCAGAACGCCGAGTCGAGCGAGCGGTAGTCGACCGCGAGCGCCGCAGCCGCTGCGAGCGCGCCCAGCGTCACGGCGCGGAGCACGACGAAGGCGTTGAGACGCGACACGGCTAGCCTCGTATACGTCGGCGCGCCGCCACCTTCCAGGCCTCGGGCCCAGCGCCGCTCAAAGCGGCTCATTGCTAACGAAAGCGCGGGCCTCGCCGCGTCAAAAGGGCTATACGGGCGCAGATCATGAACCGGCGAGATCGCCTCACAGGCCCAGATCCCGCTCACGGCGTTCAGCCAACGTCGCGCTGAAGACGCGGGAGGTCCTAGACTATGAAAACTAAATTGCCGGCGCGGGAGCAGATCGTTCGCCGCTTGGAGCAGGTGGGGCGGCCGCTCACCACGCTGGAGCTCGCCGACTTCCTCGACCTCGCCTCCGACCGTGACCTGCGCCGCGTGCTGGAGGAGCTGGTGACGCAGGGCGCGGTCCGTCGCCACGGTGGCCACCGCTATTCGGCGCGCAAGGAGCGCCGCGCGCGCGAAGGTTGGGTGGGTAAGCTCAGCGTCAATCCGCGCGGCTTCGGCTTCGTCAACGCGCTCGGCAGCGACGACGTGTTCATCGCCCCCGACGCGCTCGGCCCCGCGCTGCACGGTGATCGCGTCGAAATCGAGATCATCGGCCGCTCCAGCCGCGGCGCGGAGGGGCGCGTGGTGCGCGTGGTGGAGCGCCGCAACCCGCGCATCGCCGGGCTGTTGCGGCGCCGCGGCAAGAGCACCTGGCTCGAGCCAGACGACACGCGCATCCGCGGCCCGATCGTGGTCACTTCGGGGCCCAAGCTGGGCCGCGACGGCGAAGCCGCGGTCGTCAGCATCACGCGCTTTCCGGAGTCCGCGGACGAAAACGCGGAGGGCGAGATCGTCAGCGTGCTCGGTACGCCCGGCGACCCCAACGTGGAGGTCGCGAAGATCCTCTTGCGCGAAGGCGTCGAAGAGAGCCACCCGGAGGCCGCCGTACGTGAGGCCGAGGCGCTCTCTGCCCGCACGCTGCGCTCGATCTCCGACGGGCGCCGTGATCTGCGCGCGGTGCCGCTGCCCACCATCGACCCCGAAGACGCGCGCGATCACGACGACGCGATCTGGGTGGAGCGCAACGGCGACGGCTACCGCGCCTACGTGGCCATCGCCGACGTCAGCGAGTACGTCGCGGAGAACAGCGCGCTCGACGAAGAAGCGCGCGCGCGCGGCTGCACCATTTATCTGCCCGATCGCGCGATCCCGATGTTGCCCACGGCGCTGGCCGCGGATCTCTGCTCATTGTTGCCGGAGCGCGATCGCCTGTGTCTGTGCGTGATCGTCGAGCTCGACGCCAACGCGGCGATCAGAGACTTCGAGATCGTGGAGGGCGTGATGCGCTCGGCCGCGATGCTCACCTACGGCGGCGTGGCGCGCGCGCTGGGCTTCACAGAGGAGCCGGCGAGGAGCGCCCAGGCCGAGGCCATGAAGAAGGACCTCAAGGTGCTGGACGAGCTCGCGCGCAAGCTGCGCCGCGGCCGCTTGCAGCGCGGCGCGCTGGAGCTGGATTTGCCGGAGCCCAAGCTGGTGCTCGATCCCAAGACGCACGGGCCCATCGACGTGAAGCGGCGCACGCAAGATCCCGGCATCAAGCGCGCGTACTCGATGGTCGAAGAGCTGATGCTGCTGGCGAACGAGGTCGTCGCGCAGTGGCTCGGCCGTCGCAAGAGCCCGGCGGTTTATCGCGTTCACGCGCCGCCGGACGAGGAGAAGCTCGAGCGGCTCGGCCGCGTCGCGCAGAAGCTCGGCGTCAGCGTGGAGCTCGAGAGCTTGCGCGATCACGGCGGCGTCTCACGCTGGCTGGCCAAGATTCAGAAGCACCCGCGCCGCAACGTGCTGGAGATGCTCGCGCTGCGCTCGCTGATGCAGGCCACCTACGACCTGAACAACATCGGTCATTTCGGCTTGGCCTCCGACGCTTACGTGCACTTCACGTCGCCCATCCGGCGCTATCCGGACATCCTGGTGCACCGCGAGGTGAAGCACCTGCTGCACGGCGGCTCGCCGCGGAACTGGCCGGCGGCGCTGGAGACGCTGGCGGAGAGCGCGCAGCTCGCCAGCGAGCGCGAGCGCGCCGCCATGGAGATCGAGCGCGAGGTCGTAGACCTGTATCGCACGCTGCTGATGCGCGACCGCGTGGGTGACGTGGCCGAGGGCACCGTGACGTCCGTGGTCGGCAGCGGCGCGTTCGTGGCGTTGGACGATCCCTTCGTCGAGGTGCTGGTGCGCTTCGAGAGCATGGGCCCCGATCACTACGCGCTGTCGGAAGACGAGCTCTCCATCGTCGGCAGCCGCTCGGGAGACACCATCTCACTCGGCGATCGCATGGCCGTCGTGATCGAGGACGTCGCCATCATGCGGCGCACGGTGTACGCGCGCCGCGTCGTGCCCGAGGCGATCCTGAACCAGCTGAGTGAGCCCGCGTCGGGCCGCGGCGGCGGCCGCAGCTTCGCCGAGGGCGGCAAGGGCGCTCAGCGTCGCTTCAGCCGCGGCAAGGCGCAGGGCCCAGAGAGCCGCAGGCCCGGCAGCGCTCGCAACACCGGCAAGAGCGAAGCGGCGCGCGGACGCCGAAAAAAGAGCGACCGCCGCGGGCGCCGCGAGCGCTGAGCTCAGCGTGGCGGCTCGAGCCGCTCCACGCCCATGAAGGGCCGGAGCGCCTCGGGCACGTCCACGCTGCCGTCGGCGTTCTGATACTGCTCGAGGATCGCGAGCCAGGTGCGGCCGATGGCCAGCGCCGAGCCGTTCAGGGTGTGCACCAGCCGCGGCTTCGCCTTCGGCTCCGCGCGGTAGCGAATCTTGGCGCGACGCGCCTGATAGTCGGCGAACGTGGAGCAGCTCGAGATCTCGCGATAGGCGTCCTGCGAGGGCAGCCACACCTCGAGATCGTAGCCCTTGGTGGCGGCGCCGCCGAGATCGGGCGCCACGTGCTCGACCACGCGGTAATGGAGCCGCAGCCGCTTCAGCACCTCTTCGGCGTGCGCGGTGAGCCGCTCGAGCTCGGCCAGCGAGTCTTCCGGGCGCACGAAGCGGACCAGCTCGACCTTGTCGAACTGGTGTTGGCGGATCATGCCGCGCACGTCCTTGCCGTAGGAGCCCGCCTCGCTGCGAAAGCACGGCGTGTACGCGCAGTACGCGAGCGGCAGCGCGGCGCCGTCGAGGATCTCGTCGGCGTGCAGGTTGGTGACCGGCACCTCAGCCGTGGGGATCAGATAGAGCGCGTCGCCGTCGTTCGGATCCGAGCGCCGCGTCTTGAACAAATCCTGCTCGAATTTGGGGAGCTGCCCGGTGCCGCGCAGCGCCTCGGCGCGCACGAGGAACGGCGGATACACCTCCGTGTAGCCGTGCTCGCGCGTGTGCAGGTCGAGCATGAACGCGATCAGCGCGCGCTCGAGCCGCGCGCCGAGGCCCCACAGCACCGCGAAGCGCGCGCCGGAGAGCTTGGCGGCGCGCTCGAAATCCAAAATCCCGAGCCGCTCGCCGACCTCCCAGTGCGGCTTGGGAGCGAAGCTGAAGCGCGGCTTCTCACCCCACGTGCGCAGGACCGGATTTTCTTCTTCCGTAGCGCCGACCGGCACGCTCGGGTGCGGCACGTTCGGGATGGCGAGCAGCTGCTCTTCGACCTCGAGCTCCACCGCGGCGAGCTCGCTCTCGAGGGTCTTGACCTGCTCCGAGAGCGCCTTCAACGCTTCGCGGCGCGCGGCCATGGTGGCCTGATCTCCGCTCTTCGCGAGCTTCGCCATCTCCTCGCTCTTGGCGTTGCGCTCCTTCTGTAGCGCCTCCGTCTTCACGATGAGCTCACGGCGGCGCAGCAAGGTCGGGCCCACGGCGTCGAGCTGGCGCGCGGCTTCGGCCGAGCGGCGCGCGAGCGCGGTCCGCACTTCTTCGGTGTGTTCAGCGACATAGCGAGGGTCGAGCATTCGCTTCTTCCTTGAGGAGTCGGGTTGTAATCAGAAACCGATGCCGACGCCGACACCGATTCCGACGCCCACGCCGCTGCGATGACTGTGCGCCTGGCGCAGCGTCAGCAGGTGCGTCACGAGCGTGCAGGTGCGCAGCGCGGCCCCGTTGCAGCCTTGCCAGCGCCCGAACGAGACGCGCTCACCCTCGGCGCCGAACGCCACCACGTTGCCGTCCGGCAACACGGCCAGCCACGCGTTCGCCGACCAGGGCGGCGCGGCGTTGGTGACCCCCACCTGGCCGAGCGGGCGATCGTCGGTGCCGATCAGGCGCCCGTCGGGCAGCAGGATCGCGACCGGCTCGTAGTCGTCGTTCTCGATGCGGCCGACGCGGTCGAGGATGAACACCGTGTCACCGTCGAGCGACACGCTGCCGTCCGCGCGAATCTCCACCACGTCGCTGCCGCTGTCCCAACGCGCGGGCGCGATGACCAGCGGCGCCCCCCCCTGCGGCCAGCTCGGAGGCTCGGCCGGCGTGCAGCTGCACGCGGCGAGGAGGCTGAGACACGCGGTGAGGCGCACGGCGCGAGAATAGCACTGTCGGGAGCCCATCACGGCGAGGTCGAACGCTGGCCAACTGGCCAGCAAATACGCGCGTGGCGTTCGCTTCACCGTAAGCGCGCGCGGGGCACGACGCGCGCTGGGCGCGTCGCCGCGTTTCTTGGCCGGAGCACGGCGGCCACCCTACGCTTTCGTTCGCATCGCCGTGTATCAGCCCAGCTTCGCTAGCGAGTTCCCACACGATAATCCCGCGCTGTCCGCGGGCGCGACCTGGTTTTGCGACACGCCGTGCGCGCCGCCCAGCGCGCACACGCAGGGGCAGCTGTTCCGCCCGGCGAAGGAGCCGGCGACGCCGAGCGCCGTGGGCGGTCAGCCCAGCGCAGTGCGGCTCGTCGAGGCGCCGACGCTGCGCGAGTCGGCCCCCAACCAGCCGGCGAAAGCGCGCGCGGCCGCGCCCGCGGCGGTCAGCGCGCCGGTGCTACCGGAGACGGCGTTCGAGCGCTTCGTGAACGCGATGGTGCGCGCGGCGCTGGAAGCGGGCGCGACGCGCGTCGCGGCCGAGCTGCCGACGTTGCTCGGCGAGGCGCGCCTCTGCGCCGCGCACTTCGACGCCGACGCGCAGCGCGCGCTGCGCAAGGCGGGCTACCTGAACGCCGACGGCTCCGCTTCGCCACGCTTCGTGAACACCGCGCGCGCCTGGCAGAGCGTGCTGTGCGAGAGCTCGCCCGACTTCGGCGCCTGCGGCGAAAAGACGCTCGACGAGTGGGCCGCGGCGCTTCTCGCCGCTCTGCTCGGCGCGGCGCCTACAGCCGCCGACACCTTGCGCAAGCGCCTGCGCGCGGACGGCGTGGCCGCTTTCGGCATGCGCGACGCCGCGTGACGAGAACTCGATGATTGACGCTCGTACGCGGAAACCGCACGCTGGTGTTTCCGGTGATGAGCGCCTATCCGGACAATCCGAACTCCGTGGTCAAGGCGCTGCGCCGCGCCCTGTTCCTGCTGTTCAAGCAGCATCGCTTCGACGAGGCCGCTGACTACGCGCTGTGCTTGAAAGAGCCGGTGATCCGCTATTCGCCGATCGAGGCCATCGCGGACCGCATTTACGCCAAGCGCAGCGCGGACGCGCTCGAGCTCTACGCCGTGGCGTTGCAGAGCGCGCGTGAAGACGCCGCGTCCGCGAGCTCTAGCGCGGAGGGCAGCGCGCGGCACGCGGAGGTACAGCGCCTGGTGAAGAAGCTGGCAGCGCGCGGCAAGGCCAGCAAGAAGCCGCTCGCGAGCCCGGCCAGGCGCGCCCAGCGCGCGGCCAAGACGCAGAGCGTCAGCGCGCGCAGCAAGCCGAAGCGCCAAGCAGCGCGGGCCAAGCAGCGCGCCTCCGCTGCAAAAACCCGCCGTCGCAAATAGGCGCGCCGCGCGGCGTCGCGCGCGCGCCTTCGGCAGCGGCGCGGAAAACAGCTAAGCTACGGGGATGGTACGGGGTCGCGATCCACTGCCGCCCGACGAGCGGCGCGCGCTGCTCGCGCGGCCTCGTCCGCGTTCGCTCCCGATCGCGCCGAGCGCGCCGCTGGCGCAGCGCGGGCTGCCGCTGGCGCCCGAAGCGCGCGACGTCGATCGCGGCTGGCGCCCCATCTACGCGGTTTGGGAGATCACGCTGCGCTGCGATCTGGCGTGTCGTCATTGCGGCTCGCGCGCCGGCCACGAGCGCAGCGACGAGCTCTCTACGGAAGAGTGCCTCGACCTCGTGCGGCAAATGCACGCGCTCGGCGTGAAAGAAGTGACGCTGATCGGCGGTGAAGCGTACCTGCGCGACGACTGGACCGAGATCCTGCGCGAAATCTCGCGCCTGGGGATGTCGGCGACGATGACGACCGGCGGCCGCGGCATCGACGCGGAGCGCGCGCGCATAGCCAGAGCCGCTGGGCTCGAGAGCGCCAGCGTCTCACTCGACGGCTTGCGTGCGACGCACGATCGCCTGCGCGGCGTGAGCGGCTCCTTCGACGCGGCGCTCGACGCGATGCGCCACTTGCGCGCCGCGGGCGTGGGCGTGAGCACCAATACGCAGATCAACCGACTCAGCATGCCGGAGCTCCCGGAGCTGCTGGAGCTGCTCGCGGACGCGGGCGCGCACAGCTGGCAAATCCAGCTCACGGTGCCGATGGGCCGCGCCGCGGACGAGCCGGATGTGCTGCTGCAGCCGTATGATCTGCTCGAGCTGTTCCCGCTGCTGGGCGAGCTCCAAAAGCGCGCCCGGGAGCGCGGCGTGCGCATCTGGCCGGGCAACAACATCGGTTATTTCGGGCCGTACGAGTCGCTGCTGCGCGGCGGCATGCCGCGCGGGCACATGGCCTCCTGTGGCGCGGGTTGCTCGACGCTCGGCATCGAAGCGGACGGCAGCATCAAAGGCTGTCCTTCGTTGCCCACGGACGCCTGGACCGGCGGCAACATCCGCGACGCGTCCTTGAAAGACATCTGGGAGCGCTCGAAGCCGCTGCGCTACGTGCGCGATCGTGGAGTCGCGGATTTATGGGGTTTCTGTCGCACCTGCTACTACGCGGAGACGTGCATGGCGGGCTGCACCTGGACCGGCTTCGTATTTTTCCGGAAGCCAGGAAATAACCCGTACTGCCACCACCGCGCGCTGGAGATGCAACGCCAGGGAAAGCGTGAGCGACTGCGACAGGTCGCGATGGCGGCGGGCACTCCCTTCGATTATTCTGAGTTCGAGATTGTGGTGGAGGACGATCCGCGTCTTTCTTCGCCCGAGAGCTAGCTGGAGCGCAGATGACTCAACTGGTGCCTTGTCCGAGCTGTGATCGCCACGTTCGCAAGACCGAAAGCGCGTGCCCGTTCTGCGACGCGCCGCTCGCGCTGAGCGCCGTTCCGGAGCCGCGCCTCCCGCGTGAGCGGCTGAGTCGCGCGGCGACGTTCGCGTTCGGCGCCACGCTGGTCGGCGCCATCAACTGCGGCGGCAGCACGAGTGATGGTCCGAACGGCGGCACTACGGGCATGGGCGGTACGTTGTCGGGGGGTCAACCGAGCAACGGCGGCTCGCTGTCCGAAGGCGGCTTCAGCCCACAGCCGGTGTACGGCGCGCCGCCCGCGGGCGGCGTCACCAATCAGGGCGGAGCTCCGGCGACCGGCGGCAGAGCCGCGCGCGGCGGGCGCACGGGAAGCGGCGGCGCGTCTGCCGGCGAATCGAGCGGTGGCAGAGCCGCGCGCGGCGGGCGCACGGGAAGCGGCGGCGCGTCTGCCGGCGAGTCGAGCGGCGGCGCGAGCGGAGCTGCGGGCAGCGCCGCCGGCGGAAGCGCGGGCGAGGCGGGCGCAGGCGGCGTGAGCGACGGCGGCGCCGACGATGGCGGCGCGGGCGGCGCGACGAGCGGCGGAACCACCAACACTGGCGGCAGCAACATCGGCGGCTTCGTTGCGCTCTATGGCGCGGCACCAGCGTACGGCTTGCCCCCGGGCGGCCGCGAAACGCAATAGCGAGCTGTCAGCGCGCGAGCGTCAACGCGAGCTTTGCGCGGGCGCTGCGGGCTGGTGGCTTTGAGCTCCCCGGCTCCGCGCGCAGCGTTTCAGCGCGCGCTGCGCGCGGGGTACACGCAGCGGAAGCCCACGTGCCGCGCGCGCTCGGGCGGCACCTCCACTGCGGCGGCCATCAGCTCCGCGGCGACGCGCGAGCGAAAGGAGCCACCGCGCGCGCGATAACGGCCGTCGGGATCGCGCGTCCACTCCGCGACGTTGCCGGAGAGATCCACGATGCCCGCTGCGGTGCGGCCGTCGGGGCGCGCGCCGACCAGATCTGGCCCGCTGCCTTCAGTGCTGCACGGGCCGTTCAACAGCCCAAAGCTCGCGCGCCGGCACACCAGGCCGGTGAAGCCCCACGGAAAGCGACGCCCTTCGCTGCCGCTCGCCGCGTAGCGCCACTCCGCCGAGGTCGGGAGACGACCGCCCGCGAAGGCGCAGAAGCGCTCCGCCTCCCGCGCTGAAACCCCGACCATGGGCAGACCCGGCTCGCGCTCGAGCGCCACCTTTTCGCAGGCGTCGGCTTGAATGCACTGCGCGTACCTGAGCACCGTCACCTCACCGCGATCGATCTCGAAGGGCGCGATCTGGAGCGTGCTCTTGGCGGCGTCGAGCTGCCAATCGGCGGCGCCGGGCGGCAGCTTCCCTGCCGGCAGCGCCACGGGCTCGGCGTCGAACACGCAGCCCGGCAAAAAGCCCTCGCCCTCGAACGCGCCCTGCTCCTCGGCGCAGCTCGCGACGTGACCCTCGCAGTGGCCGGCGACCAACGCTTGTCCGCCGCCGCAGCAGCGGCCGCCCGACAACACCAGCCCCGCTGGGCAGCGCAGCGGCGGCGTGCGCTCCAGCGCCGCGAGCTGGAGCACGATGGCGATCGCCGCGATGGA
Organism: uncultured Sorangium sp.; assembly: GCA_966250485.1. Classification (GTDB taxonomy): domain Bacteria; phylum Myxococcota_A; class Polyangia; order Polyangiales; family Polyangiaceae; genus PMG-095. Next base: position 55,222 of record CBINHN010000023.1, on the reverse strand, counting down.
GGCGAACGCCGCCGCGACGCGGATCGTGAGCAAGGAAAAGCGCGGCCGCTCAGCGGCCTGCTCCGCGTCGAGTAAGCTCTGCGGCTGCACGTCAGCTCGGCTGCGGTGAGAGCTCGCCGCTGAGAAGTCGCTCGAGCGTCGCTTCATCGATGACGCGCGCGCCGTGCTTCTTGGCCGCTTGTAGCTTGGTCGCGCCCACTTTTTCACCGGCGACGAGGAAGCTCGTGCCGCCGCGCATCTTCTCGTGCACCTCGCCGCCCGCCGCCCGTATGGCGGCGTGCACGTCTTCGCGCTTGCGCGAGAGCACGCCCGTCACGCAAAACGAGTAACCGGAGACGGGCCCGTCCGTCACCGCCGCGTGCTGCGGCTGCGCGCGCGACACACCGTGATCGCGCAAGCGACGCAGCAGCGCGCGCGAGCCGGGATCCGCCAAGTAGCGCTGCACGCTCTCGGCCATCTTCGGGCCGAAGCCGGGGATGCGGTCGAGGTGCTCGGCGAGCTGCTCGGGCGACCAGCTCAACAAGTTCTCCAGCGAGCCCGCCGCTTCGGCGAGCTGGCGCGCGGCGACTTGGCCCACGTGCTCGATGCCGAGGCCGGTGATGAGTCGATCCAGCGGCCGCTCTTTGCTGCGCCGGATCGCCTCGATCACGTTCTCGGCGCTCTTCTTACCCATGCGCTCGAGCTCGGCGAGCTGCTCGGCCTTGAGGTCGTACAGCTCGACGACGTCAGAGACGAGCCGCTTTCCGACCAGCTCGTTGACGAGCACCTCACCGAGCCCGTCGATGTCCATCGCGTAGCGCCGCGAGTAGTGGAAAATGCGGCCCTTCACCTGCTCCGGGCAGACCGGATTGGGACACCGGATCGCCACCTCCGACTCGCTGCGCACCACGGGCGTGCCGCAGAAAGGGCAGGCCTCGGGCATGCGGAACACCGTCTCACCGCCGCTGCGCTGCTCGGCGTGCACCGCGACCACCTGCGGGATGATTTCGCCCGCCTTTTCGATGCTGACCTGATCGCCGATGCGAACGTCGAGCTGACCCACGATGCGCTCGTTGTGCAGCGAAGCGCGCGACACCGTCGTGCCCGCCAGCTGCACCGGCGTGAGCACGGCCACGGGCGTGAGCGTGCCAGTGCGGCCGACCCACACCTCGATGCTCTCTACGCGCGTCATCGCGCGCTCGGCCGCGAATTTGTAGGCGATGGCCCAGCGCGGGAATTTCGCGGTGCTGCCGAGGATGGCCTGCTGCGCGAAATCATCGACCTTGATCACCGCGCCGTCCGTCTCGTACGGGTAGTCCTTGCGCGCGCGCTCGAGCTCCGCGATGGCGGCGAGCACCTCCTCCACGTTGCTGCACACGCGGTGCTTACGGTGGGTCGGTAAGCCCAGCTCGGCCAGCATGTCCAGCGCCGCCGAGTGGGACGACGCCAGCGCGGGACCCTCGATGACCTGCCAGACCAGCGCGCGCAGGTGCCGCTCCGCGACGACCTTGGGATCGATCATGCGCAAGCTGCCCGCCGCCGCGTTGCGCGGATTCGCGAACGGTGGCTCGCCCTGCTCGCGGCGCGCGGCGTTGATGCGCTCGAGGTCGCGCCGAAAAATCACCACTTCGGCGCGCAAGGTGAGCGGCCCGGTATAAGGGATGCTCAGCGGCAAAGAGCGAATCGTGCGCAAATTCGCTGTAATTTCCTCACCTTGCACGCCGTCGCCGCGCGTCGAGCCCTCCACCAGCTTACCGTCCCGATACAGCACCTCGATGCTGCCGCCGTCGAGCTTGGGCTCGACGCAAAAGCGCGGCTCGCTGCCAGCGCGCAGACCGTCACCCACGCGGCGCACGAAGTCACGCAGCTCCGCCTCGCTGTAGGTGTTGTCGAGCGACATCATCGGCACCGCGTGCGTCACGCTGCGCAGCTCGGCGCGCGGAGCGCCGGCGACCCGCTGCGTCGGTGAGTCCGGTGTGACGAGCTCGGGGTGCTCCGCTTCGAGCGCGCGCAGCTCGGCGTACAAGGCGTCATATTCGCGATCGCTGATCGCGGGATCGTCGAGCACGTAGTAGCGGTAGTCGTGGCTCTCGATCTGCCGCACGAGGTCGCGGTGGCGCTCTCGAGCGGCTTTCACGGCGGGTTCCTTTCGCTCCGGCAAGAAGCGCGGGTCAGCGTGAGCGGCATGCGGCCCGGAGCATAATCGCCGCGCGCCGAACGTCGCTTGTTTTTCCGAGCTTCCGCGATATTGTGCCGGCGTCCATGGAGGCGGAGCCTCGAGCCCCCGAGTCCCAGAGCGACACGCCGGGGAGCGCGCGCTCCCGCGACGCGGGCGTCGACTCCGCGCCGTTGCCGCCACCGCGCGGCGAAGGGCCGCTGTTATGGCGGCTGGGCGGCGTGGTGCTCACGCTGCGGCCGCATCAGTGGGTGAAGAACGTGTTCGTGCTCGCGCCCGTCGTCTTCGCCAAAGAGATCTTCGATCGGCCCATGCTCTCGCGCGCGGCCGCGGCGTTCTCCGTCTTTTGCATGCTCGCCGGCGCCGTCTACGCCATGAACGACGTCGCGGACGTCGCGGCCGATCGCGCGCACGCGGTGAAGCGCTATCGCCCGATCGCTTCGGGGCGTGTGCCGCTCGCCTGGGCGCGCGCGCTGTCCGCCGTGATGTGCCTTTTGGGGCTGCTCTGCGCGCTCGAGGTCGGGCCCGGATTCTTGGGCGCGGCGCTCGCTTACTTCGTGCTGAACGTCGCGTACTCCCTGAAGTTGAAGCACGTCGCTTACCTCGACGTCGGCTGCATCGCCGCCTTCTTCGTGCTGCGCGTGGTCGCCGGCGGCCTCGCCACGGACATTCGCGTCTCCAGCTACTTATTGGCCTGCACGGCGCTGCTCGCGCTGTTCCTCGGCTTCGGCAAGCGCCGCCACGAGCTCGCGGTCGCGGCCAACTCCGCGCGGCGACAGCGCGCGGCGCTGGAGCACTACAGCCGGCGCGGCCTGGACGTCGCGCTGTACGGCTCGGCCCTCGCCACCGTCGGGACGTACGTGGCGTACACCCTGGCGCCGCGCACGCGCGCCTTCTTTCACAGCGACAAACTCTGGCTCAGCACGCTCTTCGTGGTGCTCGGCGCGCTCCGCTTTCTCACCATCGTGCAGAGCCGCACGCGCGGGGAGAGCCCAACGCAGGAAATGCTGCGCGACGGCCCGTTCGTCGCCATCGTGCTCGGCTGGGTCGCGTTGGTGATGTGGATGGTCTACCAGCTCAGGCCGAGCTGAGCGCTGGCACATGGCCGAGACGCAAGCTCAGGAGCTCATCCGCGACGGCAGCGGGCCGCTCGACGATCTGGCGCTCACGCTGCCGCTGTTCATCATCTATCACCTGGGCGTCGTCTTCTTGCCGGTGCGCAACGCCGCGGACGTGGTGACGCGCGAGCTCGCGCAGCTCGCGCAGAACGATTTGTTGGCGTACTCGGGGCTGACGCTGCTGATCGGCGCCGTGTTCGCGGGCGTTCTGCTCATGCTGGGGCGGCGCCAGAGCCTGCACTGGCAGCGCTTCCTGCTCGTCGGCGTGGAGGGCGTGCTGTACGCGCTGACCATGCGCGTCATCGCGGGCTACGTGGTCGGGCGCCTCGATCTCGACGTGGGCTTCGCCGCGGAGCAGCCCGGCGTGTTCGCCGCCGGGGTGATGTCGTTGGGCGCCGGTTTCTATGAAGAGCTCGCGTTTCGCGTCGGGCTCTTCGGGCTCGGGCTGCGCGTGATGCGCGCAGCGGCGCGCCCGGCCACGGCGGCGAAGCGCGTCATCATGTGGCTCGTGTGGGCGCTGTGCGCTTCCGCCCTGTTCAGCGCCTGGCACTACTTCGGCGAGCTCGGCGATCCCTTCGAGCTGCGCTCCTTCGTGTTTCGTTGGGTGTGCGGCCTGGTGTTCACCGTGATCTATGCCTTCCGCGGCTTCGCCCCCGCGGTGTGGACCCACGCGCTGTACGACATCTGGGTGTTGGTCTTCTAATCGCGCTGTCCTGCGCGCGACTCGACGGCGGCGACCAGCTCGCGCAGCAGCGCGGCGATCTCCGGCTCGAAGCTCGCGCCGCGCGGGATCGGCGCGCCGCCGACGATGGTCGCGCGCACGGCGCCGAGCGTATCCGCGAGCGCGCCGAGACCGCGCCGGCCCCGCTCGCGCGCCGGGACCGCGGCCGTGATGGCGACGACCTTGCGCTCGAGCTCACCGCTGCCGATCAGCCAATCGAGCGCGTTCTTCAGCGCGCCAGGCAAGCTGTGGCCGTACTCGGGGCAGGCGATGAGCAGCGCGTCGCTCGCGCTGATCGCCCGCCGCCACTTCTCGACGCTCGCCAGCGCGCCGCGCGCCTCCAGCTCGGGGTTGAAGTGCGGCAGCTCGTCGAGGCCGCTGAAGAGCGTCACCTCCACGCCCGGCGGCGCGAGCCGGGCAGCAGCGCGCAGCAGCGTGAGATTGCCCGATTGTTGCTGCAAGCTGCCGCAGACCGCGAGGATGCGCACTGCCGGAGCATAGGGCCGCGCGCCGCGCTCGCCAGCTGGCCTGCGACGCCTACGGCTCGGGCGCGGGCGCCGTATTGCGCCGCGCCAGCACGAAATACTCGACGTTGCCCTTGGGCCCCGCGAGCGCGGAGTCCACCCCAGCGACGACGTCGAAGCCGGCGCTGGCGACCTGCGACACCGCCTTCGCGATGAGCCCCGCGCGCAGCGGCGCGTCGCGAATGACCCCTTTGTGGCGCGTCGCTGCGCTGCGCCCGGCCTCGAACTGCGGCTTGATCAGCGCGAGCAACGTGGCGCCCGGCGCGAGCACGCGCGCCAGCGCCGGCAACAGCTTCTCGACGCCGATGAAGGAAGCGTCGACGACGGCGAGCTCGATCGCCTCCGCGAAGTCCTGCGCCTTCAAGTAGCGCGCGTTCGTGCGATCCCGCACCACGACGCGCGGCTCGCTCGCGATGCGCGCTGCGAGCTGCGCTTCACCCACGTCCACGGCGTAGACCTTGGCGGCGCCGCGCTGGAGCAAGCAATCAGTGAAGCCGCCCGTGGACGCGCCCACGTCGACGCAGACGCGGCCGCTCACCTCGACGCCGAGCTCGCGCAGCGCGCCGTCGAGCTTCTCGCCCCCGCGCGAGACGAAGCGGAGCGGCGCGTTCACGCGCAGCGGCTCGTCGGGCGAGAGCATCGCCCCCGGCCGCTCCAGGCGCTCTTCACCGCGGAAGACCTCGCCGGCGAGCACGAGCGCCCGCGCCCGCGTGCGGGTCTCCGCCAGCCCGCGCTCCACGAGCAAAACGTCCAGGCGAATTTTAGGGCGAGACGGCAAATTGACGCACTGCATTATTAGGAAGGTTGACGGATGGCTTATGACTGGAGCAGCATCGGCCCGCCACACCGGAACGCGAATCGCGGCTCAGACCTGACGATCGCCGGAAACCGGTACGCCATTTGGAGGAATCGATGAGGAACGCGAAGCACGGGATGATCGGACTGTCGCTGGGGCTTGCCCTGTTCGCCATGAGCGCGCCGGCGTTTGCCCAAGCCACCGCGGAAGCCGACGGCGAAGCCCGCGTCGGCATGGGTCTGCCGGGCGCCACTCCGCAAGCAGCAGTCGCAGCACCCGCCGCGGGCGGCACGGATCACTCGCTGATGGTGGGTCACCTGGGCGTAGGCTATCTCGGCCGCCGGACGGTCAACGTCGGAACTGGGGGCCCCGGGCAAGCCGCGGTGGCCGCGCCGATCATCGGCGTGCGTTACTGGATGGATCCCGGCATGGGTCTCGATCTCGGCGTCGGTCTGGGCATCGACGGCGGCTCCGACGACACGCCGAGCCATTGGGCGCTCGCGCTGCACGGCGGTGTTCCGCTCGCGCTAGCCAGCGGGCGGCACTACACCTTCGAGGTAGTGCCCGAGGCCAACATCGGCTTTGGCGGCGGCAAAGGGACCATGGGCGACGTCGACACCAGCCACAAGGGCTTCATGCTCGACCTGGGCGCGCGCGCCGGCGCCGAAATTCAGTTCGGGTTCATCGGTTTGCCGGAGCTTGCCCTGCAGGGCTCGGTCGGCGTCATGTTCAACATGGCGAGCCAGAGCAGCAAGCCGGATGGCGGTCCCAAGGCGAGCAGCAGCAGCTACCGCTTCGGTTCGACGGTGTTCGCGAACCCGTGGGCCGTGTTCACCAACAGCATCGCGGCGCTTTATTACTTCTAACCCTGCCGTTGGAGCTAACGTGATCCCGTACCGCGCTGGTTTGATTCTCTCACTGACGATCGCTATCGGCGCTGCGGCGGCGCTCTCGGGCTGCGGCGGCAACTCTGCGGCGACACAGGATACTGGGTCGTCCTCGGCCTTGCCGCCTCCGGCGGATCAGCAGCCCGCGGTGCTCGGCGCGCCTCCACCGAGCGCGGATCAAGCGCCGCCGGTGACGGACGCCCCGTCGGGGACCAGTCCGTCTCCGCCTCCTGGAGGTGGAGACGGAGGCGGGAACGACAACGGCAGCGGCGACCTCTGCCAGCGGCTCTGCGACACGTTCCAGCAACTCGGTTGCGAAGAGGACGGTCAGGTGCCGCCGCCCGGCGAATGCCTGGCATCGTGCCAGAACCAGCTGCGGACCAACTGCGGTCCGGAGCTGCTCGCCGCGATCGCTTGCGTCTCACGGCTGGGCTGCCCGGGCGACTTGACGGACGACGCCGCCGCCGCGCAGGTCCAAGCCCAGTGCCCGAACGAAGCAAGCGCTCTCGCGAGCTGTCTCGCGCAGGAAGATACCGAGCAGTGACCGCATTACCAGCCGTCGCCGGGGCTTGCGACGGCTGGTAAGTTCGATTAGGGCTGCAAAACTCTTCGTTCTAAGCAATTCCGCTTCCGAAGAGACGCGGCGGCGTCAGCTTGGATGCCGTTCGACAATCGAAAGGTTACATTGGCCCCGGTGAGCGACCCCCAGCACACGATCCTCGCAGCCGACGTCGGCGGCACGAAAACCAACATCGCACTGCTCACCGGCTCGCAACCGGGCGTCTTCTCCGTCCTCTTCAAAGCGGGCCTGCCGAGCGCCGACTATCCGAGCCTGAGCGCGCTAATCGAGGACTTTCTGGTGCGCGCCGGGGCCGCCCGGCGACAGCCGGAGGCGGCCTGCTTCGGTATCCCCGGTCCCATCATCGACAACACCTGCGAGACCTCGAACCTGCCCTGGACGCGGGTCGAGGCCGGTGAAATCAGCCAACGCTTCCGGGTACCCCAGGTCGCGCTGCTCAACGATCTGGAGGCGACGGCCTACGCCATCGCCGCGCTGCAGCCGAGCGAGCTCGCGCTCTTGAGCAACACGAGTGAAGCCGAGCCGGGCCGGCCGCGCGCCGTGATCGCGGCGGGCACCGGGCTCGGCGTTGGGCTCATCGTGCAAGAGGGCACGCGCTGGCGTCCGCTCGCCTCTGAAGGCGGGCACGTTGATTTCGCGCCGCGCAACGAGCTCGAGATCGATCTCCTCCGATTTTTGCAGCGCCGGCACGAGCACGTCAGCGTCGAGCGCATCCTCTCGGGGCCCGGCATCGTCACGCTGTACGAGTTCTTCTGCGAGCGTGCCGGCGTGCAGCCGAACCCCGCGGTCGCGGAGAAGGTGAAGGCGGACCCGGTCGACGCGCCGGGCGTGATCTCCACGGCGGCCATGGCGGGGCAGTGCGCCGCGTGCAGCGGCGCGCTGGATCTGTTCTGCGACCAATACGGCGCCGTCGCCGGCAACCTCGCCCTGACGAGCTACGCGACCGGCGGCGTCTATCTCGCCGGCGGCATCGCGCCGAAGCTGCTCGCGAAGCTCAAAGACGGCCGCTTCATGAGCGCCTTCCTCGCCAAGGGCCGGCTGAGCTCGCTCTCACAGCGGATCCCCGTGTACGTGGTGTTGAACGAGCTCGCCGCGTTGCACGGCGCCGCCAAGCGCGGCGTCGAGCTCGTCGACAGCGCGCGCCGCGCTAGCTGAGCAGGCAAGCGACGGCGCGCACGCCGCTCGCGTCGAGCACCGGAATCGCGATGCCGGCAGCGGACGGCGCCGAGCTCGCGGGCTCCACGATCACCGGTAGTCCCGACTTCAGCGCGCGACCTGGCAGGTCATCGCCGAGCTTCACGAAGCCATCCTGCGTCTGCGGCCGCGCGCCTTGCTCGTAGTGCGCGGCGTCGAGCAGCAGCTTGTCCTGCCGCGGCACCCACACCTCGAACGCGCGAGCGATCGGCGTGGTCCGCGAAGACAGCAACACCAACACGTGCGCGAGCGCGTCGCGGCGAAAGATCGGAATGGCGATGCCGCTCTCGATGCTCCACTGGCGCGCGAGCGAAGCGCGCACGAAGTCGTGCGCGACGCCGTCACCCTGGACGAGCTGTGGAATGCCGCGCTGCCACGCCAAACCCGGCAGCCCGCTGCCGCTGTGAAACTGCAGCAAGCGGCTGATTTCGCCGAAGCGCTGGCACTTACCGTAGTAGCCGGCGGCGTGCTCCATCACCCCCGCTGCCGGGTTCAAATCCCAGATTTCGATGCAGCCCGAGGTGTGATCCTTGCGCCCGCAGAGCAGCACCACCACCGCGATCAGCTCGTCGGCGCGAAATAGCGGGACGCCGACCGCCGCCTCGATGCCCGCCTCGCGCGCGATTTCCCGGCGCACGAAATGCGGGCCGAGCTCCTGCCAGAGCTCCGGACGCCCGTTCTTCCAGACGCTGCCGGGCAGCCCTTCTCCTTCGCGGAAGGTCTTGATCGCGCTGACGCGCGCGAACTCACTGTGACGCCCGTAAGCGCCCGAGTGGAAGCGGAGCACGTTGCCCTGGGGCACCCAGACTTCGCTGCCCTCGATGAAGGGGTCGCCGATCTTCGCCACGCTCGAACAGGTTACGCAGCGCCGTGAAGCGCCAGCGTTTCGCGCGCGTTGCCGCTCACTACGCGGCAAACGCAGACTCGAGCTCTGCTCGGGCGTTATAGTAGCGAGCGACGCGGCGCTCAGGGGCCGAGATCGGCGTTCAGGAAGCCCTTGCAGTACTCGTCCGGCTTCGCGGCACAGTCGGGCGTGTGCGCTTCTTCGAGCCGCAGGCTGCCGCTCGCGAGCTTGAAATCGTAGCGCAGCTCGAGGCTGAAGGAGTCCACGCACGCGCCGCCGCTCTCCCTGCGATTGACCGAAACCGAGAGCTCGCTGCCGTGAATTTCTCCGACGAAGGTCGCCCCGTCGAGCCGCGCATGGTTCGCGCCGCTGATGCTCACCGTGGCGCGCTCGAGATCGCTGTCATCTTGCTCCACGTGTAGCGTGAGCGAACGCACGACACGCGTCGTCGGCGCGGACATGCGTGAGCACGCCTGCTGATCCCCGCGCGCGGTCACGACGTGATCGCCGGCCACGTTTTGAGGCGTGGGCTCCGCGTCACACACGCCAGACACGGCCGTTACTGGAAACCCCCACAGCGGCTCGCCCTCGACGCGGAAGCAGTTGCGCGTCGCGTCGAAGGTCCGCGAGTACCAGCCGGCCGCGTAGGGATAACAGAATGACGCGGTCTGCACGTACCAATACTCGCGATTGATGCAGCCCGCCTCACAGTCGCCGTCTCCCTTGCTGAACACCAGGCGAAAGCCGGTGTCCGTCGGGAACGCGTAAATCACCTTGCTGTCCACGCCTGGCTCGCTCGGCTCGTAAAACGTGGTGATGTCGGCGAGCTCCCCGTAATCGTCCTGAATCAGCGCCACGATGTCGCCCAACGTGCGGCCCGCGCACTCACCGCAACCCTGAGTGCTGGCGCCCGCGACCGCGTCTCGCGGAGTGAGCGTCTCCTTGCGTCCACCGGCGGGGCAGTCCGCGCTACCGCCGCCCGCCGCGCTGGCTCCGCCGGCCGCGGCGCCTCCACCAAAAGCGCTGTTTCCAGCCGAAGCGATGCTCCCGCCCTCAGCGGTGGAGCCGCCCTGCGAACCGTTCACGTCAGCGTGCGTCTTGCCGCCGCAACCGCTCGTAGCAAGCCCCGCGAGCAGAATCGCACCGTAACAGCGCTGGTCGGCGAAGAGCACACTTCAAGACTACGGCGCAGGAGATCGCCTGTCGACCGCGCCGCCAGCGAGCTCCGCTAACCGACGCACGCCCGAGCGACTGGCGGCCAACGACGCAAACGCGCGCAGCGCTGGGTATTTCGTGTGGCGCAGCCGCTGCATTCAGGGCGCCTTGCCGTGTCGCTCGATCCCGTGTTGCTGATCGGTCTCACCCTGTGCGCCGCGGCGACCGCGGCCGTCGCGCCGCTACCCGCCGTGCTCGGCGCCTGCGGCGTGCTGGTGCTGCTGGCGCGCCACCTCGAGCGCCGAGCGAGCGTGTGCATCGCGCTGGCGGCGGCGCTCGGCGTCGTCCGCGCCGTTCACGTGCTGCAGCGCTTCGACGCGGAGCGAACCGCCGTGCGCGACGCCTTCGGCCCTCCGCAACGCTGCGCGCTGAACGGCACCATCGTGAGCTCGCCCACGTCCACTGGCGGCCGCCCGCTGTACGTCCTGTCCGTGGACGCCGCCGAGTGCGAGAGCGCGCGCATTCCGCGCGGGACGCGGGTGCGGCTCGGCGGCGGTCCCGACGGGCTCGCGCGCGGCGACCAGGTCGCGGCGGTCACGCAAATCGCGCCCATCGAGCTGCTCTTCAATCGCGACTTACCGGACCCACTGCCGGGCGCCGCGCGACGCGCCGTGACGCTCAGCGGCACCGCATTCGCGGCGGACGTCGAGGTGCCGGGCGCGGGCCTCAGCGCCCTCATCGATCGCGCTCGCGCGCACGTACGGCGGCGCATCGTGGCGACGTTCGCGCCCGCGGCGGCGCCCATGGCGCGCGCGCTGGTGCTCGGAGAAAACGATCTCGACCCCGAGGACGACGTGGCGTTTCGCAAGAGCGGACTGTCACACATGCTGGCGGTGAGCGGCACGCACCTGGTGTTCGCCGTGCTCTCGCTGCTGCGCGCGCTGCAAGCGCTGCTCGTGCGCTGTCAGCGCCTCTCCGCGAGCCGCGACGTGGGCCGCGACGCGGCCCTACTCGGCGCCGTGTTGGCGCTGTTTTACGCTGATTTCGCGGGTGGTAGCGGCTCCGCGCTGCGCGCAGCGTACATGCTGTGCGCGTTGCTGCTGGCGCGCGCCTTCGGGCGCCGTGGCTCGGCCGCGCGCGCGCTGGGGCTATCGCTGATCGTCGGTTGGCTGTGCGACGCGCTGGTCGCGTTCGACATCTCGTTTCTGCTCTCGGCCGCGGCGACGTCCGGGCTGCTGCTGCTCAGCGAGCCACTGTCGCGACCGTGTGTCCGCCTGAGCTCGCGCTTCGCGCGCTGGCTCGGACGAGCGGTGGCCACCACGCTGGCGGCGATGATCCCGTGCGCGCCGTTGCTGGCGCTGATGAGCCCGGACCTCACCTTCGCCGGCATCATCGCCAACGTGATCGCGGCGCCGCTGGGCGAGACCGTCGCGCTGCCGCTGTGTCTGCTGCACTGCATCGCGGCGCCGTGGCGAGCGCTCGAGGCTGGCATCGCGCTGGTCGCCTCCGGCGCGCTATTGGCCGTAAAATTCGTGGCGCGGGAGAGCGCGGCGCAGGAGTGGCTCGCGCTGAGCGTGCCGGCGCCGACCGGCTTTCATCTGGCGCTGGTGGCCGTGCTCGCCGCGGGACTGATCCTCACTCGCACGGGGCTCTGCGCCGCGGCGTGGACCCGCTTTTGGTTGCTCAGCGCGGCGGCGGGCCTGGCCGTCGTCGAGCTCGCGACGCGACGCGACGGCGCGCCGCGCGACGTGCTGCGGCTCACCGCGCTGGCGGTCGGTCAAGGCGACTCCGCGCTGCTCGACCTGCCGAACGGCGCGCTGATGCTCATCGACGGCGGAGGTGCGCCCGCTGGTGGCCCCGATCCCGGCAGCCGCGTCGTGCTGCCCGTGCTGCGCGCGCGGCGCCGAACGCGGCTCGACGTCGTGGTGCTGAGTCACCCGCACCCCGATCATTTCGGTGGGCTCCTGGCGGTCGCGCGCGCTGTTCCAATCGGCGAAGTGTGGGACACAGCGCAGGGCACGCGCGAGGGCGCCGGCCCGATTTACGCGGAGTTTCGCCGCGAGCTCGCGCGGCGCGGCGTGCCCGTGCTGGGACCGCGGGAGCTCTGCGGCCGCGCGCGCCACTTCGGCGCCGCGCGCCTGGAGGTGCTCGGGCCTTGTCCCGACTACACGCCGGGACGCGACGCCAACGACAACTCCATCGTCGTGCGCGCGAGGTTGGGGCGCCGCTCGTTTCTGTTGATGGGAGACGCGGAGAGCGAAGCCGAGCACCAGCTCGTCGCAGCGCACGGCGAGCGCCTGCGCTCGGACGTGCTGAAAGTGGGCCATCATGGCAGCCGCACTTCGAGCAGCGAGCTGCTGCTCGCGCAGGTTCGCCCGCGCGTCGCGACCATCTCCTGCGGAGTGAGGAATCGCTTCGGTCATCCGGTGCCGCGCATCGTGGAGCGGCTCTCGCGCTTCGGCGCGCAGGTGCTGCGCACCGACCATGATGGTGCGCTCCAGGTCACCAGCGATGGAGTCGAGCTGCGCTGGGCGCGAACCTATCCGCATCCCGCTATGCACCAGCTGTAGTCGAGTGCTAGAGCTGGCGACCCCAGCTCCCCAACGCGCTCGGCGTGGCTCACCGACGCGCGGCCGTGCCACTGCTGTTCCTGCTTGGAACCGCCGCGTGTTCGAGCTCTGCCGAGAAGCTCTCCGACTATCGCTCGCGGCGCGGCGCGCGCTGCGGACCCCACTCATCGATGCTCGGCAAGCTGCGATACAAAATCCAGTGATACAGGCCGCGCGGCAGCAAGCGACGTAGCAAGGAGAACAGCGTCGCGTCGAAGGTGGCCGGCACGCGCAGCGGCGGGTTGCGCTGCTCGATGACCTTGATGATCTTGCGAGCGACGCTGGTCGGCGTCGCTGGCACGCGCCGTGAGACGCGCGCGATGAAGCCGTCCATGTAGTGATAATGCCAATAATACGCGGAGCTGATGGTGTCGTGCGAGTTCCGGCTCAGGTCGGTGTAGCGCACGTGCTCGAAGCCGTCGGAGTTGATGAAGCCGGGTTGAATCAAGGTGACGTGAACCCCGAACGGCCGCACTTCGTACCAGAGCGCTTCGCTCGCGCCCTCGAGCGCGAACTTCGAAGCGCTGTAAATCGACATCGTCGGCATGGCCATCATGCCGCCCACCGAGGAGATGTTGAGGATGCGCCCGCTGCGCTTCCTGCGCATGCGCGGCAGCACGAGCCGCGCCAGCGCCATGGGCGCGATGAAGTTCACGTGCATCTGTAGCTTGAGATCCGCTTCCGTGACGTGCTCGACCACCGAACGCAGCGAGATGCCGGCGTTGTTCAAGAGCACGTCCACGCCGCCCCAGCGCTCGTTGGCCTCCTGCACCACCGCGCGGCGCTCGGCGTCGTTGGTGACGTCGAGCGGACGCAGCCACAACCGCTCGGACTCGCTGAATCCGTGGGCCGCGAAGCGCGGCAGGGAGCTCGCGCGCGCCGTCAGGATCAGTCGGTACGGTCGTTGTTGCAGCGCGCGCGCGGTCGCGAGCCCGAGGCCCGTGCTGGCGCCCGTCACGAGCACGACCGGGTCGGCCATCACTCGAGCTTAGCGCACGTTGACAGCCCTGGCGGGCCGGGCTTTCGTTCCAGCGATGGATGCATCCAAGCCGCCCGCCGCGCTGTTCTCCGCTGCGCAGGTCGCCGAGCGTATCAAAGAGCTCGGCCGCGAGATCACGCGCGACTATGCAGGCAATGAGCTGGTGCTAGTCTGCGTGCTGAAGGGCAGCTTCGTCTTCGCAGCGGATCTGGCGCGCGCGCTTGCTCTGCCGGTGCGCATCGAGTTCTTCGGCGTGAAGAGCTACGGCGCGGCCACGACCTCCAGCGGCGTCGTGCAGATCACGCTCGACCTCGCGCATCCCATCGAGGGCCGGCACGTGCTCGTCGTCGAGGATATCGTCGACACCGGGCTCACCATCTCCTACCTCGGGGAGCAGCTGCGCGCGCGCGGCCCGGCCAGCCTGAAAATCTGTTCGCTGTTACATAAACCAGCGCGCATGCAGCGCCCCGTTACGATCGATTATCTGGGCTTCACGATCGACGACGTGTTCGTGGTCGGTTACGGGCTCGACTATGCGGAGCGTTACCGAAATCTGCCCTACATCGGCGTGCTGACGCCGGGCGGCTGAGCGCAGCGCGGTTGGCGGGCGGCGTTCGCGTCGCCAACCGAGGTGATCGCTGACGGTTCGCAATCCGCTCGCCTGCGCGCGGCGCACGCTTTGCATCGAACGCAGGTGGTTCCATGGCCGGCTCTTCCAAGGTGGGCAGCGCGCTCTTCGCAACGATAGTGCTCTTGGCGGCGTGCGGCGGCCAAGTGGAGGGCGGCGAGTCGGGCTCGCGGGAGCCGGCGCCGCAGAGCTCGGCGCAAGGCTCCGGCAGCGGCGGCGCCCGGAGTGGCTTCGACACCACTGCGCTCGGCGCCTGCAAGTTGGGGTTTCAGTGGCAGGAGGCGCCCGAGCGCGACTGCCCCTGGTTGGCGGCCGAGCGCTGCTACGAGACCAAGCTCGCCGCGTGCGCTTGCGTCTGCCCGCGGAGCTCTCAGCACAGCCTGTGCGTGAGCGGCTTCGAGGATGTCCAGAACGGCCGCACTGTCGTGACCTGCTACTAGCTCAGCGGCGCTGCCCGAGTGCTTGCAGCGCCGAAAATTATGGGCTCGTGAGATCAGCGCCACGTGCGCCAACGTGGTGCGGCGTGCGCCGCTGTTCGATTCGCTGACGAACTCCGCCGTCACGCCTGACCAGCGCAGCCTGGCGCGATATAACACCCTCGTGAATTTGTCCCCCGTGAGTCTTCGACCGTGGAGTGTTCGGGAATGAGACGCGCCTCGTGGAGCACGCTTGCCCTGGTGTTCGCGCTCGGCTGCGGCAACTCCAATCCATCTTTTTTTGGAGATCCCGACAGCGGCAGCGGGGGCAACCCGAGCGGCGGTAGCCCGGCTGGCGGTTCTACGACCGGCGGCAACGGCAACGGCGGCAGCACGGCGACCGGCTCGGGCGGCACCGCTACCAGCAGCGGCGGCTCCGGCGTTTCGGGCGGCAGAAGCTCGGGCGGGAGCGGGGCGAGCGGCGGCAAATCGTCCGGCGGTACCGGCGGCTCGGTTGAGGCGATGGGCGGCATGAGCGATGGCGGCGCCAGCGGCGCGAGCGCCGACGGCGGCAGCGGCGCCGGAGCTCCCCCGATGGGCGGCATGAGCGAGGGTGGCAGCGCCGACGGCGGCACATCAGCTAGCGGTGGCTCGAGTGATGGCGGCATGGGCGGCGCAGCCGGCGGCGCAGCCGGCGGCGCGGCGGCGTCGCTCGAAAGCGGCACGCTGGCGATGCCGAAATTCAAAGGCAGCTCGCACTGTGAAACAGTGCCGTTTACGACTCCGCTCGCCGCAGAGCCGTACGACATCGGCGTGTTGCTGACGGTGCGCGACATGATGATGCCGACACAAGAGCCGCTCGTGGCGTGGGTCGAATCCATCACGATCGACGACTTCGAGCTCTGCGTCGCGGAAGACGGCGGCGACGATTCGCACGCGCCGACGCAGATTCATTGGTTGGCGTATAATTTCGGCGAGCTGCCGGCCGGTGCGCTCGGCGCGCGCGAGGTCTTCAGCGGGCAAAAGGGCCTAGCCTGCGCCTGGATCCCGTTCGATCAACCCTTCGCGACGCCGCCGCAGATGCAGGCCAGCATCAACCACGAGGGCGGCACGCGCAGCGCGCACGAGCCAGCGACGACGTGGTTCGAGCGGATCGATGAGACCGGCTTCATGCTCTGCGTCGAAGAGCTCGAGAAGGCGGACGGAGCGCTGGACGACGTGAACGTCGACTGGCTCGCGTATCCCGCCACCAACAGCGAAACGACGTACGTCGGCGAGGCCGATTTTCCCAAGTTCGAAGCGACGGAGTGCTTCCCGATCGAGACCGGCTGCATGGGCTGTAATGAGGTGCAGCTCACGCTGAATCATCGGCGCTCCGACGCGGATCAAGATCCGCACGACGCGGCGCTAATCTGGGCGCAAGATCTCACGCCGGAGGGTCGCCTCACGGCCTGCGTCCGCGAAATCGCCGGCAACAACAACCGGCACAACGCGGAGTTCGGTTTCCATTGGCTGGTGCGTAGGCCATAGCGTCGCGACCAGCGAAGGCGCGCGCGGCTAGAGCGTCTTGCGGATCTTGCGGCCGCCGCTGAGCGGAGCCGTATCGGCCGTCGGCTTCGGCGCAGCCGGCCGCGCGACGGGGCGCGCCTTCACCGCAGCCGGCTGCTTCACCGCCTTCACTACCGGCGCGGCCGCCGCGGACGCCAACGGTGCGGCAGAGGGCGCGCTGGCAGCGCTGCTCTCGGGAGCGGGCGCCACCACGGGCGCCACCGCCACCGCGCTGGGAGCAGGTGCCGGCACGCTGACCGGCGCTGGCGCAGCGCTCTTCACCGGCTCCGTGGCGGCGTCGCTGGCCGCCGCCGTGGGAGCGCCGCCGCGCAGGGACAACAACGCGGCGGCGCCGCCGCCCACCAAGATGACGGCTGCAACGGCCGCCGCGATGAGCGGCGACTTCTTCTTGGGCTTCACGACGACATCGTCGAGCGCGGGCGCTCCCGTCCAGGCACCCGGTGTCAGCGCCAGCGGCGGAGATGTAGCGGTCAGTCGGTCACCCGGCGCCGACGCGAGCGCGGCGCGCGCCGCGGGCGGTGCGCCGGGCGCCAGCGCCGCGGGAGCGCTACCGGCCCACTCCTCCAGCGCTTGCTGCATCGCCTCCGCGGTTGGAAAGCGCTGGCCCGGCTCGCGCGCCATCGCGCGCGCGGCGATGGCCGCGAACGCAGGATCCACCTCTGGCGCGACCTCGAGCAGCGGCCGCGGCGTCTCCAGCACGATCTTGAAGAGCAGCTCGTTGAAGGTGTCGGCTTGAAACGGAACTTGGCCCGCCAAGGCCTCGTACAGGATCACGCCGGCCGCGTAGATGTCCACGCGATGATCGAGATCGCGGGCGCCTTTGGCCTGCTCGGGAGCCATGTAATAGGGCGTGCCCATGACCGCGCCCGTGCGCGTCATGCTGAACGCGCTGTTGCTGCCGGAGAACTTCGAAATGCCGAAGTCGAGCAGCTTGACGAACTCCGGCTCCCCGCGGCGGCTCTTCAGCAAGAAGACGTTGTCAGGCTTCAGATCGCGGTGAACGATGCCGGCGGCGTGCGCGGCCGCGAGCGCGTCCAATAGCTGCTTGGCGATGGGATAGAGCTCAGCGGGCGACAGCCTCCCGCGCGCGAGAATGCGCGCAGTGAGGCTCTCACCGTCGAGATACTCCATGACCATGTAGCGGTCACCCGACGCCAAGCTGCCGAGATCGAGCACCTCCACGATGTGCTCCGAGCCGATGCGGCCCGCGGCTTGCGCCTCACGCTCGAAACGCGCGACCACGTCCGCCATCGAGGCGACGGCTTGATGCAGCACCTTGATCGCGACGCGGCGATGAATGCGCGTGTTCTCGCCCTCGTAGACGGCGCCCATACCGCCCTCCCCGAGCAGGCGCACAATCCTGTATTTATCGTCGATGAGATCGCCGGGACTGAGACCCATGTGCAGAGCTCGAGTCTAGCATGGACGCGCCTTCGGACGGCAGCGCCGGAGTCGAGGCATCCCGGCCAGCTCGTGTTACCCGGACGCGAGTCGAAGAAGCGCGCTGAATCGCCGCGCTCGCACTGAAGACCACAACGTAGTCACGCGCCGCGTCGCGTGCTCGCCGCGTGCTCATTTTGCCGACGCGCGGCGCAGCCGCTCGAGCCGCTCGCGGATCGATTGCTCCAGGCCTTCACCGCTCGGCTCGTAAAAGTGCCGGCCCACCAGCGCGTCCGGCAAGTACGTCTCGCCCGGGACGTGACTGCCGGAGTAGTCGTGCGCGTAGCGGTAATCCTTGCCGTAGCCCTCGCCGCGCATCAACGAGGTGACCGCGTTGCGCAGCTTGAGCGGCACCGGCAACGCGCCGTGCTCCGCGAGCGCGGCGCGCGTCGCCTCGATCGCGCGCTTCACGGCGTTGGATTTGGGGCAGCTCGCCAGATAAAGGCAGGCGTGCGCCAGCGGATACACGCCCTCGGGCAGTCCCACGCGGCGTAGCGCCTCGTCCGCTTGCACGGCCACGGCCAAAGCGCGCGGATCCGCGTTGCCGACGTCCTCCGACGCGAAGATGAGCAAGCGCCGCGATAGGAACAGCGGGTCGTCGCCGGCGTCGAGCATGCGCAAGAGCCAGTACAGCGCCGCGTCGGGATCGCTGCCGCGCAGTGATTTGATCAGCGCGCTCGCCACGTTGTAGTGCTCTTCGCCGCTCTTGTCGTAGAGCAACGTGCGCTCCTCCGCCGCGCGGCGCACCACGTCCAAATCGATGTTGCCGCCGTCCGCGACCAGATCCGCGGCCACTTCGAGCAAACCCAGCGCGCGCCGCGCGTCGCCCCGCGCCGCGTCCGCCATCGCCGCGAGCGCCGCCGCGTCCACGCTCAACCCGCGCGCGCCGAGGCCGCGGCGAGCGTCGCCGAGCGCGCGCTCCAACAAGCGGATCAGCTCGGGTTGGCCGAGCCGCTCGAGGCGAAATACTCGGCAGCGCGAGAGCAGCGCCGCGTTGACCGCGAAGGACGGGTTCTCCGTGGTCGCGCCCACCAAGGTGATAGTGCCGTCCTCGATGTGCGGCAAAAAGGCGTCCTGCTGGCTCTTGTTGAAGCGATGAATCTCGTCGACGAACAGCGTCGTGCCCAGGCCGCGGTAGCGGCGCCGCTCGCGCGCGGCCGCGATCTGCGCGCGCAGCTCGGGCAAGCCGGACAGCACCGCGCTGAACGCCACGAACTCCGTGCGCGTCACGTGCGCGATCACCGAAGCGAGCGTCGTCTTTCCGGAGCCGGGCGGCCCCCACAAGATGAGCGACGGCACGCGGTCTCTACGGATGGCGTCGCCGAGCAGCTTGCCCTCGCCGAGCAAGTGCAGCTGGCCCACGACCTCATCCATAGTCTCCGGCCGCATGCGATCGGCCAGCGGCTTTTGCAGGTTGCCGAGCTCACCGCGCTCGCGAGCGCGCTCGAGCAACGTGGGCTGCTCCGGCTCGGGCCGACGCTTCTTCATGCGTCAGCTCGCCTTGCGCTCGCGCGCGCCGAAAATCGCGCTGCCGACGCGCACCCAGGTGGCTCCTTCCTCGATGGCCGGCTCCAGATCCGCGGTCATCCCCATGCTGAGCTCCGGCAGCCGCTCGCTGCCGCCGTGCTCGTCGCGCAAGCGCCGCAGGCGCTCGAAGTGCGGGCGCGCCGAGGCCGGCTCGTCGCTCGCGGGGGGCACACACATGAGTCCGCGCAACCTGAGCTCGGGCCGTCGCTCGAGCGCGTCGAGCAGGGCGCCCAGCTGCGCCGGTGAGACGCCGCTCTTCTGCGCCTCACCCGCGATGCTGACCTCCACGAACACGTCGATGCGAAGCCCGCTCTCGCCGAAGCGACGCGCGCGCTGCTCCGCCGCGGCACCCGCGCGCTTGGCCAGCTCCTCGACGAGCTCTAGGGAATCCACGCTATGGATCGCGCTCACCAGCTCCACCACGCGACGCGCCTTGTTGCGCTGCAAATGACCGATCAGGTGCCAGCGCAGCTCGCTGAGATCGGCCAGCTCCTCCGCCTTGGCCGCCAGCTCCTGCACGTAGTTTTCGCCGAAATCGCGCTGTCCCAGCGCGTAGGCGGCGCGGATCGCCGCCGCCGGCTTGGTCTTGGACACGGCCAGCAACTGCACGCTCTCGGGCGCGCGCCCCGCCGCCTGCGCCGCTCGCGCGATGCGCTGGCGTACGGGCAAGAGTCCGTCAGCGAGCCCCATCGCCCGCATCCTTCGACGAGAGCTCGATGATGCGCAGCGCGAGCTCACCCTCGAGGTTGACGAGCTCACCGCGCGCCAAGACTCGGCCGCCAGCGCGCAGCACCACGGGCTCGCCGATGCGCTGACCGGTGCCGATCACGTCGCCGGGTCGCAGCGCGGCCCACTCGCGCGCGAGCATGCTGATCTGGCCCATCTCGACGCGCACGACGAGCGGCGCGTCGAGCACGGCGTCGGCAGCGTCAGAGGGTACGGTGCTCGGAGTAGATGCGTTGGAATCGATGGCCACGGGGACGCTCTCTGCTTCACGTACCACGATTTTTTGGCTGGGCCCGAGCTCCACGCCCAGGCCGCGCTCGCTGTTTCCAGCGACCAATACGCCGCGCCCGTGGCCGTTCGCGTCGATGGTCCAGCCCGCTGCGGGACAGAACGCCGCGCCGGCGACGAGCTCGCCCAGCAACGCTGGCGTCGCCAGGCACTGCGCGACCACGAGCGGTAGACTGAGCTCCACATCGGCCAACGCCGCGAGCAGCTCCTGCGCTGACGCCAGCGACGCCGGCAGCGCGTACGGCGTGCTCGGCAACCACAGCGCCGCTGAATAAGGACGGCCATCCACGAGCACGGTCGCCAGCACCGCGACGTCGTTGCTCGTCCCGCTCGCGCGCAGCCCGAGCGGGACGAGCGCTTCACTGGCGCCAGCGCCGCGCGCCGTCTCGACGATCAGCGCGGAGAGCGCGCCGAGCACGGCTGGCTCCGGCGCAGGCTCGGGCTGGACGATCGCGGCCGGGCGGCGCAGTAGCTTCGCGAGCAACGTGCTCGCCAAAGCCGGCTCCACGCCGACGCTCCACTCCGTCGCCTGGCTGGCGACGCTGAAGCCGAGCCGCAATAGCGTCGCCGGGGGGCGGCTGGTCAGCGTACGAAAATGAATCTCGACTTGGCCTCCGACGAGGCGGCCCAGGCTGGCCGCGAGCTCGGCCGGGCGCGCTGCGCGCTCGACGTAGCGCCGGCCACGCTGGAGAGCAGATTCGGTCCGCCGGTCGAGGTGGTCCAGCGCCTGCCACGGAAATGCCGAGATGGAACGCTTCGCGGCCACGACCGGCGTGCTATAGCGGCGCCCCCTCACGCTAGGAAGTGGAGATCGGTTCGAGATATCCACAGAGGACCCACAACCGTGTGGAAAAGCCCTGGGGGATTCCGCCACATATACGCTATCAGCGGATTTGCTGAGCAGTACTGGCGGCTCAATTCCGATCCAAGATTTCGCGCACGCGCTTGGCCAGCGCCGTGGGGCTATACGGCTTTTGCAGGAAGTCCACGCCGTCGACGAGCACGCCCTGCTCGACGATCGCGGTCTCGGTGTGTCCGGAGCTGAACAACACCTTCAACCCTGGCCGCCGCGCGCCCAGCTTTTCGGCCAGCACCTGACCGCTCATTTTGGGCATCACCACGTCGGTAATCAGCAGGTGAATCAGCTCGCCCGTGTGCTCGCTGAGCTCCAGCGCCTGCTGGCCGTCGCGCGCCGTGAGCACTCGATAACCGAAGCCGCGCAGCGCTTGCTGCGCTACGCGCAGGATCATCTCCTCGTCTTCGACGATGAGCAGCGTCTCTCGCCCGCGCGCCGAGAGGGGGTTCGCGACGAAGCGCGGCGCGCTGGGCCGTTCACCCGCCAACGGCAGATAGATGCGGAACGAGCTGCCCACTCCGAGCTCGCTGCGCACCTCGATGTGACCGCCCGCTTGCTTCACGAGCCCATGACACATCGCCAAGCCCAGCCCCGTGCCTTCGCCCTGCGCCTTGGTCGTGAAGAACGGCTCGAACACCCGCGCTCGCACCTCCGCGCTCATGCCGCAGCCGCTGTCATTCACGTCCAACGACACGTACGCGCCACGCGGCAGCTCCGGCACCCGCGCGCCGTCCTCGCCGGCGAGCTCGAGCACTCGCGTCTCGAGCGCGATGCGGCCACGACCGGCGACCGCGTCCCGCGCGTTCACGACCAGGTTCATGATCACCTGCTCCATGCTGCCGAGATCGACCTTCGCGGGTAACGCCCCTGAGGTCAGCGCGAGCTTCAAGTCCACGTCTTCCCCCACCAGGCGCCGCATCATGGGCGCCATCTTGCGGAGGATGGCGTTGAGATCCACCACCTCGGGCTTGACGATCTTCTTGCGCGCGAAGGCGAGCAGCTGCGAAGTCAGCGCCGCGCCGCGCTCGGCCGCTTCCAAAACACACTCCAGGTGCGCCGCCGCCTCCGAGCCCTTGGGCACGTCCAACAATGCCAGCTCGGTGAAGCCGAGCACGGAGGTGAGCAGGTTGTTGAAGTCATGCGCCACGCCGCCCGCCAGCCTGCCGATGCTCTCCACCTTTTGCGCCTGACGCAGCTGGTCTTCGAGCTCACGCTGCCGCGCCTCGACTCGCCGTCGCTCGCTCACGTCCGCGGCGCACAGCGTCGCCGCGACGACGCGCCCGCCTTCGAACACGGGCCCCGCGCGCACCGAAATCCAACGCGGCGCTCCCTCGGGATCGGGCGGCCCTGCCACCTCGAATTCATCGATGGTCGCGCTCGCGAAGACGTGCTCGATGGCGCGCAGCACCCGCGCGCGGTCCGGCTCCGCCACGTACTCGAGGCAACTCTTGCCCAGCACCTCTTCTACCCGCAGGGGCGGCAGCGTGCGATTGATGAAAGAGATAAGACCCTGACGATTCACGTTCAGGATCACCTCGGGCGCGGTCTCCAAGATCGAGCGGAGCTGCGCTTCCGGTGCGTGCGTGCGCTCGTCGCGATCCCGCGGCGAGATTTGTGGCTGTTCGAGCAGAACCCAGGGGGAGCCCTCGGGACGAATAGCCTCGCGTTCGCCTGGCTGAATCGCCAATACTTCCACCTCTGCGCGCGATGCTGCCATCGTTCGTTGCCGATCACAAGCCAGCGCGCCGCCCAGCGCGGGTTGCGCCGCCCATGGCGAGCTCCTATCGTGAGCTCGGCAATGCCGGTACGTCGTTATTTCTGCCTCATCGCCGCGGCCGCTCTGCTCACACTCCCGAGCTGCGGCTCGAAGCAGTCGCAGGGCGCGAATACGGTCCTGGTGGCGAACCAACGCCTACAAGGTAAATGGCGTTTGCAGACGTTCACGCCCGAAGCCACGCTGGAAGCGCCGCTGCAGGGTCTGCTCGCGGCCGAGCTCGGTCAGCTGCTCGTGACGTTCACTGGCTCGGACTACACCGCCGTTGGTCCTGGTATCAACTTGAGCGGACGATTCACCATTCAGAGCGCTCAAAACGACATTCTAAACGGCACCTTCTACGATCAGACCGGCGTCGGTTACCGCATCTCCGGCCAATTCGATGGCAAGCTGTTTCGTTTTCACGCCTATGACTCGCCCTGGCGGGGGAGCGGCGTGCTCGAACGCGCGAATTGATCGCAGTCGCTGCGCCCTCGGCACGGATGCGATGACGGATCGCGCTGTGGTAACCTGACGGCATGCGCCGTCTGGTTCCTGCCTCCTTTCCATCGCTCGTCGCCGCTTTGGTTTCGATCGGCTATGCGCCCGCGAGCCGCGCCCAGGACGCACCGGCGGCGGCGGCGCCTGCAGCGCCAGCGGACGCGACCGTTAACGGAATTCGTCGCGATCCAAAGGGCTTTCAAGGGATCAGCCCGCTGTGGGAGGCGCTCGCGAAGGGCGACGCCAAGGTCGCCGCCCAGGACCTCGACGGCGCCATCAGCGCTTACCGCGAAGCGGCGAGCAAGAACCCGGAGAGCGCGCTGCCGCAGTATCGGTTGGCGGAGGCGCAAAAGCTCAAGGGCGATTTGAAGGCGGCCGAGGCCGCTTACAACGACGCGCTGCGCCTCTCCGGCAACGACGCCACCTTGAAAGGTAAGATTCTGTTCTGTCTCGCGGACCTCAGCGAACGACAGAAAGACTACGACGCGGCGAGCGAGCGCTGGGCTGGATATGAAGTGTTCGCCAAGGCTTCGGAGAAGGCCAAGCTGTATCCCGCTTCGGGCGCAGAGCGGAGGAAGCGCGTCCAGGAGTGGAAGCAGCTCGCGAGTGACTCCGCCGCGGTGAAGGCGCGCAGCGAGAAGCGCTTGAAGACGGCCGAAGACACCGCGCGCAAGAACGCGACGGGGAAATGAGCTCGTCGGGCTGAGCGCCCGCCGCTGTTCGAAAATCGCCGCTCGCGCAGTCTGGAGACGCGGGCGACATAGGGAGGAAACTGCGCGACGCGCAGGCTGTCCCTCACGCTGGCACGCGTGGCTGCGTTCCAGCGGCGAGGACGGACATGGCGACGATGATCCAGGCCGAGCCCGAAGCGATCAGCGTGAACCTGGAGCGCACGGCGATCCTGATGATCGACATGCAGCGCGACTTCCTGGAGCCGGGCGGCTTCGGCGAGACGCTCGGCAATGACGTGTCGTTGTTGGCGAAGGCCGTCGCGCCGTGCCGCGCCCTGCTCGACGCGGCGCGCGCGAAGGGCGTCTTCATCATCCACACGCGCGAAGGTCATCGCCCGGATCTCTCCGACGCGCCGCGCGCCAAGCTCGAGCGCGGCGCTCCCAGCTTACGCATCGGCGCGCTGGGCCCTATGGGCCGCATTTTGATCCGCGGCGAGCCCGGTCACGACATCGTCGAGCGGCTCTCCCCGCGGCCCGGCGAGCCCGTCATCGACAAGCCGGGCAAGGGCGCCTTCTACGCGACGGATCTGCACGCCATCTTGAGCAATCGCAACATCGAGTCGCTGATCGTGTGCGGCGTGACCACCGAGGTTTGCGTGCACACCACCGTGCGCGAAGCGAACGACCGCGGCTATCGCTGCGTCGTGCCGAGCGACTGCTGCGGCTCCTATTTCCCAGAGTTTCACGAGGTCGCGCTGCGCATGATCAAGGCGCAGGGCGGCATTTTCGGCTGGGTCTCCGACTCGAGCCGAATCCTGGCGGCGCTCGGCTGAGCGCGCGGCTCCGTTCGGAGCACCAGAAACGGGAGGCGGCGTCGCATGAGGAGCACTGCGCGCCGCGAAGCGCCGACGATTCGCTCTTCTGAGCGTAACGACGTGACACCACACGCGCTTAACTCCGGGCGCCCGTCGCCGTTGCTCGGGGCGTGAGAATTTCAGCCATTTTCGCGCAACCCCAGCGCGCTGCGCGGGTCGTCCGGGGCTTCGCTGCGGGGAGCGCGCTGCTGGCGGGCCTCGCCGCGAGCGGTAACGCACAGGCGCGTCCCGGTACGCATCCGCTGGTCGTTTCGACCTGGGATGCGCGCGCCTCGAGCGTGGTGCTCGGTTATCGGCACGGCATGTTCAGCGGGGGCGGCCTCGACGTCGTCAGCTACCACGCGAACTTCAGCTCCACGACGGGCACGCTGAGCTCACAGTTCGGCCTCTACTACTTGACGCTCTCCGAGCCCAACGCTCCGACTACGCACGGCGCCGCAGGCAGCGCGACGGCCATCTTCAATTTCCCCGTCGCGCGCCGCTTCGACAATGGGCTGCCGCTCGCGGCCATCGACCTTTACGTGGGCAGCGCGCCGACCGCGCTCGTCAGCGGCGAGCGCAATTATCTCTCCATCCCCTTGGTGCTCGGCTTCGGCGTGCCGGTGACGCCGGTGAAAGCGCTGAGCATCACGCCGTGGTTCGAGCTCGCGCCGAGCTTCAACCTCGACACCGTGGTTCACCCCTTCGAGTTCTCCGCGCAAGACGCCAGCCAATACATCGATCCCTCGTCCGGCAAGATCAAGCTCACCTCGGATGCGGTCGAGCGCGTCGTGTCCGAGTCCGTCACGCTCGATACCAGCGGAGCGGTCGGCGCGCGCGGCGGGCTGGACTTCAGCGTACACATCTCGGACTACGTGGATCTCAGCGCCGGAGCGACGCTCTCTTCGCTCGGCAGCGCGTTCTCCGGCACGAGCGTGGTGTACCTCGGCGGCGGCTTCATTTGGCGCTGGGACGACATCGTTCCCGCGGTGCTACCCGCCGAGAAGCGCCTGCTCCACGAGTCGTGCGAAGACGTCGAGCTCCGCTTCCGAAGCTGCCCCGCCGCTCGTGGCTGGAGAACGCCGGAGCAGCTGCAGCAGCTCAACACGCCACCAGCGCCGCCCGTGGCGCCACCCCCGCAGAGAGTGCCGGCGGGGCCAGCGCCAATGCCTGCAGCGCCGGCGAGCGCAGCGAGCCTACCCGCGGCTGCGGAGAGCTCTCCAGCACAGAACGCGCCCGCACCGCTGCCACCCCCTGCCGCGCCAGAGACTGACGCGAGCTCCGCGCCGCTGCCGCCGCGCGAGTCCGCGCCGGCGCCAGCGCCGTGAGCGCTCGCTAGATACTCACGTTGGATGTGGGCGTCCCTGACGCTCTACTCCTACATGAGCGCTATCGCGCCACAGAGCGTTTCTATGCGTGTGTAGGTTACTTTAGAAGTTTCAGTTATTGCGCTGACGGCCAACTCCAGAGCATTGCTCGCCCTAGCCCGCTTTTCAGCGCGTTGTATGCTCGAAGGATGAGCCGCAGACGCTTACACTTAGCTGCTTTCAGCGCCGCCCTCGCCAGCTGCATCGCGTGCAGCTCCTCCTCGGGCACGAGCCGCATCCCCGCCGGGAGCTCCGGCAGCGCGAACGACGGCAACGGCGGTAGCGCGGGCCAGCTGATGCTCGGTCAGGGTGGGAGCACGCAAGTGGGGAGCGGCGGCACGAGCATTCAAGTCATGCCGAACGGCGGCGGCAGCAACGGCGGCGCCTGCCAACAAGCCGAGATTCACTTCGAGCCCAAGGTCCCGACCGTGTTTCTATTGGTGGATCGCTCCGGCAGCATGTTCGAGCCGCAAAAGGACGCGCGCGGCATGGAGTACACCACCTGGGATCGGCTGAAAGCGGCCGCGCTGCCCGTGATTCGCGATCTGCAGGATCAGGTCCGCTTCGCGTTCGGCGCGTTCAGCGGCCAAGCCGGCATGTGTCCGGATTTTCAAACCGTCGCGGCCGACATCAACAACTACGAAAAGATCGCGCAGCTGTATGAGATGCTCGGTAAGCCCAACTACAAGGCGGAGACGCCGACCAGCGTAGTGTTGCCGAAGGTCGGCGAGCTGCTGTGGGCCGACTCCGGCGTCGGCGCGCGCTACGTGCTGTTCGTCACCGATGGTGAGCCCGACTACTGCGGTGACGGCAATACGCTATGCCCACCGGACAGCGTCGTGTATCGCCTGCAGCAGCTGTACGCGGGCAAGGACTCCATGGGCGTGGTCCACACCCCTGTAAAGACCCTGGTCTTGGGCGTGAAGACGCCGCTGTCCGACGTCTCGGACGCCTCGCTGCAAGCCTGGGCCGACGCGGGCGCGGGCCTGGGCGTGGCCTTGTGGGGACAAGCCGCGACGGATCCGAACGCGCTCTACGATCAGTGCGCCGGCGAACCCGGCTGGAAAGCGGACTTCATGACCACCGGCAAGCCGATGATGCGCGGAGAGACCATCGGCGAGTATACGGGCGTGAGCGGCGGCGCGGTCGTGTACACGCCCGAGGCCGGCGATCAGGCGTCGCTGACCCAGCAAATCGCGTCGTTCATCAGCAACGTGAAGAGCTGCACCTTCGACCTGCAAGGCAAGATCGAGGTCGACCTGACGCAGGCCGCGCTCGGTCACGTCGCGATCAACGGCGCTCAGGTGCCCTATGATGCGAACGGGCTGAACGGCTGGCACATGGCGACCGAGACGCAGCTCATCTTGGAGGGCGACGCGTGCGAGCTCTGGCGCACGCCGCAGGCCAACGCCATCGCCTTCGATTTCCCCTGCGAGATCATCGTCGTGCGCTGAGCTCCGCCTCGACGCGGCAGAGCCCCTGTGGAAAGGTCGCGCGATGAGCAGCGCGGCCATCCTGTGTATCGGAACCGAGCTCACCCGAGGTGAGATCGTGAACACCAACGCCAGCACCTTGGCCGACGGTTTGACGCGTCACGGCTTGGAGGTGACCGCGATCGAGGTTGTCGATGACTCCGCGCCGCGCATCGAAGCCTGCCTGCGCCGGCTGAGCGCCGAGCACGCGGTGCTGGTCGTCACCGGCGGCCTCGGCCCGACCACGGACGACATCACCACCATCGCGGCAGCCACGGTGCTCGGCGCGCCGCTCGAGCGCCACGAGCCCTCGCTCGCGCTGATCCGCGAGCGCTTCGCGCGCGTGGGCCGCACGATGTCCAGCGGCAACGCAAAACAAGCCGATTTTCCGCGGGGAGCGCGCGTTTTGCCGAACCCGAACGGCACCGCGCCGGGCTTCTCCGCGCGCATGGGACGCGCGCTGGCGTTCTTTCTGCCCGGACCTCCGCGCGAGATGACGCCCATGTTCGAGAACTGCGTGGTGCCGGAGCTCGCGCAGCTCGTCGACGAAGCGATCCATCAGGTTCGTCTGCGCACCTCTGGGCTGCCGGAGTCGGAGGTCAATGACCGGCTGCAGGGCGTCGAGCAGAGCTTCGGCGTGCTGCTCGGTTATCGCGCGAGCTTTCCGATCATCGAGGTGAAGGTGGTGGCGCGCGACGCGAGCGCGGCGCAGGCCGAACAGCGCGCGCGGCTCGCCAGCGAAGAAGTGCGACGCCGGCTCGGCGACGCGGTGTTCGGAGAGGGCACGCTGACCTTCGCCGCCGCGGTCGGTCAGGAGCTGGTCCGGCGCGGGCTCCGCCTGGCGTGCGCGGAGTCGTGCACCGGCGGCCTGGTCGGTGAAGTGCTCACCGCGGAGGGCGGCGCCAGCGCGTTCTTCGCCGGCAGCGCGGTCGTGTACGAGAACGCAGCCAAGACGGCCCTGCTCGGCGTGCCGGAGCACTTGCTCGCAGCGCACGGCGCGGTCAGCGCCGAGGTGGCGCGCGCGATGGCGGAGGCCGCCCGGGCGCGCTTCTCGGTGGACGTCGCGCTCGCGATCACGGGCATCGCCGGACCCGACGGTGGCAGCGCAGAGAAGCCCGTCGGGCTGGTGCACTATGCCGTCGCGACCGCGCGCGGCGTCGTCAACCGAGAAGCCGTGTTCTCCGGCGATCGGCACATGGTTCGCCTGCGCGCGTGCTACGCGGCGCTGCACTTGGTCCGCAACGAGCTCCGCGCGGGGTTCCCCGTATCGACACCGTGAGCGCTCGCCGCGCGTGGCGTTCGCCGTCACGGGAAAGAGCGCTGCTCCTGAACAGGCGTGCTCTGTTGCCCGAATTTTGCTCGGCCAACGTCAGCCCAGGTACCATGTGGGACAAGAGCTCACATGCCTAGCGAAGACCTCCCCAGCGCCGAGGCGGGCGCGCCGCAAGTCGACGATATTCCGAGCAATATCGCTGGCTTCCAAGTAGAGCGCCGGCTCGGCCGCGGCGCCTTCGCCGAGGTGTTCCTGGCCTGCGACGACGGCACCTTGGGGCAAGTCGCGCTGAAAGTGCTGCGCCGCGATCTGGACCCCAGCATCGCACGGCAGATCCGCACGCGCTTCTTGCTCGAAGAGCGCATCGCCAACGCCATCCCCGATCCGCGCATCGTGAAGGTCCTGGCCACGAGCGCTCCCGGTGACGACCCGTGCTTCATCGCCATGGAGTACGTGGACGGGCTGCCCTTCACCGAGTGGTTCGCGCGCCTGCGCGGCAAGCGCAGCTCCGCCCTCGATGCGCACCTGCGCGAGCTCGCGCGGCTCGGCCACGAAGTGGCGTGCGCGATGGCCGCGGCGCACAGCCGCGGCGTCGTGCACCGCGATCTCAAGCCGGAGAACGTGTTGATCAGCGGCCGCCCGCAGCAGAGCCGGCCCGCCACGGTGAAGATCGTGGACTTCGGCATCGCGAAGGCGCCGCTCGAGCTGCTGCGCGCCTCGCGTGAACCGACGCTGACGCCGCACCGCACGGAGCTCGGCACCGTGATGGGCTCGCCGCCCTATATGGCGCCCGAGCAGAACGGCGCTGCGCACGCCGTCACCGGCAAAGCCGACGTCTTCGCGCTCGGCATCATGTTGACGATCACGGCGCTCGGTCTGGATCCGGACACCGCGTCGCTCTGCCAGGCGAGCTTCATTTTGCCCGATGATTTCGAGCGGGCGCTGGCCATGGGGCCGCCGTTGCCGGACGAATGGCGGCTGCTGCTGGAGCGGCTGGTCCAGGAAGATCCGGACGCGCGCCCCGACATGCACGACGCCGCCATCGAGCTGCAGCGGCTAGCCCAGGCCGACCACGCGCTGGCCGAAGCCGTCTACGGCTGGGTGCGCCGCGGCCGCGTGCCGGAGCGGAAACGGCTCGCCGCGCTGCTGGCCGGCAGCTACGACGAAGCGCGACTGACCGCCGACGAGCGCGCGTTCTTACGTGAAGCGCCGGTGCGCGTGTTGAAGCGCTCTCGCCCGCTGCTCGGCCTGCTCACGCTCTCAGCGCTCGGTCTGAGCGCCGCGTCGACGTGGGCCTGGCAGCGCGACGGCGAGCGCTTTGGTTACCTGCAAGCGCGGCTGCGCGCGGAGCGGGCGGACGCCGCGCGCGAGCAAGCCGAGGCGCAGCGCGCGCTGCAGGCGCGCGAGGTCGAGAAGCGCGCGCTCGTAGCGCGCGTGAACGGCGCCATCAGCGAGGCCGACGCCGAAAAAATGGCGGCCGCGAAGGCGCGCGAGAGCCGCGCCGAAGAGCGCGCGGCGCAGTGCAAGGCGCTGGCGAGCTCGCTGGCTGAGTGCTCCGAGCAACGTCAAAAGATGGAAAAGAGCGCCCAGCGGCGCATCGATGAGCTGACCCGTGAGCTCGAGGCCGAGCGCCGCGCGCGGGACGATCGCGCCTCGGGCGAAGCGCATTGTCAGCGTGAGCTCGAGACGCGCGTGGCCGAGCTGGGCGAGAGCCGCAACCGGCTGCGGCTGTGCTCGGACAGCCTGCGCGCGCGCCGCGCGCCCAAGAGCGCTCCCTTGGACGAGTCCATCGATGCGATGGAGCCAGACAGCGAAGAGCTGCCCGACGGCACCTGAGCTGGCTCAGTCGATGACGACGACCTTGCTCTTGTACATGCCCATGCCGCACTGAAACGTGATCTCTCCGCGAGCGCCGGAGGGCAGCTCGACGCTCACGTCGGTGTTCAGCGGCAAGTCCTTCTCGATCTTCAGGTCCGGAAAGACGACGGCCTTGGCGCAGGTGTCATCGCTGGTGCGCCGGAACAGCAGCGTCGTGCCGCGCTTCAGGTCCAGGCGCGCGGGCTGAAAGCCGTCGCCCGTCACCAACACGCGCTGCGCGCCGGCGGGGACGGGCGGCAACGGCTGCGCGCTGGCGGCGGCCCCGTCGCTCGCGGCTTCCTTCTTGTTGCAGCCGCCGAGCGCGAGCAGCGCCAGCAGCCCGGCACCCACTAGCTTCGAGATCTTCATTGCTATGGACCCTTCAACCACCAGATCAAAAGCCAGGCCGAATAGACGAGGACGATGGCCACGAACGTGGCGTTCACCACGCGATTGACGCTGCGACCCACTTCACGCCAGCGCGTCGGCCAGAACAGCTTGATGGCGATGAGGGTGACGGCAACCCAGATGAGCGTTCGCGCGAGCATTCAGATCGCTTCGGGCGGGGAGTGTGTCATTTCTTCCCGCCCGAGGCTCTCTCTCTCGCTACGCAACGGCCCGCGGCTGCGTTCCGGAGGCACCGTTGGTAGCCGCCGCCGGCTGGCGCGTGAAGGTCAGCCCGTCAGCGCCGCGATCCACGGCGATGGTGTCGCCCGGCAGAAACTCACCGGCCAGCACCCGCCGCGCCAGCGCGTCCTCCATGTACCTCTGGATGGCGCGCTTGAGCGGCCGCGCGCCAAACTGCGGATCCCAGCCGACCTCGGCCAAGAAGTCCTTGGCCGCGTCGTTGACGTCCAGCGAGAGGTCACGCTGCGCCAGGCGCTTCGCCAGGTAGCCGAGCTGAATGTCGACGATGTCGCGCAGCTGCTCGCGCCCGAGCCGGTGGTACACCACGATTTCATCGAGCCGGTTGATGAACTCCGGCCTGAAGTGCGCCTTGAGCGCCTCCATCGCGATGGTGCGCGACTGCTCCTCGCGCTGCGCGTCGGTGAGGTCACGCCGCTCCTCGAGCGCCGCCAGCTCACTCGTGCCGACGTTGCTGGTCAGGATGATGACCGTGTTCTTGAAGTCTACGGTGCGGCCCTGGCCATCCGTGAGGCGTCCGTCGTCGAGCAGCTGCAGCAGCGTGTTGAACACGTCCGGGTGCGCCTTCTCCACCTCATCGAACAAGATCACGCTGTACGGCCTGCGGCGCACCGGCTCGGTCAGCTGCCCGCCTTCGTCGTACCCGACGTAGCCGGGCGGCGCGCCGATCAGCCGTGAGACGGCGTGGCGCTCCATGTACTCGCTCATGTCGATGCGGATCATGGCCCGCTCGTCGTCGAACAGAAATTCGGCGAGCGCGCGCGCGGTCTCGGTCTTACCGACGCCCGTGGGGCCCAAGAACAAGAAGCTGCCGATCGGGCGGCGATTGTCGGACAGGCCCGCGCGCGAGCGCCGCACCGCGTTCGCCACCGCGAGCAGCGCGGGTTCTTGGCCGATCACGCGGCGATGTAGGTTCTGCTCCATCGAGAGCAGCTTCTGCATCTCGCCCTCCAGCATCTTGGAGACCGGCACTCCAGTCCACTTCGACACGATGGCCGCGATGTCCTCCTCGCTGACCTCTTCTTTCAGATAAGCGCCCTGCTTCTGGATCTCCGCGAGCTCCGCGCGCTCGCTCTCCAGCGCACGCTCGACCTCGGGGATGCGACCGTAGTGAATCTCGGCGGCCTTGCCCAGGTCGCCCGTGCGCCGCGCGCGCTCCTCTTCCATGCGCAGCTCCTCGAGCTGGGCTTGCTGCTCGCGCAGGTGCGTGATCATCTCCTTCTCGCGCAGCCACTGCGCGCGCATGCGGTCGCGCTCGTTGGAGAGCTCCGCGAGGTCCCTCTGCAGATCAGCGAGCCGCGCCTGGCTGGCCTTGTCGCGCTCCTTCTTCAGCGCTTGCTCTTCGATGCGGAGCTGCAACAGGCGGCGATCGATCTGGTCGATCTCGAAGGGCAGGCTGTCGATCTCCATCTTGATCTTGCTGGCGGCTTCGTCTACGAGGTCGATGGCCTTGTCCGGCAAGAAGCGATCACTGATGTAGCGGTGGCTGAGCGTCGCCGCGGCGACCAGCGCGGAGTCTTGGATGTGGATGCCGTGGTGCACCTCGTAGCGCTCCTTGAGGCCACGCAGGATGGCGATGGTGTCCTCCACGCTGGGCTCGCTCACCATCACCGGCTGGAAGCGGCGCTCGAGCGCGGCGTCCTTCTCGATGTGCTTGCGGTATTCGTCCAGCGTGGTCGCGCCGATGGCGCGCAGCTCACCGCGGGCGAGCGCCGGCTTCAGCATGTTCGCTGCATCCATGGCGCCCTCCGCGGCGCCCGCGCCGACCAGCGTGTGCAGCTCGTCGATGAACAGGATGATGCTGCCGGCCGAGGCCTCCACCTCCTTGAGCACCGCCTTCAAGCGATCCTCGAACTCACCGCGGAATTTGGAGCCCGCGACCATGCTGGCCAGGTCGAGCGCCAAGATGCGCTTGTCCTTGAGCGACTCCGGAACGTCGCCGCTCGCGATGCGGTGCGCGATGCCCTCCGCGATCGCCGTCTTCCCGACGCCGGGCTCACCGATCAGCACCGGGTTGTTCTTGGTTCGCCGCGACAGCACCTGCATCACGCGGCGGATCTCCTCGTCGCGGCCGATCACGGGATCGATCTTGCCGCGCTTGGCCAGCGCCGTGAGATCGCGCGTGTACTTCTCCAGCGCCTGGAACTTGCCTTCCGGATCCTGATCCGTGACGCGCTGGCTGCCGCGAATCTCCGCCAACGCGCGCACCAGCTTGTCGTAGGACAGGCCGTGACGGTCGAACGTGGCCTGCACGTCCTTGTCGCTCTTCGCCGCGGCGAGCAGGAAATGCTCGACCGAGACGTAGTCGTCCTTCAGGCGCTTGGCTTCGTCTTCGGCTTGATTGAGGAGCTGAGTCCCGCGGCGGCTGAAGTTGGGCTCCGCTCCGCCTGAAACGCGCGGCAGGCCCTCCAAGCGCTGACTCAGATCACGGATCAGCGCCTTGCTCTGGGCACCCGCGCGCTCGACGAGCGGCGCGCCCACGCCGCCATCCTGCTCCAAGATCGAGACGAGGATCTGTTCTGGCAAAATCTCGGGGTTTCCCCGGCGATTTGCCGCATCCACCGCGCTTCGCAGCGCTTCTTGGCTCTTGCTGGTCAATCGATCCATACGCATGGCGGACTCCTCAGGCACTTGCCGTGCCAGGGCTCAACCTAAGTCGCCACACGGGTCGATCAAGGGATGGCGCCACGCTCACGCCGAACGGCGAGAGCCGCTCGCGGGGTGGGGAGGACGGCGCCGAACCCCAGACAAACAAAGGAGGAACGACCCCGACGAAGCGAGGCCGTTCCTCCGGACGCCGCTGCGATCAGCCGCGCGCGCGTGGACGTCGCGACGAACGCGGCGCCCGATTCATCGAGGGGCCGAGCAGGGAGATCACGTCGTCCCAGCGATCGGGCCGCTTCATCAATGCTCCGAATAGATTGGGTGGCAGGTGCCCAGCAGCTGCCATCCAGCGATACAGATCGAGACCATCAACTTGCAGAAAATTCGCGATCTCCTCGAGCCGTGAAATACCGATGCCCTTGCATAGCCCGGACTCCAGCATTCCGACGTAGCTCCCGGAACGAACGCCCAGCTTCCGCGCGAGATCCTTCTGCGTGAGACCTCGGTGCATGCGAGCGGAGCGGATGAGTTGACCGATACGTTTAGTGCCTTTCGTTGCCATGGATCCCGTGCCAATCGACTCTAGCCCGGAGTCAATCGGCCCCTCCTTTCTGTCTATCTGTCCATCGAGCGGTGTAACTTGCTTCAGTGACGCAATGTCCGGAAGCGCCCTCGATTGGCTCGTAGCGTAACTCCAACTCCTGCCGAGTGGGTAGTGGCGAAAGACGCCGAGAAGTCGAAATTCAATGCGCAGGTTTTGTCGCAGCGCGGATCCCCGCCACTCCCCATTCACGAGGGGCTCACCACCCAGGAGGGTGCTGTCTGAGACACCCGCCGCGCTCCGCGCGCAAGAGTGTCAAGAACCTGTCGAAGCGCGCCGCCCCGGCACAAACCTGGCGGGTTTGCGGGTGAGAACACACGCGCGCCGCGCACGATTGCGCGGCATCACTCGCTGTGCTCGCTCAGCAGCGCGAGCAGCACGTCCGTCGAACGCCCTCAGACATGCATGACCTTTCTAGGCCGGAACACGCCCGAAGGTGAACGCAAAATTCGATGACCGCGAATCAGATACGTTCACGGTGTAGGCCGAAGGCCCACGCTGTAGTCGCAACCAGCGCGCAAAGTTCGAGGCTTCGCCACGCACACGCGCAGCTTTCGCGCAGCGACGGGCGCACACTCGGGGGTGAGCACACGAGTGTGCGCTTCCGCGCATTGCTCGGCCACATGGCCAAGCTCCCGCTGCTGGCGCGATGCGCCTGTCTCAGATGTCCAGATTGCGGACGTTCAGCGCGTTTTCTTCGATGAACTGCCGGCGCGGCTCGACCTGATCGCCCATCAACACGCTGAACAGCTCGTCGGCGCGCACAGGGTCGTTGACCTTGACCTGCAGCAGCGTGCGCGCGTCGGGGCTCATCGTGGTCTCCCACAGCTGATCGGCGTTCATTTCGCCGAGCCCCTTGTAACGGGTGATGTGCATCCCTTTTCGCCCACGCTCGGCGATGAGCGCCTCTAGCGCCTCGGCATCGGGTAACACCTGAGGCTCATTGGCGCCGATGCGCACGCTGTACGGAGCGGGCCCGATCGAGCGAATATCCTCCCAGATCGAGAGCAGCTCTTGGTACTCGCCGGACTCCGCGAGCTCCCAATCGAGCGTCGCGGGGCGGCTGGAAGCGCCAGGGCGGAAACGGGCCACCATGCGCGCCGAGCCGTGCGCCTTCTCGTGCTCGACGATCACGCTGAGCGGCGTGAGATCCGGATAACGCTCGCTGAGCGCGGTCTGGAGCAGCTCTGCCGCAGCCTCCACCTTGGCGTGATCTCGGAAATCAGCGAGGGTGAGCGGATTGGTGCGTAACAGAGCCGCGACCACGCGCGCGTCGGCTCGACGGTCGATCTTGGCCAAAATGCCACGCATGGAGCGCAAGCGAGTCGCGAGGTTGTAGAGCGGCACGCCCGACAGCGCGGGCCCCTTCTGCGCCTGCACCGTCAGATCTTCGATACCGTTCTCAATTAGGAAGCGATCGAGGGCCGGTTGATCCTTCAGATATAAAAGACGCTTTCCTTTGCGAACCCCGTAGAGCGGCGGCTGCGCGATGAAGAGATAACCCTTCTCGATGAGCTCACGCATCTGGCGATAGAAGAACGTCAGCAGCAGCGTGCGGATGTGACTACCGTCGACGTCGGCGTCGGTCATCAGGATGATCTTGTGATAGCGGAGCTTCGAGACGTCGAACTGCCCGCTCTCATCGATGCCGCAGCCGAGCGCAGAGATCAGCGTCGCGACCTCTTGCGATGAGAGCATGCGGTCGAGGCGCGCGCGCTCCACGTTCAGGATCTTGCCCTTCAGCGGCAAAATTGCCTGAAAATGCCGGTCGCGGCCCTGCTTCGCGCTGCCGCCGGCGCTCTCACCCTCGACGATGTAAAGCTCGCTGATCGACGGATCCTTGCTCTGACAATCCGCGAGCTTGCCGGACAATGAGGTGTTGTCCAGCACGCCTTTGCGCACCACCTCGCGCGCCTTGCGCGCCGCTTCGCGCGCCTTGGCGGCGACGATGGCCTTCTCCATGACCTTGCGAGCGGTCTGCGGGTGCTCCTCGAAGTAGCGCGAGACGTGCTCGTACACCGCGTTCTCCACGATGCCCTTCACTTCGCTCGAGACCAGCTTGGACTTCGTCTGCGAGTCGAAGGAGGCGTCCGGGTGCTTCACGTGCACCACGCAAAACACGCCCTCACGCGTGTCGTCCCCGGTGAGGCCGTTCTTGGCGTCCTTGAACAAGTTCTTGGACTGACCGTAGGCGTTCAGCGTGCGCGTCAGCGCCGAGCGCAAGCCGGTGAGGTGCGTGCCGCCGTCGCGGTTGTAGACGTTGTTCGTGTAACAGAGAATCTGCTCGCTGAAGCTGTTCGTCCACTGCAGCGCTAGATCCACGACGATGTTGGCCTTGCCTTCGCCCGCGGGAAACTCACCGGCGAACGCGATGACGTCTTCGTGGACGGGCTCCTTGGTCTTGCTCAGCAGCGCCACGAACTCGCAGATACCGCCCTTGTATTCATAGGTCTCGCTGCGATCGCCGCGCTCGTCTTTGAGCTCGATGACCAGGCCCGAGTTGAGGAAGGCGAGCTCGCGCAGGCGGTTGGCCAGGATGTCGTAGCTGTACTCGGTGTTGCTGAAGATCTCGTGATCCGGCTTGAAGCTGATCTTGGTGCCGGTGCGCTCGCTCTCGCCGATCGCCACGATGCCCGCCTGCGGCACGCCGCGCCGATACTCCTGGAACCAGACCTTGCCCTCGCGCTGGATCTCGAGGCGCAGCCACTCGGACACTGCGTTCACGGCGCTCACGCCCACGCCGTGTAGACCGGCGCTGACTTTGTAACTCGAGTGATCGAATTTGCCGCCGGCGTGCAGCACCGTCATGACCACCTCCGCGGCGCTCACGCCGCGGTCCGCCATGATCCCTACGGGGATACCGCGCCCGTCGTCCTCGACGCTCACCGAGCCGTCGAAGTGCACCGTGACCGTGATCTTGGTGCAGGTGCCGGCCAGGTGCTCGTCGACCGAGTTGTCCACCACCTCCCAGACCAGGTGATGCAGCGCGGAGCCGTCGTGCACATCGCCGATGTACATGCCGGGCCGCTTGCGAACGGCTTCCAAACCTTCGAGTACGGTGATGTTGTTCGAATCGTAGTCGGACATGTTGTTCGAGTCGCAACGCGGCCGCCGCTGGCGCCGCCCTTGTAGCTCTGTCGCCGACGTCGAGAGCTCTTCGACCAAGCGTCGGCTGCCAAGGTCGGCGCGTCGTTTGGTCGCTGAGATCGACTGATTACTGGGTCGTGCAGCGGCCGCTCGAGCCTGACTTCTCGGTACGGAAGGTCCGTACGAAGTGGCTCAGCGGACCCGCGAAATCACTCGATCCTTATAGCTTGGGGATACCGTTCTCGCAAGGAAATTTGGCTCAAATCCCGTCGGAATTCGGCCTCGAAGCGTGTCGTTCGAGGGCGCTTTTTCGTGCGCGCGCGGGCCTCGAATTGCGACCCCCGCGGAAGCTCAATCCAAAGCCTCAACTCTGCCGTCTCGGACTCGGAAATCACGTCGCGATTCGCGCGACTCGTCCGGAGTCGGAAACAGCTCTGGCCGAGTGGTAGTAACGAAAACTTGGCTCTGGCTCGCCAGCAAGACGTCGTAAACAGCGCCGGTGCGGCTGGGATCGAGCTCGCTCGAGACGTCGTCGAGCAGCAAGATGGGCGGCACCTCACGCGCCGCCGCGATACACGCCAGCTCGGCGAGCTTCAGCGCCAGGGTCAGGATACGCTGCTGACCCTGGGAGGCGTGCGTGCGCCCGGCGCGGCCGTCGATGGTGAGCTCGAGCTCGTCCTTGCCGGGTCCGTAACTCGGTGAGCGGCGTGCCCGGTCGCGAACCCGACGCGCGGCGAGCTCCGCCAGAAGCTGGCGCGGCTCGCAGCTGCCCCCCGGACGGTACTGCGCGTCGATCGCCAGGCTGCCCGGCGCCAGCCGGCGAAACGCCGGCACCACGTGCTCGATGACCGCCTTGGCGGCGCGCTCTCGCGCGAGCTGGAAGCGCGCGCCGGCCTCGGCGCCCACCGCCTCGAAGGCGTCGAGATCCAGCGCGCGCTCGCCGCGCTCCTCGAGCGCGCGCTGCCGCTCTTTCATGGCGCGCTCATAGGCGGCTTTCCGCTCATAGCCGGCGGCGTCCACGAACAGCGCGACGCGATCCAAGAGCCGTCGGCGCAAGCTCGAGGCGCCGGCCACCAGCGATAGATCACCGGGATGAAACGCCACCACCGGCGTGCGCTGCGCGTAGTCGACGAGCCGCTCGGCGCGCTTGCCGTCCAGCGTCACGCGGCGAACGCCGTTCACGAGCGACGCGCACTGCTCGCGGCGGCGCCCGGCCTCCAACACCTCGCTGCGCGCGAACGCGTCGCGCTCCCCGTGGCGCACCAAGTTCGCGAGCCGCTCGCTGCGGAAGCTGCGCGTGGTGGCCACGAAGTACAGCGCCTCGAGCAAGCTGGTCTTGCCCTGGCCGTTGTCTCCCGAGATGACGTTGAGGCCGGGCCCCGGCTCGAGCACAGCGCGCTCGAAATTGCGGAAGCTCTGCAACACCAAGCGCTGAAACAGCAGCGGCCGCGCGCCAGCGGCTGGCGGCGCCTCGCGCGCGGCTGTGGGCCCGGTCTCGCTCAAATGCGCATCGGCATTACGACGGCAAGATACGTCGCGTTGCCGCTCGCCGTCGCCGGCCGCAACACGGCCGGGTCGAGCTCGCCGCTGATGCCGAGGATCACCTCGTCGTCCTCGATGGCGCCGAGCACGTCCAAGAAGTACCGCGCGTTGAAGCCGACCGCGATGTCGCTGCCGTCGTAGTCCACGGCGACCTCATCGAAGCCCTCGCCGCTCTCCGGGCTCTCGCTCTCGAAGCGCATCTTGCCGGAGCCGAGCGTCAGCCGCACGCCGCCGGTGCGGTCGCTGGCTGCCACGCTGACGGCCTTCAGCGCGTCCGAGAGCTGCAGGCGCGGCGCGCGCACGCTGTGCTCGCTGCGCTCCGGTATCACCTGCTGGTAGGGGGGGAACTGGGCGTCGACGAGCTTCACGCTGAGCCGCAGCCCGCCGAGCTCGAAGAAGGCGTTTGCGCCGGCTTGCACGATGCGCAGCTCCGCGACGTCGCTGCCGCCTTCACCGCGCGCCTCGGCGGCGGTCTCGTCGCACAGGCGCTTGAGCTCGAGCACGCCTTTCAGCGGGATGAGCAGCGTGGCCGTCGCGAGCTTGCCGCGCACCAGGATCTCCATCTTCGACAGGCGATGTCCGTCGGTGGTGACCATGCGCACCTGCTCGCCGTCCCACTCGAACAGCGCGCTGTTCAGGTGCAAGCGCGTGTCGTCGGTGGAGATCGAGAAGTAAGTGCCGGCGATCAGCCGCGACAGCGCGCGCGCGTCGAGCGCGAGCACCTGCGCGTTCGGATCCGGCTCCGGCAAGGTGGGGAACTCTTCGCCGGGTACGCCGTGCAGGGTGAAGCGGCGCGCCGAGCCGACGGCGCGAATCGTCGTCGCCGAGTTGGGCGAGACGCTGATCGCGAGCGGCCCCTCCGGCATCATGCGCACGCGCTCGAACAGATCGCGCGCGCCCACCGCGACGGAGCCGCCGCTCTGCACCTCGGCCGGCAGCGTCGTGCTCATCGACAGGTACAAGTCCGTCGCCGCGACGCGCAGGCGGTCCGGGCTTTTGACTTCGAGCAGCACGTTCCCGAGCACGGGCATCGTGCTCTTTTTGTCGGCGACGCCCTGACACCGACTCAGCACCTTCAGGAGGTCCTTCTTGCTGACGACGACTTGCATGGGCTCGCAGCTCTAACCGGGAGCTGTGCTCGGCGCTACCGGGCAGTTGGGCTGGCTGCGCAGGTTCGCCCGCTGAGCTTTTGCGAGATGCCTCCGAGAGGATCTCTTGATGGAAATAAATAAAACGTAGTCGATCATAGGCCCTGTGGAGACTGGGGCTATTTCTGCAAGAACATGAAATTATTAGTGAATCATTTGTGCGTCACTGTGGGGGAGTTGACCGCAGCGCTTGGGGGCACCTGTCGGAAACTTGACCCGCGCACAGTTGCGCACTGCCTGTCACAGCATCGATCCAGAGACATTTCCAGATGTTATCCCCAGCCTGTGGATGCTCATTGGTCGAAAGGCCGGTAGCTCAAGCCGCGACCTTGCGACGCTTCTTCCGCACCGGAGCGAGCACGTCCGCGCCGAGCCGCGCGAGCGCGTCGAGCAGGGTCTTCTTGGCATCGGAGTAGGCACGGGGGCCCAGCTCACCGGCCTTGCGCGCGCGCTCGACCTCCACGAGCTCCTCGAGCAGGAGCTCCCGCGCCTGCTGGCGATCGTAGGTGGGGTCGCTGCGCTCATCGAGCTGCAACAGCCCGCGCGCGGTGAGCAGGCCGATACCGGCCAAGCCTGCCGCGATCAGCACCGCGTACCAGCGCCCGGGGCCCGGCACCGGCAGCCCGTCGAGCGAGATGGCCACCGAGCTGAGGTTCGAGCTGCCGGCCTGAGCGGTCTGCTGCGTGTACACCACGCGCTTGCCGCGATTCATGTCCGTCTGGGTGGGCGGGAAGCCCGCGACGCTGACGTGCATCTTCGAGGACGCCTCGGCGATGACGCGCATGTCGAAGACCCGCGGCAAGAGCCCGACGTTGAAGGCGGCGCTCGGCTCGCCAGATTTCGGCATTTGGAAGCGGAAGCTCACGTCGTGTTGCCCGGGCGAGAACGTCCCGGTGAGTCGCACGCCGGCGTCGACCGGCTCGAAGCCGGTGTTGCTCATGCTGCGCTGCGCGCTGACGGCTTTGAAGCCGGGGGGCAGGCGAATCACGACGTTGTCCGGCACCCACGACACCGTGCCGATGTTGAAGACGCGGAACAGCACGTCCAACGCGAACACTTCGTCGCGTGGCTCGATGTAGATGATGCCGCGCGCGCCGATCAGCGCTTGGTTCACGTCGCGCGTCACGGGAAAGACGTACAGCGTCACGCGTTGTCCGGCCTCGCCGAGATTGAACGGCAACGAGGCGTACTCGGCCGGGCCGCTCTTCACCGTGACGCGGTAGCTATACTCGCTCGCGACTTTCAGGTCGCTGAAGCGCGCGTGCCCGTTGGCGTCCGTTTTGGCGAAGCGCTCGCTGCGCGACTCACCCTCGGAGATCTTCTGAAACATGATGCCGAGCCGCACCTCGCTGCCCGCGATGGGAGTGCGATCCGGGCTCAGGATCACGGCTTCGATGCTGCCCTTGGGCAGCGCGGGGTCGGGCACGCTCTCGTTTTGCGGGATGGTGTTGCCGGCGTGCGGGTTCGGCGGAGCCGCGGCTTGGGCGCTCGCGAGCTCTGTTTGGGCGCAGTAGGCCAGCGCCAGTAGGCACAGCGAGAGGAGGCGGAGCCAGCGGGTCATGAGCTCGTCTCCTCCACGCTGGAGCGAGATTTGTCCGCTGCTGCGAGCTCGCCGTCGCTGGCGCGCAGGGAGCGCCCGCAGCTCTTGCAGAAGCGCGCATCGCCGTCGTTGACGGTGTTGCAGGCGGCGCACGTCAGCGTGGGCTTCGCGCGCTGCTCGAGCGCGCGTTGACTCGACGGCGACTCCGCGGCGCCCTCCTTGGCCGCGTCTCCGTCTTCCTCCTCGTCTTCGCCTTCGTCAGCGGGTCCTCCAGCTTCGTCCGGCGCGAGGCCGCGCGAGCTCGCAGCGTCCGCCGCGGCAGCGGTGGAAGCAGCGCTCTGCGGCGCCGCGTCGCTGAGCCCCGCCGAGGCGACGCGCTCAGCGAGCAGTCGCTCGGCGAGCGCGTGCGAGGCGGCCAGCGTCTCGTCCACCTTCGTGATCAAGCGCCGCGCTTCTTCGCGGTAGCGCGCCGAGAACTCGCGATAGTCCTCCTCGCTGATCTTTCCGACGCTGCGCTCGTACTCGAGATCCTTCAGCGCGCGCAGCACGGCGCGCTTTTGCTCTTCCTCCGCGCTGGGCGCGCCCAAGCCGACCGCTTCATCGAGCGTGAGCGGCGTGTCCCCGGACAAGCTGCGAACGCTGGCCGAGAGCAGCGCGATCACGCCCAGCAGCGCCAGCGAGGCGAGCACGAGCACGGCCGGGCCGAGCCCCTGAAGAACGCCCATGACCACGGCGAGCACGACGCCGGCGATGACCACGCTGGCGGCGATCACGCTCGGACGAGTGAGGGACTTCATCGAACTTTGGCCTCGCCTCCAGCACCCTCACGACGGCGCGTCAAGACGAAGCCAGCGGCAAAGCCGGCGAACAGGCCAGCGGCGATGGGCGCCCAAGCGCCAGAATCAATCAAGGCGGGCAGCGGCGAGGCCAGCTCCAGGGTGGGGTGCGGCGCGCGCGGCCGCTCTGCCGCGTAGGCCGAAGCCGGCGCCATCGCCAGCCAGATCGCGAGCATCGTGCCCGTCGCCGCGGACGCTCCAGCGCGTGAAAACGCCCAGATTCTCGAGGTTCCGAGCGACACCTCGGGCCACAGCGAGATCGAAGCGCCGCACACCAACACCAGCAGCCCCGCCCACAGCCAGGACACGAATGGGTTGACGTGGAACTTGAACGTCGCCCGCTTGCTCTCCGGATCGATGGAGCCGACGATGGTGTAGAGGTCGTCGCGCGCGGAGCGCAGCAGGCTGACCTCGGTGGTGGGACCCTCGGGGTTCTTGTGAAAGATGAACTTGGCGGGCTCTAGGTGGCCGATCACGGCGCCGGCGCGCTTCACCTCGAGCTCGGCGAACACCATGCGTTTGTTGAGATCGGCTTGCTCCTCCGCGCTGCAGCGCGGGTTACCAGGGCACATGCGCGAGCCGAGATAGGTGAGCTGATAGCGCCCGATGTCGACGCTCTGACCGGGCCGGAGCGACGTCTCGCGGTCGATGTTCCAGGCCGTGCCCACGAAGCCGACGAACATCGAGCAGATGCCGAGGTGCACGATGTAGCCGCCGTAGCGGCGGCGGCTCTTGCTCACCAGGCGGCCGAGCGAGAGCAGCACCGACTCCGGCTCGCCCTTGGCGGCGGTGCGCTGCCGCGCGGCAACGCCGCGATAAAACTCCTGCACGATGACCGCCACGTTGAACCAAACCAGCGTGATGGTGATGAGCGGCCCCGCCGAAGCGATCTTTTGCAGCAGCGTGCCGAGCGCGCCTTGGAAGATGGGATCCTTCTCGACGAACGGCGGGTAACCGAGCCTGCTGCCGAAGGCGAGGTGCAGCACGGCGCCGAGCGCTGCCGCCGCGAGCGGCGCGCGCAGCGCTCGCTTGAGCGCGTCTTCGCTGGTCTTGCGCCAGCCGAACAGCGGCGCGAGCCCCATCAGCAAGAAGATCGTGAGCCCGATGGGGCCCATCCAACGGTTGAAGAAGGCGGGGCCCACGGTGGTGTTCTCACCCCAGAGCTCGCTGAGCTTCGGGTACATCGTGGCGCAGAAGATGAACG
Organism: uncultured Sorangium sp.; assembly: GCA_966250485.1. Taxonomy (GTDB): domain Bacteria; phylum Myxococcota_A; class Polyangia; order Polyangiales; family Polyangiaceae; genus PMG-095. Next base: position 11,255 of record CBINHN010000023.1, on the reverse strand, counting down.
TCATGCCGCCGAGCAGCGCCCAGTTGTTGACCACGAACATCGCTTCGCGGCTGGCCACGCTCTCGATTTCGGCTTTGCCGCGCAGCTGCGGGAGGCGCCATACCGTCAAGCCCACGCTGACCGAAGCCGCGAAGCCGATGAACCACAAGAAGTACTTGCCGATGTCGCTCTGCGCGAAGCTGTGCACGCTGGTGATGATGCCGGCGCGCGTGAGGAACGTGCCGAAGATGGTCAACAGGAACGTCAGGCAAATCAAGAAGACGTTCCAGATCTTCAGCATGTTGCGGCGCTCCTGGATCATCGTGGAGTGCACGTAGGCGCTGGCCGTGAACCACGGCAGGCAGGCCGCGTTCTCCACCGGATCCCAGGCCCAAAAGCCGCCCCAGCCGAGCTCGACGTAGGCCCAGGCCATGCCCAGGCCGTTGCCGATGGAGAGGAACATGAACGCGAACAGCATCCACTTGCGGACCGCGATGATCCATTCGTTGTCGAGGCGGCCGGTGACCAGCGCGGCGACGCAGAAGGCGAACGGCACCGAGCAGCCCACGAAGCCCGTGTAGAGCGCGGGCGGGTGGATGATCATCCAGTAGTTTTGCAGCAGCGGGTTGAGACCTTCACCGTCCGGGCGCGCGCCGGCGATGCTGGCTTCGAACGGGTTCGCCGCGAACAGCATCAGCACCATGAAGAAGCCGATGATCACCATCAAGGTCGCGATGATGTACGGCTGCAGCTGTCGATAGCGGCCCTTCAGCCACGCCACGCAGGCCGCGACGTAGCCGGAGAGCAGCAGTGACCACCAGAGCAGCGAGCCGTCCTGACCGCCCCACAGCGACGTGATCAGGTAGATCTTCGGCATCGAACGATCGCTGTAGTGCGACACGTAGCGAATTCGAAAATCATGCGTCACGAAGGCGTACGTGAGGAGCAGCACGGCGAAGAGCACCAGCGCTGACGTCGCGTACGCGCCGAGCCGCGCCGAGCGCAGCAGGCGCGGCTGGCCGCGGCCCGCGGCCAGTGCGATCGCGAAGGTGTACGCGGCCGCAATCAGGACCGCATAGATCACACCGGTGCCGAATTCGGGGAGCGATTGCCACATCGTGGCCGGAGCTTACCCCCAAATGCTCCCCAGGCCCGGCGCCTTCGCACCGACCGCGCGCCACCCGATGATCTGGGCTCGGGGGTCGAGGCGCGAGGCCGCAGCGAGGAGCTTCAGGTCGAGACGGTGGTCCCCACGCTCTCGCCCAGGCAAACGCGACGGATGTTCCCGCGGGTCATTTTGAAGACGCGGATGTGCAATCCGTTCTCACGGCAGAGCGCCACTGCCGTCGAATCCATGACCGCGAGGTGGTCGCCCAGGAACTGATCGTACGACACGCGGTCGAGCATCTTCGCGTCGGGGAAGCGCTTCGGGTCGCGGTCGTAGACGCCGTCCACCTTGGTCGCCTTGAGCAGCCCGTCGGCGCGAATTTCCATGGCGCGGAGCGCCGCGGCGGTGTCGGTCGAGAAGTACGGGTTACCGGTGCCGCCCCCGAAGATGACGATATGTCCGCGCTCCAAGTGCCGAATGGCGCGGCGGCGGATGTACGGCTCCGCGACCTGCTTGATCTCGAGCGCGGTCATCACGCGCGTGTGGACTCCGCTGCGCTCCAGCGCGTCTTGCAGCGCCAGGCAGTTGATGATGGTCGCCAGCATGCCCATGTAGTCGCTCTGCGCGCGGTCCATGCCTTCGCTGGCGCCGCGCAGGCCGCGGAAGATGTTGCCGCCGCCGACCACGATGCCGACCTCGACGCCTGTGGCGTGGACCTCCGCGAGCTCGCTAGCCGTGGCTTTCAGGGTCGTGGGGTCGACGCCGGTGCCGCCGTCTTTCCCGCTCAGCGCCTCGCCGCTGAGCTTGATCACGACGCGCTTGTATTTGAGCTTGTTCTCGGATTCCACGCGATCGGTCGTAGTCTCGCCGGTGTCGGTTTTCAACGTCGAAGATGGCGCGCGGCGCGTGACCTTTTGGCGGGCTTTTCGCGCCTCGGCGGCGCTCGGCGTGGCGCGAGCGCTGCGCTCGTAGTAATTCCGCCTGCCATGTCGTTCGGCCAGCTGCCGTTACGCGCTGTTTTCCGCGCGCTCCCTGCGCTGTCTCTGACGTGCCTCACGCTCTTCAGCGCGTGCCGCAAGAAGGAAAGCAGCGCGGCGCCCGCGCCGAGCGCGAGCGCCGCAGCGAGCCAAGCGCCGCGAACGTTGACGCCGGAGCAGGCGCAGCAAGTCTTGGCCCGCGTGGGTGAACGCACCATCACGCTCGGCGACTACGCCGCCGCGCTGGAGCGCATGGATTCGTTCGAGCGGCTGCGCTACCAGTCGCCCGAGCGCAGGAAGCTGCTGTTGAACGAGATGATCGAGCTCGAGCTGCTCTCGCAGGAGGCGCGCCGGCGAGGCCTCGACAAGCAGCCGCAGACGCAAGAGAGGGTGCGGCAAATGTTACGGGACGAGCTGTTGCGCGAGGTGCGCCGCAGCGCGCCCAGCCCCACGGACGTCTCGGAAGCGGACGTGCGCAAGTACTACGAGGAGCACAAGGCGGAGTTCAGCGAGCCGGAGCGGCGCCGCGTCGCGCACATCGCGGTCGCGAGCGCGGCGGAGGCCAAGCAGCTGATCGCCAAGTCCGCCGACGTCAGCGGCGCCGATTGGGGCAAGCTGGTGGCGCAGTACTCGCTCGACAAAGGCAGCAGGGCGCTTGGTCCTACGCCGGCAGAGCTGGCGGGAGATCTGGGCATCGTCGGGCCGCCTGGGCATCCGCGCGGGGGCAACCCGCGCGTGTCGGAGGCCTTGCGCGCGGCGGTGTTCAAGATCGAGAAGGTCGGCGGCGTGTTGCCCGAGCCCGTGGCCGACGCGGGTCGCTTCCACGTGGTAAGGCTGAGCTCGCGCACCGATCCGCGCGAGCGCTCGTACGAAGAGGCCGAGCGCAGCATCCGGGTGACCCTCGTGCAACAACAGGTGAGAGAGCGGGAGGCGAAGCTCGAGCAAGAGCTCGCCAGCAAGTACCCCGTAACCATAGACGAGGCCGCGCTCGCGAAGGTGCACGCGCCCAAAGCGGCGGCGAGCGCGCCGCCGGGCTCGGCGAAGCCGTGAGCGCGCCCGAGGATTTCGACGATTGGCGCTGGCAGCTGCGCCACTCGCTGCGCAGCGCGGCCGAGCTCGGCGCGCATTTCGAGCTGGATCGCGACGAGCTCGAGGGCGCGCGCGCCGCCGAGACGAGCGGCTTCCCGATCTCGATCACGCCGTATTACCTGTCGCTGTGCGACAAGCACGACGCCAATTGCCCGCTGCGGCGCCAGGTCGTGCCGCGCGTGCAGGAGACGGTCACGGTCGCCGGCGATCTCAAAGATCCGCTCGGCGAAGTGGCGCACGAGGTCGCGCCCGAGCTGGTCCAGCGTTACCCCGATCGGGCGCTCTTGCTGGTGACCGATCGCTGCGCGGTCTACTGCCGCTTCTGCACGCGCAGCCGCATGGTGGGCGCCGGCGGCGGACCGCGCTCGGAGCAGCGCTTGGCGCCGGCGTTCGCGTACCTGGCTGCGCACCCTGAGATCCGCGACGTGATCGTGAGCGGCGGGGACCCGCTGGCGATGGCGACCGAGCGCCTCGTCGGCATCGTGGAGCGGCTGCGCGCCATCCCCAGCGTGGAGACGATCCGACTCGCGACGCGCGTGCCGGTGGCGTTGCCCCAGCGCATCACGGACGAGCTGCTGGCGGCGTTGAAGCCGCATCATCCCCTGTGGGTGATGACGCACTTCAATCACCCTAAGGAGTTAGCAGAGCCGGCGCGCCGCGCGTTGCTGCGCCTGGCGGACGCGGGCTTTCCAGTGATGAACCAGACCGTGCTGCTGCGCGGCGTGAACGACGACAGCCGCGTGCTGGCCGAGCTGTTTCGCGGCCTGGTGCGGCTGCGCGCGCGGCCCTATTACCTGCTGCAGACCGATCCGGTGCGCGGCAGCGGGCACCTGAGGACGCCGCTCGCGCGCGGCATCGCCATCTTCGAAGAGCTGCAGGGCCGGCTCAGCGGCATCGCGCTCCCGAAGCTGATCGTCGATACGCCGGGCGGGTTCGGCAAGGTGCCGGTGGGACCCGATTGGATCGTGAAGCGCGAGCCCGGCGTCACCCGGCTGCGCACGCCGCGCGGCGTCGAGGTCGACTACGTCGACCCGCCCGACGCTACATCACCTTCTTGAGCCGAATCGGGCTGCCGTTGCCGGTGCCGACCAGCTCGTCACCCGCTTCGTTGAGCGTCAGGTCGAAGACAGCCTGCGAGACCTGCATGGCGTCACAGCGCTCGGCGTCGCACACGCACGTCAGACACTGCGTGCAAAAGGCGAGCGTTGTCTCTCTGGTGAATTCGCCGCTTGCGTCCGGCAGGTAACAAACCTTGCCATCGGACGCATAGCCGTTGCTATAGGGCAGGCAGCCGAAGCCGCCCTCGATCTGCATCTGCGGCTCTTGCAGGCCGCACCAGCCGCGCATGATCTCGGCCGGAGAGATCTGGAAGCGGAGCTGCGGCGGTCGCTCGGCGCCGTCCAAGATGGTGTAGCTGCCGCCGTCGACCAGCTGATCCTTTAGAATCACGCCCATGGGCGTTGGATCGGAGCCCGGCGGATAGACGCCCTCCGGATCTTCCGCGGGCGGCAGCGGGTCGGCCGTGCCGAAGCGAAGGACGCCGCGCACGACCCCCTCGTCATTTACGCCGCTGATTTCCAGCCGGTACTTGTCGAGCGGGCGAAACAGGAAATCCTCCGTATAGCCTTCCCACACGCCCGTGATCTCGGGCTGCGCGGTGACATCGTCGGTGTCGGGCCAATGGGGCAGCTCGATCATCGGCGTGCCGCCCACGGCGCTGCCGCCGGCACCTGGAGTCCCCGCCCCGCTGCCGCCACCCTCGGGAGGGACGCCGCCGGCCGGGTACATGCCGCTATACGCACCCATGCCGGATTCCCCGCCCCCGACGCCAGTGTAGCCGCCAGCGCTGGCTCCGGCGTCACCGCTCGACGCGCCCATCCCAGGGTCACCGCCGTTCGCGCCGACGCCGCCGGAGGCGCCGGTTCCGGGTCGCGCGCCCATCGTAGAGCCGCCACCTGCCGTCCTGCCGCCGGACGCGACCATGCCACCCATGGCGTTGCTCGAGCCGGTGCTCGTCGTCGCAGCGCTCCCGAGCGAGCCGCCGCTCGTAGCCTCGTCTCCAACGTCCAGCTCGCCGCCGCAGGCGGCGAGGAGTCCCATTCCGAAAAAAGCTAGCGCTCGCATTGTCGATGTCTCCGTGGCGGTATCAACCCGCTCACTGATCGTCTTGCGCTTTGCTGGGCGTATCCGTCACGCTATTCGCTTCGCTGTCCGATAGACCCGGCAGGAAGACGCTGCGCGGATAGCGCTCGGCGAAGCGCTTGGCCGCGGCGTTCGACTCGCCGCCGCGGCCGGCCGCGCGCAGGCTCTTGATGGCGAGCGCTTCACGCTCCTGCGCGAGCTCGGTCTGCGGGTAGCGCGAGCGGTGCCACGCCAACGCCTCCAGCGCGGCCGAGGCGTCACCGCGCGCCAGCGCGCGCCGTGCAGTGTCGAGCAAAATCTGCTGCTGTGCGAGCGAGCTCGTCTCTGCGATTGCTACGGCACGAGCCTGCGCTTCGTGCACGGCGCTGGCGGACTCGGCGGGCGGAGCCGCTGAGCGGCGCTGCTGAACAGCGTCAGCGTCGTTCTCGCCGCTCGCGCTCGGCGCGTCGCTGTTCGGCGCGTCGCTGCTCGGTGCGTCGCTGCTCGGTGCGTCACTGCTCGGCGCGTCGCTGCTCGGTGCGTCACTGCTCGGCGCGTCGGCCGCGCGCGTTGCGCGCGGCGCCGCTGGCGTTCGCGGCGCGGCGGGCGAAGCTGGCGGCGCGGAGGCGCTCAGAGCGGCCGCTGGCTTGCCGTCGCTCGAAGTCGCCGCGGAAATGCCGAGGGTCAGGCCGCTGCCGAGGGCCATGGCGCCGACGAACGCCAGCACTGGATGCAGCGTCGCCGTCGCCGCCGCTCCGCCGCCGGCGATGGTGGCGGCGCTGCTCGCTGCCAGCGGCGCCGCGCTGCCCGCGCCGAGCGCCGCGGCCGTCTTCGTGGCCGCCGCTGCTGGCTTCGCCACGGCGCTCGTCGCCGCCGCAGCGGCGCCCAACGCGAGGCTCTGTCCGAGCCGCGTCTTGACGCGCTCGGCGAGCGCGTCATCCGGGCCGTTCAGCATTTCGCGGCGCAGCGCGGCGATCAGCGCTTGCTCGTGGGGCTCAGGCTTGCTCATCGCTCTCCCCGGCGCAGGCTGAGCCGCTTGGCCGCGGCTCGAAAATCGGCGCGCGCCAGGCGCAGGCGCGAATAGGCCGTGTTGAGCGGAATGCCGAGCGTCTTGGCCACCTCCGGGATCGCGTAGCCGTCGAGCTCGTGCAAGATGAAGACGGCGCGGCGATCCAACTCCAGCGAGGAGAGCGCGGCGAAGGCGAGATCCAGGTTCTCGTTCTGGACGAGGCGATCCACCGCCGTGGGGTTATCGTCGGCTTGCTCCGGACCCGCCTCGAGCAGCTCGTGTCGATTGCGTGATAGGCGGCGATAGCCGGCGGCGACGCGCAGCGCGAACCCGAACAACCAGGCACGCACCGGGCGCGCCGGGTCGTAGTGATCCCGGCGCTGATGGACACGCAGAAAGACCTCATGCGTCATGTCCTCGAGGTCTCTGGGAGGGACACCGAGTCGTCGCAGTGTGTGAAATACGTAGGGCAGGTAGTCGTCGAACAGCGCTCGGAAGTCGAGCGGCGCCTCGCCGGCTGCTGGTGTCGCTTGGGCCAGCGCCACGGGCAGCTCACACGGGTTCACGCGTGAGAATTGCTCGTCGTGCGCCGAACCCATCACGAAAAAGTGTAGCGCGCCGGCCGGTCTCAAAAGTGGGTCAGCACGCCGCTCGCCACTCGCCCGCTGATGAGAGAACTTTCCCAAGCATTTTCGCTATTTCGACGCACGGTGAGCGGCCGCAGGCTGAGCAGCAGGTCCGCCTGCGCCAGGAGGCGGATCCGCGCCGAGAGCGGCCATTCCAGCCCGGCACGCCCGCCGGCCGCGAAAAATAGCCCAGCGTCGGCGCGCGCGTCCGGCACAGCCCGGGACTCGGCGCGCAGCGCGCCGCCGAGCAGCAGCGCGCAGCCGACGAACGGCGGCCGGTGATAGCAAGGCACCAACGTTCCGCCGAAAAACTCGGTCCGCAGCGTGCCGGCCGTGGGCAAGCTCTGGCTCGCGCGCGCGTCGTAGCGCGCCTCCAGCGCAAAGGAGAGCGGCCCGCGCTGCCAGCCGCTGCTCAGCGTGAAGCCCAGCGCCGGGGCTGGCTCGAGCCCGAGGCTGACGTGCGCGCTGGCGCCGACGCGCCCGATGGTGCCGGAGATGCGCTCGCGGATGATCGGCGGCGGCGCTGGGGTGCGCACCACCACCACGCGCTCTGGCGGCGGCGTCGCCGGCGTCGCGCGTGTCGGCGCGCGCGGCTCTCGAGCGTCGTCGCTGCGCGGCGCGTTCGGCGGCGGCGCTTCACGAACATTGGGCGAGGCATGCGGCGTTCGCTCCAGCGCGCGTTCGGGGTCGATCACGATGCTCATCGACAACGCCATGGCCGACGCGAGCTCCGCGCAGTCGCGCGTGCCCTCGAGGCGTCGCTCGGCGTGGATCTGGCCGCTCGGATCGCGCAGCTGAATCACCGCCGAGAAGCCGTCGCCGCCGTGGTCGAGCCGCGCGTGCAGCGTCTGCGTCGCGCCGCCGTCGAACGGATCGTAGCCGAGGCGCTCCGCGACCGCCCGCCGCAGCGCCGGCTCATCGGGACAACTCTCGGTGTCCGCGCCGCGCTCGTACTCCAGGCGCGCCGTAGGAATTGCCTGCGCAGCGCGGCTCGCGGCGAGCCCCGCCAGGAGCGCGAACGTCGCGTGCAGCGCGCCTCTCGAGGGTGTCGAGCGAGCAGAGCCCAGTGCGCCACGTGCCAGCATCGTCGAGGAGCGAGCCTCTGCTCAGAGCGGGATGTTGCCGTGCTTGCGCGGCGGGTTCTTGTCGCGCTTCGTCGAGAACAGCTCGAGGTACGCGGCTAGGCGGCTTCGCACGTCGCGCGGCGCGATGACCTCGTCCACGAAGCCGAGCTCGGCGGCCTTGTACGGGTTGGCGAAGCGGCTCTTGTACTCCTCCACGAACGCGCGCCGCGCGGCGTCCTTGTCCGCCGCTTGCTCGATAGCGTTGCGGTACACGATGTTCACCGCGCCTTCCGGCCCCATCACCGCGATCTCCGCGGTGGGGAACGCCAGGTTCACGTCGGCGCGGATGTGGCGGCTGCTCATCACGTCGTAAGCGCCGCCATAGGCCTTGCGCGTGATGACGGTGAGCTTCGGCACCGTCGCCTCCGCGTAGGCATAGAGCAGCTTGGCGCCGTGCTGGATGATGCCGCGATGCTCTTGGTCCACGCCGGGTAGAAAGCCCGGCACGTCCACCCAGGTGATGATGGGCAGGTTGAAGCAGTCGCAGAAGCGCACGAAGCGCGCGGCCTTCACGCTGGCGTCGATGTCCAGCACGCCGGCGAGATAGAGCGGCTGGTTGGCGACGATGCCGACGCTGCGCCCGCCGATGCGCGCGAAGCCCACGATCAGGTTCTTGGCGAAGTCGGCGTGGATCTCGAACAGCTTTTCGTCGTCGACCACCGCGCGCACGAGCGCGGCCATGTCATAGGGCTTGCTGCTGTCTTCCGGGACGAGGCGATCGAGCGCGCTCAGCTCGCGATCGAGCGGATCTTGGCTCAGCGCCGTGGGCGGATCCTCCGCGTTGTTCGCAGGCAAATACGCCAGGAGCTCACGCACGGCGGCGAGACACGCGGTGTCGTCGGCGCCCACGTAGTGACAGACGCCGCTCTTGGCCGCGTGCGCCGCGGCGCCGCCGAGATCCTCCTTCGAGACCTCCTCGTGCGTGACCGCTCGGATCACGTCCGGCCCGGTGATGAACATGTAGCTCGTGCCCTCGACCATGAACACGAAGTCGGTGAGGGCCGGCGAGTACACGGCGCCGCCGGCGCACGGCCCCATGATGCAGCTGATTTGCGGGACGACGCCGCTCGCCAGCGTGTTCTTCAAGAACAGATCCGCGTAGCCGCCCAAGCTCTCCACGCCCTCTTGGATGCGCGCGCCGCCGGAGTCGCACAGCCCGATCACGGGCGCGCCGACGCGCAGCGCGTGATCCATCAAGCGTACGATTTTTTGTGCGTGCGCGCTGCCCAGTGAGCCGCCGAACACGGTGAAGTCCTGCGCGAAGACGAAGACCTTGCGCCCGTCGATGGTGCCGTGGCCGGTCACGACGCCGTCGCCGGGCGGCGCCGCGGCGCTCGCGAAGTCGTTGGCGCGCGCGCTGACGAAGCGCCCGATTTCTACGAAGCTGCCGGCGTCCAGCAGCGCGTCGATGCGCTCGCGCGCGGTGAGCTTCCCTTGCGCGTGCTGCTTCTCGATGCGCTCGGGGCCGCCCGCGGCGAGCGCGATGGCGTCGCGCTCGCGCAGGGCACGCAGCGCGGCGGGCTCGTTGCCGTCGGTCATGGCGCGCGAATGTATCACCGCTCGCCTCGGAAAAGCCCGCCGCTGAGCGGACGCGCCGGCGCGGAACGAAATCCGCGGCTGGGCGCTCAACCCGCGAAGTGGAAGCGGTAGGCCAGGAGGGCGGCCAGCGCGACCAGGCAGACCAGCAGCCAGCCGACGCCGCTTCGCAGCTTTTGCGCGTCCGCCGCGTCGAGCGCGCGCAAATGCAGCTCCGAACGTTTGACCAGCGCGCTGACCTTGGCGTCGGCCTCACGCACGCGCGCGAGCAGCGGCGCGTCGAGCGGCAGCGCGCCGTGAGCGCGGAGCACGGCGCGAGCGACGTCGGCGAGCACGGCTCGTTGCTGCTCGCCGAGCTCCGCCAGCCCGCCGGCGCGCTCGCGCAGCTGGCGCTGCCAACGCTCGCGCAGCCGCGTCTCGCGGCGCTCGAGCTGGTTGGCGCTGCTCGTGCGCTGGCTCACGCTGCGCGACAGCTCGGCCAGGCGCTGCTCCGCGGCGGCTTCGGCGCTGCGCGCCTCAGCCAGCTCGAGTCGAAGCTCCTCGAGCTCCGCCTCGATCGCCGCGACTCGCTCGGCGGCCGCTGCGCCGCGCTCGGCGCTCTGCGCCTGCAGCGCGTGAATTTCGATGAAACAGCGCTTTTCTCGCGCTTCGAGCCGCTCGCGCGCGTGGCGCCGCGCGTCGGCGACCGCTGCGGCCGCGGACGATTGTCGTGACAGCTCCGTCACCAGGTTGCGCTCGGCGCTGCGCTCGCTGGCGAGACGCGTAAGCTCGGCGCGCGCGTCCCCTTCGAGCACGCTCAGCGCGGCGCTACGCTCGGCGCTCAGCGCGTCCAGCGCGGCGAGCGGCGCGAACGAGCGCTCGAAGGTGGGGCTCTCACGCAGCACGGGTCGCAGCTCGCTGGCGAGCTCGGCGAGGATGGCGTCGCGCGCGTGCTCGGCCTCGGTGAGCTCACGGTTCAGCTCGCGGAGCGCCCTCTTCAGCGCAAGCCGCCGGAACGCGACACGTAATGCATAGACGACGTTGAGGGGTCCGAAGCTCGGCGTCCCAAAGGCGGCGAGCAAGCGAATCTCCGTCGGATCCAGGCGCAAACGCTCGCGCGGCGGCGTCTCGCCAGTCGGCCAATTGGCGCCGGCTTCATCCCCGATGGCGAGCGTGCTCGCCGCCTTTGCGCTGTCCACCTCGGGCGCGTCGCTGCCAAAGCTGCGCCCCGCGGCGTAGTCCGGCACGCTGTGATCGCGCGCGATCGGCCCGGAGCTGTCGAGCTCGAGCGGCGGGCTCACGCCGAGCGGCGATTCGAGCTCCAACTCGGGCTCGGGCAGCCCGTTGTAGCTGCTCGACCGTCGCGCTTCGGTCAGCGGCTGCGTCAGCGCGAGCACGCCGGAGCGCGACGTCTGCGGCGCCGGCGCAGGCAAATCGAGATCGGGTATCTCGAACTCTGCGGGCGCCTTTTTATGCGGCGGTACGTTCACGAGGCAACCTTCAGCTTAACCGAGCGGCCGGTGAGCGGGAGGAGTTTGCGAAGCGCAGCGGGCACGGCGCTTTACTCAGCGGCGCGCGTCTGCTACGAACACCCACGTCAGTCGCCGCGAGTGATCGCGTCGTGGGTCCGCCAACAGCGCATCTTGAACCCCGCCAGGCCCGGAAGGGAGCAACGGTAGAGAAAAGCGGGTGTGGCGGGCCCTCCAA
>CBINHN010000022.1:0-103098 GCA_966250485.1 uncultured Sorangium sp. | reverse complement strand
GACGCGCTGGGCGGGGACGCGCTGGGCGGCGATGCTGCGCCGGGATGCACGGCGCTCGAGGGCGCGGGCGTTGCGCGACCGGCGTTCGTCGTCAAAGCGTCGACGAGCACGCTCGCCTCGGCGCGGTGAAAGGTACGCTCGATCAAGATCGCCCGCGGCGTCGCCGCTTCGCCATAATACGCAACGTTGTGCTTCTGGCGCGGAGCGATCACGTAACCATCCAGCGAAATCCCGGCGTAAACGCCGCCGGCGTCGACCAGCGCGTAGATCGGCTTCGACACCAGCTCCGCCTCACTCTGACCGCGCTCGCCGCGCGCGCCGAGCACCGCGCTCACGTTCTTACCGAGGGTCAGCTCCCCATCCAGGAGACGCTCGAGCATGTCGCGCTGCATGATGAACAGCACGACGGTCGCTTCTTGAAAGCCGATTTGCAGCCCGACGCTGGGGGCGCCCAGTGAATAGAACGCGGGATTTGACCACCCGCCGGCAGCGCTGCGCGCGAGGAGCACGCCGCTGCCGCCTTCGCCTCCAAAGATGAAGGACGCTTTGATCAAGTGGGGAAAGATCATCACGGCCTGAGCTCGTCCGAGCAGCGACGACGCCTCCGCAAAGCGCGGGTCGCCCTGCACACGCTGCCAGGCGGCAGCTGCGCTCTCGATGAGCTCCTGCTGCCGCTGCGCGGACTGCTCAGTGGGCGTCCGCGCTGGCGGCCGCGAGCAGGCTGTCAGCGAGCCGCCGCTCAGCGCAACGCTCAAGAGCAGCCAGTTTGCGATACGGACCGTGCGAGTGGACGCAGAACGCGGGTTCATCGCCGAGACCATAACCCCTGGACGGAGCTGCCGCGAACGTCGCGCGCTACCGGGCCGCGCTTGGCCACGGTATTTTTGTGGCAATTTTTCCCTTCATGAGGCGGTATCAAGGGCACGCGAAGCCGAGAGCAAGGGCGTGCAGATTCTGGGCGGGGAAGCAGCCTGGGGCAGCACCGGCATTACCTGTGAGTGCAAACAGGGCGGCAGGAGCGTGCCGGTCGTGCTCGAAGCCGGCTCTGCGGGCGCGAGCGCGGGCAAGAGCATGAGCGGCGAGCTCAAGACGGGCGAGGCGAGCTATCGAGTCTCGCTGGTGAACGACACGGACAAGCGCCTGTGTCTCCGCGGGGCTCATGCTGTATCGAGCTCCGAGCGCGCACTGACGCTCGAGAAGCTGCCTCAGAAGCGCAAACCGAACGCGGTCAGGAAGCGAACATCGCGGCGCTTGCCGATGATCTCGCGCAGCGAGCTGCGCCGGGAATCCACGGCCAGCTCGAGCTTGCCGGCGAACGGGGAGCGCGTGGGCTCTGCCCGCAGATAGCTCGAGACGCGCAAGATATCCTCAGTCCCGTGCATCTCCTGCGTCACCTCTTCTTGCGTGCGATCCGCGCCCTCGAGAGACTCGTAGTGTCCGAAGCGAGCCCGGGCACCGAGCTCGAGCCCACCGTAAGCGAGCGTCGCTAGAGCGCCACCCGAAAAGCCCCAGGCGTGAGCGTAGCCATGCCGCTGCAAGGAGGACTTGGTGCCCTCTTCGCCGTACACCTGCGCGTACGTCTCGTAGGCGATGGAGTGAACCGCCGCAAAATCGATGGCGGCCTCCGTCGCGAAGTGCAGCTGCGCCGGACCCAGCTCGAGCCACAGGCGCTCGGTCGGCTTCAACAGGTGCACGATGCCGTAGGCGTCGCCGCGGTGGCGCGCTGCGGTCGTGAAATAGTCGAGGCCCACCGCGAGCGCGACCTCGTTCGCGTAGCCGCTCTTGCCGTCGGCAGCGGCGCGCACGTCCTGCTCGTAGCGGCCGAATAGATGCGAGTCGAAGAGCAGCTCGCTGTCGTGCGCGCCGCGCGCGAACAGCAATCTGCCCTGAAAGGACGTGAAGTTTCCGTTGGAGAATGAGCGCTTGAATTTGCCCACGCGCAAGAAGCCGGGCATGGCCGCCAGCGCAAAATCCAGATCCCAGCCCAGGAGCGGCCCCGCCGGCCCGCTCGGCGTGTCGATGCTCTCCAGCGCGGCGAGCGCGCGAAAGCGGTGGAAGTAAGCCGAAGAGAGCCCCAGGTTGTCCTTGGGCACGCTCGGCGGCGGCCGGGGACTGTCGATCGCGTCGTGCAGGTCACGCGGCAGCCCGAGCGTCGCCTCGACGCCTTCGTGCAGCACCTCACCCACCCCGGAGTGGCTCTCAGCGTCGACTGGTTCGCTGTTGATGTAGTTGCCGAGCTGATAAAAGAACTCGCCCATGGCAGTGCCGCCGAAGGGCGTGACGACCAAATCATTGAGGCTGACGAGCTCCTTCCACTCCAGCAAAAGCTCGTAAATCGCTGACGAGCCCGCGGCCGCCGCGAAGCTCGGCAGCACCCCGAAGCCGTTCGCGCGCGTCGTCACGTAATGGATCGTCCCAGCGAACGGGTGATACACGTAGTTCGTGCGCAGCAGGTTGTCGTCGAAGCGGAAGGCTTCCCGCGAGGTCAGCTTGGAGCCCAAATCCGGAAACTGCCAATCAACGAAATTGGAGCTGGGATCACTCCAATACAGGGCCACCTCGACGCCGAGCAGCCCGATGTTTTCGAGGATCGCTCTCAGCGGGTACAGCTCGTAGCGCTGCGCGCCGAACCAGCCTTCGTAGAGCGGCTCGAAGGCGACCCGTCGCCCCCGCTGATCGATGAAGAAGCCGCGTTCCACCTGCGAGGCTCGCGTTTGCCGCTGCTGCGACGCCGACGGCGTGTCAGCCTTCGAGCGCGGCTCCGCCGCTGCATCGCGCTCGTTACCAAAGCAGAGTAGCAGCGCGGAGATGAGCGTACTCGCGCAGCGCAATCGAGGGGACCGCGGGTTCATTTGAACGGTCGATTCAACGCCAGGTCTTGCTAGCTATCGGCGCGGCGCGTCCACCGCGACGATTGATCTCCGGGCCGAACAGCGCTGGAAATCGGATGCAGGCGTCCATGCGTGAATGTAGACGCAACCTTCGTGCCGCAGAGACGGAACACCTCCGACTACAAGAACCCGCAATTTTCCCGCTCGTCATAGCTCGCTCGCGCGCAACCCAGCTGAAAACCAGCGCGGTTGTCGCGCAAATTTTGCGCAGAACGTCGAACCTGACACGACCGCGCATCGCCGCTCGAGAGCGCGGCCTGCCCACCTCCATATCGCCGGGCGCGTCCAATACGGACGCTGCGCTGAGCGGTGACGAGTGCTTCCCGTTGAGACAGTGCCAATCTGCGACGCGCGGCTCATGCGTCGAGTCTCTGCTATAGGTGAGGGGTTACACTGGGTGGTAACGGGTTGCTGTCGCGGTCGTTTGCCAGCCCAGGCGTGCCCGATACTCGCATGAGCGCCAAAGCAGCCGAACGTAGGACGCTGGCCATCCTCGTCGACTACATGAACCTGTTCGCGGGCGGGTACGAGATGGAGCTCCGTGAGCTGTTCGAACGCGAGGCTCAGCGGCACGACGTGAACTTGATGTTCGTGTACGGGCGCGCGGTGGCGCATCCGGACCCGGGCTACGCGGCGCACAACCGCATCTACGAGCTGCTCGGGCCGCGCCGCGTCGACGGCTTGATCGCGCTGTCGAGCTCCATCTCCTCATTCTGCGGCAGCGACGTGGCGCGAGACTTCTTCGCTCGCTACGAGTCGCTCGCGCGCTGCAGCCTGGGCCTGACACTGCCGTCCACGCCCAGCATCGCCATCGACAATCGAACTGGAATGGATTCGTTGCTCGAGCACCTGCTCGTGCACCACGGTTGCCGCCGCATCGCGTTCATCGCCGGCCCGACGCAGAACGCCGAGGCCATCGTCCGCTTCGAGTCATATCAACGCGCGCTGCGACGCCACGGCGTGCCCTTCGACGAGCAGCTGGTCGAGACTGGAGATTTCGCGCGGCGCTCGGGCCAGCGCGCGATGGAACAAATCCTCGCTCGCTGTGGCAGGCCCGACGCCATCGCCGCCTGCAACGACAGTATGGCCTTGGGCGCGACCACCGCGCTGCGCGCGCACGGCTTACGCGTGCCGCAGGACGTCCCCGTATCCGGCTTCGACGACCTGCTGATAGCGCGGCTGGGCGATCCGCCGCTCACGACCGTGAGCCAGCCCATCGACGCCATGGTCCGCCTCGCTGTCGAGCTCGTTCTAGAGCAGCTCGAAGGTCGAGCGGTCCCCGCGGTTACCGAGCTCGAGACGAGGTTGATCACGCGGGAGTCCTGCGGCTGCCGCGGCGGTCCGTTGCGCCCGAGCGAGGCAGCCGCGCAGCCGGCTCAGAGTCGCTCGCGGGAGCGCATCGCGGCGCGTGCGCTCGAGCTGCGCCGCGCGCTGCTCGCCGGCGAAGGGGCGGCGCGGGCAGATGACGCTGATGAGCTGGCGCTGTTGACGGCGCTGACTCACGAGCGCGGCACGCTGCGGGATCGCTTCGTCCAGCAGCTGGAGGACGTGCTCGCCGACGGCAGCAGCAGTAACGATCGCTACCAGCGCCTGCAGTTCACCATCACGCGGCTGCGCGACGCTTTCGCCGACGTCGTCACTCCCGAGCTCGAGGATCTCTGGCACTATGCCCGCAACTCCGTCGCCCTGACGAACACCAGACGCCAGGAGCAGCTGCGCCTCGAGCAAGATCAGGTCATCCATCGCCTGATCGAGAACGGGGAGCGGTTCGGGACCGCCCTCGATCTGGCGACGCTGCAGCCGGCGCTGACCGGCGCGTTGCTGACGCTGGGCATCGGCCACGCCTACATCTCTCGCTACACCGACGCGAGCGAGCGGGAGCTCGAGTGCTTCGTCGCCGTACGCGACGGCGCGCCGTATCAGCCGCCACAGCCGCGCTTCGCCGCAGAGGAGCTGATGCCGCCCGGCCGCTATCCCACCAGCCGGCGCAGCACCCTGCTCGTGTTCCCGCTGGCGTTCGACGCGCAAAACCTGGGCGTGGCGGTGTTCGAAGCGCGGGACGGGATCAGCGGCTATCAAATCGTCCGCGATCAAATCAGCGCCGTCTTGCGCAGCATCGCGCTGCATCAAGAGATCTTGCAGCAAACGACCTTGCACGAGCGCCGCATCCAGGAGCAAGAGCGGCAAGCGACGGCCAAGCGCATTCAATCGCTCAGCGTGCTCGCCGGCGGCGTGGCACACGATCTGAACAATGTGCTCGGCCCGCTGGTAGCGCTGCCAGACGTCATGGCTGAGGAGCTCCAGCCCGCGATGGACGTGCTGGGCAGCGCTGCCCAGGAGCTGCGCGCGGATCTGGAGACGATCAAGGTCTCCGCGCTCCGCGCGGCGCAGACGATCAAGGACCTGTTGACGCTCGGCCGCCAAGGGCACACCAGCAAGGAGCCCATCGACTTGAACGAGTCGCTGAGCGGCCTGCTCGGCTCGAGCGAGCTGCGCGGTCGAGAGCAGCTCCGCGTCTCGCTCTCGGCCGAGCCGCTGTTCGTGCTCGCCTCAGAGGCGCACCTGGTGCGTGCGGTCGCGAACCTGCTGCGCAACGCCTTGGAGGCGATTGACGCTGATGGCCAGGTCATCCTGCAAACGTCGCCCGCCGTCCTGCGCGAGCCTTGCGTGGGATACGAGGTCATCAAGCCCGGGAGCTACGCCGTGGTTCGTGTCTCCGACAGCGGCCGAGGGATCGCCGCGCAGGACATCGGGCGCGTGTTCGAGCCATTTTTCAGCAACAAACGGCTCAGCGACTCCGGCGGCAGCGGGCTCGGCCTGGCCATCGTGCACGGCGTGGTGAAAGAGCACGGCGGCTTCATCAACGTCGAGAGCGCGCTCGGCCGCGGCACCACCTTCACCTTGTACTTGCCGCGCTGCCCCGCGATCCGCGCGTCCGCGCCCGCGCTGGCCGAAGCGCCCGTGGGGCAAGGCAAGATCCTGCTCATCGACGACGAAATCGTTCAGCTGCGCACCTGCAAGCGCGTCCTGACGCAGCTCGGCTACCGCGTGGAGACCTCGAGCAGCGGTCGCCAAGCCTACGAGCTCATCGTGCGTGAGAAGGCGCGCGCCGACCGCGAAGGACGGACGGACAGCGGCTACGACCTCGTCATCGTGGACATGCTCCTCGACGAGGCCGAAGACGGCCTCGAGGTGTTCGACAAAGTCCGCGCGCTATTCCCGACTCAAAAGGCCATCGTCGTGAGCGGGCACGCGCCGGGTCAGCGGCTCGAGCTCGCCATCGAACAGGGGCTCACTTGGTTGGCAAAGCCGTACACGCGCGCGACGCTCGCGCGCGCCGTCCACGCCGCGCTGCGCTCCTCGGCCCCGCTCATCACGCGCGGCGACGAGGATTCGGGCGCATGAGCCCGGTGCGAATGGTCGCGGTGGGGAAGCGGCCTGCGACGTTGCGCAGGCGCTGCTCGGTCGCTTCGTCGACGCCGTCGGCGAGCAGCCGCGCGCGCTGCGACTCCAAGATCAGGCGGACACTGGCGCGTTGCGCCGCCGAGCGGACCAGCACGTCCTCGAGCTCGTTGAACAGCGCATGCGGCAAGCGCCCGCGCGCCAACCGCAGCTCGCCGCGCTGATACTCGAGCGCCGCGAGCTCGTTGGAGCGCAGGATGGAAAAGACCAGCGGCACGAGGAAGATGCAGAGGATGAGGAGCGCGAGCCACACGACGGCACACGATAACAGACGTGGCGCGATCGGCAGCCATCACCTCGCAATCGCGTACAATGAGTCGCTGCTGTTCGCGTGCTAGCTTGCGGCGGCGAAGCGTCAGTAGGCTTTGATGTCGCTCTGGCTGACCTTACACGTGGCGGTGTTCCACTGGCTCGCGCCATTGTTGACCTTGCTCGACTCACCGTTGTGATCCGTCACTCCGATGTACTCGGTGCAGATCTTGGGTTTGTCCTTGGCCGCGTCGTAGCCGCCCTTGACGTACAGGCCGTCGATGGTGACGGTGTCGCCGTAGTTTTGGTTGGCGCCGGCGACCGCCGTCTTCACGCCGTCGACGCGGACGTTGTCGAGCACCAAATGTCGCGGGCCGCCGTTGGACGTGCAGTCCCCGCACGAGCGCCAGAGCTTCCCAAAATCCGAGATGTACGAGTTTTGCACGATCGTCTTGGAGCCGTTCTTGGCGTTGTGCTGGAACACCTTGTCGCTCGCGTGCAGCGCGATCACGTGATCGAGCTTCATGGTAGCGCCGTCTTTGGAGTTGGTCGCGGCGTCCTCGCATACGTCTTCCCAGTACACGTATTCCAGCGTGCAATTGCCCTTGCACACGATGCCGTTGCCCGCGGCGAGCCCACCAGCGATGATCAGGTTGCGCACCGTCACGCCGTCCTCCACCTCGAAGACGGTGACCTGATCCTCGCCGTCGTCACAATCCGAGGTGTTGTTCACGCCGATGCGCTGATTGCCGAAATCCCACAGGTCCTTGCCGCCGTTCTTTGCGTTCTTCAGCACCGTCGTTCCGCTACGGATCTCGCCCTGCCCGTTGCTGGGCGTTGGAATCGTCATCGGAATCGACCGGTCAGCGGCTCCGCCTGCAGCCGAGCCCGCGGCTCCCGCGGCGTGTCCGCCAGCGCCGCCCAGCGCCAGTGTGCCACCACTGGCCGACGCGCCGCCGCTCGCTTGCGCGCCGCCGCTCGCTGGCCCGCCGCCGGACCCGGGCGCACCCGCGATGAGCGCCCCACCCTGCGCCGAGCTGGTGCCGCCCGAGGGCGTCGCGACGGAACCACCGGTGCCCGCGCTGGTGTCACCGCCATGGCCTGCCGGGGCACCAGCGCTGCCGGCTTGGGCTACCCCGCCTTGCCCAGCAGCTGCAGCGGCGCCGCCGGACGTGACACCGCCCTCGGCGACCGCGCCGCCCGCCGACGATTGGCCGCCAGTGCCGAGCGCGCCGCCCAGCGCGGCCGTGGCTCCGCCGCGCGCGGAGCTCGTCATCCCACCCGAAGCTGGGCTCGCGCTCGAACCGCCGCCGCCCGCCCCGCCCGGCGAAGCGCCGCCGGGGTCCGAGCAGCGCGGAAGGAGCACCACAGCGGGAATAATTGCGAGGAACTGCAGGACAGAGCCGAGCCGGCGCGTCTTCATGGTGGTTCGCTTTAATGCGGCGCGGCCGGCTTTCGATCACTTCGCAAACCAATGTGTGCCTCTCCCTCAGATAAAAAAAGTGAAAGTATTTCACAAAACACATTCGTAACCTGGCTCGAGCCTGAGCGGGCTGCTCGCGGCGGTGCGCGCTGGGCTGGCGGTCACGTTGCGGCTCGAGCGCCACGCCCAGAAGGCGCTACGTCGCATGAACGCAAGAGAGGGTGTCCCCAAAGCGCCGAGCTTCCGGCTGGCGGTGCTCACCAGCTCTCGACCGGGCGCGGCCACGCGCGCGTTGTCCGCGACGCTACGCGCGCAGGCGCGGGGCTGGCGGCGCCGCGACCGCTGACGCGCGCGTTGCCCGCGTCACTCGCCCCGTGACGGTGAGTCCGGCCAAGCGCCGCCCAGCGAGGCCACGCCGCGCCTTCCGTTCACGCGCCAGCGCGCGTCGCTTTGGTCCAGCGCTCGAGCGACGCCCGGCGCGAGATCGACGATGGCGTCGCTCTTCAAGGTGCGCAGGGCCAGCAGCGGCGCCGGGAAATACGCGGTGGCGCTGCTGAACGGCGTCTCGGGTGGCCACAGCGCGTCGCCCAAAGCGCGACGATAGTTGGCGTCGCCCTTGAGCAGCACGAGGCGCGCCGATTGGAAGCGTTGCACGAGCTCCTGCGGCAGCTCCCACAACGAGAGCGGCCCATTCCAGAACGCGTGCTCGCTCAGCTCCAGCGCGCCAGTTTGCCGAGCCTGAGCCAAGCGCGCGATGAGCGCTCGTGAGAGCTCGGTCTCTGCGGCGCTCGGCTCACTCAAGAATCGCACGACGTCGGCGACGGTCGCGTCACTGACGAAGGTGGGGTGCTGCTTGAGATGAAGAACGATCGGGCTTACGCCTTCGCGCAACAAGAAGTCCACCAACGCGAGATCCAGTGAGAGCTCGGTGCCCGCGTTGTCGGCGATGAGGTGCAGCGCTCCAGGCGCCCCGAACAGGCAATCGAGCGCCCGCGCCCGCGAGTCGACCAGCCAATCTCCGGCGCTGACGTCACCGCCGTGTGCGCGGGAAGCGGCGAAGCTCAGATCGATGCGATTGCCGAACAAGGACGCCTCGAGCAGCGCGAGCGCGGCCTGCTCGCGCCCTCCGCCGAGCGACAGCGCGCGCTCCAGCGCCGCCGCGTGGGCGGGCGACGCATACTCTTCTCGCTTGTGGAAGGAGAAGGGATCGCCTCCGCCGTCGAAGAAGCCGGCGCGCTCCGCGATCTGCCGATAGGCGTAGGTCTCGGCGAAGAACCAGTCGCTGGCCAGCCAGCGCTCACCGCGGCGCCGTTCGAGCTCGCGCCGCCAAACGTCCGCGCCGGCGGCCTCGCTGCGCAGCGGCGGCAAGCTCGCGTTCCCCCGCAGCTCGGCGGCCAGATCCGCCAGCTCTCGCCGCACCCGGCCGGAGTAGTGCGGGTTGCGCGCCAGGACCTCCTCGATGATGGCGGGCACCCTGACCTCCATCGTGTGATGAGCGAAAGGATTGCTGCTGTCGGTACGGATGCGGGGCGGCGCGGGCCAAGCGGCGGTCATCGCTGCTCGACCTATTACAGCGCCGAGCGCGCGGCCACTAGGAACGCTGACTCAACGCGGCGGCTGGACCTGGGTGTCGCAGCCGAACTCCACGTCGATGCTGCCGCCGCTCAGCGACTGACAGGTGCTCTCGCACAGCCGGATCAGCGTCGGCTCCGCGGGATCATCGTAGTACCAGCCGCCCTCGCTGCCGCAGTTCTCGGGGTCGCTCTCGAACGTCTGCGCGACGAGCCGTGCGCTGCTCGCGCCCTTGGGCGTGAGGCGCACGTTCACCTTCTTCGGATCTACCTTCTCGGCGGAAGAAGACTCGCTCGGGATCGTGAAATCGCAAGACGCCGCTGCGCCCCGGATCTCGTCCAGCGCCTCGCTGAACGCCGTGGCGACATCACCGCCGGTGTCGACCAGAAATGCGCCGTCGGTGCCGCCCGCCTGCGCGACCAGATTCAAGCTAATCAACGATGAGCCGACGCCGATCACGAAGGTCTTGATTTTTTGCGGCCCGGCGAGCGCCGTCGCGGCCAAGTCAGCGATCGTCTCGGGGATGTTGCCGTCGCAGCCGGTCGGATCGCCATCCGTCGCGAGCACGAGCACCGGCTTACGCTCGGGGTGGAGCTCCGCCCATTGCTCGAGGTACTGAAGCGCGCCTTCGAGCGCCGCTCGCGTCGGCGTACCTCCGGCGACCTCACGCGCGCGTAGGTTACTGATGATATCCGCGGTGCTCGCTGGAACCGCCAGCGGCACGGCTGGCTCTGCGTAGTCCGCCACGGAGCAAGAACCTCCGGAGAGCACGAAGCAGAGGTTGATGAACGGGATGCAGAAGCAGTCCGACGGATTACTCGAGCAATCCGTCGGCACCGAGTTCGGGAAATAACCAATGCCAGCGCCCAGCTCGCTGTTTCTCGGATCTTGCAAGAAATCGACGAGCGCGCGGGTGACCACTTCCCATTTCGTGCCGCCCTGGACGTCCTCGGCCATCGAGCCCGAGGAGTCGACGAGAAAGTACATATCGAGCGGCACGCGCTGCCCTGCCCGCGTCTCGGCTTCGCAGGCTTTCTCAGCACCTGAGTCCTCGCCAGAGCCCGGGTTGCCGCCCAAGATCAGACCCGTGCTGCCGCCGCTGCCCTGCGACCCACCGGAGCTCGCGCCCGGGCCTCCACTCGCGCCGGCGTTGGCCTTGCCCGCAGCTCCGTCGTGCGCGCCGCCGCTCAGGTTGGTCGCGCTGCCGCCGCTGCCGCTTCCGGCGCTCGGCATCCAGATGTCGCGGCCCTCCGCCGAACCGCTCGAGCACGCGCTCAGCGCGGCAGCAAGGGCGGTCATGATCGTGACAGCTGCCGACCTACGAACGAAACGACTGACGGTAGACGCAAGCATGAGACTCCGGTTTCGCTGCACGCGCCCAGCGGCATGCCAGCGGCCGTTTGCAGGCTCGCGCACGCTGCCCTGCGGCAGTGTGCGCTAGCGAACGTAGCGCGCCGCCCTTCGCCTCCGAGCGCAGCGCGCCATTCTGGGCCAGCGCGGTGTAGCGCGCGAGCCAGTGTCAGTCAAACAACCCGGCGGGCAGGCTTTGTACAAAGCGTCGCGAAACTCCGCAGCTGAGTCTCTCGAAAGTACGCAATACAACGACACTCCGAGGGCGAGAGTTCGCGAGACACCCACGACGAAGAATTTGCCCGTCGCTATCTGCCCCAGTGTAGCGACGGCGCGCCGGCAGCGAGAAAGCTCCGGCGCCTTTGGTCAAACGAAACACCGATTTGAGGTAGCTGCTCAACGCCGGACTCGGCGTCGAGCGGCGGCGCGCCATTTGCTTACTCCGATTCGAGGTCTGCCATGACATCAATCACCAGGTTTCGGCGCGGGGCGCGGCTCGGCGCGCCGCTTTTTCTCGGCGCTGCGGTGCTGGTCTTCTCGGCGTGCAGCGCCAGCCATCCGGCGCCCGCGCGAAGCGCCGCGCCCGCGGAAAGGGCTGAGCTGTCGCGACGCGCAGCGCCGCCGGCACGCGCTGCCGCGCTGAGCGACGCCGAGTTGATGCGGGCGGTCGAGCGGCGGCTCGCCCGGGTCGGCGGCTTGCCTTTGCGAGCGATCGCCGTCAACGCGCAGCGGGGTATCGTCACTCTGCAAGGCCAGGTCAACCGCGGCAGCGAGCGCGCCCTCGCGGCGGACACGGCCGTTCGCACCAAAGGCGTGCGCGCGGTCGTCAATCGATTGCTGGTGGCGCCCTCCGCGGAGAGTGATCTGGCGCAAGAGATTCGTACCACGATGCAAAACGAGTCTGCCCGCGCCTTCGCGAACGTAACGGTCGCTGCGCAGGGCTCGCGCATCGAGCTCGGCGGCTGCGTTTCCAATCCCGACGACAAGGAGCGCGCGGAGCGCGCCGCGTGGTTCGTGGGCGGTGTCACCGAGGTCGACAACCAAATTGAGGTTCGCCCGGGGTTTCAGCGCTCCGATCAGGAAATCGCCGAAGCAGTCGCCCGCAGTCTCCACACCGACGCCTATCTCGCCTCGGCGCCGCTGAAGTTCTCGGTGAAACACGGCCGGGTGCACCTGAGCGGGCGAGTGCACAGCGCGTTCGAGAAACAGCGGGCTCGTGCCCGTGCGGGGGTGGCCGGCGTCATCGCCGTCAGCGACGATGACGTGCGCGTATTGCCGCACGCCGAGCTACAGCCAGAATATGCCGCCCGCGCAGCGACCGACCGGGAAACGGCCTCTGCCATCCGTGATGCGTTCCGCTCCGATCCCCGCGTACCGGGCACCAGCATCGGCTTGCGTGTGGAATACGGCGTCGTGTCGTTGTTGGGCTCCGTCTCCACGCTGCAGCAAAAGGTCGCGGCGGGCGAAGATGCTCGCAACGCGCGCGGTACGGCGGCGGTCGTGAACCGCTTGGAGGTGCACCCGGGAGTCGCCTTGACGCCGCAAGGCCTACAGCAACAGGTCCTGGCGCGCCTGCGTGCGCATCCGTCGGTCAGCGCGGACTCTATCCGCGTGACGGTGAAAGATAACAAGGTCGTCCTGCAAGGCGGTGTCACCAGCCGCTTCGAGCGCGAGGCCGCCGAGCGCGCCACCGGGACCGTGCCCGGCGTGGTCGCCATCGAAAATCGGCTCGAAGTGGGCGTTACGCCCAGGAACTACCGTGACGATGACGAGCTCAAAGCCCAGGTCGAGCGTGGTCTGTTCGCCGATCCACGGGTGGCAGGAGCGCGCATCGGGGTGAACGTCCGGCGCGGCATCGTCACGGTGCGCGGTGAAGCCGCCAACCCGGAAGTCTACGATGCTGTGCTCGAGCGCGTCTTCCGGGCGTCGCCGCGAGGAGTGGTCAATGAGCTGTGGATGCCCGAGCCCGAGCGCTTCGTCTTCTCCGATTGAGAGCTGGTTCGCGCGGGAGCCAGGGGCACGTTTAATGCACTTGGATTTCGCTGCCAGGAGGCACAGCACATGGCGAATGCACCGCAACCCTTGCACCACGACGTACAACCTTTGCAGCACGAGACGCGCGAACCGCCGCGCGGCGGCAAGAACTCGATGATCTTGCTATGGATCGGCGTGGTCTTCGTGGCCGCGGTGAGCCTCGGCGTGTGGAGCGTGCTGCGCGAGCGCGCGGGAGAGCTCCGGCCGCGCGCAATCCCGACGACGCCGGCTCCCTTCACGAGCGATCGACCCACCACGCCTGGCGCGCCCATGCAATAGCGCCGCACCCAGCGCGCGCGTCACGCCGCCGGAGTCAGCGCGCCTTCTTCCCGCTGGAGCCGGCGCAGCGCGAACGGCGCCGGCGCGAACACGAGCAGCTCACAGACGACCCCCAGCGCGCGCGCCGCGAGAAACGTCGCGAGCGCCAGGGCCTGGCCGAGCGCCGGCGCAAAGAGGGTCACCAGGATCGCTTCTCGGATCCCGACGCCGCCCGGCGCGCCTGGAACCACCGTACCGACCACCCACGCGACGGCGAAGCCGCTGCTCAGCACCAACAGCGAGGGCAATTGCTGCGCGACCTGCGGCGCCCAAACTAACGCCATCTCACGAATGCAGGCGCCGGCCAGCACGCACTGAGCGATCACGAAGACGGCAGCCATGACCAGCGCGCTCGGGGGCACGGCGCGCAACGTCGTGAGCACCTTCAAGAAGGGCCGCGGCCAGCGGCGGGCGGCGAGCAGCAAGAGAACGAGCACGAAGGTGCCCGCGAGCAGCAGCAGCGGCGAGTGCAGCGCACGCGAGACGTGCAGCAGACTGCGCTCGATGATGGACTGCCCACCGCCGCTCGCCAAACCCAAGCCACCAAAGACGAACGCGGTCGCGATCGCGACCAGCATCTCCGCCGAGAGAATCGCGACCATCTGCGCGGCAGGAATCCCAACCTGACGACCGATGACGACCCCGAACACATACTGAAACACGTTGCCGGGCAGATACTTCGCCACCTGCGCGTAGCCGAATACTATCGATAATCGGAACAAGCTGACTTTTCGCGAGCCGCCGAGCAACACCTTCCAATTCAGGATGCCGGCGCCGAGGTTCGCGAGCGCCGCCACCGCCGCGAGGGCCAGGTGTCCCAGCGCGCTCGCGCTCAGCACCAGCGGCGGGAACTCATGGACATGCTTGAGCAGCGCGCGCAGCAAAAACCCGAGCGAGAGCAGCATGCCGAGCCGACCCAGCCAACGCAGCGCCGTGCGCATCGCGGAGGAACGCGGAGGCTCAGAACCCCGCTCCACGCCGTCGGCCCGGGATGCATTTGGTGGCGTCGGCGCGCTCGGCGGTTCCTGCAGGGACATCGGCTGCGATGCGTCTCGCAGGAGCGTGCCGCATCGTCAAGCGGTTCCTGCGGTCGGTCACCGGACTGCAGAAAGCGCCTGAAATTCGCGGCTGGGAATGGTAGCGATTCAGCCGTGAACCTCAAGCCGCCCCGCTATTTGTTGCGCGAAGACGTGCTCGACCGGGTGCTGCGCGAGAGGCGCGCCGGGCGCGTGCTCGAGCTCGGTTTCGGCACCGGCGACCTACTGCTCGAGCTCGCGCGACGCGGCATGAGCGGCACCGGCGTCGAGCTCTCGAGCGAAGCGCTCGAGCTTCTGCGCGCTCGGCTCGCACGCGAGCCCGAGCTCGACCTTCGTCTGTCCACCAGCGTGCCCGACGAGCGCTTCGACCTGATCTTGTTCTTCGAGGTGATCGGCTATTGGGCGAACCCGCGCGCGGAGCTCGAGAAGTTGGCGTCGCAGCACCTCGCGCCCGGCGGCACAGTGGTGTTCTCGTTTACGAACATTCGGCACGAAGGCGCGGCAGAGCGCTTGACCGGGAACATGCGCTGCTTTTCGCGCGGCGAGATCGTCGAGCTCTGCGCCGCGGCGGGCCTCGCCGTGGAGCGAGTCATGAACTACGGCTTCCCGCTCACCAACGTGATGAAGCCGGTGCTGGATATGGCCACGCGCTGGCGCAGCCAGCGCGTGGCCGCCACCACGACGCAGCAAGCGGTGCACGAGAGCGCCTTCGGCCGGCGCTACACCGCGACGTTCGCGGCCAGCTTGCTGCTCAACAAGGTAACGATTCGTCCCTTTGCGTGGCTGCAGCGCCCCTTCGAACGCAGCGATCTGGGGACCGGCTACGTCGTCGTTGCGCGCCCGGCGCCGCGCTGAAAGCCAAGAAGGGTGTGCGGCCCCGCGCCGTGCGGACTCTCATTGACGGCGAGCTCGCAGCGCCAATTCTGCGGCGCCGATCTTGCGTCGAGCAAAGGCTCTTTCCTTGCTTTGCGCGCGCCGTCAGGCGCTCAGCGCGATTTAGTCGACGGATGCGCGGGGCGAGCACCCACTGCCTCGCATGCTGGTTTCATTCGGCCTCCCGCTGCATCGAGTCCATCGAGCGCTGAAATCGTGCCTGAATTTTGCTCCACCGACGGAGCTCTCATTTCATACGCGGCGAATGCGTACTCGGCATTGGGGCGCTCCGATCCGCGCCATCTCGCTCATCGCGGCGAGCGGTGCGCTGCTCGCTTGTAGCGCGGAGAACGGCTCAGCGTCGGGCTCGGGAGGAAGCTCTGCGTCACCCGCCGCGGGCGGCTCGGTAACCGCTACGGGTGGCAGCTCGGCGCAGCCGTCGACCATGGGCGGCGCGTCCAGCGGCGGCAGCGTAGCAAGCGGCGGCGCCCCCGCATCCGGGGGCTCGCTGACGGGTGGAACGACGAGCTCCGCGGGAGGTTCAGCCGGCGGCAGCAGCGGCGCTGCTGGCAACAGCGAGAGCGGTGGCGCCGCGGCTGGACAGGGCGGCGCTTCGAACGGCGGCAGCGCCGGTGTCGCGGGCGGCGGCGGTGGTGCCGCGGGGGGCGGCGCCGGCAACGCGGGTGGCGGAAACTCAGGCGGTGCCGCGGGTGCCGCCGGGGCCGGCGGCGGCAACGCTGGAACGACTGGCGGCGGCGGTGGTGCCGCGGGGCCAACGCTACCGCCGATCACGGACTACACCGCCAAGGGCCCGTTTGCGACGAAGCAAGAGAACAACGTCGGTCCAGGCGGGAAATACACCGTGTATCGACCAGAGCCGCTCGGTAAAGACGGCTTCCTGCACGCGCCGATCGTATTTGGTCCCGGCATTGGCCAGCAGGTGACGGTGCACACGCAAATGCTGACGAACTTCGCTTCGCACGGGTTCATCGTCGTGGGCACCCCCGTGCTCAACGGCGGCCCGGGCGACGCTGCCAATCTCAAGTCGATGCAAGAGGGGCTCGACTGGATCGTGATGCAGAACAGCGCGTCGGGGACCTACCAGGGTAAGGTCTGGGTCGACCACGCGATCTCGATGGGCTTTTCGGTAGGAGGCACCTCGGCGGTGCAGCTCGGGGGAGACAAGGCGGTCGCCACGGTGGTCTCGATTCACGGGCACAACGCCTCGGCGGCGCTGCACGGACCCATGCTGCAAACGACGGGGACGAAGGACACCGTGGGCATGCCGCTTCAGCAGCAGACCTACGACAAATCCATGGTGCCAACGTTTCTCGCCACGCTGACCGGCGCCCCGCACCAGTACATCGAGAGCAACGGCGGGGGCGACGAACGCCCCGCGATCCTCGCGTGGATGCGCTATTGGATCTACGGAGACGACGGCGCCAAGAAGTACTTCTTCGGGACGGACTGCGTGCTGTGCAAAGCGCCATGGGAAAACCCGCAGCGGAAGAATTGGCAATGAACTCGCGCTCAGCGATCGCCAATCCCTCGCGCGGAGAAAGCGCGCCTCGCGTACTCGCTCGGCTGGTCGCGCTATCCGCCTGCGCGCTCTTGATAGACTGTAGTGGCTCCGGAAATGACGGTGGCGCTGGCGGTCGCTCGAGCGGAGGCGCGCAGTCGGGAGGCGCTCAGAGCGGCGGGCTGCCGAACAGCGGTGGATTAGCGAGCGGCGGTGCGCCGTCGAGCGGAGGGCAAGCGCCAGCGATGGGCGGCACCCCGAACAGCGCTGGCGCCACGAGCAGCAGCGGAGGTCTCACCTCGATGGCGGGTTCATCGCCGCTAGGCGGCACCTCGGGCCAGGGCGGCGCAGGCAGCGGCGGTACCTCCGCAAAAGCCGGGGCTGGCAACGGCGGAGCAAAGGACGCTACGGGTGGCACCGCCGCGAGCGGGGCCAACTCCGGCGGCAGCGCCGGAACGATGGCGAACGGCGGCGCGGGCGGCGCCGCCGCGGGCAGCACGTCCATGGCGGGGGCTGGCGGTGCCACGATGAGCGCCGGCTGCGGAAAGGCACCGACGCTGGTCAGCAGCGGCGGCAACAACTTCATGCCGAACACGGTCATGGTCTCCGGCATGAGTCGTCAATACGTGCTGCGGCGCCCGCAGAGCTACGACAACACGCAGCCCTATCGGCTCATCTTGACGCTGCACGGCTACGGCGGCTCGTATTCGGAGACCGCCGGCAACTACTTCGGCCTGTGGAGTCTCTCGAAAGACAGCACCATCTTCGTGGCGCTCTCTGCGCCCGGGGGCGATTGGAGAACGGGCGACAACCTCGCGTACGTCGATGAGGTGCTGAAGGCCGTGGAAGCTGACCTGTGCATCGATCGCTCTCGCGTCATGTTGGAGGGCTTCAGTCAGGGCGCCGCGATGTCGTGGTCGCTGGCGTGCTCGCGGCCGGGTGTCTTCCGCGCGGTGGTCGGCCACTCCGGCGGCGGCGTGACCAATCCGAGCAGTTGCAAGCCCGTCGCTTATTTCGGCTCGGGCGGCCTGCAGGAAAACGTCACCCAAACCACACAGAGCGACCCCTTCGCCAAATGGAACGGCTGCACCGTCGCGACGCTGCCCACCGCGAAGAGCGGAAGCCATGTCTGCACCAGCTACACGGGCTGCCCGGACGCCACCCCCGTGCGCTGGTGCTCCTTCGATGGCCCGCACACCCCATCGCCGAGCGATTCAGGCCAGGGCATGTCCTGGATGCCGCAAGAAGTCTGGACATTTCTGAGCCAGTTCTGAAGATGGGAAATTGAGTTCGAGGTACCCTGACATGAAGCGAAATCTGGTTCTTGCGATCGTCCCGCTCTCTCTCGCGCTGAGCGCCGTCAAGCCTGCGCACGCGGCGTCACTGCAAAAGGTGGAGCAAAATGTGTGGGGCGTGAGCGGGCTGCCGAGCTACGTCAACATGTACATCTATGTCCCCGACAAGCTCGCGACGAAGCCCCCGATTCTGGTCGCTTCCCACCATTGTCAGGGAACCGCGATGACGACCTACAACGAGACCAAGTCCGGTTTCGTTGCGCTGGCCGATAAGAACGGCTTCATCATGATCTTCCCGGAAGCCACGGGTCACAACTGCTGGGACGTGGGCTCGGACAAATCGCTCAAGCACGACGGCGGCGGTGACACGCACGCCATTGCGCAGATGGTGCGTTACACCCTCTCGAAGTACAACGCAGATCCCGGCCGCGTTTACGCCTTCGGTGGCTCCTCGGGCGCCATGATGACGCAAGCGTTGATGGGCATCTATCCCGAGCTGTTCATGGGCGGCGTCGCCATTTCAGGCGTGCCGTGCGGATGCTGGGCGGCGAGCTACTCTGGTGACACGGCGACCAATGGTCAGTGGAGCGGCCCCTGCGCGAACGGCGAAGTGACGAAGAGCGCGATGCAATGGGGCGATCAGGTGCGCTCCATGTATCAGGGGTACACCGGGCATCGGCCGCGCTTACAGCTGTGGCACGGCACGTCTGACACCACGATCAGCTACAAAAACCTCGAAGAATCCATCAAGCAGTGGACCAACGTCTTGGGCCTCATGCAAACGCCCAGCACGACGGACATGAAATTCGGCGGCACGCATCAGCTGTGGAAGAGCGAGTGCGGCTACGGAGTGTTCGAAACCTTCGCGATCACGGGCGCGACTCACGCCGTGAGCTGGGATCAGAACACGGCGACGGCGTTTCTGGGTCTCGACAAAGTCGATAGCCCCGATCCAGAGACCGCCGCGTGCTCGCCGATGGGCGGCGCCGGAGGCTCGGGCGGTGGCGGCGCCTCCGCTGGCATGGCTGGCTCGGGCGGCGCAGGAGGAACCTCCGCCGGCAACGGCGGTGTTGCGGGCGGCGCTGGCGCGGCGCAAGGCGGCAGCGGAGCAGCCGGAGGCACGGCACAGGCCGGCAGCGCCGCGGGTGGCACCCTCAACGGCGGAGCGTCGGGCGCGGGAGGCGTCACGACGGCTGGCACGTCGGGCGCTAGCGGCGCGAGCACGAGCGGCGGCGCGTCGTCCGGCGGCAGCGTCGGCGGCGGTGGCGCCCCGCTCGCGACGGGAGGCAGCGTCGTCATGAGCAGCGGCGGCGCGACCGCGAGCGGCGGTGCGATAACGACGCCCGGAAGCAGCGGTGCGGGAGCGGGCGGCGCCAACGACTCCTCCGAGGGTTGTGGCTGCGTCGTCGTCGGCAAGAGCGAAACGCGCGCGCTGTCTGCGCCGTTGGCGTTTGCCCTAGCCGCGCTCGGCTTCTCTCGGCGTCGCCGGCTTCGCGTCAAGCGCGAGCATTGACGGTTGAACGTCGCGTGCGCGGCCGTTCCGCGTAGCCGCTCGGCGCCGTCACGGCCGGGCGCGCTACGTGCGCTCGGCCGCCGTGTACATCTCGCTCGCCAACAGCGCTAGCTCGATGGCGCCCTCGCGTAACGCCGCGCCGTCCAGCTCCCCCAGATCGTCCAGCTTGTCTTCGGCGAGCGACAGCAATCTGTCCAAATCGCGCGCGGCGCGGCCGCGCCGCTGCTCGTCGTGGCGCTGCATCAGGCGGATGAACGCCGCGAGCCGTGACTCCCGCGTTTCGCGAGGCGCTCGCACGCAAGAGTCCTCGTCGTCCGCGCCAGGCTGCGCAGACCAAGATCGCGCCGCTGCACCTCCGCTCGCTGTCTTCGCGAGCTCGAGCGTCGCTTGCTGCTGTTCCAAGCGAGACAACAGTTGCGCGACGATCTCTGCGTGAGCTTTCGCGTCGGGCGCGTGCCTGCGCTTCGCTTCGGCGAGCACGTCGAGCAGCGGCTGCAGGCTCTCCATGATGGCCGCGTTTTCACGCAGACGACCTTCCGCCTGCTCCAAGCGTTCACGCAAGGCGAGCACCGACTCCCAAGCCGCGCGCTCCGTGTGCTCGATCCACAGCTTGTTCGTGGGCATTGGCGTTGAGGCCCATACTACGCGCAAAAGCCGTGCTGCGCGTAGCGAAGACGCCGTCGGGCTGCAATCCATCCGAGGCAACGCCTCGCTCGACCCGCGCCGGGACGATGCGGCTCCGCTGAGCCGAGCATCGTCCCGCGCTCGCACGCCCGCCGCGGCTCTGAACGGAGCCGCGGCGGGCGTTGCGTCTGTTAACGGTCGAATACGAGGACGGAGACGGACTGCGCCGGCATCTCATAGCGGAAGGCGTTGGTCGCCACCGCGCTGACCGCCGACCCAGGTTTCAATGACGGGCCGCTGGCCGTCAACGTGTACACCCGAGCTTGGCTGTACGCGCTGGTGTGCGCCACCTTGATGCCCGCGGTCTTCTTCGCCGAGCTCTTGTTGATCGCGACGACGACCATGCGGCTAGGCCGCGCGGCGTCGATCGAGGCGTAGACAGAGGCGTTGCTGACGTCGCTGTTGGCGGCCTGAATCGAGGTATCGCCGAAGGTCGCGCCGGCGCCGTCGAAGTTACGGAAGGCGCGGAAGGCAGCGTACGTGTACGATTCGTCTTCGCTGAGCTCCCAGAAGTTGGCGAGCCCGACGTTCTCTCGCCCGAAGATGCCGAGCACGTCCGCGGTCGCGATCGCGCCGCTGATGTGCCCGCCGCCACCGTAGTTCCACTCGGTGATGGCCAGGCCGGTCCCCGGATAGTTGGCGGCGATCTTGTCTTGCATACGCTTGAGCAGGCGCAGCGGCTCGCCGAGGTAGCCGGTGATCCAGCTGGTCTCGGTGTAGCTGGGGTCCCACAGCGAGCGCGGCGCTTGTTCGCGCGCGCTGACGACCGCGCTCGAGGTGCCGGAGCCGGTGATGCGAGCTCCGCCCGCCTGGACCTCCGGGTACCAGTGCAGATCGAGGTAGTCGACCAAGCGCTTACCGGCAGCGCGCTCCGCGGCGCGCATCTGGGTCAGGTAGTAGTCGATGAACTCGCCGTTGCCGCTACCATCGGGCGCATCCTGCAGGGTGACGAAACCGTACCAGCCGTAGCTGACGGGTCCGACGACCTTGGCGCCCGGCCACACCGCCTTGATCGCCTTGGCGTAGTCGCTGTTACGCTTCACGAGCTCCGCATAGCCGACGGGGCTGGGGTGGACCTCGGGGTGGGTGTCCGACCAGAGATCGGGCTCGTTATCGAGCGAGAACAGGATGTTGGCGTTGGGCTCGGCGTTCTTCAGCCAGCTCACGAACTCGTCCTGATACACCGCGCCGTCGGCGACGTTGGGAGTGGCGGAGAACGCCGCGCCCTTGGTCGCGTGGTTCTGCTTGAAGCGCGTGCTCAGGTAGTTGGCTCCGGAATCCCGCACGTCGCCGCCGCCCTTGGTGTCCGCAGCGACGTAGTCGACGA
Source organism: uncultured Sorangium sp. (assembly GCA_966250485.1). Classification (GTDB taxonomy): domain Bacteria; phylum Myxococcota_A; class Polyangia; order Polyangiales; family Polyangiaceae; genus PMG-095. The sequence continues at coordinate 81,551 of CBINHN010000022.1, read as the reverse complement.
TCGGCACCGTGACGAGCGTCGCCGCGCCGGCCTTCCGCGCCGTCTCTACGCCGCGATAAACGGCGTCGCCCGGCGCGCTGCTGCTCGAGAGGTAGCTGTCGTTTTGGTAGTAGTAGTCGCTGCCCGCGTTGGAGGCGTTGTTCTCCCAATTGTACGCGGTCCAGCGGTTGCCACCGAGGCGCACCAACGTCTGGCGAGTGTTCGCGATGTCTTTGGCGCCGTTCGTTCCGTAAATGAGCGGAGAGATGCGGTGTACGTCGCGATCGGAGCGGATGTCGAAGCTGACGTCGACCGCGCCGGGGTTGCCCGGCGTCACCATAGAGCCCGAGGGCGGCGGGGTGGGCTCCGGCTCCGCGTCAGCGTCGGACGGCGGCGGCTCGCTCGGCTCGGGTGTAGTGGGCTCCGGCTCTGGCTCGGCGGCGGGAGGCGGAGTTTCGTCACCCGAGCCGGGCGCGGGCTTCACGCCGCTGCCGCTGATCTCGATGTAACAAACCTTGTTGTTCACGCCGCCGCTGCCGTTCGTCAGCGTCAAGCGGCCGTCGCTCACCTGTACGTCGACCTCATTCTCGCACCAGCGGTCGTTCGCTTGCGGCGTGCAGGCCAGCACCAGCTTACCCTCCAGGTCGAGGGAGTAGACGCCATCGTAGGCGCTCGGGTCGCCCGCGACGAGATGCACGCGATACGAGCCGTTCGGTAACGCGAGCTCCCACGCCGCGCCCGCCTCGGACCCGGCGCGCAGCTGCGCTAGCGAGTCGTAGCGCTGGTCCGGCGAGCTCGCCGCCCCACGCGCGCGCACATTGGCGCTGTTGTCGCTGCCCCAGCCGTAGCTGAAGCCATTGCCGCGATCCGCGAACGCGGCGCCCGAGTCCACCAAGTACCCCTCTGGAGCTTGCGAAGAGGCGGGTTGGAAGTTGATCTTGAGGCTCTGCGTCGCCTCCGCTTCGGTCAGGGAGTTTTGTACAGAGCTGTTGTCTGCGACGTTTCCTGAGCACGCACCAGCGAGCAACGCGAGAAGCGCCAGACCCACCTCGGCGCGAGGAACTGCAAATACCGATAAATAACGAGCTCTCGACATGTCACCTCTCATGGCAATCGGATGAGCCCGCCGGGGAAGACCCGGCGAGACATCCGACCTCTTTTTGCGGCAATTCACGCGAAATAATGGGGGCTCGAACCCGGAGTGAAGCTCCACGTTCGCACCCTAGAGTCATTCGCGAAACTGCGACGATGCCTCTGCATCGCGGGGCAAGTGTTAGCCAGCGAGTCTGGGCCGCGCAAGTGAGGTAGAAACGATTTGCTCACGCACGTATCGAATGGATTCGATTTCACACACGGATTCTCTCAACCCGAAAAGTGACGCGCGCGGCGCGCCACACGAACGAGCGCGTAGGGCGCGCTCCGCAGATGGCGAGCGCACGCGCACCAGCGAGCACACCGCGTTGCGATCGACGCGCAGAATTCCAAGCGCACGAGCAGCAAAGCGCTCATTTCCTGTGGCGTTCGGCCACGAATTGTCGATGCAGCGCTGGTACGCCAGCGCACGCTGCAGCGCGCTCCACGCTGCGCTGCGAGCGCGAGAGCCGCCGCAGCGCGCGCAGCGACGGTCTGCGTGGGCGTGCGCGGCCCGCGGCTGCGCAGCGCACAGCGAGGTGCTGTAAAGTTCGCGCGGCGGCGAAGGATGCCCTACCCTGCGCTCACGATTGGAGTCGCTGAGTGAGGATTTCCATCACGGGTGCGAGCAGTGGAATCGGGGAGCAGTTCGCTCGTCAATACGACGGCCCCGGCGCGACGCTGGGTATTGCGGCACGTCATGGTCGACGCGCCGGAGTGTTGCTGCGCCGCCTGGCGCCGCCGGGCCGCCCGGGGCATGACTGAAGGCGGATAATGGCGAGCCCTTTCCCGCACCATAGGGAGACGATTGAGCGCACGGTCCAACACTTCGCGGGCGACCCGGAGGTGAAGGGGCTCATCTTGGCCGGTTCCATCGCGCATGGCTTCTGCACGGCGAGCTCGGACGTGGATGTGATGATCGTGGTCTCCGAGCAGGACCTTCGCGAGCGAGAGCAGCGCGGCCGCACGTGCTTCTTCAGCCGAGAGCTCTGTACTTACGAGGCCGGCTACGTCGACGGCAAGTACGTGAGCGACGCCTTGCTGCGTGACGTGGCGGCGCGGGGCAGCGAGCCCGCGCGCTTCGCGTTCCAGGACGCCGAGCTATTGTTCGCGAAGCAGGCCGGGCTGCGCGAGCTGCTGCGCGCCATCCCCGTCTATCCGCGGGCGGAGAAGCAAGCCCGCTTGTTCCGCTTCCAAGCCCAGTTCGAGGCCTGGCTCTGGTACTGCGGAGAAGCGCTGAAGACCCAGAATCTGCCGCTGCTGCGCTGGGCGGCGGCGAAGCTCACGCTCTTCGGCGGACGCATCGTCCTCGCTCACAATGAGCTCCTGTATCCCTATCACAAGTGGTTTTTACGCGTGCTCGCTGGCGCGCCGCAAAAGCCGGACGCGCTCTTGCAGCACATCGAGCAGCTCGCCGTGTCGCCGAGCCCGGCGCTGCTCGAGGACTTCGCGCGCAGCTTGCGCGGCTTCTGTGACTGGCGAGCGAACCATGGCAATTGGCCCGCGCAGTTCATGCGCGACAGCGAGCTCAATTGGCTGGCTCAGGCCGCTCCCGTCGACGATATTTGAGCGCCGCGACGACGCGCGCTCAAAAGCGCACTCCCAGCGTCACGCCCAGCAGCTGGGCGATGGTGCTGTACGTCCCTTCCGGGCTCTCGCGTCCGCCGCGCGCGCGAGCTGGCAGGAACAGCACCATCATGTAGCCGAGATCCGCCTTCCACATGCCCCGCTCGTAGCCGAGGCCCATGGTGACGTCGATGCGATCCGACTCGGGGAGGCTCGGTCCCAGACCGCTCGCCGGGATCGCGCCGCGGTCGAAGATGAAGCCGCCGCGCACGTGTAGCCCCGCAGCCGGCGTGTGAAAGTCGAGGCCCGCGCGCGCCATGAAGGTGTTGCGCCCATCGGGTCCGAGCGAACGATCGGGCGCGTTCTCGAAATCGATGTCGATGCGCTCATACGTCGACCACAGCACGGCGTTCACGTCGAGGCCCAGCGTCAGCCGCGGGTGCGGCCGCAGCATGACGCCCGCGGTGATGATGTCCGGCAGCGTGATCGCCGCGCTGCCCTTCTGATCGGCCAGCGTGCGCGCGAAGTCGGGGTTTACGGGTCGAAAGTCCCCTCTGCCCGCGAAATTCAGCTTCACGCGGCTGCGGTAGGTGAGCGCGAGGTGCAGGCGCTCCGGCAGCGGACGATACAGCACCGCTGCGTTGAAGCCGAGGCCCCACGCGCCACCCACCAAGCGCACCTCGCCGCCCACGAGCTCCGGCAGTCCATTCTTGAAATCCACCGTGCTACGTACGGCGTCGGCGCCGACGGCGAGCGACCACTGACGATCGAGCTGCACCGCGACGTTCGGGTTGAAGCTGAGCGATTTCAGCGAGGCCGAGATCACGCTCTCGCGACCGCTCCAGTCGTTCGGCCAAGCGACACCGATACCGAACGCGCTGTACACGCCGAGGCCCAGCGCGACGCGCTCGGACAGCCGGCTGTGCGCGAACAGCGCGGGCAGCACGAAATTGCCGCGCTCGCTGCTCGTCTGCTGGCCGCTCTTGGCTTCTTCGAAGTGCGAGCGCGCGGTGACGAGCACGGCGCCAGCGGAGACGCCGGAGCCGTCCATGAAGGCGAGCTGCGCCGGGTTGAACCACACCGCGGACGGCTCGCGAATGTCCGCGCTCACGGCGGACGCTCGCCCGATCGCCTCGCCGGAGAGGTCGTAAATCAAAAAGCCGTTGGCGCGGCAGGGTGCGGCGGCGAAGACGCTCGCGGCCAGCAGCGAAAACGCGGCGGCGAAGGTCCTCATGGCTGAGCTCCCGGCTGGAAGGCGAAGCAATAAACGAGGTCCTCGCGCGCCACGCCCGTGAGCGGCCCGAACACGGGGTTGTCGAACAGGGCCGCGAGCGAGCTCCGTCCGACCTCCAGCAGCGCAGCGTCCGCGTCCGCGACGCTGGAAATCGCGCTATTTCCAGCGTCGTCCAGCAGCGAAAAGCGCGAGGTGAGCAGCGCGCTGATCGGCGCGGGCGCCAGCGGGGCACCGCTCGGATCCGTGATCGCGCGCGTCAAGAACACACCGTATTGGTGATCCTTTACGAAGTCGCGCTCACCGTGAATGACGATTTCGCCTTGGGAGTAGCTGGCCGAGATCTTGGGGAAGCCAGCCACGAGATCGCCGGCCTCCGCGGCGGTGAGATCCATCAGCAGCACCGAGCCCAGCCGCTCACGCAGGACGAAGGCGGACACCGTCGATGCTTCCACGGGACCATGAACGGCGACGCGAAGCTCGTCGGCCGCGACGAGCTGGGGCACGAGGCCAGCCGCGGGCTCGATCTCGGCCACGGAGCTCGAGTGAATCGGGAAGCCCCACAGCACGGCGATCTCTTCCTTCGGCAGGCCGGCGGCGGCCATGCGCTGCCACACGCCGGCCGCTTCATAGCTCTTCCGGATCGCCTCCAACGTGAACAGCGCTTGCTTCGCTGCGTCCAGCGCTTGCGTCTGCGCCAATAGCCGCAAGGCCGGGCAGCTCGTGTCGAGCGCCTCCGGCGTTGGGGCGCCGCAGGTCAGCGGCTCTGCTTGTTTGAGCAGCGCGATGGTGGGAGAGCCCACTACCGGGCTGCCATCGCTGGCGCGCACACCGCCGGCGTAGCCGCGCACCGCGAGCCAGTAGTACTCCGCCAGCGCCCAGCTCGGCTTCGGCCGCAGCACGAGCTGCTTTCCCGCAGCATCGAAGCCGAGCTCGAGGTCCGACACCACCCCGGGCTCACGCGACGAGAGGACGACGACGTTCTCGCCCAACGTCAGGGTGCTGGCGTCGAGCTCGGCGCTAGCCGGTGCTGTCGCCGGCGTTAGCGACGGATAGCCGTCGAGCGACTCGAGATAACGATCGAACGCGCACTCAGCGGGCGAGAGCGCCTCCGACTCGGCACAATCCGCCGGCAGCGGCGTGCCGGCGAGCGCAAAATCGATGTGCCCGCTCAGCGGATTGATGATCAGACCCGTAGGTTGTGGCACGCGCGGCGGCACCGCCTGCGAGTCGAACTCCAGCGCCTCGGGCGGCGCGTCGTGGCCGACGTCGGGCGTGCAGCCCGCTAGCCCTAGCGCGCAGCAAGCCGGGACAAGCAGCAGCGCGCTCCCGAGCTTCACTTCCAAACGATGCGCTCCTGCGGCTCAGCGTAGCTGAGCGGAATATTGGGGATGCCGTCGTCGTCGGAGTCCGGCAGCGCCGACACGTAGCGCAGCAGCGCCTGCCATTGCTTCAGCTCCTGCACGCCGTCGCGCTCGGGATCCGCGTCGATGAAGCGCTCGGTTGGATCGATCAGGGTCTCGCAGTCCGCGTCTTTGGCGTTCACGGCGAGCAGCCCCGCGGTGAAACGCTCGACGACGCCGAGCAGACCAGCCACGTAGTTGGTAGTCACGATCTTGTAGCAAGTCTTGGTGTCACTCGGATCGAGCTCCTGCTCCCCTTCCTCACCGACCAGCGCGAGCCTCGTGACGCGAGAGAACAGCGGCTTGCTGGTGTCGTATTCCACCTTGAGCCCGGAGACCTGCAGGAAATAATCGTTCGGGATGGCGTCCTTGCCGGCGCCGAGCTCGAGCCCGGAGCGGATATCGGCGGCGTTGAGGTAGAAGCTCACGAGCGGCAAGCCCGGCTGCTGATCGAAGCCGATGCCGAGCGGCACGACGCGGAACAGATCCGCGAGCCAGACCTCGCCGGTCTCGCCGCGCGACACCTCGCTGCGAATCGAGCCGTTCGCGTCCACGCCGATCACCGCGGGCTCGTCCGGCTCCAGCTCGGCCGCCAGCGTGCGATAGGCATCCGCCACCAGGTTGCCGATCGGGGACTCCGCGTGATCGGCGAGCGGCAGATCGGCCTCGGTGGTGGCGACCACGCCTTGGTACGAGAGCTGGGACGAAGCGAGGATGTCGTCGACGTCGCTGATATAGCCCTCCACCTTGCTCTGTATCGCGGCGTCCCCCTCGATGCTGTCGTCGATGTCGCGCAGCTCGTAGCCGTCCAACTCCACGCTGGCTCGCTCGCCGGGCTTGGCCGCGGGAGTGACGGTCAGCTGCAGCTCACCCAAATAGTGACCGTAGGAGCCGGCGGTGACGATCAGCGTGTCGTTCACGCGTTTGGGCTCGGTCAACCACTCGTGCGTGTGCCCGCTCACGATGACGTCGATGCCGGACACGTTCTTCGCGAGCTCCGCGTCCTCACCGCTGCCGTCCTGGTTGATGCCGGAGTGCGACAGCGCGATCACTAGATCCACGCCGTCCTCCTCGCGCAGCTCCTTGACCATACGGGTCGCGGCGGCGCCGATCATGTCGAAGGTCAGCGGCGCAGCTTGCGGGCTGACCTGCACCGCGTCTTGGCCCAGCAAGCCGAAGAAGCCCACCTTGAGCGAGCCGACCGTCTTGATGAGCTTGGATTGAATCACCCCCGCCTCGGCCAAGTCCGCGAGCTCGTCATCGCCGGGATCGCTCGAGCTAAACTTCATATTGCTGGCCAGGATCGGCACGTGCACGCCCTGCTCCGCGGCGGCGTTCAGGATCGCGGCGAGGCCCGCCGGCGACCAATCGAGCTCGTGATTACCGATGGTGGTCGCGTCATACCCTAGGCTCTGCATCACGCTGAGCTCGGGAGCGCGAGTCGTGCCGAGCAGCTCGAACAGCGTGCCCATCATGAAGTCGCCCGCGTCCAAGAGCAGCACCGACTGCTGTTCGCCGGCGGCTCTCTCGCGCGCGCTGGCGATCTCGCCCGCCAAGCGCGCGACCCCGCCGCGCGTCAGGTCGTCCCCCGTCGTAGCGGGGGTGTAATCGGCCTCCGGCGAGTGACCCATCAAATGCGAATGGAGGTCGTTGGTGTGTAAGATCAAGAGCTTCTGCGGCCGCGCTGGCTCTGCGCCGGACTCACTGTCACTGCACGCGGCGAGCAACAGCCCAACCGCCGCCGCGAGCACGCTGGCTCGGCCAATGCCTCGAAAACCCATACCTCGCTGCGTCGACATGGTGGCTGTTCTCGACCTCCAACGCGCAGCGTACTCTGAACGCCGAAGCGAGAGAAGACAGCGCGGCTGAGCGAAATGTCGCGTGTCAGGCCGCGCCCGGCTTTCGGTTCGGCCGCCGGGGCGTTCTGGAGCGTGCTCGAGAAAATAGTGCGCCGCGACTCGACAGCGCGAACCGCGACGCAACCCTACGGCACGATGAACGACTCGGCGCCATCGCCGCAGCGCGCGTTCGGCGCGCTGCAAATCCCAGGTTATCGCATGTACCTGGCGACCTTCATGCTGACCATGATGGCGGACAACATCGAGCACGTCATCAGCTATTGGGTCGTGTTCCAGAAGTTCCACTCCGCGGCGCTGGGCGGCTTCGCGGTGGTCTCGCATTGGCTGCCGTACCTGTTGTTCTCGGTCGCGGTCGGCGCGCTCAATGACCGCTTCGATTCGCGGCGCTTGATCCAGATTGGCGGCGCGTTGTTCGCCGCCGTCTCGCTCGGCTGGGGCTACTTGTTCTGGAGCGACGAGCTTGCCATGTGGCACGCGATGGTGCTGCTCTTGCTGCACGGCTTCGCCGGCGTGTTCTGGATCACGTCGAGCCAGATGCTGCTCTATGACATCGTGGGCGCCGGCGCGCTGCGCAGCGCGGTGCGGCTCAACGCCACCGCGCGCTATCTCGGCGTGTTGGTCGGGCCCGGCGTGGGCAGCGCGCTGCTGCTGACGCTGGGCGCGACGCGCGGCATCTTTGCGAACGCCCTGTTCTACGCGCCGCTATTGTTGTGGCTCGTCAGCGCGCCGTACGGGCGCCACTACCGTCGCCAGGAAGGCTCGAAGCGCGCGGTGCGCGGCGTGGCGGATATTCTGCAGACAGTGCGGGACATCCGCGGCGTGCCCACGCTGGGGATCATGGTGGTGCTGGCCGGCGCCGCCTCGTTCTTCGTCGGCAACAGCTATCAAGCACAAATGCCGGCGTTTGCCCGCGATCTCGGGCACGGCGACCCCGGCGTCGCCTATACGTCGCTCTTGGCAGCCGACGCCGCGGGCGCGCTGCTCGCCGGTATTGCGCTGGAGAGCGGCAGCCGACTGCTGCCGACCACGACGCGCAACGCGCTGCTGCTCGCCCTGTGCTGGGCCGCCGCGCTGGCGGGGTTCGGGCTGTGCCGGCGGTACCTACCCGCGCTCGCGTTGCTGTTCACGGCGGGCTTCTTCGAGCTCTCGTTCAGCAGCATGACGCAGACGCTCGTGCAAATGAACGCACCCGAGGCGATCCGCGGGCGCGTGCTCGGTCTCTTCAACATGTCCTCGGCCGGGCTCCGGACCTTTAGCGGCGTGACCGTAGGCTTGCTGGGCAGCTTTGCGAGCATCCATGTGTCACTCGCGCTGTCCGCGGCCACGTTCATCGTGCTCACCGCGCTGTTGCTCTCGCGGCTCAGCGCCGCGCAGCGCGCTTCCTCGGCGTAAGCGGAACGACGGCGTCACCGCGCCGCACTGGCACGTACGTTGCACCGCGCAGCCGCCTGCGCTGAGCACCACGCGTTACGTCGCGTTCATTTCAGCTCGAGGTGTGTCTCATGATCACGACTTCCAGTTCGGCCTTTTCGTACTTTTCACGTCGTCCGTTGCTGGCCACCGCGCTCGCGCTCGTCTTCGCGGCCAACGCTTGTTCGTCGGATGATGACGATGATGCGACGCCCGGCCGCGGCGGCGCGAGCTCCGGCGGCAGCGGCGCGTCCGCGGGAACCAACACCGGCGGCGCGCGCGGCGGCAGTGACTCGGCGACGGGCGGTGGAGCCGCGGTCGGCGGCGGCGGTGAGGCGGGGCAGTCTGGTGAGGGCGGGGCAGGCGCCGTCAATGCAGGCGGAGCGGGCGCCGGCGAAGGCGGCAGCGCGGGCGCTGCTGAGGGCGGCGGCGCGGGCGCTGCTGAAGGCGGCGGCGCCGGTGAAGCTGGCGCAGTGGGCGGAGGCGGCGCAGGCGCGGGTGGAGAGAGCCCGAATCCCGTCACGTATCGGCCCACGCGCGTCGACGCGACGGAGGAGCTCATCGCGAGTCTGTCCGTCAAGGATGGCTTTAGCGTCAACGTGTTCGCGAGCGGGCTCGACAACGCGCGCATGCTGGCCAGCCATGGCGGACACATTTACGTGACGCGACCGATGATGGGCGACGTGGTGATGCTCACCGACGCGAACTCCGACGGCGTCGCCGAAGGTCAAATCACGGCGATTTCCGGGCTCCCCAACGTGCACGGCATCGTCTTCGACGAAGATGACGTCTATCTCGCGACGGTGCAGGAGGTATATCGCGCTGCGGTAGACGCCGACGGAACGTTCGGCGCCACCACGACGCTAGTCGATGATTTGCCGAACGGTGGCCAGCACCCGTATCGCACGCTCGGAATAGGGCCAGACGGCAATCTCTACATCTCCGTCGGCAGCGACTGCGACTCCTGCATCGAGCCTGACGACGAACACGCGACGCTCTTGCGCATGCCGCTCAGCGGCGGCGAGCGCGCCATCTTCGCCGCTGGCTTGCGCAACACCATCGGGTTCGATTGGCACCCGGTCACCGGCGCGTTGTGGGGTATGGATCAGGGCTCCGACCAGCGCGGCAACGAGACACCCCCGGAAGAGCTGAACCGCATCCAAGCGGGCAGAAACTACGGTTGGCCCTTCTGCTTTGGCGAGGCCGATATCGACCCCATCACCGACGATCCGCCGGCCGGCTCGAAGGCGGAGTTCTGCGCGACGACAGTTCCCTCTGTGCTGAGCTACGACGCGCACAACTCCCCCATTGGTTTCACCTTCTATCGCGCTGACCAGTTTCCGGCGTCCTACGTGAATAGCGCGTTCATCGCCTTCCACGGCTCCTGGAATCGCTTCCCGCCCTCCGGCTACGAGATCGTGCAGGTGCTCTTCGACGGCGACGGCAATCCGACCGGCTTCGAGGACTTCGTGACCGGCTTTTTGATCAACGACGGCACCGAAGAGTTCGGGCGTCCCGCCGGTATCACGGTCGACTCCGAGGGCGCGCTGCTCTTCTCGGACGACGAAAACGGCTACATCTACCGCGTCCAATACGAACAGCAGAGCGGCTGAGCTCTCCGCGACAGCGAATGGTGGCGCGCGGCGAGACCTGGTATCACGGCGGGCGCGAGTCCATCGCGAGGCCAGGAGGCAATACGTGATCGATCATACCGGTCTGAAAGTCAGTGATCCTGCCAAGAGCCGCGCGTTCTACGAACGCGCGCTGGCGCCGCTCGGGTACCAGGTATTGATGGAAATCCCGAAAGAGTTTACCGGCGGCGCGGCGGTACTCGGCTACGGGGTGCCACCGAAGCCCGATTTCTGGACGCTGGAAGGAACGCCGAACGAGCCGCGCGTTCACGTGGCCTTCCGCGCGGAGAGTCCGAAACAGGTCGACGAGTTCTACGCAGCGGCGCTGGCGGCCGGCGGGCGCGACAACGGCCCGCCCGGCCCGCGGCCGCGGTACCACGAGGGTTACTACGGCGCGTTCGTGTTGGACCCCGACGGTCACAACATCGAAGCGGTCTGCCACGTGGCGAACAAACCCGGCGCTTGAGCGGGCCCTCTCCGGCGGTCGATCCCGCAGAAAACCTGCTGGATCGCCGCTGAGGGGAGGCTCTCTAGGCCGGCCGCTCGCGAAGGACGCTGCGCCATCCACCCCCGCGACGATGGGAGGCGAGCTTTCCGCGTCGCGCGGCTCGGTGCTACTCTCGCCGCCAGTGTCCGTGAGCTCGCAGGAAACGAAACGCGCCGAATCCACGCTGGAGACCCTGCGCAAAATCTTCACCGTACCCGAGAGTGAGCAGTCGACGCTCAGCCGTTTGGATCGGGAGATTTCGCAGAACCTGCTCGGCTTCTTGAGCTCGCGCATCGTCGCGGGTGACATCGCTCCCGCGAACCTGGAGCAAGATTTTCAGGAGACCTTGATCCCTGAAGACCCCATGTTCGTCTCGGAGCAGGTGGACTTCCTCCTGAACCGCGTCGTCGCACAGTCGGTGCACACCTCTTCGCCAGGGTTCATCGGGCACATGACGTCGGCGTTGCCGTTCTTCATGTTCCCGCTGGCGAAGATCATGATGACGCTCAATCAGAACGTCGTTAAGATCGAGACTTCGAAGGCGTTCACTCCGCTCGAACGCCAAGTCGTCGGCATGTTGCACCGCCTCGTCTACGGGCGCAGCGACGACTTCTATGCGCAGTGGACGCAAAACTTCTTCCACTCGCTGGGCGTCTTTTGTTCCGGCGGTACCGTCGCCAACATCACGGCGCTGTGGGTGGCGCGCAACCGCAGGCTCGCGCCGCAGGGCGACTTCGCCGGCGTCGCGCAGGAGGGGCTGGCCGCCGCGCTGCGGCACGCCGAGCTGGACGGGCTCGCCGTGCTCGTGTCGCGACGCGGGCACTACTCGCTGCGCAAAGCCGCGGATCTGCTGGGGCTCGGGCAGCGTCACCTGATCGCGGTGCCGGTGACGGAGCATCACCGCATCGATCTGCGGGCCCTGCGCGCCGAGATCGCGCGGCTGCGCGCGCGGCGCATCGGGATCTTGGCCATCGTCGGCATCGCCGGCACGACGGAGACCGGCAACGTCGATCCGCTCGCCGCGATGGCCGACATCGCCGCCGAGTGCGGCGCGCACTTCCACGTCGACGCGGCGTGGGGCGGCCCGACGCTATTTTCGCGACGCTACCGCGGCCTGCTCGACGGCATCGAGCGCGCGGACTCCGTCACCATCGACGCGCACAAGCAGCTGTACGTGCCGGTCGGCGCCGGCATGGTGGTGTTCCGTGAGGTGCAGGCGCTGGACGCCGTCGAGCACCACGCGAACTACGTCATCCGCAAGGGCTCGCGCGACATCGGCAAGCACACCTTGGAAGGCACGCGTCCCGGCATGGCCATGCTGGTGCACTCGGGGCTCAGGATCATCGGCCGCAAAGGCTACGAGCTCTTGATTGACCTGGGCGTGGACAAAGCGCGGCTGTTCGCGGACATGATCCGCGAGAGCCCGGATTTCGAGCTGATCACGGAGCCCGAGCTGAACCTGCTCACGTATCGCTTCGTCCCGCCACGCGCGCGCCTCGAGCTCGCGCGCGCCGACGCCGAGCGCAGCGCCACGCTGAATGAAGCGCTGAACTCGCTGACCGAGCTGATTCAGAAGGAACAGCGCGCCAGCGGCAAGACCTTCGTCTCCCGCACGCGGCTCGAGAGCATGAAATACGGCGGGCAAGTGCTCACCGTATTCCGCGTCGTGCTCGCGAACCCGCTGACCACACCGGAGATCTTAGCCGACATCTTGCGCGAGCAACGCGAGCACGCGGAGCGGCTGCTGCGCAGCGACGAAAAGTCGCTCGCGCCGCTGCTCGAGAGCGAAGCTTAGACGCGCCAAGAAGCCGCGCGACCGTTCGCGACACAGGGCCGCTTTGCGCATGCGGTTGCGCAACGCCGTCCCGCAGTGTTGCGCAACGCTCGGCGCAAAGCGCGCGCTCCCTCGCGCAGATTGGGCGGATAAACGGCGTCGCGGCGCGGCTCAACGCGCCAAGCGTCGCTGGCACGAGCACTGCAAACGGCGCTTCCGTGCCGAGCGGCTGCGGCTCGCGGCCGCTCGGCGCTGAGCACCTCGTGTGCAGGGAGTCAGGGATGTTCAAGGTGTCGCATTTGGTGGTGTGCTGGGCGCTAGCGCTCAGTGTGGGATGCGCCGTGCCCGTCGCGGAGACAGAAGCTCAGGCAGAGTCGCAGGCAGAGCCCGAGGCCGCGCTCGACAGCCCCGAAAACGTCGCAGCAGCGTCCGCCGCGCAGACGCGAGAAGAAGCGCTCGCGGATCTGTCACGCGCGCGGCCGCCGCTCGCGACTCGCTCATGGCCTCGCCTCACGAAGGCGCTCGCCTTTCCGAATCCTTCGCCGCAGTCGAGGGTGACCGCGCTGCGCGATGCTGCTCCGAGCCAGGCCGCACGGCTCGCGCGCTGATCGCTAGTCCGCGCTGTCTTCGCGGAGCAAACGCGGCAGCGGGATGCCGCGCGTCTCCGGCAAGACCCACACCCAACTCGCGGTCAGCAGCGCGAGGATCAACGGCACGCTGAGGCCGCCGCTCAAGCCGTTGCGAGCGACGGCCCAGCCCACGATCACCGGCGTGATGAGCTGCGCGGCGCGCGCCATGTTGTAGCTCGTGCCCATGGCCAAGCTGCGCACCTCGGAGGGAAACAGCTCAGCGAGCAGCGCGCCGAAACCCGCGGTGCAGCCCGAGCCGATGCCGAGCGCGAACATGGTGGTCCAAAAGGCGAGCGGCGCGCGCGCCAAGCTCTCCCAAGCGAACGCGAGCAGCGCCAGCGCGAGCGCGGTCAGCAGCGAATAGCCGCAAAACGCCACGCGGCGTCCGGCGCGATCGGCGACGCGCCCGAAGGACATCATGCCCAAGAATTGTCCACCCTGCGCGGTGAGGATCCAGGTCAGGCTGCGGCCAGTGGACTGCCCCATCTCGTGCAGCAAGAAGCTCGGCAGCCACGTGTAGCAACTCCAGTAGGTGCCCAGCTTGAACACGCCGAGCAGCCAGGCCGCGCCCAAGCGCCGCGGCAAACCTGCGGCCAGCACCTCACGGAAATGCGGGCGCCGGCGCGTGACTTCGTTGGAGAGGTGCAGCGTGCGGCGCGCGAGCAGCGCGAGCAACGCAGTGCCGCTGGAGGCCAACATCACCGCGCGCCAACCGAGCCAGGGCGCGAGCACGAAGCCAGCGACCGCCGCGAGCGCGACGCCAACGGGCTCACCGGACTGCAACGCGGCCGAGCCGCGCGCGCGACGCTCCGGCGCCACCGCTTCCGCGAGCAGCGCGTGCCCGATGGCCCACTCTCCACCCACTCCGATGCCGATCAGCCCGCGGCCGAGCAACAGCCACAGCAGGTTCGGCGCGAGCCCGCATACGAGCGAGCCCAACGAATAGATCGAAATGGTGGAGGCGAGCAGCGTGCGCTTGCCGAAGCGATCCGCCAGCGCCCCCGCCGTGATGCCGCCAATGCCAGAGGTGCCGAGCGCTACCCCGAGCATCCACGACTCGGCGCCGTGTGAGAGGCCCAGGTCATGCGCTACCTGGTCCTTCAAAAACCCGAACAGCGCGAGGTCGTAAAAATCGAAGGTCCAGCCGAGAAAGACGAAGATGAAGAGCCGCAGCGGAAAGCGAGGGTTGGACATGCTCGCCACCGCAACCTAGAGCGTCAGGGCCCCGCTGTCCCCGCCCCCCGCTGACGCATCGAATGCGACGCAGATCACGCCGAGCGCGCGGTCCTAAGCGTAACGCGGGTGCTTCTCAGCCCTGGGCGCGTTGGAGGAATGCGAGAAGCGCCGCCCGCCAAGCACTGCTCGGTGAGCGCGCGAGCCAAGCGCGCGCGCGGCTCGGGCGCGAGCGCTGCCAGACAGGCGCTGGCATAGCCCGGTTCGGCGAGGGATCGCGCCAATACCGCGGCGACGCGCGGGCCATGCGTTGATTTGCAGCCCACGCACAGCGCGTCGGATTCGATGGTGGGTTTGTGGCAGAGACGGCAGTGGGCGTGGTCCATCGTTAGCTCCCGCAGGGACGCGCAGGACTAGCGGCTCGCTGCGCAGCTGGCCAAGTTTATGGCGCTCGGGCACGGGGTCCCGAGACCACGCAACGCATCGTCGTTACACAGCACGATGATGCGAGTCGGGGGCTCGAGTGCACCCTCGGGTGTGTGCGCTCTCGCTCTCGACTCGCACGAATGCAGTGTATTTCAGCGCGATCGGAACGTTCGATGAGCGTGACTGCGAGCCAATTTGCCATACCCGCGCGCCTTGCGGACGTCGGGATTTAGGCCTAAAGCAGCTCAGGAAATCGGGAGCGACCAGCGACCGCTCGTCGCTCGAGTGGCTGGCGGAGCTCACGAGATGCGATCAATGCAAAATCGGAACGCCATCCGGCAGAGTGATGCGGAGATAACTCGACCGCACAACGAGCTAACCGATGATCCATCGGCGCCCGCGTGGCACGTCCATTTGGAGCTGCGCCCCGAGGAGCTCGTGGTGTTGCACCGACTCGGGTTCACCGGCGGCGCGCTCGCCTGGCGCGAGGGCATGCGCGAATGGCAGCCGCTGCGAGTCGGCGAAAACGGCATGGCCGAGCGCGAAAGCGGCGGCAGCGAGCCGCCGCCTCCGGTAGCTGGCTCGGAAGCGCCGCGGCGCCCGTCGATTTTTTCACATGGGCCGCACAGCACGCCACCCCTAGCGCAGCCCATGGCCGTGCCGCTCGTGAAATTACGAGCGCAGGCCGAGATGTTGCCACCGCCTCCTCCCGTGGAGCCGCGCGCGTTCTCCGTCGATCACGACGAGCAGAGCGGCGCCATCCCGCGCTTCGCCCTCTCCGAGCCGGAGCTGTCGCCCGCGCTGGTGGGCGAGCTTCCCGAGCTCAAGCCGTACGACTTGAAGCCATCGTCGATCCCGCCCGGGGTCGCGCTCGACACGCTGCCGCGGCCGCCGACACGCTCGACGGGCTCGAAAGCGCTGTGGCTCGGCGCGGCAGCGCTCGTCGCGCTCAGCGCGAGCAACGGCGCGCTGGTCTCAGCGCTGTTGTGGAGCCTGCGTCACGACGCGCGGCCCTCCGCGATGGCCGCCAAGCTGACGGCAGCGGCCAAGGACGCGCAAGATCCGAGCGCCTGTCCCATTCCGTCGGGACGGCCTGCGAAAGAGGAGCCAGCGAGCCCCACACCCGCTGCTAGCAGCGAGGTGAGCGCGCTCGGCACTCACCCGGTTTCGATTGAGCAGCTCCCGCTCGCGAGCGCCACGACCGCGAGCGCGACGGAGACGGAGAGCGCCGAGGCGAATACCAGCGCGACGTCACGCCGCTGGCGCGGTCGCCGCGCCTCCGCTCGACGCTCGTCGCCCGCCCATGAAGCAGCGCATCAGCACATCGACAGCGCGGTGGCGCCCGCGGAGCTCGCGGCGAACAACCCGCCGGATCGCCAGGCCATGGCTCAGGCCGTGGGGCGCGCCGCTGGGGCGGCCGCGAGCTGCGCCGGTGGACCGCAGAACGGCCGCGTGGCGCTGACGTTCGCGCCTTCTGGCAACGTGCAATCCGTGGCGTTGGTGCAGGGCTTCGGGGACGCGGAGATCAACTCCTGCGTGTTGCGCGCGATGGGCCGCGCCCACGTGAAGGCGTTCTCCGGAGAGGCGATCACCGTCCAAAAAACGCTGAGCTGGTGAGAGACCTGCTGCGCGTCATCGCTGAGGGGCGCGTCATCGCCCTCACCGGCGCGGGGGTCAGCACCACCTCTGGAATACCCGACTATCGCGACGAGACCGGCGCGTGGAAGCGGCCCAAGCCGGTGGAGCTGCGCGATTTCGTGAACAGCGAGGCCACGCGTCGTCGCTACTGGGCGCGTAGCATGCTGGGCTGGCGCTGGTTTCGCGCCGCGCGGCCCAACCCGGCGCACTACGCGCTCGCAGCTCTTCAGCGCAAGAAGCTACTGTCGCTGCTCGTCACGCAAAACGTGGACGGCCTGCACCAGCGCGCTGGCAGCCGGGATGTCGTGGATCTGCACGGCCGCCTGGATCGCGTGGTGTGCCTCAGCTGCGGAGAGGACATGGCGCGTGATGCGCTGCAACAGGCGTTGCAGCAGGCGAACCCGGGCTGGGACGCCACCGCGGCGCGCATGGCCCCCGACGGCGACGCGGATGTGGGCGCCGACACCAAGGATTTCAATGTGGTGCCGTGCCCGCACTGCGGCGGCGTCCTGAAGCCCGACGTGGTGTTCTTCGGGGAGAACGTGCCCGCTCCGCGCGTCGGGCGCGCCATGGACGCGCTCGCAACGGCGCGCGCGCTGCTGGTGGTGGGCTCGTCGTTGATGGTGTTCTCGGGATTTCGCTTCGCGCGCGCCGCGCAGCGGCTGAGCTTGCCGCTCGTGATCGTCAACCGCGGAAAGACGCGCGCGGATGAGCTCGCCACGGTGCGCGTCGAAGGTGACGTCGCGCACGTGCTCAGCGACCTCGTCGCAGCGCTCGACTGACGCGCCGGCTGTCCCAGCGGTCTCGCCGCGAGACGCGCTGGCCCGCCGATACTGCAGGCAAATTTTCAGCGCGTGCGCGCCAGCGCGGCGCGCCGGCGCGATAATGCCCGTATTTCCCGAGGTTTGCGGCAAAAAAGCGGCTCGCTTCGCAGAAAAGAGCACGTTTATCGCCCGTCGCGGTTAGTCTCGCGCTCGTGAATAGCCTGCTCATCGAAGGTGGACATCCGCTCGGCGGAGAGATTCGTGTGGCCGGAAACAAGAACGCGGCCTTGCCGCTCTTGGCCGGCGTGCTGCTCACGGAAGACGCCGTGGAGCTCAGCCATGTCCCGGAGATTCGAGATGTCCTGACGATGCAGGCGCTGCTGCAGGAGCTCGGCGTGGAAGTGAGCGCCAGCGGCCCCGGGCAGGTGCGCTGCACGGCCCGCAACCTGGTCTCGACCTCGCCGTCGCCGAAGCTCTGTCAGCAGCTGCGAGCCAGCTTCGTGCTCGCCGGGCCGCTGCTCGCGCGCATGGGCCGCGTCGAGCTGCCCTCACCCGGCGGCGATAAGATCGGCCGCCGGCCCGTCGATACGCACATCGAGGCGCTGCGCGAGCTGGGCGCCGAAATCAACGTCAGCTTCGACCGCTACGTGATGACCGCGCCCAACGGCCTGCGCGGCAAGGACATCTTTCTCGGCGAAATGAGCGTGATGGCGACAGAGAACGCGCTCATGGCGGCGACGCTCGCCAAGGGGACGACCATTCTCCGCAACGCCGCGTCGGAGCCGCACGTCCAGGACCTGTGCAACATGCTGGTGGCGATGGGCGCGCACATCGAGGGCATCGGCTCCAACACGCTGCGCATCGAGGGCCGCGAGCGGTTGCACGGCTGCCGCGCCGCCGTCGGCCCCGACTACCTCGAGGTGGGCAGCTTCATCGCGCTGGCGGCCATCACCGGCGGCGAGCTCTGGATCCGCGGCGCGCGACCGGCGGAGCACCGCGTCACCGCCGCCGCGTTCGGCAAGCTGGGAGTTCGTTTCGAGGTGCGCGGCGACGACATCTTCGTGCCCCGCCACGAGCAGCTCGTGGTGCAAGAGGGCCTGCACGGCGCGATCCCCAAGATCCACGACGCGCCGTGGCCGGGCTTCCCCGCGGACCTCACCTCGATCGCGTTGGTGCTGGCCACGCAGGCGCGCGGCACCTCCCTGATTCACGAGTGGATGTACGAGAGCCGGCTGTACTGGGTCGATCGTCTGATCGCGATGGGCGCGCACATCACCGTGTGTGATCCGCACCGCGCGATCGTGATCGGCCCCTGCAAGCTGTTCGGTCAAACCGTATCTTCGCCGGATATCCGCGCTGGCATGGCGCTGCTGCTGGCCGCCCTGATCGCCGAGGGCTCCACGGTGATCCACAACGCGCAGCAGATCGACCGCGGCTACGAGCGCATCGAAGAGCGGCTGCGCGCGCTCGGCGCGCGCATCGAGCGCGTGGAGTCGCGCAAGAGCTAGTCGCGCTCCGCGCGCGGCTGAGGGCTGCCGGATGATGAACGCCGCGACGGCGTTCGTCTTCCCGGCTGTCACTCAGCGGAGTGCGGCGCGGCGCACATCACCCGGGATGGTGAGCGCGGCACGCTCGCGCTCGTCAACGCCATGACGCCCCAGCGCGTACCGTATCGCCACGCTGCTGGTGTGCCACAGCGCAGCGCTCTGCATCCTCTCGAGTTGCAAAGACGTGTTTCGGGAGAGCGCTGTGCCATGTTCGAGCGCACACGCGCGAAGGCGCGCAGAGCGCGCGAGCGATTTTCGACAGCGCGCGCGTCGACGTGGGGATTTGTGCGGATACTGCGCTTGACAAGCTCACCTGTGACCTAGAACACTTTAGCGCTGTCCGAGCATTTTCGAGCTCCGGAGGCGAGAGACACGCGAATGAGTGCGGAAGCCGGAGTCATCGAGACCGCGACGAGCAAGGACCACATCCTGCTCGTCGACGACGAGCCGCAGGTGCTCGTCGCGCTCGAGGACCTGCTGAGCGATCACTTCATCGTGCACAAGGCGGAATCTGCCGCCAGCGCCCTGGAGCTCGTCGAGCAGCAGCACGACATCGCGGTGGTCGTCAGTGACCAGCGCATGCCGCGCATGGGCGGCGACGAGCTGCTCGCGCGCATCCGCGAGGCCTCCAGCGCCGTCCGCA
The DNA here is from genome assembly GCA_966250485.1 of uncultured Sorangium sp. GTDB lineage: Bacteria > Myxococcota_A > Polyangia > Polyangiales > Polyangiaceae > PMG-095. The sequence goes on along the minus strand of CBINHN010000022.1, from coordinate 62,260 downwards.
TCCTGATCACGGGCTTCGCCGATCTGTCCGCCGTGATCCGCGCGGTGAACGAAGGGCAGATCTTCGCCTACGTCACCAAACCCTGGAACCCCGAGGACGTGAAGCTCACCGTCGGCAAGGCGGCCGAGCACTTTCGGTTGGCGCGCGAGCTGGCGGAGGAGCGCCAGCTGCTGCACGACCTGATGGACAACATCCCGGACGGCATCTATTTCAAAGACACGGATCTGCGCTTCCGGCGCGCGAACCGCTCGTTCGCGAACATGGTGCACGCGAACGGACCGGAGACGCTCGTCGGAAAGCGCCTCAGCGACGTGTTGAGCAGCGGAGGGATCCGCGAGAGCGAGCGCGACGGACAGCAGGTGCTCGCGGCCGGCACGCCTGCCGTGGACGTGGTGCGCCGCGGCGCCCACGCCGGCAACACCGCTTGGTTCTCGGAGACGCAGGCGCCCATCCGCGGCGCTGACGGCGACACCATCGGCGTGGTGGGCATCTGGCGTGACGTGAGCGACCGCGTGTGGATGGAGACCGCCCTCCGCGCCAGCGAGCGGCGGCTGCGCGAGCAGACCAGCGTCCTCAACGCCATCCTCGAGTCCATGAGCGACGGCGTGGTGGTGGTGGACCGCGGCGGGCGGCTGCTGCTCGTCAACCGCCAAGCGGAGCGTCTCTTGGGCTGCCGGCCGCCGGAGCAGCTGGCGGAGAGCTGGGCCGAGAAGCTCGGTTTGTGCCTCGCGGACGAGACGAAGACGCCGCTGCCGCCGGAGCAAAATCCGCTGGAGCTCGCCATTCGCGAGGAGCGCACGGTAAGCCAGGAGGTAGTGCTGCGCCGCGCGGAGCAGCCCGACAGAGTGTTGCACATGAGCGCCTCTCCGCTGCTCGAGCCGGAGCGCGGCTTGAAGGGCGGCGTCGCGTTGCTGCGCGACGTGACGCAGGAGCGCGAGCTCGAGCGGCAGCTGATGCAGTCGCAAAAGATGGAGGCCATCGGGCGCCTCGCCGGCGGCGTCGCCCACGACTTCAACAACTTGCTGTCCGTGATCCAGAGCTACGCCGAGCTCTTGATGATGGATTTGTCAGAAGACGACGTGCGCCGCGAGGACGTGGGACAGGTCTTGTCCGCGAGCCAGCGCGCCGCGGCGCTCACGCGCCAGCTGCTGGCGTTCTGCCGCCGCCAAGTCGTTCAGCCCAAGCTGACCCAGCTCAACACCGTGGTGTCCGAGCTCGAGAAGATGCTCGAGCGCATCATCGGTGAGGACATCAAGCTCGTCACGCGCCTCGCGCCGGACCTCGGCGTGATCAAGGCGGATCAGGGGCAAATCGAGCAGATCATCGTCAACTTCACGGTCAACGCGCGCGACGCGATGCCGAACGGCGGGCAGCTCTCGATCGAGACGAAGAACCTCGAGCTCGACGTGGAGGCAGCGCGCAGCCGTCCGGCGGTGGTCCCCGGCGAGTATGTCGTGCTCTCCGTGAGCGACACTGGGACGGGCATGAGCGCCGCGACCCAGAAGCGCATCTTCGAGCCGTTCTTCACGACCAAGGACGTCGGCAAGGGCACCGGGCTCGGCTTGGCGATGGTCTACGGCATCGTGCAGCAGTCCGCGGGGCACATCTCCGTCACGAGCGAGCTCGACCGCGGCACGACCTTCGAAGTGTTGTTCCCCAGAGTCGAAGAGCGCCCCAGCGAGCGACCCGGCCAAAGCGACCGCGTGACGCCCGTGACGCGGCGCGCGAACATCCTGCTCGTGGATGACAACGAGCCCGTGCGGCGCGTCGCCGCGCGCATCCTGCGCGACAGCGGCTACACCGTGTTGGAGGTGAGCAACGCCCATGCCGCGCGCGCGATGTGCCGCGAGCGGGGCGATGACATCGACCTGCTGCTGCTCGACGTCGTGATGCCGGAGACCAGCGGCCCAGACCTCGCCCTCGAGCTCGAGCCGCTGTGTCCGCGCGCGCGCGTGCTGTTCATGTCGGGGTATTCGGGCAGCTCACCGAGTAGCGAAGAGGTATTCAATATCCGCGGCGCGTACCTGGAAAAGCCGTTCACGCCCGCCGGGCTGCAAGAGAAGGTGCGGCAAACGCTGGCGCCGCGCCGGTAGCCGAGCGGCGCTCCGGCGCAAGACTTGTGCGCGCCCGCCTTCCGAGGCAGTCTCCCGCGCGCGACCGGCCCGCAGCCTGTCGCGCCTGCCATGACCCGAGAACCCAGCGCAAACGACCCCAAAAAGGCCAGCCGAGAGCGCCCCGCAGCGAGCGGCAAGGCCGAGGCCAGCGGCGGCAACTTCATCCGCGAGCAACTGCAGCGCGACATCGCCGCGGGTCGCCACGATGGGCGCGTGGCCACGCGCTTCCCGCCCGAGCCGAACGGCTACTTGCACATCGGGCACGCCAAGGCGATTTGCGTCGACTTCGGCCTGGCCGAGGAGTTCGGCGGCACCTGCAACCTGCGCTTCGACGACACCAACCCCACCACCGAAGACGTGGAGTACGTGGAGTCGATTCAGGAGGACATCCGCTGGCTCGGCTTTCAGTGGTCGAACCTCTACTACGCGTCCGACTATTTCGAGCAGCTGTACGAGCTCGCCGTCAAGCTCATCCAGAAGGGCGCCGCCTACGTCGACAGCCTGAACGAGGAGCAAATCCGCGAGTATCGCGGCGACTTCTACAAGAAGGGCCGCCCGAGCCCGTACCGCGACCGCCCCATCGCGGAGAGCTTGGATCTGTTCCGTCGCATGCGCGCCGGCGAGTTCCCGGAGGGCGCCCACGTGCTGCGCGCCAAGATCGACCTCGAGACGCAGAACATGAACCTGCGCGATCCGATCTTATATCGCATCCGCTACGCGCCGCACCACCGCACGGGCAACGCCTGGTGCATCTACCCGCTGTATGACTACGCGCATCCGCTCTCGGACGCGATCGAGCGCATCACGCACTCGCTCTGCACGCTGGAGTTCGAGTCACACCGGCCACTCTACGAGTGGTGCATCCGCGAAGCGGAGGTGTACCCCTCGCAGCAGCTCGAGTTCGCGCGCTTGAACCTTACGTACACGGTGATGTCCAAGCGCAAGCTGCTCGAGCTCGTGCAAAAGCGCCTGGTCTCCGGCTGGGACGACCCGCGTATGCCGACCCTCGCTGGCTTGCGTCGCCGCGGCTATACGCCGCAGGCGATCCGCGCCTTCTGCGAGCGCATCGGCGTCGCCAAGACGGACAGCGTCGTGGACGTGGGGCTGCTCGAGCACGGCCTGCGCGAAGATCTGAACCGCCGCTGCCCGCGCGTGATGACGGTGCTGCGGCCGCTCAAGGTCACGATCGAGAACTTCCCCGAGGAGGTGCGCGAGCTGGAAGCGCCGCTCCACCCCGAAGATCCGCAGCACGGCTCACGCAAGCTGCCGTTTTCCCGCGTGGTGTTCATCGAGCGCGAGGACTTCCGCGAAGACGCGCCGAAGGACTGGTTCAGGCTGGCGCCGGGCCGTGAGGTGCGCCTGCGCTACGCCTGCCTGATTCGCTGCACCGAGGTCATCAAGGACGCCTCCGGTGAGATCAGCGAGCTACGCGCCACCTGGGATCCCGGGTCCTGGGGCGGGGCCGCCCCCGACGGGCGCGTCGTGCGCGGCACGCTGCATTGGGTGTCCGCGGCTCACGCCGTGCCGGCGCGCGTTCGCCTCTATGATCGTCTGTTCTCGGTGGAGAACCCCGGCACGCGCGAGGACCGCAGCTTCATCGACGAGCTCAATCCGGAGTCCGTCGTCGAGCTCGCCGGCTGTCAGATGGAGCCGTACCTGGCGAGCGCCGCGGTCGGTAAGCAGGTGCAGTTCGAGCGCCTCGGCTATTTCATCGTCGACCGCGACAGCAAGCCGGGCGAGCTGGTGTGGAACCGCACCGTCAGCCTGAAGGACGCCTGGGCAAAGCTCGAGAGCAAGACGCAAGGCGGCGCGCAACAGAAGAAGCCGGAGCCCGCGCGGCCCGCCGCGCAGAAGGCGGCCAAAGCCGGGAAAAACGCGGCCGCCAAGCAGCCGCCGGCGGCCGCGACCGAGATCGGCATCGACGATTTTTCGCGCGTCGATCTGCGGGTCGGTGTGGTGCGTGAAGCGAGCCTCGTGCCAGAGGCGGACAAGCTCGTGCGGCTGATGCTCGATCTCGGCGAGGGGCGGCTCCGTCAGGTGTTCAGCGGCATTCGTCAGAGCTACCCGGATCCGAGCGTGCTCGTCGGTAAGCGCGTCGCCGTGGTGGCGAACCTGAAGCCGCGGCAAATGAAATTCGGGCTCTCGGAGGGCATGGTGCTCGCGGCCGGCGGCGGCGAGCGTCCGCTGCGGGTCGTCACTTTCGAGGCGGGCGAGGACGCTCCGCTACCCGGAAACAAGATCAGCTGAAGATGTCGACCGTTCGAACACGTTTTGCACCGAGCCCCACCGGTTTCTTGCACATCGGCGGGGTGCGCACCGCGCTCTTCAATTGGCTCTTCGCGCGCCAGCGCGGCGCGGAGGGTCGCTACATCCTGCGCATCGACGACACCGATCAGCAGCGCAACGTGGAGGCCGCGCTGGCGCCGATTCTGCACGGCTTCAAGTGGCTGGGCATGGACTGGGACGAGGGCCCGGAGCGCGGCGGTCCGTACGCGCCGTACTTCCAGTCGCAGCGCGGGGCCGCGTACCAAGAAGCCGTCGAGCGACTGCTCGCCAGCGGCCACGCCTATCACGACTTCTCCACCGCTGAAGAGATGGACGCCGAGCGCAAAGCGGCGGAGGCGGAGAAGCGCCGCTTCGTGTACAGCCGGCGCTTCATGGCCAAAAACGCCGAGGAGCACGCGCGCTTCACGGCGGAGGGCAGAAAGAGCGTCGTGCGCCTGAAGATGCCGCGTGAGGGCAAGCTCGTGCTGCACGATCTGGTGCGCGGCGACGTGGAGTTCGCTTGGCTGGAGGAGGCGGACCACGTCATCCAGCGCTCCGACGGCTCCTTCATTTACCACCTGGCCAACGTGGTCGACGATCACGCGTTCGAGATCACTCACGTGATCCGCGCGGAAGAGCACCTCTCCAATACGCCGCGTCAAATCTTCATCGCGCAGTCGCTCGGCTACCCGTTGCCGGCGTACGCGCACCTGCCCTACGTCGCGGAGCCCGGCTCCAAGCGCAAGCTGTCCAAGCGCAAGCTCGACACGTACCTGAAGAACCCTGATTTCGCCAAGGTGCACCAGCACGGCACGGCCATCGCTCGCGCGATGGGCCTGCAGACGAACCCGGAGACGTTCAACCCGGTGATCGTCGATTTCTACGAGCAGGTCGGCTACCTGCCGGACGCCCTCGTCAATTACCTGCTCTTGCTCGGCTGGTCGCTGGACGACAAGACCGAGTTTCTGAGCCGCGCCGAGATGCTCCAGCATTTCTCGCTCGAGCGCGTGAACCCCGCCCCCGCGAGCTTCGACCCCGTGAAGCTGCAAGCCTTTCAAGCGCACTACATGCGCGAGCTGCCGCTCGAGCAGAAGCTCGAAGGGGTGCTCCCGTACCTCGAGCGCGCGGGCTTCATCGCGAGCCCGCTCTCGGCGGAGTCGCGCGAGCACGTGCGGCGCGTGCTCGTGGCGCTGGGTGATCGCGTCAAGGTGTTCGGCGACGTCCTGCTGCTCGCGGGCTTCTTCTTCAGCGAAGACGTCACCTTCGAGGAGAAGGCGTTCGAGAAACGCTTGCGCGCCCCTGGCGCCGCGGAGCGGCTGCAGGACTACCGCGCGTGGCTCGCCGAGCGCAGCAGCGGCGATTTCGAGGCGGCGGCTCTGGAGCAGGGCACGCTGGCGTTCCTGGAAGCGCGCGGGCTCGGGCTGGGCGACATCGTGCACGCGGTACGCGTCGCCGTGACGGGCAGCGCGACCGGCCCCGGGCTCTTCGATTGCCTGGCGGTGCTCGGCCGGGAGCGCTGCCTGCGCCGCATCGATCGCGCGCTGGAGAAGCTGCAACAGCCCTGAGCGCCGAGCAGCCCGCTCTCACCGCCCTGCGCTAGAGGCAGAGGCCGGCGTCGGCGTTGCACTGCGAGGGCGTGGGGCAGGTGGCGTAGTCGTCCAGCGTCCGCAGCGGGCCGCAGCGCAGCAGAAACTGATCGCGGCAGGCGAATTTGCCTTTTTCGCACATCGGCTGGTCGCAGCGCTTGGCGTCGGCGTCACACAGCCCCGGGGCGGCGCAGCGGGCGCTGCGTTGCCAAGCGCCGTCCACGCAATGCTCCAAGAAGACGTCGTTGCAACGATACGCATCGGGCGCGCACGGCTCGGGCGAGCAACCCTCTAGGGTGACATCGCATTCACCTGGATTGTCGCACTGGACCACGGTCTCCCAGGCCGTAAGGTCGGTGTTGCAGCGCTGGAACATGCCTCGCTCGCAGCGCGTGGAGCCGCGCTCACACACCGGCTGCTCGCAGCGCGCGTTGCGTTCACTGCACAGGCCGGTGGTAGAGCAGTTGAACTGGCGCCAGCGGTGGTCGGCGCCGCACGTGCGCAGGGTCGGCTCGTACGGATCGCACACGCTGGCTCCCGGCGTGTCGCACTCCTCGGCGCCGCACGTGCCCGCCGTCGCATCGCACAGCTCGGGCGCGGCGCAGTGTTGGGCGAGCTTGTAGACGCCGCTGGCGTCGCAGCTCAGCAGATCCGAGCCCTGGCACACGAAGCTGCCGGCCGCGCAGGGCGCGCAGTCATGCACTTTTGGATCCGGGTTACACGGCTGATCACTGCACGTCTTGAGCGGAACCCAGCCGTCCAGCGTAGGAGCGCACTTGAAGAGCTGCGCGCCGTCACAACGATACGTCTCGTACGAGCACGTCGGCCGCACGCAGGAGATGAGCGCGTCCGGCCGTGGCACCGCGGCCAGCGCCGCGCTGCAGAGCTCGGGGCTGGCGCAGGTCTCCAGCGTTTGCCAGCGCGCGCCATAGGAATCACAGCGGCTGAGCCGGCGCTCCACGCACGCGTACCTGCCCGGCATGCAGTTCACGGACGCGCCGCACTGGCCAGTTTCGGCGCCGGTGTCGCGCGCCAAGCCGATCGTGCACAGCTCGGGCGAAGCGCACTGCGTCGCGGCGCCCCAGGTGCCCGCGGCGGTGCACTGTGAGAGTGCGCCTTGATTGCATTGATATTCGCCCGGAGCACACGGCGCGCAGGCGGCCAGCTTGACGTTGCACTGCTCCGGCGCGCCGCAGTCCTCGCTGAGCTGCCACTCGCCGCCGTCGGCGCTGCACGTCTCCAGGCGCGAGCCCGCGCAGCGCACCTCGTAGGGATGACAGACGCGGCAGCGGCCCGCGTCGGCGTCACAGAGATCGACCGCGGCGCAGGTCTGTGAGCGGACGAAGCCCTGCAGCGTGTCCGTGCAGCTCAACAGCCAGTCGCCGCTGCAACGATGGTCGCCCAGCTCGCAAACGGCCTGGGCCAGCCGCGAGTCATCGATGCGGTAGTCGTCGAGCAACATGCCGCAGCCAGCGGCTGCCAGGCCGAGCAGCAGCGTGGCGGACGCCGCCGCGCTCACTGCATGGCGGCCTCGGGGGCGCAGACGTCGCCCATACAACCATTGGGACACGTCTCGTCCATACCCCAGCTGCCGGTCGCGTCACAGGTCTGCTGCGTGTCCATCGAGCATTGCGTCGAGCCCGGCTTGCAGACGACGCAGCTGCCGTTGCTGGCCAGACAAACCGGCGTGGCTGCCGGACACGCCACGGCCGCCGCCCAGCGCTGGTCCGTCCCGCAGGCGTGATAGTGGCTGTCGTCCGTGCACTCGCGAGCGGTGCCAGTGCACTGGGCGCAGTAGTCCTTGTTGTCGTTGTCCACGCAGTCGATGTCGCACTTGGTGGTCACCCATTTCTCGGCGGTGCACGTGCGCAGGGACTTCGCGTTGCCGTTCCCGTTGCCGACGCACTCCGAGACCCCGGCCGGGCACCCTAGACAGCGGTCAGAAGTCCCGTTGTCTAGGCAACCATACTCGCAGGTCGTCGCCGGCGTGATCCAGGTGCCGTTCGTGTCGCAGGTCTGAACGGCGCTCGTGCCCATGCACTGCTTGGTGCCGGGAACACACTCCGCGCAATCCTTGCCCACGCACGCCATGTTCGGACACATCGTGGCGGCGCCCCAGGCACCGTTGGCGCTGCACACGCGGCGATTCGCGGAGTCCACGCACTCCGTATCCCCCGGCTGGCAGTCGACGCATTTCTCCCCGAGGCAGGCGCCGCTCGGGCAGTCACTGGGAGGGCCCCAAGACCCGCTCGAGTTACACGTCTGTATCTGAGTCTCGTTCGCGCACTGCGTCTTGCTGGGCATGCACTGCGCGCAGGCGTCCTCGACGCACGCGCCGTCCGGGCAGTCCATCGGCGCGCCCCACGCGCCATTCGCGTTGCACACCTTGATGCGCGTGGCGTCCTCGCACTGCTCCGTGTCCGGCGTACACAGCACGCAAGCCTTCCCCATACACACGTCGTTCGGACAGCGCGTGGCGGTCCCCCACTTGCCGTCTTTGCAGACCTGGCTGCTCATGGTGTCCGCGCACTTCGTGTCGTTCATGGCGCACTCGCCGCAGGACGCGCTGGGCTCTGTGCCGAAGCAGCCGTTGGCGCAGCTCATGCCCACGCCCCACTGCCCGTCCATGCACTGCTCGAGGCCGTCGCTACCGCAGCGCGCGTCGCCCGCCTTGCACACGTCGCACGCCTTGCCGTGGCAGCCGAGCTCACACGCAACCGCGTCGCCGAAGCGACCCTCCGCCGTGCAGCTCAACAGGTTCTTGCCAGAGCAGGTCTTGTCCCCCATCCGGCACTCGGCGCAGTAGTCGTTGGCGTCATCATCGATGCAGCCGTTGGCGCAGCTGGTCCCCGTCGTCGACCATTTTCCGGCGCTGGTGCAGGTGCGCAGCGTGGCCCCATCACACGAGGTCTGGCCGCTCTTGCATTCCCGGCAGTAGTCGGAGGCGCCATCGTCGAAGCAGCCGTTCTCACAGGCAACGGGCTCTTGCCAACGACCGTTGTCGCCGCACACCTGCAAGCCGTCGTCCGTGCATTGGCTGGTACCCGGCTTACACTCGCCGCAGTAGTCGCTGAGGCCGGCTTCGAAGCAGCCGTTGTCGCACTTCTTCGAGTCCAGCAGCATGGTGCGATCGCTCGAGCACACCTGGAGCACCGAGCCCGGCGCGCTGCCCGCGCAGCGCAGCTCACCGGGCATGCAGGCGGCGCAGAAATCCGCGAGCGCGCTGTCGACGCAGCCGAAGTCGCAGGTCATCAGCTTGCCGATCGTCTTGCGATCCAGCGAGCACTGCAGCAGGTCCGAGCCCATGCAGCGCCGCTCGTTCTGGCTGCAGGCGGCGCACACGTCGCTCAAGCCGTCATCGATGCAGCCAAACTCGCACATCGCCTTGTCGACCAGCGTCTTCTGATCGTCCGAGCACTGTTGCAGCGTATTGCCCGCGCAGCGCAGCTCGCCCTTGGCGCAACCGCCGCAATAGTCGGCCGCGCCGTTCTCGACACAGCCGCTGCCGCACGGCGTGACCTCACCCCAGTGACCGTCGGCGCCGCAGACGTGGACGCCGTTGCCCGAGCACTGACTCTCACCCGGCTTGCACTCGGCGCAGTAGTCGTTGAGGCCGTTGTCGATGCAGCCGTTCGCGCAGGGGCTGCCGGGGGCATCGACCAGGCTCTTCTGGCCGTCCGCGCACTGCTGGAGCTTCGAGCCCGGCGCGCTGCCGGCGCAGCGCAGCTCACCCTTGCCGCAGGACGCGCAGCTGTCATTGATGCCGTCGTTCAGGCAGCCGTACTTGCAGATGTCTTTTACGGCGAGCGAGCGCGCGTCGGGAGTGCACGTGAGCAGCTCGGAGCCGGGATCCAGGCCGTTGCAGCGCGTCTCCCCGCTGTTGCACACCGCGCAATAGTCATTGGTGCCGCCATCGCGGCAGCCGTACGTGCCGCACGACGGCTCCTTCACGGTCCAGCCCTTGCGATCGGGATTGCAAGTGCTGGTGCCAGCGTCGCGGCACATCACCTCCCCCGCTTGCGGACAAATCGCGCAGTAGCCAGCCTTGTAGTAGGGGGCATCGCCGGGGTAGCAAAGGTTCGCGCTCTTGCAGTCCTGCGCCGTGACCCAGCCGTCGCGGCCCGACTTGCACTGTTGCAGGATGGGGCCGCCCTTGGCGACTCCTGACGTGTCCGTGCAGCGGAAGTTCGGCATGTCGTCACCGCCGCACACGGGCCGGCCGCAGCCCATCGCGCCGGCGACTCCGCCGCCCTCGATACCGCCCGCGCAGTCTCCGCGCACGGCGCACTCACAGAGCTCCTTCGAGAGGCACGCGGCGCCGCTCACGACTCCGGCGGGCGAGCAGGTAACCGGAGTGCGATCATTGCAGTAGACGGGGGCCGGGCAGCTCTTCTTGCACGGCTCATCCACGCTGGTGGGATCGCAGTACTCCCCCTCCGCGCAGGTCGTGACCGACTCCCAGCCGTCACGGCCGGGCTTGCAGACCTGCACCTCGAGCAGGTTGTCCACGTTGCAGCGGCGTTGGCCGGCTTCGCAAACCACCGGATCGCAGCGCTTGTCCGTGGCGTTGCACAGCGCCGTGGTGGGACAGGTCAACCCCTTGGTGAAGCCGGTCAGGTCGCTGTTGCATTCCCACAACGTCGAGCCGAGAGCCAGCGGATCGTCCTCCGAGCCGCACACGTTGTCGCCCGCGCGCGCGCACTTCTCGATCAAGCACTGGCCAGTGCTCTTGCCGTTGCCGTCGGCGTCGTTGCTGAAGCTGCACAGCGCGCGCGTCTTGCAGTCGGCCTTTGGCACCCACACGTGCGACGCGTCGCACTGCTCGAGGATCGCGCCGTTGCACTGGTAGTCGCCGGGCGTGCAAATCGAGCAGCCGCCCTCGCCCACCGTGGTGCACATCATGCCTGCGGGGCAGTCGGTGACCGGCTCCCACGCGGTTTGCGTGGCGTTGCAGCGATCCAAGTGTGTGCCGTTGACACAGCGCGGTTGTCCCGGCGCGCCGCAGCCAACATTGCATTGCTCGATCGAAGGCCCGAGCGCCGGGTTATTCTGGATGTCTTGGAGCGTCTGCTCGCACAGCTCCTTGGTGGCGCAGGGGCCGACCGCCATCCAGTCGAGGCCGCCTTCGGGACAGCGCTGGAGCGTGACGCCATCGCACTGGAAGGTGCCCGGCGTGCACTTGGCCTCGCAGCGACGGTTCCAATTGATGGGATCCTTGGCTGCGCTGTTCAAGGTGGCCATGCACACCACGTCGCTGGGACACTGCGCCGCCACCTGCCACGTCTTGTCGGGCGAGCACTCACGGATGACGACTTGCTTGGTCGCGTCGTCGACGCTGCACTGCAGCTGCCCCGGCGTCTGACACGGCCCGCAGCCGGCCGGGCTGCACTCCTCTGCCGAGCGGCAGAGCTCCTTCATCATCCATTTCGTACGATCGGCCGAGCAGTATTCACGCTTGGCGCCGTTGCAGCGCAGCATGTCCGCTTGGGGACACACGCGGCAGGTCCCGGTCTTGGAGTCACATTGATCCTTCGACGCGCAGGAGCCGGTGCTGAACCAGGCCTTCTGATCGTCGCTGCACATCAGCAGGATTTCGTCCTTGCAGCGCGTCGCGCCCTTGTCGCACGTCGTGGTGGCGGCGCCCTTGCCGGGCGCCTCCTTGAAGTCACCGAACAACAAATGGCAACCGGTCGTCGCAAACAGCGAGATGGTCACCAGCAACAGCGCCCAGAGCCGGGCGGGCTTACCAGTGCCCATCAGAACCGCCCCTCCACTCCGACGCTGCCGAGCCCGATGTACGGGATGAACGCCGCCTTGGCCGCATCCGGCGCCGGACCCTTGAGATCCTTCAACAGCAGATAAACTCCGGTGCCCGCGCCCGCCAGGCCCACGAGCAAGCTCACGCTGGAGACGTAGGAGTACAGGTGATAGCGCTCGCGGTCATCGCGCGTATCCGGCGGGCAGGTATCCGCCGATGGGCACGCTGACTTCAGCTTGGAGCGCTCACTCAAGAACAACACGCCAGTGACGGCGCCCACGGCGAGCCCTGCGCCGCCGACGGCGAGCGCGGCGTACGTTGCCGGCTTCGGCCTGCGCGCGGGCGGAGGCGGCGGCGCTGGCGCGCGCCGGCTGACGCGCTTCTCGATCACCGGCGCTGCTGCGGGCGCCTCCGGCTGCGGCTCCAGATCCAAGATCACCTGCTGACGCTCGCCGGGAGCCAGCGTCACCGTCACGTCTTTGTCGATGTAGCCCGGCGCCGATACGTGCACGACTCGCGTGCCGACGTCCGAGGGATACTGCGAGCCCAGCGCGAAGAGCGGGACCTCACGGCCGTCAATGTTGACCTGCGGCTCTTTCGGGCCGCGCACCGCGATCGTCACCCACGCGATCTTGCCTTCGACGTCTTTGATCTCACGCCGAGCGTCGGCGACCGCGCGCCGCCAAGCGGCGGGCGCGTTCGCCGACAACACCTCGCGCCGCGCGCTGTCGTAGCGCTCGTATGCATCGGCGAAGCGCCCCAAACCGACGAGAGCGCGCGCGTGATCCACGACCAAGCTCGGCGCGTGCACGAGCGCGTCCGCGCGGCGAAAGCGATCCTCCGCGAGCGCGTAGTCTTTGGCTTTGAGGGCGTTGTAGCCTTCTTCGGCCAGCGCGCGCGCCGTGGTGCGATCGGCCGCGCTCGGCTCGGCGAAAGCGCTGCGCTCCCCTGCGACCAAGCTCAGCGCGAGCAGCAATCCGGCGATGCCGAGACGACCCTTGACGCGACCCCGGAGCACGCCAGCACGATCTAAGACGCAAGTGCGCATGTAAGGATGGACCCTGCCATGGCTTACAGCTGCTAGCTCACTGCGGCAAGCGACGACGCTCTACAAAAATGCACCAGCCTGCGGCGATTTGTCAGAAGCTCGCTCGACGCGCGATCCAAACGCGAAGCAACGGGCATACGTCGCGGCGGCTCAGAATGAGCCGCTGACAGCGACGGAGCCGAGACCGACAATCGGTATCAAGCGCGGCGCGCGCTGCCCGACTCGCCGCGGCTCATTGCCAAATAGCAATAAATAGCCGCCAGTGAGCACGCCCGCGGCGCCAACGGCGATTCCGATCGTGGAGGCCGTCTGAAACAGCTTGTAACGATCGAGATCCGATTCGAGCTCGCTCTTTTGATGGCGATTCAACGGGGTGCACGTCCCGCCCGGACAGCGCGAGGAAAGGCTAGATCCTTCCCGTAACGCGAGCACGCCGCTGACGCCGCCCACGACCAGGCCAACGCCGCCAATAGTAATCGCGACATAGCCGAGCGTGCGCCGCGCGCCGCTGCCGCCCTGCACGTATTGTGGCGGTGGCAGCTCGTCGACTACCTCTTTGATGACGGGCTCGGGCTCCTCCGGCGCACCCACCGGTATCGGCTCCAACTTCAGCGATAGCAAAAGGTGTTGCCCTTCGCGGACCATGAACACTTGCTGTTTGGAGGAGTAGCCGCGCGCCCAGGCGGACACGGTGCGACGTCCTGGGTTCACGGCGCGAGGCACGCCGACCGCGGCGCTCGGCACCCGGCGGCCATCGAGGAATACCGTCGGATGTTCGGGTCCTTCTACGTTGACGGTCAGCCACGCGAGCCGCGGCTTCAGCGCCTGCAGCTCGCGCTCGGCCTCCTGTAGCGCGCGCTGCCAGGACGCCGGCGCGCTATCGCTGACCCCTTCGCGCAGCACGAGCTCGTAGCGTTCATACGCCTCGACGAGCCGCCCCAAACCGGTGAGGGCGCGCGCCCAGTCCACGACCAAAGTCGGCGCATGCACCAGCTTGTCCGCCTTGCGAAAGCGCTCTTCCGCGACGGCGTAGTCTTTGTGTTGCAGCGCGTCGTAGCCTTCCGCGGCGAGCGCGCGCGCTTGCTGACGATCGCTCTCGCTCGGCTCTGCCCGAAGCTCGCGGCTGGCGCCGAAGACGAGCCAAGCGACGAGCACCGCGAGGAGGCGCCGCTGCGCCGAGCCAAGCACGAAAAATGAGAACAAAGGAGCTCCCACGCTACCGCCCGCGCTCTGCGGCTGCAAGCGAGGCAGACCTCTCACTCATTGCGAGCGCGGCGCGCCGTTCGCGCGCCGTACGGCCTTCTTGAACGCCGTCAACGGCTGCGCTCCGCTCAGAACGTAGCCGTTGATGACGAACGTCGGTGTAGCGGAGATGCCCGCGGCGGCTGCGGCGTCAGCGTCGGCCTGAACGCGGGCGCGGTGAGTGCCGGCGACGAGCGCCGCCGAAACCTTGTCGACGTCTGCGCCCACCGAGCGCGCCATCTCGAGCAAGTTCTCTCGCGAGAGGCCCGCCTCCGTGCCCTGGTTCGCGAACAGCTTGTCGTGAAACGCCCAAAAGGCGCGGTTTCCGAGCTGTACGCGCACCTCCTCCGCCGCTTCGGCGGCAGCCCGCGCGTCTTTGTGGAACGGCAGCGGCAGGTGCCGCCAAACGATCTGGATCTGACCCGGGAAGGCTTTCTCTAGCTCCAGCAGCGTCGGCTGAACGCGCTTGCAAAAGGGACATTCGAAGTCCGAAAATTCCTGCACCACGACCTTGGCCTTGGCCGGGCCACGGAATGGGCTGCTCGCCGGGATGGGTATTTCTTTGCGCTCGGGCACGCGCGGCCCGCGCGCCTCTTTCTGCAGCGTTTCGTAGATTTTGGCTCGTGAAACACCAGTTTCGATGAGCGCGCGCGCTTTCGCGAGCTCGGCGTCGATGAGCTCCTTGAATTTTTCGAGCGGCTGCGCCCCGCTGAGCCGCACGCCGTTGATGAAGAAGTGCGGCGTGCCGCGCGCCTCGAGATCGTCGGCGAGCTCCACGTTCTGCTCGATTCGTCGCGTCGCTTTGCCGTCCGCGAGCGCCGCGCTCTCGTTCCAGGTCAAGCCGTGTTGCCCGGCGATGCGCCGCAGATCTTCGACCTCGAGCTTGGGGTTGCTCTCGAACAGCTCGTGCTTTATCGCCCAGAACGCCTGGTTGCCGCGGCGATTGAAGACCTGCCGCGCGAGCAGCGCCGCTGGCAGGGCGCGCGGATGAAACGGCAACGGGTTGTCTTTCCAGACGATGCGCACGTCGTCGCCGTACGACTGCTTTACTTGCGCGAGCGTGTCTTCGACGCGCTTGCAAAACGGACATTGAAAATCCGACCACTCGACGATGGTCACCAGCGCCGTAGCGGGACCATCACTGGGATCATCCCGTAGCACGGGCACTTGCCAAGGGCCGCCGTCGTCGTCGGCGCTCGGGGTCGTCACCGCCACCGCGGCCGTCGCAGAGAAGTTTCGCTGCGTGCGCAGCGTGTAGAGATCGCCCTTGATGGCGCCTTGCTGCGTCAGCGCGGCGATCTCGGCGAGCTCACGATCGATGATCGCCTTGAACGCGTCGACCGGCTGCGCGCCTTTCAATGACACGCCATTGATGAAGAAATTGGGGGTTCCGTTGGCGCCGACGCGCTGCGCGAGCGCCATGTCAGCGTCCACCTTGGCGCCGGCCGAGCTCAGCCGCGCGCGAAAGCGCTGCACGTCCACCCCCGCTTGCTGCGCCCACGCCTCGAAATGCTCGTCCGTGAGCTGCTGCTGGTTCGCGAAGGCGCTCTCGTGAAAGCGCCAGAAGGCGGCGGAGCCGGCGAGCTCGAACACAGCGGCCGCCGCTACGTGAGCCGGGCGCGCTTGGCGGTGAAACGGCAACGGGTTGTGCTTCCAGACCAAGCGCAGGCGTTCCGGTCCGTAGCTCTGCAGCAACTCCTGCAGCGTCGGGTTCACGCGCGCGCAGAACGGGCATTGAAAATCGGAGAACTCGACGATGGTGACCGGCGCGTCAGCGCGCCCGAGCTGCGGATCCTCGGCGCTCACCGGGATGGGCGCCTGGCTCTGATCGGGCGGCGGGGCGCCGCCGCCGGCGGTTACCAGCACCTCCGCGCGCGGCAAGCTCGCCGCGACCGGCGCCGCGGTCGTGGAAGGTGTAGCGGGCGCGGGCGACCCTCGCTGGATGGTGCACGCCCACAGCGAGAACAACGCGAAAATAACCAGCAATCGCTTGGACACCCGCTACGTATCGTCGGTTCCGACGCGCGTGTAAAGCGCAGCGCGCAGCGGCGTGATGCGCCGCGCTGCGCGCGCCCGCGTTGTCTCGCGCGTCCTCGCAATACGAGCTCGCTCGGCGGCTCGCTCGTACGCGGAGCCGTCGCCCAGCGTCAGCGTGCAGCAGCCATTGGCGCAGACCGCCCGGCGCCGCGCACGCCCGAGCGCCGCCTGCGACCGCGAACCGCTTCGCTGCGCTCTGACCGCCGACGACGCCGCGAGCGAAGCGCGGCACACGGCGCTGGCGTTGTGCCAGCGTGCGCTCGCACGTGGCACAACGCATGACGTAAATATGAGAAATTAGCCTAATATACGCAGTGCCAAGCGCTGGCCCAAAGCTTGCCTACTACGCGCGTCATGCGCCGTGTATTTCGTCTCCTCAGCTCACTGCCGCTCGTCGCCCTCAGCGCCGGTTGTGGCACCAGCCACTCTTCAGCGCCGGGTCAGACGCCCAGCGATCCCAAGAGCGATCCGCAGGTGTTCGAGTCGGATACCCCGAGCGGCGCGCAGGGACGCGGCGGGCCAGGCCTAGCGACGAACGCTCCGAACGCCGCGGGTGGCGCCGCTGCCGACGACTCCGCCGAGGCCGCGCGAGCGATCGAGGAGGCCGACATCATCAAAGTCGAAGGTGAGCGCCTGTACGCGCTGTCGCAGCACGGCGGCTTGAACGTGATCGACATCTCGCGGCGCGATCAGCTACGCCTGCTCGGCAGGAAGAAGATCCAAGCCACTCCGTTCGAGATGTACGTGCGCGACTCCGTCGCGTTCGCGCTGTACAACGGCTATGGCCGGTACATCCACGAGGCCGACGGCTGGCAATGGACCTCGAGCGCGTACGTCGTGGCGCTCGACACCAGCGACCCCGCCGACATCCAAGAGATCGGCCGCTTCGAAATTCCCGGCCAAATCTCGGATTCTCGCATCGTCGGCAACGTGCTGTACGCGGTCGGCTTCGAGAGCGGCTATTGCTGGCACTGCGACAACGGACAGCGCACCACGATCCTGTCGCTCAACGTCACCAACCCGACCTCGATCTCCAAGATCGACCAGCTGTCCTTCACCGAGGCGGACTCCTCCTGGCGGCGCAGCATCAGCGTGACGGATCAGCGCATGTACGTGGCCGGGCCCGAGTACAGCAGCGACGGCTCTGGCGCCATGGGCTCGACGATTCAGGTGGTGGATATCTCGGACCCCAGCGGCCGCCTGCGCGCCGGCACCAGCGTGGAAGCGGCCGGCATGATCGCGAGCCGCTGGCAAATGGACGAGAGCGACGGCGTGTTGCGCGTGGTCAGCCAGCGCGGTTTTTGGCGCTCGGATGAGGCGCCCCGCATTCAGACCTTCCAGGTGCGCTCGGCCGACGACGTTCGGCCGCTCGGCGCCGCTGACATGGTCGTCCCGAGCGGCGAGGATCTGCGCTCCGTGCGCTTCGACGGGCCGCGCGCTTACGCGGTCACGGCGCTACAAACCGATCCGCTGTTCACCATCGATCTGTCGGATCCGGCCGCGCCCCGTCAGCTCGGCGCGCTGGAAATTCCGGGCTGGATTTATCACATGGAACCGCGCGGAGACCGCGTGCTCGGCCTAGGCTATGAGCAGAACAACCCGGACGGCGCGCTCGCCGTCTCGCTCTTCGACGTCTCGGATTTCGCGAAGCCCAAGCTGCTCGACCGCGTGAACTTCGGCGGCGACTGGTCGTGGATGGTCGAGGATCAGGATCGCGTTCACAAGGCGTTCAACGTCCTGGACGACGCCAATTTGATCCTGATGCCCTTCTCCGGCTGGTCTCGCGCGGGCGCCGACGGCTGCAGTGGCAGCTATCAAAGCGGCGTCCAGCTGATCGATTGGCAGAACGATCAACTGACGCTCGCCGGCGTGGCTCCGGCGTACGGCCAAGCGCGGCGCGGTTTCTTGCACCAGGATCGCTTGTTCGCGGTGTCCGACGAGCGCGTCGAGACCTTCGACATTTCGGATCGCGCGCAGCCGCAAAAGACGGCTTCGCTGGCGCTCGCGCACTGGGTCGATCGCACGGTGCCCGCCGGGGACTACGTGGTCCGTGTCGCGCAGAACTGGTGGACGAACGTGACCGAGCTCGACGTCACGCCGCTCTCGGCGGTGACCAGCCCGGAGCGCATCGGCAAGCTCGAGCTCAGCGATACGCCGCAAAATAAGTGCTACGGCGGCTCTTGGCTGCGCGACGTCGTCGCCAGCGGCGATCGTGTGTACGTCTTTTACAATCGCTACGACTACACCAGCACCACCACTAAGACGACCACGCGGGTGTTGACGGTCAGCGTGGCCGAGCCCACGAAGCCGAGCGTGATCGGCGACGCGCTGCTGGATTTCGGCGCTGACTACGGGTCGTACCAGGCGATCCCCGGCTTGTACGATCCGGGCCGTCCGCTGGTGGCGAGCGGCAACACTGTCGCGCTGCTGAGCGGGCAGCCCGTCTATGACGCGCGCGGCTCGTACACTGGAACGAACGTCTCGCTGCGTATCATCGACCTGAGCGAGCCGAACGCTCCTCGGGTGCAGACGCGGCAGCTCGAGGGCGTCCAGAACACTACCGGCCTCTTCATGAGCGGCAACCGGCTCACCTTCGGCCGCTCCGTGGTGTCACCCAGCGATCCGACGCGCTCGCGCTTCTACATCGATCGCTACGAGCTCGCGCCGAACGGCGAGGCGTCCCCGCTGCCCAGCGTCAACATCCCCGGCGCCGTGCTGGCCTACGACGCCGCCAGCGAGCGCCTGTTCAGCGCGGACTTCACCCGCGAGGAGCGTGAGAACCTCACCGCCGAGCAGTGCTACAGCGGCTACGCGACGTCGACGTTCGAGTACCCGAACGGCCGCTATGAACCGACGGCGCTCGGCAAGTGCACGGCCTATTTGCACCGCCTGCGCCTCGTCGCGCTGGAGGGCAACGGCGCGCGCGTGCTCGGGACCGTCGAGCTCGAGCCCAACGAAGCCATCGCTAGCGCGGCGCTCGGCGCCGATCGCCTGTTCGTCTCCTTGCACAACGGCGGCTACTATGGCTTCTTGAGCGTCAGCGGGCCGGCCAGCATCGACGCCAGCATCGGCGTCGGCGGTGCAGTGACGAGCGTGACCGAGCGATCGTTGCCGGTGCTGGTCGCGAGCGGCCTGAGCGATGGCGAGCTCCGCTTCGGACGCGCGACGCTGTCGAGCGGCGACTACTATTTAGCAGGACCAATCGCCGCCTCCGGTCAGCGCGCGGTGCTGTCCACGGGCTGGCGCGGCAAGCTCAGCGTGCTCGACGGCAGCGACCCTCGCGCACCGAAGCTGGTGCGCGAGGCCGAGGTCATGGGCTATGTCCAAGACCTGCGCGCGGCGGATGACGTCGGCATCGCCTCGCTCGGCGCCGACGGCGTGCAGACGATCCCGCTGAGCGACTGACGCGGCCCTCGGCGCAGTGATGCTGCGACGACACGCGGAAGGGGCGGCCGGCTCAGGCCGCCCCGTGCTAGTCTCGCGCCGTGCGCAGCAGCGGTATTTTCCTCACGCTCGTCCTGTCCTGGGCGCTCTGTGGTTGCTCGGACGATGACCCGGGCGCTCCGCCGAGCCCGCTCGGCTCGCCCAGCGAGCCGCAAGGTCCTTGCAGCGTGGTGACGCAGAGCTTCGAGATCACGAGCGCCGCGCACGTGGAGGCGTGCAGCGCGCTGCCGTCGGAGCCGCGTCCACCGGCGGGCGGCCCGCATTACAGCAGCTGGGCCAACTTTCAGACCTATGACTTCCCGATCGCGCGCGGCTACGTGATCCACGCAATGGAGCACGGCGCCGTCGTGTTCTACTACAACTGCCCCGAAGGCTGCGCTGACGAGGTCGCCGAGGTGCAAGCGCTGATCGACGCGCAGCCCGAGGACGTGCTCTGCTACGGCACCGCGAGCCAGCGCCGCGCTGTGCTGCTGCCCGACCCCACGCTCGACGTACGCTGGGCGATGAGCGCCTGGGGCTTCACCTTGCGCGCCTCCTGCGTGGACACCGCGGCGTTCGGCAAATTTTACGGCGAGCACTACGCCATGGCACCAGAGAACTTCTGCAACCCCGGCGTCGCTTTCTCGAGCTCGCCGTGCCAATGACGCGCGACGTAGCTGCGCTGTAAGCTGGGCGCCGTGTCTACGCTGCGCTTCGATATCACGACGGGCGACTGGGTCGCGTTCTCACCGACACGCTCGCGGCGCCCTGACGGCTTTCAGCAGCGGCAGCTCCTCGCCTCCGCTCCCTTGCTCGATCACGACCCGGCCTGCCCGTTCTGCCCGGGCAATGAAGCGCAAGCACCGCCGGCAACGCTAGTGGTACCGGACGCGGAGGATCCCACGCGCTGGCAAGTGCGCATGTTCCCCAACAAGTATCCGGTGCTGGAGCCGGTGGAGGTCATCGGCCGACGCAATTGCGGTCCCCTGTTTCGAGAGATGGACGGCCACGGGCGCCACGAGCTCGTCGTCGAGTCCGCGCGCCACGCGCGCACGCTGCCGGATCAGCCGCTCTCGCACGTGAAGGTGCTGCTGCAGGCGCTGCAACGCCGCGCTCGCGAGCTCGCGGCCGATCCCACGCTGGAGGTCGTGCAGATCTTCAAGAACCACGGAAAGATCGCGGGCTCGTCCATGCCGCACCCGCACTTTCAGATCCTCGCCACGCCCGTGGTGCCGCGACAGATCCGCGTGCGCTACCAAATGGCGGCCGAGTACTACAACACCATGGGCGTCAGTGTTTACAGCGAGCTTTGCCGCGCGGAGCTCGAGCAGGGCACTCGCGTGGTGAGCTGCAACGCGAAGTTCGTCGCGTTCACGCCCTTCGCGTCCAAGTCTCCGTACGAGACCTGGATCGTGCCGAAAATCGCGGCCTCGACCTTCGACGCGGCGGACGCAGAGACGCTGGCCGCGCTGCCAGAGATCCTGGTGGACGTGCTCAGTCGTCTGCGCGACGCGCTCGGCGATCCTGCCTACAACCTGATCATCAATAGCGCGCCGCGGCGCCACGCGGACGAGCCGGATTTCATCTGGTACATCGAAGTATGGCCGCGCTCGACCACGAAGGCGGGCTTCGAAATCGGCACCGGCATGAGCATCAATCCGGTGCTGCCTGAAGCTGCGGCTGAAATTTTGCGCAACGCGCGCTGAGCGCCGCCCGCGCATTGCGCGAGAATTACTGCGCACTTCGCATTTCGTGCGTCCCCGCTGGCCGGCTGTGCCGCGCGCTACTATAACCGCGGCGTGCGCATGTGGGCTCGAGCAGTCGTTGCCTGGTTCTGTTTACTGGGTTCGGTGAGCTGCGGCGGAGCCGCGCCCGCTCCGGCCGCGAAGGCGCCGGCCAAGCCGCGCGCCCGCGTGGCAGCGCGCCCGAAGCCACCCGCGCGGGTGCCTCAGCTCGATGCGGGGCAAATCGTGCTGGGCCTGCGCGGCCACGAGGCGGAGCTGCACGCCTGCTTCGATTTGGCAGGCGATGATGCGCCCGCCTTCGTCGAGCTTGGCTGGCGCGTGGACGGCGAGGGCGTCGTCACCACCACTCGGGTGCGGCGCTCGACCAGCAGCGCCGCCGTCGCCGAGTGCCTCTCGCAACGGCTACAGAGCGCGCGTTTCGGGCGACCCGGCAGCGCGCGGCAAGCGAGCTGGACGTTCGTGGGCGGGCTGGCGCGCTTCGAGGACGCCGAGACGCGGCGTCGCAATCGTCTGAACGCGCGTCGCAAGAACAAGAAGGCGAACGACAACGAGCAGGGCATCGTCATCGAGCGATCCTCGCCGGGCAAGCTCGATCCGGAGGCCGTGGAAGGCATCGTCCAGTCGGGCTATCGGCTCTTCGCGCATTGCTATCGCGATGGGCTCGATCGCGATCCCCAGCTCGACGGCGCAGTGCGTCTGCGCTTCGTGATCGGCAGCGATGGACAGGTCGCGCGCGTGATCGACGGCGGCTCGGACCTCCCGGATGGCGGCGTCGTGGCCTGCATCGCCGAGAGCTTCTTCGCGCTGCGCTTCCCGAAGCCGAGCGGCGGCAACGTGCACCTGCGTTATCGCATGCATTTCGACTCGGGCTGAGCCGAGCGCCGGCGCGCGCGGCGCTTCAGCGCTGGGTGGGGGCGACCACGTACGGCGCCAGCTCCCGCTCTTCACCCGACCAGAACGCGTTCACTGGGTTCGACCAGACGAGCAGGCCAGAGCCGAGCGCGATACACAGCGCGGCGAGCAGCAACACGCGATCGCGCTCCAGCTCACGAACGAACGCGGCGGCCCTAGCGGCCAACGCCGCGCTCGAGCTGCGCACGCGCCGGGCGAAGGCGCGGGCACCCGCGCTGTTGGACGGCGGGGGCGCAGGCTCCGGCGACAGCCACTCACCGTCCCCGCCGCCCTGACCCTCGTACCAAGCGCGCCGCGCTGGAGCCGCGCGCTTGCGCTCGCTCCGCGAACGCTCGTAGCTCGCGCGCAGCGTAGGATCGAGCAGGACCCGCGCGGCGCGATTGAGCAACGCCGTGCGCCGCTCCGCGTCGGGATCTGCGGGGTTCAGGTCAGGGTGGCTATGCCGCACCTTCCTGCGGTAAGCGGCGCGGATCTCCTGCGCGCCTGCGCTCGGAGCCACGCCGAGCAATGCAAAGAGGTCGAGCTCGAAGACGTCCTGATCCGCTCGCATTCGCTGCTTCGCTCCAACGCCCGTCGCCTGGGCTTCAGCATGGACAGGGTCGCGCTCAGGATGTTCCGCGAGCGCGCACCAGAACTCAACGCACCAGCGTTTCGGTCCGACAGCCGAAGAGCACGTCGATGCGCGCGTCCGAGCTCTGCTTGATGTGGCTACAGGTGCTCGGACAGGCGACAACCTTGTTCGGCAGCGCCGGGTCGTCGTAGTACCAGCCGCCCCTGGCGCCGCAGCTCGCCGCGCTCGCGACGTTCGGGATCGACTCGGCGGGGGCGCCTGCGCTCGGCGTGAAGCGCACGTTGACGAGACCCTTGTCGAAGCTCTGCCCAGCGGGCGGGCTCGGGATGTCCCATTCACAGCTGAGCTCCGCGCGCTGCACGATCCCGTGGGCGATGGTGTTGAACACCGCGTCGAAGCTCTGGTGCTCGCAGCTGGGGTAGCGCAGCCCACCGGTGAGGCGGCTCAAGGCTTGATAGCCGGTGCCCGGCCCCTCGGAGCCACCCGCGCAGCGACCGAGCTGTACGGGCGCGGATGGTGCCCACGGCTGCTGCCCCGCGGCCGCGGCCAGGCCGACGATGCTGTGCCACACGTAGTTACGCTGCGTCGCGCTGCCGAAGTTTGCCGGCGATAGATTGAGCAGCGCTGCATCGAAGGCTGCGGCCGCGCGCTCTCCACCGCCCACGCTGACGCCGTCATCGAAGCGGCTGCCGCCGCTCGTGCAGCTGACGTCGTCGTCGCTGATGACGACGAAGGCCTTGAAGGCGGCCGGGCGCAGATATTGAGCGTAGCCTTTGGGCGCGAGCGGGACCCAACCCGCGCGCGGTGTATCACCGTATTCGTCGGCGGCCTTGAACGCGCCGAGCAAGACGCACCAGGCGTTGTGGCTCTCGACGTCGGCGCTGTAGTGAAAGAAGCGCTGCGTGTTGGAGAGCTTGCTCCGCAGCGGATCGCGGCAATCGCCGCTGCCGAGCGGCGCGGAGATGCAGATCGGGTTGTCACTGTCGCCGACCGCGCTGCCGACCTTGCCGTAGCGAGAGACCATGATCACGCGGTAGTCGAGCCCGCTCTTGGCGATGATGTCGGCGAAATCTCCGTTGATGCGCGCCTGTACGGCGGAGATCTCGTCGTCCATGCTGCGTGAGTTGTCGATCACGAAGATGACGTCGATCGGCCGGTACACGTTGCTGGCACGCTGCTCGACCGCCGCGCAGGCGCTGCTGTTCGCAGCGCCGCCTCGACCACCGCTGCCGAGGTTCAGCCCCGAGCCGCCGCCCATTGCTGGGGCGCCGCCCTTCGCGGTGGCGCTGCTCGTACCAGCGAACGCCGCCGCGCTCGCCTCGGCGAAGGCCGGGTGCTCATCGGCTCCCGAGCAGGCGCTCACGCTCACGGCGCCGGCGACGAGCAACGCGGCGGAGAGAGCATACGCTCGTCTGCTTGGGCGCTGCTGGATGCGAGGCTCGGAGAGAGAGCGGGGCACCACGTAACGAGCGCACGTTGTAGAGTGCTCAATAGCCTCGGCGCGCCGATTTGTAGCGAGCGCTGCGCCGTCCTCGCACTCGTTACCCCAACGTGTGAACGCTCACAACCGCGACGCAAACAGCGCGCCGGCGCGCACGCCACGGATAACTCCTCGGTATTATGTTGTGCTGCGCGAGCCCCGAGACGCCGACATGTCCCCGCGTGCTACGCGGGGGTGTCACCCCCCGGGTATGTCGCCGTGCAGCTGGCGGCCGCTGCGGCGATGCCGCGCATCAACGCGGATTCGGCCGCTAGGCCGCAGTCATTTCTGCCTGAGCTCGTGCGCGGCGAACCACAAATGTGGACTCCCCTACCCCGTGTCTGTCACTGAGAGAAGGTGACCCGGCCTCCGCTGGCAGCACCGGGGGGGAACTGCGCTCAGTGACCAGCGGAGGTCGAGTCCTTTCGACTCCCTAGACAGTCGCCGATGCTTCTTTAGACCAGGCACCGCGCGCGAAATCACGAGCGGCCGCCGAGAGCGCTCAGCGCAAGCGGCCGGCGAGCTCGCGCTCCACGGCGGCGACGATGCTGTCGCTGGCGCTCTGGACCTCGGCGTCGGTCAAGGTCCGCTCAGGGGCGCGGAATGTCACCGACCAGGCCAAGCACTTGTGCCCTTCTGGGACGCCGGGACCACGGTAGATCGACTGAAACTCGACGGCGCTGACCAGACTCGAGGCCGCCGCGACGCAGCCCTCGAGCTCGGCGGCGCGCGTCGCTTCGCGCACGACGAACGCGAAGTCGCGATACGTGGCGGGGAACTGCGGCGGCGGCGCGGGCAGCAGCCGCTCGCGCTCGATACTGCGCAGCTGATCGAGGTCGAGCTCCAGCAGCGCGGCGCGAAACGGCCGCTCGAGCTTCGCGAGCACGCTGGGATGCAGCTCGGCGATGTAACCGAGCCGCGCGCCGCCGCACACGACCGCGGCGTGACGCGCGGGGTGCACGAACGGAAGCTCGATTTTTTCGCTGCGCAGCGTGATCGCCGGGCGCTCCACCGCGGCGGCGAGCCCTTGCGCGATACCTTTCAAACGGAAGAACAGCGCTGCGCTCGGGTCCGGGTCGCCGCCGGCTTCGGCGAGCAAGATCGCGAGCGAGCTGGGCTGCTCGGGCAGCGCACCGGCGCTCGGCGAAGGCAAGAACACGCGCCCGATCTCGAACACGCCGATGCGCTCGAAGTTCGCCGCGTTCTTGTTCAGCGCTTCAATCAGGCCGGTGGCGAGCTCGGTGCGCAGCGTGCGGTAGTCTTCCGAGATCGGATTCTTCAGCGTGCTGCGCGGCTCGCGGCGCGCGCCGAGCTTGTTCAGGAACGCGTCCGAGGCGAAGCTGTAGCCGATCAGCTCGTCGAGCCCGGCCGCTTGAGTGAGGTAGCTCTGCAGCGCGCGCTCGAAGCGGCGCCGCAGATTGGCGTCGGGAGCTTGCAGCACCACTGATGGCGGCGCCGGCGGGATGTTGTTGTAGCCGTAGCAGCGCCCCACCTCCTCGATGATATCGACCTCTTGGCTGATGTCCTTGGTGGCGCGGAAGCTCGGCACGCCGACGTCCAGACGGTCCGGCGCTGGGGTCTGCACATCGAACTCGAGCGCGCGGAGAAAGCCGATGACCTGCTCGCTGGGCAGCGCGACGCCGAGCCGGCGGCGCAGGCGATCGAGGCGCAGCTCGACGCGCTTCTCCGGCTCACGCGGCGCGCCGACGCTGACGAGCGAGGAGTAGACCTCGGTGGCGGGACAGAGCTCGCACAGCAAGCGCGCGAAGGCGTGCGCCGTCGGCGCGGCGAGCTCGGGATCCAGGCTCTTCTCGAAGCGCGCGGAGGCTTCCGTGCGCAAGCCGAGCCGCTGCGCGGTCACGCGCACCGTGGCCGGCTCGAAATTCGCGGCTTCGAGCAACAGGTCCGTGGTGTCCGACTCGATGCCGGAGTGCTCCCCGCCCATGATGCCGGCTAGCGCGACGGCTCGCTCGCCGTCCGCGATCACGAGATCCCGGCTCTCCAGCGGCCGCTCGACGCCGTCGAGCGTGCGGATGCTCTCACCGGCGTGCGCGTAGCGCACCACGATGCCGCTCCCGGAGAGCCGCCGACGATCGAAGGCGTGCACGGGGTTGCCGAGATCGAGCATCACGAAATTGGTCGCGTCCACCACGTTGCTGATGGGGCGCGTTCCGACGCGGCTCAACAACACGCGCAGCCAGAGCGGCGAGGTGGCCACGCTGAACCCGCGCAGCCCGAGCGCGGTGTAGCGCTTGCACGCGGCTGGCGCGTCGATGCGCACGTCACAGGGAGGGGGTCCGCCGAGCTCGACCGGCGGCGGCAGCGGCTTCAGCGCTCTGCCGAGCAGCGCCGCGACCTCCCGCGCGATGCCGCGGTGGCCCCATAGATCAGGGCGGTGCGTGAGTGACTTGTTGTCGATCTCGAGCACGACGTCGGCCACTGGCGCGAGCTCGGCGAGGGCCTGGCCCGGCCGCGCGTCGTCCGACAAAACCAGGATCCCGGACTCATCCGCGCCGATGCCGAGCTCGTGCTCGCTGGCGAGCACGCCCTCCGAGAGCACGCCCTGGACCGGCCGCGCGACGACCTCTTTGCCGGCGATGCGACCACCGGGCAGCACCACCGCGACGCGCTGCTCGCGAGCCACGTTCGCCGCGCCGCAAATCACCTGCAGCGTGCGCTCGCCGAGGTCCACGCGGCACAGCTTGAGCTTGCCGTTCGGCAGCGGCTCGAGCTCGCGCACGACGCCGACCACCGCGCGCGCTTCGTCCTCGAAGCGATGCCAGCCCTCGAGCTCGGCGACGGAGAGCGTGAAGCGATTGCACAACGCCTCGACGTCGATGCCGTCGAGCTCGACGTGACGAGACAGCCAAGCCAGCGAGATATGCATGCCTATCCTCTAGAGAACTGCTGGAGGAAGCGCAGATCCCCTCCCAGCAAGCGGCGCACGTCGTCGATCTTGTATTTCATCATCACCAGGCGCGAGAGGCCGAGGCCGAAGGCCCAGCCCGACCACTGCTCTGGATCCACGCCGCCGAAGCGCAGCACGTTGGGATGCACCAGCCCGCACGGCAAGAGCTCGACCCAGCCCGATTGCTTGCACACGGCGCAGCCGGAGCCGCCGCAGACCTGACAGCGAATGTCGAGCTCGAAGCCGGGCTCGACGAACGGGAAGTACCCGGGCCGGAGCCGCACGTCGACCTCCCGCTCGAAGATGGCGCTGAGCAGCGTCTTCATCGAATAGATCAGATTGGCGACGCTCGACTCGCGGTCGATCATCAATCCTTCAACTTGATGGAAGGTGTGCTCGTGCGAGGCGTCGGTGCGCTCGTAGCGAAATACCTTGCCGGCGAAGATGGCGCGAAACGGCGGCTTGAACTCGCGCATGGCGCGCACCTGGCCGGCGGAGGTGTGCGTGCGCAACAGGTTGCCGTCTTCCAACCAGAAGGTGTCCTGCATATCGCGCGCGGGGTGCGTGCCCGGAATGTTCAGGCCTTCGAAGTTGAAGAACTCGGTCTCGACCTCCGGGTAATCGAGCAGCAAAAAGCCCATCGCCCGGAACACGTCCTCGATGTGCTCGGTGACCAGGCTGACCGGGTGCCGCGCGCCGACGCGCGGCCGCTCCACCGGCAGCGTCGCGTCGAAATGCGGATCCGCGCTGAGCC
Organism: uncultured Sorangium sp.; assembly: GCA_966250485.1. Lineage (GTDB taxonomy): Bacteria > Myxococcota_A > Polyangia > Polyangiales > Polyangiaceae > PMG-095. The sequence goes on along the minus strand of CBINHN010000022.1, from coordinate 34,417 downwards.
GCGCGACGCGCTCCGCCTCGAGGCTCGCGGAGCGCGCGTCGATGGCCTGGCGCAGGGCCGCGCGCACGTCATTGGCGCGACGGCCGAGCAGCGGCCGCTGCTCCGCGCTGACGCCGTCGAGCGAGCGTAGAATGCGTGTCAGCTCACCCTTCTTACCGAGATAGTGAATCTCGAGCGCCCGCAGCGCTTCATGGCTTCCGGCGTCGCGCACGGCGACCAGCGCATCGGCCTCCAGAGCATCGAGTTCCTTGAGCATTCGGGGCGGCGACTATAGCGCGAGCACCCCTGGACGCTACCCCTGCACGGATCGCGAATTTGCTGCACTATGGGGCGTGACCAAAGCCTGTTGGCCCGCCCCGGAACGCAACAAGGAACCCATCCTGGAGGTGCTCTCGCGAGTGCTCCCGCCCAGCGGCACGCTGCTCGAAATCGCGGCGGGCAGCGGTCAGCACGCGGCCTTCTTCGCGAGCCGGCTGCCCAATCTTCGCTATTTGCCGACGGACGTCGCCCCCGAGAACTTGGCCAGCATCGCAGCGTGGGTTCGGGAGGCGAACCTCCCCAACCTGCTTCCAGCGCGCGCGCTGGACGTGACCGCGGCGGACTGGGACGTCGAGCCCGTGGACGCGGTGTTCAACGCCAACATGTTGCACATCACTCCCTGGGAGTGTGCGCGCGCGCTGTTCGCGGGCATTGGCCGGCACCTGGCCGCCACGGGCGTCGTGGTGCTGTACGGCCCGTACAAGCTCGGCGGAGCACACACCGCGCCGAGCAACGCCAGCTTCGACGCCGATCTGCGCGCGCGCGACGCGCGCTATGGCGTGCGCGATCTGGAAGCGGTGGTCGAGCTGGCCGAGAGCGTCGGACTGCGCTTCAGCGAGCGAGTAGCGATGCCCGCCAACAACCAGACGCTGGTGTTCGTGCGCTGAGCCGCGAGCGCTACAGCGCCGTGTTCCAGCCGCCCACGGCGGCCACGAGCTCATCCGCGTGCTCAGGCCCAGCGCTGCCGCGCGCGTAGATTTGCAGCGGCGCCGCCGGATGCAGCAAGGGCTCCATGATGGCCCACGCGGCCTCCACGAAATCCTGGCGCGCGAACAGCGTGGAGTCCCCGCTCATGGCGTCGCCGAGCAGGCGCTCGTAGGCGTCTAGCCGGCCCTCTTCGCCCTGCGCCGGCTCATCCGTCACCGAGAGCTCGACGGTCTTGCCCAGCATCTTCTCGCCGGCGCGCTTGGCCCTCGCGCTCAGAGAAATGGAGACGTTCGGGCTCAGGCGGAAGCGCACGGTGTTGCCCTGCGCCGCGCTCGCCTCGTCGAACACCACGGGCGGCGGCGCTTTGAGCTCCACGGTCACCTCGGTGACCGTACGCGACAGGCCCTTGCCGGCGCGCACGAAGAACGGAACGCCGTGCCAGCGCCAGGACGCGACCTGCAGCGAGAGCGCGGCGAACGTCGGCGTGCGCGAGCCGGGCGCGACGCCGGGTTCATTGCGGTAGCCGTCGAATTGCCCGAGCACGAGCTCGTGCGGATCGGGCGGGCTGATGTTGGCGAGGACCTTGGCCTGCTCATTGCGGACCGCGTCACCGTACGCGCGCGTCGGCGGCTCCATGGCCAGATAGCTGATGATCTGCAAGGCGTGGTTCTGCACCACGTCGCGGATCACGCCGGTCTCTTCGTAGAACGCGCCACGACCCTCGACCCCGAAGTCTTCGGCCATCGTGATCTGTACGTTCTCGACGTACTGCCGATTCCACAGCGGTTCCAGGAACGCGTTCGCGAAGCGGAAGTAGGCGATGTTCTGCACCGCCTCTTTGCCGAGGTAGTGATCGATGCGGAAGATCCGCGCCTCGTCGAAGCTCTTCAAGAGAATGTGGTTCAGCTCGCGCGCCGACGGCAGGTCGCGCGCGAACGGCTTCTCTACGATCACGCGCGCGTTCGCGCTGAGGCCGGTGCGCTCCAGCGCCTCGATCACGATGGCGAACGCGCTGGGGGGAATGGCGAGGTAGTGAGCCGGGCGCGCAGCGCCGGCGAGCTCTTGGCGCAACCGCTGGAAGGTGTCCGGGTCGCGGTAGTCGCCGTCCACGTAGCCCAGCCGCTCGCACAGCCGCGCGAAGACGGCCTCATCGAGCGGGCACGAGCGCGCAATGCTCGCCCGCGCCCGCTCGAGCAACTGGAGGCGAGCCCAGCCGGCCTTCGCCACTCCCACGACGGGCAGCTGGAGCTGCCCGCGCGCGGTCATCTTATACAGCGCGGGGAAGATCTTCTTGTAGGCGAGATCCCCGCTGGCACCAAAAAACACGAGCGCGTCGGAGTGCTTCGGATCCATGCTCCTCTTCGTGTAACCGAGCCGCACGAGGGTGCAAAGAAGCAGGACATTTTGCGAGCGATGCTCGGCGCTCCGCGCGCACGGAGCCAAGCTCCGCGTTGCTGCTGCGTTAGTCTGCGCAGTAACCGTCGAGGCAACGTTGCCCCGAAGGACAGTCGCAAGACGCCGCGCACGCCATGGCTGGCGCGCCCGCTGCGCTCGTGCCTCCCATTTCAGCGCTGGCATCGCTGCCACCGTTGCCCGTACTCGTGCTGCCGCCGCTCACGGTGCTTTGCGCCGAGCCGCCCGTCGACGGTGCGCCGCCGCTGTTGCCACCGCTCGCGCGGCCTCCTGTCGAGCAGCTCGCGTTCGGACAGCTCGGCTGCTCGGGGCCACGTTCTGGATCGGGTCTCGTGCAGCGCCCCTCGCTGAGATCGGCGCAGCGGCTGCTCTCCGAGCACGCGCACAGCTCCCAGGTCTCGGCCGGCAAGGCTTCGAAGCGGTCCGCGCACGCCGCCAGACAGCCGTCGAAGTCCGCCGCTTGCGGGGCGCCGCACGCGCTCAGGCGCCCGCAATACAGCTTGCACATGCGCAGCTCCTGCCCGTCACCGTCGGCATTTTCGCGGCAATCCGCGCCGTGCTCGCAGGTGCGGATGTTACAACCGCCGGCGGCCGCCGCGCAGAGAAATAGCCACAAGAACCCCACGCTCCGTCGCATCGTCATGACAGACTCCTCCTCGGCGTTCTCTCCGACGCCACAGTGCGAGCCTTCGTGCGGCTCGCGGCGATGCGTGCCCGCTCGGCGCGGGACCGTTCAAAGTTTTTTTGCGCGTCCCGGCGTTGCAGCGCCCGCGCCCGCGAGCGCCACCTTCGGCGTCAGCGATTCATCCAGCGGGCCGAACAGCGCGCTGCGCCCCTACGAGCAGCGCGGCAACGGCTCGGTTCACGCGGGCGAGGACACGGCGCTACGACGCACTGACGGCGTTGGTTGCACGCGGCCCAGCTTGCCTTCTTCGAAGATGAAGCGGAACACGGTGCCGCTGCCCGGCTTGGACTCGACCTCGATGCTGCCCTCCAGGTCGCGCACCGCTTGACGGAGCGCGGCCAGACCCACTCCGCGACCCGATACGCCGCTCACCTCTGCGCGCGTCGTGAAGCCGTCGATGAACAGCGCCTCGACCAGGTCGCTGTGCGTCGCGCTGGCTCGCCCGGCGCGCTCGGCGGTGGCTTTGACCCGCTCCCAGTCGATACCACCACCGTCGTCCTCGAGCGAGATCACGAGCTTGCCCGCGGCTCGCCGCGCGCTCAGTGAAATGCGGCCCGCGCTCGGCTTGCCCGCCGCCTCTCTCACCGGCGCTGACTCCAGGCCATGGTCGACGGCGTTGCGCACGGCGTGCACCATCGCCGCCCAATAGCTCGACCAAATCGGCGCATCCAGGCGGACGCCGCCGCTCTGAATGACGATGTTCGGCTCCGGCTTGCCCAGGCGACGAGCCAAGCCACACGCTTGGCGCCCCAGCTGCTCGAGCCGGCGCTCGATGGGCTCGTTTTGCCAACTCTCGAGCTCGCGCACGAGCTGGCTCGCGCTGGCGCCGGCGCGCGCGCGTTCGACCAACGCGCTGAGCTCGCCGCGCTCGATCTCGACGCGATCCTTACGCGCGCGCCCCAAGAGCTCCTGCACGCGCGCGATGGCGTCGCGCCAGGCGCTGCTCAGCAGGGCGCGCTGCGCGCCGTCGAGCGGCGCGTCGTTCTCAATCATCTGCGACTCGATTTCATGCGCGAGATCGGCGAGCGACCCGAGGCCGTACATGGCCGAGTTGCCCTTGAGCGTGTGGACCAGACGGCGCTGAACGATGGTGTCCTGCTCCACTTCCAGCCCAGACACCAGCCGGCTCGCCTCGGCCAAGAACTCTTCGACGCTGGTGCGGTCCACCAAGATGCGCTGGAAGATTGCCATCAGCTCCTTCTGCTCGCGCTCCGCCTGCTCGCGCGCCAAGTGGTCGGTGATGTCGTTGATGATCACGAGCACCCGCTCGATGTCGTCGCCCTTCCCGAGCGGCGTATACACCACCTCGAAGGTGCGCCCATTGGCGCTGAAGCGCGCCGGCATTTGCGCCAGCACGACGTCAGCCGGCAAGAAGCCGTCCCGCAGCTGGTCCAGGTTGAGCTCCAGCATGTCCGCGAAGGCCGCCGCGTGCGGGCGCAGGTACTCGCCCATCTTGCTGTCCGCCTCCGGGGCGCCGAACCAGCGATCGATGATCGCCGAGCGCTCGCTGGCCATGGTGCCGTGCAGATCGATGGTCACGAACCCCTGCGCCACGTTGTCGAGCACCAGGCGCATGCCGCGGTTGCGCTCGTCGAGCTCGCGCGTGCGCTCCTCGACCTTCTGCTCGAGCTTGCCAGCGTAGTCCGAGAGCTGCGCGTCGCGCACCATCACCGCGCGCGTGAACAGCGTGACCACGATGACGCCCAGGATCAGCATGCAGACACCGCCGAACAGCGTCACGCGCGAAGCGCGCGCGAGCAATGCGTTGGCGTCGACGAGCCGGCGCGTGGAGACGACCAACGCCACGCGCCCCACGGAGGAGCCTTCGATCGTCGCGTCCGCCCAGCTCACTAGGTAGCCCGAGCCGGCGCGGATGCGCTGCTCTCCGCCGCTGAAGAGCTTCGCGACCGGCTCCGGCGACGTGCCGTGCTTCGAGAGCACCTTGCCGCTCGCGTCCACCGCGACGATGGCCTGCACGTCGGACGACTCTGCGTACGCTCCGAATGCCTTCTTCAGCAGCGCTGCGTCGCCGACGACGAGACCGACGTCACACGCGCGGGCCAGCTCCTGAGCGCCGCGTTGCACGCGCCACTCCAGATCCTCGCGCACCTGCGGCCCGAAGCGCTCCCCCAGCCGCTGGCTGACGGAGAACATGATCGCGGTGTATCCCGCGACGCCCACGACCAGGGCGACGAGGATGATGTTACGCAGTGTGAGTAGCGAAAGTCGGGGCAATGCGAGTCTCTGCACGTCGTGGGCTAGCTAAGCGCGCCCTAGCCCTCCTAAAGCGGCCAACGTCGCCGAGAGCTAAGCCGTCCTTTAAGTCGCAGGCTGTGGGACAGCGGCGCCGCCCGCGACGAGACGACCCCGCTCGCGCAGCGAAGCCCATATCCAGCGCACTCGCGCGTACTCCGAGCGCGAATGGCTGACGCAGTCGCGAGGCGCGCTCAGACCGTCAGGTAGCGACTCACCACGCTGTCATCGAGCACGGACATGGCGCCCGAGGCTACGGCGCGCCCGCGATCCAGGATACAGAAGCGATCGGCGACGCGACGCGCGAACGGCAGCTTTTGCTCGACGAGCAAGATCGTGAGTCCCTGACTGCGCAGCTCAGTGAGCACGTCGGCGATTTGAGACACGATGTTGGGCTGAATGCCCTCCGTGGGCTCATCCAAAATCAAGAGCTTCGGATCCAACGCCAAAGCGCGGCCCATGGCCAGCTGCTGTTGCTGACCGCCAGAGAGATCGCCGCCCCGACGACGCAGCATGCTCTTCAGCACCGGAAACAGCTCGAACACCCGCTGCGGAACCTCTTTCACGCCGTCCGCGCGCGCGGCGAGACCCGTGCGCAGGTTCTCTGCCACGCTGAGCTGGCCGAATATCTCACGACCCTGCGGCACATAGCCGATGCCCGCGCGCGCGCGCGCCTCCGCGGGCCGACCCGCGAAGTCACGCGTGTCGAACTTGATGCTGCCCGAGCGCACCGGCAAAAGCCCCATCACCGATTTCAAGAACGTCGTCTTGCCCACGCCGTTGCGTCCCATCAAGCACGTGCAGGAGCCCTCCGGCACCTCTAGATCGACGTCCCACAGCGTGTGGCTTTCACCGTAAAATTGATTGAGGCCACTGACCTGCAACATCAGCTCTCTCCCAGATAGACTTCGATGACCTTGGGATCGGCCTGGACGGTCTCCATCGGACCTTCTGCCAGCACGCGCCCTTCGTGCAGCACGGTCACGGTACGCGCGATGCTGCGAACGAAGTCCATGTCGTGCTCCACCACGACGACGGTGCGTTCGCCGGCGAGCGAGTTCAAGAGCTCGGCCGTGCGCTCGGTCTCCTGGTGGGTCATCCCCGCGACCGGTTCGTCGACGAGCAGCACGCGCGGCTCCTGCGCGAGCAGCATGCCGATCTCGAGCCACTGCTTCTGACCATGGGACAGCAGCCCCGCGCGCGTGGCGCCTTGGTTCTCGAGCCCGATGGTGACCAGGATCTTTTCGATGCTCTCGCGCTGCTTCGCTGACAGCCGCGCGAACAAGCTGCCGAACACGCCCTTGTTGCCCGCCAGCGCGAGCTCCAGGTTCTCGAACACGGTGTGTCCTTGAAACACCGTCGGGCGCTGAAATTTGCGACAAATCCCGCGCTGCGCGATCTGGTGCTCGGACAGCTGAGTGAGGTCGGTGTCGTCACCGACGAGGAACACGCAGCCGCTGTCGGGCTTGGTCTTGCCGGTGATGACGTCTTGCAGGGTCGTCTTGCCGGCGCCGTTCGGGCCGATGATGCAGCGCAGCTCGCCCTCGTCGAGCACCAGCGTGAGCGAATCCAGCGCCTTGAAGCCGTCGAAGCTGACGCTGATGTCGTCTACGCACAAGAGCGCCTTGCGGCCGGTGGTCAGCGCGTCGTAGCGCTCCTTCTCTACCGTGCGGCGGCGCGGCAGCAAGCTGAGCGAGGAGCGCCGGCGCGCGGGCGCTCGGCCGCTGCTCGGTTGCTCCGGCGTAGCCGGCCCCGCCGGCGGACTCGAGTCGGAGCGCGGGCTCGGCTCGAGCGTTTCGTCCACGAGCGCATCCGCGCGTTTCGCAGTCGTCATTTCTTCACCCTCGCCAGCGCGCCGACCAGGCCGCGCGGCAAAAATAGCGTCACAGCGACGAACAGCACGCCGAGCACGTAGAGCCACAGCTCCGGCATCGCGACGGTAAACCAGCTCTTCGCGCCGTTCACCACGAAGGCGCCCAGCGGCGCGCCGATCAGCGTACCGCGCCCGCCGACGGCGACCCAGATCGCCATCTCGATCGAGGTCGTGGGCTGGAGCTCGCTCGGATTGATGATGCCCACTTGCGGGACGTACAGCGCGCCGGCGAGGCCGCACAGCACGGCTGACAGGGTGTAGACGAAGAGCTTGAAGCGCGTGGGATCGTAGCCCAAAAACATCACGCGGCTCTCTTCGTCGCGGATCGAGCGCAGCACGCGGCCGGCCTTGGACGTCGTCACGAAGCGGCAGATCAAGAACGCGACGAACGTGCCCAGCGCCGAGAGCACGTACAGGCCGAGCTTGGTGCTCTGCTCGTGCAGCGGATAGCCGTAGATTTGCTTGAAGTCCGTCAAGCCGTTGTTGCCGCCGAGGCCGGTCTCGTTGCGGAAGAACAACAACATCAGGGCGAAGGTGAGCGCCTGCGTGATGATGGAGAAGTACACGCCGCGGATGCGCGAGCGGAACGCGAAGAAGCCGAAGGCGTACGCGAGCAGGCCGGGGACGAGCAGCGCCGCGGCGACGGCGAACCAGAACTCATCGAACGGGCGCCAAAACCAGGGCAGCTCTTTCCAGTCCAAAAACACCATGAAGTCCGGCAATTTGCTGCGATACATGCCGGACTCGCCGATGCCCAGCATCAAGCACATGCCCATGGCGTAGCCGCCGACAGCGAAGAACACGCCGTGGCCCAGGCTCAGGATGCCCGTGTAACCCCAGAGCAGATCCATCGCGACAGCGACGGTCGCATAGCAAAAGAACTTACCGAGCACGGTGACGACGTAGTCCGGCACGTGCAGCGCCGAAGCCACCGGCAGCTGGTTGAGCAGCGGGACGCTCAAACAGCACACCAGCAGCAGCGCGCCCGCGAGCAACCAGCCGCGCTTGGACAGGATCGGCTCGAGCCGCGCCGCATCGTTGGCTGACATCACGACACCTCCGCGGCGCGGCCCTTGAGCGCAAAGATGCCCTGCGGCCGGCGCTGAATGAACAGGATGATGAAGCCCAGGATCGCGATCTTACCGAGCACGGCGCCCGCTACGGGCTCGAGCAGCTTGTTGACGATGCCGAGCCCGAACGCGCCCGCCAACGTGCCCGCCAGCTTCCCGACGCCGCCCAACACCACCACCATGAATGAATCCACGATGTATGATTGGCCGAGCTCAGGGCCGACGTTGCCGAGCTGCGAGAGCGCGACGCCGCCCAGCCCGGCGACGCCCGAGCCGATGGCGAACGTCCAAGAGTCCACGCGCCGCGTCGAGATGCCCATGCTGGCGGCCATTTGACGGTTCTGCGTGACCGCCCGCACGTGCAAGCCGAGCGGCGTCCGCTGCAGCGTGAACCACACGAAGCCGACCACGATGGCGCTGAAGAGGATCACCGCGACGCGGCTGTACGTGAGCACGAAGCCCGGCAGCAGCTCGACGCCGCCCGAGAGCCACGCGGGGTTCGACACCGTGACGTTCTGCGCTCCGAAAATCAGGCGCACGGTCTGAATCAACATCAGCGAAATGCCGAACGTCGCGAGCAGCGTCTCTAGCGGACGACCGTACAAGAAGCGCAGCACCGTGCGCTCGAGCACGAAGCCGACGGCGCCGGAGACGATGAACGCCACCGGCACCGCCAGCAGCAAATACCAGTCGGCGTGCGCCGGTAGATACTGTTGAAACAGCTTCTGCACCGCGTAGGTGGAGTAAGCGCCGATCATCAACAGCTCGCCGTGCGCCATGTTGATCACGCGCATCAAGCCGAAGGTGATGGCCAAGCCGAGCGAGGCGAGCAAGAGCACGCTGCCGAGGCTCAGCCCGTAGAACAGGTTGCCGACCAGCCCGTGCAGCAGCGCCGTGCGCTCGATGGCGGCCAGGGCGGCGTGGGTCGCCTTGCGAACGTCGGCGTCCGGCTCGCGAAATGCGCCCTTCTCGTCCCGCGCGACGATGCGCTCCAGCTCCGGCTTGAACGCGGGATCGCCGGCCTGCTCGATGGCGGCGAGCGCCGCGAGCCGGCGCTGCTTGTCGCTGCTCTCCAGATCCACCAGCGCGACCGCCAAGGCGAGCTTCTGGCGAATTTCCGGGTCTTTTTCGCGAGCCAGCGCCTGCCTCACGAGCGGAGCCAGCGCGTCGTCGCGGTGCCTCGCGAGATCCTCCGCGGCCGCGAGCCGCACTTCGCGCTCGGCCGAGCCGAGCTTCAGCGAAGCGATCACGGGGCCGAGCTGGCGACGCAAGCTATTGTCGACGAGCGGGCTCGCGAGCGGCGCCTGCGCGGGGCCCGAGCCGGGACCAGCCAGTCGCTTCAGCGCGCCGCCCTCACCGCTCTCGAAGGCGGCGCCGTTGGCATCGATGCGCAGCTTGTCGTCGAGCAGCGCGCTGAGCAGCGCGAGCGCCACGGCGTCGCCGCGCGCGCCGATCTGCTCCACCGCCTTCGCCAGCTGCGCTGAGTCCGAGGCGAGCAGCGGTCGAAAATCAGCGTCTGGCGCCGCCGCTCGCGCGGCGCTGACGCACAGCCAGAGGGAGAGCGCGATCATCCACGAACAGCAAACACGCAGCGCCGAATACATCCTGAGCCTCATGCAACGGTTTGGGGAAACGGCGCCGCGGGCCCCCCGCGAGCAGCGCCGTAGCGGCGACTGCTCGCGACCCGCAGCGCGTCGAGAGCGGCGTTACTTGGCCGCGGCGAGCACGACGTCGGACTTGAATTTCGGCTCCGTGCAGTTGCCGCAGACCCAGGGGAAGGTCCAGTCGGCGACCTTCTTGGCGCTCTCCGGGATGTACGGGCTCCAAGCCTGGGCCCGGATCGGTCCGTCGGTCTTCCACACCACCTGGAACTGGCCGTCGGCCTTCACTTCACCGATGAACACCGGCTTGTGCAGGTGGTGGTTCTTGGCGTCGATCGGGATATTGAAGCCCGACGGCGAGCGCACCACCTGATAGCCGATGGCCTGGCGCACGGCGTTCACCTCAGTGGTGCCCGCTTGCTCCACCGCCTGCGCCCACATCTTGATGCCGATGTACGTGGCTTCCATGGGGTCGTTGGTGACGCGCTTCTCCGCGTCCGGCAGGTTGTGCGCCTTCACGTACGCCTTCCAGTCCCCGATGAACTTCTTGTTCTCGGGCGTATCGATGGACATGAAGTAGTTCCACGCGGCGAGGTGCCCGACGAGCGGCTTGGTGTCGATGCCGCGCAGCTCTTCCTCACCGACGGAGAAGGCCACCACCGGAATATCGGAGGCCTTCAGGCCCTGGTTGGCGAGCTCTTTGTAAAACGGTACGTTCGAGTCGCCGTTGATGGTCGAGACCACGGCGGTCGGAGTGCCCGCGGCGAACTTCTTGATGTCGGCCACGATGGTTTGATAGTCGGCGTGACCGAAGGGCGTGTACTTCTCCATGATGTTGTCCTCGCTCACGTTCTTGCCCTTCAAGAAGTAGCGGAGGATCTTGTTGGTGGTGCGCGGGTAGACGTAGTCGGTGCCGAGCAACACCCACTTCTTGGCGCCGCCGCCCTTGGCGCTCATCAAATATTCGACCGCGGGGATCGCCTGCTGATTCGGCGCGGCGCCCGTATAAAACACGTTGTACGACGACTCCTCACCTTCGTACTGCACGGGATAGAACAGAAGCCCGTTCAGCTCTTCGAACACGGGCAGCACGCTCTTTCGCGACACCGAGGTCCAGCAACCGAACACGGCCGCGACCTTCTCTTTTTGGATCAGCTCGCGCGCCTTCTCGGCGAACAGCGGCCAGTTCGAGGCGGGGTCGACGACGACGGGCTCGATCTTGCGCTTGAGCACGCCGCCGGACTCGTTGATCTTCTCGATCGTCATCAGGGCGACGTCTTTCAGCGACGTCTCGCTGATCGCCATCGTGCCGGAGAGCGAGTGCAGGATACCGACCTTGATGGGTCCCGTGTCGTCGCTGCGCATGCTGGGAGCGCTCGCCGCGGCCGCTGACGCCGCCGGCTCCGTCTTGGCGCTCTCCGACGAGCCCGGCGCGGATCCCGAGGCTGGCCCCTTACAGCCGCCGACCGCGGCTCCCACAAGTCCAAGAACCAAAGTCGCGGTGCGGGTCTTCATCGTCATTCTCTCCTCGTCGAGCTGGTTGGAAGCCGGGACACGCTTCGAACAGGGCCTGTTCGAAAACGCCCCTTGTCATCGTCGGCGACCGGTTTCCGAATTGTGTCGAGTTGACGACGCAGACATGTCGCTTCACCGGCTCCGTGGTCGGTCGGAGTCCGCCACGAACCGCACTCGGCGCTCCCAGATCGCGAGTACCAAACAGCCTGTCAGCGTCGAGACGCTGTGTTCGCTGCCAGGTTCGTTGATCACGAGCGAGCCTGCCGCGTAAGAGCCGCGTTCGTCTCGCTGGCTGCCCTCCAGCACCAGCAGGTGCTCGTAACCCTCGTGCCGATGCAGCGGGATCTGCGCGCCCGGCGCGTAGCGCAGCACGGCAGCCGCGGCGCCCGCGCTGGTCTCGCCATAGAGCCACGCCGCCTCCACGCCGGGCCGGAATGGCCGAAATTCCAGGGCCTGGCCCTGCAACAGCTGGCTCAACGCGAACAGCTGAGAGCCAGGACCGCCCCGCTCGAGCGTCAACCGCGCCGCTCCCGCGCGCCGAGCTCGCCGCGGCCGCCATGACCCGCCATGTAGCGTCCGATTTCCGCGACGTCGGCGACTGCAGCGGCGACCTCGTAGACGATGCGGCCTTCGCTCATCACGAGGATGCGGTCCGAGAGCGCAAAGATCTCTTCCAGATCCGCGCTCACCAGCAGCACGCCGGCGCCGGCGTTGCGGGCCTGCACGAGGCGCGCGCGGATCTCGTGAACGGCGGTGAAATCCAGCCCGAAGCAGGGGTTCGCAGCGATCAGCAGCGCAACGTCGCCCGAGAGCTCGCGGGCCAGCACGGCTCGCTGCACGTTGCCGCCCGAGAGCGTCGCGATGCTCGCGTCGAGCGAGGGTGTCTTCACGTTGAACTCGCGCACCAGCTCGCTCGCGCGGCGCCGCAGGCCGGCCTTGTCCAGGAACCACTTGAGCCAAGTGAACGGCGCCGTGTCGAAGCTGCGCAGGCCGATGTTCTCAGCGACCGTCATCTGGGCCACGCACGCGTTGCGCAGCGGCGCCTCCGGTAGCAAGCGCACGCGCAACGCCGACAGCGCCGCGCGCGTCGGCCGGTACTGCTGCCCTGCGACTCGGATACTGCCGCGCGTGGCAGCGCGTTGCCCGGCCAGGACCTCCACCAGCTCGTCTTGCCCGTTGCCCGACACGCCGGCGATGCCGACGACCTCTCCGGCGCTCACCGCGAGCTCTACGCCGCGCAGCACCGGTAAGCCCAGATCGTCGTCGGCGGTGAGCTCGTGGATTTCGAGCAGCCGCTCCTTGACCTCGATGTCGACGCGCTCGAAGCCGCCGCTCGCCGGCTTGCTGCCGACCATCATCTCCGCCATTTGCTCGGCGCTGAGCTCCGCCGTGCGACCGGCGCCCACCACCGCGCCCCGCCGCAGCACCGTGACCTCGTCCGCGAAGGCCGTGACCTCGCGAAATTTGTGGCTGATCATGGCCACGCTCACGGCGCCGGCGTGCACCATCTGCCGCAATAGCCCGAGCACCTCGTCGGCCTCTTGCGGCGTGAGCACGCTGGAGGGCTCGTCCAAGATGATGATGCGGCTGCCGAGGTAGAGCTGCTTGACGATCTCGAGCTTCTGCTTCTCGCCAGCGGCCAGCTGCCGAACGAGCTTTCGCACCGGGACGCGAAAGGGCATCGTTTCCATGAAGGCGTCGATGGCCCGCAGCTCCTTCGGCCAAGCGATCCTCGCCGGGATCGCCGCGCGCGCGAGCAGCAGGTTCTCCGCGACGGTCATGTTCTCGACCAGCGTGAAGTGCTGGTACACCATGCCGATGCCGTAGCGCTGGGCATCCCGCGGGCTGTTCGGCGTGATGCTCTCGCCGTCCAGCAGCACGCTGCCGCTGTCGGCGCGGTGAAAGCCCATGATGCATTTGACGAGCGTGCTCTTGCCGGCGCCGTTTTCTCCGAGCAGCGCGTGGAAGCTGCCGGGCGCGAGCCGAAACGAGGCGCCGTCGAGCGCCAGCAAATTGCCGAAGCGCTTGCTGAGCCCTCGCGCTTCGAGCAGGCCCGGCGCCGCGCGCGGCCGTACCCCGGAGAGCAGCGCATCGACGCGCTCGACGGCGGGCGCCGCGACGCTCATGCCAGCGCCTCGAGCAGCGCGCGCGAGCTGCTGACCGCGCCGAACACCCCGTTTTGCATGGTGACCATCTTGAGCGCGGCGTTGTGGTTGCCCACGTCAGTCGCCGCGCAACAGTCGGACAAAATCACGCACTCGTAGCCGCGATCATTGGCCTCACGCATGGTGGTGTGCACGCACACGTCCGTGGTGATGCCGGTCAGCACCAGGTTGCGAATCCCGCGCTGGCGCAGGATCAGGTCGAGATCTGTCGCGCAGAACGAGCCCTTGCCCGGCTTGTCGATGATGGGCTCGCCCGCGCGCGGATAGAGCTCGGGGATGATGTCCCAGCCCGGCTCTCCGCGCACCAGCACGCGACCGCAGGGGCCCGGGTCGCCGATCCCCGTCTGCGGCGCGGCGCCGTTCTGCATGCGCCGTGAACGCCAGCGTTTGTTCGCCGGCAAGTCCGACAGATCCGGGCGGTGGCCTTCGCGGGTGTGCAGCACGTGGAAGCCTCGCTGGCGGAACAGCGCGAGCACGCGCGCGATGGGCTCGATGCAGGCGCGCGTGACCGATATGTCGTAACCGAGCAGCTCGATATAGCCGCCTTTGCCGCAGAAATCGCTCTGCATGTCGATCACGATCAGCGCGCTGTTGTCGGGACGCAGGTCCCCGTCATAGGGCCAGGGATAGGGCTCGGCAGCTACGAACGTCATGAAAACCTCAGCGGGCTCGGGTAAGCTCCAACGGCATGTTGGCGGGCGTGCGAGAGGCGGAGCTGCTCAACACCATGATGAGCAGCGTGAGAGCGTAAGGAGCGGCGTTGAACAGGTAATAACCCTGGGTGATCCCCACGGATTGCAGCGCCGGGCCGAGCGCGCTCGCGCCGCCGAACAGCAGCGACGCCCACAAACAACGCAGCGGATCCCAGCGCGCGAAGATCACGAGCGCCACGGCCATCAGCCCCTGGCCGCTCGAGAGCCCCTCGTTCCAGCTGCCCGGATAGAAGAGCGACAAGAACGAGCCGCCGATGCCGGCGAACACGCCGCCCACGGCCGTCGCCATGAGCCGCACTCGCCCGACGTCGTAGCCCATGGCGCGCGCCGCCTCGGCGCTCTCTCCCACCGTGCGCAGCACCAGACCGTAGCGCGTGTTGGCGAGCGCCCAGCGCAATGCCGGCGCCAGCACGAGCCCGAACAGGAACAGCACGTTCACCTCCAGCGCCGAGCGCACCTGCGGCGTGCCGCTCCAAAACCCCAGGCTGACCGCGGGCAGGCGCGGCGCGCTCGGCTGCACCAGCGGCTTACCGAGAAAGAAGGCCAGCCCGGTGCCGAGCAACATCAGCGCGATGCCCACGGCGATGTCATTGACGCGCGGACGGCCGCACAAAAAGCCGTGCACGGCGCCGAAGAGCGCGCCCAGCGCTCCCGCCGCGGCGACCCCGAGCCACGCGGAGCCCGTCAAATACGACACGCCGTAGCCGGACATGGCACCGAGGATGAGCGTCCCTTCGAGCCCCAGGTTCACGCGGCCGGAGCGCTCGGTGAGACACTCACCGAGGCTCACGAACAAGAACGGCGAGCTCACGCGCAGCGCGCCGCCGAGCACCGCGAGCGGAACCCCCCAGGCACCGAGTGCAGCCACGTCGCCGGCCATCTCACCCTCTCTCCAGCCAACGAGCGAGCGGTCCCGAGCGCGCGCGATACGTCTCGCTCGCGAGCAGCACCACGAAGAGGATGCCTTGCAGCACCGAGACGGTGGCGTCCGGCAGCCCGAACGTGCGTTGCAGCAAGCCTCCGCTCGCCGAGATACCTCCGAGCAGCACCGCGACGGGCAGGATCACGAGCGGGTTGTGGCGCGCCAAGAACGCCACCAAGATCCCGGTGTAGCCGTAGCCGGCGGCGAGCGAAGCGTTGGCGTTGCCGTGCACCGCCGCCACCTCGACCATGCCGGCGAGCCCGGCGGCCGCGCCGCCCAGCACGCAGGATAGCACCACGAGCCGCCGCACCGGCAGGCCGTTGAGACGCGCGGCGCGCGGGTTGCCGCCCACCACGCGCGCCGCGAAGCCGAACACTGTGTGATCCAGCAAAATGGCGCAGAGCACGCAGGCCAGCACGCCGAAGAGCAAGCCGTAGTGCACGTCTAGACCCGGCAAATTGCCGATTTGGTTGGCCTCGCCGATCGGCAACGTCGACGGCTTGTTCAGGCTCGCCGGGTCGCGCAGCGGGCCCTCGACCAGGTGATTCATCAGCGCGACGCCGATGTAGGCGAGCAAGAGGCTGCTGATGGTTTCGTTCACGCCACGCAGCTCACGCAACAAGCCCGCGAAGCCGATCCAAGCTCCGCCGACCAGCATCGCCGCCGCGGCCATGGCCACGTCGACCGTGAGCGGCGCGGCCGACGGCAGCGCGCTGGCGCTGGCTGCCGCCGCGACGCCGCCCAGGACCAGCGCCCCCTCACCGCCGATCACGATCAAGCCGAGCCGCGCCGGCAGCGCGGTGCACAGCCCGGTCAACATGAGCGGCGCAGCGCGCAGCAGCGTGTTCTGAAACGAGAACCAGGTACCGAACGCGCCGCGCGCCATCTCCGCGAAGACGTCCACGGGCGAGTGGCCCGCCGCGAGCACGAAAGCGGCGAACAGCAGCAACGAGAGCGCGATGGCCGCGAGCGGCACGAGCGCTGCGTCCACGGCCCGCGCGAGGCTCAGCAGCGCGGCGCGAGCGAGCCCGCCGAGCGACTCCGAGCTGGCGCTGCGCGCGTCGAGCTCCGAGAATGGCGTAGGCGAAGGCTGCGTCACGGCGCTGATCGTTAGTTGAGCGAGCCCTTCACGCCCTCGACCAGGTAGTTCATCTTCTCTAGGTTGATATCGGTCTGACCTTGCTCGCTGCCGGCTGGCAGGATCTCCTTGCCGGTGTTGTCCTTCAGCGGACCTTTGAAGATGGCGAAGCCGCCGGCCGTGAGCTTGGCCTTCGCTTCATCGGCCTTTTGGCGCGTCGCGTCCGTCACGGCGGCGCCGTAGGGCGACATCTTGATATAGCCCTCTTTGAACCCGCCGCGCACGAGGTGCGCCCAGGGCGCGCCCTTCTGGATCTTGTCGATATAGTCTTTGTAAACGACCGCCCAGTTCCACTCCGCGCCGGTGAGATAGCCCTTCGGGGCCAGCTTCGCCTGACTCGCGTGGTAACCGGTGGAGAACACGTTGCGGTGTTCGGCCGTTTCGATGATCACCTTGGGCGAGTCGACGTGCGCTGTCAGCACGTCGGCGCCCTGATCGATAAGGCTGTTCGCGGCCTCGGCTTCCTTGACCGGCAAAGACCAATCGCCGGTAAAAATTACGCTAACGGTGACCTTGGGGTTCACCGAGCGCGCGCCCAACGTGTAAGCGTTGATGTTGCGGAGCACCTGCGGGATCGGCTTCGCGGCGACGAAGCCGAGCTTGTTGCTCTTGGTCGTCGCGCCGGCGACGATGCCGGCCACGTACTCGGCCTCGTCGATGTAGCCGAAGTAGCTGCCCACGTTCTTCGGGTGTTTACCCTCTTGGTAGAGCCCGCCGCAGTGTAAGAAGGTGACGTCCGGGTACTTGGCAGCGAGCTTCAGGATGTGCGGCTCGAAATAGCCGAACGAGGTGGGAAAGAGCAGCTTGGCTTTGTCCAAGTTGATCATGCTCTCCATCGTCTTCTGTACGTCCACCGTCTCGGGTACGCGCTCTTCCTCGCGCACGGTCACCTTCGCGCTCGCCGCGACGGCCTTTGCGCCCTCCGCGTGCGCCTGGTTGTAGCCATAGTCGTCGCGTGGACCGACGTAGATGAAGCCGACGGTGAGCCTGCCATCGTCGGGCGCCGGCGCCGCACCCTGAACCGCGGCCGACGCCGCCGCGCGCGATGATTCACTGGATTTCTTGCTGCATCCGAGCGCGAGCGCGAGCGACGCGAGCGCGGAGAAGCACAACAGCGAGCGCCGCCGGAGGTGAGGAGCAGAGCGCGGAGAGTCGTTCATCGCCCCCTGTATGGGTGAGCCTTCGTTTCAGGCCGATGTCGCAAATGCTTCCAGCGCCGCAGGCGAGGCAATTCGCAACGCATCGCCAGCGTTGCAGCGGGTCGAGGCGTTTTGAGCCACCTGTGCTGCGGGTGTCACACACGAAGCGAGTTGGACACATTGCGTAAACAGAGCGCACGAGATGGTCCGCGCGAAACGGTTCGTGGCGCGCATCACGTCACTCTCGTGCGCGACACAGCGTGCAACGGAAAAGCGGTGAAAAGATGGATAACTTCGATTCCTTGGTGACTCGTTCGCTGCTCGCGGTGCTCGGAACGATGCTTCCGGCCACTGCCTTCGGGCAAGCGCCAGCTCCGGCTCCGGCTCCAGCTCCGGCTCCAGCTGCGGAGCCTGCGCCCGTGGCACCCGCGCCCGTAGCGCCGCCACCCGCTGCAGCGGCACCCGCGCCAGACGCTGTTCCGCCTGCGCCTGCGCCGGTGGACGCGCTCCCGCCGCCAGCGCCTGCGCCGCCACCGCCCGAGGCCGTCGCTCCGGCGCCACCGCCCCCGCCTCCGCCGGCGCCCGAAGAAGACAAGCTCCCGACCATCGACGTGGGCGCCTGGCTGCGCGCCGGGATGACGTTCCAGGGCATGACCGATCCCAAGAAGCTGAACGATCAGCGGCTATCGGCCTACGGCGAGCTCCACCTCGGCGGCAAAGTGCACAAGAACGTCAGCTACGCGCTCAACTTCAACGCCGACGGCGATCACGCGACCGCCGGCATCCTGGACGCCCTGATCGGGCTCGACTTCGTCGACGAGTTTCACGTGTGGGCTGGCCAAATGTTGGTGCCAGTAGATCGCTCGAACTTCAGCGGCCCGTTCTTCATGAGCCCCTGGAACTACCCCGGTGTCTTCAGCGTGGGGAGCGCGACAGTGCTCGCGCTGCCCAACGAGGGTCCCTACGGCCGCAACGTGGGCTCCACGGTGTGGGGCGACATCGGCAAGGGCACGTTCAAGTACTACGCCAGCATGATGAACCTGGGCAACGGAGCACAGCGACCGCTCTACAGCGGCCGCCTCGCCTACGCGGCGATCGGCAAAGAGCCCGGCTATTACGGCAGCAGCACGTACTACGGCGAGCAGGACATTCTGGCCTTCGGCGTCGGCGCTCAGTACCAAAAGAAGGGCAGCGTCTTCACCGATCCGGACACGAACGAGCAGCTGACCGACAACTACTCCGATATCAACGCGGACGTGCTGGCGGAGTTCAAGGTCGGCGGCGACCACGTGCTCACCGCGGAGGCCGCGTACTATCACTTCACCGGCGACTACAACCCGACCGACGATATGTTCTTCGGCCTGGTCAGCTATCTCTCACCGCAGGTCGGCGTCGGCAAAATCCAGCCGATGGTCCGCTACCAATGGGCCCGGGAGAAGACCAGCGGCACGAAGATGTGGGTGTTCGACGGCTTCGTCAGCTACGTCGTGAAAGGCGCCGCGATGCGCGGCACGCTCGGCTTCCAGCACACCGATCTCGACAACGGCCTCGTCGGCAACGCGGTCCAGATCGGCTTGCAGACGATTCAGTTCTGATCGCTCAGCGTGGTGGACGAAAGCGCCGTCACTCACGAGTGTGTCAGCGCGGACGCGGTCGTGAAGCCGTAACCCCACGCCGCAACCCGGCGCCGCGACGGCTGTGACGCACAGCCGCTCGCGGCGCACGAAGCGGGTTCCCCTGGTCCTGCGCGATTTCATAGGGCTTGGGCCGTATTACCCAGGGCCCATCCGTAGTCCCGCGCTGAGAATGGCGCGCGCCGAGCCCGTGGCACAGCGGCTGCAGAAAGGGTGAGCGGAGCCTGAATCAATGGGACTTCGCCTCACCCCCTCGCACTCGATCCTTCATTCCTTTTCGCGCGTCGCCACAGCGCTCGACACCCTGCCCCCTGCCAGCGGGTGGACTTCGGGCTCGCTGCCGCCGCGCCCGCGCTCGCGCCGGCTCTTGGCCGTGGCTGCGGTGGGCGGCGCGGCGCTGCTCGCGAGTTGGGTCGGCGTTCGCACGCTGCCGTGGTTCGGACCGCTCGTCGCGGACAGCTTGCGCGCCGTGCTCGGCAGCGAGAACGTGACGCGGCTCGAGGAGACCGTGGCCGGCGTCGAGGATCACGTGCAGCAAGCGGTGAGCAGCGGCGCGGCGCGCTCGCTGAGCGACGCCACCCCGAGCGAGCTGCTCGCCCCCGTAGCGAACAGCGAAGCGCTCGCGCAGGTCGACAATCAGCCGGCGCCGCTCGGGCCGATGTACTCCAAGGTCACCACCGCCGAGGACGGGATTTGGCAGCGCGTCGACGTGCGCTCCACGCGCAAGCCGGCGCTGTACCGGACGATCATCCACCCGGATCCCGAACGAACGTACGCCGAGCTGTTCGTGTTCGCGTTGGATTTGTCAGCGGTGCGCGTTCACGCCGTCGCCGGCTCGGTGGAGCCGAAGAGCCCGGAGTCGCACCGCAAGGTAGAGCGGCCCGGGGTCGTCCCAGAGGCGGACCGCGAGCGTTTGATCGCGGCGTTCAACGGCGGCTTCAAGGCGGAGCACGGGCAGTTCGGCATGATGGTGGACGGCCATGAGCTGCTCGCGCCACGACCCACGGCGTGCACGTTCGCTGGGCTGCCCGACGGCAGTCTGCGCATCGGTACGTGGACGAGCCTGGCCAGCCAAGCTGGCGACTACAGCTTCTGGCGCCAGACGCCGGGCTGCATGCTGGAGCAGGGCGCGCTCCACCCGGGCCTGGCCAACCCCGACTCCAAGCGCTGGGGCGCGACGCTGGAAGGCGGCACGGTGATCCGGCGCTCCGCGGTCGGGCTATCCGCCGATCGAGGCACGCTGTTCGTCGGCATCAGCAACTCGACGACGGCGCGCGCGCTCGCGCTCGGCATGCAGCACGCTGGCGCCGTGGACGTCGCGCAGCTCGACGTGAACTTCTCTTATCCACGCTTTCTCCTGTACCGCGAGCGCGAGGAGGGCGGCCTCGTGGCGATCGGCGCGGTGAAGGGCCAGCTCTTCGCGCGCGACGAGTACGTCGGTCGCGCCTCGACGCGCGACTTCTTCTACGTCACGGCGAACTGAGCGCCCTGGGCCAGCACGCTGCGCGCGAAGCGGCCCAGGCCGCGCGGGCTGAGCAAGCGCTCCTTCTCCGCGCGGCGCAGGCGCTTCACGCGCGCCTCGAGCTTCAGCGCTTGGCTCTTCGAGCTGCAGCGGCGGACGGCGCAGAGCTCGAGCGGTCCGCGCGAGCGCGTATAGCGCGCGCCGCGGCCGCTCTCGTGCGCGCGCAGCCGTGCCGCCACGTCCCGCGCGATGCCGGTGTACAGCGTCTGATCCGCGCAGCGCACGATGTAGACGAACCAAGCTTCGGCGGAGGACGGCACCGCGCAAGTCTTAGCCGATGCGCGGCGCGGCGGGCAATTTCCCGCTCAGGACGCGCGGTCGAGCACCGCTTCGCGCGCCACGAAATCCGCGATCTCGGCGACCCCCGCGCCGGATTTGATGCACGCGAACAGGAACGGCCGCTCGCCGCGCATGCGCCGCGCGTCGCGATCCATCACGTCCAAGGAAGCGCCGACCATGGGCGCGAGATCGGTTTTGTTGATAACCAGCAGATCGCTCTTGGTGATGCCCGGCCCACCTTTGCGCGGGATCTTGTCCCCGCCCGCCACGTCGATGACGTAAATCGTGAGGTCGACGAGCTCGGGGCTGAACGTGGCCGCGAGGTTGTCGCCCCCGCTCTCGACGAGCAACAGCTCGAGCTCGGGAAACGTGCGGCAGAGCCGCTCGATGGCGTCCAGGTTGATCGACGCATCTTCTCGGATCGCGGTGTGCGGGCAGCCGCCCGTCTCCACCCCGACGATGCGCTCGACCGGCAGCGCGCCGCTGCGGGTCAAGAACTCGGCGTCCTCGCGTGTGTAGATGTCGTTGGTGACGACGGCCATGTCGTAGCGCTCGCGCAGACGCTTGCACAGCGCGTCGACGAGCGCCGTCTTGCCGGACCCGACGGGGCCGGCGATTCCGACTCGAAAAGGCTCTTTGGACATGATGATCCTCGCGGGCATTCACGACGCTGGGCGTCAGGAGCGAAACAAGCGACTGTACTGGCTCTCATGGCGGGCCGAGAGCACGGCTTGACCGGGGGCGGTGCAGCTGATGTCTTCGTCGCTGAGCGCGAGCGCGGCCGGCAGCTCGCGCGCCACCAGCTCGAGCGCGCGGCCGAGCAGCGCTTGGGCCACGTTTTGGCCGAGCGGGATCAAGCGCGTCGCCGCGCCCACCTGAGCCTCGCACCAGGCGAAGGCGTAGCTCAGCGCGGCCGCCGTCACGGGCACCTCGAAGTGAACGGCGGCGCGCGCGAACGCCGAGGCCAGCGTCGCGCGCTCGGCTCGCGCTGCGCGGCCGGCGTCCGCGACGCCGAGGTGGTGAAGCAAGCGGAACAGCGCGGTGCCGAGCTGGCGCTCTTCTTCGCGCAGCTCGCGCGTCGGCCGCAGCGCGAACAACCAGTCGCTGAGCTGCTCGGCGAGCTTTTGCTCTGGACGCGCCCAAGCGGCGTGCAAGCGGCGCAACATGGGTACGTCCGAGCTCAGCAAGGAGCAGGACGAGAGGCCGAGGATCCAGCGCTCGGCGCTGGCCGCGTCGTGAACCGCGCCCGTCTCGACCGCCTGCTCCAAGCCTTGCGAGTAAGCGAAGGCACCGACGGGCAACGCCGCGCTGCCCAAGCGCAGCGCGGAGAGCAGCGCGAGCGGCGACAGCTCCGCGAAGGCCCGCTCGGGCGGCACTGTCGCGAGCGGTATTTCCAACTGCGAGCGCATGGCAGGCTCAGCCCGGCGCGAGCGGTGAGCGCGCGTGGCTGTGGCCTCCCGCGTAGCCGCCGGGCTCGGGCTCGAACGGCAACAAAAGCGCGCTGACGTCCAGGCCGAGCTCGCGACAGAGTCCATCCAGCACGTGATCGTGCGGATAAATCAGGCGCTCGCGCTCGACGCGCAGCGGTACGTGGCGATTGCCGAGGTGATAGGCGGCGCGCATCAACAGATGCGAGTCCGCAGAGCTCACCACCGAGACGTGCTCCGGCGCCGCGCGCACGCGAGCGATGCGCCCGCTCAGCTCGGCGCGCAGGCGATCCCCGTCTTTCAAGGACAGCCCGCGCGGCAGCGCCAAGCCGACGGCCTCACCGGACGGCAGCGTCACGCGTAGCCGCGCCCGGCGCCGCTGCTGGTGATCCAATGTCAACACCAGCTCGGGCTCACCGGGCTCCTCTGCGCCGAGAACGCTACGAAACAGCTCGAGCTCGCTCATGGTGGCTAAAATAGGAAATAGCGCTGGGCGAGCGGCAGCTCGCGGGCTGGCTCGCACGTCAAGAGCTGGCCGTCCGCGCGCACCTCGTACGTCTCCGCGTCGACCTCGATGTTCGGTTGATAAGAGTTGTGCACGAGGTCGCGCTTGCCGATGTTGCGCGTGCCGCGCACGGCGGAGAGCCGGCGAGTGAGCCCGAGCTCGGCCGCTACGCCGCGCTCCAGCGCGAGCTCCGATACGAATAGCAGCGAGGTCGCGGACATGGCGCCCGCGAACGCCGCGAACATGGGCCGATAGTGCACCGGCTGCGGCGTGGGGATCGAGGCGTTCGCGTCACCCATCGCCGCGGCGGCGATCAGCCCGCCCTTGATCACGAGCGCTGGCTTAACCCCGAAAAATGCCGGTTTGTAGAGCACGATGTCGGCTAGCTTACCGACGGCGATGGAGCCCACCTCATGGCTGATGCCGTGGGTGATCGCCGGGTTCACCGTATACTTCGCGATGTAGCGCTTGGCGCGGAAGTTGTCGTTGCGCGCGGAGTCTTCCGGCAGCGCGCCGCGTTGCTGCTTCATCTTGTGCGCCGTTTGCCAGGTGCGGGCCACGACCTCACCGACGCGGCCCATTGCCTGGGAGTCGCTGGACATCATGCTGAAAGCGCCCAGATCGTGCAGGATGTCTTCGGCGGCGATGGTCTCGCGTCGAATGCGGCTCTCCGCGAAGGCGACGTCCTCAGCGATGCTGGGGTCTAGATGGTGGCACACCATCAACATGTCGAGGTGCTCGTCGACGGTGTTGACCGTGTACGGGCGCGTCGGGTTCGTGGACGACGGCAGCACGTTCGGCGCTCCGCAGGCCTTGATGATGTCCGGTGCGTGCCCGCCGCCAGCCCCTTCGGTGTGATAGGTGTGGATGGCGCGGCCCTTGAAGGCGGCCAGCGTGTCTTCGACGAAGCCGGACTCGTTCAAGGTGTCGGTGTGGATCGCGACTTGAACATCGTGCTCCTCGGCGACGGTCAGGCAGTTGTCGATCGCCGCCGGGGTCGTGCCCCAATCCTCGTGCAGCTTGAGGCCCATGCAGCCCGCCGCGATCTGCTCGGCGATGGGCTCGCGCAGGCTGACGTTGCCCTTGCCCAGCAGCCCGAAATTCAGCGGGAACGCCTCCAGGCTCTGCAGCATGCGCGCGATGTTCCAGGGGCCCGGCGTGCAGGTGGTGGCGTTGGTGCCCGCGGCCGGTCCGGTGCCGCCGCCGATCATGGTGGTGACCCCCGACATCAGCGCGACCTCACACTGCTGCGGGCAGATGAAGTGGATGTGCGAGTCGATCGCGCCGGCCGTGGCGATCATCCCCTCGCCGGCGATGATCTCGGTGCCGGCGCCGATCACGATGTCCACGCCGGGCTGCACGTCAGGGTTGCCCGCGTTACCGATGCCGACGATGCGCCCGTTCTTGATGCCGATGTCTGCCTTGATGATGCCGCTCGCGTCCAGGATCACCGCGTTGGTGATCACGGTATCGGCGACGTCGCGCGCGGGGTACTGGCTTTGGCCCATGCCGTCGCGGATCACCTTGCCGCCACCGAACTTCACCTCTTCACCGAAGATGGTGTGGTCGTGCTCGATCTCGATGACGAGCGCGGTGTCCCCCAAGCGCACGCGATCGCCGCGCGTCGGGCCGTACATTTCCGCGTAGGCGCGGCGCGAGATGCGGCTCACGGGGTGCCTCCGTTGGGCGCGTCGAGCGGCCCCATGATCTCGGCGCGAAAGCCATAAACCGTGCGGTCGCCAGAGAACGCGCACAGCTCCACGGTGCGCGTCTGACCGGGCTCGAAGCGCACGGCGGTGCCCGCGGCGATGTTCAAGCGATAGCCGCGTGTCCGAGCGCGATCGAAGCGCAGCGCGGGATTGACCTCGTAGAAGTGATAGTGCGAGCCCACCTGCACCGGGCGGTCACCCGTGTTCGCGACCTCTACGCTGATCGTGGCGCGGCCCTCGTTGATGACGTGATCGGGCCCGTCGTCGACGAGCAGCTCTCCGGGCGTCAGCGCTGCGCGCGTCGGGATCGGATTGTGAATGGTGACGAGCTTGGTTCCATCGGGGAACGTCGCTTCGACCTGGACCTCCGGGATCAGCTCGGCGACGCCGTCCATGACGTCGTCCGCGCCGAGCAGCGTGGTGCCGTACGACATCAGCTCGGCCACGCTGCGCCCGTCGCGCGCCCCCTCGAGCACCGCCGCGCTGATGAAGGCAACGGCTTCGGGATAGTTGAGCTTGAGGCCGCGCGCCTTGCGGCGCTCCGCCAGCAGCGCGGCAGTAAAGATGAGGAGCTTGTCCTTTTCCTGCGGCGAGAGTTCCATGTGAGACCACCCGGATACGGCGCTGACCGTGGCCGAGTCCAGCCGAAAACGTCGGCGGCCGAACCCCGGACGCCGCTCGCGTTGCGAGTAGGCCGCCCGGAAATATTCCAGAAACCTGGGGAATGTCGGCGCCGCGCGGCCCCTACGTCGCCCAGATGCGCGGTAAGACGGCGGGCCTTCCCAAAACCGCGGGCCGCAGCTGGCACCACGCCGCGAGCAGCAGCTCGCGCGCTGCCTCGATGCTGCCGGCCAGCACGCGCACGACGAGCACGCCATCGACCGCGCTGACACCGACGCGGCGCTCGCGCGCAGCATCGCACTCGGCCAGCGCCGCGCGCAGCGCGTCCACCTGCGCCGCGGCGTGCCGCTCGTCGCACGGCACGGCGTAGAGCGAGCCATAGCTCGTGAAGCCGTCATAGCCGAACGCTTCGTCGAGCACCGGGGAGCCGCCGCGGACGAACGCGCGCTCGTTGAGCCTCGGCTGCCCGCCGACGAGCAGCTCGAAATGCTGCCGCGCGAAGCCGCTCGCGAAGGGCAGGTTGCTGGCAGGT
Source organism: uncultured Sorangium sp. (assembly GCA_966250485.1). Taxonomy (GTDB): domain Bacteria; phylum Myxococcota_A; class Polyangia; order Polyangiales; family Polyangiaceae; genus PMG-095. The sequence continues at coordinate 8,735 of CBINHN010000022.1, read as the reverse complement.
CGTCCGAAGCAGCCAATGTCCCAGCCGATGAAGGTGGCGCTGCGCGCGAGCTCGACGCGCGTCGACAGACGAACGCGAGCCCCGTCGAACACGATGGTCTCCGCGGGCAGCCACTCCAGCGCCGCGCCGCCATCGACACGCAAGGTCACGTCTTGCGTGCTGGCCAGCGCCGCTGAGCGATACACCTTTTGCGCCGCCGGAGTGGTCACCAGCAGACTGGCGCCGTCTCGAACCTGGACGTCGATCTCCAGGCGATCGCCGCCCACCAAACCACCGGGAGGATGAAGGAGATAGAGGTGCGCCGGCGCCTCCCCTTCTGGATAAAAAGCGCGTTGAATCCGCAGCGGTCCCCGGTGCTCGGCGCGGCGGACGCGAGCGCGGCGCCCCTCGGCGACGACCTCGATTTCGAGGCGCGCCGCCCAGCCGCCCGCATCGCTCGCGGAGAGCTCGGTCGAGCTCACTTGCGCGCACCGAACAGATAAAACGCACCCAACAGGATGAAGACGACCCCCGCGATGCGCTGAAGCACGACGGGCGGTAAAGCCCGCGCGACGACCTGCCCGGCCAAAACCGCGACGGCGCTCGACGCCACCAACGCCAGCGCCGAGCCGAAAAAGACGCTCCAGCGCGACGCGGAGCTCGCCGCCAGCGAGAGCGTCGCGAGCTGCGTTTTGTCACCGAGTTCGGCGAGGAAGATGGCGAAAAACGTGGAGAAGAGCAGTCGCAAATCCATGACGAATGGCCGCAACGCTGGGCCGAGCCGGAGGCCCGCGCAAATCCCACGCCGTTTACGGCTGTCAGGGATGGCGACAAGAAAAACTTCGCCTGCTGATATAATGAAGTGCTGGCAGGCCTGAGCCCTCAATGAATGAGGATGTTTATGCCAACCGTTTTCAGCAAGGGCGCAGGGACGGAAACTGTGACTGCTGTGTCGACTTGGTCGTTACATTAGAAATTCGGGGGCGCCGCTGGTGCCCAGCAGACTCTGCTATGCGGTGCTCGGCCCTGGCTGGCGCCGGAATGGTCTCGTTAGAATGACGAGCTCAATATCTTTGGATTAGCGACTCGGAGCGAAAAATACCAACATGGTTGCAAGAGCGTTCTCCGCCGGACTCGGCGGCTCAGTCCCCCTCGTCGTGTTCGCGGTTTGCGTGGCGTGCAGCCAAGGTGGGGGCGGCGGCTCCGCAACGCCTGGCAGCGGCGGAAACAGCGCCGGCACCACCGGCTCCCCGGTAGGCATGGGCGGCTCCGTGAGCAATCCCAGCGGCGGCTCCGCTCCCGTTACAGCTGGCGGTTCACCCGCTGCCGGCAGCACCTCGATGGCCGGAACCCCGAGCGGTGGCTCGACGCCAGTGGGTAGCGGCGGCGCGACCATGGGCGGAGCCCCCGCGGCGGGAGCCGGAGGAGGAGGCGGCGGCGAGGGCGGGATGACGGTGACGCCCAGCGTGATGGGAGACGTCGCGTTCACCGTGCCCAGTCAGGCGTTCAAAGAGCCATTGCAAATCGGCATGTCCACGACCATCGCGGGCGCCGAAATCCGCTACACGACGGACGGCACGCTGCCGACGGCGTCCTCCACGTTGTACGCGGGCACACCCGTCGCGATCAGCACGACGACGCAGCTGCGCGCACAGGCGTTCGTCGCCGGGGCCCCCGCGGGCAGCGTCAGCACCGGGCTCTATATCGCGCGCACCATCGACGCGACCTCGGATCTGCCGATCATGATCGTCGACGGCTACGGCAAGGGCAAGCCGACGGACAAGGAGGTCTACTTCGACGCGGCGGTGATGATCTTCGAGCCGGTCAACGGCGTGGCCTCGCTCGCCGCGCTGCCCACGCTGGCGATGCGCGCCGGTTATCACGTGCGCGGCCAGTCATCGAAGAGCTTCCCGCAAACGCCGTACAAGATCGAGCTGTGGGACAACGCGAACAAGGATCTCGACGCCACCGTGCTGGGCATGCCGGCCGACTCCGACTGGGCGCTGATCCCTCCCTATTACGACCGTACGTTGATCCGCAATCCGTTCACCTACACGCTGGGGCACGACATGGGGCTCTCCGCGCCGCGCAACGCGTTCGCAGAGGTGTACCTGAACTACGAGGATCACGCGATCAGCGACGCTGACTACCAGGGCATCTACTGGGTGTCCGAGACGATCAAGAACAACAAGGTCCGCACCAACCTGAAGCAGCTGAAGGAGGCCGACACGATGTTGCCGGCCATCAGCGGCGGCTACATTTTCAAATTCGATCAGGCCGCCGCGGAGGAGCCGAAGCTGCTTTGCAGCGGCGCGGATCCGATCCCAGGTTTCATGTTCGGCGGTGGCCGCCCAGGCGGGGGCGGGGGCGGCGGAGCGGGCGGGATGATGACGCCGGCCGGCACCTGCTGGATCGACTGCGAGGTCGTCGATCCGGATCCGCTGAACGACGCGCAGAAGACCTGGCTCACGCAATACGTGCAGAGTTTCCACGACGCGCTGCACCAGACGCCGATCGGCGACTACTCGATGTACATCGACGTGCCCTCGTTCGTCGATTACCTGATCATCAACGAGCTCACCTTCAACGTCGACGCCTACGTGCGCAGCGCGTACTACCACAAGAACCGCGACGGCAAGCTGATGGCCGGCCCGCTGTGGGACTACAACTTCGCGCTCGGCGGCGTGGGCGCGCAGAACGCGGTGCCGCAAATGGCGAGCGACACCGGTTGGCGCTTCAGCGGCGCACGCGACGTCAACAACTGGTACCCGATTTTGTCGAAAGACCCGGCCTTCATGGCGCAGGTCAAGACCCGCTACACGGAGCTGCGCCAGACGCTGCTGTCACAAGCCGCCATCGAGGAGCGCATGAACTCGCTGACGGCGCCGCTGAAGAACGCCGTGGTGCGTGACTTCGCCAAATGGCCGGTGTCGAGCATCATCAAGTCGACCACCGGCTTCACCGGTGGTCCAACCGAGCCGACCTGGGAAGGCCAAGTGCGGATCATGCATGATTTCTTGATCGCGCGATTGGACTGGATGGACGCGAACTTGCCCTGATGCGAGTCTCCTCGCGCAAGCGGCGGAATCCGCACCACTGACGATACGCAAGCCGACGGTGGGGCGGCTTGCGCTCGCGCGCTCCGCTGCCTAGCCTGAAGCTCGTTGACTGCCCTGCACGGAGTGGGCCCTTCGCGCGCGCGCACGGCGAGATCGGCGAAAATGAGCGGTTGGCTCAGGGTCTCGCAGTGGCCGCTGCGCTTCAAAATCGCAATTTTATTGGTTGTCGCCTCGGCGCTCCCGCTCGCGCTCGCGGCGTACCTCGACCTCGCGCAGACTCGCCAGCGCCTCACGGCGGACGCGGCCGAGCTGCTCGCGGCGCGCGGTGATCAAATCGCGAGCGAGCTCGACGCATTCCACAGCGGTTATCGCCGTTCGGCGGAGAGCCTCGCGCTGTTGCCCGCGCTCGGCGATTTTCTGCGCGCGCCGGCGCCGCGCCCGGAGGCTGAGACGCGCGCGCTGCGCGCGTTGCTCAAGCTGTACTCGGCGAGCGACGACGCGGTCAGAGGTGTGGGGCTCATCGATCTGGATGGCAGCGTCTTGCTCGCGAGCGAGGAACCGCTGATCGGCAAGAGCCTGGCTCTCCGCGGCTACGTGCGGGACGCGCTGGCCGGACGCCGCTTGATTTCCGACCTGCACCTGGCCGAGCCGGAGGTCGGTCGGCTGCCAACGATCGCCTACCTGGCCCCGGTCCGGGGCGCCCAAAACCAGCTTTTGGGTCTGGTCGCGCTGTGGGTCAAGGCGCGCTCGCTGTGGTCCCTGGCGCGCACGTCCAGCGCGCTCGCGGGCAGCAGCAGCTTCGCCGTGGTGCTGGACGAGCACGGCGTTCGCATCGCGCACACGCTGGGGGAGGTCCAGCTGTTCCGTCCCAGCGGCACGCTCGACCCGACGAGCATCGAGGAGATGAGCAGCGAGCAGCGCTTCGGGGAGCGCACGCGAGAGCTGCTGAGCGACGTGCGACCGTTCGCGGAGCTGTTCGAGCGCGCGCGCGCCAAGAGCCCGGACAACGTCGCTTTCCATTGCTACGCCACGGCGAATCACGCCTGGAGCTTCGGCGTCGCGCGGCGGCTGCAGACGCTGCCGTGGACGGTGTTCTACCTGATGCCGGAGGCCGTGCTGCACGCGGATTTGCCGCGCGTGACGCGCAGCAAGCTCACCTTCGCCGCGATCATCATCGCGCTCGCGCTGGTCGCCGGGGTCGCCGTCGGCGCGCTGATTTTGCGGCCGATCCGCGCGCTCACCGCCGCCACCGAAGCGCTGGCGCGCGGCGATCTCGGCGCGCGCGTCGGCAGCTCCGGAAGCGATGAGCTCGGGGAGCTGGCGTCGCACTTCAACGCCATGGCCGAGCGCATCCAAGCGCAGTCGCAGCTCCTGCAAGAGTCGAACCGTGAGCTCGACCAGCGCGTGCAGGACCGCACGGAGGAGCTGCGCCGCGCCGCGCGCTCGCTCGAGGCCGAGATCCGAGAGCGTGAACGCGCGGAGCAGGCGCTGCGCGAGAGCGAAGAGAGCCTCGCCATCACGCTCGACAGCATCGGGGACGCAGTGATCGCCTGCGACACCGAGCAGCGCGTCACGCGCATGAACCCGATCGCGGAGAGCCTGACTGGCTGGACCCTGGAGCAAGCGCGCAACGAGCCGCTGGCCGAGGTCTTCCGAATCATCGACGAGCAGACGGGCCAGGCGCTGGAGAACCCCGCCGAGCGCGTGCTGCGCGAGCAGCGCGTGGTGGCGCTCGGCGAGCACACGCTGCTCGTCTGCAGAAACGGGACCTCGCGGCCCATCGCAGACAGCGCGGCGCCCATTCGCGATGGGCAAGGCGCGCTGCGCGGCGTGGTGCTCGTATTTCGCGATCAGACCCAGGAGCGCAAGGCGGCGTCCGCGCTACGGGAGAGCGACGCGCGCAAGGGCGCGATCCTGCAAGCGGCGCTCGACTGCATCGTCACGATGGACCACGAGGGCCGCATCGGCGAGTTCAACCCCGCGGCGGAGCGCACGTTCGGCTATTCGCGCGCGCAGGTGCTGGGCAAGCCGCTGGTCGATCTGTTGGTCCCGCCGTCACTGCGCGAGCGCCACCTGCAAGGGCTGCGGCGCTATCTCTCGACCGGTGAGACCCGCATCCTGGGCCGGCGCGTCGAGATCGACGCCATGCGCGCCGACGGCAGCGAGTTCCCGGCCGAGCTCACCGTGGTCTCCACGGACAGCGGCGGGCAGCCGATGTTCACCGCGTACATCCGCGACATCACCGAGCGCCGCCGCGCCGCCGAAGCGCTGCTGGTGAGCGAGGCGCGCTTCCGCCATCTCTCCGAGTCCGGCATCATCGGCATCATCATCGCCGACACGCTCGGCGCCGTGCACGAGGCGAACGACGCTTTCCTGCGCATCGTCGGCTTCACGCGCGCGGAGCTCGAGCGCGGACCGCTGCGCTGGCCGGACCTCACGCCGCCCGAGTGGCGCGCCGCGGACGACGAGGCGCTGCACGAGCTGAACAGCACCGGCGTGGCGCGGCCGCGCGAGAAAGAGTACCTGCGCCGCGATGGGGTGAGGGCCCCGGTGTTGATCGGCGCCGCGATGCTCGACGGCCGGCGCTACATCGCCTTCGTGCTCGATCTCTCGGAGCGCAAGCGCGCCGAGAAGGTCGGCGAGCTCGCGAGCGCCGCGGCCGAGGAGGAGTCCGCCAACCGCGAACGCGCCGAGGCCGCCCTGCGCGAAGCCGAGGAGCAGCTGCGGCAATCGCAAAAGATGGAAGCCGTCGGCACCTTGGCCGGCAGCATCGCTCACGATTTCAACAACCTGTTGTCCGTGATCCTCAGCTACGTCGAAATGCTGCTGGAGGATCTGGAGCCCGCGGATCCCATGCGCGCGGATTTGGAGCAGGTCGCGCGCGCGGGGCGGCGCGCCAACGATCTCACCCGTCAGCTGCTCGCCTTCAGCCGCCAGCAGGTGCTGCAACCGAAGCTCGTCAACCTCAACGATGCCGTCACGGGCATGACGAAGATGCTCCAGCGCATCATCGGAGAGGACATCGAGCTCTTGCTGCTGCCCGCGCCGAGCTTGGGCACCGTGTTCGTCGACCCCGGTCAGATCGAGCAGGTGCTGCTGAATCTGATCGTGAACGCGCGCGACGCGATGCCGCGCGGCGGCAAGCTCACCATCGAGACAGCCGACGTGATGCTCGACCATGATTACGCCGCCGAGCACCTCGGCGTAGAGCCCGGCCCGTACGTGATGCTCAGCGTGAGCGACAACGGCGTGGGCATGGATCGCGCGACGCGCGCGCGCATCTTCGAGCCCTTCTTCACCACCAAGGAGTTGGGCAAAGGCACCGGGCTCGGGCTCTCCACCGTGTTCGGCATCGTCAAGCAGAGCGGCGGCACGGTGTGGGTGTACAGCGAGCCCGGCGAGGGCAGCACGTTCAAGGTGTACCTGCCGAGGGTGGATCGCCGAGCCGCGAGCATCGAGGACAGCATCGCGCCGCCCGCGACGTTGCGCGGGCTGGAGACGATCTTACTCGTCGAGGACGACGAGCAGGTGCGCCATTTGGCCTGCACGGTGCTACGCCGAAACGGCTATCACGTGCTGGAGGCCGCGACGGGCGGGGACGCGCTGCTGATTTGCGAGCAATACCAGGGCACGATTCACCTGCTGCTGACCGACGTGGTCATGCCGCGCATGAGCGGGCGTCAGCTGTGGCAGCGCCTGACGCCGCTGCGGCCAGGCATGAAGGTGCTGTTCATGTCGGGCTACACCGACGACGCCATCGTGCATCACGGAGTGTTGAGCTCCGAGCTCGCCTTCGTACAAAAGCCGCTGATGCCGGGGCTGCTGCTGGCCAAGATCCGAACCGTGCTCGACGCCGCGCCGCGGCCGACCTGACGCTCACGCTCGCTCAGCGGCCAAAGCTGGTTCATATTGAGGGGTTAGCGTCGAACTCGCGAGCGCGAAGACGGCGCTCGGAACTCGCGCCGACGAGCAGTGTCGGAGCCCATGATCCCAAGCCGTGCTCACCGCTGACCCTCTCCCGCTGAAGGCGCTGCTCGGCTCCGCGTTGCTGCACGCGCTGCTGCTGCTGACGTTGCTACCGCTGAGCACGGCGCCCTCGGCAGCCGCTACACGGTTCGTGAGCTCGTGGGCGACCGAGAGCGTCGAGGTCGGCATCGAGCCCGCGACGCCCATCGCTCCAGCTGCCGCGCGCCCAGCGGGCGAAGGCGCGCGCGTGGAGGAACCGGCGCCGCCTCGCTCAGCCACGACCCAAGAAGCGCCGTCCAGCGCGGAGGTCAGCGAGCGTCGCCCGGTGCCGCGCGCTACGCAGAGCCCGCGCCCGGCGCGCACCGCCTCGGCAGCGAGCCGCTCGGCGAGCGCGGCGGCGCGCCGTGGCAACGAGGCTCGCAGCGCGCACGTCGAGAGCGCGCCCTCCGCCGCCGCGAGCTCGAGCGCGCAAGCCCCCGCGGGTTCGCTCGGAGCCGTAGGATTACCGGTAGGCGTGCAGCACTTCGCCAAGGCGTTCGCGTGGGCGCTCCCGGAGGGCGGTCACCGTGACGCGACCTGGTCGGAGCTAGCGCTGGGTCCCGCGGGAAAGGCGATCGTAGAATTTACGATCGGCGCCGATGGCCGCGTCGAAAAGGTGGAGTTCGATCCGGACGTCAGCGTGCCGCCCGCGCTGCGGCGGATGATCGACCACGCCGTGTTCTTGCTGCGCCCGCGCAAGTTTTCGCTCGACGCGCGCACCATGACCGAAGGGGTCGAGCGCATCTCGATCGAGGTCAGCCTCTCCCAACGGGCAGCGAGCGGTGACGAAGACGCGAACCCGCGCGACCTAGCGGCCGAAGGATACAAGGCGCCGGTGGGTGAGCGCCCGGGCTACGCCCACTTCACTCTGAACTCCGGGCGACACATGGAAGCCGTGCTGCGCCAGCTGCCGCCGCGCTGATCAGCTAAGAGCTGACGTCACAGCAGAAAGCCGACCCTCAAATTGACGGTCGGCAGCGGCGTGCGACCGATCCGGTCGAGGGTGTCTTTGACCTTTTGGTCATTGGGCGTCAGGTATTGCCGCTCCACTTCATCCCGAATCGCTGACGGTAGGTTCGAGATGTTGCGCTCGAACTCGACCTCGCTCGGAGCGAGCGGGATCTGCGCGCCGATGTCCAGCCCGATGCAGAAGAAGGAGCCGATCATGGACAAGAAGCCAATCTGCGGCGTCAGCACCAGCGTTCGAACGGAGGCGCGCCCGTCGTAGTCGACGGCGCTCGGAATGTTGGCTCCGGGAAACTGCTGGGCGTAGGCGGAGGTGTCGACATGATCCGCCAGCGTGCCGCGCACGGTTTCGTAGCCGACGCCGGCGCCGAGGAAGAACGCGCCACCGAAGGGGTAGATGCGGCCGTAGATGTCGACCTCCTTGTACGCGAGCGTTGCGTCACCGTAGTAGGAGATCTTGAGCGTGGGGATCAGACCGAAGTTTAGACCGGCACCGAAGAAGCGCGTCAGCTTCAGAGTTCCGCCGAAGCTCAGCAGATTGGGCAGGCCGACGCCCACCAGCGGACCGATGCGGAACGGGCCAAATAATCCCGGGGAGTTATCACGCCGCTCCGCGGGCATTACCGGCTCTGGCGCGCTCACCTCCGCGGGTGCGCTCGCTGCGACGTCGCTCGCTGCGACGTCAGGCGCGCTCGCTGCGACGTCAGGCGCGCTCGCTGCGACGTC